>NZ_JAAMFI010000001.1 GCF_018437225.1 Fructobacillus papyriferae
CCTTAGTACGAGAGGACCGGGATGGACATACCGCTGGTGTACCAGTTGTTCCGCCAGGAGCATAGCTGGGTAGCTACGTATGGATGAGATAAACGCTGAAAGCATCTAAGTGTGAAACTCGCCTCGAGATGAGATTTCCCATCTAATGAATAGAGTAAGACCCCTCAGAGATGATGAGGTAGATAGGCTAGAAGTGAAAGTTCGGTGACGGATGGAGCGGACTAGTACTAATCGGTCGAGGACTTAACCAAAGAGTCAAATGAGTAAAGGGATATTTAAGGAAAAAGAGAAGTAAGGATTATTTAGTTTTGAGTGTAAAAGCTCAAAAGGTGTCGTGTTGATGGCAAAGAGGAACCACCTGTACCCATCTCGAACACAGAAGTTAAGCTCTTTAGCGCCAAAAGTAGTTGCCGGAACGCTGGCTGCGAGGATAGGACGACGCGATGCCTGTACATATGAAAGACCAGTCAAGCAATTGACTGGTCTTTTCTTTTATAAATTGGTTTCGAAAAAAGACCAAGTTTTCGATTCTTGGTGGGCTGTCATTTTATTTCGACCTTTTGTATAATAGTAAGTAAATACTAGATGAATTTCGAGTAGTCTTCTGGTGAAACAGAGGTGATCTGATGGAAATGGAACGCATAAACGATAACACCATCCGTGTAATGGTCGAAAACGACGATTTGAAGGATAGGGGGACTTCGGTTCGTGACCTATTATCGGACCGCAATAAAATTGAATCTTTTTTCTACAACATTCTTTCGGAATTAGACACGGAGGATGAGTTTGTCGACAACGACAAAGTTTCATTCCAAGTGTTGCCCAACCAAAATGGTTTGGAATTGTTTATTTCTCGTTTGGATGATGAGGAATCTCTTGGAAACTTTTTGAACTCGTTAACTGAAGGTCAAAAACAAGAAGGTGATCAAGACGAAAAGGGGCTTTCGGCTATCGACGAGCTTTCGCTTGACAAGAAGGTCGCTTTGCAAGAAGAAGATCTGAGTAAGGGCCAATCATCTGAATCGTCTGTTTCTACGACTGGTCGGATTGAAGTAATCGCTGTTGAAGACTTCGAAACCTTGTTGTCCTTGACTTCAGTCTTAGATAACTTTTCGGGCCGCTCTTTTGTCTATCGGTATAAGGATCAGTATTTCTTGTCCGTTGATGCCCGTTATTTGGAGTGGACGGCTGCTGAAATGAATGCCTTTTTTGCAACGCTGATTGAATACGGTCGTTTTTCTAAGTTATCAGACTCTTTTTTGTCTGAGCATGGTGAAGTTCTCTTTGAAGGCCGAGCAATTCAGTCGTTGAATGCGATTTTTGCTTCTCGCTAATTTGGTTCGCATGGAAAATCAAAGTCTTGTATAATAGTCTTATCTTATTTATGGAGTTTCTTTATGCAATTGTTTAGCTTTATTACCCTAATTCTGATTTTCATTTTGGCTTTTTACGTGATTTCCAATTTAATGACTCGGTTTCTTGCCAAGCAGCGTGGGACGGTATTGAAGGCCGATCAGTTTGTTTCAAAGGCACAGGAATCAAATGGTCAGTTGATCGATGTCCGTGAAAAGCAACCGTTCAAGCGTCATCACTTGAAAGGGGCACGTAATATGCCTGCACTGACTTTCTCACAGGGAAAATCGGGCTTGCGTAAGGATATGCCAATCTTTTTGTATGGGGACACGCTACAAGCAGCGAACGGTGTGGCGAAGCAATTAAAAAAAGAAGGTGCTGATAAAAAGCAGGTCTTTTTGATGGCCGGTGGTTTTCGTCAATATGTTGCGCGTCAAAACAATCAGCGTAAATAAAAAAGAATCGCTGGGTTAGCGATTCTTTTTTATTTGAAACGAAATGATTAGAAGCGTGACTGGTGGGCCGCTTTCGAACGACGAACAGCTTGCTTGGAAACGTCTTCATATTCTTCGTCTGCTTTTTCTTGTGGTGCAACAACGGCCTTCTTGTAACCAAAAGCAGTGGCTGCGGCAGCTGCGGCGGATCCAAGAACGCCAGCGATCAATCCAGATTTAAATCCCTTTGACATGTCAATCTCCTTTTTTTAACTTGTTTTCTATTATCGTCGATTTTGCTTCATTTGTAAATGTGAAGCAAGAAAGGATACCAATGGATTCTAATCAACTCATTGTCATTGCTGGACCAACGGCTTCTGGAAAAAGCAGTCTGGCCATGGACTTAGCCGAACAATTTAATGGCGAAATTGTTTCTGCCGATTCGATGCAGGTCTATAAAGATCTTGATATCGGGACGGCCAAAGCTGATGCTAAGGAACTTGCCCGTGGACCGCAGTGGTTACTTGATTTGGTTGATATGAAAGAGCAGTTCTCAGTAGCGGACTTTGTCAAAGAAGCTGATCAGGCGATTGCTGCGATTCGAAAGCGGGGGAAGCTGCCCATTGTGGTTGGTGGCACTGGTTTTTACGTTAAAGCACTCTTAGGCCAGCAGAAACTGGATTTTGCACCTTCAAACGAAGAAGAACAGCGGATTGATGCCAAACGGTCGTTGACTGATTTGGTTGACGAGCTCAAGAAAATAGCTGATGAAAACTTATTCAAACGGGTTGATCTGAAGAATAAAGCTCGGGTCCTTCGGGCCTTGCAGATTGCCCGTCACGGCAAAAAGACGGAAGAAGCGCCGAAAAGACCGATCTACAACGCCTTGGTCTTAGGACTTGACTGGCCACGGGAGAAGCTCTATGAGCGAATTAACGATCGGGTCTTAGTCATGCTGGAAAAGGGGCTAGAAAACGAAGCAAGAGCACTCTACGATGCTGGTGGACTTGCCTTGCAAGCTGGTCGTGGAATTGGCTATAAGGAATTTTATCCTTATTTTGAAGGAACAATGACCAAAGAGACGGTGATTTTTTTGATTCAGCAGGACTCGAGGCGCTATGCCAAGCGCCAATTGACCTATTGGCGTCACCAAATTGAAGGGCTCGAATGGATTGACGGACAAAAGCCGTTTGCTGAAGCTGTCAACCGTGTAACGAATTTTTTAGAAGAAAAGGATAACTAAATGGATTACGCACAAGCTTTGTTAGATTTACGAAACGGCGAGATTGAAGCCATTACTGTCGAGCCCCAAAATTTCCCTGCTTTTCAGAAAGCTTGGTCTGCTTTTCCTTATCAAAACACGGTCAAGGGCATTGCCCAACGTGCCGGAAAAGTCACTTACGTTCGCTCAAAATAGGGTGTTCAATGAGTTGATTTGTGCTACAATATTAGCAAGTAAACTAAAATTATAAATGGCCAGCTATCGGCTTGGCCCTAATTGAGAGGCAAGATTGTGGCATTATCTTTTGGACAACATAACGTCGGTATCGACTTGGGAACAAGCAACACTTATGTATACGTAGAAGGCAAGGGAATCGTCTTACGTGAACCTTCTGTTGTGGCTCGAAATACTGAAACCAACGAAATTATTGCAGTCGGTGAAGAAGCCCGTGCCATGCTTGGACGCACACCCGCTTCCATTGCGGCGATCCGCCCAATGCGTGATGGCGTAATCGCGGATTACGATACAACGGTTGCCATGATTTCTTATTACTTGAAGAAGGCCCTTGGTGGTCGCGTTGGTAAGCCGTTTGTAACGCTTGGTGTCCCAGCAAAAATTACGGCTGTAGAACGTCGAGCCGTTATTGATGCTGCCCGTGTGGCAGGCGCTCGTGATGCCTATGTCTTGGAAGAACCATTTGCCGCAGCGATCGGTGCTGGCCTTCCAGTTATGGAACCAACCGGATCGATGGTGGTTGATTTTGGTGGCGGAACGACGGATGTTGCAACGATTTCGCTTGGTGGAATTGTTTCATCTCGTTCGACGCGTTTTGCCGGTGATAAGTTAAACGAATCGATCAGTTCTTATGTTCGTAATAACTACAACCTAGCCATTGGTGAAACGACGGCTGAACGCTTGAAGATCGAGGTCGGAACGGTTTCTTTGCAAGATGCCAAGGAGATGTCCGCATCAACGGCTCGTGGTCGTGATCTATTGACTGGGTTGCCAAAGACAATTGAAGTACAGGCAATCGATATTGCGCAGGCTATCCAAGACCCCGTTAACGAAGTGGTTAATGCGATCCGCGAAACACTGGAGTCAACCCAACCTGAAATCGCTGCTGATGTGATCGATCATGGGATGGTTTTGACTGGTGGTGGCGCTCAATTGCGTGGCTTACCTGAAATGATTGAAGCCGTAACCAAGGTATCGGTTATTGTGGCTGAAGAACCAATGGACGCCGTTGTAAAGGGCGTTGGTGAGTCTTTGAAGTCACTTGAAATTTTGCGCCGTAATTAAGAAAGTTTTAGAAAAAGCGTAGCGCTTGCGCTACGCTTTTATTTGTCAGCGCAGAGGGGAATGAAGCATGCGTAAAATCTTTTCATCGCGAACCGTTGTGTTACTAATGGTTGGCTTCCTGATGGTGGCCGGTCTAATCGCAGGTTCGAACTGGTGGGCAAAGAAAACCAATAATCCGCCATTCTTCCAACGAGTGGTCAACGATTTGACTGGTGGTGTTGCCAAAATTATCTCGATTCCGACAAACGCTGTCGGAACAAGAGCCAATTCGTTGGCTAATTTGCTGAACACCTTTTCTGAGAATAAGGCCTTGAAAGCTAAGGTGGATGGATACGCTCAAAATAAGGTTAAACTGCAAACGGTAGAAGACGAAAACCGGTCGCTAAAAAAGCAACTTGAATTAAAGAAAACAATGACCGATTATGACACGATCTCTGCCGTGACGATTTCACGCTCACCAACTACTTGGAATTCACAGTTAGTGATTGATAAAGGGGCCAAATCAGGTGTGAAAAAAGGAATGGCTGTTATGGGCGATTCAGGCATCATTGGAATGGTGACCGAGGTCAATACCGTCAACTCGAAAGTCACCTTGATTTCTGATACTTCAGAAGATACCAACCGAATTGCGATTACGGTGAAGGGGGGATCGGGTGACACAAACGGTATCGTTACGGATTACGATGCTGACAAGAAATTGTTAGTCATGAGTTCCATTGCTAATTCGGCCAACATTAACAAGGGCGATACCGTCGTTACCTCTGGGCTTGGCGGTCTGGTTCCTTCTGGCCTTTTGGTTGGAAAGATTGCTGATGTTACGACAGATTCTTACGGGTTGTCGAAAAAGATTTATATCGAACCGTCTTCTGACCTTTCTAAAATCGCTACGGTTCTGGTCGCAAAGAAAGAGATGGATGCTTAAATGGCAGGTTGGCAATTGATTCGTTTCCAATTCATTTTCCCTCTCATCTTACTTGTTTTGTTTTTGATGGACGGAAACCTGGCGGCTTCACTCGGTTTTTTGATGAAAGAACCGATTCATGCCATGCCAATGATGACCTTTACTTGGCTTTTTTACGCCATTCAATTTGGCGTTGAAAAAAAGCTGCCTTATTACACCTATGTGGTTCTTTTCGGCATTTTGTTCGATGTGTTTTATACCGGAATCTTGGGAACCTATACCTTGGCCTTTTTGGTTGGGACCTTTGCGATGGAAAAGTTACGTCCTTACTTTGATGAACGGATGATGTCTGGCTTACTCTTGCTCTTAATCGGCTTGATGATTTATCTTTTCGTCACTTATGTGGCTGGACAGTTGATTGGGGCTGCCAACTTGAGTTTGCTGGCATTCATTGTTTATCTGTTCATGCCAACGGCATTGTTCAATTTAGTTGTCGCAGCTATTTTTTACTACCCGGCTTGGGGGTTGTTCCAACGTTTGGGATAAGCTTGCAAAGTCCCTTCGTCCCCGTTATAATAAACAGAAGATAAATCGTTGACTAGGCGAGTAGCAAAGACGTTTCTTTCAGGAAGCTTACGGTCATTGGAAGTAAGCAGAAGCCCTTTTGTGAACCACCCCTAGGAGTGTGCTAGTGAATTATAGTAGCTAACATCGGTTGTGCCCGTTACGCACGAACGTTTTCAAACGTTTTGAGATTTCGCCAGCAATGGTGGGATAACGATGAGGTGGGACCGCGTCTATTCGCCCTCTAAGCATGTCGCTTGGAGGGCTTTTTATATGTTGTAACTTTGGAGAAAATGATGGAAAACATGACAGCTTTCTTACCGGGCATTTTGTCCGGCTTACAGATGACACTCGGTGTCTTTTTTATCACCATTATTGGGTCAGTTCCTTTGGGTATTTTGGCCTCTTTGGCCATGAAGTCGCCCTACTTTACCATTCGATGGCTCGTTAATGGTTATATCTGGATTATGCGTGGTACGCCATTGCTGTTGCAGTTGATCTTTATTTATTATGGCTTAGCTATGGTGGGCGTTCCGTTTACTCGATTCGAGGCTGCGGCCTTTGCATTTATCATTAATTATGCGGCCTACTTAGCTGAGATTTTCCGTGGTGGTCTACAGTCCGTTCCCCAGGGGCAGTTTGATGCCGCCCAGGTTTTGGGACTGTCGAAAACGCAGACTTTTTTCAAAGTGGTATTACCACAGGTTGTTAAAATTGTTGTCCCATCCTTTGGAAACGAGGTCGTTAACTTAGTTAAGGATACGTCTTTGATCTACGTTATTGGGTTGGGCGATATTCTTCGTGCTGGTTCGATTGCGGCTGCCCGGGACGTGACCTTGGTTCCTTATCTGATTGTTGGTGCCCTTTATTTGATCATGACGGCTGTTGTGACGGTGCTCTTGCGCGCCAGTGAAAAGCGCTTGAATGTGTGGAGGTAAACCATGATTGAAATCAAAAATTTATCCAAACAATATGGCGAAAAAGTAATTTTTAACGATTTATCGTTAACCTTAAACGATGGTGAAATCTTATCCATTTTGGGACCATCTGGCATTGGAAAGACCACGCTGATCAAGACGTTGACTGGCTTAGAAGAAGCCCAGTCTGGTGAAATTGTGATGGATGGCCGGGAATATGCCGTTTCCGATTCAGCCTTTACTTCTCAAATTGGTCTGATTTTCCAAGATTTCAACCTCTTTCCACATCTCACAGTCGAAGAAAACATCATGTTGGCTCCCTTGACAGTGAAGAAGATGGTGCGAGTTGATGCTGAAACGAAAACGGCTGATCTATTGGCTAAATTAGGTTTGTCTGATCAAGCGAAGCTTTACCCATACCAACTTTCGGGTGGCCAAAAGCAGCGGGTGGGCATCGCTCGGGCCCTGGCCATGGATCCACAGGTCATCGCCTATGATGAACCGACTTCTGGTCTGGATGAAAAGGCAACCGATCAGGTGGCAGATGTCATGCTAACGCTTAAAAAAGAGGGGGTCTCACAGATTGTCGTGACACACGACCTGCCTTTTTCCAAGAAGGTAGCAGACAAGACCTTTGATTTTGAAAAAGAGGTCGCACGATGATTTCAAGAAAGAAAAAAATTACCGTCAACCTCTTGGTTGCTTTGGCCTTTTTTTCCTTTTTGATTTGGGCTTTTTTGGTTCTTGCCAAGCCAAATAGTGGCGGGGTTGTCGCCCGTGAGGATCAATGGTCGGAGATTAAGAAACAAAAGACAATCACGATTGGCCTTGATGACACCTTTGTACCCATGGGCTTTCGCGATCGATCGGGCAAGTTGGTTGGCTTTGATGTCGATTTGGCAGAAAAAGTTTTTGCCGATTTGGGGATTAAGGTCAAGTGGCAGCCAATCGATTGGTCCATGAAAGAAACCGAATTGAACACCGGAAATATTGATGCCTTGTGGAACGGGTATACCAAAACGCCAGAACGTGCTAAACAAGTGGCCTTTTCATCAACTTACCACCGCGCTCAGCTGGCTTTGGTAGTGAAGAAGTCATCGGGCGTCCATCGTTTTGATCAGATGGCCGGTAAAGTGTTGGGTGTGCAAACCGGATCTTCTGGAGAAAATGCTTTGAACAGCCAACCAGCCGTCTTAAAACAATACATTGCTGGAAAAAAAGCGATTGGGTACGATACTTTTGATAAGGCCTTTACAGACCTGAATGCAAATCGGCTTACCGGTCTTTTGGTTGACGAGGACTACGCAGCGTACTACATTAAACAACAAGCCAATCCGGATGATTATGCTTTGCTGACTGGAGATTTTGCTATTTCAGACGATGTTGTGGCCTTCCGAAAAGGCGACAAGGGACTGAAAAAAGCAGTGAATCAAGAATTAGCTAAGTTGAAAAACACTGGTTTTATCCAGCAGTTAGAAAGACGCTGGTTTGGTCAAACGAGTCTTGATTTTGGACCAACAGAAGAAAAACGATAACTTTAGTCGCGTGAGGGGAGTCCCGAACGCGACTTTTTCGAAGAAAGGAAAGGGTGATGGCGGAAAAAAGTCGATCCGACTGGTCGGTTAAAAATACGCGGAGCCAACAATTTAATAGCCAGACGGTCACCATTGCTTTTGTTAAAGAAGCCGTTTTTGGTGAAGCCAGCAAACGAGCCCTTTTGTCTTATCTGATGGCGGTGGCCTCAATGAAGTATCCCAATCAGCAGGCAGTCACTAAAAAATTGATGGCTTTATTTGGTGCGAACTATCAAGTTCGCGTCCAGTCCTATGGAAATTTAAACGTGCTCCTTTTTTCATTAACCTTTGTTAAAAGTGAGCGTTTGGATCCGTCCTTAGTCCATGGGATGGACTTAGAAAAAGAAGCTCTTGCTTTCTTGAAGGAAATGATTTTTGACCAGCGTTTTGATGAAAAGGCAGGGTTCGATCCGGCTGTTTTAAAAGCGGAGAAGCAAAATTTAGCACAAGCAATATTGGCGCGTACGGATGACAAAGTCACGGTCGCCATGGATGAAGCGCGGCAGCGACTCTTCAAGGATAAAGCAGCGCAAGAATCAATTCTTGGGTCTCTTGAAGAAGTTAACGCTTTGACTTTAGACGAACTTCAGCAAGCCTACGAGGAGATGGTGACAACTGACTGGCGGATTGTCGACGTGCAAGGAGATATGTCGGATACGTTTTTAGAAAAGCAATTGGCTACTTGGCCAAAGAAAGCAGTAGGACAGGATTCGAATACCAAGACGTTGCAGCCAAGAGCGAAGCGTCCTGCTGTGCTAAATCGTCCATTTTCAGTTGTCTTCCGAGAGGATTTTCAACAAGCTATCGCCCTGGCGCATTTTAAGTTACCAAACGAAGGCGAGACCTTAGCCGCCGCAATGGTTTTAAACGCTTACTTCGGTGCGGGGCCATCTTCCTTGCTCTTTCGTGAAGTGCGTGAAAAGCAATCGTTGGCCTATCATGTTGCGTCACGTTTGCATTGGGATCTTGGTTTGGTGACGGTTTTGGCTGAATGCTCCCTTGGTAAAGGAAGGTTAGTCCTGACGCTGATCGACGAACAATTAGAAAGTTTGAAACAAGGAAAAATTGACCAAGGGGCTTTTGACCAAGCCAAGCAACTTGTCTTATCCGGTCGCAAAAAAATGGCGGATTCACCCCAAGAAAGTGCCATGGAAGAACTTTTCCGGGGGCTGACGGTTGATTTTCCGACTGCCTCCGAATTGGCAGCTGCCATATCAGCTGTGACCATTGAAGAAATCGTTGCCTTAGCAGCTAAACTAAAATCGATTAACCGCTTAGTCATGGAGAAAGGAGCAGCAGCAAATGGTCAGTAAACCCTCCCAAGCGATAGTCGAAAGCCATCAGGTCAAGCATTTTGTCACGAAAGATGGCCTTCGTGTTCATTTGATAAAAAAACCATTTTATCATCAGACAGTGGCTTCCTTAGCGACACGTTTCGGTGCGTTGCAGCGGCACTTTGTTAATCAAAAAGGGGAGTTGGAGACGATTCCGGCTGGAACGGCTCACTTTTTGGAGCACAAACTTTTTGATAAGCAAGCAGGCGATGTGCTCCTGGACTTTGCTGCTTTTGGTGCCGATGCGAATGCGTTTACTTCAAACGATGTCACCTGCTATTATTTTTCAACGAATCAAGAAGTTAAAAAGAATTTGACTATTTTATTGAAATTTGTCCAGGAACCCTTCTTTACAGAAAAAACGGTGGCGCGCGAGCGGGGGATTATTGAAGAAGAAATCGCGGGTTATGAAGACGATCCTTTTTCCGCTCTTTATCAGGGACTAATGGCGACGGCCTTTCCAGATACCGCCTTAGCTTCTGATATCGCCGGTACTCCAGAATCGTTAAAAACCATTTCGGCGGAGTTGCTTTACCGCGTTCACGAAGCCTTTTACCAGCCGAGCAATTTGACGTTAACCATTGTTGGTGACCAAGATTTCGATGAGTTAACAAAATGGGTGCAAGAAGCACAAGACAAGGTGGCGACCCGCTCGGGGATGAAACAAGACCAGAACGTGTCGTTAAAACTGCCGACCGATCGCAATCGGACGGCTGTTCAAGATTTTTCAGTCGCACAAGACAAATTGGCGTTACTCAAACGTTTGCCAGTTTTGCCCGAATTAAACAAAGTGACCCAGCGCTTGTTGGGGGAGATCGCTTTAGATTTGGTTTTTGGCGAACAAAGCGATTGGTACCAAAAACATTATCAGCAGGGGGATCTTGGCGATGACTTTGACTATGAGTTGGTCGTGATGGAAAAAGATGCCTATGTGGTTTTCTTTACCTCGGGAAAACGAGTACAAGAACAGGGGGATCTCATCGCCAAACGATTGACTGTTTTACCGGATCGACTAGCGGATTTTAAAAGGGAATGGACTTTGTTGCAGCGGGCGTTGATCGGTGAAAACAGCCAACAACAAGATCGATTAGAACAGTGGGCCCTAGATGAGGATTTGATCTTGTGCGACCTCTCACTCTTTGATAAAATGAAGCTATTAGCAGGGTTTGCACCAGATGCTGTTAACAAGTATGTGCAGGCTGCCTTTAAACCGGGTCCTTTGACCCAATTTATGTTAAGAAGTCGAGATAATGGTAGAAAATTTAACAAGTGACATTCGCCAACAACTAAAAGAAGCTCGCGAAGCAAAGGGTTACTCCTTTGAACAACTCGCTGAAATGACCAAAATTCAGCCAAAGTTTTTAAAGGCTATCGAAGAAGATGACCAAGATGTCTTGCCAAGCCCCTTTTACACCCGGGCTTTCGCCAAGAAGTTTGCTTCGGCGGTTGGTTTGAACCCAGATGATATGTTTGAAGAAGTTGATTTCGATCCTTATGTTTCTTCTGATTTATCTTATGCACACCGTGATGACGATGGGGTGGTTCGTGCTGGCGTTAGTTCGACAGAGACGTTCAAGTCACGCTTCCGTGGCTTCATTCCAAAGATTTGGCTGGTTATTTTGACCCTAGCTGTTTTGGCCGTTGCCTGGTTCGTCATGACCCGGGTCAACAACGGGGGAAGCGACTCATCGAATGATACAGTGCACGTAGCTTCTTCTTCCGTTCCACAGCCGTCATCATCCATCTCATCATCTTCTTCGGCTAATAACCTGAAGCTGGAGAATCCACAGACGGATACAAACGCCAAAAAGACCACCTACAATGTGGCCAACTCGTTGACCCAAGCCCACAAGCTGGTCTTGAAGGGACAAGATGGCGACACGACTGTGAAAGTTACTGATGGGACGGGCAAGGTTTTGTTGGATAAGACGGTGAAAAAGGATGCGGAAGAAACGCTTGACGTATCGGCCAACACAGCAGGGATGACGGTGACGGCAAACAACATTAGTCACCTGACGATGACCATCAACAATAACCACATCGACGTGCCCAACTTACCAAATGGTGCAACGACTTGGAATGTGGCCTTGAACTTTAACAAGTAAGGAGTTCTTCATGAATTTGCCAAATAAATTAACGGTCTTTCGCATCATCTTGATTCCGGTTTTCATGATTTTATTGTCATGGCCGGGTCAAGAAGAATCCATCTTCATGACGGAACCCAACATGAACTGGGTCTTGGCAGCCATCGTTTTCGCGATTGCCTGCATCACGGACTTCTTGGACGGACAGATCGCCCGTCGCAAACAGTTGGTGACAAATTTCGGAAAATTCTTCGATCCATTGGCTGACAAACTTTTAGTGATGACGGCCTTGATTTACCTAACGGCTTTCCTGCAAGTGCCAGCCTGGGTGACAACGGTGATTGTGATTCGCGAATTGGCCGTTACTGGCTTGCGTACGTTGATCGTTGAAAACAACGGAACGGTATTGGCTGCTGCTTGGCCGGGCAAGATTAAGACCTTCTCGCAGATGTTTGCTATTTTCTTCTTGTATTTGAAGGACTGGCCATTTTCATTGGTCGGCTTGCCATTTGGCGAAGTACTGCTTTACATCGCGGTCTTCTTTACGATTTATTCTGGAATTGATTATTTTTGGCAAAATCGCTCGGTTTTTGCTGACGGACTTTAAGCGCTTCAGGCGCTTTTTTCGTTTCATCTAATAGTTGGGGAAATAAAGCGAACAAATGTTCGAAAAACCCTTGCATTTTAGAACGGATATCCGTAAACTATGAGTAGACGATAAGGAGTTTTCATATGGTTTCAAAGAAGACGAGCGATAATAAAAAGGACGGCCGTCAGGCAGCCTTAAGTGAAGCGCTCAAGAAAATTGAGAAAAATTTCGGTAAGGGTTCGATTATGACCCTTGGCGACAATCAGACGACACAAGTAGCCACGTCACCTTCTGGATCCGTGAAGTTGGATGTGGCGCTCGGTGTTGGTGGTTATCCAAAAGGACGGATTATTGAAGTTTACGGTCCAGAATCGTCTGGTAAGACGACGATTGCCTTGCACGCCGTGGCAGAAATCCAAAAGAACGGTGGGACAGCTGCTTACATCGATGCTGAAAACGCCTTGGATGTAAAGTATGCCGAAGCGTTAGGTGTCAAGAAGGATGAATTGTTGCTGTCCCAGCCAGATACTGGTGAACAGGGCTTGGAAATTGCTGATGCTTTGGTTCAATCCGGGGCAGTTGACATGGTCGTTGTCGATTCGGTTGCTGCTTTGGTTCCACGTGTCGAAATCGAAGGGGAGATGGGCGATGCCCACGTTGGCTTGCAAGCCCGTTTGATGTCCCAAGCCTTGCGTAAGTTGGCTGGAACCTTGAACCGAACGGGTACGATTGCGATTTTCATCAACCAAATTCGTGAAAAAGTCGGCGTGATGTTTGGTAACCCTGAAACCACGCCGGGTGGTCGCGCTTTGAAGTTTTATTCGACGGTTCGGTTGGAAGTTCGTCGGTCGACTCAGATTAAAGACGGGTCTGACGTCATGGGAAACTTGACCAAGGTAAAGGTTGTTAAGAACAAGGTTGCCCCTCCCTTTAAGGTGGCCGAAGTCGACATTATGTATGGAAAAGGAATCTCGCAGACTGGTGAGATTCTTGATCTTGCCGTTGATCAAGACATTATTGACAAGGCTGGTTCCTGGTACGCCTATCAGGGCGAACGAATTGGTCAGGGTCGAGAAAAGGCCAAAGAATATTTGGATGATCCAGAACACGCTGAATTGCGTGAGGACTTGTATAAGAAAGTTCGTAATGCATACGGAATTGGTGATGAGAAAGCGACTGAAGCTGGACCAGATGAAACGGATGCAGCCGAAAAGCCTGAGAAAGACGATGGTTTAACGGACGAACCAATTATTTAATCCCCTAAATTAAGATATTAATTTCATTTCAAAAAGCGTCCTGGACGCTTTTTTTTGTTATAATGGCCTTGTTCCTTACTGGTTATCCTTTGTTACGATACAAATCGATTTACGTAGTTTTGGAACATTTTTTCTGTTGTTAGTTCATCTTTTGCACACAGTGGGGGAAAAACGCTCATGCAAAGATCGCACCGTGGGGCTTATATCACGGCCCTTGTCGTCGTTTTCATGGTAGGATTACTTGCCTTTGCTTATCAAACAAGAGATAAGAATGGAAACAAAGCACCGATCACCGCAGTCGGTTCCACCGCGCTACAACCTCTAGTCGAAGCTGCTGGGGAAGACTATCAAAAGTCTCACCCTGGCGTTTCGGTCACGGTTCAGGGTGGCGGTTCTGGTACCGGCCTATCGCAAATTGCACAAGGAGCGGTTTCTCTAGGGAACTCCGATCTTTATGCGGAAGAAAAGAAAGGAATCAAGTCAAAAGACCTTGTTGATCACCGGGTTGCCGTTGTTGGGATCATGCCGATCATCAACAAATCAGCCGGTGTGTCAGACCTGACTTTGCAGCAGTTAACGGATATTTTTACTGGAAAAATCCAAAACTGGAAAGAAGTCGGCGGACAAGATCAACCGATTGTCTTAGTCAACCGAGCCGCTGGTTCGGGAACAAGAGCAGCCTTTGAAAAATGGGCGATGAAGGGGGCTTCTTCTAAGGAAGCACAGGAACAGGATTCTTCTGGAATGGTAAAATCCATTGTCAAAAGCACGCCTGGCGCCATCTCTTACGTCGCCTTTGCCTACAAGTCAAACGATGTCACGATGGCCAAAGTGAACGGGATTCAGCCAACCAACGAAAACGTTGAAAACGGCACTTACCCAATTTGGTCATACGAGCACATCTACACGAAGGGCAAGCCCGAAGGTGACACGAAACAGTTCCTCTCATACATGGATTCAAAGGAATTCCAAGATAAGTATGTCGAGAAACTGGGTTACATCACGATGAAAAACATGCAAATTGATCGCGATGTAAATGGTCATGTTACCCGCAAATAAGAGGAAGCGATCGAATAATGGATTTGATTACTGAGAAAATTAAAAAAACTTCCCTTTCGACCAAACAGGATCGATTCGGAAAACTGATCTCGATTACGGCCTTGATTTTAATTGCGTCCGTTGTCGTCTTGATCTTCGGCTTTGTCATCTCGCGTGGCTTGGCTACCTTTACAACCAACAAAGTCTCGCTTGGTCACTTCCTCTTCGGAACGGATTGGAACCCAAGCGTTGTGAACAAAAAAACCGGTCAACCCGGCGTCGGAGCCCTGCCCTTGATCGTCGGTTCAATGGCCGTGACCTTCTTAGCGGCTTTGGTCGCCACACCCTTTGCCATTGGAACGGCTGTCTTCATGACAGAAGTTGCCAATAAAAGGGGCGCCAAGATTATGCAACCGGTCATCGAATTACTGGTGGGAATTCCCTCCGTTGTCTACGGTGTCATTGGCTTGACAGTTGTTGTGCCAACGGTTCGTGCCATCTTTGGCGGAACGGGACTGGGCATTTTGTCTGGAACGATCGTCTTGTTCGTTATGATTCTGCCAACGATTACGTCCATGACGGTCGACACGCTCAAGGGTGTGCCGCGTCATTACCGAGAATCCGCTTTGGCCATTGGGGCGACCCGCTGGCAAATGATCCAAAAGGTCATTTTGCGGGCAGCAACACCTGGTATTTTGACTGCCATCGTCTTTGGAATGGCCCGTGCCTTCGGTGAAGCGCTGGCTGTCCAAATGGTGATCGGAAACGCCGCAAACATGCCAAACTCCTTGGTATCGGCATCAGCTACGTTGACTTCCGTCTTGACGATGGGAATCGGAAACACGGTCATGGGCTCGCTTCAAAACAACGTCTTGTGGTCTTTGGCCATGATTCTCTTGTTAATGTCTCTGGTCTTCAACATCTTAATCCGATTCATTGGACGTAAAGGAGAGTTGAAATAATGAATGCAAAGACGGCCGACAAAATCGCGACTGGCGTCATCTACGCCATTGCGTCATCGGTGGCCTTGATTTTGGTCGCCATGCTCGCCTTTATCCTGGTGCGTGGATTACCGCACCTTTCCTGGCATTTCCTAACGGCTTCTGCCCGCTCCTTTGAAGCGGGTGGGGGAATCGGAATTCAGCTTTTCAACTCCTTTTACCTCTTGGTATTAGCGATGCTGATCTCCTTTCCAATCGCCTTGGGCGCTGCCATCTACCTAAATGAATACGCCAAGCCAAGTCTCTTTATCTCAATTATCCGTACGGCCATTGAAGTGATGTCTTCTTTGCCTTCCGTTGTCGTTGGACTCTTTGGCTTTCTGATCTTTGTGGTGAAGTTCCACTTGGGCTTCTCCATCTTGTCTGGTGCGATCGCACTGACTTTCTTCAACTTGCCAATTTTGACGAGTTCCATCGAAAGTTCGCTCAGCCAAATTCCCAACCTGCAACGAGAAGCAGGAGCAGCACTTGGCTTATCTCGATTCGAAACGGTCATTCACATCATTTTGCCCGCTTCGGTACCCTCGATTGTGACCGGGGTTGTGATTTCTGCTGGACGAGTCTTTGGTGAAGCGGCGGCTTTGATTTATACGGCTGGACAATCCGCGCCAACGCTTGATTTTGGCGATTGGAATCCCTTCAACTTAGCTTCGCCACTATCGCCTTTCCGACCTGCTGAAACCTTAGCGGTTCACATTTGGAAGATTAATTCCGAAGGAATTATGCCTGACCTTTCGGCGGTTTCGGCTGGTGCCTCCGCTGTTTTGATCATCGTGGTGCTCCTGTTTAACTTTTCAGCACGACGACTTGGTATGATGCTATACAAGAAGTTAACGAAATCGTGAGGTTAGCATGACAGATAAAAGTCAAGAATTGAAGCCTGTTGCTGATTTTATTCCAGAGAAGCGGCCGGATCGTTTCATTTATCAAATGGACAATGATAAGCACGAAGTGGCATTGTCAACGGAGAAGCTCGAAGTTCGCTACGGGGACAAACTCGCTTTGTCTGAGGGGGATCTTTCGTTTGAGCGTTATAAGATTACTTCTTTGATTGGTGCTTCTGGTTCTGGAAAATCGACTTTCCTGCGGTCTTTAAACCGGATGAATGACGGCGTTGCCAATGTTAGTGGACACATTTGGTACCGTGGCTTGGATATCAACTCGAAGGATATCGACGTTTATGAAATGCGTCGGCACATCGGAATGGTTTTCCAGCGGCCAAATCCCTTTGCCAAGTCGATCTACGATAACATTACGTTTCCACTAACAAGACGGGGAAAGTACACAAAAGAGAAGCTGGACGAGATTGTCGAAACGACACTAAAGCAAGCTGCTTTGTGGGATCAGGTCAAAGATGAGCTGAACAAGTCGGCCCTTGCTTTGTCCGGGGGACAAGCACAGCGTTTGGTGATTGCCCGTGCGCTGGCGTTAAAACCAGACATCTTGTTATTGGACGAACCTTCTTCTGCTTTGGATCCAATTTCTTCTGCTAAGTTTGAAGAAACATTGCTTGAGCTAAAGAAGTATTACACCATCATTATTGTCACGCACAATATGCAGCAAGCTGCTCGAATCTCTGATTACACGGCTTTCTTCCATCAGGGAAAAGTGGTGGAGTATGATTTGACTCGTAAGATTTTTACTCGCCCCAAGGTCAAGTTGACCGATGATTATATTTCAGGTAATTTCGGATGACAAAAGAAAATAAAACGATCTTAGAAACGCGTAACGTCAAGCTTTGGTATGGAAATAAAGAAGCATTGCACGGCATCGATTTGGACTTTCCTGAAAAGGGGATTACGGCCTTGATCGGCCCTTCTGGTTCGGGAAAGTCGACTTACTTGCGTGCTTTAAACCGCATGCATGATTTGGAAGATAACATTACCGTAACGGGCTCTTTTAACTTCAAAGGTCAAGATATCTATGCACCAACGACGGATACAGTTGACCTACGAAAAAAGATCGGAATGGTCTTTCAGCAACCAAATCCCTTCCCATTCTCGATTTATGATAACGTGGCCTTTGGCCTACGATTGGCTGGCGTAAAGGATAAAGCTGTCTTGGATAAAGCAGTTGAGGAATCCCTCAAGGCGGCCTCTATCTGGGAAGAGGTGAAGGATAGTTTGAATAAGTCTGCTCTTGGCCTTTCGGGTGGACAACAGCAGCGTGTTTCGATTGCTCGTGTTTTGGCCACCCAACCCGATTTGCTGCTATTGGATGAGCCCACCTCGGCTCTGGATCCGGTATCCGCACATAACATCGAAGAAACCCTGCTCGAATTGCGCGACAAATACGCCATGATTATTGTGACGCACTCGCTCTCACAAGCTTCTCGAATTTCTGACCGGACGGCTTTTTTCCTAAATGGTGACATGGTCGAAACGGGGGACACGAGAAAGCTCTTTATCGACCCAAAGAAGCAAGAAACCGCGGATTATATTTCCGGTCGCTTCGGTTAAGGTTGACTGTTTTGTCTTTGCATAGCCCACTTGGCTCTTAGTTTGAAAGGAATACACCATGCGTCGATTATTTGATGAAGAATTAGCTGATTTGGACTCATCCTTTACGGAAATGGGTGAAGAGGTTGCTAGGACGATCAAGGCAGCCGTTCAATCGTTTATTAAGCATGACCGCGAAGGGGCTCACAAGATCATTGACAACGATTATAAGATCAATGAGCGCGAAGCCGCTTTGGAAAAGAAAACCTTTGAAATGATTGCCTTGTACCAGCCAGTGACGACCGACTTGCGCGAAATTGTCACGATCCTAAAGGCGGTTTCTGTATTGGAACGAATGGGAGATCAGGCACGAAACATTGCCACATCAACGATTCGTGTGAAGGGGACCAAGCACATGCATCCCGTTGAAAAGAAATTGGGTGAGATGGGTGAACTGGTCGCTACAATGGTTTCAGAGGTCATGTCCTACTATGTGAAAAACGATGCCCTCGGTGCCGAAAACATTGCGGCTAAAAATCACCAATTATCCAATGCTGCCGCTAAAGTTCGGACTGATTCGGTCACTGGAATGAAAGAGGATTCAGACTTAGTTGACTCAGCAGCCGATTATTTGGTTATTGCCGGCTACATTAAGCGAATTGGCGATTACACGACTGACATCGCCGAATGGATTGTTTATAAGCGAACGGGTAAGATCATTGAATTAAACCCTGGTTACAATTACTTTATTTAAACGATTTGTTGAAAAGCCCCTTTTTGGGGCTTTTTTCTTGCTTTTAATTTTCCGACTGTCTGGTCTTTGGTATAATGAAGCTAGTAAATACGATTAAAGGAGTGCCTATGCGCTTTATCATGCAAGCAGCCATCAACATGGCGGTTTTCTTGGCTTGTGCCCTGTTATTCCCGAATGGCTTTATTTTAGAAAACATGCTGGCAGCAGCAATTGCCGCCCTCGTCTTGGCGGCTTTGAATCAACTCTTAAAGCCGGCATTGTTGATGGTGGCGCTGCCACTTTTGGTGCTTAGTTTGGGCGCGTTTTCTCTGGTGATTAACGCTGCAATGCTTGAGTTAACGGCCTACTTGGTGCCGGGCTTTGCCTTTGCAAACTTTTGGTGGGCCTTGCTTGTGGCCGTGTTGCTAACCGTTGCCAACTTAATTTTCATGGATCGGACTCATATTGACATTAGGAGGTAGTCAGATGGCAGTAAAAAAAGTAACTGTAAAAGATTTAGTCGAACACACGCGGTTAACCATTGTTTCTGGAGAAAAGCATTTGGATCGAACGATTCAAACCGCTGATATTTCCCGTCCTGGACTCGAAATGACGGGTTATTTCACCTATTATGCTCCCGAGCGTGTCCAACTTTTGGGTATTACGGAGACGTCTTTTTCCGAGCGGATGTCACATGATGAATTGCTGATGGTTTACCGTAAGATGGCTGATGAAAAGACACCTGCCTTTGTTGTGTCGACGAATTTGCCAATTGCCGATGAATTAAAGCAGGCGGCTGATGAAGCGGGCATTCCAATTTTGACGACTCATTTGACGTCTTCTCAGATTCTGTCGAACATGACCTATTATCTTGGTGGCGAATTGGCACCAAGGCAGGCTGTTCATGGGGTTTTAATTGATGTTCATGGACTGGGTGTCTTGATTACTGGTGATGCTGGGATTGGTAAGACCGAGTCAGCTTTGGAGTTGATTCAGCAAGGAAAAGCGCGACTGGTCGCTGATGATCGGGTCGACATTCACCAAGAAGATGAACAACGACTAATCGGTCAACCATCGGAAGTACTACAGAATCTGATGGAAGTTCGTGGCGTTGGAATTATTGACGTTCAACAGGTGTACGGAGCGGTTTCAGTTCGTTCGCATGCGTCCATTCGATTAAATATCCACTTGTCTAACGGAAAGATTGGTGAAGAGAACTTTGACCGGCTGGGTAATGAAGATGAAACCTTGGATATCCTAGGCGTCAAAGTTAAAAAGATGGTGGTTCCCGTGACCCCTGGACGGAATACGGCGTCCGTCATTGACGCGGCCGCTGTCAAATTCCGCACCCAAAACATGGGCTACGATGCCTTACAGACGTTGCAAGAACGGATGGATAAAGCCATGCAAAGTAACGAAAAAGAAGACGCTGAGGAAAAGAAACATGACTAAAATTGCAGTCCTTGGAGCCGGTTCATGGGGAACCGCCTTGGCCAATACCATGGCCAAAAACGAACAAGACGTCACCATCTGGTCACATAAAGCAGAACAAGCTAAAGAAATTGCTTTAAAAAAGACAAATGCACGATATCTTCCAGGCGCCTCTTTGGATTCGAACTTAAAGGCTACAGACGACATGGCTCTGGCCGTTCAAGGAGCCGATATCGTGCTCTTGGTTGTGCCAACGAAGGCCATTCGTCAGGTTGCCAAACAGTTGGGCACCATTCTAGAGGAAAAGCGGCAACAAGTGGTTTTGGCTCATGCAGCAAAGGGGCTCGAGCAAAAGACTCATTTGCGCATTTCGCAAATGATTGAGGCCGAAATTCCAGCTGAATTTGTGACTGGCCTGGCGGTGATCTCTGGGCCATCCCACGCTGAAGATGTCGTAAAGGGTGACCTTACGGCCATCTCAATTGGGTCGACGGATGACGCGGCTGCCCGCCTTTTGCAGGCGGCTTTAGCCAACGAACATTTCCGTCCATACACGAATTCTGATTTGGTTGGCTCCGAACTTGGTGGCGCCTTGAAAAACATCATCGCCATCGGTTCTGGAATGTTGATTGGCAAAGGTTATGGGGCCAATGCGCAAGCGGCTTTGTTGACACGTGGCTTAGTTGAAATAAGAGAGGTCGGAAAAGCCTTGGGTGCCGAAGGAGAAACGTTCCTTGGCTTGGCTGGCATTGGCGATTTGATTGTGACCGGGATGTCACCCAACTCAAGAAATTACCGTGCTGGCGTTGCTTTGGCATCAGGGAAGCCCCTTGCTCAAGTTGAAGAAGAAATGGGGATGGTCATTGAAGGCGTAAATACCATTAAGGCCGTCGTTGACTTTGAAGAGGAATTTGACCTAGATTTGCCAATTACGAGAACCCTGTACCAAGTCATCTATGAAGGCAAGACAATCGATCAGGGAATTAACGATTTGATGACAAGGCCCTTGAAAGCTGAAGATTAGTGAAAGTTTTGCTATAATGGATAAGAACGACAGTCGTGCAATTCTGCGGCTGAAAAGAAAGTAGGATAGAATGAAACCTGTACGTAAAGCCATTATCCCTGCCGCTGGTTTGGGAACTCGTTTTTTGCCAGCAACAAAGGCTTTGGCAAAGGAAATGTTACCAATTGTTGATACGCCAACGATCGAATACATCGTTCGTGAAGCCATCGCGTCTGGCATTGAAGACATTGTCATCGTTGATGGAAAGTCAAAGCGCTCCATCGAAGACCACTTCGATTCCAACCCTGAATTGGAAAACAACTTGCGTGAGAAGAACAAGTTGGAATTGTTGAAGTTGGTGGAGGAAACAACGGACATCAACATGTACTTCATCCGTCAGTCACGTCCAAAGGGCTTAGGAGATGCCATTTTGACTGCTAAGAGTTTCATCGGCGACGAGCCATTCGTCGTTTTGCTCGGTGATGACTTGATGCAAGACGAAGAACCATTGACTAAGCAGTTGATTGACCGATACAACGAAACGGGCGAATCGACACTGGCAGTAATGGAAGTGCCACACGATCGTGTATCTGAATATGGTGTGATCGATCCAGCCGCTAAGGTAAAAGAAGACGGGCTCTACCGTGTGAAGTCCTTTGTTGAAAAGCCAAAGCCAGAAGATGCTCCTTCTGATTTGGCTATTATTGGTCGTTACCTCTTGACCCCTGAAATCTTTGAAGAATTGGAACAGACAAAGCCTGGTAAGGGTGGTGAAATCCAATTGACGGATGCCATCGACACGTTGAACAATCGGCAACATGTTTATGCTCACAAGTTTACGGGTAACCGATACGACATCGGTTCTAAAATCGGCTTCTTGGAAACCAACATCGAATTTGGTTTGAAGCACCCACAGGTAAAAGACGAACTGCGTGCTTACATTAAGGAAATCGCAGCTAAGTTGTGATAAAAAAGAGGTCTAGACACCTCTTTTTTTAATTCGACAAATGTATTTTTAAGATATACAATAGAACTGATGATTCATCCAAATGAGTAAAGGAGTGCTTATGGCTGAAGAAGTGAAGAATTATGATGTCATTATTATCGGTGCTGGACCTGCCGGTATGACTGCAGCAACCTACGCCTCCCGTGCGGAGCTAAAGACCGTAATGCTGGACCAGGGGATTTACGGTGGCCAAATGAACAACACGGCTGAAGTTGAAAATTATCCGGGCTATAACAGCATCATGGGGCCTGACCTGGCTGAAAAGATGTACGCTTCTTCTACGCAATTTGGCGCAGAATATGCCTTTGGTTCGGTTACTTCTGTTGACGTGTCGGATCGCAAGAATAAGGTGGTGCACACGGACATGGGGGACTTCTCGGCGCCCGCTGTGATTTTGGCAACTGGATCGGAACACACACATCTGGGTGTTCCTGGAGAAGAAGATTACCAAGGAAAAGGCGTTTCTTACTGTGCCGTCTGTGATGCTGCCTTCTTCAAAGGAGAGCATGTTGTTGTTGTCGGTGGTGGCGATTCTGCTGTCGAAGAGGGCATTTTCTTGGCCAATATCGTCAAGGAAGTTACTATTTTTGTCCGTGGGGATAAGTTGAAGGCTCAGCCAATCTTGCAAGAACGAGCCAAGCAAAAGGATAATATTCGCTTTGTCTATAATACGTCGGTGACCGCGATCAACGGTAATGAAGAAGAGGTTCAGTCTGTTGATTTGAAGAACAATGAGACGGGGGAAACTTCTGTCTTTAAAACGGCCGGTGTGTTCATTTACATCGGATTAAAGCCGAATACAGCCTCTTTTAAATCCATGGGGATAACGAACCAAAATGGTTGGATTAAAGCCAATGAACGCTTAGAAACGTCGATTCCGGGTGTTTTTGCAGCTGGCGATGTTTTGGAAAAAGACCTTCGTCAAATTACCACGGCTATTGGCGACGGCGGACTGGCTGGTCAAGAAGCTTATAACTATGTCTCTTCACTAGGTGATGAGCAATAAAATTGAGTAAAAAAAGCAACCCTGGTGTTGCTTTTTTTGTATAAAGGAGCGCGTATGCCAATTCAACTCATTGGACTTCCATTCTAACCGATCGAATGGAATTGATTGAATCAGTGCCATTCAAGCTATCATTGAAGGAAAAGTCGTTGCTCGAGTCGATATGCCGCCTTTGCGAAAAAACGCTGCCGTGAATGGGGAACAGCGGAGTGTCTCGAAAAAGCAGGCCTTATTACGCCGACAAAACGTCAACAAGCGTTCAGCTGCACATTTTGATATTGTGTTATTACAAGAAGTGTTTAACGCGCTGCTTTCATTAAATGAATGAATATAAAAAGCGCCCTGCCATCGAATGGTAGGGCGCTTTTTCATTTGAAAAAGTTATTTAACGATTTCACAGAATTCCAAGGTTACGCCGTCTGGCGTCCGAACGTTGAAGAACTTGATGCCGTGATCCCAGAAAGGCAAGTGTTGCACTTCTGAATCGATCAGGTCTAAGTCCATCTTCTTGGCTTCCTCAAATGCCTTGTCGGCATCCGTTGTGTTCATCGAGATGTGATTAATGGCACCAGGCTTACCGGTTCCTTCATCGGACAACCAGGTCTCGATAACCAAGTGGCCATATTGCATGAACTTGACGGGGCCAGCAGCAAAGTCACCGATCTTCTTAAAACCGATGCTTGACCAAAACTTTTCGGCCCGATCCAAATCAGTCGTAGGAATGCCTACGTGTTGAATATCATCAAAGTAATCCGTTAATGCCATGTTGTGCACTTCCTTTTTCTTTTTTCTTCTACGAGCAGGTGAATGGAATTAGTCAACGGTGATTCCCTGGTGCTTTAACCCTGAGAAAATCCGTGTGTCAGCCCAACCAGTAATGTTTCCTTGGAAGAGGAAGGCAAAGACCGTTCCTAATCCATAGTTTGAAAAGTCTGGTACGGCAATCAACGCGATAATTCCGATGATTGTTGGCGGAATGTAGGAAACCCACATTGCAATTCCGGCGTTGCCCTTGAAATACTTAAAACGTAAGATCTGCATTAAGTCATCTGCAGGGTGCAACACAACGTTTGTCCGTTGGTAAATGGAAATGGCAGTTGCGATCAAGGCCACACCCAAGAAGTTCAAGAAGACGTACAAAACAACCATTGGCCATCCGTGTGCTTCTGGCATCCATTGGTTGAAGGCGTTGGAGAAAATACCAATCAAGAAAGAGAAGGGCAAGACGAAGGCGATGTTTCCAAAGAAACGAAGCCAGTCAATCTTGTGTTCCAACATCATGTTCATGATGGCGATCAAAACACCAACAGCGAAGAAAACGACGGACAAACCGAGGGAAGTGTTTCCCATGAAGGAAATGTTCCAGCCGTTTTCAGCAGCTGTCCAGTAGGCAGATCCCAAAAAAGCGGGGTGGATTTTTTGACTCGTAGCAATCGTTAAGACGTTTCCCATGGCGTTAATCACCAAAGAGAAAGCGAAGTAGGAAAGGGTCGCCCCCCAGCCTAGTGTACGGGTGCTGTTTTTCATAGGTCTTAGGCCTCTTCACCACCGACCTTAACAACGGCCTTTGAGACAACGCCCAACTTACCGTTAACAAAGTCGTCAACTTGTGCCAATTCGAGTTCGTGAGACATCAATGGCTTGATGTTCAACTTACCAGATGCCAAGAGTGCCAATGAGTCTTCAAAGGCGTTAGGGTTGATGAATGATCCTTGGATCGTCAATTCCTTTTGGAAGACTTCGTATGTGTTCATTTCGAAGCGAGCATCAGGACCACCAACACCAAACATCAAAACTTGACCACCACGGGCAGCTGATTCGATGGCTGATTCTTGCGTTTGTGGCATACCAACGGCTTCGATCACAATATCGTATTCTGATGAAGGGATCTTGTCGCCGTTCATCGTGTTGAACGTGTTCTTTACACCGAAGAGATCCTTGTTCATCTTCAACTTTTCATCAACGATACCGGCCAAGTCAACTTGGTGGATACCGTATGCTTGCAAGATTTGAACGAAGAGTTCACCCATGAAACCGTCTCCGATAACCAAAGCCTTTTGGTAAGGGGATGGCTTCAACAACTTCATACCGTGGATGGCACATGAGATTGGTTCAACAATGGCTGCTGACTTCAAGTCAACGTTGTCAGGGATTGGGTAAACCACTTCTGCTGGGGCAGTGAAGTATTCTTCAAAACCTCCGTCACGAGTAACCCCAACGGCTGACAAGTTTTCGCACAATTCTGGACGGTTCGTGTGGCAGAACTTGCACTGGCCACAGTAGATGTTTGGATCGATTGAAACACGGTCGCCAACCTTCAAGTTTGTAACCGCTGAACCAACTTCCTTAACAACTCCAGAGTTTTCGTGGCCCAAAACGATAGGTGGAACAGCATCAGCTGATCCTGGTTCTCCGGCGTAAAGGGCGTGGTCGGTACCACAAACACCAGCGTAAGCCGTGTGAATCAACACCTCATTAGGCTTTACTTCAGGCTTATCAATGTTCTTGATTTCCAATTGTTTCTTTCCAGTTAAGACAAGTGCTTCCATGACTTGATCCTCCAAATAAATTCTTTGTATTTCTTTACACAATATATATTAAACATTGAGCAAACTAATGTCAAGTGAAAAAGAAAACTTTTTGTTATTTTAGTATTACGAACATTTAATGCCTATTCATTCATTTATAATAAGTGAACAAAGTGACCGAAAGGTTGATGCTTTTTTGCTTCGTATGCTGCTTAGTGCCTTGGGTGCGCCTTTTTTTTACCTTAGAATGCTTGGTGATGGTGCGAACTTTTTTGATTTTTGGATGCTTTGTTAAAAAAGTGCGCTTAGGAGGCAGACTTTGACGGGCTCTTAGCGTATGATGGAAGTAGGTAAACGGTGTTTTATCTTAGATTAATCGGAATTGTTTAAGATAAGATCCAAGAATTTTTTGCTGGTCGACTGTGGCCTTTTGGATAGCTCAATTGAGGAGTTTGAATACATGATGATAGCGGCCTTTGGCGCAATTGGAGAATGGGTGACCCACATCGGGCATGTTGATGCGAATTTCTCAATCGTTGAATTAAGCATCCTATTCTTACTGATTTTAATTGAAACTGGTGGCATCGTGACCGGTTTTATTCCGGGCGATGCCCTGGTGATGACGGCCGCTGGTTTTGCTGGGCGGCACCATTCGCCACAGGAGTTTTTGATTTTGGTCCTGCTCTTTGCCTTGGCTTCTGCAATTGGCGATTCAATTAACTATTGGCTAGGCGCTTGGGTTATTAAACAGGTCGACAAAATTCCTTGGGTGAAGCGGCACTTAAATGAAGAAATGACCGAAAAGATAACGGCCAATTTGAATCCGAAACGTTGGCAGCTTTTCATTATTTTGGGCCGGTTCGTCCCTTTTGTTCGAACCATTGTGCCACTTTCGGCCCACCGGTTGAAATTACCTTTTAAAACGTATTTCCACATGTCAGCCTTAGCCTCGACCATTTGGTCGATTTCGATGGTAACCATCGGCTACTTCTTTGGGCACTTAACTTTGCCAAAGGGCGTATTGCCGGTTGGCATCGGATTAGCAGTGATCGTGGTTGTGTTGACGTTACGCTCTGCTAAATTTCGGCAGTGGATCATTGACTTAATTACAAAACCCAGCCAAGAGAAAGATGAGGACTGAGATGACAACTTATAAAGAAACGTTTGAAAAGTGGCAAAAGGCGGACCTACCAAAAGACTTGGCGGCCGAATTAGCGGCCTTACCCGAAGCGGGTATTGAAGAAGCCTTCTATCAAGACATGGCTTTTGGAACGGCTGGTATGCGTGGGCACATGGGCGTTGGCCCAAATCAGATCAATGTGGTGACCGTTGCAAAAGTCACCGAAGCCTTGGCTAGCTACATCGATCAAAATGGTCAAACAGCAAAGGAACGCGGAGTCGTCATTGCCTTTGATTCCCGTCACCATTCTGAAGAATTTGCGACGGTTGCCTCTCGTGTTCTTTCAGCTCACGGTATCAAGGTTTACCGTTTCTCATCCTTACGACCAACGCCTGAACTGTCCTTTGGTGTTCGCCATCTGAAGGCCTTTGCTGGAATTATGATTACCGCGTCCCACAACCCAAAGGAAGACAACGGCTACAAAGTATACGGTGAAGACGGTGGACAAATGATTCCAGAAGCCGTCCAAGCAGTCATCGATGCTCGGGCCGCCATTGACGATCCATTTACGATTGAACAGGACCGCTCGGAAGCAACTGTTGCGATCATTGATCGTCTTGTTGACGATCCTTATTTGGCTGAAGTAAAAACGATTTCAGTGGATCAAGCCCTCATCCAAAAAGAAGGGGCAGCTTTAAAGTTCGTTTACTCGCCCCTGCACGGAACGGGTCAATACATTGGAGAAAAAGCTTTGCAACAAGCTGGCTTTTCCAACTATACGATTGTAAAAGAACAAGCCGAACTGGATGGGGATTTCCCAACGGTCAAAAAGCCTAATCCTGAAGATCCAGCCGCACTTTCTTTGGCTATCGACTATGCCAAAAAGGAAGCGGCGGATTTGGTAGTGGCAACCGATCCCGATGCTGACCGAATGGGGGCAGCCGTACGTTTGGCTGATGGTTCCTACCAGGTGCTTTCTGGTAATCAAATTGCGGCCTTGATGGTTAATTACTTGCTAACGGCTAAGAAGAAGACGCAAACGTTGCCAGAAAACGGAGCAATCGTGACGTCCATCGTTTCATCACGATTTGCTTCTGAAATTGCCAAGTCCTTTGGCGTTTCGACCTTCGATGTCTTGACTGGCTTTAAGTACATCGCTGCCATGATTGACCGTTTTGAAGCAAAGAAGGACTACACTTATCTCTTTGGTTTTGAAGAATCCTTTGGTTATTTGATCAAGCCATTTGCCCACGATAAGGATGCCATCCAAGCCTTGGTCCTCTTTGCCGAAATGGCCGCTTATTATAAGGAACAGGGCCGTTCCTTTGCAGATGGCCTAGATGACTTGTACAAGCAATTCGGCTACTTCGAAGAAAAGACAATTGCCTACGAATTCCCAGGTGTCTCCGGTCACCAGGAAATGGCCGATTTGATGGCCAAGTTCCGCAACGAAAAGCTGGAAAAGGTTGCGGATCAATTGGTCTTGGCGACCCAGGACTTTGCCAGCCAGACACAAAGGGATCGTGTTGGTGCGGTCAAGAAAATGCCACAACCAAAAGCTAACGTGTTGAAATACTGGTTGGCCGATGGTTCATGGATTGCGCTGCGTCCTTCCGGTACTGAACCGAAACTGAAGCTCTACTTGGGTGTCGTGGCAGATTCGAAGGAAGAAGCCGATCGTAAGTTGGCGTCTTATGAAAAGGAAATGGCCGGAAAAGTTCAGGACTAAAAATTGCAAGCCGGCTCATCCTTTGCTATACTAGTAAAAGGCAATAAGCCATAATTAACGGTAATCCGCTGTGCGTCAGTCGTTAGGCAAGCATAAGATTGGCGATTAGGAGAATGACACATGCGTCAAAACAGTTTGTTAGAAAAAGTTACGTCATCCCAATTGCGGAACGATGTTCCAGAATTCCGCGCAGGGGACACGGTTCGAGTTCACGCTCGGATCGTCGAAGGTACTCGCGAACGTGTTCAGCTCTTTGAAGGAGTTGTGATTAAGCGTAAGGGCACTGGAATCCAGGCTACTTACACGGTTCGTAAGATCTCTTCTGGTGTTGGTGTGGAACGTACTTTCCCAGTACACTCACCACGTGTTGACAAGATTGAAGTGACTCGCTTTGGTCAAGTTCGCCGCGCCAAGCTTTACTACTTGCGCTCATTGCAAGGTAAGGCAGCTCGTATTAAGGAACGTCGTCGCGACGCCTAAGTTCGAGTTTAAGTCTCCACTTTTTAGTGGAGACTTTTTCTTTTGCGATAAGATAGGAAAAATGGAGCAGAAAGGGGGCACTAAAATGACCGAATTTTTACAGGCGGTTGATCATCGAAAGATTTTACACGTCGATATTGACGCTTTTTATGCGCAGGTCGAAATGCGGGACAATCCAAAGTTAAAAACAGTCCCCCTCGGTATCGGTCGTGACCCTGATCAGCATCATGGTCACGGGGTCATCGCCACGGCTAATTACCTTGCTCGAAAGGCTGGGGTTCACTCGGCCATGGGATCGATTGAGGCGAAACGGGCCTGTCCGGACTTGGTTTTTGTGGCACCGGACTTTGATAAATACCGTCAAATTTCGGTACAGATTCATGCTATTTACCATGAGTTCACGGATACGATTGAGCCGGTGGCTTTGGATGAGGCCTACTTGGACGTGACCGAAAACAAGATGGCTTCTCCTACTTTGGCGGCCCAGCTTCGCCATCGAATCTGGCAGGAAACGGGGCTAACCTGTTCCGTCGGGGTTTCCTATAACAAAGTGTTGGCCAAGCTCGGTTCTGAGCACCACAAGCCAAACGGGGTGACGGTGATTCCCCGTGAATTGGCTCAGGACTTCATGTTGGCTCTGCCCATCAAGGCCTTTCGTGGTGTCGGAGAAAAGACGCTCGAAAAGTTTCAAAAGCTTGGCGTTAAAGACGGTCGGGATTTGCACGCGATGTCCTTGGATGACCTGCGCGTTTATTTTGGGTCTTTTGGTGATGTCTTGTATTGGCAAGCCAGAGCGACTCATTTTAGCCCGGTGAAGGACCGGTCGGTTCGTCAATCGGTTGGTAAGGAATCGACTTTTGAGTTCGCCTTGCACGACCGCCAACAGGTTGAAGCTGCCTTCAAGGAATTGGCCGAAAAGGTCGTGCAAAACATGGAAAAGCGCAAGTTGCTCGGCCGGACGTTAACGGTCAAGATTCGAGACGACGATTTCCACACTCAGACCAAGGGCATCACCTTGGCCGACACCTTTGATTTGGATCCGGCCTTTATGACTAGGCAAGCGATGTTGATCTTTGATGACTGTTATCCGGATGAATTTTCCGTGCGTTTGCTGGGACTAACCTTTTCCAATATCGTGCCTCAAAAATATGAAGCAGTGACACTTTTTTAAGAGCAGCGCACGGGATTCCCCTTTTGTTAGCCTCCTTTTCTGGGGTATAATAAAAGACAGACAAAAAAGACAGGACGACGATATGGCAAGCATTCAAGAAGATATTCTTTCACAAATCAAGCGTTACGATACCATCATTATTCACCGCCACCAGCGGCCTGATCCGGATGCTTATGGTTCGCAACTCGGCTTGCAGGCCATTTTGCAGGCCTCTTTTCCCGAAAAGAAAATCTATGCGGCTGGTAAAGAAATTCCTGGCCTTGCCTGGATTGGGGATGGTAAGAAAATTGCCGATGATGTACCGGATTCGGCCTACAAAAAGGCGTTGGTGATCGTGGTTGATACGGCCAACGATCCTCGGGTGGATGACCAACGCTGGCGTAACGGTATGGAAGTTGTCAAGATCGATCATCATCCAAATGTCGAACCTTATGGCGATTGGCAGTGGGTCGAAGATGACGCCTCGGCGACAGCCGTTTTGATCTACAAATTCTTTTGGGCTTTGAAGGACCAAGGGTTGGTGATGACTAAGGAGGCGGCTCGTTTCCTTTACATCGGTATCATCGGGGATACCGGGCGTTTCATGTACTCATTGAATCAAGACGTCTTCGATGTTGCGGGTAAGCTTGTCGCTTATGGTTTTGACTACCAGACCATGTACACAGCAATGACAACGTTACCAGAACCGGCGGTTAAGCTTTCTGGATGGGTCATGCAAAACATTACCGTGCTTGACTCTGGCTTTGCTTACGTGGTGTTGGACCGTGATCTGCTGAATTCCTTCCACTTAGGGGATGCTGGTACGTCATATACGGTTTCGATTCCATCACGAATTGATCGGGTGAAGGCCTGGGCCATTTTTGAGGAACAAGACAACGGGGATTATCGTGTCCGCTTGCGTTCACGCTCGATTGTCATTAATGACATTGCCCAAGACTTTGACGGCGGGGGACATCCGCTTGCTTCTGGTGCCTGGGCTTATGGAAAAGAACAAATTCAAGAAGTGATTGATCGTGTCGACGCTGCATTGAAAAAGCAGGACTAAGCGCAAGAAACGCTCACATTTCGCTCTCTGCTCGGTCTATTGGGCCGAGCACTTGCAAAGAAAGTAAGGACAATATGCCAGAAGAAAGCCAACAATTTGGCCAATTTAATTTAAAGCCAGAAGTGATCGCTGCCTTAAAAAAGATCGGCTTTGACCAACCAACGCCGATTCAGGCTAAGTTAATCCCGACGATCTTACGTGGTGGGGATGTGGTCGGCCAGTCGCAAACGGGTTCTGGGAAAACCCACACCTTTTTGGTGCCGATCTTTAACAATTTGGATCCGCGAGTACAAAAGACTCAAGTTGTGATTACGACGCCGTCACGCGAGTTGGCCGCTCAAATTGCAAAGGCCGCCCGTGCCTTTGGAGAGGCCATGGCTATGGAGAAGGTTGCGATTTCCGAATATGTCGGTGGTACGGACAAAGCGCGTCAAATCCGTCAGCTTGACAAGCACCAACCACAGTTGGTTATTGGAACACCGGGCCGCTTGTCCGACTTGGTCAAAAGTGGGGCCTTGTCATTGAACCAAGTGAAGACTTTGGTTGTTGATGAAGCTGATATGACACTTGACATGGGCTTTTTGCCCGATGTGGACTTCTTGGCCGGCGCGATGCCAAAGGACTTGCAGACTTTGGTTTTCTCGGCTACCATGCCAGAAAAGCTGAAGCCATTTTTGAAGAAGTACATGGATAATCCGACCTTCACGACGATTCCAACGTCGGCCACGATTGCTGACACAATCGATAACTGGCTGATTGCCACGCGTTCAAAGGACAAAGAAGAAGTGATTGATGGGTTACTTAAGGCTTTCAACCCTTATCTAGCGCTGATCTTTGGAAATACAAAGGAGCGTGTCAAGGAATTGGCCGCTCACTTACGTGGTCAAGGTTTCAAAGTTGCTGAAATTCATGGAGATGTACCACCACGCGAACGGCGTCGTGTCATGAAGGGCATTTTGCATTTGGATTATCAATACGTGGTCGCGACGGATCTGGCTGCTCGCGGGATTGATATTGAAGGTGTCTCCCATGTCATCAATGATGGCGTGCCGGGTGAATTGGAATTTTTCGTTCACCGTGTTGGCCGAACGGGTCGAAACGGTATGCCTGGAACGGCCGTCACGTTGTACGGACCAGACGAGGAGAAGAAGATTGAAGAGTTGGAAAAGCTCGGTGTTATCTTCCAAAACAAGCAGCTGAAAAAAGGCGAAATTGTTGATGTCAAAGACCGTAAGGCGCGTTATCAAAGACAAGCAACGACTAAGAAGCTCGATCCTGAAATGGTCGGAATGGTCAAGAAAAAGAAGAAGAAGGTCAAGCCTGGCTACAAGCGCCAAATTAAGAATAATTTGAAGCGTAAACAGCAAATGGACCGGCGAATCGAAGCTCGTCAAGAACGGCGAAATACGCGTCGTGACAATAAGAATAGTTAAGAAAAGTGCCTCTGATGAGTGGCGCTTGTCAATAAAAAAGCACCCAACGTTTACAAAACGTCGGGTGCTTTTTTTATAAGTGGTTAGAAGTCTAGGGCTGTCTTAGAATCCCGGTGTTTCTTGCTCTTTGGGTCAAAAGCCAGAAGTGAATTGGTGATCGATTGTTCGACTGAAAGGCTGTCTTCCTCATTTTCGACCGGTGTATTGGTCGTTTCAGTCGTCGCCGAAGCAGTCCACTCTTCGGTAGGTGTTTTTGGTTGGCTGACTTGGCTTTGACCGTCTTTAGTATTCACGACGGCTTCATCTTCGGCTTCAGAAAGCGCGCTTGGCTGCTGCATCGCGTCCTCTTCTTTGACTTCAGCCAATTGGTCAAGCATGTGCGATTCTGAAGCGGGCTTTACAGCGCCAGAATTTTCAATTTGTGCGGTGACGGCCTCTGTTTTTTCATCCATGAGATCAAAGAAACGGTCACGAAGGGCAACTTGTTCCGATGCGGTCAGTGATTCGACACGGTGTTGATTATCTACCATGACAGTAATCGTTACCGTGTGCTTTCGCATATTGACCTGAAAGTAACTTTCAGCAATCGCTTCGTTTTGTAATTCCACTTGTTGGGCCAAGAAACCAGCTTCCAGTGAGAAGTCGGCTTGCCGGTTCAAAGCTAAGCGGTCTTTGATAACAGGACCAGCAACGAGCCACTGTTGCTCGGCTTCGCCCTGATAAGTGATCGTCAAATTACCAAAGCCAGCTTGTTCGAAGAAGTTCGCAATTTCAGCGATCGACTCGAGTGGGAATTGGCGGGCCAATTCTTTCCCAGCCCAATAAGTGATGTTCGCGTAGTCGTCTGTTAACAAATTTTGCAACAAAGCATCCCGGAGGAGCAGCGAGGCAAAAGCGTTTTCAGAACGATTCATGCCGATTTGTTGGTGTGTTCGATCGTTTGCCATGAAAAGAAATCCTTTCTTCTGTTTATTATAACAAAGTGATCAGCTTTAGACCCAGTCTCTCTTGCTTTTTTTTATGATTATCCGATAATAGGAGTATGGAAAATGAAGCACATGCAATTGGAATGATGGATTCGGGAATTGGTGGATTGACAGTCGTCAAGGCGGCTAAGGCGCTTTTGCCAAACGAATCGATTGTTTTTGTCGGGGATAACGCGCGCAATCCATACGGCCCTAAAGATCCAGAAGAAGTGATCAAATACAGCCGACAGATTGCTCATTATTTGGTCGAAAAACATCAAATCAAAGTGTTAGCTATCGCTTGCAACACGGCAACGGCTTGCGCCTTGCCGGTTTTGCAAGATGAGTTGGACATTCCGGTCATTGGCGTGATTGATTCTGGAGCCAAGGCGGCGGTGGAAGCGTCTCGTTCAAAGAGAATTGGCTTGATCGCGACGCAAGGAACGGTTCGATCAAATAAATATCAGCAGGGAATCGCTGCTTTAGATAAAAACGCCAAAGTTTTTGCCCAGGCGGAGCCAGATTTTGTCCAACTGGTTGAACAAAATCGTTATCAAGAGCCGGCAGCTGAAGCGGAAGTAGCCGATCATTTGGCCGCTTTTAGAAACGATCAAATCGATACCTTGATTCTTGGCTGCACCCATTTTCCCTTGTTGACATCGGCCATCAAAAAAGCTGTTGGCAATGACGTCACACTCATTGATGCGGGAGCAGTAACGGCTTTGGAGCTGGCGGCTGATTTAAAAGTCAACGGCTTGTTGCGGAAAACCGATACGAAAAAGCCGAGTTATCAACTCTATACGACTGGCTCGGTTGCCTCTTTTGAGACGATTGCCAGAAATTGGCTGGGCCAAGGGGACTGGCAATTTAGCCACCTCCCTTTAGCCACCTTGACCAAAGAAGAATGAGGATGATGATGACACGATTAATTATTGCAAGTAATAACGTCAATAAGGTGAAAGAAATTAAGGCAACATTGATGGCTGCCTCAATTGATCTGGTGGTGGTGTCACTGTCGGATTTGCCTGAAGTACCAGACATTATAGAAGATGGCGCCACCTTTTTCAAGAACGCGAAGAAGAAGGCGGAGACGATTGCTGCTGTTTACCCACACGACTTCGTTTTGGCTGATGACTCTGGGTTGACGATTCCAGCTTTGAATGGGGAGCCGGGTGTTTACTCCGCCCGTTACGCTGGGGACCACGATGATGCCGCTAACAACCGCAAGGTCTTGGAAAAGATGGAAGGGTTCGATGCGCCAACCGATCGCGAGGCTTTCTTCACAACGGTGATGGTGGTCGCTTTCAAGGGCTATGAGGAATTGGTGGCCGAAGGGCGTGTGGATGGCTTCATCACTGAAAACTGGGATGGTAAGGAAAGCTTCGGCTACGACCCCATCTTTTATTACGCACCTGCTCAAAAGACCTTTGCCGAGATGACAATGGAAGAAAAAAACGCCGTCTCCCATCGCGCTCGGGCACTAAAAGAGTTGATCTTAAAACTACCAGCATGGCTGAACCAATAAAGTCGGGGAACCGGCTTTTTTATTTGGTAAATGAGGCGAGTAGAAATGGTCAAAAAGAGGACCAGCGGAAGCAGCCAAAAATCGAATCAAATACGCTATAATAGGACTAATGACTGACGAAAATCCACAATTTAACACCTGGTTCGAAGGGCAAAACGAGACGGACGAGCTCTTAAAAAACGCTGCAGCTAATCAAGAAGAGCAAGAAGGCGAATTGTCCTTGCGACCAAAGAAACTGTCCGAATACATCGGACAAAAGGCCTTAAAAGATGAGCTTTCTGTCTATTTGCAGGCTGCCAAAATGCGTGAAGAAGCCTTGGATCACGTGCTTTTATTTGGCCCTCCAGGACTAGGTAAGACGACGTTGGCGATGATTATCGCAAGCGAATTAGGGGTGAACCTGAAGACGGCATCCGGTCCGGCCATTGAAAAGGGCGGTGATCTTGTTGCTTTACTAAACGGCTTGGAACCGGGCGACGTTCTGTTCATCGATGAGATTCACCGTCTGCCAATGAACATCGAAGAAATGCTCTATTCGGCCATGGAAGACTACTACATCGACATCATGGTCGGTCAAGGGCCAACAGCTCGAGCGGTTCATTTCCCATTGCCACCCTTTACTTTGGTGGGGGCGACGACTCGTCCGGGGATGCTGTCGAAGCCTTTGCGTGATCGCTTTGGCATCATCAACTCGCTGGCTTATTATGAGCCCAAAGATTTGGCGGAAATTGTGACACGAACGGCCGCCATCTTCGAAGCACCGATTACCAAAGAGGGCGCCCTGGCGGTCGCCCTGCGTTCACGGGGAACGCCGCGGATTGCTAACCGCTTGCTGAAGCGGGTTCGCGACTTCGCTCAGGTAGCTGGAAAGACGGCTATCGAACCCGAATTGGTCGACATGGCGCTGGATAAGCTGCGCGTCGATCAGAAGGGATTGGACGAGACCGACCACAAGTTACTGCTGTCGATGATTGACCTCTACCATGGCGGGCCAGTTGGTCTGGCGACGATTGCGGCCAACATTGGCGAAGAGCAGGACACGATCGAATCGATGGTCGAACCTTATTTGCTACAGATTGGCTTTTTGAAGCGGACGCCACGCGGCCGTGTCGTGACCGAAGCGGCTTATGAGCATTTAAACCGCCCATACGAAGAAGAACATTAGGAGGCTTTCATGACGGATGCACCACACTATCAATTAAGCGATTTCGACTATGATTTGCCGGAAGAATTGATCGCCCAAACGCCTTTGGCGGACCGCTCGTCTTCCCGTTTGCTGGTCTTAAACGCCGAAACGGGGGCGTACGAAGACAAGCACTTCTATGATATTTTGGATTATCTGAACCCAGGCGATGCCTTGGTTATGAATAACTCCCGTGTGTTACCAGCACGTTTGCACGGAATTCGTCCGCAAACAGGCGGTCATGCCGAAGTGCTCTTGCTTCGCCAAGACCATGGGGATGTCTGGGAAGTTCTGGTCAAGCCTGCTAAAAAGTCACCAGTCGGCTCTACGATTGTCTTCGGAGATGACCCCAAAAATCCGGTGATGACCGGAACCATCGTTAAGGAACTCGATCATGGTGGGCGTTATATCGAATTTGATTATCAAGGCATCTTCATGGAACGCCTGGAGCAGTTGGGCGAGATGCCGCTGCCTCCTTATATCAAGGAAAAGCTGGAAGATCAGGAGCGCTACCAGACGGTTTACTCTAAGGTCGATGGCTCGGCGGCTGCACCGACAGCCGGCTTGCACTGGACCCCGGAGCTTTTAAAAAAGGTGGCTGACAAGGGCGTTGAACTGGTCGAATTGACCCTGCACGTTGGTCTTGGGACTTTCCGTCCGGTCGACGAGGAAAACATCGAGGATCATAAGATGCACTCCGAGTTCTATCAGCTGTCTGAAGAAGGCGCTGACGTGCTGAACAAGGTGAAGGCCAATGGTGGTCGGATCGTGGCGACGGGAACGACCTCGATTCGGACTTTGGAGACGATCGGGACGAAGTTCTCTGGCGAACTGAAGGCCGATTCCGGCTGGACCGACATTTTCATCAAACCGGGCTATGACTGGCAAGTTGTCGATGCTTTCATCACCAACTTCCACCTGCCAAAGTCGACGTTGGTGATGCTGGTGGCGGCCTTCACCGGCCGGGAGCACATCCTAAACGCTTACGAGCACGCAGTGGCCGAAAAGTATCGTTTCTTCTCCTTTGGGGATGCCATGTTTGTGCACAAATAACACGTTAAAAAGCAGCCGTTGTGGCTGCTTTTTTTGTATGGTCATCTCTGGCACTCGACTGGATTTTTTTAATTTTTGCATCGAGTGCTTCAGACCCTAAGCCTTCCCAGCATGCTATAATAGGCCTATGAAAACATTTGAAACAACCGATGTAAAAGAAACAAAAGCGCTGGCCGAACAAGTGGCTGCCTTGGCTGAACCGGGACTGGTTATCACGTTAAACGGGGATTTGGGGGCCGGTAAAACGACCTTTACCAAGGGATTTGCCCTGGCCTTGGGCGTCACGGATCGGGTCAAGAGCCCGACTTTTAACATCTTGAACACTTACGAGACAGGTCAGATTCCGTTGTATCATTTCGATGCTTACCGCTTGGAAGAATCAGGCGCAGCCGACCAGGGCTTCGAGGACTATCTGGGAACAGATGGGGTCACCTTGATCGAGTGGCCGCAATTCATGGCCGACCTGCTACCGAATGATCGCCTGGTCATGACCTTTGAACGGACAGGAAATGGTCTGAACGATCGAACCATCACGGTTAAGGGCCTTGGCAAGGCTGAAAAGATCGAAGAGAGGCTGTCTTAATGACTGAGAATAAAGAACAAAACGAAGCAACCTTGTCTTATTCTTTGAAGGGGATGGATTTGATGCAAGCACAAGCGGCTCAGGATCTGCTTGCGGTCTTGGATCAGGAATCGGATACCTTTTTATTGGCTGACGAGCTTGCTCGTCAGCAGTCACAAAGCATTGATGAAGAAACGCTGTCAAAAGAGATGGAACAGCCGGCTAAAACTTGGCTGGTTTGGGCGGAGGCGAAAAGTGAAAGTGATTCGGATGAGAATCCGGCCGTCAGCTACCCCGTTGGGATCGGTTCGATTTCAGAAGGCGAGGTTGGCATTGCCATTTTAAAGGCTTACCAAAATCAGGGGCTTGGTCGAGCGACCTTAGACAAAATGGCTGATTGGGCCAAGACGGTCGGCTATGATTGCCTTTGGTTGGATGTCGATGTAAAAAACGGCCCGGCCCGCCATCTTTATGATGAGATCGGCTTTGTCATTCAGCCAGACCAAGAACAACTGGTCACGCTGCCAAACGGCCGCGTGGCCACACTGGAAAGAAGGGAGTTGGCACTTTCATGAATTTTGTTGCCATCGATTTTGAAACGGCTTCGGGTCAGCGCCATTCAGCGGTTTCATTGGCTTTGGTCGTGGTTCGAAACGATCAAATTGTCGACCAGTTCTATACGTTACTAAAACCAGATACGCCATTTTCCGCCCGGAATTCGCAGATTCACGGCATCTACGAACAGGATGTCGTTGACGCACCCAGCTTCAAAGAGATCTGGCCAACGATCGCGCCTTTCTTCACCGAAGAGAAACTGGTTGTGGCCCATAATGCCACCTTTGACGTTTCTGTTTTGAAGGCCTGTCTGGACTACTATGATTTGCCGGATGCGCATTTCCAGGTCTTAGATACCTTGAAGACCTCACGTAAACTGATGACCGATCTGCCGAACCACAAGCTGAACACCGTTTCAGCTGCTTTGGATATCTCTTTGAAAAACCATCACAATGCTTTAGCTGATGCGGTGGCCTGTGCGGAGATTTTGATTCGCCAAGGACAATTGTTTGGCTTGGAACCGTTGAAAGAAGCGGTGCGGTATAAATAAGAGCTTATCAATAAAAACGTACCAAATAAGAGGCGTGTTGCTGCGCAAAGGAAAAGCACTTTCGATTGTATCGAAAGTGCTTTTTTGTTTGGCTCTTGAGAGCTTCCGAAAAACTGCCAGGCTACTTGAAACAGATATCCCAAAAATAAGCAAGCAAAAGGTTCAGTTAGGCTGCTATTTGATTGGCAACACGTTGTGTGGGAGGGTGCTATATTGTGGATGTTAGCTAACACGTATTCATTGGTCTGTCAGTAGAAAGTTGTGAAGAAGGAGGAAATTATGAAAAATAAGATTTCAATTGCTAGTGATGTTGAATTGAAAAGTGTGGTCGCCGGTAGTGGCCGTGGCATGCTATGGGCAGATACTTTTTCTGGAAAAGGCCGCAAGGGACGTAATGATTTTTATAAGGGATTTATTGATGGGTTTCTAGGACGTTAATTGGAGGAATTAAATGTTGAAATTGACTGATAAGGATTTATTAGCAGTAAGTGGTGGAAGTAAAAAAGACTATCGCGCCGGATATGCCTTTGGAAAGCTTATGAGTGGGGTGGCAACCTTGGGTAGAAGTTTCCTTTAAACTGATTTTTAAAATAACATGTTGAAAAAAGAGGCTGACGAATTGGCGAAAGCGATTTGCCGGCCTTTTATTCCGAGAAAGGCAAAAAATGAAAACGTTTAATTTTTTTAAAACAACTGGGCAGCTGATCATTTTAATTTTACTAATCGTATTTTTAATTCTGATAGCGAAAATAGAATTGATCTCTGACTCGATCCTTAATAGTTTTGTGGCTCTTGTCTTATATGTACTTGGCATCATTTTGTCAGTATTTTTAATTCGGAAATTTCTAAAAGTTGATTTAACTTTTAGCCGATTAAACCGTTTCGATTGGAAGGTGATTGTCCAAAATTATATTAGCCAGATTATTTTGATCTCTTTTATCTTTGGGTTAATGATGCTTTTTAAATTAAATGGCGCTAACGTGAATCAGAAAAATATCGTGACTGAATTTCTTGGGTCGAATCCCTTTAGCTTATTTTGTTTTATTTTCACAACGGTAGTTTTGGCGCCAATATTTGAAGAGCTTGTCTTTCGAGCTTTTTTGATGAACGTATTTTCTAGAAAGTCTTTGACTATTACTAGTTCAGTGATTTCGGCTACGGCGTTCTCTTTCCTCCATCTTCCAGGGTATTTCATTTCTCTTGATAATCTGTATCCGTTTTTGATTTATTTCGTGATTGGACTATCCTTTGCCACTGCTTATCGTCAGACGAAAAAAATATCAGCAAGTATTGTTTTACACGGTATGAATAATCTTTTTTCAACGGGGCTGATACTATTTACTATGTGGCTGGAGCATCTAGCAAGCGCATAATGCAAGGATTTTATTTTGTAAACAGTAGAAAGCAGGCGCTATGAGATTTAGATACTTATCGCAAGTCGACGAGCGGGATTGCGGAGCGGCTTGTTTAGCGATGGTTGCTGCAACATTTGGTCAAGAAAGATCAATCGCAGAAATTCGAAAATTAGTGAAAACCAACCTAGAGGGAACGACAGCTCTAGGATTAAAGAAGGGGGCGGAAAAACTCGATTTCACTGTTCAAGCATTTCGTACAGGTATGTCGATGTTCGAAGATTCGAAAGGGTTATCCTATCCATTTATCGTACACGTGCAAAAGCCAGATAATGGGCAGCTTTTTGAACATTATTGTGTGATTTATCGTGTAGCGAAAGATAAAATCTTTATCGCTGATCCGGATCCGAATGTCAAAAAGAAGTCGATGACTTTTGATGAGTTTGCTGAACAATGGACGGGAATTGCTCTTTTCTTTGCCCCTAACCCCGCATTTAAACCTGAAAAAGGAAAAGGAAGAATTACAGGGATTTCCAAGATTATTTTTAGGCAAAAAGGATTGGTTGCTAACATTGTGGTTGCTTCTCTTTTTGTGACCTTAGTGAGTATTGTTGGTTCCTATTTCATACAGTTGCTGGTTGATGAATACATTCCAAATAATATGATGTCGACCCTTGCCATTGTGAGCCTTGGCTTGATTGTCGCATATGCTTTCCAACAAGTGATGACTTACGTACAACAATTTTTGTTAATCATTTTAGGACAGCGCCTGTCGATTGACATTATCTTGTCTTACATCAAACATTTGTTTAAATTGCCGATGACTTTTTTCTATACCCGTCGCGTGGGTGAGCTGACTTCTCGTTTCAATGATGCCAATGCTGTCATTGAGGCAGTAGCTTCATCGATGCTGTCACTCCTGATTGACGTGGCGATCGTGTTAATTATGGCAGCCGTTTTGTTGGGTTACAATGTCCGACTGTTTATGATCACAGCCATATCGATTCCGATATATGCTTTAATAGTTTTTAGCTTCGTGAGAACCTTTGAAAAATTGAATGTGAAAACGATGCGCTCTAGTGCGGATCTCGAATCATCGGTAATCGAACGTTTGAACGGGATGGAAACGATCAAGTCCTTGGGAGCTGAATCGAAAAGTTATGGTGATATTGATCAACATTATGTCCAATTTTTAAAGCACTCTTTTTCTAGATCCCGAATAACAGTGGTACAAGAATCGCTTAAAGGATTTTTGAAACTCTTTTTCCAGGTCTTAGTTCTTTGGTATGGGGCTCGTCTTGTTGTTCAGGATAAACTGACGGTGGGAGAGCTGATGGCTTACAATGCGCTACTCAGCTATTTCACTGACCCGTTGCAGACCATTATAAACCTGCAAAGTAAAATTCAAACGGCGCTTGTCGCAAGTCATCGACTAAAAGAAGTTTATGAAGTCTCTTCTGAATTTGAAAATGACGACCAAGCGTTATCGATTGAAAAAAGGCGATTAACAATTGAATGTCATGATGTTTCTTTTGAGTATCAATATCAACAGCCAATCCTTGAAGGCTTAAATTTACGAGTAGCTCCAGGTGAAAAAATCGCCTTAGTCGGCATTTCAGGTTCTGGAAAGTCAACGTTAGCAAAACTGTTTGTGCGATTTTTCGATCTAGAGAAAAATAAGGGGAAAATCACGCTAAATGGTTCTGATATTCGCCATTTAAGTAAGTTATCGCTGCGTTCCACCATCACGTACGTTCCCCAGGAAGCGCATCTTTTCACTGGAAAGATTATTGATAACTTACTCCTTGGGGCCAAGGATTCGACCACCATTGAAGAGGTTTATTGGGCGACCGAAGTAGCAGAGATTCGCTCGGATATCGAAAAGATGAGCCAGGGCTACAATAGTGAAATTAGTGATTTGGGTACTTTGTCCGGTGGCCAAAGACAGCGCTTGTCTCTTGCAAGGGCCTTACTGGCGGACTCGCCCATTATTGTCTTCGATGAGTCGACCAGTAATCTTGATTTGTTAACGGAGAAAAAGGTGGTCGATAATCTTTTATCTTTAGAGGAAAAAACCATCATTTTCGTGGCGCACCGTTTAACAATTGCAGAGCGTGTGGAACGTTTGGTGATGCTAGAAGAAGGACGAATCGTAGCGGATGGGAAGCACCAAGACTTGTTGAAAACGAATCGTGCCTACACTGCTTTAGTACAGAAATAAGCGGGGGGTGAAATATGGATGATCAATGTTATGAAAGCGTTGAATTTTATCATCGTCGATACGGTAATTTTTCTAATTGGGTGATTTGGCCGATTATTTCCTTATTAGGATGCTTAGTACTTTTTTTATGTTTTACCAAAAAAGAAATCACGATACAGGCAATTGGGCAGGTTGCTCCGAAAGAAGGTAAGAGGACAATTTTATCGCCAAGCAATTCCAAAATAGTAGTAAATCATTTGAAAGAAAATAAATTGGTTCATCGAGGCGATGTTCTTCTGCGTTTTGATCATGCGGAACGGGAAATTAGCTCGGTTAATAATCAAGAGAAAATAAAGCGGAATGATGAACATCTTGGACTTTTGAGGATGTATCAAGCAAGTGTTGAAAGTGGGCAAAATCGATTTGGAACTCAAGATGCCTTTGGGCTTTATAATCAGTACCAAGCTTATCGAAGTCAGATTGAGGAGCTCACCCTTGAGGAAGAAAATGGTTTGAATCAAATTAGCTATTCCCTAGATGAGACAAAAGAGAAAGAGCTTCAGCGACAACATCTGTCCAGAGACACCCAACAGAAACGAGAAGGCTTAAAGAACAAAACAATTGCGTCAATCAAGCAAGAAATACAAAGTCTTTCAGATAATCAATTGGATTTGAAAAGTAATCATGCTAGCGATCAACAGGCAGAAGAACTTGAAACCCTGAGGGCACCAACGGACGGCCGACTGCATTTGCGAAACGATGATTTGAGTTTAACGACAATTCCAGCAGGAACGGAAATGGCGGATATCTACCCTGATTTGAAAACAGGGACAATCGTGGATGTGCAATTTACGATACCGGCAAAAGAGGTAAAGCAGCTGAAAATTGGTCAAAAAGTCCGATTTTATGCTAACCAGAGTGGACCGAAAGCGTTACTGTTGAGAGGAAAGGTTCGACAAATTGACCAGGCACCAATAAAAACAAAAGAAGGCAACGTCTATTTAGCCAAGGCGGAGCTTGTACTCAGTACAAGAGACTATGATCAAATCCGATACGGTTTGGAAGGAAGGGTATCAATCATAACGGGAAAAATGACTTGGATGAACGATCTGAGAAAGTTGGTTTTTAAATGATTTCAAACAAAAACGACCACTTTTTTAGTGGTCGTTTTTTTGGATAAGGTCAGGCAGTTTCGATCAGTTCAGATGTGGAGTGAGTGGTGTATAGGCGAAAGGCCTTCTGTGCTTGTTCCAGTGAAAGAGGAACAGAACGGCGCATCCAAACTTCGATAAATGATGTGATGAGCGACACTAACAGTTCAACATGAAAAGAACGATCGTGAATGAGATGTTGAATATGGTGCTTTTTTAAAAAGTTTTCGCAAAGCTGGTGATTTCGTTTTCGGGTGGAACGACTCCATGATTTATCGCTGTATTCGCGTGAATAGAGGATGTGCAGAAGGGTGTAGTGCCGATGAATTTCTGGTAGAACATCTCGACAAAACGCATCCAATGGGGATGGCTCAGAAGACGAAATGGCTGAGATTTTATTTTCGATTGCGTTGTAAGTTTCGAGGACGAGTTCGAAAAAAATGCTTTGCGTGTGTGGGTACAGCTCCCGTACTTCATCTGTTCTAAGATTGCAGGCAAAGGCGACGCTTTCCAATCGAATATTCTTGTTTTCTCCAGAGGCCACGATGGAAAGGAAGGCATCCTTGATGCTCTTAACTTTTAACTGGCGACTTTTTTGTTCTTTAATATCTTGTTGGCTCATCAGTTTTTCTTTTTCAATATGGAAAAGCTCGGCAATTAAGATTTTTGTTTCTAAACTTGGTTGACTCTTTCCTTTTTCCCAAGCCGAAATGGTTTGCCGTGAGACAAAAATTTTCTCAGCGAGTGCTTGTTGAGAAAGGTGTTGCTTCGCCCTTAGGTGAAAAATAACATTCTTATCCATGTGATACTCCTTTCAAGGCCTTTTTCGACCTTAGACTAGCATGAGACCGAACCAGCAACAAGCAAAGATGTTGGTTAGGCTAGCACTTTTTGCGATATTTTTGCATAACAAAACAAAAAAGCTCTCAACGTCTAATAACGTTGAGAGCTTAATCTTGAATTCTTACATTCCAATCTCCAACACCAACGGTGCGTGATCCTGACGTGCGCCAGTGTCGACAACGTGGATGTCTTGGACTTTGTCCGCGATGCGGTTGGAGACCAAATAGTAGTCGATGCGCCAACCGGAATTGTTGATCTTAGAAGTTTTGGAGCGCTGCGCCCACCATGAATAGATGTCTGGTTCGCCTGGGTGTGCGGCGCGAAGCGTGTCCGTGTAACCGGCGTCGAGCAACTTGCTGAAGTGGGAACGTTCCTCGTCCGTGAAACCAGCCGAGTGGTGGTTTTGGTTCGGGTGCTTCAGGTCGATTTCTTCGTGCGCGACGTTGAAATCGCCGGAGAAGATGACGGGCTTTTGTTCGTTTAAGCCATTGATATAGGCGCGGTAGGCGTCGTCCCAGGATTGGCGGTCGTCCAAACGGGCGAGTTCGCCACCGGCGTTTGGCGTGTAGACTGTCGAAACAAAGCAATTATCAAATTCAGCGGTGACGATGCGGCCTTCTTGGTCCATTTCACCGGGGGCGCCGATTTCAGGATATTCGACGTTAACCGGTTCTTCTTTTGTAATCAGCATCGTGCCCGCATAAGATTTGCGAGCAGAAGATGAGTTCGTGTAAAAGTGGTAGCCGGGGAAAAGCTCTTCCAGGGCTTCTCTTTGCTTCTTCGTCAACCCATCGACCTTGAGCTTCGTCTCCTGGATGGCGACGACGTCGGGTTTTTTTGAAGCGATGCCCTTCAGCACGTCCCAAGTCATGAGCCCGCGGTCGGACTTGTGTTCGACGGCAGCGTTGATGGAGTCAATGTTCCAAGAAATCAATTTCATGTTGTGTTCTTCCTTTATTTACAATAATGCCCGCTGGCAAATGACTAAACGACAGTCATTCTTCTGATAACTTCTTCATATAAGCCGGAATTTTTTCAGCAATTTTAGAAGGTAACGTGACGTAGGCTTTTTGGCTTAATTCTTCTGCGATAGCCGAATGGCAGTAAACAGCCGCCAAAACGGCTGAAGAAGTAGGCGCAAATTGTGCGGCAAAGCCCGCGATCATTCCGGCTAATGTGTCGCCCATGCCCCCGGTTGCCTGGTAAGGGCCGCCAACGGTTAACTGGTAGACATCATCTTTCAAGTATACCTGCGTCGCTTCGGATTTCAAAACGAGAGCTGGGGTCTTGTTGTTGGCCGAAGTATTTGACTCAGTTGGTGCTAATCGTTGCAAGGCGGCCTGATTTGTTTCTTGGTTGACTTGTTCTGCGATGGCCACGCCAGACAAGCGTTGCCACTCCATCTGGTGTGGGGTCAAGACGAGCTGGCTAGCATCAGGTAAGGCAAGATCGAACGCTGCCATCATCGACAAAGCGGAACCATCGACGATTAGCGTCTGTTCGGAAGAAATTGCTGAGAAGCAGGTTTCTAAGACATCTCTTTCGTCGCCTAGGCCCGATCCGATCAAGATGACGTCGGCTTTTTTAACATAGGCCGCTAAATTATCTCGATAATTCACAACCATCGCTTCGGGCAGACGGGCATGGATGGCGGTTTTGTTGGTCAAATCCGTTGCGACCGTGACCAAACCAGCGCCTGACTGAACGGCCGCTTGCGCGTTCATGATGGCGGCACCACCAAATTGGTGGTTACCAGCAATAATTAAAACGCGGCCATAATTGCCTTTGTGGCTATGTGCAGGCCGTGGCCGAACAACCGAAGCGGCAATTGTTTTGGAAATTTTTTTCATAAAGAATTTGGCCTCCTATACACATTTTAACGCGCAGACGTGTATAATAAAAATTAGTTTATGAGAAAATTATGAAAAAGTTAGCTTACTTCTTTTCCAAATGATCTGTGGATCTTTTAATTAGATAAAAGCAATGATTTCGTATATTAAAAGGAGGCGACGGCAATGGTCGATTGGCAGTTAAAAGCAAAGCAAGAAGAGGCCGCTTATTTGGCGGATTTAGCGGATTATTTGGCAATTCCGTCCGTTCGTGACGATAGCAAGGCTACCCAAGATGCGCCACTCGGACCCGGTCCGAAGGCGGCTTTGGAACACATGCTGTCCCTAGCGGATCGTGATGGATTTACCACAAAGAATATTGACAATGTGGTCGGCTATATTGAAATTGGTCCCAAGGACAGTGAAGAATACGTGGCGCTTTTGGCTCACGTTGATGTGATGCCGGCTGGTGAAGGCTGGGCCACAGATCCCTTTACGGCCGTCATTGAGGATGGCAAAGTCATTGCACGTGGGGCCTCTGATGACAAGGGGCCTGGCTTGGCTGCTTACTATGCCTTCAAAATGATTCGTGACCTGAATTTGCCGTTGAAACGCCGTGTTCGTTTGATCTTTGGAACGGATGAAGAAAACGACTGGACGGGAATGACTCGTTACTTTGAAGTCGAACCGGCACCAGCCTTTGGCTTCTCGCCTGACGCGGAATATCCAATCATCAATGGGGAAAAGGGAAATGTTCAGGTCAATGTTACGGCCGCTGGAACTAATGGCGGTAAAGTTACTTTGCTCAACTTCGAATCTGGATTGCGGACGAACATGGTACCTGGGGTGGCACGCGCCACAGTCGCGGGGCTTTCATTTGATGAAGCGGATCAGGACTTTTCGGCTTACCTGAAAGCTCACCCACAAATTCAAGGAAAGGTTAGCCTTGATGGTGACGAAGTTTCCTTTGAATTGATCGGTAAGCAGGTACATGGTTCTTTGCCAGAAACGGGCGAAAACGCCGGTACCTATCTGGCACATTTCTTGGAACAATATGAATTTGGCGGATCGGCTGCTGGTTTCTTGGCCTTCTTGGGTACCTGGTCACACGATGATCCAACGGGTCGTCAGCTCGGTGTTGCTTTCGAAGACGACGTGATGGGCGCTCTTTCGATGAACGTCGGCATCATCCGCTTCGATGAAGAAAACGGCGCCTTCATCAACTATAACTTCCGCTATCCAAAGGGAATAAGTCCAGATTTCATTCGCGGTCAACTGGCATCAGATGTGGCCAACTGGCCGCATGAAGCGACAATTGGTGGTCACGCCCAAGTGCCACACTACGTCGCACCGAAAGATCCCGTGGTGCAGACACTTTTGTCGATTTACCACGACCAAACTGGCCTGCCTGCCCATGACCAAGTCATTGGTGGTGGTACCTATGGCCGGTTGATGGAACGCGGCGTGGCCTTCGGCGCACTCTTCCCTGATTCACCCGAGACGATGCACCAAGTCAATGAATTTGCTCTTGTAGATGATCTAGTGCGCTCAATGGGCATTTACGGACAAGCCATTGTTGAATTGGCTAATTTGAAAGAATAAGGGCGGCCGAAAAGTAGCCGCGCGGCACGCTTTCCTGACTAAAAACGATACAAAAAAGCATCCCATCATGGGATGCTTTTTTTGGTGGTGTTAGTCGACTACTGGTTCTTTGGTTTCTTTGAATACGTAGATTTTAGCTAAATAGTAATTTGGAATAAGCAATAGTGCGTTACGGGTGATGTTAACGTAGAAGTCGTCAAAGTGCAGAATCTGCACGCCCAGCCACATGATGACAAGGCCCAGCCAGAAAGTCAGGCCACGCGATAAGTAGTAATTGATGATTTCTGGGACCAGCTTCCAGCCAGTCACTTTGGATTCGAAGACCCACTGTCGATTAGTGACGTAAGCGAAAAGAACAGCGATTGCCCAGGCTAAGGTATACGAAATGGAATAGTTGGCCACCTTGGCGATTAAGCCATAAGAAAACATATTAACCAAAAAAGTACCGAAACCCAAAAAAAGGTAGAGGAGAATTTTATGGTATTTTTGAAGCAGTCGTTTCACCATGGCCTGTCCTTTTTAAATATAGCTCTAGATTTATATACCATGATAACAAAATTTGTTCTAAAAAGGTTTATTTGGCCATAGATTAGAAAGAATGCCGGTTATAATTGAAATTTAATGGCCCGAAACCTTGAGATAATCGGCTAGATAGTCTAAAATTAATAGGAAGAAATGACTTGGAGGATTTGATATGTCTAAATGGACAGCAGCTGCGGATGCAAACCGTGGTACGTTAGAATTTTCAATTGCACAAGAAGACGTGCAAAAGGGCTTGAAGGCCGCTTTTGAAAAGAACAAGAACAAGATTGCGGTTCCTGGATTCCGTAAGGGGAAGGTGCCAATGTCACTGTTCTTGCAAAAGTTCGGTGAAGAAGCCTTGTACCAAGACGTGATGGACATCGTTTTGCCAGCCGCTTACCAAGCTGCGGTTGCAGAAGCTGGTATCACGGTTGTTGGACAACCTGACATTGCCCCAGTTTCAATGGACAAGGGTGCTGATTGGCAAATGAAGGCTGAAGTGGCCGTTGCCCCAGAAATCAAGTTGGGTGACTACACGGGCTTGACTGTTGAAAAGCAAGACGCAACGGTTTCAGACGAAGACGTTGATGCTGAAATCAAGCGCATGCAAGAAAACCAAGCCGAATTGGTTTTGCAGCCAGAAGGCACGAAGGCTGAAAAGGGTGACACGGTTGTCATCGACTTCGATGGTTCAATTGATGGTGATCACTTCGAAGGTGGTCAATCAAAGGATTACTCACTTGAATTAGGTTCCGGTTCATTTATCCCTGGCTTCGAAGACCAATTGGTTGGTCACGTTGCCGGTGACGATGTGGACGTGAAGGTAACTTTCCCAGAAGAATACCAAGCCAAGGATTTGGCTGGTAAGGAAGCTTTGTTTGAAGTAAAGCTTCACGAAATCAAGCGCAAGTCATTGCCTGAATTGGACGATGAATTTGCCAAGGATGTTGACGAAGACGTTGACACGCTTGCTGAATTGAAGGAAAAGACGAAGAAGAACTTGGAAGAAGCTCGTAAGCAAGCAGCCAAGGATGCTTTCGAAGACGCAGCCGTTGAAGCTGCTGTTAAGAACGCCGAAGTTGTCGGTGGGGACATTCCACAAGCCATGGTTGATGAAGACGTGAACCGTCAAATGCAACAATACCTTGGTCAATTGCAACAACAAGGAATTTCACCACAGATGTTCTTCCAAATCTCAGGTCAAACTGAAGATTCATTGAAGGAACAATTCGCCGAAGGTGCCGACACGCGTGTTAAGACGAACTTGGTATTGGAAGCCATCGTGAAGAAGGAAAACTTCGAACCTTCAGATGAAGAAGTGGCTACTGAAGTGAAGGACTTGGCTTCACAGTACAACATCTCTGAAGAACAAGTTAAGCAATCCTTGTCTGATTCATTGTTGAAGCATGACATCGCCATGAAGCAAGCGGTTGACAAGATCGTTTCTTCTGCAAAGGCAAAGTAAACGAAAAAAGCCCGTTTCGGGCTTTTTTTCTTAGAAAGATTTTGACGGTTGTAAAAATTTATGACCAAACAAGTAGTAAATGAAAGGACGGCTTATGACAGAGCAAAATCAAGGACCGATGGTCCACTGTTCCTTCTGTGGTAAGGATGCTGACGAAGTCAAAAAATTGGTTGCCGGGCCAGATGGCTTGTACATTTGTAATGAATGTGTTGATCTGGCTGAGCAGATCATTAAAGAAGAGATGCAAGTCGATGCCAAGCAAGAACAAATCGACTTGCCAACACCAAAACAAATCGTTGAATCGCTTGGCGACTATGTCATTGGTCAAGAAGATGCGAAGAAAACGTTGGCCGTTGCAGTGTATAATCACTACAAGCGAGTGAACGAAAACGCGCTGAAAACAACCGAAGTAGAATTGCAAAAGTCAAACATTGCCTTACTTGGACCAACGGGTTCTGGTAAAACCTACTTGGCGCAATCCTTGGCTAAGATCCTCCAGGTTCCCTTTGCTATTGCGGATGCAACAACGTTAACTGAGGCCGGATATGTCGGAGAAGACGTCGAGAATATTTTGCTGAAGCTTTTGCAAGATGCTAACTTCGACGTTGAGCAGGCACAACGAGGCATCATTTACGTTGATGAAATTGATAAGATTGCCAAAAAGTCCGAGAATGTCTCGATCACGCGTGATGTCTCTGGTGAAGGTGTCCAGCAAGCGCTTTTGAAAATGTTGGAAGGAACGGTTGCTTCTGTTCCACCTCAGGGTGGTCGGAAGCACCCGAACCAAGAACTGATCCAGGTAGATACGACCAACATTCTTTTCATTGTTGGTGGGGCATTTGCCGGTTTGGATACGATCATCAAAGAACGCTTGGGTAAGCGTGTGATCGGATTTGGTTCAGCTTCTGCAGAAAATGCGGAAGCGTTAAACGAGCCCAATATTTTGCAAAATGTCGAACCAGAAGACTTGTCAAAATTCGGCCTGATTCCAGAGTTTATCGGTCGTTTACCGATCATCACCGTCTTAGATGAGTTGACGGTTGATGATCTGACCCATATTTTGACTCAGCCAAAAAACGCCTTGGTGAAGCAATATCAGGCTTTGCTTGGTTTGGATCAGGTTGATCTTGAGTTCCAGCCGGCTGCCTTAAAAGCCATGGCGGATTTGGCGATTGCTCGTGGAACGGGTGCACGTGGTTTGCGCTCCATCATTGAAAACGTCATGAAAGACGTGATGTATGACATTCCTTCCCGTGACGATGTAGAAAAGGTCGTCATTACGAAGGCCTCTGTGGAAGCTGGTAAGGCGCCTAAGTTGGTGTTGAAGACGAAAGAGAAGGACTAAGCATGGATGTTCATAATGTGGAAATGGTCATGTCAGCTGTTTCACCTAGCCAATATCCAGAAGACGGCCGCCCGGAATTTGCTTTGGTTGGTCGTTCGAACGTCGGGAAATCTTCTTTGACCAACACGTTGATTAATCGAAAGAATTTCGCCCGGACATCTGGCCAACCAGGTAAGACGCAAACGTTGAACTTCTACGCGGTAGAAGATGCTTTGTACTTTGTCGATGTGCCGGGCTATGGCTATGCTAAGGTCTCGAAAAAGAAGCGTGAGGAATTCGGTCAGATGATCGAGACCTACATTACCTCTCGTAAGCAGTTGCGTGGGGTGATTTCTTTGGTTGACGCTAGGCACAAGCCTTCTGAAGAAGATATTATGATGTACCGGTGGTTGGATTATTACAATATTCCCATTCTTTTGGTGGCAACCAAGGCGGACAAAATTGCCCGTGGAAAACTAAACCAATCGGAGTCGGTTATCAAAAAGGCTGTCGAATATAATCCGGAAAACTCGGACTTTTGTTTCTTCTCCTCCGTAACGAAGTCGGGTAAAGAAGACGTCTGGGACTGGATTGAGAGTAAGATGTAAGGGTCTTGAAGGTAGTTTTTTACTGACAAATGACAACTAGACCATTGACGATAATGGCCTCTTGAGTACAATAGTACTTAGGAGGTCTTTTCATATGGCAGAAGATACAGCAATTTTTGCGGGTGGATGTTTCTGGTGTATGGTTGAGCCTTTTGATTCCCTACCGGGCATTAAAAAGGTTCGATCTGGCTACACTGGTGGACATGTACCAAACCCAACCTATGAAGAAGTTTGCTCGCATACGACCGGACATACCGAAGCAGTGAAAATCTGGTTTGATCCGGATAAGTTTTCCTATAAAGATTTAGTCGACCTCTATTGGCAGGTGGCTGATCCAACGGATGCGACTGGTCAATTTGCCGATCGGGGGGATACTTACCGGCCGGTGATTTTCGTGAACTCGGATGAACAAAAAAAGATTGCCGAAGAATCTAAGAAGGAATTGGAAGATTCCGGTCGTTTCGATCGGCCAATCGTGACTAAAATTGAAGACGCTAAGCCCTTCTATGAAGCAGAAGAGTACCACCAAGACTTTTATAAGAAGGATCCTTTCCGTGAGGCCATGATGATGGCACCAAGAAAGCGTTACCAACAACAGTATTGGGAGGACAAAATCAATGGCTAAGTATGATCAAGAGGAATTAAAAGCACGCTTGACTCCAGAGCAGTACGAAGTGACACAAAACGCGGGGACTGAACGACCATTTACTGGGAAATACGACCAGTGGTGGGATGATGGAATCTTTGTTGATGTTGTTTCTGGGGAACCACTTTTTTCATCGACGGATAAGTATGATTCGGGCTGTGGTTGGCCCGCCTTCACCAAAGGAATTGACGATGCCGACTTACAGGAAAACACCGATCATTCCTTTGGTATGACGCGGACCGAAGTACGCTCCCGCGACGCCAATTCGCACTTGGGACATGTCTTTCCAGACGGTCCTTCGGATAAGGGCGGTTTACGCTATTGCATTAATTCGGCTTCTCTTCGTTTTATTCCAAAGGAAGATATGGAAAAAGAGGGGTACGGTCGGTACCTGAAGTTGTTTAAGTAAAGAATCAATGAATTAAAAAGACCAGGGCGGGGTGCCCTGGTCTTTTTTCAATTAGAAAATAATTTGTTTGCAAATACTATATGGCATATAATATAGACGAGAGGAGTTACCATGGCAATTAAGGTACCAAACCAGGTCTTAGAAGCAGTCGTTTTGGAAGTCTTGATCAACGAATCGCTTTACGGCTATGCATTGACGAAGAAAATTCAAACGAAACTGAAGATCTCGGATTCAACCACCTATCCGGTGTTGCGTCGTCTGGAGAAGGCCGGTTTTGTTTCGACGCGTTCGGCTGTCTTTGCGGAACGGATTCGGAAGTACTATCAGGTAACCGATCTAGGTCAGCGTTATTTAGATGAAGTGAAGGCCGATTGGCGTCTTTTTGCTTCACAAATAAACGACCTTTTGGGAGAATAGCATGACCTATCTAGAAAAGCTCGAGCAAGCCCTTAGTGGTTTGTCAAAACAGGAGCGTCAAGAAAAAATTGACGAATGCCGCCATTATATTGAAACGCATCAGTTAGACGATGCGGCTGCTTTTCAATTATTGGGAACACCAACGGAATTAGCGGAGAAGATGCGAGCTGATGTAGCCAACAAAAAAGAGTTGTCCGAAGACGATGATGAAAAGAAATGGCTTGATCCAACAGCGCAAAAAAAAACCAAAACAAGCAAGTCTTGGCATGACACTCTGCCTTTTTGGTTGCTTGTTTTGGGCGTGCCAATTTGGATGCCCTTACTGTTAGCCCTTTTTTTGCTGCTTTGGATTTTTTCGATTGTGGCCTGGTTGATGATGTTTGCCTTTACTTTGGCTTCGGCTTTTGTCGGTATTGCTGGGGTGGTAGTGTTGCCACAAGCATTCTGGGGTGGCCTATTTTACATTGGCTCTGCGGTTTCGGCCATTGGCTTGACCGTTATCTTTACGCCCTTAGCGGTTTTCCTTTCGGTGAAAGCTACGGATTGGACGAAACGTGTTGGGCTATCTCTTTTGACAGCCGTTCGAAAGGTGGTCTTGCATGAATAAAAAAATCTTAGTTGGCTTGACCTTTGTATTGATTGGCTGTGTTTTGATGGTGACGGCCTTTTTGCAAGATGGATTTCCTGGTCCAATTTATTGGAATAACGGGCCTGTTTACTTGTCAGCAAAGGACGAAAAAGGGGAGATTGATCTGACGCCTGACCAAATAACGTCCGGTAAACAGGAGCTTTCAGCGTTGGATGTATCCGTTAAAAACGCGGATGTCCTTGTTAAATCCGGGGATCATTTTGCTGTTGTCACGGATAAAGCAGAAAAGGCCAACCTCACGGTCTCTTCTGCGGATGGGCTCGTGAAGATCACAAGCGATGATAAGCCGAACTGGACGATCGGTTTAAATAACCTGAATAGTCATAAGATTGTGATCACGGTTCCAGAAAAGACGACATTGAAAAAGTTAGCTTTGGCCAACATCAATGGGGATCTGACGATTCAAAACCAGAAAGTGAATCAATTATTGTTAGATGAAGAAAACGGCGATATTCGTCTGTCCGATAGTAAGGTGCTGCTTTCGGGCTCGGTCGAAAATCGTGCTGGTGACACCATCGTTAAACGTTCAACCTTACCAAAGCTAAAGACATACAGTCGCTATGGCGATATTAACGTGACGAACAGCTACCAAAATGTGCCAGCTGATCAAGCGGTCTTTAGTTTCCGGTCGTCGCTTGGCGATATTTCGTTGACGTAAAGGGTCCTGTATTTTTTATCCTATAAAATTAGATGAATGAAAGGCGAGCAAGCGATGCCCGCCTTTTTTTATCAATGGGCTCGCTGTGCTGCGCGCTTTTTAACATCTCTGGTATAATAGAAGCAATTCTTCCATCATCAGATGGCAATCGGTAGGAGAACATGGTTAAAGCAAATTTAGTCAAAGAAAATCTGACAGGTGACCATATTGGGGTCTTTTTCGGGACGTTGGCTCCAATGCACATCGGCCACCAAGCTGAAATTTATAAGGCCGCTGCTTTAAACGATGGCGTGGTCGTGATTACGTCCGGCTACACTGGGGATCGTGGTGACCAGATTGGTTTGCCTGTTGAAAAACGCTTTCGCTATTTACGCGAGGCTTTCAACGACGAAAGTGCGATCAAAGTTGATTACATTAATGAAGACGATATCCCGCAGATGCCAAATGGTTGGCAGGAGTGGACGGCCAGGTTAACGTCGACGATTAGGCGAAACATCACGAACCCAAACGCACACATTACCTTGTACACCGGCGAAGCTGACTACAAAGAAATGCTTGAAAAATTACTTCCAGACGACGGTCATTGGTCAGTATCGTTGATGGATCGTACGATTTTGAAGGTTTCGGCGACGGCGGTTCGTAAGGATCCGTTAGGTAATTGGGATTATATTAACCGTGTCTTTCGTCGACATTTTGCCAAGAAAATTTTGGTTGTTGGCGCGCCAAAGACAGGTAAATCGACATTGACTCGCCGTTTAGCGCGAACGTCAAACTCGCCATTTTCTGTCGAATTTTCAAGAACCTATCAGGAAAAGTCAAACGTCTTTGATTCTGAGTTGCTCTTAAAAGATTACTCCCGTATTATTCAGGGACAATACGATGCCAATTCAGCCGAAATTAATTCGCCAGCCAATAACGGACTGACTTTTTTTGACACCGATGCCATGGTGACAATGGCTGAAACGCGTTTGTGGTTGGACCAAGAAGAAGCAAACAAGCTGAAGGCCCTTTTTGATACCACAATTGCGGAAGAGGAGCTCGATTTGATCCTCGTCATTCCGCCAATGGTAGCCGTACAAAACGGGGCAGACAAACGGCGCTCGTTGGCCTTTGATCAGAATTTGTGGCAAGTTTTGAAAGAGTATGGCTTTTTGGATAAGACGGTTTTGCTCGACCGAAAAGGTGATAAAGATGATCCCTTCGGCTATTATGCGCGCTATTTACAGGCGCTTGAAATTATTGAAAAACGGGTTGGGGTTAACCTAACCAAAGTCTAAGGAAAGGACTTGCCCTTGGGCAGGTCCTTTTGTCAGAGTAATCAAAAAGAAAAGACAGAAATTGTCGAATAAACCCAGAAAGGAGCAAGCCATGGCACAGTCCTACGCCCAAATCGTGGTTGATGTACCGACCCAACAAACTAATCGACCTTACACGTATGATGTGCCAGACGAACTGGCCGCTCAGGTGCAACCGGGCGTTCGCGTGCTGGTGGCTTTTGGCCACCGTTCTGTTCTGGGTTACGTGGTCGGGTTGACTGAGGCCTTGCCGGAGGATTTGACCGAGGCGCAGGTCAAAGACGTGTTGACGGTCCTAGACGAACGGCCCGTGTTATCATCCGAGTTGCTTGAGCTGGCCCATGATTTGGCCAAGAAGAACTTCTCTTTTTGGGTCGCCTTTTTGGCTTTGATGTTGCCAACGGCGCTGAAGGCTTCTTATCGCAAGGAACTAACGGCCAAGGCTGGCTTGTCCGATTCGGACCGGGTCGCTTATTTGGATGGTCAAAAACAAGTGTTGGTGAAAATGAAAGCTTTTTCCGCTAAGGGCTGGCGAGCCATCCGTAACCTGCAGAAAAACGGGCTGTTGGACGTTCGAACCGTAGTCGAAAACCAAGGAAAAGTCAAAACTGAACTGGCTTATAAAACAAATGCTGATTTGGAAGTCTTACAAAAGATCGACAATGAACTTTCTAAGGGCGCTAAGCAGCAACGGCGCCTTTTGAACTTTGCCATGGCTCACCCTGGGCAAACTTTTTCTAAAAAAGACTGGCAAGCGCAACTCGATTGTTCACTTGCCAGTTTAAATACGGCTGTTAACAAAGGCATCCTGGAAAAGGTGCAAGTCGAAGTCAAACGTCGACCGGCTATCATGGGGGCTAAGGCTCTTTCAGGATCATTGCAGGGTCAAAAAAAGGTTCTAAATGATGAACAGCAAGCTGCTTACGACCGAGTGACCTCGGCCATCGAAAAGGGGCAAAACAAAGTCTTTTTGTTGGAAGGAATCACGGGATCTGGCAAAACCGAAGTTTACCTCCAGGCTGCTCAAAAAGCCATTGACCGGGGGGAACAGGTTCTCTTTTTAGTGCCAGAAATCGCACTAACCCCACAAATGCAGCGACGCGTCGAGGAACGCTTTGGCGATAAGACGGCGTTGCTCCATTCCGGTCTATCTTCTGGCGAGCGCTATGATGAATGGCGGCGGATCCATGACGGTCAGGTGCAGGTGGTTGTCGGTGCTCGTTCGGCGGTCTTTGCACCACTTGATCGGCTCGGCTTGATTATCGTCGACGAGGAGCATGAAAGTTCGTACAGTCAGAGTGAAAATCCTCATTATTCGGCTCGGGATGTTGCCCTTTTTCGGGCCAACTATCATCAGGCACCGGTTGTATTGGGTTCAGCAACGCCCTCTTTAGAAAGTCGAGCGCGGGCGCAAAAAGGCGTTTACGAATTGTTGACACTAACGAAGCGGGCCAATCCGGAAGCTAGCTTGCCCCAGGTCGACATTGTCGACATGCGCCAGGTGCAACTTGATCGGGGCGACACGAACTTCTCACAGGAATTGTTAGATAAGCTAAAGGCCCATTTAAAACGTGGCGAGCAAGCCGTTTTGATGCTCAATCGACGCGGCTTTTCTTCCTTTGTGATGTGCCGTGACTGTGGTTATGTGCCCCGGGATCCGAACTGTAACCTGGCGATGACACTGCACATGGATAGTCGAACATTGAAGTGTCACTATTGTGACTATCAAGAACCGATTCCACGAATTTGTCCGGCTTGTGGTTCAAACCGCATCCGCTATTATGGGACAGGAACGGAAAAGGTGGAAACTGAGTTGCAAGCCTTGTTGCCAGATTATCCTGTGATTCGTCTTGATCAGGACACCACCCGTAGAAAAGGGGCGATGGGGAAAGCCTTATCCGATTTTGGTGAAAAAAAGGCGCAGATTTTATTGGGCACACAAATGGTGGCCAAGGGGCTGGATTTCCCAGACGTTACCCTGGTCGGCGTGTTAAATGCTGACACTGGATTAGGATTGCCGGATTTTCGGGCGTCTGAAAAGACTTTTCAGCTACTGACTCAAGTTGCCGGTCGAGCCGGTCGGGCGAAGGCCCAGGGCGAAGTGGTGATTCAAACTTTTAATCCAGAACACTACGCCTTGAAGTATGCTGAAAAGCATGATTACGAAGGATTTTACCGGCAGGAAATGGCGATTCGTCACGCGGCCGAATTTCCGCCGTATTACTACACCATTCAGATTCAATGTTCTTCACCCGATGAAAACCGCGTCTCTTTGCAGACAGCAAAGATTGCTGCCTGGTTGAAGAAACGCTTACCAAAGGACGTTTTGCTCCTGGGACCGTCCCCCCGATCGATTGCTAAGATGAAGGGGCGTTTCTTTTTCCAGATGATTTTGAAAATGAAGAAGCAAAACGAGGCGGACGAGCTTCTTCGCGACCTGGTTGATCGCTCGCAAAAAGCTGATCAAGACTTCCGATTGGAAGTTCGTCGTGATCCCGTTTCCTTTATGTAAAAGACCCAAAAGATTCCGATAAATAGGGACGTTTTGGGTCTTTTTTGTCTTTTTTGATATACTATAAGTAACATTCCCTTTTTAGAAAGTGCAGTGAGGTAGAAAAACATGGCATTATCAATTGTCTTTATGGGTACCCCGCAATTTGCCGTGCCAACGTTAGAGGCATTAGCTGAAGATGACCGCTTCGACGTGAAAGCTGTGGTCACACAGCCTGACCGTCCTTTTGGACGTAAACGTCAACTGAAGGCAAGCCCAGTAAAAAAAACAGCTGAAAAATTGGGGCTACGCATCATGCAGCCCGAAAAGATCTCTGGTTCTGATGAAATGGCAGCGATTATCAATATGGCCCCCGACTTCATTGTGACGGCGGCTTTTGGTCAATTTTTGCCAACTAAGTTATTGGAAGCAACCAAGTATGGCGCTGTCAATGCGCACGCCTCACTTTTACCAAAGTACCGTGGCGGTGCACCGGTTCACTACGCCATCATGAACGGCGATGACAAGACGGGCGTGTCTTTGATGTATATGGTCAAGAAAATGGATGCCGGGGATGTCTTAGACGTCGTCGAGGTGCCAATCGAAGCGACCGACAATGTCGGGACGATGTTTGAGAAATTGGGCCAAGCAGCGGTGCGATTGGTGACCGAAAATCTGGAAAAGATCGTCTCGGGTGAACGTCAAGGAACCCCACAAGATCCAGAACAAGTCACTTTTTCACCAAATATCACCCGTGAACAACAGCGCGTGCATTTTGATCAAGAAACCGCCCAGCAATTGGATTGGCACATTCGTGGCCTCTACCCAACGCATCCCGCTCACGCGACAACAGCCGGGGACAAGGGCCAGTCAATCAAGTTCGTTCAGGTCACGCCTTTGGACGAAAAGACTGACGCCAAGCCGGGTGTGATTACCTTTAAAAGCAAGAAGGCCCTGCACGTGGCAGCGGCCGATGGCAGCCAGCTTTCAGTCGACAAGCTGCAACCAGCCGGCAAGGGCGTCATGGACATCACGGCCTTCTTGAACGGGGCTGGCCAACATTTGGCGGTCGGGGATGCCTGGATCGCAGTAGGAGAGGCGAATGCCTAAAAAGATTACTCATTCGGATAACCCACGTCTACTCGCGGTTCTGACCTTATCAAAGGTCAAAAACGGGGCCTATTCGAACCTGCAACTAAATCAAATTATTAAACAAAATCCATTAAAAGATACTGATAAAGGCCTCTTGACTACCTTGGTTTACGGAACAATCCAGTACCGAATGTTACTGGAATTCTGGCTGGCCCCCTTTGTGAAGGGCAAGAAACTGGAAAATTGGGTGAGGGAACTGCTCTTGACCGCTCTTTTCCAATGGCAGGAACTGGATCGAATTCCAAAGCACGCCCTCTTCAATGAAACAATTGAGATCGCTAAAACGATGGGCAACGTTGGGACGGCCGAGTTCGTGACCGCCGTTTTGCACAGTATGGATCGAAAGGGCTTGCCGGATCCGAAAAAGATTGAAGATTTGACAAAACGCCTGTCGGTGACCTACTCAGTGCCAGAGTGGTTGGTCAAGGAATTGACCGCACAGCTCGGAGCGGATAAGACCGATCGGATTTTGCAGTCCTTGAACCATGCCCCTGAACAATCCGCCCGGGTGAACACGGCCAAGGCTGATAAGCAAACGGTTCGTGCATCGCTGGAAGAAGAAGGCTACACCGTCAAAGACGGCCAACTGGCAGCCGATGCCTTGCTCATCTCCGGTGGCCACGTGGCTTCGTCAACAGCTTACAAGAAAGGCTTGTTGACGGTCCAAGACGAGTCCGCTATGCTGCCGGTCGAAGCCATGCAGATCGATGATTCGGTCCAGCGCGTTTTGGACGCGGCGGCGGCACCGGGTGGTAAGACCACCCAAATCGCCCAGTACCTGCAGGGCGACGCCCGCGTGACGGCTTTGGACATTCACGACCACAAGGTCAAGCTGATTGCCCAAAATGCCGCTCGCCTTGGACTGGCCGACCGGGTCGACGCCATGGCGCTCGATGCCCGCAAGATTCCGGACAGCTTCGAGGAAGGTTTCGACCGCATTCTGGTCGACGCCCCTTGTTCCGGTCTCGGCCTGTTGCGTCGTAAGCCAGAAATTCGCTACGACAAGACGATGGCTGACGTGGCGCATTTGGCAGCCCTGCAACTGGCCATTTTGGAAGCGGCCGCTTCCAAGCTGAAGAAGGGCGGCCAGCTGGTTTATTCGACTTGTACGATTCTAGACCAGGAAAACGACCAAGTGGTGCAACAGTTTTTAAAAAAGCGACCAGACTTTGTTCAGAAAAAGACCGTAACAAAAAAGTTGATTCAGGCTGACCGTACTGACTTAGCGTTGAAAATTTATCCGGATGATTATCAAACTGATGGCTTTTACATTGCCACCTTTCAAAGAAAGGATTAACAGTTATGGCTATTGCCTACCAAAGTGACAAAGGACCGGCTCGGTCCGATAACCAAGATGCCGTTGGCGCTTTTTACAATCGTGCCGGCAACCCTTTAGTATTGGTTGCAGACGGGGTGGCTTCTCAAGAAGGTTCAAAGAAAGCGGCTCAAATGGTTGTATCGACTTTGGGGCATGCCTGGGAGCAGGTCGCCTATGACGAAGAGGAAAAAGTCAAAGCTTGGTTGATTCATCAGGCTGACTTGGCGAACCAGGCCATCCTTTTAGTCGGTGAACATGACCAAGAAATTAGTCAGATGGCCACAACGTTGGTTCTAGCGGTCTCCTTATCACAAAAAGTTCTTGTCGCTAACGCCGGCGATTCCAGGGCTTACCGGTTTCGTAACCGAAAAGCGCAGCTGTTGACTTTTGATCATACGGTCAAAAATGAGCTGGCCCGTCAGTCCGGGGAGCAGGTGGACGCTGCACTGCCAGAAGCTAATTCTTTAACCCGTTATCTTGGCGTGAATAAAGAACTGAATCTCGAGTGGACGACTTTTGTGCCAGAAAAAGACGATTGGCTGTATTTGACATCGGATGGCATGGCTAAAGTGCTTTCCATAGAGGCACAGCTGAGTATCATCCAGCCAGGTATCAGACGGCCGGCCAATAATCCGATTATGGGGTCGGTTTTGGATATTTCAGAACGCCTGTCTGCTTTGGTCAAAGCAGCCATTGCTAAAAACGTGTCGGATAATGTCACGGTCCTGATTATGACCGACATGACTGGGCAACGTGACAGCACGGGGCAGCAACTGACGATTCAAACCGATCGGCCGGTCAAAGCAGAAGAAGTGATTGATGAAAACGGATTGAAAGGAAGATTAGACTAATGGAACAAGGAACGATGATTGATAACCGTTACCAAATCGTGCGTCCCTTGGGTGACGGGGGGATGGCCAACGTTTTCCAAGCTTATGATACGTATCTGAAGCGAGACGTTACCTTAAAGATGATCCGTTTTGACATTAAGGATCAGCCGGAGGCCTTGGCCCGCTTCCAAAAGGAAGCTAAGGCGGCCACGACGTTGGTCAACGACCACATTGTTCAGCTCTATGACGCTGGCGAAGCAGAGGGTAACCCTTATCTGGTGATGGAATACGTGGCGGGGATGGACCTGAAGAGCTACATCAAGGCCCACTTCCCCATTCCTTATCAAGAAGTAGTCGACATTATGGAGCAGGTGCTTGAGGCGGTTTCTGCTGCGCACAAAGCTGGTATCATTCACCGCGATTTGAAGCCGCAAAACATTTTGATCAACGAACAGGGTCAGGTCAAAATTACCGATTTTGGCATCGCTTTGGCCCAAAACAAGTTCGGCTTGCCGGCAACAAAGGAACCAATCATTGGCTCCATTCACTATCTGGCGCCGGAAGTGACCCGCGGGCAACAGGCTTCTGAAAAGTCTGATATTTATGCCTTGGGTGTCATTTTGTATGAAATGTTGACCAACCAGGTGCCCTATCAGGGGGATACGGCCGACCGGATTGCCTATCAGCATGCCGAAGTGCCAATGCCTTATGTGAAGGATTTTGATCCAGAAATTCCGCAACCGCTTGAAAACGTCATTTTACGTGCAACGGCAAAAGACGGAAAGGATCGCTATTTTACAACGGAAGACATGGCAGAAGACTTGCAGACTTCTTTGTCTAAACGTCGTTCTGGCGAAGGGCGTTTTGTTCCAGAAGCTTCCGATGAAACGAAGTTAGTGACCCCCGACTGGAACAGCCACCCCTTTGTCGAAGACGATCCAGAAGAAAGCGCCACAGAAGAAAAAAACGATGTGGAAAGTCGGATCATTGACTACGGCCAAAAGGGTTATGCCGTCAAAGAAATCGCCGAACAGGTTGACCGTACACCAAAATTTGTTCGTGAGGTACTGGATAAGAATGGCATTAAGTACCGGTCAAAGAAGAAGTGGTTTGTCTTGGCCTTCTTCCTCTTGGTGATTGCCGGAGCCACTGCCAGCTTCACCATCGCTAAAAATTCTTACACGGCCGTTCCGGACGTAACGAACCTGTCCGAGTCGGCTGCTAAGAGTAAATTGTCGGACGCCGGCTTGTCAGTTGGCACAACGGCGATGGCCAGTTCCAAGTCAGTCAGCAAGGGGGATGTCATCAAGGTGGTTCCTGGTGTTGGCCGCTCCGTTAAGAAGAGTTCATCCGTCAAATTAGTCATCTCTTCAGGAACCGATACGGTTTCGATCTCGGATTACTCCGGTTGGGACTACTCGAAGGCCGCTAATCAATTGACTAACAAGGGGATCACAGTCAAAAAGAAGACCGAAAACTCAACGAGTGTGCCTTCTGGTCAAGTCATGAGCCAATCGATTGCGGCTGGTTCTGACGTCGATCCATCGGATACGACGATCACATTGACGGTTTCGGATGGGGCTAAGTCGTTGACCTTGCCTGATCTAACTGGGAAGTCTCAGTCGGATGCCGTTAACTGGGCGAACCAGAACCAGGTTTCCTTGGCCTTTACCATCACAGACTCCAACAAGCCAAGTGGGACAGTGATTGCCCAAGATCCTGCGGCTGGTTCCAAGTTTACCTTGGACAAGACGCTGACCCTGCAAGTTTCGTCTGGGGCCAGCGCTGCGTCAAGTAGCAGCCAGAGCGACAATGGAAATAAGAACAATTGATGATTGAAACAAAAGAACACCGTGTTGGTGTTCTTTTGTTTCTTTTTACTTTTCAAGGCGGCTCCGTGCGCACTCATGCTATAATATTCCTATGAAAACAGGACGGATTATCCGGTCATTGGCCGGCTATTATGATTTAATGCTTGAAGACGGGACGGTTGAACGGACCCGTGCTCGTGGCCAATTCCGCAAGCGTGGCCAAAAGCCTTTGGTGGGCGACTGGGCCGACTTTGAGTCGGAGAATGGCGAAGGCTTGATCTGGGCTTTGCACGAGCGTGAGAACAGTCTGGTGCGCCCGCCAATGGCCAATGTGGATTTGGCGATTGTGGTGACCTCGGTTGTTGAGCCAGCCTTCTCGCAAAACCTACTGGACCGACAATTGGTCGCACTGGAAGCCGAGAAGGTCCATCCAGTGCTCTACTTTTCCAAGTTGGATTTGCTCGATGAGGCTGAACAGCAAGCCTTTCGTAAAAAGGTGGCGCTCTACCAGAAGATTGGCTATCCAGTCATCTTTTCGACGGATGACGTGAAGCAAAGCTTTGCCCCTTTGTTAAAGGACCAAGTCGTGGTCGCCATGGGGCAGACGGGAGCCGGGAAGTCGACTTTGCTAAACGAATTGGCGCCTGAGCTGCAGTTAACGGTGGGCGAAGTATCGCAGGCCCTCTCCCGTGGTAAACACACGACCCGGCAGGTTTCGTTGATTCCAGTGCCGGCCTACGAGACGCTAATTGCGGACACGCCGGGCTTTTCGTCTTATGAAGTCTTTGACTTCCCAGTCGAAGAGTTGGGAAATTATTTCCCAGAAATCCGTGAAGTGGCGGTCGGCTGTCGTTTCCGGACCTGCTCACATCTAAATGAGCCGGGCTGTGCGGTCAAAGAGGCGGTCGAACTTGGCAGCATTAGTGCTGAGCGGTATAATAGCTATGAATTGTTCTACCAAATTATTAAGGGAAAACGGCCGGTTTATCAAAAAAACTCGACCAAGTGGAAGCAAGATCGCTTGAACTAATCCCTTTGAATGAATATAGAAAGAGGAAAGACATGGCAGGAATTATTGCCCCATCCATTTTGAGCGCTGACGTTACAAAGTTAGGCGAAGACGTGAAGTTGGTTGAAAAGGCCGGTGCCAAGTATTTGCACATTGATTTGATGGACGGTTCATTCGTCCCATCAATGGCCTACGGACCCGCTTGGGTTAAGCAATTGCGTCCAATGACGGACCTCTTCTTGGACGTCCACTTGATGGCCGTTCACCCAGAAAAGCACGTCGACGAATTGGCAAAAGCCGGTGCGGATCTGATCGGTGTTCACGTTGAAGCAACGCCACACATTCACCGCGTCTTGCAAATGATCAAGAAGGCCGGCGTGAAGGCGGAAGTCGTCATCAACCCAGGTACGCCAGTGTCTGCCATCGTTCCTGTTTTGGGCATGGTCGACCAGGTCTTGGTTATGACGGTTAACCCTGGTTTTGGTGGCCAGGCCTTCTTGCCTGAGATGACCGAAAAGATTAAGGAATTGGTTGTCTACAAGCAAGAACTTGGCTTGGATTTTGACATCGAAGTCGACGGTGGTATCAACAACGAAACGGCCAAGTTGACGGCGGCTGCCGGGGCCAACGTTTTCGTTGCCGGTTCATACGTTTATGACAAAAAGGATCCAGCAGCCAAGGTACAGACCTTGTTGGATGTGACGAAGTAAAACTGGCCGAAAGGCTTTGGCGGGCTGATCGATTCAGCCCGCTTTTCTTTTAGGAGTGCGTGATGAGAATCAATATTTTAGCCGGTGGCCCAAAGGAAAACTGGCCAGCTGATCTCTTTAAAAAACCTGGTGACTGGGTTGGTGCAGACCGAGGGGCGCTTTTTTTGATGGAAGCGGGGATTGAGCCGCTCTTTGCCGTTGGTGATTTTGATTCGGTGTCTGATGACGAGCGCCAGCGCTTGATCGCCTACCAAAAGGAACGTGAGATGACGATCTATCCGGCCCACAAGGATTACACGGATACGGCCTTAGCCGTCCGTTACGCCATGGCGGCCGGGGCGGATGACATTGTTTTGTACGGGGCAACCGGTGGTCGCTTGGATCATGAGTTGTCGAATTTGACGATTCCACTCTTGGATAGTTTTCTTCCTCAGGACGGTTTTTCCTCTTTGGTTGGCCGCTTTAGCATTGTGGATTGCCGAAACACCATCAGTTATTTGGATGCCGAACACAACGTTGTGGAGAAACTTCCTGGCCACCATTATTTGGGCTTTATGCCATTAGGTATAGTCGATAATTTCTCGATTCTGGATGCCGAGTATCCATTGACAATTAAGGAAAATAGCGGTATCATGTATTCATCAAATGAATTTATTGGGGAATTGGTACATGTTTCTATTGATCGTGGCATTGTACTGGTCACTCAGTCGACGGATAGGAGGAGCTAATGGCAGTTGAAGCATTAACAGACGCAAATTTCGAGGAAAAGACCAAGACAGGTGTTTCCATTACCGACTTTTGGGCAGCTTGGTGTGGCCCATGTAAGATGCAATCGCCCGTCCTCGATGCCTTAGCAGAAGATCCAAATTTTGCTAACATTAACTTTTTCAAGGTGGATGTGGATGAAAATAAGCAGGTACCGGGTGATTTTGGTATCCGAGCAATCCCAACTTTGGTTGTTGTGAAAGATGGTCAGGCGGTTGAGCGCTTGACTGGATTCCATAATAAAGAACAATTGAGCGAAATTTTGCATAAATATGCCTAATATCTTGCCAAAGTCTAAACCCTCTGGTAAAATATTGTATTGTTGATAAGAAGAGCAGGCACGTCGTGCGGCTCGGATAGGAGGGTCAGACATGGCAAAAGATGCAATTAACGGTGCACGCACCCGCTTTGGTAACCAACGTTCCCACGCCTTGAATTCAAGTCGTCGTAGCTGGAAGCCAAACTTGCAAAAGGTAACGGTTAAGATTAACGGTTCCGCACCTAAGAAAGTTTACTTGACTGCGCGTAGTTTGAAGGCCGGATTGAAGAACGGCTCAATCGAACGTGTATAAAAACCACTCCACTGGGTGGTTTTTTTATTTTATGACGACCTTGAAAAGAATTTCTCTAAGTTGGGGCTTTTCGTCAGGTCATGGTAAAATAGAGAGTAAGTAATTTGAAAGGATAAGTGGAGCGTGCTTCATGCTTCATGGGCTTATGTGATGGCAATTAAAATTCGAACAAAAAACGGTGATGTCACGGTTGAAAATGATGTGATTGCATCCGTTGTCGGTGGCGCAACCATTGCCAACCCCGGAGTGGTTGGCATGGCATCGCGCTCTGCTTTAAAAGATGGGGTAAACCAGATCCTAAACCGTGAAAACTACGGTCGTGGGGTTGTGGTTTCACAGCAAGAAAAAGGCTTGACCATCGATGTGTATGTTGTGATTCAGCACGGCATGAAGTTGGCGGATATCACCACTTCTGTGCAAGCACGCGTGAAGTATTACCTAAACGCCTACTTAGGCTTACAAGTACCCGAAGTGAACGTCATTGTTCAAGGGATCGAAACTGAGGATTAAGAGAGAATGACTGCAGAAAAAATCACCACCATTGATCCACTTGTCTACGGAAAAATGGTGAACGCGGCCGCAGCCAAGTTGTCTGCCAACGCGGAAAACATTAATAAGTTAAACGTTTTTCCTGTTCCAGATGGTGACACGGGAACCAACATGGCCTTGTCCATGGCTTCCGGTGCCGAATACGAACGGGAATCACAAGAAAAGACGGTTGGTCTGTTGTCGAAGGCAACGGCCAAGGGCCTGTTGATGGGGGCTCGCGGGAACTCGGGGGTTATTTTATCTCAGATCTTCCGCGGCATGGCGAATTCGATGGCTGATAAGGACAACCTGTCAGCCCGTGACATGGCCGATGCCTTGATGGAAGCGGCTAAAGTCGCTTATAAGTCAGTGATGAAGCCGACTGAAGGAACGATTTTAACGGTCATTCGTGAAGCAGCTGCTGAAGCGGATCGTTCTGCTTTGGCTTCAGACGATTTGCCAACTTTGATGGAGAAGGTTAAGGCCGCTGCCCAAGAGGCCTTGGATAAGACGCCTGAACTCTTGCCTGTTTTGAAGGAAGTTGGCGTTGTCGATTCCGGTGGACAAGGATTAGTCATGGTGTTGTCCGCCTTTGCTGAAGTGGTTTTGGGAACCTTCGACGAAGATAATTTGAAGGCCCCAGATAACGCGGAATTGGATCAGATGGTCTCTAAGCTGCACGCCGGTGCGCAAGCTGACGAATCGTTGAACCCAGAAGACATTAAATTTGGGTACTGTACCGAAATTATGGTCGATTTGGCAACGGGGACGACTTGGGACCAGCCGTTTGACTATGACAAGTTCTATGACTATATCGCTGACAAGGGGGATTCTCTCTTGGTGATCAACGATGACGATGTGGTCAAAGTTCACGTTCACACGGAAGACCCCGGCTCGATCATTCACTGGGGAACGGAGTTTGGTTCTTTGCGGAAGGTCAAGGTTGACAACATGCGTGACCAACAACAAGCCGTGATTGATAAGCAAGAAGAAGAGAATTCAACCGATCAAAAGCAGCAAAAAGCACCGGCTGAAGCACCTGAAATGGCGGTTTTTGCCGTTGCTTCTGGAGACGGTGTGGCTAAACTTTTCGATTCACTTGGTGTGTTTAAAGTGATCACGGGTGGTCAAACGATGAATCCATCAACCAAAGATTTCGTCGACGCTATAAAACAATCGGGTGCTAAGCAAGCTATCATCTTGCCAAACAACTCAAACATTTTCTTGGCCGCTGATCAAGCTAAGGAAATGGCTGAAGTACCGGTTTCTGTCGTGAAGTCCCGTTCAATCCAACAAGGGTTGACGGCAATGTTGGGTTACAACCCGGAGGCTTCTTTGGAGGAAAATGAATCCGCCATGACAGAAGAACTGGCGACGGTCGTTTCCGGTTCGGTGACTCAGGCTGTGCGCGAAACGACTTTGAATGGTCAAGAAATCAAGAAGGGCGATTGGCTTGGCATGAAGGACGGTAAGATTGTTACCGTTGGCAAGCAGTTGGTCCAAACAGCAAAGGCGTTGCTAGAAGAAATGTGTGATGATGATTCTGAAATCGTGACGATCATTTCTGGTAAGGGCGCTAAGTCAAAGGATGAAAAAGCTTTGGAAGAAGCGATTGCTGAAATTGACGAGGATTTGGAAGTCGAAGTGCACGATGGTGGACAAGACCTCTACCCATTCTTGTTGTCAGTTGAATAAGCTTAAAATAAAAGAACGCACTCTTAAGAGTGCGTTCTTTTTGTGTGTGGATAAAAGACGGTTGAAAACAATTGTATAAAAAGAAAAAGCCCAAAGCAGCGAGGCTGTCCTTTCGGCTTCCGTTGTTTAGTGAATGGCTGAGATGGCAGCGTAAATCACGGACCCTGCCATGACGATCACCATGAAAAGAGACATGAAGAGGGTCCACTTTTGATAGCGGGTCTTCTTTTTCTTTTCAAAAGTAGGCATCGGTTTTTTAGCGAGTTGGCGGTTAACTTCATCTTCCAACGCCTTATCGACTGTTGGGGCGACCGGGCGTGATTCTTCGGCTTTTACTTGCTTTTTTTTAAACATCTTTCATGTTCTCCTGAATGTACTAGGCATATCTTACCATAGGCCGCATTAAAATTGAAATTTTACCCCCATCTTGATACAGTTAGGAAGAGGTGAATGCGATGGTTTGGTATTTTTGGGCTGGCCTGTGGCTAGTTGTTCTACTTTTGATCATGATTTGGCGCTTTTTGTATCGAATGCTGCCGGGACTTTCTTTTATTGATTTGACGACGCTGCCTAACTGGCTTTTCTTTTATCTAATTGAAGGGACAGCGTTTTATCGTTCGGACTTGCTCTTTTTTGTGGCGCTATCGTTTTTGATCGGGGCGATCGTTGCTTTTTTGATTCTCGGGCGGAAAAATCTTGGAATTGCTCGATTTAGTCACTATTTTTGGCGGGCTATGGGATTATTAGGTGCTTTTTTGTCACTTATCACCATTTTGCTTGCGCTAGTTAGCCAATTTTTGTCATAAAATGGGATTTTTCCCCACAGAGCCAAACTCTTGATATATCAAGGGTTTGGCTCTTTTTTATTGGTCTTTTTAACATTTTTTTAAAGAAAAGTGGTGAAAAGTGGGGGAATGTGGTAAATTGTATTTAAGTAATCCACAGAAGGGAGGAGTGGGCCATCATGTTCATGGGCGAATCATCACACAATCTCGACCCCAAAGGCCGGCTCACAATTCCCGCTAAGTTTCGTAACCAATTAGGTGAAACTTTTGTCATTGCCAAGTGGATGGAACATTCCTTACGGGCCATGCCCATGGACGTTTGGAATCAGCTCGAAGAGCATTTAAATAACTTACCAATCGGGAAAAAAGACGCCCGGGCTTTTAAGCGTTTCGTCATGGCCGGTTCCATGCAAGCGGAGTTTGATAAGCAGGGACGAGTGATTATCGCTTCGAACCTGAAAGATCACGCCGAATTGGAAAAAGAAGTCGTGGTTACTGGCGTTGGCGATTCTTTTGAAATCTGGTCAGCAGATAACTGGCAGGCATACACGGAGCAGACTGCTGAAAACTTTGACGAGATTGCAGAAGGCTTAGTGGACTTTGATTTCTAAATGGCCTCGTCATTCCTTGGTTGCTTGACGTTTTGAAGAAAGAAAGGAGTTCGACATGACATTTGAACACGTAACGGTGCTTTCGAAAGAAGCGGTTGATCTCTTAAACGTTAAGCCAGACGGCATCTACGTCGATGCGACTTTGGGTGGTGGTGGCCACACCGGGGGGGTTTTGTCTAAGCTGACGACCGGTCGACTTTATTCATTTGATCAAGACGAAACGGCGATTGCCTATAACCAGGAGCAATACAAAGCGGAAATTGCGGCTGAAAAATTAGTCTTGGTTTTTGATAATTTCCGGACGCTGAAGGCTTCTTTGGCAGCGGCTGGAATCGACCATGTCGATGGTGTGCTATATGACCTTGGGGTCTCTTCTGTTCAATTTGACCAAGGCGACCGTGGTTTTTCTTATAACCACGATGCCCCTTTGGACATGCGGATGGATCAGCGCCAAGAATTGACGGCGAAGACGATCGTTAATGACTGGCCATTTAATGATTTAGTTCGCGTTTTGACCCGTTACGGAGAAGATCGTTTTGGAAAAGCAATTGCTCGAAAGATCGAACAAGCCCGTGAAGTGAAGCCAATTGAGACAACCTTTGATTTGGTGGAAATTATCAAAGAAGCCATTCCGGCACCGGCTCGCCGGCATGGTGGCCACCCGGCCAAACGTTCGTTTCAAGCTTTGCGCGTGGCCGTTAACGATGAGCTTGGTGCCTTGGAAGATTCTTTGGAACAGGCTTTGGACATGCTTTCCGTTGGGGGGCGTATCTCAGCGATTTCCTTCCAGTCCCAAGAGGATCGCTTGATTAAGCAAATGTTTAAAGAAAAGTCGAAAGCTCCTGAGTTACCACGCGGTTTGCCTGTCATGCCAGAAGAAATGGCGCCCGACTACCGGCTCTTGACTCGCAAGGCGATTAAGCCAAGTCAAGAAGAGCAAGAAAAAAACCACCGGTCGGCTTCCGCGCAATTACGCGGTATCGAACGGGTGAAAGCCTAAAGCAGAGCGTGTCAAAGCGGGCATCTGTCAAAGCAAAAAGATTGCATGAATAAGAAGTAAAGGAGAGAATCGGATGGCACAAAACGCGTACCAATATGAAAACGCAGCCAGGGCACTGCCTGGGCAACCGGCTAAGAAGAAAGTTAAAGTAAAAAAACGCTATCAACCAGCTGTTTGGACAAAGCAGGAACGTTCGCTTGTCATCGTAATGGCTGTCACGGTTCTCTTCATGATGTTAGCGACCGTGATGACCACGGTTTCCATGCAACGTGTTGATGCTAAAAACCAAGCAGTTAGCGAAAAGATCGACAAGGTTAAGGAAGAAAACGACTCCTACCGGGGTGATATTCAGACGAAAACCAACAAGGATAACTTGGAGAAAGTTGCGAAATCGGCTAACATGGAACAAAGTGTTAATAACGTTCGCAATGTCAATCAATAAATTATGAAACAAAACAAAAGACGACAACTCGGGAAGAAAATCACTGGTAACGCAAAGATGTTTGGTCTGCTTTTAGGCCTCTTTGCTCTTATTATCATTGTGATTATGGGTGGTCGTCTTTTTCAGATCGCCGGAATCAAACATGTCAACAATCACGATTTGTCCGCCGCGACGCGTTTGACTTTTATGCAAAAGTCAACGGTGCCAGCAACCCGCGGGCAAATTTTGTCGTCTAATGGGTCGATCCTGGCGGACAACTCGACGGTTTATGACATGTATGCGGTGCTGGATAAAAAACAAAAGGTGAATGGTAAACCGGATTACGTGACGGATGCCAAAAAAACGGCCGAAACAATAGCGCCGATTTTAAATGCTGATGAAAATGATCTTTATCAACAACTATCGTCTAAAAAGTTACAAGTCGAACTCGGTACAAAGGCCAAGAACTTGTCGGTTGATCAGTACAATCAAATCAAGAAACTGAACTTGCCAGGGATTAAATTTACCGCTCAGCCAGCCCGGTACTATCCAAATAACCGAATGGCTTCCCATATCATTGGCCTGACGAATTCGATCGCCAATAAGGTGGGACAAAAGACATTAAACGGTGTCCTTGGCATTGAGGCCTTTAAGAACAAGGCCTTACGTGGTCAAGATGGTCTGACAACAACGCTTGGGTCGGAAGTCCAAGATTCGAAAAAAAACCAGGTAAAAAATGGCGATAACGTGACTTTAACCATCGATGAAAAGTTGCAGGCTACTTTGGAAAACCGCATGGACGTGCTTTATGCCGGGACGAAGGCAAAATCGGCAGCGGCTTTTGTCATGGAAGCCAAAACTGGAAAGATTGTGGCGGCTACGCAGCGGCCAAATTTTGATCCAAACACACAAGATGGGCTATCGGATGCTTGGGAAAACATGCTGAACCAGGCTGCTTTCGAACCAGGGTCGACGATGAAGACCATGACGCTGGCTGCTGCCATTCAAGAAAAGAAGTGGCAGCCAAACAGTACCTACCAATCCGGAACTTTGGACATCAACGGTCAAAAAGTGACTGACTCCTTCGGTAATAACGAGGGAATCTTGACTTACAAGCAGGCTTTTGAACGTTCTTCTAACGTTGGGTTTGCCAAGATCGAGCAGTCGCTTGGAGCCAAAACCTGGAAAAAATACTTGAACCGGTTCCATTTCTTGAAAAAAACGGGAATGGAATTACCAAATGAACAGGCGGGTTCGATGTCTTTTGATCAACCAATTGACCAGGCCAATACGTCCTATGGCCAGGCCATTCGGACAACGCCGGCTCAAATGTTACAGGCATACTCCGCCTTTGCGAATAAAGGAACGATGGTCAAACCTTATTTGGTGGAAAAGACCACTGATCCACTGACGGGTAAAACAACTTCTTCAGCTAAGACCCAAAAGGTTGGCACACCGGTTTCCTCATCGACAGCAAAGGAAGTCTTGTCCAATATGGAAGGGGTTGTCAACGCCGACGATGGAACGGCTAAGCAGTATTCACTTTCGGATGCCGGTTATCAGGTTGCTGCCAAGACGGGTACTGCCCAGGTAGCAGAAAACGGAAAATATCTGGACGGATTGACCAACGCCATTCACTCTGTGATGGCCTTGGTACCAAGTGATAATCCACGCTACATCATGTATGTTGTGGTTCGCCAACCTAAAAATTTCCCGGATGCTAATATTCAAATTACCTTGAATAATGTTTTCCGCCCAGTCATGCTGCAAGCCCTAAACGATAAGGACGCTACGGTAAAGTCAGCCACGAAGGCAGAACCCTTACCGGATGTTCGTGGTCAAAACATTGAAAACGCCAAAAAGACGTTAACCGACATGGGAATGCGGGTAGCCGTTGTTGGCACCAAAGGAAAAGTTCATGCCCAGTCCATCAAGGGCGGACAATCGGCCATTAAGGGCCAATTAGTGATTTTATCGGCCGATGGAAAAAGCCAAGCACAGGACTTTACCGGTTGGACAAAAAACGAAATTTTGTCTTGGGGTTACCTGGCTGGTGTTAAAATAAAATTATCCGGTTCCGGTTATGCGACGAAGCAATCCGTCAAAGCGGGGCAAGGACTTTCAAATCACCAAACGATCGAGTTGACATTTAAAGAGAAGGAATAACAGATGCTTGTATTGGAATTTCTATTAGGATTGGTCCTAACGGTTGTGGCCATGCCGACCGTCATTAAAAAGTTGAAGCAAAGTAAGGAACAAGCGGTCATCCGTGTGCTCGGACCCGATCATCAAGCAAAGGCGGGAACGCCCTCTCTTGGTGGTGCGGTCTTTGGCATTGTGACATTAGCCATTGTCTTTTTCTTACCAAGCACTTATGAAAATAGCCACTCCTTGACGACGGTTTTGGCTTTGGCTGTTGGTTTTGGATCCTATGGTGTGATTGGGGCCGTTGACGACATCTTGAAGCTAGTTCGCCATGCGGATGATGGCTTTGCCTTTAAGCCTAAGCTTTTCGCTCAAACGGTTTCCGCCTTGGTCGTTATGCTGTTGCTCTGGGCCATGCATGTTCCGGCTGCCATTAATTTGCCGGTTGTTGGGGTCGTTGAACTCGGCTTTTTCTACATTATTTTCCTTTGGTTTTGGTTAGTTGGTTGGTCGAACGCGACCAACTTGACCGATGGTCTAGATGGCTTGTTAACGGGCCTTTCCTTGATCGCCTATGGCACCTATACGCTGATGGCGATTCGTGTGGAGAACTGGGCCATGGTTTCTTTTAACGTTGTTTTGATCGGCGCCTTGGTCGGCTTTTTGCTCTTTAATAAGCCAAAGGCTAAGATTTTCATGGGGGACACTGGCTCCCTTGCATTGGGCGCTGGTTTGGCTGTTGAGTCCATTCAATTACACGCCGTGATTTCGCTTCTAATCATCGGCTTGGTTTTTGTTATCGAAACCTTGTCCGTGATTATCCAAACGATTTCTTATCACTTCTTTAAGGTCCGCGTCTTTCCAATGGCGCCTATCCACCATTCTTTTGAAAAATTTGGTTGGAGTGAATGGCAGATCGATATTGTTTTTTGGCTCTTTGGGTTGCTTTGTGCAGCCATTAGCCTGTGGATTTTTTAAAGCGATAAGCGAAGCCGGTGTTCTTTTGATACCGGCGTACATAAAACAAAAAGAGGGGTAGTCATGACAGCCTTGGAATTTAATGGCAAAAAAGTATTGGTGCTTGGCTGGGCCAAGTCTGGTCGCGCTGCGGCTAAACGCTTAGTCGAATTGGGAGCAGATGTCACGGTGGCTAACCGCGACACCATCAAAGAAGATGTAGACGTTTCTGAATTGAAGCAGGCGGGTGTGACCTTCATCGAAAACGACGGAGCCGCTGCCTTGGCGGCCGATTCCGATTACTTGGTTAAAAACCCAGGTATTTTCTACAATCATCCAATCGTCGAGAAGGCGGAATCATTGGGCATTCCCGTTTTGACAGAAGTGGCCGTGGCTTTGTCGACCTTTACGGGCCGCTTGATTGTCGTAACCGGTTCGAACGGAAAGACGACGACCACTTCTTTGCTTGGTGCCATGCTCCAACACGATCCTAGTCAGGGCAAGGTTGTTATTGCCGGAAACATTGGCACGCCAGTCTGCCAAGTGGTCGGTGACTTGACCGAAAAGGATACGCTGGTTTTGGAGCTCTCGACCTTCCAATTAGTCGGCATTCCAGAATTGCAAGCGGATATCGCAGTGATCACCAACGTCTTTGCCAACCATCTGGACTTCCACTTGAACCGAGACAATTATTTGGCAGCTAAGGAACGCGTGGCTATCCACCAACGTCCCGATCAGACGCTGATCTTAAACGGAACCGGAAAGGACACGCCGGCCATCAGCGCTTTGGCCAAGTCCAAGGTCTTGGAATTCAACCCGGACGACCAGCAAGCCTTCGCCCACGAAAGCAAGGGTGATTTGGTCTTGAATGGCAAGGTTCTGATGCCTTTTCTAGACGTCAAATTAGTCGGTCGGCCGAACTTAGAAAACGCGCTGGCCGCTACGGCAGCCGCCACGGTTGCTGGCTGCAGCATGGCTGCCATGCGGGCTGTTTTGACAACCTTTGCTGGGGTGAAGCACCGACTCGAATTCCTTTTCAAGGAAAACGATGTGCTTTACTACAATGATTCAAAGGCGACCGACATCGAAGCGACCCAGGCCGCTCTATCTGCCTTTGAGAAGCCAACGATTTTGCTGGCTGGTGGATTGGACCGTGGCGATGATTTGTCACGCTTGGTACCGGATTTGAAGAACGTTATTCAAGTAATCGCCTTTGGTCAAACAAAGGACAAGGTTGTTCAACTGGCCAAGGAAGCCAAGGTGCCGGTTGAGCTTGTCGAAAACGTCGAAGAAGCCGCACCGCTGGCCGTCCAAATAGCCCAACCTGGTCAGGTTGTTTTGCTCTCACCAGCAGCGGCTTCTTGGGACCAGTACCCAAATTTTGAAATTCGCGGTGACAAGTACGTCGCTGCTTTGAAAAAAGCTCTCGGAAAGAAGGATTAAAAATGAAAGTCATGCTCTCAGGTGGCGGCACGGGCGGCCACATTTACCCAGCTTTGGCCCTGGCCGACATTATCAAGGAAAAGGAAGCAGATGCGGAATTTCTCTACGTCGGTTCTTTTCGTGGGGTTGAAAAAAACATCGTGCCAAAGACGGGCATGCCTTTTAAGCAATTACATGTTCAGGGATTCTCCCGTTCGCTTTCGCTGACCAATTTTAAGACGGTCTACCTCTTCTTAAAGGCCGTCTCAGAAGCCAAGAAGATGATTCAAGCCTTCGAACCAGACGTCGTTGTCGGAACGGGTGGCTACGTCTCCGGTGCTGTTCTCTATGCGGCCGAACAGTTGCACATCCCAACGGTCATCCACGAGCAGAACTCGGTGGCTGGTGTCACCAACAAGTTCTTGGCTAAAAAGGCAACCAAGATCGGGATCGCCTTCCCGGATGCCAAGAGTTTCTTCCCGGCTGATAAGACCGAGTTGATCGGGAATCCGCGGGCCCAAGAAGTGGCTAAGATGTCTTCTGATTTTTCATGGGAAAGCTACGGCTTGTCCGATGACAAGAAGACCTTGTTGATCTTTGGTGGTTCCCAAGGAGCACCAGCGATTAACTTTGCTGCCTTAGAAGCAGTCCCTGCCTTTAATGACCGCGACTATCAAGTTGTTTTGGTCGCAGGGCCAAAGCGGATCGATAATTTCATGCGCCTTTTGCAAGAACAGGGCAAGACGTTGTCAGACCACGTGAAGGTATTGCCCTACATCGATAACATGCCAGCTGTCATGCAAAAGGCTTCCGTCTTGGTTTCACGTGCCGGGGCCACGTCGATCGCCGAATTGACGGCGCTTGGCTTGCCAAGTATCCTGGTGCCATCACCATTTGTGACTGGTGATCACCAGACGAAGAACGCAAAATCCTTGGTGGACGCTGGTGCGGCTTTAGCCATCACGGAACCCGAATTGAACGGGGAAAGCTTGGTCAAGGCGGCCGACGCCTTGCTTTTAAACGACGACCAAGCCAAAGCCATGGAAGGGCAATCCAAAAAGGTTGGCATTACCGATGCCGGGGATCGCTTCTACGACTTGATCAAGAGCGTCGTCCAAAATTAGGAGTCGATTCGTGCAAGAAAAATGGCACACAATCTCAAAGGACGAAGTCAAAACCAGTGCCTGGTGGGCCCTGGCTTTTTTGGCCTGCTTTCTCCTCTTAATGGCCCTGTGGCGGCCCTGGCAAAAAATCACAACGGTTACGGTTGATTCTGGTAACATTCCGACCGAAACGATTGAAAAACAGATGGGCCTAAAAGAAGGGGCTTATCGCTATCAGGTCGTCTTACAAGAAGGCTTCTTGGCTCAAAAAATCATTCATCAAAACAACAAGGTGTCGGAAGCTAAGTTGCAACTTTCGCAGACGACGTTGAAAGTGACGGTAGCAGAAAAGATTAATGCGGGCTTTATTCAAGAAAAAGGGCGCTGGTATCAGCTCGACTCGAATGGCAATCGGCGGTTGGTTAAAGAGCCCGATGGTCGGGGACCGGTCTATTCGGATTTTCAATCAAATGATCGGGTGAAAAAAGTGGCCAAGCAGGTCGCTTCTTTGGATAAGGTCATCCGCCAAGATATCGGTGAAATTCGGTTTGCGCCGGATAGTAAAAACGACAGCAAGTTGATCTTGATCATGGATGATGGCAACACGGTTTATGCCACGCAGAAGACACTTTCTGAAAAAATGCGTTATTATGCTGGAATTGCCCAATCGATGAGTGAGCCAGGCATTATCGATTTGCAGATTGGCTCCTATTCATACAACTATGGATCTTAGACAAAATTCGCTAAGAAATTCCTTTGAAAGCCTACCGACCAGGCCTCCAATATGTTAAGATTATCTTTAGGTTTAGTTTAAAAATTTTTAATTAAAGGGGATACAGCATGACCCAAGATGGCGTGATAGTTGGATTAGATATCGGCACAACCATGGTAAAAGTGGTTGTCGCTCAAAATAACGGTGGCCGATTCAACGTCATTGCTACGGGTTCGGCCGCTGGGGCTGGTTTGAAGCGCGGTGTGATTGTTGATATTAACAAGACGGCCGAAGCCATTAAGCAAGCCATTTCCCAAGCTTCGAAGAAGGCCAATGTGTCCATTGAAGAAGTGGTGGTCGGCTTACCGGCCAACCAGATTAGCATTCAAAAAGTGTCTGGTTTGGTCTCGATCGAAAATCAAAATAAACAAATTACCGGTCAGGATGTCGTTAACGTGACGACCCAAGCTTTGAACACCTTGTCTTTGGCTGAACAGACGCCGGTTGAATTTTTGCCATCACAATTTATTGTTGATGGCTTTGATGGCATTAAGGATCCAACCGATATGATTGGCGTTCGCCTTGAAGTTCAAGGGCTTGTCTACCTGGCGCCAAACAAGGTGGTTGACGGCATTAAAACAGCGGTTAAAAAAGCTGGCTTGTCGATTGCCGCCATGGACTTGGCACCGATGGCTTTGGCACCAGCCTTCCTGTCGGATGCTGAACAGAACTTTGGCGCTATCTTAATTGATTTGGCTGGTGGCCAATCAACGGCGTCGGTGATTCACGACCACAAAGTGAAATACATGACGGTCGATTATGAAGGTGGCCTGTCCGTTTCAAAGGACATCTCGACGGTTTTGAGCATTTCAAAAGACGAAGCTGAAGCCGTCAAAGTTAAGTATGGCTCAGCCGATTCGAAGCAAGCTTCAGCCGAACAAATCTTTTATGTCGATGCTGTTGGTCGCACTGAAAAGAAGCCGGTTGACGAAAAGTACTTGGCCTCCATTATGGAAGCACGTTTTGATCAAATTTTTGATCGCTTAGACCAGCAGTTAGACAACGTGGGGGCTGATGATTTACCCGGCGGATACATCATTACGGGTGGTTCAGCCGCCACGCCAGGCCTGCTATCAAAAGCACAGGAACACTTTGGTCAAAATGTTCAGGTAGCTCGACCGAACCAGATTGGCTTACGTCATCCTTCCTTTGCTCGCGCTTTGGCCTTTGCTTCCTTTGAAGCTTTCCAATCGGATCTTCAAAAGATGATCAAGGCGGTTTTGATGGGCAAGCAAATCGAACAGGCTCCTGAAGCTGAAAATTACTATCAGGCGGATAAGGATGACGCTGTCATTCAAACAACTGAAGAAGACGACTTTTATATTGACGAAAAGGAGCCAAAAGAAGGCTTCTTCAAGAGGATGAAGACTTCTTTGACCTCATTATTTGCAGAAACAAACGACGAAGACTAACCATTCCAAAGGAGTATTTTCATGGACTTTACAATCGACGAAACGCAGGCATCAACCGGCGCGGTAATTAAGGTCATCGGTGTTGGTGGTGGTGGATCGAACGCCATTAATCACATGATTGAAGATGACATCCAAGGAGTGGATTTCATCGTGGCCAACACGGACGTTCAAGCGTTGGATAAGTCTGCAGCACACCAAAAGATTCAGATCGGTCCGAAGTTGACGGGTGGACTTGGTGCAGGTTCGAACCCCGAACGTGGTGCTAAGGCGGCAGAAGAATCAACTGAAGAAATCGAAGGTGCTTTGAAGGGCGCTGACATGGTGATTATCACGGCCGGAATGGGTGGTGGAACTGGAAACGGTGCCGCACCAGTTGTGGCTAAAATCGCAAAGGATATGGGGGCCTTAACGGTAGCCGTTGTGACTCGTCCCTTTGCATGGGAAGGACCAAAGCGTTCGAAGTATGCGACGGAAGGGTTGCAAGCTTTGTCAGAGCAGGTCGACTCGTTGGTGGTGATCACTAACGAGCGTTTGAAAGACCAAATCGATTTGAAGTTGCCAATCATCGAAGCCTTTAAAGTGGTTGATGATGTCGTGGCACAAGGTGTCCGTGGCATTTCAGAATTGATTACTAATCCTGGATTCATTAACTTGGACTTTGCCGATGTGAAAACGGTGATGGAAGATGCCGGTCCTGCCTTAATGGGTGTTGGAACGGCCACGGGAGAATCACGGGCGGTTGACGCCACGCGTTCTGCGATCTCGTCACCTTTGCTTGAAGTCGATATGACAGGGGCTTCCGAAGTTCTTTTGAACGTCACTGGAGGCGCTGATCTTTCAGTTTATGAAGCACAGTCTGCAGCCGACGTGATCAACCAAGAAGCGGGTCGTGATGTGAACGTGGTCTTTGGAACTTCCGTTGACATGGACATGAATGATGCCATTCGTGTCACGGTGATTGCCACTGGCTTGCAAGATGGTAAGAAGCGTCCGGCTGCTAAGTCAGCACAACCAACGGTTGAAAAAGCGGCACCACAGGCTGCTGCCAATGAAACTGCCAATGGGCAGGCCGGTCTCTTCTCCCGTTCGGCATCTGATGGTGCTGAAGGTGTCGATGCCAAGAATGATCCCTTTGCTGATTGGGATATCACGACAAAAGAAGAGCCTTCGCGTGATGAAAAACAGTTCGATGGTGTGCAAAAGCAAGCTTTCGACCCAGTTGAGCCACTGAACCAAAACATTGACCTCGACTTGTCATCTGAAGATGATGACCAACCACCTTTCTTTAAGAAGCGTTAAGAAGGAGTAATTCATGGCTTTTGATAAAATTAAAACCTTGTTTTCTGGTGACGACGATTACTACGAAGACGAGTATGAAGAAGTGCAAGAAGAAGTGCCAACAACTCAGGCAGAAAAGCCTAAGAAATCGATGGCTGCTGTGAAGAAGCAGCCAAAGAACCAGAGCAACCAGACGGTTTCGACTCCTGCAGAAGCACGGATTGCTTTGTTTGAACCAAAGGTCTACGCTGATTCACGCGCCATTGCTTCACAAGTCATCGAAGGCGACGCTGTCATCGTTAATTTTTCCCAACTGGAAGAAGATCCGGCTCGTCGCATCTTGGATTACATTGGTGGTGCGGTTTATGCTGTTGACGGTTCGATGGAGCGCATTGGCGAGAAAATCTTCTTGCTGACGCCTGCGACTTATGAAGTGGCCGGCTCCATGAGCGAAAACTTAGATAATCAATCGCGGTACTAAATATGATTGCGTCTGCGCTTATTGTCATTTTGGCTTACGCCATTCAAATCTATTCATACGCACTTGTGATCTACATTCTCATGTCTTGGATTCCTCGTCTTTACCACACTTGGTTCGGACGGGAACTTGGGAAGATTATTCTGCCTTATCTCAAGCTCTTTTCATTCATTAAGCCGCTTGGTTTCTTGGATTTGCGACCCCTCGTTGCATTGCTTGTTTTGGAAGGAATCGTGTCCTATGTACTACCAGCTTTATTAGCCGTGGTGGCTTAGGATGGCAAGTAATCAATCAGTGGCCCAGCACTTCGATCCAGAAGAGCGGGCCTTTGTTGCACAAGCCATCGATTGGCTTGAGATGGTTGAAAATGACTACCGTATCATCTTGACCCACTTCTTAAATCCACGGGAACGCCACATTGTGATGACGGTATTAGGCGATCAAATGCCTATTCAGGTTCAAGAAGAAGGACTTTTCGACCGGGCTGAAAAAGCGCGCCTCGTTTTGGCACCGGACTTTATGACGATTCAAGAAGATGATTTTGATCTTTGTTTGCTTCAGCTAACCTTTGCTAAGAAGTTTGTGACACTGCGTCATAAGGACTTACTTGGTGCCTTTCTTTCTGCTGGTATCGATCGGGCTACTTTCGGCGATATAGTGGTTGATGCTAACCGAGGCCTGGCACAGGTCGCTGTTGAAAAACGTTATGTGCCATTCATCGAGCAAGAAATTCAACAAGTTGGAAAGGTTTCGGCCAACTGGCAAGAAGTGGAGCGAAACGAGGCTTTGGTTCCTGAAGTGCAAGGAGAAGAACGGCTTGTTCTACTTCCTTCCCTCCGATTGGACGCTGTTATTGCAGCTTGTTTTGGGCTTTCGAGAACCGAAGCCAAGAGCCTGATTGATGGGGGCTTTGTGGCTGTTAACTGGTCAAAAGCGATGGCTTGTGATCGATCGGTTCGCCTAAAAGATGTGATTTCAGTTCGAAAGCAGGGGCGGATTTGCCTCCAAAGCTTGGCAGGACACAGTAAAAGGGATAAAATAAAGGCAGTTTTTCAAATCATTCGCCGTTGAGTAGAATGAGGGAGAAAGGAAGACAACATGGCATTAACACCCGATGAAATTTTGAATCACGAATTTACGCGCAAAGGCTCACGTGCTTACGTGGCTCGCGAAGTGGATTCTTTCTTAGATGAAGTGAACAACGATTACCGTTCGTTGATTGCAGACTTTGAACAATTAAAAAAGCAAAGTGAGCAGCAACAAGAACGTATTGATGAGTTGGAAGCACAAAAGGATCAAGTGAACGAATCCATTATGTTTGCCCAATCCGCTGCTTCGCGTTTGCGTTCTGAAACGGAAGAAGAAGTAAAGTCACAGCTGGAAAAGGCCCAAACAGAAGCACAGGATATTGTGTCAGAAGCTCGGACGAAGGCTGAGAACGAATCCAAGCGCTTGGCCCAAGAAAACACGGACTTGATCGACGAACAGAACCGTTTGCGAGAACGCGTTGCTTCCTTCAAGGATTCATTCATTGACATGTTGGACAAGCAAAAAAGTCTCTTGCAAGATGATGAATTGGCAGAAGCTGTGCAACTATTGCCCGAGTCCATGATGTCTGAGCAGGTGCTTTCAGAGGCTTCAAAAGAAGAAGCGGATGAACCCATTGATTTGCCAAACGACTTGGATAACATCCCAGACTTTGCCAAAGGACCAATCGACAAGTCAAAGGCAGAAGGGCAGGCTAGTAAGACCAATGAGAACGCTGAAAAGCCAGCGGACCCAACGGTTGTTGTCTTCCCTGAATCAGAAGAAGATTAAATTTTAAACGTGAGACGCGTTTTATCCTTGATATTGCAAGCGAGCCATGTCTGGTGGAAGATGGCCAATCCCTGAAGGTAAAAATATCACTGACGTTTCCTGGAACTGAATGCAGTAAGTTCTAGCGAAGGGCAGCCCGTTAAAGCTGCGTTAAAGCACTGATTGAATCAGTGGAAGAATAGGTGGTACCACGTTCATTCGTCCTGTTTACTCGTTAGAGTAAATAGGATTTTTTTGTTGGTAGTGTTTAATAAATAGGAGAAAATCCATGAAGTACAAAGATACCTTGAATCTCGGAAAAACTGATTTCCCCATGCGTGGCTCTTTGCCAAAGACGGAACCACTTCGCGAAAAGCAGTGGTTCGATGATGATCTTTACGGGAAGCGTCTTTTGCAAAACGAACAAAAGCCACACTTTAACCTGCATGATGGCCCACCATACGCGAATGGCAACATCCACTTGGGCCACGCGCTAAACAAGATTACAAAAGATATCATTGTTCGCTACAAGAACATGTCTGGTTTTTATGCGCCTTATGTCCCAGGTTGGGATACCCACGGCCTGCCGATCGAACAACAATTGACTAAGGCAGGGCACGATCGCAAGGCCATGCCAAAATCAGAATGGCGAAACTTGGCCAAGGACTTTGCCCTGGAACAAGTGGCCAAGCAGAAGAAGGACTTTAAGCGTCTCGGTGTTTTGGCCGACTGGGATCATCCCTACATCACCTTGCAGCCTGAATTTGAAGCTGCTCAATTGCGCGTCTTTGGTGACATGGCCAAGAAAGGCTACATCTTCAAGGGTGCCAAGCCGGTTTATTGGTCATGGTCATCTGAATCTGCCTTGGCCGAAGCCGAAATCGAATATCACGATTTGAAGTCAACGTCACTCTTCTACGCTAATCAAGTCAAGGATGGCAAGGGTGTCTTGGATAACGATACCTATCTTGTTGTTTGGACGACGACGCCATTTACGGTGACCGCTTCTCGTGGTGTGACAGTCGGACCTGATTTTGATTACGTGCTGGTAAAGCCCGCTGGTCAAGATAAGAAGTACGTGGTCGCAAAGGAATTGCTTTCAACCGTTGCGCCAAAGTTTGGTTGGGACGATTACGAAGTGCTCGAAGAGCACAAGGGTTCTGAACTCGAAAACATCACCGCCTACCATCCATGGGACAAGGACGTGGCCGAAGTCGTGATGGTCGGGGATCACGTTACCCTTGATTCTGGAACTGGTTTGGTTCACACGGCCCCTGGCTTTGGTGAAGACGATTACAACGTGTCTAAGGCATACGGTTTGGAAATCGCGGTGACGGTTGACGAAAAGGGAAACATGACTAAGTCAGCTGGACCTGACTTTGAAGGTCGCTTCTACGACGATGTGACCGGCACGGTGATTACGAAGTTGATGGATGCTGGTCTGTTCTTGGCAAAAGAAAGCATCACCCACTCCTATCCATTTGACTGGCGGACAAAAAAGCCAATCATCTGGCGTGCCGTGCCGCAGTGGTTTGCTTCCATTGATGGCTTCCGTCAAGACATCTTGGATCAGTTAGACCAGGTTAACTTCTATCCAGGTTGGGGTCAAAAGCGTTTGCACAACATGATTGCCGGTCGGGGTGACTGGGTCATTTCCCGTCAGCGTGTTTGGGGTGTGCCATTGCCAATCTTCTATGCTGAAGATGGTGAAGCCATTTTGGACGAAGCAGTGATTGAACACGTCGCTCAACTGGTTGAAAAGCATGGCTCCAACATCTGGTTTGAACGGGAAGCCAAGGACCTCTTGCCTGAAGGTTACACGAACGTCCACTCACCAAATGGCCACTTCAAGAAGGAAGAAGACATCATGGATGTTTGGTTTGACTCCGGATCATCATGGAACGGTGTCTTACGTCAACGCCCAAACCTCGACTTCCCAGCCGATTTGTACCTGGAAGGATCGGATCAGTACCGTGGTTGGTTTAACTCATCATTGATTACCTCAGTGGCGGTGACCGGCCAGGCACCATACAAGAACTTGCTTTCCCAAGGCTTTACCTTGGATGGGAAGGGCAACAAGATGTCCAAGTCCCTTGGTAACACGATTTCTCCTGCCGAAGTCGGTGACCAACTCGGGGTTGAAATCCTGCGTCTCTGGACAATCTCCGTTGATACGTCACAGGACATGCCGGTTTCACAAGAAATTTTGAAGCAGGTAGCCGATGCCTATCGGAAGGTGCGAAACACGATGCGCTTCTTGTTGGCCAACACGTCGGACTTTGATTATCAAAAGGATGCGGTGCCATTTGAAAAACGGGCTGCCCACGACCAGTATGCGACTGTTTTGTTGAATGACCTTGTCAAAGGCGTGGAAGAGGCCTATGACAACTACCGCTTCAACGACGTTTATTCGAAGTTGATCAACTTCATCAACGTTGACCTGTCCGCCTTCTACTTGGATATCGCTAAGGACGTGGTTTATGTCGAAGCGCCGAATGCGCCAGAACGTCGTTCGATGCAAACGGTCTTTTATGAGATTGTGACCGCTTTGACCAAGCTGATCTTGCCGGTCTTGCCACACACGGCCGAAGAAATCTGGTCATACTTGCCAGACGATTCAACGGACTTTGCTTATTTGCAAGACATGCCGGAAGTGCAAAACTTGCCAAATGCCAATGCCATCAAGGAAAAGTGGCAAACGGTCATGGCGGTGCGCTCGGCAGCCAACAAGGCGATCGAAAGCGCCCGTTCAAAAGAACTGATCGGAAAGAACGCCGAAGCAGCCATGACCTTGTACCTGTCTGATGCGCCACTGGCAGCAATCAAAGACTTAGGCTTGGACATGCGCCTCATCATGATGGTTTCCCAGTTGGACTTGAAGAAAGAAGAAGAAGCAGCTGCTTCTGTGCCAAGCTTTGATGGCATCCAAATTCAAATCGACAAGGCCCGTGGTGGCTTGTCACCACGTGACCGTCGTTACCACGAAGACTTGGGTATTGATGCCGCTTTCCCTGATTTGGCCGGATATGAAGCCAAATTGGTGCGGGAATTCTACCCTGCAGCAGTCGAAGAAGGCTTTGAAAAATAAGTAATCACATTCTTTTACTAAGATAAAATCAAAATTAAAAGCATGTCAAGTAAAAACACTTGACATGCTTTTTGATCTCTGGCATACTATTGTCAGTAAAGAAATTCGGAGGAAATTACTTATGGCAGTTAAAATTCGTTTGAAGCGCATGGGTGCTAAGAAGCGTCCTTTCTACCGTGTGGTCATCGCTGACTCACGTTCACCTCGTGACGGCCGTTTTATTGAAACGGTTGGAACTTACAACGCAGTGGCTAACCCAGCTGAAGTGACTCTTGATGAAGAAAAGATCATGGGTTGGCTTGAAAACGGTGCACAACCTTCTGACACGGTTCGTAACTTGTTGTCAAAGGCCGGCATCATGACAAAGTTTGCCGCAACGAAGTCAGGTAAGAAGCCTGCTTCTGCAAAGGCAGCAAAGCCAGCAAAGAAGGCTGCTGCTTCAACTGAAGCCGCAGCAGCAAAGCCAACGACAAAGAACACGGTTGCTGAAATCAAGTCATACTTGGATGCACAAGGTACAAAGTACCCATCATCAGCAAAGAAGGCTGACTTGTTGGACTTGGTTTAATCCGGTCTTTAAAAACTACCCTCGGGTAGTTTTTTTATTTGCTAGGTCTTTTGTCCTGATCGCGATAAGCGGGATTTGCCAGGAGCGCTTTTTGATAATTTGCTATAATAGACGGTATGGAAACTGTAAACTTTTTTAAAATTGGAACCATTGTCAACACGCACGGCATCAAGGGAGAATTGAAGGTCAAGGCGATCACGGACTTTGCTGACGAACGCTTTGCCAAAGGGGCAACGGTCTACCGCTTGGTGGATGGTGACTACCTTAAAGAAACGGTGGAAAAGGCTCGGCTGCATAAAGGGATGTGGTTAGTGACCTTTGCTGGCGTCACCAACATCAATGAGGTCGAGGCTTACAAAGGCCAGGAACTCTATGTGGCCGAAGAAGATCGTAATGATTTAGACGATGGGGAGTATTACTACTCAGACATCATCGGCTGCACGGTTCAGGATGTGGATGGAAAGATCATTGGAACCGTTAAGGAAATTATGGAAACAGGCGCCAATGACGTTTGGATTGTTAAGCGCCAACAGGGGGCAGATGCCCTTATTCCTGTGATTTTAGATGTTGTTAAAGAAGTCAACGTGGCGGATCAGATGATCACCATCGATGTTTTGGAAGGATTGCTCGATTAATGAAAATTGATGTTTTATCGCTGTTTCCAAAGATGTTTGCGCCCATGCAAGAATCGATCATTGGAAAGGCCATCGACCGGGGTTCTTTGTCCTTTAATGTGACAGATTTTCGCGATTATACGACAAACAAGCACAATAACGTTGATGATTACCCCTTTGGTGGTGGGGCGGGGATGTTGTTGACCGCTCAACCGATCTTCGATGCCATTGCAAGCATTCAGGAAAAAGACGATCAGCAGTCGGCTGGACATGTTGTCTTGCTTGATCCGGCCGGCAAGACGTTCGATCACAAAGACGCCGAACGTTTGGCCCAATATGACCATTTGACCTTTGTTTGTGGCCACTATGAAGGCTATGACGAACGGATTAAGACCTTGGTCGACGAGGAAATCTCCTTGGGTGATTATGTGTTAACGGGTGGGGAACTCGGTGCCATGGTCATGATCGATGCCACGGTTCGTTTTTTGCCAGATGTTTTGGGCAACTCGGAGTCTGCTTCGGGTGATTCTTTTGAAGATGGTTTGCTGGAATATCCGCAATATACTCGCCCAGCTGATTTTCGTGGCATGAAGGTCCCGGATGTCTTGATTTCTGGTAACCATGCCAAGATTGCGACCTGGCGGTTGAAAGAATCGTTGAAAAAGACCTATCTGAGACGCCCAGATTTACTAGAAGGCCGAAAACTTTCCAATGAAGAACGAGACCTTTTGGATGATATTAAAACGGAGTTGAACGAGGATTAGTTCGACTTCCCTAGAGGTAAAAACGATGGAATTAGAATTTTTAGGGACCGGTTCCGGTCAGCCATCTAAATTTCGCAATGTGGCTAGCATTGCCCTCCGGTTGCTAGATGAGCGGAATGCTGTCTGGCTTTTTGACGTGGGGGAAGCGACCCAACACCAGATTTTAAAGACGACGATTCGTCCTCGAAAAATCGAAAAGATCTTCATTTCACATTTGCATGGCGATCACATTTTTGGACTGCCCGGCCTTTTGTCTTCCCGTTCCTTTCAAGGAGCAGACAAGAACGAGCCGTTGACCATATATGGACCAAAGGGTGTTAAAAGCTTTGTGTCAGCCGCTCTTCGTGTCTCTGAAACACATTTGTCTTACCCGATTCACTACGTGGAATTAGAAGAGGGGACGATCTTTGAAGACGAGACGTTTAAGGTTGTCGCTGAACCGTTAAGGCACCGCATGGAAGCTTGGGGCTTTCGTGTGGAAGAAAAGCCGCATGCAGGCGAATTGCTGATCGACAAAGTGCGGGCTGATCAGATCCCATCTGGCCCCGTCTATGGTCGGCTGAAAGCTGGCGAGACGGTGACCTTAGAAGACGGCCGGGTGATTAACGGCAACGATTATCTGGGCCCTGCACAGCCTGGTCGGGTGATCACGATTATCTTTGATACGATGCCAGCAGAAAGCGAATTGGCCTTGGCCAAAGACGCGGATGTCTTGGTTCACGAGGCAACCTATGGCATGACAAAAGACGAAGGAAAAATGGCGCGTTCGCATGGGCATTCAACGTCTCGTGACGCTGCAAATTTGGCAAAGAAGGCCGGAGTGAAAAAGCTCGTGTTAACACACGTTTCTGCTCGCTACATCGGCCCACTGTTGCAGAAATTCATCACAGACGTCCATAATGTCTTTTCCAATACCTATGTTGCTCGCGATCTAGACGTCGTTGACGTGCCGTTTACAAAGGAGCAACATGACTAGAAAATGGCATCGATTAGCACAGCCGGATGCAAAAAAACGGCAATTATTACAGGATAATTTAGGTATCGGGCCAGTGACGGCCGGTTTTTTGGTACAAAAGGGGATCGAAACGATCAGCCAAGCAAAAGCTTTTTTGGAACCGTCCTTTGACCAGCTCCACGACCCTTTTGATTTTTATCAAATGGATGTGGCGGTTGAACGCATTCAAGAGGCTGTTTTTTCTGGTGAGACCATCTTGGTCTACGGTGATTATGATGTCGATGGGTTGACATCGACAACGATCATGACTGAAGGATTAGTTTCACTTGGCGCAGAAGTTTACCCGTATATTCCCAACCGTTTTGAAGACGGTTATGGTCCCAATCAGGCTACTTACGAGCGCTTGGTCAGGGAGACGGGGGCCAGCCTGATCATTACCGTTGATAACGGGGTCACCGGTAAGAAGCCCATCGCCTGGGCCAAGGATCAGGGGGTGGATGTTGTGGTGACGGATCACCACTCTTTGCCAGAGGAGCTGCCCGATGCTGTCGCAGTCATTCATCCGCGACATCCAAAAGGCGAGTACCCATTTGGCGACTTGTCCGGTGCAGGCGTCGCCTTCAAAGTTGTCCAAGCCGTTTTGCAAGACGGCATGCCAGCTGAGAGTTTGGCTGACCTGCCAACGGAATTCTTTGATTTGGTGGCGATGGGCGCGATTGCCGATGTCGTGTCATTAAAAGACGAGAACCGGGCCTTTGTGACTTGGGGATTGAAAGAAATCGAAACCAATCCGCGACCTGGGATTGCGGCATTGTTGAAGACGGCGAAACAGCCAAAGGATGCGCCGGTCTTGTCGGAAACGGTCGGCTTTAAGATTGCGCCACGATTAAATGCGATCGGGCGGCTAGGCGACGCTAGCCTGGGGCTTGACTTACTCAAAGTAAAAGATGAGACGGAAGCAAAGGACTTGGCCAAAAAGGTTGAAGAGCTCAATAATGAACGGCGTGAATTGGTCGATCAGGTCTTTGAAGAGGCCAAAGCACAGGCCATGTCTGCTGAGCAGGCGAACCAACCCGTCCTCTTAATTGCCGGAAAAGACTGGCACCAAGGGGTCTTGGGAATTGTGGCGGCACGCTTGACTGACGTTGTGGCCAAGCCCGTTGTTGTGATGACAAAGGTAGACGGGGTCTACAAGGGTTCTGGCCGCTCGTATGGTGATTTTGATTTGCATGCTTTTTTGGCAGATTTTCAAGACGACTACACCGCCTTTGGTGGGCATGCGGGTGCATTGGGAATGGCCATGGCCCCTGATAAGTTGGAAAAAGTGCGCGCCCGGATTTTACAAGCGGGCGCGGAGCTTTCCTTTGACGAAGAACCCATAGCCATCAACTTGGTCATGGCACCTCGGATGCTAACAAAAGACTTCTACGAACAGGTGGTCGCCTTAGAGCCTTTTGGCGAAGGTAATCCGCAACCGGTAATCGGATTAGAAAAGGTTGCTTTGACTGCTGTTCAGCCGCTGGGTGCCGAAAAAAAGCACCTCAAGTTATCCTTTAATGGAGGTCGTGGACCGGTAGAGGCGTTGGCCTTTAACGATCCAGCTTTGGTGACTTTGGCGTCTGGCCAAAAACAAGCAACGCTGGCCGGAACGGTTGGTGTCAATACCTTTGCTGGCCGGACACGGTTGCAGCTGATGATAGAAGACGTGATGTTTCCTGAAAAAAAGGAAATCACTCCGGCAACACCGACAGCCAAAAAAAGCGCTCAAGTGGGCAAAAAGAGAGGGTTTGTTCGCTCGAAAGCAGATTTTGCCAAGGCCTACAAATACCTATACGGGCATCAAGAAGAAGCGCTCGTTTTGGATTTGACAAAAGCCTTAGCTGTCTTGTCTTTAGAAGAAAAAGAATTCAAATTAATGATTCAGGTCTTTTTGGACCTGGGCTTTGTTAAAATGGAAGAGGGTCACATCCGTTGCCTTGATCGAACAGAGAAGCGGGCCTTGGATGAGTCGACCACTTACCAACGTTATTTTGCCGGCTAAACCGGTTAGAGGAATACTATGACTAAACTTGATTTACACGATTACGTGGCCTCCGTGAAAGATTATCCTGAAGCGGGGGTAACTTTCCGCGATATTTCACCTTTGATGGGCAATGGTGCGGCATACCGCCAATCGATTAACCAAATTCAGGAATTCGCTAATGATTTGAACGTTGACTTGATTGCTGGACCCGAGTCACGTGGGTTCATCGTCGGTTCGCCCTTGGCCTATGCCTTGGGTGTTGGCTTTGTGCCCGCTCGTAAGGTTGGAAAGTTGCCACGCAAGGCAGTTTCAGCGTCTTATACCTTGGAGTACGGAGGCGTTAACGAATTGGAAATTCACGAAGACGCGATCCAACCTGGCCAACGGGTTTTGATCGTCGATGATTTATTGGCAACGGGTGGCACGATTAACGCCACTCGTAAGATCATCGAAGAACTTGGTGGCGTTGTGGCCGGTGTTGCTTTCATCATTGAATTGGAAGCGCTCCATGGCCGTGAAAAGATTATGGAAGCTGGCGAAGTGCCATTCCTGGCTTTGATGGAATACTAAGAAAACAACAAAGAAGGGCTATTTTATGGCCGATGCACTGTCGATTATTATTACACTAAACACGATTCTGGCCGTTCTCACGGTTTTCCGTGAACCCCGCGATATTGCCGCGACTTGGGCCTGGATTTTAGTGTTGATTTTTATGCCAGTGGTTGGTTTTGTGATTTATTCTTTTGCGGGTCGTAAATTACCTGCCAAACGACTGTTCGCCTTTCAGGGACAAGATGCCTCGTTGATGGAAAAAAAGATTCAGGAGCGGGTGGCCGCTGGCCCTGATCCTGATGTCGACCTCCGGGTAGCTCGTTTACCCCGTTCTGCGCGTTCACTCGTCACACTTTTTCAACGGATCAACCAGACGCCTTTAGCTAGCAACAATGATGTCGAGGTATTGACGTCCGGTCAAGCCTTCTTTGATTGGTTAAAAGAAAGCTTGCGCCAGGCGAAAGAAACGATCAACCTGGAATTTTACACCTTTTATTCAGATGAACTGGGGCATGAGATAAGAGATATCTTAGTTGAGCGTGCTCAGGCTGGAGTGGAAGTCCACGTTTTATATGATTCATTGGGATCGGCCGGGACAACCGCTCGCTTCTTTGCACCATTGACCGCTGCTGGTGGTCATGCAGCGCCATTTTTAAAGCGCCGTTTCAACTTAGTGAACTTTCAATTGAACTTTCGTGATCACCGCAAAATCGTGGTGGTGGACGGTCGGATTGGTTTTGTCGGTGGCTTTAACATCGGCGATCAGTATCTAGGCCGCAAAAAGAAATTTGGTCACTGGCGGGACACCCATCTGAAGATCGAGGGAAGTGCGGTTTATTACCTACAAGCCCACTTCCTCTTGGATTGGAACGCCTCGGCCTTGAAAAAACCGATGGTCGTCACAGCCGACCACTACTTCCCGGCACTTCCTAAAAAAGCAGCGGGCGAAACGGATCTACAGATTGTTACCTCCGGTCCTGATTCAGATGATGAACAGATTAAAATGGGCTATATTCGGTTGATCCAACTGGCTAAAAAGCGTTGTTGGATCCAAACGCCCTATCTTATTCCAGACGATTCGACGATTGATGCTTTGCGGATTGCGGCCAATTCTGGCGTCGATGTTCGGATTATGCTTCCTTGCATGCCAGATCATATGTTTGTCTATCGGGCGACACAGTATTTTGCTTCGGAGCTGGTTAAGGATGGTGTGAAGATTTACTTCTACCAAAACGGCTTCTTACACGCCAAGACGATGGTGGTGGATGATGACCTGGCGTCGGTTGGTTCAGCCAATTTTGATTTTCGTTCCTTTAAATTAAATTTTGAAATCAACGCTTTCTTATATGACGAGGAGGTGGCATCAACCCTGGCCTCGACCTATAAAAAGGATATGGAACAATCGAGTCAACAAAGTATCGAATCTTTTGCTAAGCAAAGTCGCTGGTTACGATTCAAACAGGTAGCCTCACGTCTTTTGGCACCCATTCTATAAAAAAAGAGCCGAAAGGCTCTTTTTTAGGTTTCATGAAAAGCAGCGTTAGCCACACTTAGTGGGCTTGATAAACGGCGTCTTGAAAAGCATCAAACGCCTGATAATGAGCATTTAGTTCAATGGGTTTGGTTAGTTCAGCCTGCTGCCAGAAACGCTTTGAGTTTGTCGCTTGATTTTTTTCACCAATAACTACAAAATCGAAGGAAAGGCCAGAGGCGCGGAGGACTTTCAAGATTTTCCAATCGAGTTCGTTTTCATTTGGCGACCAGGCCATGAGGAAGAGGGGCAGATCTCCGGTTGGAAATTGCTTTTTGAATGCAATGGCTTTTGTAACCGTTGAAAATGCGTCAGCCTGAGTAACGGCTGTCCAAGGTTTGGGCCTTTCATTGTCTTGACCTTGCCAATCTAGATTATCAACAGGCTGGGCGTCCACGCCAAGTTCTTGCAAAGCGGCTGACAGTACGGCATTGCCTGCGCAAAGTTCGATGACGGCACGACCATTTAGATAAGCCTTCAAGTCGGCGACAAAGGCTTGATTTGGCAAAAACCAGATGCCATAGGTTTGGATTAACGTTTCTCGCAATTCAGACATCGCTTCATCAAGGGGTAGCAAAGCGGGATCTCGTTCCAGCTGCCGTTTTGAAAAGAGCAGTTGTGGAAGCGGTTTTTGGGGGAGTTGCTTTTGCTTTAAAGCAGTTAACGTCAATTTGACGGCCTGTAGTCGTTTCAGTGCCTTTGGCTGTTTTTGGTAGTGCTTTTCAAGCGATTGTAAGCGGTCAATCGTCAGCAATTTTTTCTCCCTTGTCATGGTTTCGAAACGCCTCTTTGGTACAGTAGAGACAGCAAATCTTCTAGGAGTAAGTATACCATGGTGGAATTTCATCTGACCAATTCGAGCTGGGACCAAAAACTCGCTTTGTCCTTACCTCAATCATATGAACCAGCCGCACGAGCCTTTATGGACCGCGTCTATGCAGCAGATAGTCCGACTTATCCAGAACGAGAAAACGTCTTTGCAGCCTACCAAATGACGCCTTTAGAAGAGGTCAAAGTTGTTATTTTGGGTCAAGATCCCTACCATCAGAAGGGGCAAGCCCAAGGACTTTCGTTTTCGGTGCCAGACGGTATGAAAACACCGCCGTCATTGCGCAACATTTTAAAAGAACTCCAGAACGACTTAGGCCAAGCCCGCAGCCATCAGGATCTAAGTCCTTGGGCAAAGCAGGGGGTACTGCTGTTAAACGCCGTCTTGACCGTCAAGGATTCTCAAGCCAACGCACACCAGGGGAAAATCTGGGAGCAGTTGACGGATCAAACCATTGCCCTGGCCTCGGCCGATTCGAAGCCGAAAGTCTTTATTCTCTGGGGAGCTTTCGCCCAAAAGAAAGCAAAGCTCATTGACGAAAGACGCCATTTGATTATTCAAACGGTCCATCCAAGTCCACTTTCTGCTTACCGTGGTTTTTTTGGCTCACGGCCGTTTTCAAGGAGCAATGATTTCTTAAAAAAGGCTTCACTTTCGCCAATTAACTGGCTAGAATGAGTCGAACTGTCGGCTTTTTTGCTATAATTTAGGGTAAGTAAAAACGTTAAAGGAGAGCAGGTATGGCCTTATTTGATGAGTTGAAAGAAAAGGTACAAGGAAAAGGGATTCGGCTCGTATTTCCTGAAGGAGAAGATGCGCGGATTCAGGGGGCCGTTGTCCGTTTGGCAGCAGAAGGATTGATTACCCCGGTTTTGTTGGGTGATCGAAAGGCGATCGACAAAACGGCTCTTGAAAATGGGATTGACTTGAATCAAGTCACTCTTTTGGATCCAAAAGAGCAGTTAGAAGCGGATCAAAAAGCGATGGTTGCTGCCTTGGTCGAGCGCCGTAACAAAAAGACCGACGAAGCGACAGCAAAGCTTTGGCTTGAAGATGTCAACTACTTTGGGACGATGATGGTCCAAATGGGGCAGGTTGACGGTATGGTGTCTGGTGCTTCTCACCCAACTGGTGATACGGTTCGACCTGCTTTGCAGTTAATCAAGACCGCTCCTTTTTCCAAGCGGATTTCAGGGGCCTTCTTCTTGCAAAAAGATGGGCAACGTTATGTCTTTGCAGACTGTGCCATTAACATTGAATTGGACGCGGAAACAATGGCTCAAGTGGCGTTGCAATCCGCAGAAACGGCAAAGGCCTTTGGCCTTGATCCAAAAATTGCGATGCTTTCCTTCTCAACGAAAGGGTCGGCCAAGGGTGAAATGGTTGATAAGGTTAAAGAAGCGACGCAATTGGCCAAGGAGATGGCTCCAGAAATGGCCGACCGGATTGATGGCGAGTTACAGTTTGATGCTGCTTTGATTCCCTCTGTTGGTCAATCTAAAGCACCGAATTCGGCGGTTGCCGGACAGGCCAATGTCTTTGTCTTTCCAAGTTTGGAAGCTGGCAATATCGGCTATAAGATTGCGCAACGCTTAGGTGGATTTGAAGCCATGGGACCAATCTTGCAGGGCTTGGCCAAGCCGGTTTCAGACCTGTCACGCGGCTGTTCTGAAGAAGATGTTTACAAGGTGGCGATTATCACGGCTATTCAGGTACAAAACGCGCGTTAAAAACGGTTTTAAAAGGAAAAGCGGTAGTGAGCGACGATGACAAGTTGCGTTCAGGAGGGCTTTGATGAATTTTTTCTTAAATAAAGGAATGGGTCACAGTAACTCCGGGGTCGAGAATGCACAATTTTACCGCCTTGAAGCCTTTGATTCGATTGGTCAACCAGCTAAATTGATCTTGTCTGATCTGCTGCCTAAATTGCATGAGCACATGCAAGAATGGCAGCTTGAAGAGACGAATGTCTTGAATTTGTACGATTATTTAATGGCGGCAGAGCCAGCTCGTTATTTGGATCGGGGAATGTTAAGAAAAGAGCTGGTGCGCTATGATCAGACCACGCTCTCGGATTTTACTAAGACGAACCGTTTAGTGATTGAACAAGCGACTTCTGGCTACCTCATCAAACGGATGAAGGAAAAAGTCTGGAGCGAGCGGAAACAACTATTCCTTGTTTCGGATGCCCAAGTTGAATTATCAAGAGGCGACCGGACCTTGTCTTGGTCCTTTCGACATGTTGATGGTCGGCGTGAGATGACGGCGATCATGTTGACGAATTTTTTGGGTCAGAACTATTATTTCGAGAACTTTTATGATCTTTTGTCTTTTTTCTTGGCTGATTTGAAGAAGCATTTTGGAAAGAGTAATTACTTCCTTGACCGCGGCTTGGACTATGACGAGTATTTGGTAGCCAATCGCGATCGTTTTGCGATGGATCAGTTGATTGCAGTGGTGCATGCCGACCACCGTTTTTCGGTTTACCATGGCAAAAAAACGCGCCTTGTCTTTAATCAGTTTTATCAATATTTGGCCAACCACCTGAGCTTTTACGATCAAGTGGTGGTGTCAACCACACAACAGCAAAAAACGCTACAACGTAATCTGAAGGACTTGGGTTATGACAAAAAAGAACGAGACAAAGTACGGGCAATCCCCGTTGGCTTTGTTCGCTCACGGGCAAGTAAAACGGTGATCTCAACGAAGGATGACTCCCGGCCATTGAAGTTAGTGACCGCCTCTCGTTTGCACCCAGAAAAACATATTGATCAGTTAATTCTGGCGGCGGGGGCTTTGAAAAGAAAGGGTGTCGCCTTTGATTTTTCAATCTATGGAACAGGGCAAGAAGAAGAGCGGTTAAAGCAGTTGATTGAAGAGCAGGGCTTAAGCGGAACGGTTACTTTGGCCGGTTTCTGCCAAGATTTGCCGGATGTTCTAAAAAAAGCCGATCTCTATCTTTCAGCTTCCTATTCGGAAGGATTCGGCTTGACCTATCTCGAAGCCCTTGCCCAAGGTGTCCCAGTTGTGTCTTACAAAAATATTTATGGGGCAGCTGAACTTGTTCAAGATGGCAAAAGCGGTTTCTTGGTTGATTTTCGTCCTGATAAAGCAGCTATTGCAGATAATGTTGAAGCGATGGTCGGTGCGATCTTGCAGGCCAAAAAGCAGCTGGCTTCTTTGTCAACTGGTGCTTTAAAGCGGGCAGCAGACTTTTCGAAAGCTTCGGTTTCAACAGACTGGCAAAGACTATTGGAGGAAGCTCATGAAGTTTGAACTGATTACGTCTTTAGATGAACGTGCCAAACCGGCCATTAATTGGCAGATTGAGCAAGTCAAAAAAGGGTTGGCCGACCGCTTATTATTGTTTCAGCCACACGAAGATGCTAAAAACATTTGTCAGGTTTTGGGTCTACCACTGGATCGTGTTTTTGACATGGCCAGCCAACAATTGTTGTCCGACTGGCCAGATGGCGATGGACAGTTCCTCTTTGATCTTTTCGTGCCCAACCAGGGACGAATTCATCTAGGTGATGATGGGACGGTCAATCTGTCTTCTGCTGGCAAGCGGATTGCAGATGTCATGCTCTTTGCGGATAGCTACTACTTGGTTCAAGCGATTGCTTGGCTCGATCAAGATGGGCAAATCAGCCGAAAAGAGATTTTTCTAAGAAGTGGTCAGCTCTTTGCTAAACAGTACTTTAATCGTGCTTCGCTTCTTCAATCTGACTTTTATTTTGGCCAAAAGCGTGCGCTTCGGTCGGATTTTTACTTTTCAGGCCGGCGCAATTTTGCCTTGGTCAACGGTGACGAGTACCCAAGCTATGAGGCGGCTGAGCAGGATTTACTTGCTGTTTATGCTAAAGACCAGACAGTTGAAATCACCTCAGCGGGGATCCTTTCGACCATCGCAAAGGCATCGACTTTAGCTTTGCCTGAAGGCTTGTTTACGCAAGATGAAAAGATTCCAAAAGACGTGTTGACGATTTTACAAAATCCAAGCCACCCCGTAAAAACCGTTAAAGTTAATCCATTGGACTATCAAAGAGCTAAAGAGCTTGGTGTGCCAACCGATAAGTTACGAGTGGAAAGCTTTTAAGCATTTTCTGATCAGCTGATCGTCACTAAAAAAACGAGGAAATAATTGTGTCATTTGTTATAATTCCATCCTGGCCTGATAATTTCATGGTCAGCCAGCAAGAAAATCAAGTCAAAACCATTATTCAGCAGCTAAAGGCCGTTGCTGATCCTTTTTTGGTTTTGCCTAGTTATCTGCCAAAGTGGCGGACGGTTGCCCGTTCTTTGGATTTAGAAGCGTTGCCCTACTGGTCTGCTTTTGATGCTTTGCAACGGGTACAAAAAAAGACTCAGCACCCCATGCAGTTAGCTGATTTGACTTGGCCAAAGGATGCGCAATTTGTTCGCATGTTTGACCGTGTGGTTGTGTTATCTAACATGCGTCAGTATGCCAATGTTTTTTTCGCCTATCCAAATGCTGATCAGATTGACCGGATTGATTTACTGGAAAAAGGAAAGTTGGTCCAACAGCTGACCATTGATGATCGCGGCTTTGTTTCCCGTGTCTTGGACTATGAGGATGGCCGGTTGAAAAAGCAGTCGTACCTGTCAGAAGCAGGAGCTGTGGTCGCTGAACAAGACTATCTGACGGGGCGGGTCAAAGCGTTGCTACCAGATGGTCAAGAAAAGAATTATCCACAAATCGACGACTTGATTTTGGATGTGACGGTGGCTTATTTGAAGGCAAAAGCCCCGCAAAAGGCCTTTATTGCCGATTCTTACTTGAACCGTCAGTTGGCTGAGCGAGTTGACCTGGCAAAGCTTTTTCTTTGGACCGGGCAGGCACCGGTTCAGGGACTTTATGCCGACTGGACGAGCTTGGCTAAAGAGGTGACTTTGTTGCAGAGTCAGCGACCAGCAACCCGAATAAAAAAGCAAGAAAAAGAGAAAACAGCGGGAATACCAACTGCCTTTTTTGAGGAACTCATTGCCCCTTACCCGGTTTTTTTCAGGGCCCCTCTAAAGCGGAAAAGAGAAACAATTCTCTATTATCAGTTGGGTGACCTTGGCCAAGACGATCAAGAAACCATCTTAAAACAGTCCTTAGACTTTGTCTTAGAAGACGATAATCGAACGGTCATTTTTGAAGGAACGTCGGTTCCAATGACCTTGCCAGCTGTTTTGGATCGGTTAATTGACGGGCAAAAAGGTGATGTTACAGACGAACAATTACTGCAATTGAAGGCGCACTTTGTTTTTTTGCCTGGGCAAAATTTGGATTACCGCCTGCAGTATTTACAAACGGCTTCGCTTTTCATCGATTGCTCGTTGCAGCCTGACCTGGCGGCTTTGGCTGAAACAGTGGCGCTTGGTCTGCCGTCTATTACCGCTGTGCAGACGGCTTATTCCGTGCAAGAACCTACTGGTCAAAAGACCGTAGCGCAGCTACCCGAGCAGATCGCAGATTTGCTTTTGGCAGACAATTGGCAAAAGCAGCACGAGATGGTCTTGGAAAAGGCCAAAAACCTGCAAGAAGCCAATTTGCTGGCGGTCTATCAGCGATTATTGCAGGACTAATGTTTACTATCTTTAAGGAGTACCCATGGTTTCTTCCATGTCCATTTTACAAATCGGTCAAGAAGATTGGACCGCTTTTAGCCAATCGGAACAATTGACCTTTAAACACTGTCAAACGGTCGATCTGCCCGTTTTTTTGGCTCGGCAAGAAAGGCCGAATGCCTTACTTTATGATTACGTCTTGTTGACGGATTCGGTCTTGGATTCAAGTATTTTGGCCCGGCAAATTGAAGAATGGCCTGCTCACCGCGTACTTTATACGGCAAACGTCATCGATTGCACACCCGCTATCCAAAACGCCTTGGCCACCCGTTTGGCGATTCATTTGGAAGAGCAGACGCCAAAGGCAGTTGCCGATCGCATTTTGACTGACCTTTATCTGGGTCAAGCGGGCTTTGCTAGTCGAATGTCTGAAAGCCAGTTCCAGTTAGAAGACAATTACGCCTGGCACTGGAAACGGTCAGGTCGCTTTATGACGACGGTCTCGGGTGATTTTGGCGATCGCTTTGAACAGATCGGAACGATCAAAACTTTTCCAGGTGATTTTCAGCCCGGTCAAGAAAATCTGCTCTTTATGGATTATGAAGCCAAAGGAACAGTTGAACTGGCGCTTTCCTTTGTTTTTTTTGAAAACGGTGGCTTGCAGGCAATGAAGGTTTTTGAAAATCCAGATGCCAGGCAGTTACCAACGGTTCGCGCACCGAAGGATTACCAGGATTACCAAATCTTATTGTTGGCTAAAGGGAAGGGAACGCTCTCCTTGAAGAATTTACATCAGCGGCGTTCCCGTCATGGTTTGGGGTATTTCTTGCCCGGGGGCGAACGTTTGCTGACAAAGGATCAACAAGAGATCCACACTTACTTTAATCCAGGCCAGAAGAAGGGGCCTTTAGTGGTCTGCTTTGCGGGCACTCGGCTTCATGTGGAAGGGTTTGAAATGATGGGACCTCTCGACGAGTTGGGTTATCCATATTTACTTTTCACTGATACGAGAGCGCAGGGCGGCGCCTTTATGGTGGGCAACGAGGCTTTTGAATCGCTGGTCGAATCTCGAATCCGCGAAGCTCAGATAAGCTTGCAAAAGAGCGTGGATGAAACCATCTTTACCGGTTACTCGATGGGCTCTTATCCAGCCATGTACTATGCAGGGAAAATGCAGGGTAGTCACCTGGTTTTGGCAAAACCGATTATTCATCTTGGCTCTTTTACGGGCAAGGGTGCTTTTGCACATCAGGGGATCAATCACGATTGGATTTTAGATATCCGCCAACTGCTGACTGGGCGGTTGGATCCGGCTGATACAACAAAGCTCGATCAAAAGATTTGGCAAGCGCTTGACAAAATTGATTGGCCACATGCGCGGGTAGCACTTTTTACCATGAAGCAAGATGAGTACGATCAGACAGCCGGGCAAGAGTTGCTGGCCTACTTGATGGAAAATCAGGCTAAGGTTCGCCACCAAGAAGAAAATGGGCGGCATGAAGAAAAAATACAGGCAATGACGGCCTTTATTCAAAAGGCCATCCAAAAAGAAGCCGATAAGCTGCGAGGGGGGCGTCATTAATGCAAAGTCAAATTTATTGGACGCCAAAAACAAAACTTCATGAATTGCAAGGGGCAGTGGTCGACTTTATCAAGGAAGACGAAGTGTTTTACCAAAACTACTTCTTACCGTCTGGTCAAACCATCGTTTCGTGGACGGATTCGGCCAACTACTTTCAAGAAAAACGGATTGGCCAACTGCCGCGCTTAGAAAAGCAGCGGCGTTACCGCTCGAAAATGTTGATTCACAATTCGGCTCGAATGCGTGCCTACTTGGCTTGGAATTTCTTTGACAAAAAAGGAGAATTGATTAGTCAACACTTTCAAAATAGTCCGGAAGATACTTTTCTTGTTCCAGAAGGCTATGAAAGTTACCAAATTGAACTACGTTCTGCGGGTACTGGTTCGTTTACGTTTAAAGAAATTCAGTTGGCACCGGTTGTTGATGGTGTTTTACTTGATGGGGACCAAGCCGTTAGCGATCACTTGGCTGCCTATTTAGAATTACCAGAGGTTTTGACTGAAAAGACCTTGCGAGTGGTACTTAAAGAACCGGTCTTTGATACGATGGATTATCCCAAAAAACGGATGCAGCCATCGCCACAAGCGGTTTTGTACTTGGCAACCGATCTGATGCATTGTCAGTCCTATTATGACGAACGCGTCCTTGAGGTGATTAACCAGGCTAAAAAGGCGGCGAAGGCAAAGGATGTCGAATTTGTCGGCTATGGACCAATCTCTGCTTTAACGGCGCTATTGTATCGTCAGGCGGTTAAGGGGGCGACAGCAGTTATCCCAAAGCAAGCGGATCTAAAGTTGCCTTCGGGGTATCGTCGTCATTCCAAAGGCTTGGCGGACTTTATCGCTTCATTGCCAGAAAAGATCAAGGACCTTCGTTTGGAAGAAGAAGCTGTCCTTAAAACGGCTAGCCTATCAAAAGCACCTAGTCAATTACAGGCGCCGACGGTCGCAGACGAAATGCTTAGCTCCCTTTCTTATCCTGCCTGGCCCGTTGATAAAAAAGCGGAAAAAAAGAAAAAAGCTCAGGAAAAAGCCGCTGCTGAAGAAGAAAAGAAGGCGGCTCGCGCAGAAGAAAAGAAGGCAAAGCGTTTACAAGAAAAGCAAGAAAAACAAGAAAAGCAGGCACCAAAGAAAAAGAAAGGAGACCCTGGTGATGAAAAAAACATCACGGTGTCTTCAAGTACTTTGAAACGCTCTTCTCATCGGCATGGGTTGCGTCAGCACCAGTTGGACAAGACGAAAAAGGAAGAAAAACCGTCGTCTTCACAACTTTTACAAGACTTTTTTACCAAAAATCGTTCCTAAGGATATTAAAAAAACGACCATCAAATCTGGTCGTTTTTTTTAACTTTTACTTTAGAAGTAAGCCTTAACGAATAGATCAACGGCTAAGCCGACAGCTGCAAGTGAAATGACGATCTTCAAGATTTTTTCGGGGATGATTCGCACGATGTGTGGCCCAATCCAACCACCGATGAAAAGGCCGATCCCAAGGGGGATGACCAAGGGCCAATAAATGTGCGACGAGAAGAGGTAAATCACAGTGGCGATCAAGTTGGCCGCCCCAAGTGACAGGTTCTTTAACGCATTATAGGAAGCAAAGGGCATGGTCGTTGTCGCTGATAAAATCGCAAGCAAGAGCACACCACCGGCAGCGCCGAAATAACCGCAATACATCCCGACCAACAAAATACCAATCGAGACAATCACACGGTAAAGGGGATGCTTGCCGTCGTTTTCAATTGAATCCTCACGAGTTAAATTTGTTTCGGCTGTCTTAGATTTATTGACCTGTGAAAGCAAGAGTAAACCAGCTAATAAAACAAAAAACGGAACGGCTTTTTCAAAAGTTGAAGCCGGTGCTGCAAGCAGCAACCAGGCACCGATGATGGCACCGCCGATCGTAAAGGGTAAAATCTTAATCAATTCTTTTCTGTGTTCCCCAAGTTCTTTGTGGGAAGAAACGGTTGCGCCAATTCCGGTCATGACTAAGGCGGCGGTATTGGTGACATTTGCAAAAAGCGGCGGGATACCAACCGCCAAAAGTGCTGGATATGAAACGAGAGAGGCTAGCCCGGCAGTCGTTGACACGATGCCGGCCAAGATGCCCATTGGTAGAAGAAAGAGGAACTGTTGAACGTAATCGGTCATGTTTTTTTTATACCCCTAATCGTAATGAAATCGCTGTCTGTCAGCTTGTAAATGTTCTAAATATCAGATTCTAGTATAGGCTTCTTAAGCTGATCCTGCAAGCGACCCACAGAGAGCCAACAAGGTTAAAATCCATTGAAGTTTGGCTTGTCAGATGACCCAATAGACGATATAATGATTATTGTTTTAAATGCCGCTGTGGCGGAACTGGCAGACGCGTACCGTTCAGGTCGGTATGGAGATTTCTCCGTGCAGGTTCGATTCCTGTCAGCGGCATCATTGAGTAAAAAGGCAGTCCGATTGGGCTGCCTTTTTTGTTTTGCTTTAAAATTATAGCGGTATGAGACAAATTGCCCCTTTGCGTCCCTGTGCAGCTTGTTTTTCTCATTATATAATGAGCTTATCAAGAATAAGGGGCACACTCATGAAGACAAGGATTCAACAACAGGACAGCCAAAGTCGGAATTTTGAGGCCACACATGGTGAAAAAATCGGGTTCGCTGTTTTTTATCTGCTCGCGTTTTTAGTTTTACTTTTGGCTAGCTTTTATGATCGAAGCGTTAGTCAGGGGGTGATGGACCGTTCATCTGCAGTCGGCCAATTCTTCCAAGAATATGGTATTCGAGGCCCTAACATCATTCTTTTTTCTTCTTTTCAGCTGATCGCTTGGGCAACTTTTTTTTCAAATGGTAGTCGGGTACAACGCTTGTTAATCACGGCTGTCTTTTTGATTCTTTCGATGAATCAGATTCTCTTTTCTTTAAAAGGGTACTTTGCCTATACATTGGCTCAGTTGATTAATGGCGATATCATAGGTGTTGAGGACCCTAAACTCATTCAATGGTGCAGTGCCTTTGTCATGACAGTGCTTTTGTCTTTTCTTTTCTTTTTCTACCTAAAAAAAAGAAGTGAAGAAGAACGCCGATACCTGTTGAAAGCGGCTGTTTTTGGCATCGTCTTAGTCTTCTTGGTATCCTTAACCATTGGTGATCTTAAGCTTCATTGGGGTCGCTACCGTCCATTTCAGATGGATCAACAAATGAGTCAGTTTACGCCTTGGTGGCAGCCAAATGGGTCAAATGGTCATTTCTCATTTCCATCTGGACACACGACTTCCGGCTGGTTACTGGTTTATTTGATCTTCTTTTTACCTCGTTCTTGGCGGAAAGCGCAATCCTTGCTCCTGATTGTCACGGTTACTTTAGCAATAACCATTGCTTTAAGTCGAGTCCGTTATGGGGCTCACTGGCTTTCGGATGTGACAGCAGCGAGTCTGATCGTGTTCTCGTATGTGATGTTGATATCCAGGCTGTTACGCGCCCATTTCGTTGAATCAGAGACTTAAGCCCTTTCTTTTTTAATTCATGACAGAAAAGTCGCCGGCAGAGCTGGCGACTTTTTATGCGCTTTCTTCAAACAGGGGTCATGCCTTTATTTTCACTAGTAATCGATCAAGAACTTTGCTACAATAATTAGGATTTTAAATTTAAGGAGAAGACACAATGTCAGGACACAGTAAATGGCATAACATTCAAGGTCGTAAAAACGCCCAAGATGCTAAGCGTGGAAAGATTTTCCAAAAGCTTGCGCACGACTTATATGTTGCAGCAAAGGCTGGCGGTGCTGATCCAGAAATGAACGCCTCCCTCCGTTTGGTAGTGGATAAGGCGAAGGCAGCCAACATGCCAAAGGACAACATCCAACGTGCGTTGGATAAGGCTTCTGGTGCTGGTGGCGCTAAGTTCGAAGAAGTGACTTATGAAGGTTACGGAACGGCTGGTGTAGCTGTTTTGGTGGAAGCCTCAACGGATAACATCAACCGTACGGTTTCATCCGTTCGTAACTCATTCAAGCATTTTGGTGGCTCACTTGGAACGTCTGGTTCTGTGGCCTTCCAATTTGATCGCAAGGGTTACTTTGCCATCGATCGCGAAGAAAACCCAGATTTGGATGAAGACACGGTGATGGAAGCTGCTTTGGAAGCTGGTGCAGACGATATTCAGACTTCTGACGAAGCCTTTGAAATCTTCACGGCTCCCGGCGACTTCCAAACGGTCGAAGCAGCTTTGACTGAAGCAGGCTTTGACTTGGCAGAATCCGAAGTAACGATGATCGCCCAAAACCCAATGAGCATCTCAGATGAAGATCGCGAAAAGTTGGACAAGTTGGTCGATGAATTAGAAGACAACGAAGACGTTTTGGCTGTTTACACGACGGCTGAATAAGTTTAATAAAAAAAGAAGGACCAACGGTCCTTCTTTTTTTATGCCGTTACTTTTAAAACAGCTTGGTCGACTAAATGAGCAAGTCGCTCCTTGTCTTTAGGGGATGGATAAAGGTTGATGCGAACCAGATCGGCTGCTTTGGTTGCGCCCGTTTTCTCCATTTGTTGTTCGAATTTGTCTAATGCCAAGCAATAAAAGTCTTCGTAAAAAGTATCGCCAGAACCGGCAACACCGTATACGAGATGGTCTAAACGTACATCAGCTAGGTCATCAAAGTAGTCCAAGCCTTCGTCTGGTAAAGAACCTTCGTCGTAGGTGTAGGGGACAAGAAAGGCTAGATCATAATTGGCCAAGTCTTCGGGTTCGCTTTGTGAGATCTCACTTTTTTCAACCAGGACACCCCGTTCTTCTAAGTGCGCGACCAGATCATCTGCGACGGCCTCGTTATTTCCGGTGATGGTCGCAAAGACGACCTGGGCGCGCAATTTGCTATCTGCCATTCTGTGTCTCCTTCTATCGTTTTCTTACCTATCATTATACAAGAAAAGAGGAAAACGTGATCTTCTACTAAAAATTAAGTGGGCGGTTTTATACAGAAAACAGGCGGATCTTTTTAATTTGAATCGGTTAAAATACCTAGCATTTTCGGCTTTGCTGTCATATAATAGTCAAAAATACTTGGAGGCGAGCACATGGCTTTATCAAAAGAACAAATCGCGGCATTACAAAACGTTTATGATCATGGTATTTTGGATCATGATGACATGGCGCGTCAAGCATTGGCTCAGGTTTTGGAAGACAACAAGTAAAACTTGTAACTTCTTTTAAAATGTGCCATAATTAGATCAATAAATTGCTGATGAGGACAACTTCCTTTGCAAGGTCAGAATAAGAGAGCCGACGGTTGGTGTGAGTCGGTCTGGCTGCAAATCTAGACTACCTCGGAATGGTGAAGAAGTAAGTGATGAAACTTTGCCCGGGTAACACCGTTACGTGTTTTTCGAGTCTGGGCCTTGGCCTGGAAAATTGGGTGGTACCACGGTCTAACGTCCCTCTGTGCAAGTTTTGCACGAGGGGCGTTTTTTCGTTCAAACCCATTGTTTCAATCAGCAATAGAGAAAAGAAAGAAGGTAGGATAATGGCAGAAATTACCTTAACATTCCCCGATGGGGCGAAGAAGTCCTTTGAAGAAGGGGTAAAGCCAATTGAAGTGGCAGAATCAATTGCTAAATCATTGGCCAAAAAGTCCGTTTCAGCGAAGCTAAACGGTTCATACGTCGGGATGCAAGACGCCATGACAGAGTCAGGCGATTTCTCCTTGATCACAAAGGGGGAAGACGAAGCCTTGCAAATTCTTCGCCATTCAGCGGCCCACTTGTTGGCGCAAGCGATGCGTCGTTTGCCAAAGTTTGCAAACGTTCACTTCGGTGTCGGTCCTGCCATTGAAAACGGCTTCTACTACGATACAGATAACGGGGCTGGAAACCAGGTGTCAGTGGAAGACTTTGCTGAAATCGAAGCGATGATGAAAAAGATTGTCAAAGAAGATTTGCCAATCCTGTCACACGAAATCAGTCGAGACGAGGCGCTTGAGACCTTCAAGGACGATCCTTATAAGATCGAACTGATCAATGATTTACCAGAAGGTGAAAAAATCACGGTCGCTGTTCAAGGTGAGCACGTCGAATTGGACCGCGGTGGCTTGGTACCATCCACTGGTTGGATCAAGCACTTCAAGTTGGTTTCGGTTGCCGGATCATACTGGCGCGGCGATTCATCAAAGAATGTCATGCAACGTGTTTACGGAACGGCCTTCTGGGACGCCAAGGATTTGGAAGAAGACTTGCAGCGTCGGGCCGAAGCCAAGGAACGCGATCACCGTAACATTGGTCGTGATCTGGACCTCTTCTTTACCAGCCAAAAGGTCGGCTCTGGCTTGCCCGTTTGGTTACCAAACGGAGCGACGATCCGTCGCCAAGTGGAACGCTATATTGTCGACAAGGAATTGGCCAACGATTACTTGCACGTCTATACACCAGTGCTTTCAAACTTGAATCTTTATAAGACTTCTGGTCACTGGGACCACTATCGTGAAGATATGTTCCCTCCAATGGACATGGGGGATGGCGAATTCCTTGAATTGCGGCCAATGAACTGTCCATCACACATTTCGGTATACCAGCACAAGCCACGTTCTTACCGTGATTTGCCGTTGCGAATTGCTGAACTTGGCATGATGCACCGTTATGAAAAGTCTGGTGCCTTGACTGGTCTTTCACGTGTTCGTGAAATGACGCTAAACGATGGCCACACTTTCGTTGCACCTGACCAATTAGAAGAAGAATTTAAGTCCATCTTGAAGATGACGATGGACGTCTACAAGGACTTTGATATTACGGATTATCGTTTCCGTCTCTCTTACCGCGATCCTGAAAATACGGAAAAGTACTTCGACGACGATGAGATGTGGGAAAAGTCCCAAGCTCAGTTGAAGCGGGCCATGGACGACATGGGCTTGGATTACTTCGAAGCACCTGGCGAAGCTGCTTTCTATGGGCCAAAGTTGGACATTCAAACGAAGACGGCTTTGGGTGGTGAAGAAACGTTGTCTACCATCCAGTTGGACTTCTTGTTGCCTGAACGCTTCGACTTGACTTATGTTGGCGAAGACGGCCAAGATAACCACCGCCCAGTGATGCTACACCGTGGGATCGTTGGTACGATGGAACGCTTCACGGCTTATTTGATCGAAATCTACAAGGGCGCTTTCCCAACTTGGTTAGCACCTTTGCAAGTGCAGATCATTCCGGTTAATGCCGAAGCACACGGTTCATATGCTAAGAAGATCCAAAAGGATTTGGCAGATGCTGGCTTGCGTGCCCACATTGATAATCGTTCGGCTAAGATGGGTTACTTAATAAGAGACGCACAGACGAAGAAGGTACCATACACCTTGGTTCTCGGTGATTCCGAGCAAGCAGACGGTACGGTAACGGTTCGTCGCTACGGTCAACAAGAAACGGAAGCAATGCCTGCAGCGGACTTCAAGCAGTTAGTCTTGGCGGACGTTGCTCGTTACTCACGACCTGAAGAGAAGTAAAAAAGAGATGATTGAAGACACTTAGGGGGCGCTAAGTGTCTTCTTCCTATCCGTAAAAGGGGAAGAATATGTCACAAGAAATGAATACGAATACAATGCCCAAAGAAGACAAGGGGTTGAAAAACCGCCACGTCCAGTTGATCGCCATTGGTGGAACGATTGGAACTGGTCTTTTCATGGGTGCTGGAAACTCCATCCATTTTGCAGGACCTGGTATTTTGCTGGTCTATGCGATTATTGGGGCCATGATGTTTGTCATGATGCGCGCCATGGGTGAGATGCTCTATCAAGATCCATCACAACCAACCTTTATTGCCTACATGACGAAGTATTTAGGAAACCGGGTCGGTTTCTTTGCTCGCTGGTCCTACTGGCTGACGACCATTTTCTTTGGTATGGCTGAATTGACCGCCATTGGAAAATACGTTCAGTTTTGGTTCCCAAGCATGCCGGAATGGCTGATTCAGCTGATCTTCTTGGCTGCTTTGACAGGTGTTAACCTGATTGCCGTGTCACTCTTTGGTGAGATGGAATTCTGGTTCTCGATGATCAAGATTATTGCCATTTTGGCCTTGATCGCGACTGGTTTGATAATGGCCTTTGGCCACTTTCAAACACCGGTCGGTACGGTTTCCTTTGGAAATATTTTCCACGATTTTAGCCTGATTCCAAATGGCTGGGGGAACTTCATTAATTCCTTCCAGATGGTGATGTTTGCCTTTGTGGGGATGGAATTTATCGGAATGACGGTTGCTGAAACGAAGAATCCGCGTCAAATTTTGCCAAAGGCGGTTAACCAAATTCCGTTCCGTGTGCTTTTCTTCTACCTTGGCGCCTTGTTTGTTATCATGACCATTTACCCATGGAAGCAGATTCCAGCACATCAATCGCCATTTGTTATGGTCTTTGAGTTAGTTGGATTGAAGGGCGCTGCTGCGATCATTAACTTTGTTGTCTTGACGGCGGCCGCTTCTTCTTTCAATTCGATTCTCTTTTCAACGGGTCGTAACTTCTACTCACTGGCTAAAGAGTCTCGGGCAAAGTTCTTGCAACCCTTTGCCAAACTGTCAAAGCGTGGCTTGCCAGCCAAAGCCTTGCTTTTCTCCTCTCTGATTTCTGTTGGTTCAGCGGTGATTTCATCGATTCCAGCTATTTCAGATGCTTTCGTCTTTGTCACTTCTGCTGCAACGGATCTGTTCTTGATGATCTATATTATGATCCTTTGGGCATACTGGCACTACCGCAAGTCATCTGATTACATGCCAGATGGCTTCTTGGTGAAAGCACCAAAGCTTTTGGTACCGTTGGCTGCATTGTTCTTTGTCTTTGTCTATGTGACGCTCTTCTTTAACGATTCGTCACGAATTCCGGCAATCGGCGCTACGATTTGGTTGGTCGTCTTTGGATTCATTTCCTCCTTCCAACCAAAGGAAGCTGTCGTAAAAGACTAGGTCTTCTTTTTGATGACTGAAATGGTTCGCCACTGGCGGCCAAACACTGACTGTATTAATGGAATGGAGACTCTGGATGTCTTTTCTGATCAACTTTATTTTGCACATCGATGACCATATCGCGAGCCTTGTTCAGCATTTTGGCCCATGGACTTACCTAATCTTGTTTGCCATTATTTTGGTGGAAACGGGCGCGATTGTTCTGCCTTTCTTACCAGGTGATTCCCTTCTTTTTGCTGCGGGGGCCATTTCGATGACACCAGCCGGGCAACAGGCCGGTTTGAACCATTGGGTTTTCATGATTGTTTTCTTTATCGCAGCGGTGGTTGGCGACATCACGAACTACCTGATCGCCCGAAAAGGTGGGCGTCCGTTGCTTGAAAAGAAGCCTTTCTCGGTTTTGATCAAGCCAAAAAACATTGAAGAAGCGGAACAATTCTTTCAAAAGCATGGCGGTGTCGCGGTGATTATGGGGCGCTACGTTCCCATTATCCGTACTTTTGTTCCCTTTGTCGCCGGCTTGTCAGCCTTTTCTTCAAGGCGCTTTATCGAATACGTGCTCATTGCCGCCTTCTCCTGGTCCTTCTTGATGACTGGTGCGGGTGCACTCTTTGGAAACATCCCATTCGTGGCTGAGCATTTCTCAGCAATCATCTTGGGCATCGTCTTCGTGACGCTTTTGCCTTCGATCATTGCACTTTCGAAGTCACTTTTGGCCAAGAAAAAATAAGCAAATGAATAAAAACGGCTTTTCTCTAAAGAGAGAAGCCGTTTTTATTGTGCGCTAAGTTTCATTCTTGTCGAAAAAACGCGGGCAGTCAGTTATAATGGGTGCAAGCCCTTTTTCTAAACAACGAAAAGGACAGCAAACAGAGCGTTTATCCATCTGCGGCTCTGCATAAAAACAAAGAGGAGAAAAAGGATGAACTTAATTCTAGCAACGGATGCTTACAAGTTAACGCACCACTTGCAGTATCCACAAAACATTAACAAGCTTTACTCGTACGGAGAAGCCCGTGTCGGTGGTCTTTATCCAACCGTTTCCTGGTTTGGGATGTCGATGATTCTACACGACTATTTCCAAACCAAGGTCACGACTGAGATGATTGACGAGGCCGAAAAAGTTTCCGAAGAGACTTTTGGCACCAAGGCTTACTTCAACCGTTCGGTTTGGGAAAAAGTCCGCGATTTGGGTTATTTCCCAGTTCGCATTAAGGCTTTGCCAGAAGGCTTGGAAGTGCCAACCGGAACGGCCTTGTTCACGATCGAATCGACCGAGGATTGGTTCGCCACGTCCCTAAACGCCTTGGAAGTCATGCTGATGCATGTTTGGTACCCAACGACGATTGCCACCAACTCGCTGTATATCAAAAAGCGCTTGCTGCCACTGGTCGAAAAGACTGGATCGGTCGACGCGCTGCCTTTGATGGTCAACGATTTTGGCCTGCGCGGCGCCACTTCTTTGGAATCGGGTCAGCGCGGTGGGGCCGCGCACTTGCTGCACTTCCGTGGATCAGATAACTTGGCCGCTTCCCATTATTTTAAAGAAGTATACGGTCTATCTGGTCGCGCCCTGTCGATTTGGGCAACGGAACACTCCGTGGCGACGGCCTACGGTTCCGGTCAGGGTGAGTTCGACTATTTGAACGCCCAGTTGGACCGGACGCCTGACGACGCACCAGTATCGATCGTGATTGATTCCTACGACACTTTCCACTTCGTGCGTGAAGTGGTCGGCTCTGAGGCGATGGTCACTCGAATTAAGGAACGACCTGGTCGCGTTGTCTTACGTCCTGATTCTGGTGATCCGATTACCATGGATCTGGCCGTCTTGGATATTTTGGCCGACATCTTTGGTACCGAGGTCAACGAGAAGGGCTACAAGGTCTTGAAGCACAACGTTGGTCTGATTCAGGGTGATGGCATGAAGGCCGACACGATCATCAAGCTATACGAAGCGTTGATCCATCATGGTTGGTCGACAGACAACCTGGTCGTTGGATCTGGTGGTGGTTTGCTGCAAGAAGGCTTCACCCGTGATACAGAGCGCTTTGCGATCAAAGCGGCGTATGCGCACACGGTGGAAGGCGAAGATTTGCAGATTAAAAAGCAACCGAAGACTGATTTGACCAAGTCGTCGAAGGCTGGTTTGCTGAAAGTGATCGTGGATGATGCTGGTCAGCTGCAAACTGTGCCACAAAAGACTCCTGGTCGTGACTTGTTGCAAACGGTTTATGAAAACGGGGCGATTACGCCGGTGGATGTCCATGATGTCTTGGAACGTGCCGCCCGCCCTTTGAAAGAAAAGAATAGTTTAGGTCACGTAAATGGCTAATGGTCAGGTTTTCTTTGAAAGCTTTTTTGGTTGAAAAGTTTCCGTTACTTTTGAATCTGTGGTAAAGTGAAAGTAAAGAAACGAGGCCTTATGTATTTATCCTTTGACCAATTTATTCTTGATGAACGTTTAAATCCTAAGGCCCTTATTTGCTCAAAACAGCTTCCGTATAACGACGGGGGCTGTTTTTTATTTTGCTAGGAGGTATTTATGCTGTCAAAAGCCAACACGTCATTACTCGGACCAGACTTTTTGAGTCGGTTGAATCTACAAGACCCACATGATCTAAGGCCTGTAAGCGGTGGGGACGTCAATCTTGCCTATTCGCTCTATTCTGGCAATGATCGCTATTTTTTGAAAGTTCAACCGTATCAAGACCGGCACTTTTTCGATTCCGAAGTGGCGTCCTTGAAGGCTCTTCAAAAGCATGTGACGGTGCCAAAAGTAATGAAGCAAGGAGAGATTCAGGGCTTTGCTTACTTACTTTTGTCATGGGTCAAATCCGGGCCAAGTAATCAGGGCGATCTAGGGCGAGCCCTTGCTGTCCTGCATCAAACAAAGGGCAGCCAATTTGGCTTTAATCTGTCAAATGATTATGATTTTGTGCCAAAGGACAATACATGGTCAGATTCTTGGGGCGAATTCTTTGTTCATCAACGATTAGAACCTCTGATGAAACAAGCGATCAAGAAGGGCTTTTGGCTTTCGCAACGAGGGGATCACTTTGAACATTTGAAGCAGGCTATTTTGTCTGATGCGCACGTTCAAAACGTCAAGCCTTCCTTACTGCACGGTGATCTTTGGGCGGGCAACTTCATGTTTGACGAAAAGGGGCAACCGGTTTTTATTGATCCAAACGCTTTTTATGGAGATCGAGAATATGATTTAGCGGTTTCTGCTGTCTTTCCTGGTTTTAGCCAAGACTTTTATGAGGCTTATCAGAAAGCCTATCCATTGGATGAGGGCTACCAGGAACGATTCAAGTGGTACGAATTTTACTATATTTTGATGCATTTTGTACGCTTTGGGGACATCTATGCCCCTCGCTTAAACCGCTTACTTCTCCAATTCTAATGACGGCTGTCAACTTGTGTAAAGCGCTGGTTGACAGCTTTTTTGCTAACGACTATACTCGTAGCATTGACCTTAGGGAGAAGAAAGCATGAATAAGAAGCAAAAAAATCAACAATTTGTGTTAACCACCATGTTTGTCGCCATTATTTTGTTGCAGTCGATCGTGCCGTTTTTGGGCTATGTGCCACTTGGCGCAGTTGTTGTTGGGGCATCAGCAGTTATTCTGCCAGCTACAGTGGCTCTTTCAGCTGTGCTGTTGGGCGTGCGTTCAGGCTTTATTGTTGCTTTCTTCTGGGCCTTTTATTCCTGGATTCGGGCGCTATTGCATCCGGGTACCTTTGGTTCTGTTCTTTTTTCGAACCCGCTTGTGGCCTTTGTTCCTCGTTTGCTGGTGGGGCTTATGATTGGTTATTTGGCCAAACGCTTCTTTTCGGGCCGAAATAAGCCAACCTTGTTCTTGTTTTGTATGGGCGGCCTGTCTGCTTTCATTAACACAGCCATGGTTATTTTGTTGACCTTTTTGTCGCTTTCTTTTTTGCCCCTTTCCGGGTATGGCATTCCAAAAGAAAACCTGCTTTTTTGGTTGATCTCAGTCTTAGCTTTTAATTTTATCTTTGAGTTCTTCGTGAACGGTTTCTTAGTTGCTGCAATTGGCTCAGTATTGCAAAAGCACTTACCAAAATTTTAGTACTAAAAAAGTCGCCAGGTGGGCGACTTTTTTATTGACTGTATCATAATGCGTATAAACGTTGATATGCCAGTTTTGTTTCATGCACCCGCCCAGACTCGAACTGGGAGCAAAGACTTAGGAGGTCCCCGTTTTATCCCGTTAAACTACGGGTGCGAATTACTTCTTATTATAGCGGAGAAGTTAAAAGAAGACAATTCTCGATCAGTGGAAAGATTCAACGATTCTTAAGCCTTTTTTAAAGCAATTGACATCGTTTTATTAAAAATATCTGCTACACTAAATAAAAATGCGCGTTGGAGGCAAAAATGGCAGATGTAATTGAAGTAAAGCACCCACTCGTTCAACACAAGTTGACGATGATTCGAAATGAAGCGGTAGGTACGAAAGACTTTCGGGCCCTTGTTGACGAATTGGCCATGCTTTTGACCTATGAGTCGTCTGCCGATTTTTCACTTGAGACTGTTTCAGTGAAGACGCCTGTGGAAGAGACAAAAGCCCAGTCATTAGCTGGAAAGAAAGTGGCGGTTGTTCCAATTTTGCGTGCGGGACTCGGCATGGTGGATGGCATTTTGCAGCTAATCCCTGCGGCCAAAGTCGGCCACATTGGCATGTATCGAGACGAAGAGACGTTGGCACCAGTTGAATATTTTGTGAAGTTGCCAGAAGACATTGCACAGCGAGAAGTCCTTTTGGTTGACCCTATGCTTGCCACCGGTGGCTCTGCCAAAGATGCGATTCATGCTTTAAAGAGTCGTGGGGCCAAGCAGATTAAGCTGATTACGTTGGTTTCGGCACCAGAAGGAATTCAGGCGGTTCAAGAAGCTCATCCAGATGTGACCATTGTCACGGCTTCAATTGATCGTGGCTTAAACGCCGAAGGCTATATCGTTCCTGGCCTTGGGGATGCCGGTGACCGCCTCTTTGGAACGCATTAGACAAGATTAAGTTGGATCAGCACATGTATTTAAAAAATCCATTTCGACGAGAAAAGAAAATGGGGATGACTTTTCGCCCCGCTTATACCTCGCAAAAAGAAAAGAAGCCACTCCCACGCTTTTTAAAAATCGTGATCATTCTCTTTCTTTCCATCCTTATTCTTGGTAGTTTGGGGTATGTGGGCACGGCTTATGTTGAAAATCGTGATCAAATAAAAGCTTCGTCAAAAAAATTAGATGGCGAAGCCATGAAGCTCCATGTTAAAGCGCGCAACGCCTTTGTCATCGATGCCAATACTGGTCAGATTCTGGGACAAAAAAATCCAGATCAGGTCATCGGCATTGCCTCGCAAAGTAAAATGTTAACGGCCTATGCTGTTTTGCAAGCAATTGACGATGGGGATTACCAATGGGATACGCCGGTTAAGTTTACTAAGTCATCGGATTGGTCAGACAAAGATGCGGCCATGTATGCCCATTTGGATGTCAAAGAAGGGGAGACGTTGACAGTTAAGGAACTCTTTACGGCCATGTTTACGACATCGGCTAACGATGCTTCCTTAGCCTTGGCGGACTTTGCTAAAAAGAAGTCTGAAAGCCAGCAGGAATTTTTGGAGCGTTGGGCAAAAAAGCTCGGCCTAAAGGATACGGTCTGGTATAACGCAGCTGGTCAGGTTAATGACGATGCCTTTTCGTACAAGGTGAAGTCGGCGAAAAAGACGGCAGAAAACAAGGCGACGCCTCGTGATTTGGCTATGTTAGCTTATCAAATCGTTAAAGACTACCCAGATATCAAGGACTTCTACAAAAAGCGTGGTTTGGTTTATACGCCAAATGGAGAGGAAAGTAACTTAAAGATCAAACTGACTGAAGGTGGTAAGTTTGAACAAGAAATCGCAAGTCAGCTGAATAATCCTAAAAATCTGACAGTTGAAGGATTAAAGACTGGTTCGACGCCTGAAACTGGTGGCGCATTGACTGGTTTGATTAAAGACCAATCCGGGCATGAATTTATCACAGTGGTTTCTGGCGCTGGTCGCTATACTGACTCTAAGGAGCGTTATCAAGCAACCCTTGACGCCGTTTCAGAGGTGCTTGATCACTATCAGAATCAGTCGATTGATGCTGGTCAGTCCATTCCTGGTCAAAAGACGACTAAAAACGCCTGGGCCAAGGGTGGCCAAGTGCAACTGGTGACAAAAGAAAAGCGGACGTATTGGATAAAGAAATCGGAAACGGGAAAGCTTTCGTTTGCCAGAGTTAAACGTTACAATAGCCAATCTTTGAGTGATGACGACACGGTTTTGTCGGTTCCGGCTAATATTAAAGCTAGTTATTTGACAGGCGTGAGTGAAAACGAACGCAACCTGCCGCTAACGAATAAAGAAATGGTGGAACAGCTAGACGAAGGTGGCTATCGCAGCAACTGGTTGCGTTTCTACCAATCATAAGAAACAAAAGGCCTGACGAATCGAAGCGTCAGGCCTTTTTGATTTCGTGAAGTGAAAGAAAAAAAGCGAAACCATCGGGTTTCGCTTTTTTTGACTATTTATTTGTCCGAAACGCCAGCGCGTTCCTTCAATTGAGCCAATTGGTCATCCAATGATGCGCTCATGTCATCCTTCTTTGCTGCAGCTTGTCCCTTAACTTCATGGAACTTGTTCTTTGCTTGATTGGCCTTGTCCTTACCGGCATCAGTCAAATCAGCAGCTTTTTGCTTTCCGTAAGCAAGGGCTTCTTGGCCCTTTGCCTTACCAGTTTCGACAGCGTCTTGAGCCTTTTCTTTCCAGTCGACGACGCGGTCGTCATCCTTTAACAACATGTAGGCCAAGGCTGCGTTACCAAACAGTGATACACCAAGTAAAAAGTTCTTCATAGCAGAAACTCCTTTTCTCTTCTTTCCTTTATTATGGCGATCGGTTCTAAAAAAGTCAAATGTTACAAGAATGAAAAGACATGAAAAAAAGCGTTGATTGGTCCGTGTGATTAAAGGTGAAAATGTTATAATGAAAGTAATTTGGAAGATAGGAAAGGGACATTCATGATTAGTTTAAAATCACCACGTGAAATTGAAGCGATGCGCAAGTCTGGTGCGATTATTGCCGGCATGCACCACATGCTTCGCGATTTGATTAAGCCAGGACTCGATACTTGGGAAATTGAGACTAAGTGTAAGGCATACATCGAGGATCACGGTGGGGTTCCTTTGCAAATTGGGTTTGAAGGCTTCAAGTACGCCGTCACGGTTTCAGTGAATAGTGAAGTGGCCCACGGCTTGCCTCGCAAGGGGCTAAAGTTGAAGAACGGCGATTTGGTCAAAGTCGATACGGTTGTTGGCTTGGATGGGGCTGTTTCTGACTCTGCTTGGTCTTATGCCGTCGGTGAAGTGTCACCAGAAGTCAAGAAGTTGATGGAAGTGGCCAAGAAGTCGTTATATTTGGGAATCGATCAAGCCGTTGTCGGAAATCGTGTTGGGGATATTGGTGCCGCTATCCAACGGTACGCTGAAGACGAAATGGGCTATGGTGACGTGCGCCAATACATTGGTCACGGGGTTGGCCCAACGATGCACGAAGACCCACAGATTCCACACTTTGGAAAAGCCGGACACGGTCTTCGTTTGAAGGAAGGAATGACCATTACCATCGAGCCCATGATTAACATGGGCGGATGGGAAGTTGAAACCGACGAAACACCAGAAGATGGTTGGACGGTTCGGACCTTAGATGGATCGTGGTCTGCACAATATGAACACACTTTGGCGATCACAAAGGATGGCCCAAAGATCTTGACTTCACAGGATCCAGAAGAAGACGCCAAGTATTTGTAAGAGACTGAATGTTCAGTGACGAGGTTAGCATGGCATTACCAGACGCTTTCATCGCAAAATATCAAGACCTGCTCAAAGAACAAAGCGGGCCTTTTTTTGCGGCTTTAAGGGGACCAGTTGACAAGGGATTTCGTTTGAATCCCTTAAAAGCCAATCAAGTTCCCGTCGACCTTTCTTTAGGACAACCGGTGCCTTGGTCGAAAAACGGTTACTTTGGTCAAGTCGATGGCAAAGGCATTGACCACACAACTGGCTTGGTTTACTCACAGGAACCGTCGGCCCAGTTCGTGGCTGAAGTGGTCGACGCCCAGCCTGGCGAAAAAGTCTTAGATTTGGCAGCTGCACCCGGTGGAAAATCGACGCAGTTAGCCGGTCAGATGCAGGGTTCGGGATTGCTTTGGACGAACGAGATTTTCTTCTCTCGGGCCAAGATTTTGTCCGAAAACATTGAGCGCTTTGGGGTGTCAAATGCTATCGTGTCTTCTTCTGATTCCAAGGATCTAGCCAAGGCGTTGCCCGCATTCTTTGACCGTGTCTTACTGGACACGCCCTGCTCTGGTGAGGGGATGTTCCGTAAGGATCCAGACGCCATTTCTTACTGGTCGGAAGACTATCCGAAAGAATGTGCGGAGCGGTCGGAAGGAATTCTTTCCAACGCTGTGCAGATGGTCAAGCCAGGTGGTACTTTAGTTTACTCAACTTGTACTTTTGCACCGGAAGAAGACGAGCAGACGATTGCCTGGCTGCTTAAAAACTACCCGGAATTTTCGCTCGTTGATATCGACAAAGTGCCGGGCTCGGGCATTCAAGATGCCCGTCCGGACTGGGCGGATGGTAATCCGGATTTGAAAAAGGCCGCCCGCCTTTGGCCACAGGACCTGCCTGGCGAAGGGCACTTTGTCGCCAAGCTGGTGAAGGCAGCAGATGCTGAGCCGGTAAAAACGATTAAAACCCAGAAGGGCGATCGAATTTCTGCTGAAGAAGAAACCTTGCTGCAAAACTTTTTGAAGGAAACGGTGCCCGGCTTAGACGTCGACTTTTCGCGTCTGGTTCGCTTTGGCGACCGAGTCTTTATGATCCCTTCCGACTGCCCAGCCTTTCAAAAGATTAAGATCTTACGGGCCGGCCTTTGTCTTGGAACTTTTAAGAAGAAACGGTTTGAACCCGACCATGCTTTGGCGCTAGCCATTCAACCGGATCAGGCGGCTCAGGTCTTTGCCATCGATGATGCTGCCGCTTTTCAGGCCTACATTCACGGAGAAGCTCTGAACACCAAAGCTGATCTGCAGAAGGGCTTTGTTTTGATGACGGCCGGAGGAAACGGGGTCGGTTGGGCCAAGTTTGTGAACGGGCAACTCAAGAACTTTTATCCAAAGGGACTACGCCACTAAGAACGTGGTGGCAGCCAATGCAAAGGAGAAATGATATGGCTTTTCAAGAACAATTTTCAATCAACGATTTGGGCACTTTCAAGATTAGCCCATCGATTAAGAAATTCACGCTGATGGATCTTGGCTTTGTCGTCAACAACGCAGGTGCCTTCGTCATGAAACGGTCCTTGCAACCGGAAAAGCCGGTGGATCAGGCCATCAGCCTGAAGGTTGTGGTCAAAAAAGATTTGTCCTCCTTAAAGGTGGACGTTGTCGGTGCTGCTGGTGGATCAGTCGATATCAAAAAACGTGATGACAGAGCGGAAATGACCGAACTCGTTTCGTTCTTCTTGAAAGAACTCGTTGATCGCCAAGTTTTGGAGCAAGTAGCATGACAACTTTTTACTTTGTCCGTCATGGCCAAACAGAATGGAATTTGGAGAAGCGCTTTCAGGGGGCCCAGGGCGATTCGCCTTTGTTGGCTTCCTCCTATGAGGATATGGGAAAAGTCGGTACTTTCTTGAAAGATAAAGGCATTAGCCGTGCCTTTTCATCGCCTTTGCCCCGTGCAAACAAAACTGCCCAGACGATCGTTTCTCATTTGCCAAAGCAGCCGAAGTTGTCCTTGCACTCAAACATCGTCGAGGTTGGCCTTGGGGACTGGGAAGGGCAGAAAAAAGAAGATGTGGCGAAGAACTATCCGAAAGCCTATGACATTTACCAAAATCACTTAGAAGAATTTGAAGGGCAGGGCTTTCACGGCGAAGGGTACACTAAAGCCGTGCGACGCTTCCGACGTTTTATCGAGCAAGTCGCCAAGGATTATCCAGATGAATCCGTTTTGATCGTGGCCCACGGCCTGATTTTGACCTTTGGCATGACCAATCTTTTGGAAGTGCCACGAGAAGAAATTCGTTTTCGCCTGGGTGGTTTGTCCAACACATCGACAACGACCATCCAATCGACCGACGGGAAGCACTTCAAGCTCATTCAGTGGAACCAAACGGACTATCTGGGCAAGGAACAGGACGCGTCAACAACGATTTAAAGAACAAATGGTACTTTTTTGTACCGTACATAGCAAAAACAGAGTAGGACGAGATGGTAAGAACGATTTCTGAGGACAATCAAGTACAGGGCATTCTGCAAAACGTGATTTTTGCGGCCAATGATTCCTACTTTAAGATTCTCTCCATCCAGGTTGCAGACAACGATTTCGACTGGGGTGAAGACGAAATCATCGTGACCGGAACCTTTGCTTCGGTAAAACCTGGCTCGAGCTACGCCTTCTTTGGCCAGCTGACCAACCACCCACGATACGGCCAGCAGTTCCAGGCGGCTCGTTATGAAAACCAGGTAGCGACCGATGAAAAAGGGCTGATTGCTTTCTTTTCGTCTGGCGACTTTGCCGGAATCGGGAAGAAAACGGCCGAAAAGATCGTTGATGCTTTGGGCGAAGACGCCTTGGACAAGATTTTGGCAGACCCTTCGGTTTTGACCGGTTTGTTGAAGCCAAAGGTAGCTGACAACTTGGTCGAGACCTTAAAGAACAATATGGGATTGGAACGTCTCTTTGCATTCGGACACAAGGTTGGGCTGTCGGCGGATCTCGCTGGCCGGCTCTTCGATCAATATGGCGAAGAAGCTCAGAAAATCATTGCGGAGCAGCCTTACCAGTTGGTCTACGATGTCGATGGTCTGCCTTTCAAAAAAGTCGACGAAATCGCCCGTAAGGCCGGGTTCGACGAAATTAGCCCCGAGCGGTTGAAGGCCGGTGTCTTTTCGGCCATAAAAAACGCCTGTTTTTCAAACGGCCACACTTATTTGACCGTTGAGCAAAGTCGCCAAGCAGCTTGGACGATGTTGGGAAATGCCTTGGTCGACCCGGAAAGAAACATCGATGCCGCTTTGGGCGCCTTGGTGGCGGAACACCACTTGGCTTATTTCGAAGGGGCTTATCAACCGCGCGATTTAGCCGTGGCAGAAGAAACGGTCGCAGACAAAGTGATCGAATTGTCCGAGAAAAAATCAGCAATTTTGACAAATGAGGAAGTGGTTAACGCTGCTTTTGTCGTGCCAGACCAACTCCAGCTGGACGAGATTCAAGAAGAAGCAGTCAAAAAAGCCCTGGCCAGTCAACTTTTTGTCTTGACGGGTGGCCCTGGAACGGGAAAAACCACCGTTACTAAGACCCTGATCAAAACCTGGGAGGCCTTGGTTAAGAAGCAGGCGCGAGAAGAGAAAAAAGATCAGGACTGGCTGAAAGAGCAGCGCGTTCGGCTCGCGTCACCAACGGGCCGTGCTGCTAAGCGCATGACGGAAATTACGGGTTATGAGGCGACGACGATTCACCGATTACTTGGTATTTCGGATGGGGATGATGCTGAATTTGATGCGGATCATCCACTTTCCGGTGGCCTTTTGGTGATCGACGAGGCGTCGATGCTAGATAGTGATTTAGCGGCGGCCCTTTTTACGGCTATTCCAAAGACAATGCACGTCGTTTTGGTCGGCGATGCTGACCAATTACCATCGGTTGGGCCAGGAAACATACTGGCGGATTTGATTAAAAGCCCAATGGTCGATCACGTCGCTTTGCAGCGAATTTACCGTCAGGGGAAGGGCTCGTCCATTTCGGAACTGGCCGCGGCTATTAATGACGGAAAACTGCCCGCTGATTTTTTGGAAAAGAAAAAGGACCGGTCAACTTTTTTGACAAAAACGCCACAGGTTCCTTCAGCAGTTGGTCAGGTTTTGTCTTCTGCCATCAAAAAAGGCTTTTCGGCTGATCAAGTTCAAGTTTTGGCACCGATGTACAAAACGCAAGCCGGTGTAAATGCTTTAAATCAGCTTGCACAGGATCTTTTCAATCCGGTTGAGGCAGGCCAAAAGACCTTGCAGTATGGGGACACCTTTTTTCGCCTTGGCGACAAGGTGTTGCAGCTTGAAAACGATAGCGAACGTGACATTTACAATGGTGACATGGGAGAGGTTGTGGCGGTATATAACCAATCGGATAAGGGGGTTTCTTCCGATGCTTTGGTTGTTGATTTTGCCGGCCAAGAAGTCTGGTATACACCAAAAACATTGAACCAGTTAACATTGGCCTATGCAACGACGATTCATAAGGCCCAAGGAAACGAATTCAAACTGGTTCTTCTTGTTTTGAGTTCACAATTTAAAATCATGCTCAATCAAAATCTGGTGTATACGGCCATTACAAGAGCTAAAGAAGCGTTGGTCATGGTGGGGGACTATGATGCCTTTTTGTATGCGGCAGAACACGAAGTGCCCGCTCGGCAAACTAAGCTCGGCTTACTACTTTCAGGAAAGAGTAAACCTTCTGGTCAGGCAATCAAGAAAAGAAAAAAAGCGCTTAAGGAGACAAAGACGCAACAGTCCGAAAAAATGCCTCCCCTTCAATCGAACCAGTCGTCTCCTGACACTTTTAAGAGTCAGACAACAGCAAAAAAGGGGCAAAAAGAACCTGACACTGCTCAACCTGATTTGCTGCCAAACGCCCTGACGGCCAGTCATTTAGCAGCAAACATCGACCCCATGATCGGGATGGCTGACCTTTGTCCTGCTGATTTTATGCCCGAACAATCAGAAATTTAGTATAATGAAGAAAGTAAGCGCCCCCTTTGATGATTGTGGGCCGCACAAAAGTTTGAAAGAATCCATTTGGAGCCATTATGACTGTTAATCCAAAATTTCGCCTTTTTGATTTAGGCATTAACGAAGACTTTTCAAAAAAAGTTGCTGAAAAAATTGGCGTGCCCCTGTCGCCCGTTGACATTCGCACCTTTGCCGACCGTGAAATTTATGAACGCATTGTTGAGTCCGTTCGCGGGATTGACGTTTACGTCATTGCCCCAATCGCGGACCCAGTGAACGAGAACTTCATGAAGTTGATGATTTTTATCGATGCGGCCAAACGAACGTCGGCGAAATCCATTAATGTCATCATTCCCTATATGGGCTATGCCCGTTCTGATCGTAAGACTCGGTCCCGTGAACCGATCGCAGCCCGGTTGTTGGCTGATATGCTGCAGGATCAAGGAATTAAGCGTGTTATGACTATGGATTTGCACACGGCGCAACTCCAAGGCTTTTTCGATATACCGGTTGACCATTTGTTGGCTTTGCCAGCCCAAGTTGACTATTTGGAAAAGTCGGGGTTGACGGGGCAAGACGTGGTCTGCGTGGCTTCTGGTCCATCAACGTTGAAATTAGTACAACGGTTGGCCTCCGCAATCAATAGTCAGTGGGCCATCATCGATCAGGATCGTGATCCGAACCAAGAAGCCCGTGTAACAGGGCAAGTTGCTTTAAAGCATGCCATTATTGTGGCTGATATGGTGGATACGGGGCAGACGATGATGAAGGCTGCTTCTGCTTTGAAACAAGCTGGAGCGGCTGAAATCAATGGCTTGGCCACCCACGGCGTTTTCTCGGACCAGGCCTCTGAAAAATTGCAGGCGTCTGATTTGGATCGACTGATGGTTTCGGATACGGTGGCCATTCCAGCGCACAAACAGTTTGCCAAATTGGAAGTCATCTCAGTGGCTCACCTGTTTGCGGAAGCCTTGCAGCAGGTCATTGAGCAAAAGTCTTTGGCAAATGTGCTCTTGCCAGCAGACGAGCGGAAGGATTAATTCATGAAGCAAGTAGACTTAATTAAGTTAGCTTCGCCTGAATGGTCTCCCCTTCTTGAAGAAGCGGGCATTCGCTGCTCGCAGTACGGCGCTTATTTGGCCTTTTCAGCCGACGGAAAGGGGCAATTTTCGCTCTTTTTCGACGATGATTATCCAGTGATGACCTGGACATTGTCCGTTGATGGGCAAGATAAAGAAGATCTCGAAGTGACGGGTCGCGAATTAACTTTCTTTTTGGAAGCCGGCCGGCATGATTATCAATTGACCCTGAACCAATGGGCAACGGGCCAAGTCGCTTTTTGGCAGACGGGCTTGACCATCATGGAAGCGCGCTACATGGGGGAAGGAGACCTTACGGCTAGCCTGCCAAATGAAAAACAGCAGGCAGCCAACCCTTATTTGACTTTTGTTGGGGATTCGATTGTGGCTGGTGAAGCGATGGCGGGACTTAACCACGATCGCCACCGTCCCACGCAATCCTTTCCGGCATTGGTGGCAAGGGCGCGCAATAAGCCGTTGAATCGCATCGCCTATGGGGGAACCGGCCTGACAACATCAGCGCCGTTCCAAGAGCCAAAGGCCATTGATGCACTTTGGCGGGTAGGAGAAGATTTACCACGTCGTCGTGTCCAAAGTGATCAAGTCGTCGTGGCCTATGGGTTGAACGACGCCAACTATGGTGCTTCAGAAGACGACTTTGCCTTTGGCTTACGGGTTTATCTACTCGAGTTGGTGAAGCGTTTCCATCAGGCACACTTTTATGTGTTGACGCCATGGAATGGTAAGTTTTCAGCCATTTTTAAGAAAGAAGCCGCGCGTTTTGACTGCTTTACCATCGTTGATACGACGGATTGGGGCATTCAAACCCGGCCGCACCATCCAGGTATCGAAGATCACGAAAAGATCGCAAAGAAATTAATCAGTATTTTATAGGAGGAAGTAGAAATGGTTTACCAAGCAGCAGAAGATCGTTACGAGAAGTTGCCTTATCGGCGCGTGTCGGACTCCGGTTTGATTGTGCCGGCCGTTTCCTTTGGCCTTTGGCGGAACTTGGGGGACACGATGCCCCTTGAAAACTCGCGTAATGTCATCTTAAAGGCATTTGATTCCGGAATTTTCTCGTTTGATAATGCTTTTAATTACGGCCCAAACAATGGGACGGCCGAAGAAACCTTCGGACAGGTGTACAAGTCCGACTTGAAGCCTTACCGTAACGAATTGGTTATCACGACAAAGGCCGGCTACCACATGTGGCCCGGACCTTTGGGCGAGTTTTCTGGTCGAAAGACCTTGATCAATGCCCTGGACACATCTTTAACAAAGATGAACTTGGACTATGTCGACATTTTCTACGCCCACCGTTATGACCCGAACACGAATTTGGAGGAAACGGCTCGCGCCTTGGATCACTTGGTCAAGCAAGGAAAGGCGCTTTACGTCGGCGTTTCTAACTACACGGCCGAACAAACCAAGGCGATTGCCGAAATCTTCAAAGATTTGGGCACGCCCTTCATTGGCAACCAAGTGTCTTATAACATGTTAAACCAGCAGGAAAAGGAATCTGGTTTGCTCGACATTTTGGACGAGCACCACGCTGGACTCTTTGCCTACGGTCCTTTGGCGGAAGGACTCTTGACCGACCGTTACCTGAAGGGCATTCCGGACAACTTCCCAATCCACAAGACGAACGGTTTCCTCTTTGACGACGGTCGTGACGCTTTAGTAAGCAAGTTGAATGCTTTAAATGACATGGCTTCGAACCGAAATCAGACGCTTTCTCAGATGTCTTTGGCCTGGCTTTTGCAAGATCGGCGTGTGGCTTCCGTTGTTATCGGAACGTCCAACGCGGATCATCTGGCAGATAACCTGGCCTTTACCAAGAATCTCGACTTTACGGCAGATGAATTGGCGCAGATCGAAAAGATTATTAAGGGTTAAGCGACTTGCCAAATAAAAAACTGGCCATTTCGGCCAGCTTTTTTATTTGCTTAATGGCGCTAGATTACTGGAAGTGATCAGCGCGTTTGGCGATTCGCCTTTGTCTTGAGTCGGCAAGGGCTGACCAATCTGTTCTCGGGCACGCGCGATGACTGTCTCAGCCGCCTGCACCCCAGCTGTTACCCGATAAAAGTCGGCTAAAAAGCCGTGTTCAGATCGAAATTCTGACAAAGAACGTTCGATAACGCCTCGTTCAGCTGTGGCTTCGATGACCGAGAGGTCAGCAGCCGTTTCAGTTTCTGGTTCAGCAATAATTGCGACGTGAACGTCACTCGTTTTTTAAAGATTTGTGGTGCTTTTGTCGATTGCCTGCTCTAGATCTTTTTTGCGTGGCCGTACAAAGGCTAAATCGGCGGTTTTCAGATTTTTGGGAACGCGTGTTTTCTTCATGGTAGCTCCTTTGTATGAATAGGATAACAGAGGGGGACGTGACACCGTAACCTTTTTCTTGTGAGCTTTCCTACCGGAACGCATGGCGGGAAATCGGAAAAACGAGTACAATGAATATTTGTGAGAAAGAGTTGACGAAGGTTAACTTGAAATTGGAGTATCGTAAATGGAAAAGAAATTAACTTGGCGCCAGAATCTACTGATGGTGTCCTTGATTTTCGGCATGTTTTTTGGAGCGGGAAACTTAATCTTCCCGGTTCATTTGGGGCAGTTGGCCGGAGCCGCATGGGGGCAGGCCACCTTTGGCTTCATCCTGTCAGCGGTTTTGCTGCCATTGTTGGCCCTAGTGGCCTTGGGAGTAACCCGGTCGAGTTCAGTTTTTGATCTAATTAAGCCGCTTGGTCCAAAAGTTTCAATCATCTTCGTGGTGGTCTTGCATTTTTGCTTGGGACCGCTTGTGGTCGCGCCTCGAACGGCGACGGTGGCTTATTCCTTCTCGATCGAGAGTTGGTTGCCAGCCGCCTATCAAGAAATTGGCTTAGTCATCTTTTCATTGATTTATTTTTTCTTAGTTTACTGGGCCTGCCTACGTGCTGACTCGATTACGTCAGTGATTGGTAAATACCTCAACCCTGCTTTCTTAATTTTGCTTGGCGTGGTCTTCGTTTTGGCCCTCGTTTGGCCAATGGGCGATCTACACCAGCACGTGACCTCTGCGTATCAGTCCGCGCCCGTCTTGTCTGCTGCAATTGAGGGTTATAACACAGTCGATGCATTAGCATCGCTTGTTCTTGGTGTCGCCATCGTGCACGCCATTGAGGGGATGGGCTACCACAAGCCCGCCCACGTGGCTAAAATTATTGTTAAAACCGGAACCTGGGCGTTGATTGGTTTGTCTCTGGTTTACGTTGGCTTGATTCTGTTGGGTACGACCTCTCTTGGAAAAGAGAACGTTTCGGTCAACGGGGCGATTGCCTTAACGCAAATTATGACCAATTACTTCGGTTCCTTTGGCCAGGTTTTCTTGGCCGTCATGGGACCGGTTGCGGTCTTTACCACCGCAATGGGTGAATCATCATCCTTTGCTCATGACTTTCACCGGGCCTTTCCAAAGGTGTCTTACGAACGCTGGCTTGGTTTGGCCGTTGTGATTGCCTTCTTGGTGGCCTTGCTTGGTTTGGATAAGATCATCGAATGGGCGGTGCCGGTTCTTTTGATGATGTATCCCGTGGCCATCGTATTGGTCTTCTTGAACCTGGTTTCACCATGGTTGGGCCGCACCAAGGCGCTCTTCAATTGGTCGATTGGACTGACCTTGATTGGGTCGATCGGGGATGGCTTGACGCACGTCCCATTTGCCAAGGCGCTTGGTGGTTTTGTCAGCTATACGCAAAATGGTGTGGCGCACACCGGTTGGTACCAGGCGCATGTCTTTTTGGCTTCCGAAGGCTTCTCCTGGTTGCTCTTTTCTGCCGTTGGTCTGATTATCGGGCTTTTGGTGCAGTTCATGAGGCAATCGCCATCGGTTGATCAACCACCCTTTGCGGATTAATCAAAAAACAAAAAAGCGGTCCTTGTTTGAAACAAGGATCGCTTTTCGTATGGCTTATTTTTCTTCTGCTTCATTCAAAATCCGGTAGGCGAGTGATTCGGACATGATCAAGTCGGTTAGCATATGCCCACGTAATGCCCCGATGGCTGCCTTTGTTTTGGCCTTTGAACGGACAACACCGATACGCTTTTTCACGCTCATAATCGTGTTCAGTGCCAAGCCAACTGTCTTATCTGTGTCTTCGTTCAAGAAGTGCCCGTTGATATCGTATGGCCGGCCGTAAATCATTCCGGCCACTTCGCCCAAACGAACGTCTGGGAAGAGACGGTTGAGGTTTTGATTCCAAATGGCAATGGATTCCAAGGAAGCGATCGTGCCAAGACCGGTCAACACCGTGTCCATTTTCTTGGCAACATCCATCGTCCGCTTAATGGAGACCGCATCGTAAAGGCCGTTTCGCACCATGTTATCGGAAAGGTAGAGTGGGGCAGGCAAGGTCAGGAATTCGCCAGCAACCTTCTTGGCTGCATGTTCGACGATGCGAACACAACCGGCAGTCGAATTGTACTTCATGTTTTCGCCGATAAATTGAGTGAATTTGACTTGCTCGAGTGGGTTAGTGGTAATGGCGTCGATGACAGAATACATCGTTTCACCCCAGCTGACCCCGACGACATGTGGTCCCTTTTCCAAATGGCTAACCACAAAGTTAGCGGAATAATTGGAAAGCAGCTCTTCAGTTGCCGTTTCCGTGGCGTCATCCTGAATAATGTAGCAGGCGGTTTCTGGGAACTTTTCCTTGAAGATTTGTTCTAACTGCGAGTTGCGGGAAGCAGTGGTGGCCACTTCAATTTTCACAATTCCCGTCTTAACAGCTTCGTTCAAATATTTGTTAATCAGGTAACGGGAAATATGATATTTTTCAGAAATCTCTCCGAACGCTAACTTATTCAAGTAGTAATCTTCTGAAATCTGTGCGAGTAGACCTGGATCCGTTGTTGGCATACAAAAATTTCTCTTCTCTTTCAAATTTTAATCGGTTTCCCCTAAAATTTGGGTGAGGGACCGAAGCGGTTAAGCTTATTTTACACTATTATTCCTTATTTTTACAAAAAATGGCTATAATTTTACTTATTTGTGCTCTTTAAAAATATTGAACCATTTTAAAAATTGAAAATAAAATAAAAAATCGTGATATTTCAAAAAATATTAACAAATTTTCTTTACTTCGGCCAATCGGCGATTTAAAATGACTTTATAGAAGTCTACACCATCCACTTTGAGGGGGAAACATGGCGGATTTAAACGAAGTCAAAGCGTTACACGCAGCCCACACGGGCGTTTTAGAAGTCCAGGGGACCTTTTCCATTAAGGATCCAGCCGATCTGGCAAAGGCCTACACGCCAGGCGTTGCTGGGTTAGCCAAGGATATTGAAGCGAATCCGAAAGACCAGGGCAAATACACGGTGTCTGGAAAGTTGATCCCAGTGATTACCGATGGTTCAGCCGTTCTTGGGTTGGGCAACATTGGCCCTGGCGCCGGTTTGCCAATTGTTGAAGGCAAGGCCTTGATATATAAGTCATTTGCCGGTGTGGATGCCATTCCGATGGCCCTAAAGCAGGAGTCGATCGATGATATCGTGATGACGATTAAGACGATGGCGCCATCTTTTGCTGGTATCCATTTGGAAGATATCGCCGCACCGCGGGTTTTTGAGATTGAAAAGCGTCTATCGGACGAGTTGGACATTCCAGTTTATCATGACGACCAGACGGGAACCGCCATTGTTGTTTTGGCCGGCTTGATCAATGCAGCCAAGGTTGTCGGCAAGAAGTTGGTTGATTTGAAGGTCGTCGTTAACGGGATTGGCGCTTCAGGTTTGGCGACTGCCAAATTGCTCTTGCAAGCTGGCATTAAGCAACAAACTTTGGTTGATATTCACGGCGTTGTTCGAGTTGATGATGACCGTTACAACCATTTTCAAAGGGATCTGGCCGGTCAAGTTAATCAAGAAGAAGGCCAACAGTTAGACGATGTGATCGACGAGGCGGACGTTTTCATTGGCTTGTCTGACCAAAACGTCCTTTCACAAGAGCAAGTGGCGCGGATGGCCGATCAAGCGATCGTTTTTGCTTTGGCTAATCCGGTGCCAGAGATCAATCCCGCAGATGCCAAAGAAGCCGGCGCAGCCGTGATTGCGACCGGTTCTTCCCAGTGGGCCAACCAGGTGAATAACATCTTGGTTTTCCCTGGGTTATTCAAGGGCTTGCTAGTTTCTGGTTTGAAGCATGTTGACCTTTCTTTGCAAATCCAGGTGGCTCAAGGATTGGCGAACTTAGTCGATGATCTAAGAGCCGACAAGATCGTACCAGGTGTCTTTGATGATGGCGTGGTCGATGCAGTGGAAAAGGCTGTCGTCGATTATGCAACGAAAGGTCAAAAATGACCGATAAAGTGGCAGAACTTTACCTTTTTAATCCGCGGGTCAAAAAGACTTGGCAAACTTTTTTGACTAAGAAAGGCATTCCCGTTTTTTCCGATCAAGAAGTTGACCAGATTGACCAAACCATTGGCCTCTTTGATGAAAAAAATCGATTGGTCGGTACCGGCTCAATTGCAGGGGAAACGATCAAATATATCGCAGTCGAGGATGAACCCAACGGTCCGGCAGGCGCGCGTTTCAATCAACTTGTTTCTTCTTTAGAAGCTAGTCTGGCACAGTCTGGCCATTTTCACCTCTTTGTTTTTACCAAACCAACTTATGAGCATTCGTTTGCGCACGTTGGCTTCAACACCTTGGCCAAGACAAAGCAGGGGTTGATCTTAGAGAAGGGGACGCCAAACATTCAAAGCTTCCGCGAACAGTTACCCAAAAAACCAAATACGGCCAAGCGTGTCGCTGCGGTTGTCTTAAATGCCAATCCCTTTACTAAGGGACACCGGTATTTGGTCGAGCAGGCGGCAAAGGAAAATGATTGGGTCTATGTGTTTGTGGTTAACCAAGACGTGTCCCTTTTTACGACAAAGGAACGGCTGGCCTTGGTCGAAAGGGGACTTTCTGATGTAAAGAACGTTTGCGTGGCAAACGGCGGCGACTACATGGTTTCCTATCTGTCCTTTCCTGCTTATTTTATAAAGGATCACGATCGGGCCATTTCTTACCAAACGACCTTAGATGCTGAATTGTTCAAAGAACAGATTGCAGGGCCACTTGGTATTCAGGTGCGCTATGTCGGAACGGAGCCGGATTCGCCTACGACAAAGCGTTATAACGAGGCTTTGCAGGCAGTATTGCCAAAGGAGGTGCTGGTCAAAGAAGTGCCACGATTGACGCAGGCGGATGGTAAACAAGCCGTTTCGGCCTCAAGTGTCAGACAGGCAATTAAAGACAATCAATTTTCTTCTATCGTGGCATTAGTGCCGAAAACGACCGCGCATTTTATTAACGAACATTGGCAGACCCTTCGGGGCAAAATGATGAAAGGACAAAATCAGCATGCAGATTAAACAAACGGCCATGGCTGGTACTTTGGAATCGTCTGATATCCAAATTATGTTGAGCCAAGGAGAAAAGGGGATCACCTTTGATTTGACCTCCGACGTCAAAAAACAATTTGGCGATGCGATTAAAAAGACGATTCAAGACGTTTTGGCGAGTTATCAGATTGATGACGTCATGGTAAAAGTGGTGGATAAGGGCGCTTTGACACCCGTGATTAAGGCGCGGGCAATCACCGTTGTTCAGCGAGCTATGGATCAAAAAGATCAACCAAATTGGGAGGTGCTTTAATGGCTTCAGATGAACGGTTGCGGCGAACCATGATGTTTGTTCCTGGTAATAACCCTGGCTTGATTAAAGACGCTGGAATCTTTGGTGTCGATTCGATCATGTTTGACCTGGAAGATGCCGTCAATATGAATGAAAAGGATGCGGCCCGTTATTTGGTTTATGAGGCTTTGCAAACCTATGATTACAATGGTGCCGAGTTGGTCGTTCGAATCAACGGTTTGGACACGCCTTTTTATGAAAACGATATTAAGGCCATGGTTAAGGCCGGCATCGATGTGATTCGCTTACCTAAAACGGAATCAGCCGACATGATTCATGAATTGGAAAACTTGGTGGAAGAAGCTGAAAAGGAATTCGGCCGAAAGGTTGGTTCGACGCATTTGATGGCGGCCATTGAATCGGCAATGGGTGTGGTGAACGCTTATCAGATTGCCTCGGCGTCGGATCGCATGATCGGGATTGCTTTGTCAGCCGAAGACTACACGACCGACATGAAGACGCATCGGTATCCAGATGGACAAGAGCTGCTTTATGCCCGTAACGTGATTTTACATGCGGCACGTGCCGCAAAGATTGCCGCCTTTGATACGGTCTTTACCGACTTGGATGATGAAGAAGGCCTAGTTCGGGAAACGAAGCTGATCCACCAGCTTGGATTTGACGGTAAGTCGATCATCAACCCGCGCCAGGTTGCACCAGTGAACGCCGTCTTCACACCGACCGAAAAGGAGATCTTCAATGCGCAAAACGTCATGGCAGCCATCGAGGAGGCCAAGAGGAAAGGCTCTGGTGTGATTGCCATGAATGGGCAGATGGTCGACCGTCCCGTTGTGCTGCGAGCCGAGCGCGTGATGAAGTTAGCCAAGGCCAACAACCTTGTTGATGCGGAGGGGAACTACCTTGAAAAATAATGTGAACCGGGAAATTCCGGATAAGATTTTAAATGAGTACCATTACGAAGATTTTCAATCGACCGACTTTTTAAATCCAGTGATTCAGCGCGTTGCACCAAAAGTGACGGCACAAGCTGGGCCATCCAAAGTGGTGGATTCGATCAAACAAGTCGTTCATGATACGGTCAAAGACGGCATGACGATCTCTTTCCACCACCATTTCCGTGAGGGTGACGACGTCTTTAATCGGGTGATGCGAGAAATTATTGATGCCGGTTATCAGAACCTCACATTGGCGCCTTCTTCTTTGACCAACGTGATGAATGACATTGTGGTAGAAGCCATCCAAAAGAAAACGGTGACCAATATCACGTCATCGGGGATGCGCGGATCATTGGGGGATGCTGTCTCCCACGGCGCTTTAAAAAATCCGGTGATCTTCCGCTCCCACGGAAACCGCGCCCGAGCCATTGAAGCAGGCGATATTAAGATCGACGTTGCCTTTCTTGGTGTGCCAAATGCCGATGAGATGGGCAATGCGAACGGGATGAACGGGGCGGCTGCCTTTGGTTCTTTGGGCTATGCCCTAATGGATGCCCAATATGCCAACCAATTGGTTTTGATAACAGATGATCTGCGCCCCTATCCCAACACGCCTGCTTCGATCAAACAGACTCAAGTGGATTATGTCGTTAAGGTGGATAAGGTCGGGGATCCTGACAAGATTGGCTCCGGGGCCACTCGCTTTACCAAAGATCCAAAGGAATTAAAGATTGCCAAGATGGTTAACGATGTGATCACACATTCGGCTTACTTTAAAGATGGTTTCTCTTTCCAAACGGGGTCTGGTGGCGCCGCTTTGGCCGTTACGCGTTTCTTGCGGCAAGCGATGATTGACAATCAAGTGAAGGCATCCTTTGCCCTTGGTGGGATCACCAAGCCAACCGTTGATTTGTTAAATGAAGGACTGGTCGACAAGGTGATGGACGTCCAGGACTTTGACAAAGGCGCGGCCTCATCGATGAAAAGTTCGCCTAACCAGCAAGAAATCGATGCTTCCTGGTATGCCGATCCAGCCAACAAGGGGGCCATGGTCGATAAGTTGGACGTGGCAATTTTGTCTGCTTTAGAAATCGATACCGACTTTAACGTCAATGTTATGTCAGGCTCCGATGGCGTGATCCGAGGAGCGATCGGTGGTCACCAGGATGCGGCCATGGCTAATTTGACGATTATCTCGGCACCTTTGGTTCGTGGGCGGATTGCCACCATTGTGCCCAAGGTAACGACGGTGATCACACCCGGTGATTCGATTGATGTGGTCGTGACCGAACTTGGCATTGCCATCAATCCAAAGCGACAAGACTTAATCGGGCAGTTAGATAAGGTACCTGGCCTACCAGTCTTGACCATTGACGAATTGCAGCAGAAAGCCGAAAAGTTGGTAGGGACGCCAAAACCGCTTGAATTTACGGATCGTGTCGTGGCTTTGGCCGAATACCGGGACGGTACGTTGATTGATGTGATTAAAGAAGTAAAAGACTAATAAGTGTCAGATAGTCTAAAAGTCGGGCAAATGGCCCGGCTTTTTGATTAGAATAACGAACAAAAAATGCTTGATTGTTTAATAAAATGATCGTCGGTATACCGATTATTCAGGTTTCTATCGACCATTGGCTATTCTTTTGCTATATTAGAATATATCGAGCGAGACAGAGGGATAGGACAATGGAAATAGTTGATATTTTTGCAGAAGGTTGCCCGGTTCAACTTGAAGACGTGTTGAAAAACCGCGATTGGCGGGTGGCCGTGCAAGATCACTTGATGCAACATTTTTCCACTAGTACAGTGGTTGCCGTGAAATTAAATGTACCAGGCGAGGTGAAGAATAGTCCTTCAATCAAGCAGCTCTTCTTTGCCGGCTGGCGATTGTTGTTGTCGAAAATGTCTTCGATGGCGGTCCAAAAAGTAACGGTTGAAGCTGATCGATTGACGGGCCCTGAAGGCTTTTTTGTCATTAACCGCGAGCTAGAGGAGGTCAAAAAAGAGGCGATTCGCTTTGAAGAGCACTTTTTCTTGGGGCGGCTTTTTGACATCGACGTGATGACTTTGCATGCGCCTGCTTACCAATTATCACGGCAGGAACTTGGCTTTGCGCCACGAACTTGCCTAATTTGTTCGGAAAATGCCAAGGAATGTGCGCGTTCGGGCAAGCATGATATATCGGCATTACGGGATAATATTAACCAGATTTATACGGATTACTTTGTGATCGATCCGGTCATCCCTGCCTGGGATCAAGAAACGGTTGCAAAGGCTGCGACCTTTGCCTGCCTGGCCGAAGCCGTGACTTGGCCAAAGCCTGGTCTGGTCGATCCCGTTTCAAACGGGGCGCATCAGGATATGGACATTTATTCCTTTTTGGATTCCTCGCTCTCTTTAGAAAATTACTTCAAAAAGTGTTTCGAAGCGGGGCGCACGTTTCGGGGCGACCAATTGACCGCTTTGCTGTCGACCATTCGTCCTTCTGGTCGTTTTGCCGAAGGGCGGATGTTTCAGGTGACTGATGGGGTGAACACGCATAAAGGCACCATTTTTAGTTTGGGCATTCTGATTGCGGCCTATGGCTATGCTAGCCGTAACGAGCAAAGCCCGTCGCTTTCCTTTGTTCAAACGGTTGTGTCACGGATGGGCGCGCAGCTGGTCGAAAACGATTTGAAAGAAAAGTTTTCACCTTCTGGGTTAACCGATTCGAAAGGCGACGCTGATAAAAAAGTCTTTAAGGGCAATGCTAATCGGCCCTCAACTGCTGGTGAACAGCAGTATCAAGACTACCAACTGACTGGTGTTCGTGGCGAAATTGCGGGTGGCTTGCGCCCGCTTTCGACAGTGGGGTTGAAGACGTTGCGAGAAAGTCGTGGAACGACTCGCGTCCGTTTATTGAACACGTTGATGGCCCTTGCAACATCCATTACGGATTCAACCATGATCAAGCGTTACGGGGATCCTAAGATTAGTCAGCAGCTGAACCAGTGGGTTCAGGAATTTGAAGCAAGGGGCGGTGCTGAAAGTAAAGGTGGTCAAGATTACTTGGCTAGCCTGGACCAGGCGTTTATCGAAAAGAACCTATCGATGGGGGGCGCCGCAGATTATCTCATCTTGACGATTTTTATTGGTCGGTTAACTGGCTTGCTTTAACTAGTCAATTCGTTAGAATAAGGCAAAAGGTTTCCTTTTCGTGGAAGCCTTTTTGATTGTCCAAAAGGAGAACGTGAATGGCTTTTTTTAAGACGAGTGATGGGGTATCCATCAACTATCAAGTACATCAAGGAAATGATCAAGGAAAAACGGCCCTTTTGCTGGCTGGCTTTTCTGGTATTCAGGCCGAGTGGCAGTATCAGATTGAAACGCTAAAAGCGCAAGGGTTTTGTGTGGTCACAATGGATTGGCGGAGTCATGGCCGATCAGCACGTACAAGTAAAAACTTGCGTATTAGTCGCTTGGCCGCTGATTTGAAGGAGCTGATTGACCGATTGAATTTGTCCGATCTATTGGTTATCGGCCATTCGATGGGGGCAGCGGTGATTTGGGCTTATCTCTCACTTTTTGGCGAGGCGGCCTTTCGTCAGGCCGTCTTTATCGACCAATCGCCAAAGCTACTGAATGATGAGACCTGGACAGCTGGTCTTCTGGGATTAAATTGGACAAGTTTTCCCGTTTTGTCCGAAACTTTCTTCCATCAAAAAATGACGGTCGCACCAGTTAGTCAGGCCTTTAAAGACAAGTTAAAACAGGAAAAAATCGACTATCCTTTTGATTTTGACCTTGCTTTTCCACTATTGAAAGATCATTTACTGTCTGATTGGCGGGAGAATCTCTCGGCTTGCGGACTGGCCAAACTTTTTGTGGCGGGTGGTGCTTCCCCTTTGTGGAAACATCAGTATTACCATGATTTTTTGGACGATTTAAAAGGCGGACAAGAGCTGGTTGTGATTCCAGGAACTGGACACCTGCCACATTTGGAAAAACCAGAAAAATTTAGCACGATCCTTCATGATTTTGTGACCAAATGATTGCTATACTGAGCTTGTAATTATCGGTAACAAACAGAAGTGAGGAACGATGATGAGAAAAAAGACAGTTGTTGCGGCAGGGTTCTTTGAAAAGTGCAGGCAAAAGATCAACAAAATCCGGATTGACGGGATGGGGCTTTTTGCTTTGCTTTTCGTATTCTTGTTGATGGTGGGCCTTAATGTATCCAAACAGTTGCCAAAGAACATGGCGGGGGCCATTTTCTTGATGGTTAGTCTGGGTGCGGTTCTCTACGATTTAGGTCATCATCTGCCAATCGTCAAAAGTTATCTCGGTGGTGGTTCGGTCTTTACGACGATCGTTTCCGCCTTGATTGCTTGGGCAGGGTTTGTACCCCAGTCAGCCTTAGAGACGGTGAAGGGGTTCTTGTCGACCAGCAACTTCTTAGAATTCTATATTGTCTCACTCGTCGTGTCGGCCATTTTTAAGATGGACCGACAATTGATTTTAAAGGCGACGATCCGCTTTTTACCCGTCGCCTTCATGACGATGTTTAGTGTCTTTATACTTGTTGGCCTCATTGGCCAACTGCTTGGTCTAGGCTTCTGGCACACCACTTTTTTCATCACTTTTCCAATGATGGCTGGTGGGGTTGGGGCAGGAATCGTACCCCTGTCTACCATTTACGGTTCTGCTTTGGGATTACCTTCGGGGGACGTGCTTTCACAACTCTTTCCACCCCTGGTACTATCGAACCTACTTGCCATTATTCTAGCCGGTTTGCTTGTAAAAAATACAAAACATTCCGTATGGAACGGGCAGGGGCGGTTACTTCGTGAACGGTTTGGAACTAAACAGAACCTGAACATTCAGCCGACAATGCAGCCGCAGCAGCTCCTTTCGGGGATGATGGCAGCTTTAACTTTGTCGATGCTGGCTCGTTTATTACATGCGCTTTTTCCACTCGTCAACAGTTTTGCTTTTCTTATTTTGCTGTCGATTGTGTTGAAGGCATCAGGCCTGTTAAGCTCAGAATTTGAAGAATCGGCCGTTTTATTTGGCCAGCTGATTGTTAAAACCATGACGCATGCCGTTTTGGCTGGTGTGGGATTAACGATGCTTGATCTATCAGCCTTGATGACGGCTTTTTCATGGCAGTTGCTTCTATGCGTGGTCACCTCGATTCTCTTGATGGTTTTGATCGCCGGTTTTTTGGGTAAGATTTTTGGGCTTTATCCGATTGAAACAGCCATTACGGCAGGGCTTTGTAACCATTCCATGGGCGGTACTGGCAATGTAGCGGTGCTTTCTGCAGCCAACCGAATGAACTTGATTGCCTTTGCGCAGATGGGGAATCGAATCGGTGGCGCTTTAATTTTAGCGATTGCTGGATTGCTGATCACAATTTTTGGATGAGTTTTGTTCAGGTGACTGACTTTCCAAATAAAGTTGAAATATTCTCATTAAAAAGTAAATTTTGCTGCTCTCTTTTAGTTTTCACTTAATTTTTAGACATTTTTTATCATTTGTTCCTTAAAAAAAGCGGGCCCTGGTGGTATACTAGTCCAGTATTTAATACAAGAAATTGATATACAGGAGTGTATTATGTCTGAACAAACTTCAGAAAAAGGTCTTTTTGCTAAGATCGAAGAAAAAGTTCAAGTGACACACATCGGTGGGGTAGCGTTTGTTTTGATGCTGCTTCTCTTAGTTGCCGTCTTGGGCCTGAACGCCATGCCTAAAAACATGGGTGGGGCACTGTTTGCCCTGGTTATCCTTGGAGGAGTTTTCTTCTTCGTTGGAAACAACACACCAATCTTGAAGTCCTACTTGGGTGGTGGATCTGCGTTGGCCGTTGTTGCTGGATCAGCTTTCACTGCGATGGGACTTGTGCCTCACACGGCTGTTGCGAATATCAAGACGTTTATTTCCGATAACAACTTTTTGGAATTTTATATTGTTGCCTTGATTTGTTCTGCCATCTTGAAGATGGATCGCGATTTGTTGTTGAAGTCTGCTGTTCGTTTCTTGCCAGTTGCCTTTGGTGCGATGATCATTGCTTTCATCGTGACGTCATTGGTTGGTATGTCTTTGGGCTATGACTTTAAGCACGCCGCTTTGTACATTTCATTCCCTATGATGGCTGGTGGTATTGGTGCGGGAATCGTGCCATTATCTGCTTCTTACGCCGGTGCTTTGCACCAGTCTGCTGGTGATATTTTGAACCAGTTGTTCCCAGCCGTTGTGATCGCCAACTTGTTGGCCATCATTGGTTCATCACTTTTGGTTAAGTTCACGACGAAGTCAAAGATGAACGGTCAAGGTGAATTGTTGAAGGCAACGGGCGGTATGGAAGTCAAGAAGACAGAAATGCCTGCTATTAACAACCGTCAATTGATGAACGGTATGATGGTTGCCCTTTCCTTCTACATGATGGGAAATGTGCTTTATCACTTTGTTCCTAAGATTAACGCCTTTGCCTTCATGATCCTTTTGGTCATCTTGGCTAAGGGATTCAACCTGGTTCCAAAGTTCTACGAAGAATCAGCTGCCATGTTTGGTAACATGATTACTTATGCCACGACGCCTGCTTTGTTGGCTGGTATCGGTTTGGCTCTTGTTGATATGAACAAGTTGCTTCAAACGGTTACTTGGCAATTAGTATTGTGCTCATTTGTTTCTGTCATTACGATTGGAATTGCGGGTGGTTTCTTGGGTAAGCTCTTTGGCCTTTACCCAGTTGAATCAGCCATTGCCGGTGGTATGATTAACAACTCAATGGGTGGAACTGGTAACGTTGCTGTTTTGTCAGCATCAAACCGGATGGGCTTGATTGCCTTTGCCCAAATGGGTAACCGAATCGGTGGTGCTATCATCCTGATCTTGGGTGGTTTGCTCATTACGATTTTGTAAAAAGCTTGATAAAACGTCGACGTGTGATCACGTCGGCGTTTTTTGTTTATCGTCATTTTGCTAAGGAATTGAAGGCAATGGAAAAGGTTTAATTGCCGGCTTGCGTCTTTAGAATAAAAATTAGAATTATTCTATATTTATATTTGAAACCTTTGTCTTATTAGTGATATAACTAAGTTACAGCAGGTGTAGTAGGTATTGAAATAAACGATTGAAGACAGACGATGACAAAAGAACATAAGAAATTATATAAAGCTGGAAAAAGGTGGTTGGAAGCTGATCTGATGGGATTTGCACTGATCTCTGTTGGTGCTGCGGTAAATGCCATGATGGAAACGCCGATTTTCCCAGAATTAACCGAAAAAATCGCTTCTGCGGATAGTACCGAAGACGCGGATATTTCGCCACAGTACACAGGAACGATTTATGGCAGTTCAGTGACTTTTGATAGCATTGAAGATGCTTATGTTGGGAAGTATGTCGACTTGTCGCCACAAACGATTTTAACGTCTGGTAGTCAATCGCTGTCAATTGGCTTTACCCACGTTTACGTTCACTTAGGTGATAATGGTCAATTAATCGGTGACTTACAGCAGAATTCGACGGTTATTCAAATTAGCCAGACACGTATCAGTCAGGTTCTTTTCCATTGGAATCCTTACTCCGGCCCAAATAGTGGGGATCACTCATTTGGAATTAGTGATAAAAACCGTAATTGGCCGATTTATAATTCTTATTACCGTTATGCTAATTTTTCATTAAATTGGAATGGACAGAGTTATAGTTTCCCTTGGGCTCAGTTCCAAACTGTTGCGCAGATCAACAGTGATATCCCGGGATACAAATCGAAAACTAATGGCTCAAAGACGGCGAAGCAAAATCAACTGACGAATTTGCAAAACGCTGTTGCAACAGCCAAAGCAACCCTTTCGAACAATGGTGGGTTAACCAAAAAGCAAAAAAATGATTTAGATAATCAAATCGACGCGGCTTATAATGCCGGTATCAAAAAGATGGAAGGGGATTTTACCCAAGATAGCGTTAATGCCGATGGAAATGCGGCGAAGCAGACGATTATTAACCTGGGAAACACGCCTGGTGTTGATTTGAATAAGCTGAAGCAAGATACTAATGCCCAGCTGCAAGCCGAAGCCACAACGATCATCAACAAGATTCAAGCAGATAACAGTCTAACATCGGATCAAAAAGCAACCGAGGTAGGTAAGGTGAACCAAGATTTGGCCAACTACCAAAATAAGGTGAACGGCGAAGACGACATGGATTCGATTGCTGCTGATTTGACAAACGGGAAGGCTGCCATCGATGGCGACTATTCGACTGGTGATCTAGCGGGGTTGCGTGCACAGGCCAAGGCAAAGATTGATGCACAGGTTCAAACGATCATCAAAGACATTCAAAGTGATAACACCCTGACCTCTAGTCAAAAAAATGATCAAATCAAACAAGTGAACAGCGACAAGACCCGTTTGGATAACCAAATCGACCAAGATGAGACGGCCGATGGGGTTGTCGCTGACGGAAAGACTGACTTCTCAGGCGACCACAAGCCTGGTGCTTCTCTTGCCGAACAAAAGCAGCAGGCAAAGGACAAGGTTGCAGCCGAAGAAAAGAAACAAATTGAGGCAATTACGAACGATAACACGCTGACGGAAGCGACTCGTCAGAAGCAAATTGCAACGGAACAGACCAACGCCCAGACGGCTGAAGGCAATATTGACACAGCGGGCAATGCCGACGATATTCAAAGCGATTTGGATAGCGGATTGAAGACCTTGGCTGGCGTACACGTGCCTGGCACGCCTTTGGCAGATCAGAAAAAGACCGCAAAGGACGCCATCGACAAGGAGGCAGAAAAGATCATCGCTGAGATTAATGGTGATGACACGCTGACTAAAAATCAGAAAGACGCCCAGGTCAGCAAGGTGAACGCCGACCAATCGGCTGCCGATACGGCTATCGATCAATCGGAGGACGCTGATGCAGTCAATACGAACCGCGACAACGGTCTCAAGTCTGTCGACCAGGACCACGTGCCTGGCGATAGTTTGGACAAGCAAAAGGCTGCGGCCAAGCAGGCAGTCGACGACGAAGCAGCCAAGCTGATCCAGCAGATTAGCGCGGATAACACGCTGACCGCTGACCAGCAGGCGGCCCAAATCGCCCAAGTCAATCGCGACAAGTCACAGGCTGAACAAAACATTGATCAGGATGGAAACGCTGATGACATCAACACGGCCAAAGCCAACGGTATTAAGACTGTCGACGGCGACTACCACACGGCAACGTCGCTGGACGAACAAAAGAAGGCCGCTAAGCAGGCCGTTGATGACGCTGCAACAGCAGCTGAAGAGACCATCAACCAAGACAATACGTTGACCTTCGGTCAAAGGTCCGCTCAGGTCGCCCAAGTAAAGGCAGACCAGCAGAATGCTGATCAGAAGATTGACGGCGACCAAAAGGCCGACAATATCAACAGTGACCGTGACGCAGGTGTGCAAGCCATTCATGCTGTACACCAATCCGGAACGGATTTACCGGATCAGAAGCAATCAGCCACGCAGTCGCTGGAAGATGAGGCACGCAAGGTCATTGCTGCCATCAACTCCGATAACACGCTGACGTCAAAGGAGAAGTCTGCCCAAATTGAGCAGCTGAACAAAGATAAGACGACCGCTGAAACCAATATTACGAACGCGTCCGACGCCGATGGGGTGAACGCGGCCTTTAGCGACGGCCAAAAGACGATTGACGGCGACCAAAAGCCGGGCCTTTCATTAGATGAACAAAAAACGAACGCCAAGACGGCGGTCGACATGGAAGCCAAGAAGCTGATTGATACCATCAACGGTGATAACACCCTGTCGGATACCGATAAGCAAAAGCAAGTCGCGCAAGTCAACGCGGACAAGTCCACCGCTGACCAGAACATCGACCAGGCCAACAACGCCGACGGTGTTAACAGCGCCTGGGACACGGGTATTCAAAACATCGATCAGGACCATGTCCCTGGTCAGTCCTTAGATGACCAAAAGAAGGACGCCAAGGACACGGTCGACAAGGAAGCAGAAAAGATCATCGCTGCTATCAACGGTGATAATTCGCTTTCAACCGACGCTAAGAACCAACAAATCAAGCAGGTCCAAGCCGACCAAGGGCAAGCCGACCAAAACATCGACCAAGCAAAGGATCACGACAGCATTCAGTCGGCCATGCAAAATGGCGTCCAAACGATTGATGGTGATCACAAGCCGGGCGAATCGCTCGATAAGCAGAAGCAAGACGCTAAGTCGAAGTTGGAAGCCGAAGCCAACAAGATCATTGCGGCTATTGAAGGCGACAAGACCTTGGACGAAACCGACAAGAAGAAGCAGATGGGCTGGGTCAATCATGACCTCCAGTCTGCTGAAAACAACATCGATAACGACGGCTCGACGGACGCCATTCAAAAGGACCTGAACAATGGCATGCAGAGCATCGACGGGGACCACGTCCCCGGTGCTTCAATTGACGACCAGAAGAAGGCCGCCAAGAAAGCCATTGACGACGCTGCCAAACAAGCTTTGGATGGGGATGCCAAGAAGGCCATTGCCGGTATCAAGAACGACCCAACGATTCCAGCTGAAGAGAAGCAAAAGCAGATCGACAAGGTCAACAATGACAAGCAAAAGGCCATCGACAACATCAACAACTCGACCGATGCCGATGACATCAACAACGCCATCGACAAAGGAAAGGCCGCCATCGCAGGCGACTACGTCCCAGGAGAAAGTCTAGATAATCAGAAGAAAGCCGCTAAGGCCAATGTCGACGCCGAAGCCGAGAAGGTCATCGACGCGATTAATCACGATGATTCTTTGACCGCTGCTGCCAAAAAGGCCCAAGTCGCATCCGTTAACCAAGACAAGAGCAATGCGGACACGGCCATCGACCAAGCCAGCGATGCCGACGGCATCACGACGGCCGAAAACAATGGTATCAAAGCTATCGACAACGACCACGTGCCGGCTGCTTCTCTAGCCGACCAGAAGAAGGCTGCTAAGCAGAAGCTCGAGGCCGAAGCCAAGAAAATCATTAACGAGATTCAAAACGATCAGAGCTTAACCAACGCCGAGAAGTCGCAGCAGATTGGCAAGGTCAACGACGATAAATCAACGGCCGAACAGGCCATCGATCAAGACACGTCGGCCGATGCCGTTAATACCGACTTCGATAGTGGAAAGCAAAACATCGATAGCGAATATAAACCTGGACAGCCTTTAGCCGACCAGAAGCAAACCGCGAAGGACAACCTGGATAAGGAAGCACAGAAGGTCATCGGACAGATTAACGGTGACAACACGCTGTCATCGAGCGCTAAGCAGGCTCAGATCAATCAGGTTCAGTCAGACGAAAAGTCAGCTGACCAGTCGATTGACGAAGCCAGCGATGCCGATGACATCAACGCGGCCTTCACTAACGGTAAGGCTGCCATCGATAGCGACTACCAGCCAGGCAAGGCTTTGCCTGATCAGAAGAAAGATCAGAAGAGTAAGCTGGACGCGGAAGCCGAGCGCATTATCGACGCCATTAACCAAGACAACACGTTAACTGGCCAAGCGAAAAAGAGCCAGGTCGATAAAGTCAACGCTGATTTGACGGCTGGCGACAACGCCATCGACCAGGCCAACTCGCAAGACGAAGTGAACAGCGCCTTCCAGTCCGGTAAGGACACAATTGATGCCGATCACAAGCCAGGTGAAGCGCTTTCTAAGCAAAAGCAAAACGCTAAAGACACGGTCGATGCCGAAGCCAAAAAGCAAATCGACGCCATCAACCAAGACAAGACTTTGTCGACAAGCGATAAGAACAACCAAGTTAACCAGGTCAAAAACGACCAAAGCATCGCCGATAGCGATATTGACGCTGCCACCGACGCCGATGGCGTCAACCAGCAGCGCGATCAGGGTATCCAAACGATCGACAAGGACCACGTCCCTGGCGAGTCGCTGGATAGCCAAAAGCAAAAGGCGAAGGGAAATGTCGATGCCAAGGCCAAGGACTTGCTCCAGACGATTGAAAACGATAAAACGCTGACCCAAGCAGAAAAAGATAGCCAAAGTCAGCAGGTCAAAGCTGATCAGCAAACTGCCGACCAGGCCATCGACCAAGCTAACGATGCCGACGGTGTTAATTCCGCCCGTGATCAAGGCATCCAAAAGATGACCGCTGATTACCAGACGGGTACGGCTTTGTCGACGCAGAAGCAAAATGCGAAGACTGCCGTCGATCAAGAAGCCCAGAAGGTCATCAACCAAATCAAGGGCGACAACACGCTGACTGCCAAAGAGAAGGCCGCCCAAATCCAGTCCATCCAACAGGCCGAACAGGACGCGGACAACGCCATTGATCAATCGACTAATGCCGACGGCATCAACAGTGCCCGCGACAAGGGCATCCAGAAGATTGACGGCATCTATCAAACTGGTAAGCCGCTCGACCAACAGAAGTCTGCTGCCAAGGGGAACGTCGATGCCGAAGCCGCCAAGGTGATTGCCGCCATCAACGACGACAATACCTTGACCTCAGCCGAAAAAACAGCCCAGGTCAACCAGGTCAAGAAGGACCAGAGTTCAGCGGATACGGCCATCGACCAAGCGACAACCGCAGATGACGTTAACAGCGCCCAGAACAACGGTATCCAGCAGATCGATGCCGATCACAAGACTGGTCGTCCACTTAATGATGGCAAGGCTGCCGACAAAAGCAACCTGAAGGATGAGGCCGACAAGGTCATCAATGCTATCAACGCGGACCCAACGCTGAGTTCACAGGACAAGACCGATCAGATTAACAAGGTCAAAGCTGATTTGGCTACAGCCGATGACAACATCGACCGGGCCCAAAACGAGGATGCTTTGGACCAGGCATTTGATAATGGTAAGCAGACGATTGACCAAGACCACGTCCCAGGACAGAGCCTAAACGACCAAAAGTCCCGTGCCAAGGCCTCCGTCGATGCCGAAGCCCAAAAGATTAAAGACGCCATCAACGAAGATAAGACGCTGACGGCTCAAGAAAAGCAAGATCAGACTAAGCAGGTTGAACAAGACCGCACGGACGCTGATAACAACATCGACAACGCCATTAACGCGGACAACATCAACACTTTGCATGACCGTGGTATTCAAAAGATCGATAGTGACCACGTCGCTGGTACCAACCTCGATCAGCAAAAGAAGGACGCTAAGGCGGCCATCGATGCTGAAGCTCAAAAGATCATGAACAAAATCAATGGGGACAACGGTCTGACCCAGGATCAGAAGAATGATCAGATTGCTGCGGTCAACCAAGATAAGCAAAACATCGACGCCGCGATTGATCAGTCGACGTCAGCTGGCCAGATTAACCAGAATAAGCAGACCGGAATTTCGGTCATCGACAACGATTACACCCCAGGAACGCCTCTAGACGATCAGAAGCAGAACGCCAAAGACAACCTGGATCAGGAAGCCAACAAGGTCATCAACCAAATCAAAGGCGACGACAGCCTGACCTCCGCTGAAAAGCAGAATCAGATTGATGCCGTCAACCGCGACAAGGAGGCCGGTGATCAGGCCATCGATCAGGCCGGCAACGCCGACGTCTTGAACTCGGCCTTTGCCAGTGCTAAGACAAAGATCGATAACGATTATCAGCCAGGTACGCCCGTTGCGGATCAGAAGCAGCAGGCAAAGGAGAAGGTCGACGCGGAAGCCAAGAAGGTCATCTCGGATATTCAAAACGATAATTCCTTGAGTGGTGCCCAAAAGCAAGCCCAGATCGACGCGGTCAATCACGATGAGGCCAGCGCTGATGACACTATCGATCAGGCCAACAATGCCGACGATATCAATACGGCCTACGCTGGCGGTATCAAGGCCATCGACGCCGATCACAAGTCTGGAAAGAGCCTGCCTGAGCAAAAAAAGGACGCTAAGGGTAACTTGGACCAAGAGGCCCAGAAGGTCATTTTTGAAATCAATGGCGATAACACGCTGACTGCTGCTGACAAGGACAAGCAGATTGCCCAGGTCAAAGCCGATTTGCAACATGCTGACAACGCCATCGACCAGGCAAATGATGGGGATGGCGTGACCGCGGCCATGTCTGCTGGAAAGACCAAGCTGGATGGCGATTACCACCCAGGTCAGGCACTCGACAAGCAGAAGCAAAAGGCCAAGGCCGATGTCGACGCGGAAGCAAGCAAGATCATCAACGAGATCAATCACGATCAACGTTTGACCGCTGCTGAGCGGAAGAGTCAAATTGACAACGTCAACCGGGACAAAGACCAAGCCGATAACGCCATCGACCAGGCCAACAATGCCGACGATATCGAAAATGATCAGAAGCAAGGTATCCAAAAGATCGATGCTGACTACGTCCCAGGCGAAGACAAGGACACGCAGAGGCAAAAGGCTAAGGACAAGGTCGACGCGGAAGCCAAGAAGGTCATCGCTCAGATTAACGGGGATGACAGTTTGAGCGAAGCTGACAAGACCAAGCAGATTGATGCCGTCAACCGCGATAAGGACAAGGCGGACTCTGATATTGATCAGGCCGACAGTGCCGATGCCATTAACTCCGCTTACGACAGTGGAATCAAGGCAATCGACGGTGACTATCACTCAGGTGAGTCGATTGACCAGCAGAAGCAGAACGCCAAGAATAAGCTGGATCAAGAAGCTCAGAAGGTGATTGCTGAAATCAACGGGGATGACAGTTTGAGCGGTTCGGATAAGCAAAAGCAGATCGCTGCGGTCAACCGTGACAAAGAAACGGGCGACCAAGCCATCGACAACGTGGCGCAAACGACTAAGGACGCAATCGATTCGAATGCGAACTTGGACGAAGCCACGAAGAATGACCGAAAGCAAGCTGTCGACAACGCTGTCGCTGAAGCGAAGTCCGAAGTGAACCAGGCGATGAACGAAACTGGTATTAACGACGCGATGAGCCGTGCTCGTCAGACGTTGGATGCCCTCGTTTCAATGCCGGAAGCCCGGATTTTGCCAACGACAGGCGAGACCACGGAGATTGTTCTGCCTAACACAACAAATGGTGAAACAATTTCAGATACTCCTGTCGCGCAAACGTCGAACAACGAAGCCGGAATGGCAACGATTGAAGACACGACAACAGTTGAAACGACTACAGATGACCAGTCGGAGATGACTACTAAGAAGTCGTCAAAGACATTGCCTGCTGAAAAGAAGGCGAATAAGACACTTTGGGAAGCACTGGGAACTGCCGGCATCGCAGCCGCCAGCTTCTTCCTCTTTATCATTGGTCGCAAAAAAGATGACGAAGAAGATTAATTTCTCTTCGACATGCGTTTCTAAGCAAATACTTGAACGGGACTAACCGGAAGGTTAGTCCTTTTTTGTATCATAAAATCGCTTGCAAAGGCGCATTAGCCTTTGTAAATTGGTGGACTAGGGCAGACAAATACAGGTAAATTTTGTATAATAGAAAGGTTAAAAAGCAAACCCAATAAAGGATATGCGCATGAAAAAACCTCAATATAAAAAAGGGCTGAGTCTCCTGGCCGTGCTGGCATTTTTGTTCAGCATCTTCTTAGCGCCAGTCGTTTCTAGCCAGGCTCAGGCAGCCAATACAGATCCAACGCTCGAAAAGATTCAAAAGCGTGGTAAATTGGTCGTCGGGCTCTCAGCCGATTACGCACCATACGAATTCCACACCCAGGAAAATGGCAAAGACGAGATTGTCGGCTTTGACGTTTCGTTGGCCAAAGCCATCGCCAAGAAGCTTGATGTGAAGCTTGAAATCAAGGATATGGGGATGGACGCTTTACTTGGTGCGATGAAGACGGGCAAGATCGATATGATCGTTTCCGGCTACTCCGCCACAGAAGACCGAAAGAGCCAAGTCGACTTCTCCAATGTTTACCTGAAGGCGCCACAGACGATGTTGGTCCTGAAGAAGAACGCGGATAAGTACAAGGACTTGTCCGCCTTCTCTGGCCAAAAGGTCGGGGCCCAGACGCAGACGATTCAAGAAGACGAAGCCAAGAAGATCGACGGCGCTTCCGTTGTTTCTTTGCAGAAGTATCCCAACTTGATCTCGCAGCTGTCACAGGGCGTGATTGCCGGTGTGGTTGCCGAAAAGCCAATCGCTGAAGCCTACGCCGAGCAGAACAAGGCCTTGGCCGTTGTGAACCCTGGTTTCTCTGCTGATGCCACCGGTGCTTCCGCTGTTGCTTTGCCAAAGAACTCGCCAGCGCTTTTGTCAAAGGTCAACGCCGTTGTGGACAAGGTGACGTCTGACGGCACTTTCTCCAAGTGGCAAAAGGAAGCCAACAAGACCATGTTCTCCGGTGAGAACAAGTCCTATTGGGATAAGTACGGCCACTACTTCGTTTCCGGAACGCTGATCACTTTGGCATTGGCCGTGGTCGCTGTCTTGATTGGAACGACTTTGGGGACGGTCTTCGCTCTGCTCAAGTTGTCTTCCGTCTTCGTCTTGCGGGCGATTGGAAATATCTACGTCGAGTATGTCCGCGGCACGCCTTTGCTGGTGCAGGCCTTCATGGTCTTCTTCGGCGCTCAGGTGCTCGGCTTGAACTTGTCAGCCTTTGCCTCCGGCGCTCTGGCCATGGGCCTGAACTCGGCGGCCTACGTTGCTGAAATCATCCGTTCCGGAATCGAGTCCGTTCCCAACGGGCAAATGGAAGCCGCGCGTTCGCTTGGCTTCACTAAGAACAAGACGATGCGTCTGGTCATCTTGCCACAAGCGGTCAAGACGATTTTGCCAGCCCTTGGTAACGAGTTTGTCTCCGTCATCAAGGAAGGTTCCGTCATCTCCGTTATTGGTGTTGGCGAACTGATGTACCAGACGTCGGTTGTGCAAGGGGCTTCGTTCGAACCCTTCGTACCGTTGATCATCACGTCAATGATCTACTTCGTTTTGACCTTCTCAATTTCTCGGGCTCTCGGCTTTGCGGAAAAGCGGTTAAACCGATAATGACATAGTAAATGAAAAGGCAAGCCCTGTTCTGGGGCTTGCTTTTTTTTGTGTGGAAGCTGTTCTGAAAAGGGCAGCTTTTTTGTTTTGGGGGACGTTTTTATACAGTTTAAAACTTTGTGTATAATACCACAAATTGTCAATAATTTTAATAAAAATGATGCTATAATCAAGGCGAATAAAGCCTTTCATATCAAGGGTTGGAGGCCTTTTACTTATGATAACGAAAATCGAAAAAGTGTTTACTAAAAAGTGGGTACGATGGTCGTTGATTATAGCAGTGATACTGATGGTGTCCGTTTATAGGGGAGGAAAGTATATGGCGGTGAAAGCTGAAGAACAGCAAGTGGAAAATTTGAAATTTGAGCATAAATCAATTCTTCCTATGAAAAAGACGTTCTCGGGTATTAAAGAATTAAACATAAAGTCGAGTTCGTATGACCAGATGACTGGATTTTATTCGTTTGTGGTTGTGATGATTAATCAAAATTCGCAATCGGTGAAATTTGATTATTCTTACTCAGAAAACGATTCAACTATTGGATATTACTCAATAAATAACGAAGAAGTGCAAAAAGAAGGGGTCACAACATCGAAGGTGATGGTCACATATTCGGATGGTGAGAAGGAGGTCATTTAACCCGTGATAGCAAAAATCAAAAAATTGTTCAGAAAAAATTGGTTACTATTGTTGATCATGATCGCAGTGGTAATGGCTATAACTTTTTATAGAGGTGGTGTATATATGAAAGCGAAAGCAGAAGAACAAAGGGTAGAAAATTTAAAGGCGGAAAAAGTTTCAGCTAGAAAAGCCAAAAATACCTTTGAAAATATAAAAGCAATTCATATCCAGAGTAGTACTCTCGATAGAATGACGGGTTATATCAATATGGGTATGGAAATCGTTTTCCAAGATAACTTTTCCGTTACTTTTGGTTATAGCTATAGTGATAATGATGAATTTGATGTGCTGACAACATATACACTTGAAGATCCGAATCGACAAAAAAGGGGAGTGACTGCATCCAACTTGCAGGTTACGTATTCTAATGGCGAAAAGGAGACAATATGATTTCTGACGTATCATACAATAAATTAGCAACCCAATCATATTTTCTGGATCCGGGACACTCAGAAAATGACCTGCGTCCTATTGAAGGGAAAACAAAAACATTCGGCAACGCCGACTTCCGCATCCTCCGCACCATCAATCACCGCAGCGGCATGCAGGCCATGGCCGTTGCGCCCATTGTCGATGGGCAAGTTGATACTAGTGAGGTGGTGATTGCATACGCAGGTACTAACATAAAGGATTTGAAGGACTCGGAGACCGACGTGCGAACAGTCGGGGGTGCCTTGACACCGCATTCACTCGTCATGGAAATTAAGCCGGAGACACGTGTGTTTGGGAAAGCCTTGCGCTCGGTGCGAAAGTCGGGACAGTTGCACGCTGCCGATGCCTTTGCCAGTCGGATTGAAACGGAATATCCTAATGCCAAAATCACGACGACCGGTCATTCCTTGGGCGAATACACCGGGCTGTACGTGGCCGCAGAACACCATTTTGAAAACGTTGGCTTTAACGGGCCAGACCCATTTCACGTGCTTTCGCCTGAGGCTAAAAAGTGGGCGAAGAACCATCCCGAACGCTTGATGAACTATCGAAATCGTGGCGATTTTATTGGTAATTTGCGCGGAAATCGAACGGGTGCCGGTCTGTTGATTGATATGGGGAAACACCTTCGCAACTTTTTGGGATATCACGACTTGGCCGCCTGGGATTTTTCCTCCGATGGCAACCTCCTTATTCCCGAAACGGAAGAGAATTTGTTTGCCAGAATGAAGCAGCGGAATCACGATAACTTTATCTTTTTCAAAGACAAATTAAAGTTTTTCAGCCTTGCCGAAAGCCGGTTGAAAGCGAGTAATGGCGGCAGCTTATCGAGTAACGCACAGATTTATTTGGATGATTCGAAAGTCTTGGCTGTGGTGGAACGAGCGCAAAGTGATTTTGTGCAAATGACAAGTCAGATGATTCAGCTCTATCGCGTGGCCATGCAAGAAGCCAGAATGATCTGGGACGAAACCTTTATTCAGGCCCGTTCAGCGACCACGGAACTTTCGGATGGGGAGATTCGTGAGTGGCTAGGTCACACCGGCTTTACTTATCGCTCTGTCGTCACGGATCCCTGTAACGAATATAGTGCTAACATTCGCGAGCTGGAAACTTTTTCTGAGCGCTTCTTGGACTTGCTCAACCAAATCCGTCAAAAAATCACCGGACTGGTCCAGCAAGATGCTGAGTTGGCACAGCAGATTCAGGGGTTGATGGGATAGGAGAATATCGTGGAATTAGATGATTACCGAAATGAATTTAATAGACAGCAAGCAAAACTTGATGACCAGAGAGATGAACTGCTGAAGATGACCAAAAAAGCAGACGACATCATCTGGGATGCGACTTCCCAAGTCCAATGGATTACTCGGGAGAGCGATGTCGACTATGACGAATTTCAAGAGGTAATGCGAAAAATACGTCTTATCGAAGATGATTTCGTGGAGGCGGTCGAGCAAGAAAGACAAGCGTTACGGCGAGCGTCTGAACGTTTAGAAGATGAATATGAAAGACAAATTCGTTACTTAAAGGATTAGAGGTGAAAACATGCTAGATCCATATACCACACTCCGTCGACTAAAACGTGATTTGGACCACTGTGTCGTGATTGCGGTCGGATTTGGCGGACAAAAGAAAAAGGCAGTCAGAAGACAAGTCATGCGTAACCAACGGATACAGCTTGCCACTGAAATCAACCGAATGATTAGCTCGTCAAATGATGAGATGAGCCACGATTTAAAAGGAGAATTTGCCTTTAAAGTGTCTCGTATCTTACACGATCAAGCCCAGCATGTGAACCGATTAGGGTACAAATGATGACATAATGTTCTAATCAATAAGCAAGCTTTTCATCTTGTTCGGATGAGCAGTTTGCTTATTGATTGGCACACCAAAAAAGCCGGCCCACAGCAACCTGCAGAACGGCTTTTTCCTTATTAATTCTTAGTTCTCGAAGAGCACGCGGACACCTTCTGGCAAGGCAAAGTCCTTTTGGACTAATTCGAGTTCGCCTTCTTCGGCATCGCGAGAGAAGACGGTCACGTTGTCGGTTTCTTGGTTAGGAACAACCAGGAACTTCTCTTCAGGATCGAAGGTCATGTCGCGTGGGAAAGAACCCTCAACCGAAATGGTTTGGATGAGTTCGATTTCAGCGCCCATGTTGGAGACACGGAAGACAGAAATCGAATCGTGTCCTCGGTTAGACGTGTAGATGAAGCGACCGTCTGCTGACACACGGATTGCTGCGGTACCGTTGTGCTCATCCCAATCACTTGGGATGGTAGAAGCGGTCATCAAATGTTCGAAGGAACCATCTTCTTCATTGTACTTGAGCACGGAGAGCAATGATGATAACTCACCGAGCAAGTAGGCGTATTCGCCATCCTTAGAGAAACGAATGTGCCGTGGGCCGAAACCAGTGATCGTTTCAAAACGAGCCACTTCGGTCATTTGGCCATCATCTGTTAAATCAAAGGTGATCACTTCGTCTGTTCCAAGATCCACAGCGACTAAACGCTTATCTGGTGTCAGGTTGGCAAAGTGAATGTGAGAAGAGGCTTGCTCGGGACGAGGGCCGGAGCCTTCGTTTTGGAAAGTATCTTTTAGCTCTAAGGAGCCATCTGCTTGAATCTTGTAAGATTCAACCGTTCCGCGGTGGTAGTAGCCTGCAAAGACAAGCTGCCGTTCTTCGTCGACGCCGATGTAAGCAGGCGTTGAACCTTCTGACATGTTGGCGCCGATTTCTTGCATTGGTCGGACGCTGTTGTCAGCTGTGGCCACACCACCCATTTCGCCGCGCTTATCCACAATGTAGGCCTTGTTATTCTTAGACAAAGCCAAGTAGGTGGGGTTCGTTGCTTCGTAGACCAGTTTCAGATCGCTCAACTGGCCGCTTTCGCTGTCAAAAGCTGCCTCGTAGACACCTTTTGACGTTTTCTTCGTGTAAGTACCAAAAAGTACATGGTGAACAGTCATGTTCAGAAAAACTCCTTTTTTATCTTGTATCTCAGTTATTATAACACGGAAAAGTTGGCTAAGTCTGCTGGCCTAAGTCATCCTGTGCTAAAATAGGGGGTATTCAATAGGTGATAAAGGACAAAATTATGACGAACCATATTGTATTATTCGAGCCGGTGATGCCCGCTAACACTGGTAATATTGCGCGTACGGCAGCGGGAACCAATGCCGTTTTGCACTTAATTGAGCCACTTGGCTTTGACATTTCGGATAAAGCCGTCAAACGAGCCGGTCTGGATTACTGGGAACACGTGGACTTGGTGACTCACCCCTCTTTGCCCGACTTTTTGGAGACGTTAAAAGAGGACGATTCGCTCTATCTTGTCTCGAAATTTGCCAATCAGGACTATACGGATCCGGATTATAATAAAAAGGAAGGTAAAGGCGACAATTACTTCCTCTTCGGTAAGGAGACGACTGGCTTACCCGAAGTTTTTATGCGCCAGAATCCCGAAAAGGCCATCCGCATTCCGCAAAACGACACGCACATTCGTTCGTTGAATCTGTCAAATACGGTTGCCATTGTGCTTTTTGAGGCCCTTCGACAACAGGACTTTGCTGACTTGGACAAGATTCATACTTATGAACAAGATAAGTTGAAATAAAAAATCAATTTTTTTATAGAAAAGGGTTGCGTAGGGTGGTTATCCTTGCTATACTAACATAGTTGTTTGATAGCGATATGAAACAACAACTGACCATGGCCCGTTGGTCAAGTGGCTAAGACGCTGCCCTTTCACGGCGGAATCGAGAGTTCGATTCTCTCACGGGCTACTAAAGAGGTTTCACATCATTTATTGGTGTGAAGCCTTTTTTGTTTATGCTAAGATAGATAGCGTAAGTATTGTCACTTTGCAGGCGGTTCGCCTGCTTTTTAGGGAGTTCATGATGGCTAAGCAGAGTAAAAAACGTAGCCAAAAGAAGAATCAGAAAATGACGCGTTCTGGCGCAGCTAGCCAGGTCATCGCCTTGGTTACCATTATTGTTTTATCGATTTTTGCTATTTTTCAGATCGGCCTATTTGGTGTTTATTTGGCAGATGTTGTTCGTTTCTTTATCGGAAATCTCTATCAGGTGAGTTTGATAGCCGTGATTTTCTTGACTGGTTATGCCTTGATTATGGATCAAAGGTTTAAGATGAAAGGACGTGTGCTGACTGGTATAATGATGCTTTATTTCGCCACGATGCTTTTATCGGCTTTGCTTTTTTTCACGCAAGCAGAACTGCCGGATGGCTCCCCAATGGCTCAAATATTACGCATTATTGGACAAGATTTGAGTAACCAAACGGCGAATACACCGGTTGGTTCCGGTATGGTCGGGGCGGTTTTCTATCAATTAACACATGCTTTCTTATCGAATGTGGGCACGGTCATTATTATCACGGTACTCTACATTGCTGGTCTGATTGTGACCTTTAAGTTGCCTGCTCGTGATATGGCACAAAAATCGGTTCAAAAAGCCCAAGAGAAGGCGGTTGAAATGAAGGCGCGTCAAGCTGAACGACGCGATCAACGCGCTCTTTTAGCTAAAAAGGACCGCCAAGATTTGACGGACTTTGGTGACGATCCGTTTGGTTCATCGAAGACGGAGCCAACAGGCAATGTAGATGATCCTTTTGTTATGAACCAGGCAGAAAGAACCAGCCCGGATGATGCACTGAAGACAGAAGCCCGTGAGCCACAGATCAACTGGCAAAAGCCTGCCGTACCAGAAGAGGAGCCAATCATTGACGGTACGAAGGGCACCGAACACGTGATGCCTGATACTTCCGCACCGACTGGTAAAACGCCAGTTTCCGATGACTTTGACATGGGCGGTCATGCTGTCTCAGATGATGATTACCAGTTGCCCAAGACGACGTTGCTGACGAAGACAAAAGCGACAGATCAATCACAAGAAGCAAAGAGCTTAAACGGCAAGTCGCGCCTAGTGCATGACACGCTAAAGTCTTTTGGTGTTGATGCGACGGTCTCTTCTGTCTCGCTCGGGCCAACGGTTACACAATATGAATTAAAGCCGGGGCAGGGTGTCAAGGTGAATCGAATTGCCAATTTGGCTGACGATTTGGCTTTGGCCTTGGCTGCCAAGTCGATTCGAATCGAAGCGCCAATTCCGGGTAAGCCCTATGTCGGCATTGAGGTGCCAAATGACACTCAGGCCGTGGTTGGTTTCCGCGATATGATCGAGCAGTCAAAAACCCTGCAGGATGGTTTATTGACGGTGCCGCTTGGTCGTGATGTTTCTGGACAAATTGTTTCGGTTGATTTGGCTGCCATGCCGCACTTATTGATCGCTGGATCAACTGGTTCTGGTAAGTCGGTTGGATTAAATGGGATTATTGTTTCGCTTCTGTTGAAGGCCAAGCCTTCTGAAGTTAAGTTGATGATGGTCGATCCCAAGGTGGTCGAATTGTCGATCTATAATGGGATCCCGCACTTGCTAACGCCCGTTGTTTCCGATCCTAAGAAAGCGGCTAAGTCGTTGAACAAGCTGGTCGAAGAGATGGAAAACCGCTACGACCTCTTGGCCCAATTTGGCAAGCGCAACATTGGGGAATACAACGCCGCCGTTGATGAAAACAATCAGCATGCCAAAGAGACAGGCAATGCTTTGATGAACAAGTTGCCTTACATTGTGGCGGTTGTTGATGAGTTTGCTGACTTGATGGCAACGGTTGGCTCAGAGATCGAAGTATCCATCGCCCGGCTTGGGGCCAAGGCCCGTGCTGCTGGGATTCATATGATTCTGGCCACCCAGCGTCCGGACGTTAAAGTCATTAACGGAACGATCAAATCCAACATTCCTGGACGAATCGCATTCCGAACGGCATCTGGGATCGATTCCCGGACGATTTTGGATACGAACGGGGCTGAGAAGCTGCTTGGCCGAGGCGACATGATTTTTGCGCCGCCGGGCAAGGCCCACAAGCGGTTGCAAGGGGCTTTCATTTCAAACGATGACGTGACGGCCGTTGTTGATTTTGTTAAGGATGAGCAATCGGCTTCTTATGATGATAAGATGACGGTCACGGATGAAGAAATTGCCCAAGATGATGCTGGGGTTGGCGGTGATTCGGATGATGAACTCTTTGATGAAGCGCTTGAATTTATCATCGACCAGCAAAAGGCGTCGACATCGCTTTTGCAGCGACGCTTTCGCATTGGCTATAATCGGGCAGCACGTTTAATCGATGACTTGGAAAATGCCGGTTATATTGGCCCTGCTGATGGCGCGCGTCCTCGCCAGGTTAATGTGACAAAGAAAAAGGATCATGATGAGTAAAAAAGAAGAGAAGTTGCTTTTATAGACAGCTTCTCTTCTTTTTGTTTTGTATCTATTTTTCTGGTCCAGACCTCTAGACCAGGCTTTTGCAGGATGTGAACCCTTGTGCTAAATTGAGCTCTGAAAGGGGGTGGGTGGATGAGTAAGATGAATCGCATTCATTTTAATCAAAAATGGTTACCAGGGGAACGCCAATTATCAACTTGGTCACCTGGAAGAGATCCTTTGCGCTGGTAGTTTTTTCTTTTTTTAGTTCTGACATTGTTTTTTGGGGGAGGATGAATGAAAAAAAGAAAAAAGTTTCAGTATACGAGGAAAATGACACTAACCGCAGCGACTATTCTGTCGCTTGGCTGGACGATGGATCTGTCAACTAAAGCCTATGTCTTTGATTCGGCTAAGTTTCAGAAAGGAAGGGTTCCAGACACTAGGCAAGCGCCGTTTTCTTCGGTTGTGTTGATTGTTAATCAAGCAACGGGGGATTCTGGTTCCGGTGTTTTGATTGGACCAGACACGGTTTTGACCGCTGCACATGTGGCGATGAGTGAACAAGCAGGGGCTAGCCAAGATGATTGGCCGACCCGCGTAACCAATCCAAGCGATTTGATTATTGAGCCAGCCTATGGTGGGCAGACTGGCTCAGACGGGGAACGCTATCCATTTGGTCAGCACTACCAAGGCGCAGCGATTTCGGTACCGCCACGATATTTACAGGATGCGTTAAATCCTTACGCACCTGAGGCAGATCCCGGCGATCACGATGTGGCGTTGATTCATCTCAGCCGGCCAATTCCAAATGCTGAGGTGTTACCGCTTGGGGAATTACGTGCGCAAGATATTGATCAGGAATTGATTTCGGCTGTTGGTTTTCCGGCGACACTTGGTCCAGGCAGCCTAACCGAGCCTGAAAATCAAAATGATAGTATGTATGTGGACTCAGGTTATGCTGAAAGTATCTCCACCAATCAGCTCACCACTAGACAGGTTAACTGGTCTCATGGAAGTTCTGGAGGGCCGATCCTTAACCGCTTCAATCAGGTGGTGGGAATTGTGAGCTCGTCGAATTCAAATGGGAACTACGCGACACGAATAACACCGGAACTAAACTGTTGGATTCAAGAGGCGATGGTGGATGTGACCAATATGTTGACCTCTGAAAACGTTGCGAATCGCTGGGTTTCTTTCGGGCGTGAACGAGTATTCTTTGATGATCAAAGCACAGCTCGTCAGATGGTTTCGGATGAGCCGACCAATTTAGGTGTGCTTGATTTATCGATTCCTGGGACGTCTGGAAACGTGACCTTTGGACATCATGATGAATTGTAATGAAAGCAAGATGATGGAAAGGAGATGAAAAATCCCCCGAATTTTTTCGGGGGATTTCTTTTATGAACACTTTATTTGTCCAAAAGAGCGCCTTTTTCTAGGAGGAAAAAATTGGCTTCAAGTTCTTCTTGAATTCGCCGTCTGGATCGTTGATAAACTTGGCGTAAGTTGCCCAGTAAGCATCCTCGATCAAGAGTGGTTTGACCAATTCGGCTGGCACGGCATCTTGTGGGACCCGGCCGTTGATTAGCTCTCCGTCGTAGTGCTTTAAAAAGTCGTTGAAGCGCTTTTCCAAAACGATGGCTTCCGGACCAAACCAGTTGTGGGGTTCGACCGTCAAGAAACGTTCGTCGAACTGGTAGGGCTGCCAGTCGGGCTGATCAACAGAAACCCGAAGGGGATGGACGAGCTTTTGTAGTTGGACTTGGCCGATGGCAATGTCTGCAATCGCAGCTGCCATGGCAGATGGTAGACCTTTTTCGGTGTTTTCCTTTGCGACCAGTAAGAAGCTACCGCGGATGGTTGGATCCACCTGAACTTCCTGGCCGCAAAGGACTTTGACGAGTTCATTTGCTGGAATATTGATTGCTTTCATGGCTATTATTCTAATCTTGAATGTTGATAAATTCAAACTTTTCAACGTCAAAGAGGCCCTGGTCAGTGATTTTTAGACTCGAAATTACCGGCAAAGCCATGAAGGATAGGGTCAGGAAAGGATCGAATGGTAAGTCTGAAATTTCAGCAAAGGCTTGATTCAAGCGGTCTTGTTCATCGATTAATGCTTCGTATCGTTTATCTGACATGAGTCCCCCAACTGGCAAGGGTAAGGTGGTGACTTGGCCTTGATTGACCACGACTTGACCGCCGCCGATTTCTTTTAGTGTTTGAACAGCCAGTAGCATGTCAGCATCGTTTTGACCGGCCACAATCACATTATGGGAATCGTGGGCGATGGTTGAAGCGATAGCGCCTTGACGGATATGCAACCCTCGAATGATGCCAAGGCCATGTCCAAGATCATGATAGCGTTCGATGACGGCGACTTTGGCAAAGGTTTCATCAGCACAGAACTGACCATCAGTGTTGACGGGGACTTTTTCAATGGTGTGTTTAGTCGTGATATGGTGCGGTTCGATTTCGATCACGTGAGCTGGCTTTGTTGCCTCCAATGGCAAAGTTAGATTTTCTTTTTTAAAGGTAAAATTGATCTGCTGGCCGGGCAACCAGAGAACGGGTTCTTTCTGGTCTTCAAAGATTTGGCCGGATACGATTGTTTTTTGAACGCTTACCTTTTTCAGGTCAGACAAAATCAAGAGGTCGGCTTCAAATCCAGGAGCGATGGCGCCGACGTTTTCTAAGTGATGGGCCTTGGCAGCATTGAGCGAAGCTAGCGTAAAGGCCTGTTCGGCTAAGAGACCATGTTGAATAGCAAGTGCCACGTTAAAGTTGATCGACCCTTCTTGTTGAATGTCTTTGGCAGACTTGTCATCAGTGGCAAAGGAGAAGTGGGACTGGTTTTTAGCGTTTACGGCTGGCAGCAAAGCTAATTCGTCTCGTTCAACTGTTCCCTCGCGAATGAAGATGTTCATTCCAGAAGAGATACGGTCAAGTGCTTCTTTAACCGATGTAGCTTCGTGGTCGGTATCGATGCCAAAATTCCGGTAGATGGCCAGTTGGCTTAGGTCGAGGCCGGCACCGTGACCATCGACATGTTTTCCTGCCTCTTGCGCATCCTTGATTTTTTGAACCATCTCTTTATCTTCGTTTAAAACAGCGGGATAGTCCATGACTTCGGCTAATCCGGCCACCTCTTTGTGCTGGTAAAATGGCTTCAAGGCATCGGCATCCAAAGTGGCTCCGGCATGCTCGAAGTTCGTGGCGGGCACGGAAGAGGGGAGCATGTAGTGGATGTGCAGTGGCGTTTTTTTAGCGGAGTCGAGCATGTATTGAATACCGGAAACACCAGCAACGGAGGCGATTTCGTGTGGGTCAGCGAAGATCCGTGTGACGCCTTGTTTTAAGGATAAGCGACCGAATTCAGAAGGGGTTAATAAGGAGGATTCGATGTGCAAATGGGCGTCGATTAAGCCAGGAACGATGTATTTTCCAGAACAATCCATTCTTTTTTGGGCCTGGTAAGCGTCTGTATGGCCAACAAAAACGATACGGTTTCCCTTAATCCAAACGGACTGTTCTTGAAACTCTTGTGTGAAGACGTTTAAGACTTGTCCGGAATGTAGCTCGTAGTCGACGGGAATTGGCATAAAAAGCTCCTTTAATTTCGTAAATTTTATTTATTTTAGCATATATAAGGCGAAAATGTTCGGGAAATGTCGGATAGAAACCGAACGTTTCGCAAGTAACGTTAAGAAAATGTAAGAAATCGGGATTATTTGTCTATACCAATCATGAAATTGGTCTTTAATAACCTTTACTATCCTGATAAAATAGCCTTATTAGATAATTAATTTTAATAAACCAATTTTATGTATGAAAGTGAGATTCAACCATGTGCGGAATTGTTGGTGTAACTGGTGTAGGGGATGCACTACCCTATTTATTGCAAGGCTTACAAAAGCTCGAATACCGCGGCTATGATTCAGCCGGGGTTTATTTGACGGATGCCTCTGGCAAGAACGCTTTGATCAAAGAAAAGGGCCGTGTTGCCAAACTAGCTGAGAAGGCCAAGGCTAACGGTTTTGCTGGAACAGCTGGAATTGCCCACACGCGTTGGGCGACCCATGGAAACGTGACGGTCGAAAATGCCCACCCACAAAAGTCTTCAGACGACCGCTTTTTCTTGGTCCACAACGGGGTGATCGAAAACTATCAGGAATTGACGGAAACGTATTTACAAAGGGTTCACTTGGTTTCTGAAACGGACACGGAAGTGGCTGTTCAGTTGGTCGACAAGTTCTCAAAGGAGGGCATGGCAACCGCTGACGCTTTCCGCAAGATGATTTCTTTGCTCGATGGCAACTCAGCCTACGGCTTTTTGCTGGTCGACCACGAAGACCCAGAAACGCTCTACGTAGCCAAGAAGAAGTCACCACTTTTGGTCGGCGTATCCGATCACGGGAACGCGGTCACTTCTGACGCGGCTGCCATGATTGATTTAACCAAGGACTTCATCGAATTGCGCGATGGCGACATGGCGATCGTCAAGCCATCATCTGTGACGATCTACGACGCGGCAGGTGAACAAGTCAACCGCGAACCATTCACTTTGGAAATCGATCCCGAAGACACGGACAAGGGGGCATACCCTTACTACATGTTGAAGGAAATCGACGAACAAGCCGTTGTGGCTCGTAACATCGCCGGTCACTACTACGACGAAGACGGTAACTTGCAGGGAATTCCATGCGCTGTCACGGACGCCATCGAGGAAGCCGACCGCCTTTACATCGTTGCGGCTGGTACGTCATACCACGCCGGACTGGTTGGTAAGCGTTACTTCGAACAGTGGGCAAAGATTCCAACCGAAGTCCACATCGCTTCGGAATTTGCCTACGACCAACCAATGTTATCCGAAAAGCCATTCTTCATCTTCTTGTCACAGTCTGGTGAAACGGCCGACTCACGCGAAGTCTTGGACAACGTGAAGAAGCAAGGCTTCCCAGCCCTGACTTTGGCTAACGTGATGAACTCAACCTTGACTCGTGAAGCGGACTTCGCTTTGCCTGTCTTGGCTGGCCCTGAAATCGCCGTTGCCTCAACCAAGGCCTACACGGCTCAAGTGTTGGTCCAAGCTATCTTGGCTGCCGCGCTTGGTAACCCTGGCTTTGATTTGAAGGCGGAATTGGCTAAGGTCGCTGTTGAGATTCAAGCCATTACGGACGAAAAAGAAACGTTTAAGAAGATTGCCGAAGACGCTTTGGTGGGTCAGCACTCAGCCTTTTATATCGGTCGTGGCTTGGATGCCGCGGTTGCTTTGGAAGCGGCTTTGAAGTTGAAGGAAATTTCCTATATTCAAACCGAAGGCTTTGCGGCCGGGGAGTTGAAGCACGGCACGATTTCTCTGATCGAAGACAAGACGCCGGTCTTTGCTTTGCTCACGCAATCAAAGACGGCTGGCTTGCTCCGCGGCGAAGTAGCGCAAGTCGCTGCTCGTGGTGCTAACACGATTGTCTTTGCTTCTGAAAACTTGGCAAAAGAAGGCGATGCCTTCGTTTTGCCACAAGTGAACGAATTGCTCATGCCGCTTTTGGCCGTTATTCCGGCTCAATTGATCGCTTATTACGCGACATTGGCCCGTGGTTTGGATGTGGATCGGCCTCGCAACTTGGCCAAGTCCGTCACGGTTCAATAAGCGACGCTGAAGCGTCTTTGTTGACCATTTTGACAGTCTTAAAAGACGGTTTGAAAACTGGTGATTTTTCACCAGTTTTTTTGTTTGTGTCTTGAAATTCTGGTAAACTAATGAAGAGTATTTTTCAATTTTTTTAGGGGTAGTTACCATGTCCATTTTTTCTCGAATTTTTCATTCGAAAGAGTCCGCCAGCCAAACGTTCGAAGAAGCTTTGGCCAATGGGCAATTGAAGGTTCCAAAGCACTTAGCTGTCATCATGGATGGAAACGGCCGCTGGGCAAAAAAACGCCATTTACCTCGTGTTTCCGGGCATAAAGAGGGGATGGAAACGGTCAAGCGGGTCACCAAGTTAGCGAATAATACGGGGATCAATGTTTTGACGGTTTATGCCTTTTCAACAGAGAATTGGTCGCGACCAAAAGATGAAGTCTCTTTCTTAATGAAGTTGCCCGTAACTTTTTTCGATACTTTTGTTCCTGAATTAGTTCAGCAAAATGTTCGTGTCGAGACGATCGGAAACATTGATCAACTCCCTGAAATCACGAAAAAAGCTGTCTTAGATGCCAAGGAAAAGACGAAGCATAACACTGGTTTAATTCTGAATTTTGCCTTAAATTACGGTGGTCAACAAGAAATTATTGATGCCGCAAGAATTTTGGCTGAGGAAGTGGCTGCTGGTGATCGATCGGCTGATCAAATTGATCAGACGATCTTTGAAGGAAAGTTGACGACTGGCTTTTTGGGTCAGTATGCCAATCCAGATTTGATTATTCGAACGTCTGGCGAAGAACGCTTATCCAATTTCTTACCGTATCAGGCCGCTTATTCCGAGTTTTACTTTACCGATGTCTTCTGGCCTGACTTTGGAAAAGAAGACTTCGAGGCAGCCTTAAAGGCCTATACCAAGCGTGATCGTCGCTTTGGTAACGTGAAAGCTTAATTTGAAAGTGAGAATTTAAGATGCAAACCCGCATTATTACGGCTATCGTAGCCCTCTTGGTATTTGTTCCGCTCGTGATTATCGGGCATTTGCCCCTTTTGTTATTGACGATTGTTCTTGGCTGGGTAGCCATGGGCGAGATGCTTCGGATGACCAAGACGCTTTTGGTTTCCTTTGAAGCCATTATCTCTTTAATTGGAGTGGTTGCCCTGATTTTACCGAACCATTTCTGGCTTTGGGTATCTGAAAACTGGCCAATGACTGTCGCCTCGGATACGGTCGTATACAGCATTGCCTTTTTGTTCTTGTTACGGACGGTTTTGTCAAAGAAATCCTTTAACATCAACGATGCTGGTGTGCTTTTCTTGTCAATGGTTTACATCGGAACCGGCTTTCACTACTTCTATATGGCCGATCAGAAGGGGCTTGCGGTCTTATTCTTTGGGATGTTGACGGTTTGGATTACGGATTCCTTTGCTTACTTCTGTGGAAAAGCTTTTGGCAAGCACAAGTTAGCCCCAAGTATCTCACCAAATAAAACCTGGGAAGGGTCACTTGGTGGTTCGGCCATTGCCATTGTTGTGATCTCGTCGATTTATGCTTGGACCGGCTGGCTTGACCGTCCGGTCATTGAAATTGTACTGGCCGTGGCGTTTTTGTCGTTAGGTGGCCAATTGGGGGATTTGATCGAATCTTCTTTCAAGCGCTACTTTGGTTTTAAGGATTCTGGTAACATCTTGCCGGGTCATGGTGGTATTTTGGATCGCTTTGATTCGATGCTTGTCGTGATGCCACTTTTGTCCATTCTTGGCTTTTTGCGCTAAGCAAATGAAAGGCCTGGGCCAGTTGTGTGGATAACACGCTTTCTCAGGTTGCTTTATCACCCGTTTTGAAAGGAGAATGCCATGTCCATTACTGCCATTATCGCCTTTTTAATTGTTTTTGGCCTTTTAGTCAGCTTCCATGAATTCGGCCACTTCATCGTTGCCAAGATGAGCGGGGTGCTGGTTCGCGAGTTCGCTATTGGCATGGGACCCAAGGTCTTTTCCTGGTATAAGAATAATACGGCCTACACGATTCGCTTGCTACCGGTTGGTGGCTATGTTCGAATGGCTTCAGAAGAAGATCATGACAAGTTAGATGCAGGGCAACGCCTTTTTTTGGAAGAAAACGCCGATGGGTTCGTGACCAAGCTTGATTTAAGAGCAGATCAAGAAGGAGCCGGCTTTCTTGTGCAAGTGGACGAAGCGGATTTGGTGGATGATTTGACGATTTCGGCTTACCGCGCTGGTCAAGAAAATGTGGAGACCTTTCATTTGGCAAAAGATGCCATTTTAGTTGATGAGGACGGGCAGCTGACTCGCCTAGCACCGCGTTCTTCTTGGGTGGAGTCAGCACCGGCCATCAAACGGGTGGCCATTAACTTGGCTGGGCCTTTGATGAACTTTGTTTTGGCCTTGCTGGCCGCTTTTGCTTTGGCCTTTTCTTTGAGTCAGGTGTCCTTGAACGAACCGGTTTTGGGGCAGGTCGCAAAGAGTCAGCCGGCTGCCAAAGCCGGTTTGCAGTCCGGTGACCGAATTGAGAAGGTGAACGGCCAAAGAGTTGAGCACTTTACCGACTTTGCCGCCTTAGTTTCGGAACAAAAGGACAAGGAAATGTCTTTGACCTATGTTCGTAACGGCAAGGAGGCTGAGACCCAGGTGCAGGCCGAAAAGACGACGGTATCTGGCCAAACCGTCTACCGAATTGGTGTGATGGCAAAGGGGGAGACCGGCTTTTTGAATCGGTTGAAATACGGTGGCATGATGTGTGCTTCTTGGTTCCATCAGGTTTTTGATGGCATCGTGAACCTCTTTAGCACCACCTTTTCGCTAAATAAATTAGGTGGACCGGTCATGTTAGCCAAGGCCACGTCAACGGCCACTAACCAAGGCTTCTTGACTGTTTTGGCCCTGCTTGGCATGTTGTCAGTCAACCTCGGCTTGATTAATTTGCTGCCCATCCCCCCTTTGGATGGTGGTAAGGTCTTCTTGGATCTCTATGAAAGTATTTTCAAAAAGCCTTTCCCGAAGAAGGTAACGGGATTATTACTCACGGCTGGTACGGTGGCACTGATCATTTTGATGATCTTAGTGACTGCCAACGACTTGCTTCATTTTTAATTCATGGGGATGTTCCCCGTACATATCACTTGTAAGATGAAAGAAGGATATTATGAAACAGACAAAGCTTTTGATGCCTACTTTGCGTGAAGTCCCTGCTGACGCGGAAGTGAAGTCCCACCAATACCTCTTAAAAGCTGGTTACATTCGTCCCGTTTCGGCCGGTGCTTTTGCTTATTTGCCATTAGCAAAACGTGTCTTAAACAAGGTTGAAGCCATTGTTCGCGAGGAAATGGAAGCGATCAATGCCAACGAGATGTTGGTGCCTGAAATCTTGCCTGCCGAACTTTGGCAGCGTTCTGGACGTTATCAGACCTATGGACAGGATCTGTATAAGTTTAAAAACCGGCAAGATCGTGATTTCATTTTGGGACCTACGCACGAAGAAACCTTTACGGAATTGATCGGTGGCGATATCAAGTCTTACAAGAAGTTGCCTTTGCTGGTTTATCAAATTCAATCCAAGTTCCGCGATGAAGGACGACCACGTTTCGGTTTGTTGCGGACACGCGAGTTCTTAATGAAGGACGCTTATTCCTTTACAGCTGATCAAGAAGGCTTGGACAGCATCTTTGATCAAATGGAAGACGCCTATCGTCGCATTTTTGATCGCATTGGTTTGGATTACCGCGTCATTGTCGGGGATGCCGGTGCCATGGGTGGTTCGGATTCTAAGGAATTCTCTGCACCCGCAGCTGCTGGAGAAGACACGATTGTCTACTCAGAAGGATCAGACTACGCAGCTAACCTGGAAATGGCCCAGGACTTCTACGAACGAGTGGATCGTTCTAGCGAAGCCCAAGAAGCGATGACGACCATCGATACGCCAAATGTTAAGACGATTGAAGCATTGTCTGCTTTGCTCGATCGTCCGGCTTCAGAATTAGTCAAGACGATTGTCTTGGCTGGACCAGAAGGGCAATTGATTGCAGTTGTCACGACTGGTGACTTTGACGTGAACACGGTCAAAGTTCAAAACTTCCTTGGTTTGTCAGAAGTTGATTTGGCAGATGAGACGGTTGTGAAAGAGAAGTTGGGCGCATCATTTGGCTCACTTGGACCGGTTGCTTTGCCTGAAGACATTCAACTTTTGGTAGACGAACGAGCCGCTGACTTGGTCAACTTTGCTGCAGGCGCCAACGAAGATGGCAAGCATCATCTAAACGTTAACTGGGGCCGCGATGTGGCTTTGGAAGAGGACCAAGTTGGCGACTTTCGTACCGTTAAAGAAGGGGAAATGGCCGTTGATGGTAAGGGCAAGTTGGCCTTTACCAAGGGGATCGAAATCGGTCACATCTTCAAGCTGGGAACGAAGTATTCCGCAGCCTTGGGTGCCCAAGTGCTTGACCAAAACGGCCGTGCCGTTGACATGATCATGGGCTGCTACGGCATTGGTCTTTCCCGCTTGCTGGCCGCTGTTTCGGAACAAAAAGCCGATGAGAAGGGCTTGGTCTGGCCTGCAGCGATTGCCCCATATGATGTGCACATCGTTCCAATTAATTTGAAGGATGACGACCAGGCAGCCGTTGTCGCTGACTTGGAAAAGGCTGTGGCTGAAGCTCACTTTGATAGCCTGGTCGACGACCGTAAGGAGCGGGCCGGCGTGAAGTTTGCGGATGCCGATTTGATTGGTCTACCAATTCGAATCACGGTGGGCAAAAAGGCCGGTGAGGGAATTGTCGAAGTGGTCTTGCGTGAAAGTGGCGAAAGCTTTGAAATGCAGGCATCTGAAGTGGTTGATCACTTGGCCGACTGGTTGCAAAAGTAAGAAATGAAAGTCGACAGTTTGTCGACTTTTTGCCGTTTAATTAGGAAGGGTTCATGGCGCTTAGTCGAAGAGAACAATTAGAAAAGTTAATGACTCAAGCCGAGCTTCCAGACGATCTGAAAGCAGTTCTGGCTGATGCCTCCTTGGCTGGTGTTAAAGTCAACCCCGAACAAAAGACCTGGCGTTTTATTGTGGCGACCAAGCGGGTACTGACTTTTGCAGCCTATTTGGCTTTTTACCAAGGACTGGCTAGTAATTTTCAACAGGTTAAAGGCATTGCCCTGACAATCGAACCGGAAGAGCCGGGCTTTGGTGAAGAGGAGGTGCAAGCTTACTTCCATTTTGCCTTGAACCAAACGAGCTTGAGCTACGCCTTAGTGCAGCAGTTGGCATCGGCTTCTTCCGTTCACTTGGAAGGAAACGGGCACGTTCGAATTGCAACGGCCGCTCCTTCTTTAGCGGCCGCTTTGACCGATCGAGTCCAACAAGAGCTGGTGCAAGTTTATTCGAATTTTGGAATGACAAAGCTGACCTTTACTGCCGAAATTGATGAAGGACAGCAACAGCGTCTCCAGGAGAATTACCACTCCCATCAGCAGCAAGTGCGACAAAACATTGATCAGGCGATCAAACGGGCGGCTAAGGCCGCTCCAAAGAAATCTTCTGATGGGGTTGCCTTGCGATTGGGGCGGGCGATTAACCCCGATGCTGAGATCACGCGTTTGTCAGAAATTGACGGCGAAGAATCGCGAATTGTTGTTGAAGGCTATGTTTTCGCTGACGAGGTTCGTGTTTTACGTTCCAAACGGCAACTGTTGACTTTGAAGCTGACCGATTACTCATCATCTATTTCAGCAAAAAAATTCTCCAACAATGAGCAAGACGAGGCGGTTTTTGAACAGTTAAAGGCGGGTTGCTGGATAAAGGTCCGGGGAAATGTTCAAGAAGATACCTATGCTCGTGAGCTAGTTTTGAACATTTACGATCTGCAGGTCGTTGACCACCAGGACCGTCAAGAAGAGTACCAAGGCGAGGAGCAGCGCATTGAGCTGCACACTCACACCAACATGACGGGGATGGATGCGGTCACGGACTTTGGCAAAGTCGCTAAGCTCGCGAAAAATTGGGGTCAAGAGGCCCTGACGGTAATGGATACGGCTAATGTCCAAGGTTATCCACAGGCCATTGATGCGGCTAAGAAAAATGATTTGAAGATGATTTATGGGATGGAAGCCAACGTCGTTGAAGACGGGGACCCCATTGCTTACAACATTACCGATCAGGATTTGGCGGATAAAGAACTGACCTATGTTGCTTTCGATTTGGAGACGACAGGGCTTTCTGCCGTGTCTGATCGAATCATCGAATTGTCCGCTGTTAAAATGCAGATGGGCAATGTGATTGACAAGTATTCTGAATACATCAATCCGGGCTTTCCGCTGTCCGAATTCACCATTAATTTGACTTCCATCACGGATGCCATGGTGGCCAACGCCAAACCTGAGCAGGCCGTCATTGATAATTTTCGAAAATGGATCAAAGGATCGGTTCTGATCGGGCACAACGTGACCTTCGATGTGGACTTCATGAATGCCACCTACGCGCGCTATCAGGAAGGGCCAATTGAAGAACCGGTCATCGATACGTTGCCATTTACCCGTTGGTTATACCCGGACTATAAGTCTTATCGTCTGGGAACGTTGGCCAAGAAGTTTGGCATCGAATTGGAACAGGCCCACCGGGCCATCTACGATGCGGAGACGACCGGTCATTTGGGCTGGAAGCTGATCAAAGAGGCTTTTAAACGCTATGATGTCACCAACCTGAACCAGCTAAACGACCACATGTTAGACGGGGGCGCTTGGCGTCATGGACGCCCATTTCACGCCTCGCTTTTGATTCAAAACCCAACCGGTCTGAAAAATATGTACCGACTCGTTTCCGAGTCGAACGTCTCGTATTTCAACAAGGTACCGCGGATTCCGCGCTCGGTCTTGAACAAGTACCGCGACGGTCTGATTGTTGGTTCCGGTGACACCTCCGGCGACTTGATCGTGACCCTGATTGAAAAGGGCTATGCTCAGGCTAAAAAGAAGGCCGACTTCTACGATTACATCGAAATCCAGCCACTGCCAAACTATCAACCGATGTTGGATTCGGAGTTAATTGCTGGACCAAATAAGCTTAAAAGTATTTTAACCGACATGGTTAAAATTGCTGATGAGCTAGGCAAGCCCGTTGTGGTCACCGGAGATGTCAAATACACCAATCCAGAAGATCACATTTACCGTGATATTCTGATTGGGTCACAACCCGGTAATCCATTGAATCGACAGGCTCTGCCCCACGTCCACTTCCGGACGACCCAGGATTTGCTAGAACAATTTGCTTTCTTGGGCGAGGAAAAAGCCAAGCAGGTCGTCATCGACAACACCCATGTTGTCGCCGATCTTTTGGAAGATATCAAGCCTTTGAAGGAAGGGTCCTTCCCACCACAAATTCCAGAAGCGGGTGATGAGCTACGAGAAAAGACGCTAGCAGCTGCTAAAAAAGCCTATGGTGATCCGATTCCAGAAGTTATCCAGGAGCGAATCGACAAGGAGCTGAAAGCGATCATTGGAAACGGCTTTGCGCCGCACTACATGATTTCTCAGCGACTGGTTGCTAAGTCCAATAAGGACGGCTACCTGGTTGGTTCCCGTGGATCGGTTGGTTCTTCCTTTGTAGCCACGATGTCTGGAATTACTGAAGTTAATCCGCTGCCGCCACACTACCGGTCTGCGCATGGCGATTATTTCGAATTAGCTGATCCGAAGAAATACGGGTCTGGCTATGATTTGCCGGACAAAGAAGATCCCAACCATCCTGGCGAACTGCTGATCGGCGATGGGCACAACATTCCGTTTGAAACCTTCATGGGCTTCTCTGGAACCAAGGTGCCCGATATCGATTTGAACTTCTCCGGTGACTATCAACCCATTGCTCACGACTACATGAAGGTCATGTTCGGGGTGAAGAAGGTTTTCCGTGCCGGCACGATTGCTACGGTCGCCGAAAAGACGGCCTTTGGTTACGTGAAGGCCTATGAGCGTGACCACGACAAGCAGTACCGCGGCGCTGAAGTGGAGCGTTTAGCTCAGGGAGTGACTGGTGTCAAACGAACCACTGGGCAGCACCCCGGTGGTATTCTGATCGTCCCTGCTGATTATGACATCTACGATTTCACGCCCGTGCAGTATCCGGCCGATGATCAAACGGCTCTTTGGCAAACTACTCACATGGATTACCACTCGATTCACGATAACCTCTTGAAGATGGATATCTTGGGTCACGATGATCCGACGATGGTGCGTACACTAAAGGATTTATCCGGGATTGATCCAACGACGATTCCGGCTAATGATCCGGGCGTTCTGAAGCTCTTTACTTCGACCGAACCGCTTGGTGTGACTGCCGAGCAAATCTATTCCAACACCGGAACGCTGGGCCTGCCAGAATTTGGTACCGGTTTTGTGCGAAACATGTTGGAAGACACGCAACCACACACCTACTCGGATTTGCTCCAGATTTCTGGACTATCCCACGGAACGGATGTGTGGTTGGGCAACGCCCACGACTTAGTCGAAAACGGAACGGCCACCATCGCAACCGTGATTGGAACCCGTGATAAGATCATGACCGATTTGATCAATTACGGCCTGCCTGCTGACGATGCCTTTAACATCATGGAAAAGGTGCGTAAGGGAAAGGGCATTACAGACGAGTATCAGGCATTGATGCGGCAGCACGAGGTGCCGGAATGGTACATTGATTCTTGTTTGAAGATCAAGTACATGTTCCCACGTGCCCACGCGGCTGCCTACGTCTTGATGGCTTTGCGAATCGCCTACTTTAAGGTGTATTTCCCAGCCATTTATTATGCGACCTACTTCACGGTCCGGGCCAACAGCTTTGACGTTGTGGCTATGGCCCGTGGTAAGGAGGCCGTTAAGGCCGCTATCGCGAAGATCAAAGACCTCGGAAACGACGCTTCAAAGGGTGACCAGGACCTTCAAACGGTGCTGGAAATGGCCAACGAAGCTTTGGAGCGTGGCATTTCCTTCAAGATGGTTGACCTGAAGCGCTCCGAAGCAACGGAATGGGTCATCGATGGCAACGAGCTGATCCCACCATTCTCGGTTATTCCGGGACTGGGGGACAACGTGGCCAACCAGATTGTCGCATCCCGGGCTGAGAAGCCTTTTATCTCAAAAGAAGATTTGAAAAAGCGCGGAAAAGTCTCGCAGACGATTATCGATTTCTTGACTTTGCACTCCGTGATTTCGGATCTACCGGATGAGAACCAATTGTCGCTCTTCGATTTTTAAAAGGAAAGAAGAGACTTGCTGTTTTAGCGTGACCGCTTATATGATGAGCGATTGTCGACCAGCAAGAAAAATGTAAAAACTAAAAAGGAGGGGGCTTTTGCCCCACACATCATGGATAAACTTTTCAAATTAAAAGAAAACCAGACGACTGTTAAAAAAGAAGTGATTGCCGGTTTGACGACTTTTGTCTCAATGGCTTACATCTTCTTTTTGAACCCACAAATTTTGTCCCAGGCGGGCATGTCCCAACTGGCTGTCTTCATCGCAGCCATTATCGTGGCAACTTTTGGAACGTTATTGATGGGCTTGTATGCCAATGTGCCATTTGCTTTATCACCTGGAATCGGCATGCAGGCTTACTTCACTTACACCATCGTCTTTGGCTTTGGCTTTAAGTGGCAAGAAGCCTTGGCGATTGTCTTTATGGTTGGACTGTTGGACATCTTGATCACCTTGACGCACGGGCGTCAGGCAATTGTGAAGGCCATTCCTGAAGAACTGAAAGCCGCCATTGGTGGTGGACTTGGCGTCTTTGTGACCTACATTGGTTTGAAAAACGCCGGTTTCATCAACTTTGTTGTGTCTAAAGGGTCGATCATGTCAGTCAATGACAAGCCTTACAGCGGTGGGGCAGTGAAAGATGGAATTTCTTCCATCATGGCTTCTGGTTCTGTGACACCAGAATTGACCCGTTTCACGGAAGCGTCTGCTTTGTTGGCCTTGATTGGTCTTTTGATTTTAACTTTCTTGGTCATCAAGAAAGTGCCGGCTTCCTTCTTAATCGCCTTGATTGTAACGACGTTGATTGGAATTCCAATGGGTGTGACAAGCACGCATTTGTCAGCTGCTGCCTCATTACCAAATGCTTTTGCGGACTTTACGAACACTTTTGGTGCTGCCTTTGGTTCAAATGGAATGGGCTCGCTTTGGACCTCTTGGACAAAAGCTTCCCTGGCCATTGTCACGGTCTTTGCCATGGGCTTGACCGGTCTGTTCGATGCCATTGGTACGTTGATCGGAATTGGAAACCAAACGGGAATCTTCTCAAAGAAGGACCAAGAAGCCTTTGTGGCGGATAACTCCTTTAACTCAAAAATGGATCGCGCTTTGGTTGTCGATACCTTTACAACGACTTTGGCCGGAGCAGTTGGAACGTCCAATACCACGACTTTGATTGAATCGGCAACGGGTGTTGCTGCCGGTGGACGCACTGGTTTGACGAACGTGGTTGCCTCAATCGGCTTCCTTGCCATGCTGGTTTTGTCACCATTGGTATCCATCGTGCCAACAGCTGCTACGGCGCCAATTTTGATTATGGTCGGTATTATGATGATGGGCGAATTCAAGAAGATTGACTGGTCAGACCTTGCTGTTGCTGTACCTGCCTTCTTCACGTCAATTTTCATGGGCTTCTCCTTTTCCATTTCTTATGGAATCGCCGCTGGCTTCATCTTCTACATTATCGTGAAATTGGCGCAGGGAAAGCGCAAGGAATTGTCACCAATTCTTTTGGTTGTCACGGCCTTCTTCTTAGCTAACTTTATTCTCTTGGCTTTTATCTAAAAAACGAATACGCATTTATAAAACCGCTCGTATCGAAAAGATGCCAGCGGTTTTTTGTTGTCGTCGATTTCATGGACTTTTGCAGCCTTAGACTAGCATTTTTGCTATAATAGAACTATGAAAAAAGGTACAGTAAAGATTTGGCAAAAAGACCGTGGCTACGGTTATATCACTCCTGATGAAAAAGGTGACGACATCTATGTTCACTTTAACGGGATTGCGGGCGAGGGCTTCAAGTCGCTTTTTCCAGGCGAGCGCGTACAATACGTGTTGGTGCAAGGAAAGGATGCTTTCCAGGCTGCGCAAGTTACTCCGCTTGATGAGGAGGATTAAGCATGGTCAAGAAGGAAGAATTCTACTCAAGCGATATTCAGTACGAAGGACCGATCTTCAAGATCGATTCACGTCGCGTCAAGCTCTTTGACGGCAGCATCGCCCAGCGGGATGTCGTTACCCGCGGACCAGCGGTCGGCATTTTACCATTGGTTGATGAGGATCATGCGATCTTTGTTCGCCAGTGGCGCGAACCAGTGCAGCAATTTGTTCTAGAAATTCCTGCCGGCAAAGTCGACGCCCGTGACCATGGCGATGTGAAGACGGCCTGTCGTGAAGCAGCCATTCGTGAATTAAACGAAGAGATTCGCGTCCATCCAGGAAAATTGGAGGAGTTCGCAGACGGCTTTGAGGCGGTTGGCTTCACTGACTCCAAAATTGCCTTATATCTGGCAACCGATTTAAAGCATTTGGATGGCACGGACCAACTGCCGCGTGATGAAGGCGAGTATTTGGATGTCGTCACGCTTTCTTATGATGAGTTGACTGCGATGTATCAGGCTGGTCAGCTCAATGATCTGAAGACCTTGGCTGCCTACTTCCACTGGACGATTCGGAGGCTTTCAAATGGCCAATAACTTTTTTACAAGAAGCCAAAAAACACGGGAACAGAAAGCTCGTTTAAAGCAACGTAGGCAAGTTGAACGGGAATATGCGAAGCAGCACGAAGACGACATTACCGTTGTTGAACCTGCCAATCGCCACGAAATGCGGCTCACGCACAAAGGACGTTTTGAGCTTGGATCAGACGGTGAACTGACATCAAAGGGGAAAACCGACCGTTTGTCCTACCGCTATAATCGTGGAATGATTTTGGTTGGCCTTTTGACGGTGGCGACTTACGTTGCTTTCTTCGTCTTGCCATAACGATAGGGGGACTTCATGAAAATTGGAATTATCACGCCAATGGAAGAGGAAAAGAAATCCTTGACGGCGGCTTTAGAAGACGCTGAAGTGGTGAGCTTTTCTGACCTTGACGTTCTAGTTGGCCGCTATCAGAGCCAAGACGTCTTCTTGGCGGAATCTGGGATTGGAAAGGTTGCTGCCGCCACAGCCACGACGATTTTGACGCAGGTCTTTGACGTTGATGTGGTGATTAACACGGGGTCAGCAGGTGCCTTACAGTCAGAATTAGCCATCGGTGACTTGGTCATTGGAAAAGAACTGGCCTACTTTGACGCTGACGTTACAGCCTTTGGCTACGATTATGGTCAGTTGCCAGCACAGCCGGCACGTTTTGAAGCCGACGCCGATTTGGTAGCGGCTTTTGAAAAGTTGACGGATGCCAAAACTGGTTTGATTGTAACGGGCGATACCTTTGTCCAACAGTCGAAGAAAGACGCGATCAAAAAGCACTTCCCGGATGCATCGCTTGCAGAGATGGAAGGCGCAGCGGTCGCGCAAGTGGCCAGCCGTTTCCAAAAGCCATTCATCGTCTTGCGTGGCGTGTCAGACCAAGCCGATGGCGAATCGGATGTCGACTTTGATGAATATGTTGTTCAAGCTGGACAGAAGTCCGCTGAACTTCTCCTTTCTTATTTAAAGGGATTGAATCAATAAGCAGACTTATTAAAAAGGACGAAAACCATGATTGCAGTTTATAACCAAGCAGCAGAGGGTGACATCCTGATGTTGACTTTTGCGCCTGCTTCAACAGGCACACCAGCAGTGGAAACAAAGAAAAACGTGACGGTTGTTAAAGAACCTGAATCAGAGGATCTGTTGGCCGTGAACATTCAAGGTATGGGCCAAGCGCTCGGTTTGGACAAGTTACCTGCCGGTCAGGTCTTCTTGTCAGACGAACAGGCTAAAGTGATCAACCAAGCCATCGAAACCGCCGGCTTTGATATCACGGTGGTAGCCGAAAAGCCAAAGTTGGTTATCGGGGTAGTCGAAGAAATGACGGAACACCCCGATTCCGACCACTTGCACGTAACGAAGGTAGACGTTGGCGAAGCCGATCGTTTGCAAATCGTTTCTGGTTCACCCAACATGACAACCGGCATCAAGGTTGTCGTGGCTAAGCCAGGTGCCATGATGCCATCGGGTGAAATCATCTGGCCGGGCGCCCTCCGTGGCGTGCCATCAGCCGGCATGATTTCTTCGGGCCGCGAATTGAAGATTCCGGGTGCACCGGACAAACCGGGCGCCTTAGTGCTTCCTGACGACTTTGGTCAGGTGGGGGAGGTCTTTTCATTTGAAAAGGCCAAAAACCTCTACAAAGACGGCCGCATCGATACGAATTACTAAAAAAGAGAGCACTATGCCAAAGAAATATTACTTCATCGGAATCAAAGGAACGGGGATGGGCCCACTGGCGCAGATCTTGCACGACCAAGGCAACGAAGTTCTTGGGTCTGATATTGATCAGTTTACTTACACGCAGGCGCCTTTGGAAAAGGCAGGAATCAAAATTTTGTCTTTTGACGAAAACAACGTTTTGGCCCACAAGGACTACACCTTCGTTCGCGGAAACGCCTTTGAAGACGACCAAGTCGAAGTCAAGGCGGCACTCGAAGCAGGCGTGAAGATGATTTCCTTCCCTGAAGCGGTTGCCGAACAGATCGAGCAGGCGACCACGATTGCCGTTGCCGGTGCGCACGGGAAGACGTCGACGACGGGGATGTTGGCCCACGTGATGAAGAACGTGGCGAAGACTTCTTATCTGATTGGTGATGGAACTGGTCACGGGGTCGAAGATTCCGAATTCTTCGTCTTGGAAGCCGATGAATACCGTCGCCACTTCAAGCCTTACCATCCTGATTACGCCATCTTGACCAATATCGATTTCGATCACCCGGACTACTACAAGAACCTTGACGATGTCTTTTCTGCCTTTGAAGACTTTGCGAGTGGTGTTAAAAAGGGAATCGTGGCTTGGGGCGACGATCCATCGCTGCAAAAGCTAGACGTCGACGTGCCGCTTTACTACTACGGTGACGTTGCCGGTCGTGATGACTTCTTAATTGAAAATGTGGACAAGGAGACCAATGGGTCAACTTTCTCCGTTTCCTTCCGGGGCAAGGACCTGGGCTCCTTCTTCATTCCAATCTTTGGTCAGCACAACATCTTTAACGCGACCGCAGTCATTGCCGTTGCCTATTTGGAAGGCTTGGACTTGGCTGGCGTGCGTGAGCACCTGAAGACCTATCCCGGTGTGAAGCGACGCTTTTCTGAAAAGCAGGTTGGCGGCGTGACCATCATTGATGACTACGCTCACCACCCAACCGAAATTAAGGCAACCCTTGATGCCGCTCGCCAGGAACATCCAGACAAGGAAATCGTGGCGGTCTTCCAGCCTCACACCTTTACCCGTGTGATCGCCTATAAAGATGAGTTCGCCAAAGCCCTTTCCCAGGCTGACACGGTTTATCTGACGCCAATCTTTGGCTCAGCCCGTGAAGCTTCCGGAACGGTTTCAGCAGAAGACATTGCGAAGGAAATCCCAGGTGGGGCAACGATTATCACAGAGGATAACCTGTCGCCCTTACTTGAACACGAAGACGGGGTCTTGGTCTTCATGGGGGCCGGTGATATTGAAAAGTATGAATTTACTTTTGAAAAGTTGCTCGGTCAAATCCAATCGGATCGGTCATAAGCTTTTAATCTTAGTTTAAGCTGGTTTCGATAGAATATTTTCAAATAAATTAGAAACTGAGGAGATATAAAATGAATAATTTTGATTTCAACTCTCGTCGCGACGTGACGGGCGCTGATACGGGCATGAAGCTCTTCTTCCAAAAGGTTTACGGTTACATGGCCGTTGCTTTGGCCGTGACAGCTATTTCTGGCTACATTGTCCAGAACTTCTTTTTGCCACAAGTTTTGTCACTCTTTACCGGTTCGTTTGTCGGTACGATCATCGTTTTCGGTATTGAAATCGCTTTAGTTGTGATGATTCGAAACGCTTCTTTCCAAAACAACCCTTCTAAGGCATTTGGTTTACTGATGACCTTTGCGGTTGCGCAAGGACTGATGCTGGGCATTCTCTTGGCCTACTACACGGGCGCTTCCGTTCTGGCAGCCTTTGTCTCAACAGCCGCACTTTTTGCTGGAATGGCCGCTTATGGTTTGTTTACTAAAAAGTCATTGGCTGGTATGGGATCCATTTTGTTTGGTCTTTTGATTGGTCTGCTTGTGGCCATCGTGATTAACATTTTCATGGCTTCAAGCGCCTTTCAGTTATTGATCTCTATGGCCTCTGTTGTGATTTTTGCCCTTTACACGGCATACGATAACAACATGTTACGTCAGGCATACGTCCAACTGTCTAGCCAAGGGGCTGATGAGGGGCATTTAACGGGCATGGCCATTGTTGGTGCCTTGATGCTTTACTTGGACTTCATTAACATTTTCTATTCATTGCTTCAGTTGTTCGGTGATAGCCGTGACTAAAGCAGTCAAAAAAGACTCGTTTCGGCGAGTTTTTTTTATGCTACACTACAAGAAGATGAAACAAGGGGAGCAACATGAGTAAAAAAATCCTACTAATTGACGGAAATTCGCTGGCTTTTCGGGCCTTTTATGCGATGTACCAACAACTCGACCGGATGGTGACACCAGAAGGTTTGCACACCAATGCGTTGGTCGCCTTTAACAACTTCTTGGAGTCGATTGTTTTACCGATGCAACCGGACTTGGCTTTGGTGGCTTGGGATGCTCGCTCTGGTAAAGAGACATTTCGAGGCGATTTGTACGCAGATTATAAATCTGGTCGTGATAAGGCGCCGGCCGAATTTAAGGAACAGTTCCCTTATTTGCGGGAAATGGTCGAGGCCCACGGCCTGCACAACTACGAGCAGATTGGCTTGGAAGCAGACGACATCATCGGAACGCTGTCTCGCATTGGCCAAAAGGCCGGGGACGAAGTCATCATTATTACCGGGGACCAGGATTTGACGCAATTGGTCACGGACCATGTGACGGTCAAGCTGACCAAGAAGGGCGTGACTCAGGTCGAGGTCTACACACCCGACTTTATCATGGAGCAGTTTGGCATTACACCCGAGCAAATAATTGATAAGAAGGCGCTGACGGGGGATACCTCTGATAACTATCCGGGTGTCACCAAGGTCGGAGAAAAGACGGCTTTGAAACTCCTGAAGGAGTATCATGATCTGGACAATCTTTACGCGCACGTGGAGGCGATGAAGCCTTCCAAGATGAAGGAAAACCTGATCAACGACAAGGACCAGGCTTATCGCGCCCAGAAGCTGGCGACGATTATTACTGATGCCGACCTGTCGATTGGCCTGGACGACATCGTTTATGCCGGTCCAAAGGAAAAGGGCTTGGTGACGCTCTTTGAAAAGTTGCACTTCCGACAAGCGCTGAATAAGCTCCGTTCGCAGTCACTTCTTCCTGATGACGGTCAAGCAGCCGAAGCTTCCGAGCAAAAGCAAGGGAACTTCCAAGAGGTCAAAGAACTGACGGATGTGGCCTTGGCCAAGTTGGGCAAGGAAAAGTCACTGGCTTTTCACATCGACACGACCGGTGACAACTACCACCAGGCTGACATGATTGCCTTTGCGATTGGAAACGATCAGCTTGGTTACTTTGGCAGCCGGGACTTCACGCTCTTTGATAACGAGCATTTGCGCCAAATTATCGAAGATAAAAGCATTCAACTTCGCCTCTTTAACGCCAAGGCCCACTGGGTTTTGCTACACCGTTTGGGTCTGACTTTGGCGGGCGTGGATTTCGACTTCCTGTTGGTCGCTTATTTGCTGGACACGGTCGGCAATGACAACGTGCTGTCGACATTAGCTGGCCGCTTCGGTCGTTATTTGGCAGATGATGAAGCAATTTACGGCAAAGGCGCTAAGTTCGCTGTGCCTGACGAGGGTCGAATCGTCGAAGAACACGTTGGCCATAAGGCGCAGACGGTCTTTGACTTGCGCGATCAGGCTTTCGAGGATTTGGACAAGCACGAACAGGGCCACTTGTACCACGACATCGAGTTGCCTTTGTCCTTTGTGCTTGCCAAAATGGAAGCCCGTGGCTTCACGGTTAACGAGGACCGCTTGGCCAAGATGGGGCAAGAGATGGACGAGCAGATTGCCTCACTGAAAGAAGAAATCTTCCAAATGGCAGGCGAAGAGTTCAACATTAACTCGACCAAGCAGCTGGGCACTTTGCTCTTTGAAAAGATGGGCCTGCCCGTCATCAAGAAGACAAAGACCGGCTATTCAACGGCTGTCGAAGTCCTAGAAAAGTTGGCGCCACAGGCACCAATTGTGGATCACATTTTGTCTTATCGTCAGTTGGCTAAGCTGAAGTCCACCTATGTCGATGGTTTGCTGGCCGTGGTTGATCAGGCTGATCATAAGGTCCACACGCGTTTCTTGCAAACGCTGACGCAGACCGGTCGATTGTCCTCAGTCGATCCAAACTTGCAAAACATCCCGATGCGGACGGAAGCCGGCCGCAAGATTCGCCACGCTTTCGTGCCGTCACACGACGACTGGGTGATCTTTGGTGCCGACTACTCCCAGATCGAATTACGTGTTTTGGCTTCGATTACCGGGGATCCAGCCATGGAGCATGCCTTTGTCGAAGACGAAGACATTCATGCGGAAACGGCCCGCAAAGTTTTTGGCCTGCCAGATGATGCGCCAATCGATGCCGACCAGCGTCGGACGGCCAAGGCGGTTAACTTTGGTATTGTGTATGGTATTTCCGATTATGGCTTATCGAAGAACTTGAACATTGCACGTAAAGATGCCAAGGCCTTCATCGAGACTTATTTCCAGGAATTTCCACGCATTCATCAATGGATGGAGCAGATTAAGGAAAAGGCGCATCAGGACGGCTTTGTCGAAACCATCGAACACCGCCGCCGGTATTTACCAGACATCAATGCCAAAAACTTCAACACACGCTCCTTTGCCGAACGAACGGCCATGAATTCGCCAATTCAGGGATCCGCTGCCGATATCATCAAGATTGCGATGATTAAAGTCAGTGATGCCGTGGAAGAGAAGGGCTTGCATGCTCGGATGTTAGTTCAGGTTCATGATGAACTAGTCTTCGAATGTCCAAAAGATGAACTGGAAACCTTAAGAAGAACGGTTACCTCCGTGATGGACAGTGCGGTTCAACTTGCCATTCCGCTTAAAGTAGAATCCCATGCAGGACCGACATGGTACGAAGCTAAGTGAGTCTTGCAAAATGAAAGGAGTCGATTGAATCGGCTCTTTTTTGCTCGTTTTGATTTATTAGCATTCTCTAACGGGGATCTTTACTAGACCAATTGCCATACCAATTGGGCGGTCAAGTCAAGAAAGCTGACCAAATTCTATACAAAGTCCTATGTTTCGACTATTATTTGTAACAAGGAGGTGGAACCAACATGAAAAGTTCGGAATTACAACGAAATAAAGCCGTCTTGCCGATGTCGGTTGTACGGGAGCTAACGTTGCTTTCTGACCGTCAAATCCGTTATTACGAAGAACATGGGTTGGTGAAGCCGAAGCGGGGAAAGGGTGGACAGCGCCGGTTCTCGTTAAATAACATCGATCAATTGTTACAGATAAAGGATCATTTGGACGCTGGCGATTCGACCAAAGATATTAAGGAACTTTTTGACAAGGCAGATCGCCTTCAAAAACAAAAAGAAGAGGATAAGAACTCTTCTTTGCGCCGTTCTTTGCAAGATGAATTTGCCCAAATTGCCCGGTTTAATCAGTATTAATTGATGGGATTTGATAGGATAAGGGGGAAGAAAATGGAAAAAGAGATGATGACCAAAGAGTCGATTAAAAAACGCGTGGTAGACGAACAAGTGGAGTTCATCCGGGTGACGTTCACGGATGTCTTTGGCACGATTAAGAATGTCGAGGTGCCTGCTTCACAGCTCGACCGAGTGTTGAATAATGACTTGATGTTTGATGGCTCTTCTATCGAAGGCTTTGTTCGAATTAACGAATCGGACATGTATCTTTATCCTGACTTATCTACTTTCATGATTTTCCCCTGGGCAACGGATGAGCATGGTGGCAAAGTGGCGCGCCTGATTGCCGACGTTTATAATGCGGATCGGACACCGTTTGAGGGCGACCCTCGAATCGCTTTGAAAGAGGCGGTTAAAAAAGCAGAAGACCGTGGCTTTACGGAATTTAATGTCGGAACTGAACCGGAGTTCTTCTTGTTTAAGTTAGATGAGCAAGGCAAGCCTACCATGGAGCTAAATGATCATGGCTCTTACTTTGATTTAGCACCATTGGACCGAGGCGAAGATGTTCGACGTGAGATTGTGTTGACTTTGGAAAAGATGGGCTTTGAAGTGGAAGCGGCCCACCATGAAGTGGCGGCTGGTCAGCACGAAGTTGATTTCAAATACGCTGATGCGTTGGATGCAGCCGACAAGATCCAAACGTTTAAGTTGGTCGTGAAGACAATTGCGCGAAAGAATGGCTACTACGCCACCTTCATGCCAAAGCCTGTTGCCGGCATTAACGGGTCGGGGATGCACGTTAACATGTCGCTTTTTGATCAGACGGGGAACGCCTTTGCCGGAGACGAAAAGAATCAGATGGCTCTTTCTGATACGGCCCTGCATTTCTTAGGCGGCCTATTGAAGCACGCTCCTGCCATTACAGCCATTGCCAATCCAACGGTGAATTCATATAAGCGATTGACACCTGGTTTTGAAGCACCGGTATACGTTGCTTGGTCGACTTCTAATCGGTCACCGATGGTCCGGGTTCCTGTGGCACGGGGCCTGGCCACTCGTTTGGAACTGCGAACAGTCGACCCAACAACCAATCCATACACTTGCTTGGCAGCGATTTTGTCAGCTGGACTGGACGGAATGGATCAAGGGTTGGAACCAAGTGCGTCGGTTGATAAGAACATCTACCTAATGGATGAAAATGAGCGAAAGAAAGCCGGTATCCGTGATTTGCCGGACACGCTCTTGGATGCTCTGGAAGAGTTAGAACAAGATCCGGTTATTATCGATGCAATCGGAACGCATATTACTGACAAATTCATTGAGGCTAAGAAGATTGAATACACGTCTTATCGACAGTACGTTTCCAAATGGGAAGTGGACAATTACTTTATGAATTATTAGAAAAAAGACCTTCGAGTAATGAACTCGAAGGTCTTTTTTTGTGCGACTTTGCTTGCTAATGAACGGTTTTGTTTCGATAAATGTTGAAATAAAAGAGCGTTCCGTTAATCGCCATGACAATTGCGGTGAAGATGAAGATCGCCCGGTAGTCAAAGACCGACGCAATGACCGTGCCACAAAGCGGACCGAGAACGGAACCAATCGATTGAAAGGATTGATTGTAAGAAAAGACACGGGAAACCATCTCGTCTGGACTGTTGCGTGACAACAAGGTCTGGATGGCTGGTAAAAGCGTGGCGTCGGCAATACCAATAGCAAAGCGGAAGAAAAGTAACCAAAAGACGGTTGTGACAAAGGCTGTTGGTACAAAAGCGATGACCGCCATGACAAAGCCCATCTGAAGCATAAATTTGGTTCCAATATGATCCCCTAAGCGGCCAAACCACGAAGCAAAGATAAAGGTCGCACAGCCAGGCATCGCCGCGACAAGACCGGTGATAAAGGTGATGTTACTGTGGCCGGAAAGCACCTCGCGGACGAAAAGGGCAACAATTGGGTTGATGGCCATGTTAACAATTTGGACCAACATCGTAGTTGTAAAGAGGGCCAACAGGACTTTCCAATTGGCTAAATCTGAAAAACGCATCTTGGGTTTTGGCTTTTCGTCTTCAGCTGGCTTTTCAGGTACCTTTTCTTCGACTAGAATCCAAATGAAAAAGAAGACGATGACAAAGATCGTTGCCGTAATCAAAAAGATTTGCCGGTAGGAAAGAAATGTGGCTAATGAACCACCAATTAAGGGGCCCATTAATGTACCACCAGTAAAGCCGGTAACGACAATACCAAGGGCTCGCCCAACTTGATCCTTTGGCGTCTGGGTGGCGATTAAAGCATTTGAGTTGGAGATAAAGCCACCAAGTGCCCCTTGCAAACCACGTAAGAAGATCAGCTGCCAGACGTTTTGACTAAAACCGGTCAAGGCCATCACAAAGGCCAAGCCGAGGGCTGCTCGCATCATCATTAGCTTGCGGCCTTTTTTGTCAGCCAGCTTGCCCCAAAGAGGCGAAACAATCGCTGAAACTAAGAAGGTTACCGCAAAAGCAGCCCCAGAATAGAAGTTTAGCTGATCGCTAGTGAAGCGGCCCATCGTGTCGATGTAAAGTGAGAGAAAGGGGACGATTTCGGAAAAGGCAATGCCTGTCATCATGACAGCTAGCCAGATGATCCACATGTTTCTTTTCCAATCAATTGTGTGCGCGTTTTCGGTCATGGCACCTCCGATAATGATTCAATACTATGGGCATATCTTACTCTTTTTTGATGAAAATGTCAGCTTTTAAACCGGGTATCATCAGGCGCTTTTCTAAAGTAAATATATATCTTAGAAAGGGGTCAGGACAGGGATCGATCGGAACAATTCGGATCTTGTGTCTGCTACATCCTTCCCTTATAATGAAACTTATCTAGAGTAAGGATTGAAACGTTTAAGGAGGGCCCCATGACCAAACACAAAGACTATCAAGCAGCTGACGTGTTGGCCATGGTGGCCGACTATTTACCAGAAGAACAGGTGCAGGCCGTCAAAAAGGCCTATGACTGGGCAGCGTTTTTACATAAAGAGCAAAAGCGCCAGTCGGGGATTCCATACATTGCCCATCCTATTCAGGTGGCAGGAATTTTAGCCGAGCTTAAAATGGACGGCCCAACAATTATTGCTGGTTTTTTGCATGACATTGTGGAAGACACTCCGGTGAGCTTAGAAGATGTTGTGGACCGATTCGGCCCAATCGTCGGCCGAATCGTGGACGGTGTGACGAAGATTTCCAAGATTAAATATCAGGATTCCAAAGTCCAATTAGCGGAAAACCATCGAAAGCTTCTTTTAGCGATGGCAAAAGATATTCGAGTGATTATTGTTAAATTGGCGGACCGTCTGCACAATATGCGTACGTTGGATGCTTTACGGCCAGAAAAACAACGTCGGATATCTCAGGAAACCTTGTCCATTTATGCGCCACTGGCAGATCGTCTTGGTATTTCGGCGATTAAATGGGAGTTAGAAGATCTGTCTCTTTCCTATTTAGAACCGGATGCCTATCACAAGATTGCCAGCATGATGTCGATGAAGCGTGATGAACGCTTGGCTGTTATTCAAGAAGCCATTGATGAAATTGAAGCTAGCATTGACGAATTACATATTAAGGACGTGTCCGTCTATGGCCGTCCAAAACACATCTATTCGATTTATCGCAAGTTGGTCGACCAGCACAAATCCTTTGATGAAATCTATGATTTGTCGGCCATCCGCGTTTTGACCGAAAATCTAACGGACACTTATGCTGTTTTGGGCGCCATTCACGCGCACTGGAAGCCATTGCCTGGTCGCTTTAAGGATTACATTGCCTTACCAAAGCCAAACGGATACCAATCCTTGCACACGACGGTGATCGGCCCTGCTGGTCGCCCGCTTGAGGTACAGATCCGCACTTATGCCATGCACCAAGTTGCTGAATTTGGTGTGGCCGCTCACTGGGCCTATAAAAAGAATAAAGGTTCTGATCAGCAGGCCGATGTTTCAGACAAATCTGAGCGTGTCTTAAATATGATCCAAGGTATTTTGGAGTTCCAGGAGTCGGCCGAAGACGCTCAAGATTTCATGGATTCTGTGCAAACAGACCTTTTTGTTGATCGCGTCTATGCCTTTTCACCAGCTGGGGATGTCTACGAGTTGTCAAAAGGGGCTGGTCCTTTAGATATGGCTTTTGCCATTCACTCTAAAGTTGGCGCACATACCACCGGTGCTAAAGCTAATGGCCGTATTGTCCCGTTGGATTATCAAATTCAAAACGGCGACATCATGGAGATCCTGACCAGTCCCAATGCGCAACCTTCTCGTGATTGGCTGGACTTAGTCAAAACAAGAAAGGCCCGGCATAAGATCAAGTCGGCGTTAAAAAAACGCGATCGTGAAGAAAACATTCAGGCTGGTTTAGATGCGGTTTCAAAGGAACTCTTTGATCAAGGTTATGATCTTAGTGACTTTGTGACCGACGAGAAACTGCAGGGTGTGGCTGATGTTTTCCAATCGGGAACAAAGGATGATTTACTGGCAGCTGTCGGGTATGGGGACGTCACCCGTTTGGCTGTTGTCCGTGAGCTAACGAAGGCAGACCGGGAAGCCAAAGAGGCGGCGGCAGCTGAAGAATTGCAAAAGCGCTTGCTCGAAGAGGGTGGTGCGATTAAAAAGAATAGCCAGACCAACAAGAAAAAGGAAAAGGCTGATTCTGATGTCGTTATTGCCGGCATTGACAGCCTGCTGGTTCATTTGGCCAAATGCTGTACGCCAGTGCCAGGCGACAACGTGACGGGTTATATAACACAAGGGCGTGGAGTGGCCGTTCACCGCTTTGATTGTCCAAACATTCACGCTGCCCAAAAAGCAGGTGAACGATTAGTGGATGTGATCTGGGCTGATCCGAATGGTCAGCGTCCAGACTACACCGCAGATTTGACTATCCACGCCGAAAATGAGCCAGGCATCTTAAATAGCTTGCTGAAATCATTGAACGCGAAGACGCGCTTTATTAAAGAAATTAATGGGCATGTTACTCGCGGTGGCATGGTGCAAGTTCAAGCTTCGCTTGGGGTGATGAATTTGGCCCAGTTAAATGGCATCATTGATTCTTTGTCTGCGCAACGCTCGGTCTATGAAGTGAAGCGTACGATTCACTAAATACAATCAAAAAGAGAAGAGGAGGACGTTGTGTCCAATACCCCAATCCGCCTGGTGTCTTTGAAAAAAAGGCATCAGGATCAGACGATTTATTACGATCCTGAAGACGGTCGCTACTACCAACGCACTATGCCTAAGAAATCTGGCTATGATTTGGCGCTCTTTGTCGCCTTTCTAATTTCAGCTGTTATCGGGACGGTTCTCTGGCTGGGCAAGTTTTTCTTCCCACTGCCCCAAATCACGCTGACGAATCCCTTGCTTTGGTGGCTCGTCTTAATAATCACGATGATTTTGCCCGCTTGGTTCTGGTTCATGGCCTACCGTCAAGGCAAAAAACAGGGCTTGCCAAAAGAGGAACTGCTGGAATTCTTGCCAAGCTCTGGACAGAAGACTTATCTGAAAGGGAAGTGGGGCTTTGAACGGGCATGGATTATCTTTGTTCTGCTCTTGCTGCCACCAACGACGCTGCTCTTCTTGATTCTTTATATCTTCAAGGCCAACTTGATTGATGCGGTCTTGCTGACTTTGCACGGGACGCTTTTCTTACGTCGGGTGCAGCCAGACGTTTGGCGGCGTTTGAAATGGTCAGCCAGAAAATTAAAGTAAATGAAAAAAGATTGATTTCCTTTTTATAGAGGGAATCAATCTTTTTTTATGCTTTGATCAAGGAAAAGTCGTGCTAATAAAAGCAATAGTAACGTAAAACCTAGACAGGTAACCATCATTTGAAGAGAAAATCGACTGGCTTGACCAGCAAGAAAATGACCGACTGGCATCGCAATGTTTAGTGCAATAAAGAGTAGCGAAAAGACTTTTCCGAGCTGCTTTGATTCGACAGTGAGTTGAATCGTATTTTGACTAAAAATAGCAAAGTGAACCATAAGCGTATTGCTAATGATAATAATCAGATACAATGACCAATCGCAGACTAGAAAGATTGGCGTTGCGATTAAGGCGATCATAATGATATAAATTGAACTTTTTTGAAGAAATCCTTTCTGAAATAGCGGATAAGTGACAGCTGCGGCAATACCCACGATGGCAATTAGCAGCAAAATCGCTGCATACTGTGAGGCATTACCCTTGATGTGAACGTAGTAATTCGGTAAGAAAACATTGAGCTGAGCAGCATAACAGGATAAGAGAAAACCATAGACGATTAAACATTGTAATGGTTTATTTTTATAAAGATAACCAAGTGCCTCTCGATAAGAATTTTTTTGTTTTTTTGGCTTTCTTTGGATTTTGTTTCGGATTGGGAGCAAAAGAATAAGCGATAGAAGAAAGGAACAGCCGTTCAGTAAGAGGACTGTTGGTAAATCGATCGATTTTAGACTGAAAAGGGAAACCGCTAGGGGAGGGATAACCACAGTTAGTATTTGACTAAAGAGGTTGTTTTGTTGATTAAAGGAGGGCATTCTTTCTTTTTGAATTCCAGCATGAATTAGTTGTTTCATGATAGGCGAAAACGTGTAATTGGCTAAGTTTAGTGAAAAGAGAATGAGGTTGATCGACAGCAGGTCAACGTGTCCTCTTGAGAACAGAAAAAAACCAAGAACAGACAGACCACATGAAAGGAGTTGGATGCTAACTGTTGCTTTGAAAAGCCTGGATGAATCAGCTAGGTAACCACCCATTAAACTGGCCAAAAAATTGGCTAAGCTCGCGATCATCATGGATTGTGCTAAGATCTGGGTCGAACTGAACAGTTGGAGAATCCATAAATCAAGGACAGCATTGAAGGCTAAATCACCAAATTGAGAAATTAAACGGGCACTTAATAATCTTATCGACACACTTTCACCTTTTTTGTATATTATCTAAAAATACGCTTGTTATTTAAATATTTTTAACTTATGATGATTGTAATCTTAATTGATTCTGAGTTCAATCTATTTTTGAAATGGAGGCGTAAATGAAGATTAATTTGATAGGTACAACTTTTGTCGATGTGCTTTTTAAGATGAAGGAGGTAAAAATTCTCTTTGATAATATTTCCTTTGCTGAAGAGGGACGTTTAACACCCGGGGGAAATGGCAGTAATGTTGCGATTAACCTATGTCGAAAAGGTTTAGATGTTGATTATTACGGGCAGGTTGGCAATGATACACATGGTCAGTTCTTAAAAGAACAATTTGCTCATTTTGGCATTAACATGGAAGGGTTAAGGGTCTCACCTGTTGAACAAACCGGTATGTCTTTAATACTAGTGAATCAATCTGGAGAACGTTCTGTGACAAGTTTTCAGGGGAGCAATGATTATTTTGACTTTAACACTTTTACAAGTCGTGGCGATGCTGTCGTAATTGCTGGTATTGGGTTATTGCCGAATGTGGATTCGCGGATAGGGGAAATTCTTCAAGAAACGAAAGCAAACGGAATTCCAGTTTTTCTCGGTGGATCGCCGAATATTGCTGTCATTCGACGATTTTTAATGTCTGGTCAGTACAGGGACGTTGATTTCTTTTTCTTGAACATACGTGAAGCTTGTGATGTTGCAAGAACAAGTGATGTACTGCAGGCGGGGTATTTTTTCCAGAAGTTTGGTGTGAAAAATGTGTTCATTACAGCAGGACCAAATGGTATTCATTATTTTGGCGAGGGGCAAGTTTATCAGTATGTTCGAATTCGTTCTGTTCAGCCCTGTGATTCAACTGGAGCAGGTGATGCTTTTATGGCTGGTACGATTCACCATTATCTATTGACTCAAGAGATTGACGAAGCAATTTTTGCAGGTCATCAGATGGCCTTAGAAACTATCAATAAAATCGGAGCAGTTCCTGTTAAAGGAGATTTAAAATGACTTTTTCACGTTTTAAAAAAGTTTTACAGCAGAAGTTGCCATATCCGATTATAGAATTACCTACTAGTTCTCTTCGAAGAAAAGGAATGCCTTACTTTACTTTTTCACCGTTTCAAGATACTGAGGACAATTACATTCGGTTAGCAAACAGTAACGACTTTTATATTAAAAAACAAGAGACTATTCGTAAAATAAACACTCTTGATTTAACGAACCCACTTTGTGTGAACAACCAGTGGACTTATGCTATTCAAAACTATCAAAAAATAGATCAGGCAGACAATATCAAAAGAATGATCGATGCCTTGTGTTTAGAGTTTTTTCCTAACTTATCCAAACAAGAGATCGAGATTACTTTTCCGATCACTTTGAAAACATTTTTTAGAAAGAATTTTTTCCCTTATCGATTGAATCCTGATGTGATGGAGAAAAGATACCAAGCGCGTTTACCTTTGCCAGGGGAACACTATTACTTAAAGGTGCGAATGAAACATCAAAAAGGTTGGCTCAATATTGTTGATTTTGTTCTCGTTAATTTCGATCAGAAAAATTTATCCTCTCAGTTGGACTCCATCTGGGTGGAAGATCTGATTGATTTAATTGAGGAAGATAAAACATACATTTTTGATGAAAAGAAATATGTTTCCTTACAAAAAATTGTTAGGAGTATTAGTGAGGATAAGCGCGACCAGCACATTCTTTTAAATGATTTTCGATTAATTCAAAAAATGCTATCACTTGGGATTGAACCTAGTTCAAAAGGTTCTGGAAACGATTTAAAACGTAAAATCCGCTCTTTTTATTTTTACAATGTTTTTTATCTAAAACTTGATTTAGATGGAATAAAAGCATGGTTAGATCAAATGCCTCCATCGGCATTTCACACTAATATAAGCCGACAGATACTCTTAAGCACACTTGAAAAAATTGATCGAGAGTACAAAAAAAGTGTTAAAGATTATTGGTGTAACAACTATGGGCGAAAATTTGCTCAAGATAGTTTAGGACTACCAAACGAATTTTTTGGTGATTTTTTAGTCAATTCTAAAACTGAATACAATTTTTAGGAGGTAAACATGAAAGGCGTTATTCTATCTTCTGGATTTGGGAAAAGGCTGTGGCCGGTTACCGAAGTCTCTCCGAAAGTTGTTCACCCAATTTATAATAAGCCGAGTATCTATTATTCGTTGGCATTTCTAATTCAACAGGGAGTAACTGAAATTGGCATTGTTGGCACTGATGAGTCAAACAATCTGATTAGGGGGTTATTCAATGATGGCTGCGATCTTGGTTGTAAAATTAAGTATTTGAATGAAGCGAAAAAGTATGTACGGGGAACAGCAACATCGTTAGCATGTGCTGAGGACTTTGTTCAGAAAGAACCATTCATTTTACTATTGGGCGATTCCTTGTTTATTGATAAGGAAGCCGGATGTTTAGGTAAACTTTTTAATCAAGTAATGAAAGCAAGGTCAACGTCCTTTAATTTGCTAATGCCAGTTTATGATGCAAGACAATATGCTTACTTTGATAAAGAAAAAGCGGTTGAAAAAGGAAATCGCGAAGGTATTACTCAGGCTATATCAGGCTTATATTTCTTTCAACCTTCCGTGTTTCAATACCTAAAAAAAATTAAGCAGTCGGAAAGAGGGGAATATGAACTTGTTTCGGTTATCAATCTAATGATGCAAGATCACTACTTTGAAACGTTAGGTCCCTTTGACCACGTCATTTGGACAGACACAGGTGTCCCAGAATTGTTATATGCTGCCACTTCATTAATTAGGCAGATTGAATTATTAACAGGTCGTTTAATCGGTTCTCCGCATTATGAAGCTTATAAGAAGGGGTTAGTGAACAAAACAATGTTGGTCAATCAATTCCAAGGGAAAAATAGTTCTTATGCTGAAGGTGTGCGGAGAATGTTACCTGAATTGAAATGGAGGACAACATGAACTATTATATTTGGCCTTACTCTCCTCACAGCTTGTCTTTAATTGAAGATCATCAAACGATTGTTTTGACTAGCGAAGAGAATCGGTCTCACTTTGTTGATTGGTCAGACAAAGCCGTCTTTTTTTTTGATGAATTAAGTTTCGAAACGCTATTTGCTTATTTTCGTCAGCACCGTGGCCACTCTATTGATCGAATTTGGACTTTGGATGAGGAAAAGATCATTTGGGTTAGCCAGTTAAACAATCTCTTTGCAACGCAACGAGACGATACAGCGATCCTTTTCAAAGATAAATATTTCATGCGTTCAGCATTGCAAGACATTGTTTTACAACCACGCTTTCAAAAAGCTAGTCGTCAACAGCCATTTTCTGGCAAGGGCTTTCTAAAATATCGACGTTCGGACTCAGCACAAGGTGTCGAAGACTATCAGGATGATTCTGAATATCAACAATTACTTTTACAAATTCCCGAGGTGAGTTGGGCTGACTACATGGTTGAGGAAGCCGTTTCATACGATACCATGTACACAATTGATGGATATCGAACGGCTACCGGGCAATTTCGCCTGTTCGCACACGAGTACTACGGCAAAGTCAATGAAGTCGTTCACGGGCAATACTTGTTATTAACAACGGCCTCTTTATATCAAAAGCCCGAACTGTTAAAACGACTATTCACCTTATCAAAACGGGTGGTGAACCAGCTGAGCCGACCTGGCGATACTGTCCCTTTTCATATTGAATGGTTTTATCAGAAGGATCGTAATCGCTTTGTTTTCACCGAGATTGGTCGGCGCTTTGGTGGGGGGCATATTCCGCGCTTAATTCAAGAAGCGTTTGGGATTAATCTTTTACAGGAATACTGGGCAAATCTGAATAAGACGACAACTTTTAACGAGCAATTGCTCTATCCGAAGTGTTATTCCGCAACTTATTTCCAGATGCACGATGGTCGTGCGCTAATTAATACGCATTTCTTAAATGAATTTCAAAATGTTTTTGGTCAACAGGTTCATGACGATTCGGCAATGAAGGCCGTCGGTCAATCGGTCAATGATAATTATTTTGCTTTACAATTCCGCGCTTTATCCACTGTCCAGTTACAAAAGCAGGCGGCGTTGATAAACGAACGATTTAAGGAGGAAAACCCCCGATGAATGTTGTTATTTTAGCACCAATCGGTAACCGTTATATCGATTATTTCACTGTTGTAAAGGATCATCCCGATCATCATTATTGCTTATTTATTCTAGAAAAGCATCGCGATAATTATCCCGAAAGCTTACCTGATAATATCGAATTAATCGTCTTAAAAGATTGGGTGCGGACATACATTGCCTATGAGATTGGTCTTTTCCACCAACGATATCCCATTGATCTTCTTTTTGCTTATACAGAAGAAGAAATCCTTTTTGCTGCAGAAATGCGGGAGAGGTATCAAATAAAGGGACAAAAAACTGAGAATGCGCTGCGTTTTCGACATAAAAATCGCATGATGGATTTTGTTCAACAAAACGGCTTCGATGTTCCGAGCTTTGATCTGGTTCATTCCGTTGAAGAATTGAAAGAGGCGATTGAACGAATAACCTATCCGGTGATCGTTAAACCGGGGGATGGAATGGGATCACAGCGGACTTACCGATTGAATCATGCAAGCGATTTGCAGCAATACATCCGTGAAAATAACATACAAAACATTTTGGTGAGTCGGTTCATTGATTGGCCTGTTTACCATTTAGATGGATTGATGAAGCAGGGGGAAATTTTAGCGTTTTCGCCATCACGGTATTTTCATAACACATTGGATTATCAACACAATCAATCGATTGGTAGTATACAGGTCGAAGAAAATAGTCCGGCTTATCATCATTTACTCGACTATAGTCAAAGCCTATTGCCCTTGTTTAATCAGGAGGAAACGCTTATCTTTCATCTTGAAGTTTTTTTCAAAAAAGGGAAAATTTACTTTTTGGAAGTGGCTTGTCGAATGGGCGGCGGAAGAATTGAACGTGAACTTTATCAAACGTATGGTGTCCACTTTATTCAAGAACTATTGGCTCAGGAATTAGGGGAAAAACAACGAATGTCCTATCGAAAAATTAACCCATTAACGAAAGGCTTTGTATTGGTTGCGCCAAAAGAAGGGCTGATTCGACAGTTGCCGGCGCAGAGCATTGAGAAGTTACCCTTTGAAAACGTCTATGATTTTTATTTATTTCGCAAAGAAGGCAGTCAGTCAAAGAAAGCAGCATCCAGCATTGATGCTATTGCGTCGATTTCTGTGGAGGGACAGTCTTTTGAAAAAGTTTTGAAGGAGCTGAAAGAAATCGACCGTTGGTACCGCGAAAAGATGATCTATGAATAAAAAAAGAACGGCACCTAAGGTGTCGTTCTTTTGATATAGTATAGTTTATTTTTTTAACCAATAAACCAACCCGAATGGAATCGTGGATTCTTTTCCAGAAAGGATGCGGCCGATGTTTTGTCGGTGTCGATAGAAGACAAAGACGGTTAAGGTAATCGCGATGATGGATAAGATTAGGTCATGGTAGTAGAAAACGGACATGACTGTGGCAAAAGAAAAGCCGACCATTGAGGCAACTGAGACCATTGAAAAGAGAATCAGGCAGGATACAAAGACGGCACAAACCATCCAAAAGAGGGGGCCGTTATAAACGGACAAGACACCGGCCGAGGTGGCCACAGCTTTGCCTCCCTTAAAGCCAATCCAGATCGAAAAAGTATGGCCCAAAATGGCAAAAAGACCGACCCACATCACATTGACATCAAGACCAAAGATTGCTGGCAATAAACCGGCTAGGGCCCCTTTCAAGATGTCAAAAGCTAGGACAAAGCAGCCGGCGACAGGCCCTAGGATACGAAAGGCGTTAGTGGTCCCGATATTACCAGAACCTTCGTTTCGAATATCTTTATGGAAGAAGAGTTTACCAATCCAGTAACCTGGGACGAGTGAGCCGATTAGGTAGGCCAAGATAAACACCATCATTATTTTTTCCATTCTGTTACACTCCTTTTTTAAAAGCAGATAATATTTTACCACAGAGACGAGTTTTTGGTTGATTCTAAGCCCTTCTTTTTTGTTTTTTAGAAATGGTTGGAAAGTGACGCAACCGAAATGAAATGATTTTCGCTGGATTTTTTGTTGTCAGTTTTTCGTTTTTAATCTATGATAAGGTAGATTGCCAAAAGTGCCGGGTTGCCCGGCCTTTTGAAAACGAAGATTAAAGGATGATCACTGTGACAGAGCAAAGACATTACGATGCAGATTCGATTAAAATCCTAGAAGGCTTGGAGGCCGTTCGCAAGCGTCCCGGTATGTATATCGGTTCGACCGATGGCCGTGGCTTGCACCACCTGGTTTACGAAATCGTCGACAACGCCGTCGATGAGGCGTTGGGTGGTTATGGTGACGATATTGAAGTCACGATTGAAGAAAACAACGCCATTACCGTTTCCGACCAAGGACGAGGCATGCCGGTGGGAATGCACTCATCCGGTAAGCCGACTCCTGAAGTCATTTTGACAGTGCTTCACGCTGGTGGAAAGTTTGGCCAGGGTGGTTATGCCACTTCAGGCGGGCTGCACGGGGTTGGGTCCTCGGTTGTTAACGCCCTTTCTGAATATTTGAAGGTATCGATCGTCCGTGACGGCCACCTTTTCGAAGAAACTTTTGAGCATGGTGGTAAGCCCGTTGGGACCTTGAATGATTTGGGGCCAACTAAAGAACACAGCGGGACTAAGGTGACCTTTAAGCCCGATGCTGGCATTTTCTCAACGACGGTCTTCAAGTTTGATACCTTGGCGGAGCGATTGCGCGAAGCTGCCTTCTTGATGTCTGGTGTGAAGTTTACACTGACCGACAAGCGCGTTTCACCAGCTCGTCAAGAAATCTATCACTACGATCACGGCCTCCGTTCTTTCGTTGACTTTTTAAACGAAGAAAAAGAGGGCCTTGGTCCAATCATGACTTTTGAAGGCAAAGAAGATGGCATCGTTGTCGACGTGGCGGCTCAGTATAACGATGGCTATTCTGAAACGCTTTTGTCCTTTGTTAACAATGTTCGTACCCAAGATGGTGGTACGCACGAAATGGGCTTCCGTTCCGCATGGACAAAGGCCTTTAACGAATACGCTCGACGGGTGAATTTGTTAAAAGATAAGGACAAGAACCTGGAAGGTTCCGACGTCCGTGAAGGCTTGTCTGCCGTTATTTCCCTCCGTGTACCAGAAGAAATTTTGCAGTTCGAAGGACAGACCAAGGATAAGCTGGGAACGACCGAAGCGCGTGGCGCTGTTGATTCCGTTGTCAACGACACCTTGGCTCGTTTCTTATTGGAAAACGGTGATTTCGGTCAAAAGATCGTCCGCAAAGCCCTTCGTGCTCGTGAAGCTCGTGAGGCCGCTCGTAAGGCTCGAGAAGAGTCCCGAACGGGTAAGACAAAGGGAAAGAAGGAACGCTTACTGTCGGGTAAGCTGGCCCCTGCTCAGTCAAAAAACGCCGATAAGAACGAACTGTTTTTGGTCGAGGGTGATTCGGCCGGTGGTTCGGCTAAGCAAGGCCGTGACCGGAAGTTTCAGGCTATTCTGCCGCTTCGTGGGAAGGTTTTGAACACCCAGAAGGCCAAACTGCCCGACATCTTGAAGAACGAAGAAATCTCGACGTTGATTTATGCCATTGGTGCCGGGGTGGGGCCCGATTTCAATATTAAAAACGCCGCCTTTGACAAGGTCATCATCATGACCGATGCCGATGATGACGGGGCCCACATTCAAACGTTGCTATTGACTTTCTTTTATAAGTACATGCGGCCATTGATCGAAGCAGGCAAGGTTTACATCGCTTTGCCACCGCTTTACCGTGTTAAGTACCGGGGCAAGAAGGATGATTCCTTTGCCTGGACCAACGACGAATTGGCCGACATTACGGCTGCTGCCAAGGTGAAGTACGAATTGACTCGTTTTAAGGGTCTTGGTGAAATGAACGCCACGCTTCTATGGGAAACGACGATGGATCCCGAGTCCCGTACGTTGATTCGTGTGAAAATCGACGATGCCATGCTGGCTGAAAAGCGCGTGACGACGTTGATGGGCGACAAGGTTGACCCACGGCGTCAGTGGATTGAAAAAAACGTGCAGTTCACCTTGGAAGAAGAAGGTTCGATTTTGGATAACGTGGCGGGTGGTTCCGACTCTCGTCAGGTCTTCGACCAAGTGATGGCCGGTAAAGATCCAAACCAAGAAGATGAGGCTGATGAAGTCGCTTCCGTTGCCAAAAACAGTCCAGCTGCCAAAGCCGAACGCCAGATCGCCGAAAAGGTAGCAGCTGATAAGGCAAAAGAAGAAGCTGAGGCGAAGAAAGCCGAAGCGGAAGTGAAGGCTGCCGAAAAGGCGGAAGCCGATGCTAAGAAGGCAGCTGCAGAAGCAGCCGCTGCCAAAAAGGAAGATGCTAAGGAAAAAGACAGCAAGTCCGAACCCAAAGCTTCCAAAAAGGATCCCGAAAACTTCGAGAACCTGAACTTGTTTTAATGATTAATTACGAAAGGATGGGGTTGTCCATATGGCAGACCGCATTACCGAGCTCTCATTAGAAGCCGTCATGGGCGAGCGCTTCGGTCGCTATTCCAAGTACATTATTCAGGAACGAGCCCTCCCTGACATTCGGGACGGCTTGAAGCCTGTTCAGCGTCGTATTTTGTACGCGATGGAACAGGATTCCAACACCTATGACCACCCATACCGTAAGTCGGCCAAGGCCGTTGGTAACATCATGGGTAACTTTCACCCCCACGGGGACTCCTCGATTTACGAGGCGATGGTTCGTTTGTCACAGGACTGGAAGGTTCGAGAACCGCTTATTGACATGAACGGTAACAATGGTTCGGTCGATAACGATCCGGCCGCGGCCATGCGTTATACCGAGTCCCGTTTGGCCAAAATATCTGGCGAAATCTTAAAGGATTTGGCTCAAGACACGGTCGAAATGGTCTTGAACTTCGATGACACGACCTACGAACCAACGGTGTTGCCATCGCGCTTGCCAAACCTCTTTGTCAACGGAGCAACGGGGATTTCGGCTGGTTATGCCACGGATATTCCACCGCACAACCTAAAGGAAATCAACGACGCTTTGATCTACTTGTTGGATCATCCGGAGGCTTCCTTAGACGACTTGATGCAATTCGTCAAAGGCCCTGATTTCCCAACTGGCGGCATCATTCAAGGACTGGATGGTATCAAGCAGGCCTATGAAACTGGCCGTGGCCGCGTGGTCGTTCGTGCCAAAACCGAAGTGACGCCTTTGAAGGGTGGCAAGCAGAAGATTGAAATCACGGAGATTCCATACGAAGTCGTGAAGTCAACTTTGGTTGCTAAGATCGATGCCATTCGCTTGAACAAAGAAGTTGCTGGAATCTCCGAAGTCCGTGATGAATCGGACCGGGAGGGGATGTCAATCGTCATCGAGTTGTCCAAGGACGCTTCGGCTGACGGTATCTTGACTTATCTCTTTAAAAAGACGGACCTGCAGATCTCTTACAACTTCAACATGGTCGCCATTCACGACCAACGGCCTGTTTTGGTTACCTTGCAAAACGGTCTTTCGGCCTTCTTGGACTTCCGTAAGGATGTTGTCTTGAAGCGTTCGGCCTATGATTTGAAGAAGGCCGAAGCTCGTCAGCACATCGTGGAAGGGTTGATTCGCATGTTGTCCATCTTGGACGAAGTCGTGCAAACGATTCGCTCGTCTAAGAACCGGAAGGACGCCACGCAGAATTTGATTGACAACTACGACTTCACCAAGCCGCAAGCCGAAGCCATCGTGACCCTGCAACTTTACCGTTTGACCAACACCGACGTGACCCAGTTGCAAGACGAGCACGACGCTTTGGCCAAAAAGATTGCGGAATTGCAGAAGATTTTGAACGAAACCGCTGCTTTGCATACGGTGATCCGTAACGAATTGAAGGCGATTTCCAAGGAATACGCCACGGAACGTCAGACCGTGATCGAAGACGAAATCGAATCATTGGTCATCGACACGGCCGTGACGGTGCCAGACGAAAACGTTCGTTTGCTCTTGTCACAAAACGGCTACGTTAAGCGTTCATCACTGCGTTCCTTCAAGGCCTCAGCCGACGATAACGGCTTGGCCGAAGATGATCCAATCATCGTAAACGAAACGGTCAACACGACCCAGCACCTCTTGGCCTTCACCAACATGGGCAACCTGATCTACCGTCCAGTTTATGAAATCGCTGATTTCAAGTGGAAGGAACCAGGGGAACACTTCTCCCAGTCGCTTTCGAACTGGAACCCAGAAGAAACGATTCTCTCGGCCATGGTCATCGACGACCCAGCCAGCGAGGACGCCTTGCTCTTGGCAACCAACGACGGTTACATCAAGCAGTCGATCGTGAAGGATTTGGTGCCAAAGTCATACAAGAAGAAGTCGGCAACGGTCATGAAGCTGAAGTCAGACGACGCCCGTGTGATTACCGTTGCGCCAGTCAAGGACGCAAAGGAAGTCATGACGATTTCTGAAAGTGGTCTGGCCTTGCGCTTTGAAATCGAAGAAGTGCCAGTCGTTGGGGCTCGGACAGCCGGTGTCAAAGCGATGAAATTAGGCACAGACGACCAGGTCAAGGCTGCCTTGATTTTATCGGTGGACGAGATGTACTTGGCACTCGTAACAAACCAGGGAACCTTTAAGTACTCCCGTCTGGACGAGATTTCCGAATCACACCGCGCCAACAAGGGCATGCAGGTCTTGTCACCACGCAAGACGGTTCACTACGCCGTGGCCGCAGCAACGGTCATTCCAGAAGCACAGGGTGCTTTGCGGATCGAGACCGACCGTTTCAAGACCTTTGACATTCAACTGCAAGATCACGGTCTGTCCAACCGGACGGCCAATGGATCGGCTTTGATCAATCCAACATCGGATGGTCAAGCAAGGTCGATTAAGCCGTTGAATTTGCAAGAAGAAGACTAGAAATTAGCCCAGGCTTCTTGTTACAATAAAAATGAATTCAAGCGGGTAACCGCACTGAGGAGAAAAGACATGGCAAAGATTCAAGTTTTTGGACACAAGAGTCCAGATATGGATACGGTGGCATCTGCGATCGCAGCTGCTGATTTGCTGAAGCAACAAGGTTTGGATACGGAAGCCGTTGCACAAGGTAAGCCAAACCAAGAAACGCAATTTGCATTGGACCACTTCGGTGTTGAGGCTTTGCCAATCATCGAAAAGGCGGCCACTGACGAAGTTGTCTTGGTCGACCACAACGAAGCTGCTCAATCAGTTGACAACTTGGCGGACGTGACAGTATACGGCATTTACGACCACCACAAGTTTAACTTCCAAAACGGTACACCTTTGTACATCACCGCAAAGCCTTGGGGTTCTGTATCAACGATCTTGTACTTTGAGTACAAGAAAGCTGGTTTGACGATTCCTGCAAAGATTGCTGGTCTCTTGGCATCTGGTTTGATCTCGGACACGCTTTTGTTGAAGAGCCCAACGACGACCGACAAGGATCGCGAAGCCTTGCCTGAATTGGCTAAGATTGCTGGTGTTGCTGACATCGAAGCATACGGATTGGCCATGTTGAAGGCCGGAACCGACTTGTCCACGCGTTCAGACGAAGAACTCTTGGAAGGGGATGCCAAGTCCTTTACCATGGGGTCACACGACTTCCGCATCGGACAGGTCAACACAGTGGACATTGCTGATGTGTTGAAGCGTCAAGCTGATCTGGAAAAGGCCATGAAGGCTTCTGGTTACGAAGACTTCTTGTTGGTTATCACCGACATCTTGAACTCAAACTCTAAGGCCATTTACTTGGGCGATGCAGCGGATGCCATTGAAAAGGCCTTTGACGAAAAGCTTGAAAATAACGTCATTGATTTGCCTGGTGTGGTCTCACGTAAGAAGCAAGTGGTGCCACCATTGCAGAAGCAATTCTAAGTTAGTGAAGTGGGTGAAAACTTTTTAAGAAAAAGTTAAAGAGACCCCTTTACAGTGTGTGAACAAGCATGTATAATACTATTTTGTATTGACAAGCAAATAAATTTTTATCAAAAATTCTAAATCTGAGGAGCTGGGACTATGCGTATTCATGTCGTATTAGGCAATGATGAAACTGGAGAGCGTATTTACTTGACGTCAAAGAACCGTCGTAACACGCCTGACCGTTTGGAGTTGAAGAAGTACTCACCAAAACTTCGTAAAGTAGTAACGTTTAAGGAGATCAAGTAATGGCTAAGAAATCAAAGATCGCAAAGGCAAAGCAACGCGAAGCATTGGTTGCTAAGTACGCTGACAAGCGCGCTGCTTTGAAGGCTGCTGGTGACTACATCGGTTTGGCTAAGTTGCCAAAGGACTCATCACCTGTACGTGTTCACAACCGTGACCGCATCGACGGCCGTCCACACGGTTACATGCGTGAATTCGGTATGTCACGTTTGAACTTCCGCCAATTAGCACACAAGGGTCAGATCCCTGGTGTTCGCAAGGCTTCTTGGTAATATGAATCAAAACCACAGCCTTGCTGTGGTTTTTTCTTTACCTTCTTGCTTTTCGGCCGTAAATCAACTATTATAGAAGTAAGTTAATTTACAGTCGTAAATGAGCGGGTCGAGCGATTGACCGGCTCATTTTTTATGGCAAAGAATAGGAAAGGAATAGACAATGGCACAAGCTAAGAATCAAGCGTTGTTAGATCTTGTTCAACCCGTCATTGACGCACAGGGCCTCATGTTGTGGGACCTAAACGTTAAGAAGGTGGCTGGACAAAAGACAGTCGAACTGCTCGTTGATTTGCCAAAGCATGCTAAGATTTCGATGAATGAAATCACCGAATTCACACAGGCAATGAACGAAGCCTTGGACGAAGCCGAAGTTGACCCAGTTCCTGGTGAATACATGTTAGACATTGCTTCTCCAGGTTGGGACCGCGCCTTGACTGAGCGCTGGCACTACACCTGGGCAAAAGAGGAGGGGGACCCGATTACGGTTGCACTCTTTGCAGCAAAGGATGGTCAAAAGAAGTGGACTGGTCAGATCGATCAGCTCGATGATTCGAAAGTGACCTTGTTGATTGATGGTGAGAAAAAAGACTTTTCTTTCGATGAAATCGCCAAGGCCGTTGTCTCTGTCCAATTTGATTAGTTAACAGTGGAGTAAGTAGATGAGTAAAGAACTAGTACAGGCCTTAGATGCCTTGGAACAAGAACGTGGAATCGATCGGACGATTGTTGTTGAAGCCTTGGAAGATGCGCTAAAGGCCGCTTACAAAAAGCAGTACAACGCCAACCAAAACGTCGAAGCAACCTTTGATGACAAGAAGGGGAAGATGACGATCAAGCAGATCAAGACGGTTGTTTTGGATGACGATCTCTTGGATCCTGATACGGAAATCTCGTTGACAGACGCCACGGCCATTAATAAGGCTTATGAAGCGGGTGATGAAATTCGCTTTGATGTGACGCCAAAAGATTTCGGTCGTATGGCGGCTCAAACGGCAAAGCAAGTCATCGTTCAAAAGATGCGTGAAGCAACGCGTCAGGCGGTTTACGATCGCTACAAGGACTACGAAGGCGAAATTATCACCGGAGAAGTCGAGCGCCAAGACAACCGTTTCTTGTACGTGATGTTGCCAGGTAAGCAAGAAGCTGTCATGACAGCAGGCGACCAAATGCCAACGGAACACTACCGGATGCGTGACCGTATCAAGGTTTTGGTCTCAAAGGTGGACGACTCATTGAAGGGCCCTCAGATCTTTGTTTCTCGTACGGCTCCTGATTTGGTTAAGCGTTTGTTCGAGCAAGAAGTGCCTGAAGTTTATGACGGCACGGTCGAAATTGTTTCGGTTGCCCGCGAAGCCGGTGATCGGTCAAAGATTGCTGTTTACACACACGATGCCGACTTGGATCCCGTTGGGGCCTTGGTTGGTCAGCGTGGTGCCCGTGTTCAAGCCGTTGTGACGGAACTGGGTGGTGAACACATGGACATCGTGGAATGGGTGGAAGACGAAGCGCAATACATTGCAAACGCCTTGAACCCTGCCGAAGTCACGGATGTGATCTTCGATCCTGAAAACGATCAAGCCGTCACAGTGATCGTTCCTGATGATCAGCTGTCACTTGCCATCGGTAAGAAGGGACAGAACGCTCGTTTGGCCGCTCGCTTGACTGGTGTCAAAATTGACATCAAGCCAGAATCAGAAGCTGCTGATCTTGCTGTTTCAATGGATGAAGCAGCAGACGACGCCTTTGATGATGCAGCTGACGAAGCCGCTGATACGAACATCGATGACAGCGTTGACGCCATGGTTGATGACGATAGCGAAAACCCTGAAATTTAATTTCTTGGAGGTTCCTCATGAAGACACGCAAGATTCCGATGCGAAAAGACATCGTCTCCGGTGAGATGGTGCCCAAAAAAGAACTGGTACGGGTTGTCAGAAATAAAGAAGGCGACGTCTTCTTAGATCCAACCGGTAAGCAAAACGGACGTGGTGCCTACATTGCACTCGATCGTGAAACGGCCAAAAAGGCGCAAGAAAAACGCGTCTTTGAAAAGGCCTTTTCCCAGGCGATTGATCCGGCTTTCTATGAGGAACTTTACGCCTATGTCGACCATCAGCAAGCCCGAAAAGAGCTTTTCGAAAATGAACAAGACTAAAGAATTAATGCAGGTCTTGGGCCTAGCCCGCAGAGCTAATCAGCTGATTTTGGGTTCTGGGCCAACGTTGAAAGCGATTCAAGGCCAGACTGCCCGCCTTGTCTTTTTCCCAAAAGACGGTGGTGCTAGTCAGCACAAGAAGTTTTCGGACAAGAGTCAGTTTTATCAAATCCCCTTCGTGGATGATTTGACAAGAGACGAAATCAGCCAATCGATCGGTTTAAACCGGTCAATCGTCGCGATTTCGGATGCTGGCTTTGCTAAAAAAATCAAACAATTACTTGAAGAAAAGGAGCGGAATTAAATGGCAGAAGAAAAGAAATTCTCCGGCTCAAATCGAAAAACCCGCAAGATGGCTGTGCCAGAACGTAAGGAGCTTCCAGCATCCCAGCGTCGTCACGCCGCCAAGTTGTCGGATGGGGCAGCCAAGCCAGCTAGCCCAAGCCGTCCACGACCAAAGCAAAACGGTCCACGTAACGAACAAGGCGGTCAAAATCGTCACAATGCTCGTCCTGGCCAAGGAGGCTCACGTCGTCCAAATAACCGGACGAACAACCCATCCTCTGGACGTCCAATGATTCGCGAAAAGAAGTCCTGGTCAACAAAGCCTCGTGAAGGCCAAGTGAACTATTCGGCTCAAAAGGACGATTCCTTGAAGGAATACGTCGCGCAAAATAATAAAGCCAAGCAAGAAGCCAAGAAGGCGGCTGAAAAGAAGGCGCAAAAGGCTGCTAAGCCAGCCCAAAAGCCTGCTGCTAATGCTGCCAAGCCGGCAGCTGGCAATGGTAACGGCACTGGTCGTTTCGGTGGTTCTTTGTCATCTGGTAACAATTCCGCTCGTAACAACACGCGTAAGCGCAACACGAACGGGACGGGCCAACAGACACCACGCCGTAACGACAAGCCACATGGTTCGAAGAAGGCCCGTCGGATTGCGGCTAAGCAAGCACCTAAGAAGCAACCAACGGTCCGTAAGGAACAGCCATTGCCAGAAGTACTGGAATACAAGGTCGGCATGAACGTGCAGGACTTGTCAAAGCTCTTGCACCGCGATACGGCTGAAATCATCAAGAAGCTTTTCTTGCTTGGAATCGTAACGAACCAAAACCAGTCTTTGGATGAAGACACGATCGAAATCCTGGCGGCTGATTACGGGATCGATGCCAAGCAAAAAGAAGAAGAAGATTTGGCTGACATCGACCGTTTCTTCGACGAAGCACAAGTTAACGAAGAAAACTTGGCCCCTCGTGCTCCAGTGGTCACGATTATGGGACACGTTGACCACGGAAAGACGACGTTGCTTGATTACTTGCGCAAGACCAATGTCACCGAAGGCGAAGCTGGTGGAATCACGCAGCACATCGGTGCCTATCAAGCTCGTTTGGATGGTCGTTTGATCACCTTCTTGGATACGCCAGGTCACGCGGCCTTTACAGAAATGCGTGCTCGTGGTGCTAACGTGACCGATATCACGGTCTTGGTTGTTGCCGCCGATGATGGGGTCCAGCCTCAGACGATTGAAGCGATTAACCACGCCAAGTCTGCTGGTACGCCAGTGATTGTGGCCGTCAACAAGATCGATAAGGAAGGGGCCAACCCTGAACAAGTCATGAACCAATTGATGGCTTACGACCTCGTTCCTGAAGAATACGGTGGCTCAACGATCTTTGTTAAGATCTCAGCCAAGAAGGGTGAAAACATTGAGCAATTGCTCGAAATGATTTTGCTTGAAGCTGACGTTTTGGAATTGCAGGCGGACCCAACGGTTCCTGCCCGTGGTTCTGTTATCGAAGCCCGACTTGACAAGGGTCGCGGACCGGTTTCAACGGTGCTCGTTCAACAGGGAACGCTTCACGTCGGTGATCCTGTCGTTGTGGGTAATACCTACGGACGTATCCGGACGATGCAAAACGAAAAGGGTGTTGACCTAAAGGAAGCAAAGCCTGCAACGCCTGTTCAGATCACTGGTCTAAACGAAGTGCCATCAGCTGGTGATCGCTTCGTGGTCATGGCCGACGAAAAGTCTGCCCGTGCCGCTGGTGAAGAACGTGCTAAGCGTGCCCGCGAAGAAGTTCGCAACGCTGGTTCTGTTGTGACTTTGGATACGCTCTTTAACACGATGGCTGAAAAGGCCATGAAGACGGTTCCCGTTGTTGTTAAGGCCGATGTACAAGGTTCTGTTGAAGCCTTGGTTGGCTCATTGAAGAAGATCGAAGTCGACGGTGTGAAGGTGGATGTTGTCCACGCTGCCGTTGGTGCGATTAACGAATCCGATGTGTCCCTTGCTGAAGCTTCTGGTGCTTTGATCCTTGGCTTTAATGTGCGTCCTACGCCATTTGCCAAGAACCAAGCCCAAGCCGACAAGATCGACATGCGCTTCTACTCCGTCATCTATGACGCCATTGACGACGTGACGGCTGCGATGAAGGGACAACTCGAACCAGTATACGAAGAGCGTGTTATTGGACAAATCGTTGTTAAGGAACTGTTTAAGTTCTCCAAGGTTGGAACGATCGCCGGTGCCACCGTTGAAGAAGGTAAGATTAAAAAGGACGCCAAGGTCCGCATTGTCCGCAATGGTACGGTGATCTACGACGGTGCCTTGGCATCGCTTCAGCGTGGTAAGGATGCGGTGAACGAAGTGAAGTTCGGATACGACTTTGGATTCACGGTGAACAAGTTTAACGACATCCAACTGGGTGATGAAGTCGAAGCCTACATCATGGAAGAAGTAAAGCCTAAGTAAGCGTATCAGAATTGGAGGCGGACATGGCAAATGCACAACGTGCTGGGCGTCTGGCCCAGGAAATTCAAAAAGATGTGTCCGATTTGCTTTTAAAGCGGGTCAACGACCCACGGGTCCAGGACGTGACGGTCACTTCCGTTGACGTTTCCGGTGACCTGCAAATCGCCACCATTTATTATTCGATTCTGTCGGACTTTGCGTCTGATCGGAAGAAGGCCCAAGCTGGGCTTGAAGCCGCGTCTGGTCTGATCCGTCGCGAGCTCGGGTCACGCTTGACCGTTTATAAGATTCCTGAAATCCACTTTGTCTTGGATAATTCCATCCAATACGGTGACCACATCGAATCCTTGATTCGTGAGTTGCACCAAAAAGAAGGAAAGTAAGAAAAAACAGCCTGCGGGCTGTTTTTTTGACTTAAATTCTCATTTATTTTTCATAAAAGTCTTTTCAATTCTTTTTAAATCGGTTAGAATATCCCTATCAAGGAAAAGGAAAGCAGGTCGAATCATGGTCCAACACAGTCGTTCATTAAATCCTTCGGTTACAGAAATCCCAGCAGATAAGATTTTGGGTTTTCAGGCAAGCATCCAGTCCGTGCCGGATATGGTTTATTTGACCTTGGGTGAACCGGGCTTTGATGCGCCAAACGTTGTTAAAGAAGCAACGGTTCAGGGGATTCGGGCGAATCATTCACATTATGGAAATAGTCAGGGAAATCCAGAATTAAGGCAAGCGGTTATTGACTACTTAGCCGATCGATATCGGTTGACGACCTACAAAGATCCCAATCAAGTTGTGATTACAGCGGGTGTTTCTGAAGCGATGTATGCCATTTTTAAAACCGTGCTTTCATCAGGCGATGGCATTTTGGTTCCAGATCCAGCCTATGGTTCCTATTTTTCTTCCATTGCCTTAGCCGATGGGAAAGCGTTACCGATCGATACGTCTCTTTCCGGCTTCAAATTGACACCTGAGGCTATCCACAAAGCGGTGAAGGCAGCGAGTGTGCCGGTTAAAGCCGTTCTCTTTAATTATCCCAATAATCCCACTGGCGTTACTTATAGTTATGAAGAGCTTTCGGCACTCGCTCAGGCATTTGAAGAGGAACAGCTCTGGGTCATTTCTGATGAAATCTATTCGGAACTGACTTATGGCAAGGCGCATTTTTCAATTGGACAGCTGATTCCGGACCAAACACTTGTGGTCAATGGCCTTTCCAAGTCTCATGCTATGACGGGTTACCGAGTCGGATTCATCTTGGCACCACAGGTGGTGGCCGATCAATTAAAGAAAGTTCATGCTTCGTTGATCTATTCCATTCCGACCTTTGTTTATGATGGGGCCTTGGCCGCATTGAAGATGCAAAAAGAAGAATTAAACGACATGATTAAAAGTTATGAAGCACGTCGCAACATGGCGGTTGATGCACTGAAAGAGGCGGGCTTTCATGTTTTGTCACCAGATGGGGCCTTCTATTTGTTTGCTAAATTACCTGTTGATATAAAAGAAGATGGCTGGACTTTTGCCGAAAAATTGGCTAAAGAAGGTCATGTTGGTGTGATTCCAGGCGAAGCCTTTTCTCAATTTGAAGGGGCAAAAGACTATATCCGGATCTCCTATGCAGGTGATCAAGAGCAGCTTAAAGAAGGCCTCGAGAGAATTTCAGATTACATTGAAAAGCGACGGGCAAACCGGTAGAATATAGACCGATGATTTCGATGAAATCACGGTTTTTTCTTTGAAAGTGAGAATGGAATGGAAAAGAATGGCAGTAATCTAACGGGCTTACTGGTCGTCAATAAGCCGAAAGGAATGACTTCTTTTGGGGTCGTTTCACGTCTGCGCCGAATTACTGGACAAAAGAAGATCGGCCATGCAGGGACCCTTGATCCAAACGTTGACGGTGTCTTAGTGGTGGCCTTAGGCAGGGCAACCAAGCTCATTGATTTGCTACAGAGAAGGCCAAAGACATACGTCGGTACGGTAACCTTTGGCTTTGCTACGGAGACACAAGACGCAGATGGAGCAGTCATTGAAAAACAGCCGCTTGAAAAACCGCTGGAGGATTCGGTTGTCCAAGCTGCTTGTCGACAATTGGAGGGGGACATTATCCAAGTTCCACCACTTTATTCTGCTGTTAAAGTGAAGGGAAAAAGACTCTACGAGTACGCCCGTGCAGGAGAAGAAGTATCGTTACCGAAACGTGCGGCAACAATTTATTATTTCCACCTAACGGCAGAAACCGCCTTTGATGCCAATAAAGGCTACCAGACCGCTTTCTTCGAAGCTCAAGTATCCAAAGGAACATACATTCGCACGTTGGCCTATGACTTAGGGCGGTCACTTGGTTTACCAGCTACCATGACGGCCTTGCGAAGAACGTCTGGATCAGGTTTTGATTTGGCACAAGCAACAGACTTAGATGAATTGATGGCGATGTCTAGAGAAGAGCTAGCCGCTGTGTTGAAGCCAATTGCTGCTGTTTTGCCTTTTGAGCGAAAAGATATGAATGAGGAAGAAAATTTTGCGGTTCGAAACGGACAAAAGGTGGATACCTGGCCAAAGAATAGGGATGGGTACTACCAATTGTACGATAAGGACCAGCTCGTTGCGGTGTACCAGTACTCGGACGAAGAGGGGCTTTGGCGGTCGCGCTATTATTTTGCCTAAAACGTTGATGAAAACGGTATAATAAAAACATGACGACTTTGTATAAAATTCACTATCCATTGGACAATCATTTCGAGCAAGCCAGTCCACAAGTGCTGGCCATGGGCTACTTCGACGGTGTTCATCTGGGACACCAGGCCGTCATCAAAGAAGCTAAGAAGCAAGCGGATGCGCTCGGACTACCTTTGGCGGTCTTAACTTATGCCCCTTATCCCGGTTTGGTTTTCGACAAGCAACCACTACCTTGGCATGATTTGACGCCCATTGACCAAAAAGTGGCCTTGCTTGGCGAACTTGGGGTCGACCGTGTCTACTGTCTGAATTTGACCTCGACTTTGGCCAGCTTATCACCAGTTGATTTTGTTGAAAAAGTATTGCTGGTTTTACAGGCAAAGGTTGTGGTTGCCGGTTTTGATCACTTGTATGGTCCAAAAGAACGGCAGGCCGATATGGCCCATTTACCGGAGTATGCGAATGGTCGTTTTGACGTAACAGTTGTCGAAAAACAGAAAATAGCAGGTGGAAGTGATAAAATAGCCTCCCGAGCCATCCGTATTGATTTAGCCAATGGTCATTTAGAAGCTGTAACGAACAGTCTCGGTCGACCGCATCGAACAAGCGGTGTTGTTGTTCATGGCGATGCTCGGGGGCGGACACTTGGGTATCCCACGATTAACATCTGGACACCAGAAAATGAGAGCCTACCGGGGATTGGTGTTTACGTGGTAAGGGTTCAAATTGCTGGGCGACAAGTAAGGGGGATGGCGTCGATTGGACGAAATGTGACCTTTGAAAAGAATCGTCCGGTGACTGTTGAAATTAATCTTTTTGATTTTGATCAGCAGGTTTATGGTGAAGAAGTGACGGTCGATTGGCTGCATTACCTACGTGGTGAAGTCGCTTTTGAATCGGTTGAGGACTTAATTCAGCAATTAGAATGCGATCGAGCAGATAGCCAACAATATTTTTTGGAAAACTAGGAGAAATCCTAGTTTTTTTTATGGGTTAATACCCGTAAAAAACCTCTTGCAAGCGCTCTTTTACCTTAAATTAGCACTCTTACAAAAAGAGTGCCAAAAAGGGTTGCATTCTATTAAAACTTCCGTATAATAAGAATTAGCAGTTGAGTTAATCGAGTGCTAATCAGAGGAAGGTGGTGTGCTGAAGTGCTAACGGAACGACAAAAGCAAATTTTGGCGGCCATCATTTATCAGTACACGCAGACAGCTCACGCTGTGGGCTCCAAAGCCTTGCATGACGAACTGGATTTGGATGTGTCACCCGCGACGATTCGTAATGAGATGTCGAGCTTGGAGTCAGCGGACTTGATAAAAAAGTTGCACACTTCGGCTGGACGCGTACCGTCGCTTGAAGGTTATCGCTATTACTTGGACCATTTGATGGGCCCGGCGGGCGTTTCAGATAAGGAAATTGCGCTGGTTGCCAAGCAAATTCGGGGTAACTTTCATGAGTTAGACGAGCTGCTTGACCAGACGGCCAAACTTTTAGCGAAAGAAACGGGACTGACGGCCCTGGTATTGAAACCAAAGCCCATCAATTTAAAGATTTCTTCCTTTCAATTGATTCCGATGGAGAATCGGCAGGTGATTGCTGTCTTGGCCACATCCGATGGTAAAGTCACTTCGCAGACCTTCCGATTACCAAAAGAATTACCGTTGGCGTCGCTTTCGGGTATGGTGGCTTACATCAATGCACAGATGGTCGGGCGTCCGGTCCATGAAGTTCTCTCGTTGATGACATCAGAACAGTTGCCGGTCTTGCTTTCGCGAAATATCGAGAGTCCGGCTGCTTTCTTGCAACTATTCGGCGACGTGCTTGCTCGTTCGGTTGCTGAAACGGTTCATCTGGGTGGCCGTTTAAACCTCTTGGAGATTGCCGATGATGCTTATCTGGACGTTAAGTCCGCTCGTAAGATATTGGAGCTGTTTGACTCACCAGATGCAGTCAGACATTTAGCAAAAGCCGAGAGGGGAACGGTTAACATTCGTCTAGGGGACGAGTTAAATACGCCTGTCCTTGAGGATTTTGCAATGTTGTCTGCGGCTTTTACAGTCGGACAAGATGACAGTGGGGTGATTGCCTTGGTCGGACCCATGCGTCTGCCATATGCTCAGCTGTCTCGTCTGTTGTCAGCCTTTGCTTCGGCATTGGATTCCAAACTCATCGAATACGTACGATAAAGGAGGCTCTTGTGGCCAAGAAGAATCAAGAAGAACAAGTTCAAGAAGAAATTCAAGCGGAAGAAGAAGCACAAGACTTTGCGGGTGAAAACCCCGATGAAAAGCCAGCAGCAGAAACTGAAGAAGTCGATCCAATGGCTGATTTGAAGCAGCAATTGGCAGATAAAGAAGATGCTGTTCTCCGTGCGCAGGCTGAAATTCAAAATATTCAGACTAGAAACGCTCGTGAGCTGGCTAACATCCGCAAGTACGACGGTCAGAAGCTGGCCGAAGCGATTTTACCAGTCGTTGATAACTTGGAACGTGCTTTGGCGGTTGAAACCGACGGCAACGAGCAAGTTGCTCAGATTCACAAGGGTGTTGAAATTACCTTGAAGACCCTGAAGTCGGCACTGGATGCCAATGGCATAAAAGAAGTCGGCCAGGTTGGGGACGAATTTGATCCCAACACCATGCAAGGGGTGCAGACCGTTCCGGTCGAAGGTGAGCTCAAGGCTGACCAAGTCGCCAACGTCTTGCAAAAGGGCTACATGCTACAAGATCGCGTTATTCGGCCTGCAATGGTTGCGGTTGCACAATAAGCGCACTTATTTAAGTCGAACATGGTGATTCAGCGCGGGGCGCACCACACCGAAAAAAGATAAATATTGTTAATCAAATTGGAAAGGGTATCGATATGTCAAAGATTATTGGAATTGATTTAGGAACGACGAACTCTGCAGTTGCTGTTTTGGAAGGTGGTAAGCCAAAAATTATCACCAACCCTGACGGTGGCCGGACGACGCCATCTGTTGTCTCATTTAAGAATGGGGACACGCAAGTTGGTGACGTGGCTAAGCGCCAAGCCATCACGAACCCTGACACGATCTCATCGATCAAGTCACACATGGGTGAAGCCAACTACAAGGTAACGGTTGACGGTAAGGACTACACGCCACAAGAAATCTCAGCCATGATCTTGCAGTACATCAAGGGTTATGCCGAAGATTACTTGGGTGAAAAGGTTGACCAGGCCGTGATCACGGTTCCTGCCTACTTCAACGATGCCCAACGTCAAGCAACCAAGGATGCTGGTAAGATTGCCGGTTTGAAGGTTGAACGAATCATCAACGAGCCTACTGCCGCTGCTTTGGCATACGGTATGGACAAGTTGGACAAGGACGAAAAGGTCCTCGTTTACGATTTGGGTGGTGGAACTTTTGATGTTTCCATCCTTGAATTGGGTGACGGTGTCTTCGAAGTTTTGTCAACCAACGGTGACACGCACCTCGGTGGTGACAACTTTGACCAAAAGATCATCGACTACTTGGCGGATGAATTCAAGTCAGAAAACGGGATCGATTTGAAGCAAGACAAGTTGGCCTTGCAACGTTTGAAGGATGCTGCTGAACAAGCAAAGAAGACCTTGTCTTCTGCATCTGAAGCACAAATCGACTTGCCATTTATCGCTTCTGGTGACCAAGGCCCATTGCACTTGCAAACGTCACTGACGCGCGCTAAGTTCAACGAATTGACGGCTGATTTGGTCAAGAAGGCCGAAGAACCTGTTATGAACGCGTTGAAGGATGCTGGCTTGTCATTCTCTGACATCGACGAAGTCATCTTGAACGGTGGATCAACTCGTATCCCAGCCGTCCAAGAATCAGTTAAGAAGATGACGGGCAAGGAACCTAACCACTCCATCAACCCTGATGAAGCCGTTGCCCTTGGTGCCGCTGTTCAAGGTGGTGTGATTACGGGTGATGTCAAGGACGTCGTCCTCTTGGACGTAACGCCTTTGTCACTTGGTATCGAAACGATGGGGGGTGTCTTCACGAAGTTGATCGAACGTAACACGACGATCCCAACTTCTAAGTCACAGGTCTTCTCAACGGCCGCTGATAACCAACCAGCCGTTGATATCCACGTTTTGCAAGGTGAACGCTCAATGGCGGCCGACAACAAGACGCTTGGACGTTTCCAATTGGCTGACATTCCGGCAGCCCCACGTGGTGTCCCACAAATCGAAGTTACTTTCGATATCGACCGTAACGGTATCGTGAACGTTTCTGCTAAGGACCTCGGAACTCAGAAGGAACAAAAGATCACGATCCAAGCCGCTGGTGGTTTGTCAGACGATGAAATCGAAAAGATGATGAACGACGCCAAGGCCAACGAAGAAGCTGACAACAAGAAGAAGGAAGCCGTTGAAACGCGCAACAACGCGGACCAATTGATCTTCCAGACTGAAAAGACTTTGGAAGAAGTTGACGGCAAGTTGTCTGAAGACGAAGTCAAGCCAACCAAGGACGCTTTGGAAGACTTGAAGAAGGCCAAGGAAGACGCAGCCGCTGAAGATGCTGACTTGACTGACTTGAAGGAAAAGTCTGATGCCTTGTCAAAGGTTGCTTCAGAATTGGCACAAAAGTTGTACCAACAAGCCCAACAAGCACAACAAGCTCAGGGCGGTCAAGAAGCCGGACAAGAAAAGCAAGATGACAACACCGTAGACGGTGACTTTGAAGAAGTAAAGGACGACGATAAGAAGTAATTCTTTTCATCAAACCCAGCTTTTCAATACAAAAACAGGCTAGGGCGACCTAGCCTGTTGTACATACTAAGAATTAAAGGAGTTGCTTGTGAATAATACGGAATTTTATGATCGACTTGGTGTCTCAAAGGATGCCAGCCAGGACGAAATTAAAAAGGCTTACCGAAAGTTATCCAAGAAGTATCACCCCGATTTGAACCACGAACCAGGTGCTGAGGACAAGTATAAGGAAGTTCAAGAAGCTTGGGAAACGCTTGGTGATCCACAAAAACGTCAGCAATATGATCAGTTCGGTTCTGCTGGTGCTAACGGCCAAGGTGGCTTTGGCGGCTTTGGTGGCGGCGGAGCGCAAGGCTTTGGTGACTTCTCTGATTTGGGCGACATCTTTTCGCAAATGTTTGGTGGCGGTTTCCAACAAGACCCGAATGCGCCACGTAAGGGTCGTGACTTGCAGTACCGCATGCAATTGACCTTCGAAGAAGCCATTTTTGGAACAGAGAAGAATGTCAAATACCGGCAATCCCAGGGTGATACCAAGGAACACGAAGTCAAAGTCAAGGTGCCAGCCGGTGTTGAAACCGGCCAGCAAATGCGCTTGGCTGGACAAGGTGAGGCCGGCTTTAACGGTGGTCCTCACGGAGACCTCTTTGTGGTCTTCACGGTCGGTGCTTCAAAGGAAGGCTTCGAACGTGATGGCGCCGATATCTACGTCCAACAAGATATCGACTTTATCACGGCTGCGATGGGTGCTGAAATTCCGGTTAAGACGGTGCACGGTGACGTGAAGTTGAGGATTCCGGCTGGAACGCAAAATGGTCGTCGCTTCCGCTTGGCTGGTAAGGGCGCACCGCGTTTGCGTGGTTCTGGTTATGGTTCAGAGTTTGTTGTCATCAACGTGACGGTGCCAACCAAGCTGAACAAGGACCAAAAAGCAGCCTTGCAAGCCTTTGCTGAAGCCTCTGGTAAAGCAAAGAAGAGCATGTTTAAGTAAACTGTTTAAAAAAGCGTTCGAGTTATAAAACTCGGACGCTTTTGTTATCTAATTACATGTTGAGGTAGGAGACGGGCTTGTCGACTTCGACTTTTTCATGTAGGATGGAAACCTTCAAGACGTTCTGGTTACTTTTTTTCGCAATGGTGTTTCTAGTGAGGCCGCTTCAATACTTTTATCATTAGTCAGTTTAGGACCAGTCGTGTCATCGGATTCCTTGAGTTGGAAGTTATAGTGAAAAAATTGGGTAAAGTTTTTTCAAGTTGTCTTCGTGCATTCAGTCAATTTATCTCACTTCTTGCAAATGGGCTGCAATTTGATCAGCGACTTCTGCCATCTCTTTTGAACTTTTATTAAAGTCTAATTCAATCCATTGGTGTAAAAGTTTAGTAATGCCCCCTAATGCAAATGCAGATACATAAATGTCAGAATGAAATTGCGTTACTAAAAGGCTTTTTGAAATATTGATTTCTAATTGATTTTCCAACATAAAAAATCGATTATTTTTAACTAAGATAGCTAAAAATGACTTGTCTTTCGAAAAAAAATCAAAGAGAAAGGTAATTAATTCAGAGAAGTGACTGATTTTCAATGACTTAACTTCGTCATAGAGAACAAGAACTTTTTGATTGACGATTGCTTTGAAGACATCTTCAATTGACGCAAAATGTCGAGGAAAAGTTCGCCTAGATAGTCCGGCTTCATCGCATAGAAGAGTTACTGATATCTGATTAAGTGGCTGTTTTTCCAAGAGCTGGAGAAGACTTTCTTGAATCAGTTTGCGACTTTCTTCAATTTGCTTGTTTCGTTTAACTGTCATTTTTCTTCCTCTTTGAGCCACTTAATGGTAAGGCATTGTAAAAGCATCTTCTGTCATTATAATAGGATTTAGTAAAAGTCTCAAAGGGGACACATAAGGAGAGGTCAGATGTTCTTTATTAAAAATTGGTATCGCTTCGGTGCGGCTTTGTTTATTGCTTTGGCTATTTTTCTTTTGGCGAATAGTGGTTCAATGACAAACGTTCAAGTGATTGCTGTACTAAATCTTTTAGCTTTGTTTGCCCATCAATTTGAGGAATACCAATTGCCGGGTGGGGCGCCAATGATCATTAATCGTGTGGTTTATGATGAAACAAAGTTGGCGGATCGCTATCCTGGAAATAGTTTGTCAATTATGGTAGTGAATGTATCAGCTTGGATTATCTATCTTTTTGCTATCCTTTTTTCAAATTTACATTGGTTGGTTTTAGGTGTAACACTCTTCAGCCTTTTTCAAATTTTGGGTCATGTCTTGCAAATGAATATTAAGTTGAAAGTCTGGTATAATCCTGGATTGGCGACGACAGTGTTTTTGTTCTTCCCACTAGGAACTTACAGTATTGTTAAGATGAGTTCCCTTGGATTTTTGAATGGGACGACGTGGTTCTTTGCTGTTCTTATCTTGGTTGCTTGCATTGGAATTACAATTGTTGCTCCTGTTCAATTGCTAAAGGACAAAGGAACAAAGTATGTCATCTCTTCTTGGCAACAGAAGCGTTTTCACCAAATTCTCTCAAAGTGCTCAGTTAGGATGGGAAAGTAAATGAAAAAATAGTGATGCGTTGGTATGACTATATGCCATACGTTGCTGGCCTATATGCCCTGTTACTAGGATGTTTTGACTGGACTTTCCAAGAGCGCATTTTGTTAATGAGCTTGATTGTCATTCATCTCCATTTCTTTGAAGAATTTGGTTTGCCAGGTGGTTTTGCCTGGGGTGGTATAAAAGTTGAAATGGGGAAGCCGGACCTTGATGTCACCAAATGGCCGCTCAATCAATTATCTTCCGTCTTTGGTAATCTGTGGTTTGCCCTATCGGTGTACTTATTACCATTGTTTACTCAAAATTGGCATTGGACAGTTTTGGCTGCCGTTATTTTCGCCTTTGCTGAATTAATCATTCATCTTTTTGCTTTCAATATTGGACTGAAGTCATGGTATAATGCTGGATTGTTTACAGCTGTTTTTGGCTTAGCCCCAATTTCCCTTACTTATCTTCTGTATGCTCTACCAAAAGGGCTTTATAGTTGGATCGACTTAATTTTAGCAGTTCTTTGGATTGCGTTTAACTACTGGATTGCCTTCCGTTCACCAATTTGGAGAGCTTTGAATCAACACTCAAAATATCGTTTTACAAAAAACGATATTCAAAAGTCGGAAAATTACATGAAAAAATTTGGGGATAGTCCTGAGAACTATATCAATATGCAGGAGGATTGAATTTAAAAAAGCGCTCGAAACTGAGTTTCGGCGCTTTTTACTTTTAAAGATATTTCGTGTTGTCGTCCACGTGCCAAGGTTCGGCCTTGTCGATGTGGTCGTAATAGAGTTTTCCATGTAAGTGATCAATTTCGTGCTGGAAAACGATGGCAGGGTAGTTGCGCAAGGTCTTTTCGTAGGTGTCGCCCTTTTCGTCTTGGTAACGAACCTTAATCTTTTTGGAGCGGGGCACAAAGCCAGGCACGTCGTTATCGACAGAAAGGCAACCTTCGCCTGTTTCCAAAGCCGCACGGCCAACCGTTTCTGAAACGATGATCGGATTGAAGATGACGCCCTTGAAGTAGGGCACGTCATCCTCTTCGGCAGGATCTTCTGACGGAATCAGGATAGCCGACATTTGCAAGGATTCACCCACTTGGTTGGCAGCTAAGCCAACACCAGGGCGCAGCCCGTATTGTTCATTTTGCTCGGGGTCTTGTGACACGACCAAGTAGGTCATCATGTCTTCGGCCAATTGACGGTGTTCGTCAGAGAGCGGGAATGGCACCTTTTCTGCTGTCTTTCGCAAGACGGGATCGCCGTCCTTGGTAATCTTATCCATGGTAAAACGAATGCTCATGTTTTACGCCACCTTTCTTTTCGTACTTACTAGTATAGCAAAAAGAAGGGGGCTTTTGGGCAGGACATGTTGGCAAATGAAAAAGAAAGAAGATGTTCATGATTTAGGCGGTATCGTTATAAGTGCACTTATAAAACAGAATTAGTAGAATTCGCCCTAAATTCTTGTTAAACTAGAGATAACAATAACTTTAGAAGGAGCGCGCAATGGCTGACAACTACCAACTACCAATCGATGGCAACTGGAACACTGAGGATATGATCGCGGTTTCTAAGCTGATCGACGCCATTTTGCAGGTCTATGAAAATGGTTGTCCAAAAGAGGTCTTGTTAGCCAACTACCAAGACTTCTTGGACGTCATGCCAGCCAAGGCCGAGCAGAAGCGCTTCGACCGTGATTTCGAAGCACAGACCGGCCGTTCCATCTACCAAACAATGAAGCTGGCCAGGGAATCAGAGAAGAAGGTGATTCGACTTGCTTGATCTTTCAACCAAGAAACAAATAAAAGCCGTTGACGACCGGATTTCTTCGTGGATCCGTGATTTGGCCAAAGAAACCAAGCAAAAGCGGGCCGAAGAAAGCGTCAAGGTTTCTTATAAAGAGGGTGACCATCGAAACCTCGTCACCGACCTGGACCGCTCCAACCAGCGGGCTTTGATTGCGCGCATTCAGGAGTTGGACGCTGATGCCCGCTTTGTCTGTGAGGAGGCCGGGGAAGCCCGGGCTGAATCAATGGACGGGCAGGTTTGGTTCGTCGACCCAATCGACGGGACGCTGAACTTTGTCCTTGAAGACCGGGATTATGCCATCATGGTGGCACTCTATGAAGACGGAAAGCCTGTTTTGGGTTGGATCTGTGATGTGCCGGACGGCCGTCTCTTCCACGGAGGCCCAAAAACCGGCGTTTATGAAAACGACCAGCCACTGCCTTCAGTCGATGACAAGACCTTAGAGGATGCGGTTGTCATCGTTTCGGGACGGCGTTTGGTAGCTGGAAAAAAGCCTTATGGCCAGCTAGCGAAAGGGGCTAGAGCATTTCGTGTGCTCGGCTCGGCTGGCATTTCCTTCACCCGGCTTTTAGTCGGTTCGGCTCAAGCCTATTTGTCCAAGTTATCCCCATGGGATTTGGCGGCCGGAAGAGCGCTTGCAGAAGGGCTTGGCTACGAAGTGAAAAACCTTGACGGAACCTCTATTGATATGCTATTATCAAACTCAGTATTAATCGCTACAACCAAGATTCATCGCGAATTGGTCAAGATGTTGAAAGACTAGGGGATTCCCTAGTCTTTCTTGTGAGTAGCAAAGATAAAGGAGCACAAGAAATTGGCAAATCTTCGCGAAGATATTCGTAATATCGCAATCATCGCCCACGTCGATCACGGAAAGACGACGTTGGTGAACGAAATGTTGAAGCAGTCCGACACGATGGACGCCCGTAAGGAAGCAGCTTTGGGTGACCGTGCCATGGACACGAACGACATCGAAAAGGAACGTGGTATCACGATCTTGTCTAAGAACACGGCTGTCCGTGTTGGCGACAAGCAGATTAACATTTTGGATACCCCAGGCCACGCCGACTTCGGTGGAGAAGTTGAACGTATCATGGGAATGGTTGACGGTGTTCTCTTGGTCGTCGATGCCTTTGAAGGTACGATGCCACAGACGCGTTTTGTTTTGAAGAAGGCCTTCGAACAACACTTGACGCCAATCGTTATCGTCAACAAGGTGGACCGTCCAGGTGCCCGTCCGGCAGAAGTTGTCGACGAAGTGCTTGACTTGTTCATCGAATTGGGTGCAGACGAAGAAGACTTGGACTTCCCAGTGATCTTTGCCTCAGCCATGAACGGAACGACGTCAATGGACCCTGAAATTGACACGCAAGAACACACGATGGACCCAATCTTCAAGACGGTCTTCGAAACGATTCCTGCACCGGTTGACAACTCAGACGAACCATTGCAGTTCCAAGTTGCCATGCTTGACTATAACGACTTCGTTGGTCGTATCGGTATTGGTCGTGTCCAACGTGGAACGATCAAGGTCGGTGACAACGTGACCGTTATGAAGAAGGACGGCACAAAGCAAAACTTCCGTGTGACGAAGTTGGCCGGCTTTATCGGTTTGGACCAAGTTGAAATCAACGAAGCCAAGGCCGGTGATTTGATCGCCGTTTCTGGTATGGAAGACATCAACGTTGGTGAAACAGTTGTTGATCCAGAACACCCAGAAGCATTGCCATTGCTTCGTATCGATGAACCTACTTTGCAGATGACTTTCCGTCAAAACGACAGCCCCTTTGCTGGTCGTGAAGGTAAGTACGTGACGGCTCGTCAAATCGAAGACCGTTTGCAACGTGAATTGCACACCGATGTTTCATTGCGTGTTGCTGACACGGATGCTGCAGGTGTTTGGTCAGTTTCTGGACGTGGTGAATTGCACTTGTCCATCTTGATCGAAAACATGCGTCGTGAAGGCTTCGAATTGCAAGCTTCACGTCCACAGGTTATTTACCGTGACATCGATGGTGTGACGTCAGAACCATATGAATCCGTACAAATCGATACGCCTGATGAATACTCATCAGCCGTTATCGACTCATTGAACCAACGTAAGGGTGAAATGCAAAACATGGAGTCTGTTGGAAACGGCCAGACTCGTTTGACTTACATGGCCCCATCACGTGGTTTGATCGGTTACTCAACGGAATTCATGACGGCTACGCACGGTTACGGTATCTACAACCACACTTATGCTGAATACCGTCCAATGGTTAAGAACTGGGCCCCAGGTCGTCGTAACGGTGCCTTGGTTTCAATCAACCAAGGACAAACGACAAACTACGCCATCATGGGTGTTGAAGACCGTGGTCAAATGTTCGTTGGTGCCGGTATCGACGTCTACGAAGGTATGGTTGTTGGTATGAACGCTCGTGACAACGACATCTCGGTTAACGTCACGAAGGCCAAGCCACAGTCTAACGTTCGTTCTTCTAACAAGGACCAAACGGCTTCGATCAAGACGCCACGCGACATGTCTTTGGAAGCATCGCTTGAATTCTTGAACGATGACGAATACGTCGAAGTAACGCCAGAAAACGTTCGAATCCGTAAGGAAATCTTGAACACTTCTGAACGTGAAAAGGCTGCTAAGCGTAAGAATAAGTAATTTAACTATTGCCCGCTCGATTTTATCTATGGTAGAATTTTAGAGCGGACTTATGGAGATATGGCACAATCTGGTACTGCAGCGGACTCGAAATCCGTCGAGCCGTCGTATGGCGGTGTGCGGGTTCAAATCCCGCTATCTCCTTGATGCAAAATATGAGAGGGTAAGCTAGCAAGAATGCTGGACTTATCCTCTTTTTTGTTTGTCTTTTTAATTTGGAGAGACAAAAAGACATGAAAAAAGCACCTTTTGTGAGGTGCTTTTAATTACTTACCAATGTTGTCTAAATCTTTTTGAATTTGTTCATCTTCTGCTTTATCACGTTTTGCTTTATTTTCATCACTGAAGTAATCAAAGGCGATCCACGCAAAGAAGGTATAAATTAACAACGTAATGATTGGATGGTCAATCATAAATGTAAGTGTGTACATAACAATTAACAGAAGGAATAAAGCTGGTAGCCATTTAAAGATTTCGTAGGTAGTCCAGAACATTAAGTAGATAGAAAGGACGAAAATTACGATTAATCCAAAGAGAACCATTAGTTACTTCCTTTCTTTGCGGGATATCCGCCTTTATAGTTAACACTATCGGGATCATTAATGTCGATGATATGCATTCCTATAACGAAAATATAGAAAAGTACTGAAATGGCAATAACCCATTTTTGTTGTCTGTTAATCTTGTGTTTCATTTTTATCTCCTAATTTTGATTCTAATCTATCTAACTTTTGATTGATTTCATCTAATTGTTTCTTTAATTCATTGCCCGATTCTTCATTTTGCTGTTGAGTAAAGAATGTGGTAACCGTGCTCGTAATCGTACCAATCAAACCGATACCAACAAACATTAAAACAATGGCAACTCCTTTTCCTACCGCTGTAGCTGGGGAGATATCTCCATAACCAACAGTAGTGGAAGTAACGATAGCCCACCATAATGCATTACCGTAATTGACGTTTTCGGCTAATGAATAGATACCAGCTGAAATTAGAACCAAAGCTATAGCAACGGACATCAGGTAAATAAAACCATTGGTATTAATAAACCGAGTAACGTTATGCTTGAACCTTCCTGCAAAACCAATGATTCGGATGAATTTAAGTAATTTCAGAAGTCGTACAGTCCGTGCAATACGGAACATAGCAAACATACTATCAAATGGAATAATGGCTAATAAATCAAAGATATTGGACTTAAAGAAGTGCCACTTATCTTTGGCTAGTGTGATCCGCACAATATAATCTATCCAGAAGAAGATGAGTATAAATTTATCGATAATTAAATAGGGTGGGGAAGTTATGGATATAAAGCCACCAATATCAAGTCCAGCTAGAACCACTGAAACGATAGCAAAAGTGAATACTGTAGCGTAATATAGTTTTTTCATTTCCAAATCATTCTCTGTTAATATGTCTAATTTATAATCAATATAATAATATCATCATTAGGCCTATATTTCTCTAGGATGAAACTACCGGTTGATTCCGCTAGATGCAATATTATTATGTGTGATAAATTTCATAATATTAAATTATATTTTTGTTTAAAAATATAGCAAAGAAATAAAAGGCGCTTCCCCTGTAAGTTAAATGGGGAAGTGCCTTTTAAAAATTTATCCTAATAAAGCCGCATAGCCGACCATACTCAGAACTGCGATGATACCGATGAGAATGAACCATGGCTTCTTGTATGGCGTTTCTTCTTCATTGGGTTCTTCTGAATGTTGATTTTTCATCGTAACCTCCTTGGCTTTGTTCTATGAACAGCATACCACTTTTACTGGCTGACTGATCGCATTGAAAATTGATCGTATTGAAAAACGATTCTAAGCTGATAGAATAGGAAATAGATAAGAAAAGAGGCATTTATGCAGATCCAAGCAATAACTGGCTATCTACCAGACCAATACAGCAAGCACGCGCCCGAAGAATACCGGAAAGAAGGCGTGCCGGTCTGCTCGCTACCAATCGAGCTGGAAGATTTGCCAAAAGGAACCAAGGATTTGGCGGTTGTTTTCATCGACTATGACGCGGTGCCAGTTTGTGGCTTCCCATTTATTCACTGGTTGGCAACTGGCTTTGGTGCGGTCACGAATGTTCCAGAAGACGCGGCTCGCTTGGATAAGAGCCTTTGCCAGGGAAGCAATAGCTTTTCGTCGAAGTTCTATCCAGAGCACGCTGAGAGTATCGTGCAGGGCTATGCGGGCCCAATGCCGCCGGATAAGGACCACAACTATACCTTGACGGTCTATGCTTTAGATCAGAAATTGGACTTGTCCAAGGGCTTTTATTTGAACGAATTGCTGAAGGCGATGGACGGACATGTGTTGGCTCAGGCGAGCGAGCAAGTGTTGGCAAAGGCGTAAGGCTACAATTGAAGCAAGCTCAAGGAGGACGCTCATGAAAAAGATTGACGGACACCTACATTTAGTACGAAATATCGCGGGTTTGAACGGCAAGGGGCGACTAAACGCGCTCGGTAATGGCCAGGCCATCTGGGATGATGGCACGGTGATTCAGTTGATACCAAATGGTTCGGGTGCTGATTCCTTCAGTGCCGAATCAGCAATGAAGCTGATGGATCAGGCAGACGTGGAGAAGGCAGTGCTCCTTCAGGGATCCTTAAATGGCTACCAGAATTACTATAGCTATCAAATGATCAAAAAGTATCCAGAACGTTTCATTGGGGCGTTTTCTGTTGATCCATTTGCAGATAACGCAATGGCGATTGTGAAGCGCCATGTCGAAGACTTGGGCTTTCGTGCCATTAAGTTCGAAATTTCTCAAGGTGGTGGCTTGCACGGCTACCATTCCGAGAAGCCTTTCCGCTTAGATACCGATCCGAAAGTGGGCGAGATCTTTCATTATTTGGCAGACTATCCGGGCTTTACCGTGACGGTCGATTACGGTAAAGCCGATCAGATCTCTTACCAGCCAGAGGCAATTGCTAATCTGGCGGCTCACTATTCTGCGATGACCTTTGTCGTCTGCCACTTGTCCTTTCCAGATTATGACCATCAAAACCGCTTGGTGGCTGCCCTTCGACTTTTTGCGCCATACCCGAATATCTATTCCGATTTGTCGGCCATTCAAGACATTGTGGGGGAGACGGACTTTCCTTATCCAAAGTGTCAAGCCGTTTTGGCTTTGGCCAAAAAGGTGCTGGGCGCAAAGCGTCTCATTTGGGGAACCGATTCGCCTTGGTCGGCAACCTTTAATACCTATGGCCAGTTGGCTACTTATCTGGAGGCATCTGATTTGTTTAATGAATCAGAATTAGAAGATGTGTTATATCATAACGCCGAGCGCGTTTACTTCAATCAACAGGCTATCCAAGCTGTCAAAGAGGCAAGCGACCCAGCGCTTCAACAATAGGAGGTTGTGATGTCGTTATTTGAAGAAATTAAAGCTGATCCAATGAACCAGTCGTTAACCAAGCAGGGGTTAGATCCGATTTATGCCGCACCGAAAACGGCCAAAATCATCATCATTGGCCAAGCGCCTGGACGAAAAGTGCAGGAGACTGGCATTATGTTTAACGATGCATCGGGTGACCGTTTGCGGGAATGGATGGGCATTTCGAAGGATGAGTTTTATCGGTCAGGGGATATCGGTGTTGTCCCTATGGATTTTTATTATCCGGGAAAGGCCAAATCTGGTGATAAAGCTCCTCGAAAGGGAATTGCGGATAAGTGGCATCCCCGTCTGCTCGAACAGATGCCGGATCGTCAGTTGATTATTTTGGTGGGTTCATACGCCCAGAAAAAATACTTAGATTTGCCTTCCTCTGCAAAAATTACGGATACGATTCGAAATTTTGAAGATTACCTGCCAGAATACTTTCCAATCGTTCACCCATCACCAAGAAATAACATTTGGTTATCTAGAAACCCTTGGTATGAGCGTGACGTTATTCCTGCCTTACAAAAGCGCGTGAAAGAGATTTTGGGCGCTGGTAAAACCATCGATTAAACAAAAAGCGTCGTTCTTTTTAGAACGGCGCTTTTTTGAGTTAAAAAAGAAGAAAGAGGCTGGCGAGCCCGGCACCAACCAATAGGAAAAGGAAGTTAGTAATCGTGAAAGTTTTGATGAAGGAAAACTGGTTCTTAGAAGTGGCGGCTGCCTTAACCTGACGGTAAGCTAAGAGGTTAGCTAGTGAAGCTATAAGCGTACCGAACCCACCGATTGAAACGGCCAAATACAAGGCCGTGAAATGTTCGGTCATCGGTGCGAGTAAAGCGGCAGCCGGTACGTTTGAGATCAGTTGGCTGGTCAACAGACCAGTTAAGAAGAGTGAAAGGTTTTGTGAACCAAGATGCTGTAAAAGATGATGGACAGCCGGAATTGTTATCCATCCACTAACTAATAAGAAGAAATTCATGATCGATAAAACAACGCCGTAGTCAACTTCCTTCAGTACGCGACGGTCGTAAAAGAATATTAAGATCAGCACCAAAGCCAAGGCACTAAGTAAGTTAGTTTGAATAATCAAGTCGCCTAAGACGATAACCGTACCAGTGCCTAAAAGGAATTTTTCCAATTTAGGCATTGGCTTGATCCAGGCCTGCTGTTTGATCGGCTGGATGTTTTCATTTGGCATGAGGAGTAAAAAAATAGGCATGGAGACCAGTCCAAGAAAAAGCATCAGGCTAGCGGGGGGCAGCATGGACAAAAAGGTGCGTTGGTAGTGAGCCAGCAAAAAGATGTTTTGTGGATTGCCTATCGGCGAGACTGCTGAGCCGAGGTTGGCATAGATGGTGATGAAGACCGTGACTTTAATGGTCGGCAGGGTGACTTTTTTAACCAGGGCAAAGGTCAGGGGTAAAAAGGTCAAGATGGCGACATCGTTGGTCACCAACATGGACGAGAAGAAAGTGAGCAGGAAGATCGCCAGTATCAGTGAGCGGGTTGTCTTGGCTTTTTTGATGAAAAAGTCGGCTAACGCATCGATTAGGCCAAGCGATTGGTAAAGGCTGACCATACCGAGCAGGCTTAGAAGAGAAATGACCGTTGGCCAAGAAATGGCCGCCCAGTCGAGGACGCCAAAGCAAGCAGCAACAAGGACCAGTGCCGTAGTGAATAGAAAGAGATAGTCTTGGCTCAGCTTTTGAATCATTCGCTGCATGGGTGCCTCCTAATTGGCGGGTCGGACTTGCCGACCAGAAGAATACATTCATTATAGCTGAAACGCCCTTTTTAAGAAAAAGGAAAAGACGATCAAAGAATCTGAAGTGAGCCTGACCAAGCAAAAGAAAGCCACCCACTTTACCCTTTGGCCAAACTTTTCCTGTAAGTCTTGACATGGCGTGAACAACTGCTAGAATAAAAGTAACGTTTAACCGATGAATAGGGAAAGAAACAAGTCGTTTGATGAAGAGACCTGGCGGTTGCTGCAAGCCAGGCAAAGCTTGTTTCAAGACACCTATAAGGCGCTGTTAACCCAGCCGTTTTCCCGCGTTATGGGAACCTAGCGTGTGTTCAGCACACGAAAGTAAGGTGGTACCGCGCACAAAGCGCCCTTAGGAGATATTTTTAATGTCTCTTGAGGGCGTTTTTTGGTTAATTGGAATAAGATGGAGGCGGCGCAAAGGCGTCGATTAAGATACATGGCAAAAGCAACTTTTCAAAAACCCAAAGGAACGGCTGATCTTTTTGGCCAGAACGTGTTGGCCTGGCAAAAAATCGAACAGCAGGCGCGCTTGATTTTCTCGCGCTATGGTTATGGTGAAATTCGCACGCCCATCTTCGAATCCTTTGACCTGTTTTCACGTTCTGCCGGCGATACGTCAGATGTCGTGACCAAAGAAATGTATGACTTCACCGATAAGGGTGACCGCCACATGGCCTTGCGTCCGGAAGGAACGGCCGGTGTTGTGCGGGCCTTTGTGGAAAACAAACTCTTCGGACCCGAACAAGAAAAGCCATACAAGGCCTTTTACATGGGGCCCATGTTTCGTTATGAACGCCCTCAAGCGGGCCGTTTTCGTCAATTTCACCAAATTGGGGTGGAAGCCTTTGGCTCAACAGCGCCCAGCCTCGATGCCGAAGTGATCACGATGGTCGTGAAGTTCTTGTCTTCGCTTGGCTTAAAGGACTTGCGGGTCGCTTTGAACACCTTGGGGGACCAAGATTCCCGTGCCGCTTATCGGCAGGCCTTGATTGATTACCTGAAGCCACACGAGGCGGATTTGTCAGAAGATTCCCGTACACGTTTGGAAAAGAACCCACTGCGCGTTTTGGATTCGAAGGATCCGAAGGATCAGGCCATCGTCGAAGGGGCGCCAACGATCTTTGATTATTTGTCAGAAGCTTCGAAAGCGCATTTTGAAGCCGTCAAAGGATTCTTGGACGACTTGAAAATTGACTACACGATCGATTCTTCGATGGTTCGTGGCTTGGATTACTATAACAACACGATCTTTGAAGTGATGACGACGGACCCAGAATTAAAGGGCGCTGCCACCATTGCTGGTGGTGGTCGATACTCTGGCTTGGTTGAAGAATTTGGCGGTCCTGAAACACCCGGGATCGGATTTGGAATCGGTGTCGAACGATTGATCGCCCTCTTAGAAGCGCAGGGACAACTGAACTTGGAAACTTCTGGTTTGGACTTTTACTTGGCCCACATTGGGGAAGCTAGCTCTGCCATGACTTTGGAATTGGCCACGAACTTGCGTGACCGTGGCTTTTCAGTCGACCTGGACTTTGCGGATCGTTCCGTCAAGGCGCAGTTCAAGACGGCTAACCGTCGCAAGGCGCGCTTTGTGATCACCATCGGAGATGCCGAAGTGGAGAGCAAGCAGGTCAAAGTCAAGGACATGGTTTCTGGTAAGCAAGCCGATTTGGATTTGACCCAGTTGGATAACAAAATTGATGATGTGATGGCTGAATTAGTCGCAGAGGAGGCAGAATAATGGAACGGACAACCTACGCAGGGTTAGTAGATGAAAAATACATTGGCCAAACGGTCAAGTTGGCTGGCTGGGTGCAGAAGCGGCGTAACTTCGGTGAACTGGTTTTCATCGATTTGCGGGATCGCGAAGGTATTGTGCAACTGACCTTCTCGTCAGATCAACAAGAGGCCTTAGATGTGGCCCAAAAAGCCCGTAACGAATTCGTATTAGCCGTTGAAGGTGAAGTGGTGGCCCGTGCCGAAGGACAACAAAACGATAAGATCAAGTCCGGTGGCATTGAAGTTAAGGTAGAAAAGGCCGAAATTTTGGCTGACTCCAAGACGCCAGTCTTTGATATCGAAGACGATGTCAATGCTAATGAAGAATTGAAGCTCCAGTACCGTTATTTGGACTTGCGTCGTCCACAAATGCAGCGCAATTTGAAGGTGCGCTCGAAGATCATGTCTTCTGCCTACCGTTTCATGGAAGAACACGATTTTATCAACATCGAAACGCCTTATTTGGCTAAGTCGACGCCTGAAGGGGCCCGCGATTACTTGGTTCCATCACGTATCTATCCAGGTTCCTTCTACGCTTTGCCACAGTCACCACAGCTTTTTAAGCAACTCTTGATGGGCGCTGGTTTTGACCGCTACTTCCAAATCGCCCGTTGCTTCCGTGACGAGGATTTGCGTGGTGACCGTCAGCCAGAATTCACGCAGCTTGATTTGGAAACGTCTTTCTTGAACGCTTCTGAGATTCAAGGTTTGGTTGGCCACTGGGTCCAACAGATCATGAAGGATGTTGTCAACTACGATTTGAAGTTGGAAGACATCGAAAAGTTGACTTGGCAGGAATCCATGGATCGCTTCGGAACGGACAAGCCGGACTTGCGCATTCCATTTGAAATCAAGAACTTGTCTGAAGTCGTCAAGGATTCTGATTTTGGTGTCTTTGCCAATGCGGTTAAGGACGGTGGGGTTGTGAAGGCCTTGGCCGTTCCTGGTGCGGCCGAACATTACTCCCGTAAGGACATTGACAAGCTCGGTCAGTACATTGAACGGTTTGGCGCTAAGGGCCTTGCTTGGATGAAGGTTTCAGATGAAGGCTTGACTGGTCCAATCGCCAAGTTCTTCGATGAGGCCAAAGCGGCTGCCTTGATTGCAGCAGCTGGCGCTAAAGTCGGCGACCTCTTGCTCTTCGGAGCTGGTCGTCAAGACATCGTGGCTGCTTCACTTGATGCTTTGCGTCGTTTGACGGCCAAGGAAATGAACTTGATTGACCAAACAACGCCATGGCGTTTTGCCTGGATCGTTGACTGGCCACTGTTCGAATATTCAGAAGACTTCGATCGCTGGATCGCTGCTCACCACCCATTCACGATGCCAAACGAAGAAGATTTGCACTACTTGGATGAAGGCGAAGACCCACACAAGGCCCATGCTCAATCTTACGACTTGGTCTTGAACGGTTACGAATTGGGGTCTGGTTCCATTCGTATTCACCGGATGGACATCCAAGAAAAGATGCTGCGTGCGTTGGACTTTACGCACGAGCAAGCAGAAGAGGCCTTTGGTTTCTTGCTTGAAGCAATGGAATACGGCTTCCCACCAATGGGTGGCATCGCTCTTGGATTGGATCGTCTGGCCATGCTTTTGGCGGGACAAGACAACATTCGAGAGGTGATTGCCTTCCCTAAGAACTCAAAGGCAACGGAACCAATGACGGAAGCACCAACGCCCGTTGATGCAAAGCAATTGGCGGAATTAGGGTTAGAGGCTGATGAGTCAGAATCAAAAGAATAAGTTAACTTATTAAAAAAGATAAGACGCGCTTGATGATGGTCGCCAGGACCTTCGGAGCGCGTTTTTTTATCGTCAACTCCATGACAATTGAAACAATTTAACGTCATTTTGCGATTTTGTGCCCACTTTTTTTCCAATCTTGTTAAAATATAAGGGTAGTTCATGGACTTGCCATGAACCAGCTAAGGACCAGGCTGACATTTGGTCAAAATGTGCTAGGGACAAAAGGCCACACGTGGCCCAAGTTAACTTAGCAAGAGATCATGATTGCTCGAATCGGAAAAAAATTAGATCACTATTATTATCATCAATTCGTTGGTGCTGCTTTTTACGGTGTTGTCTTAGGCATTGCCATGAACTATTTTTGGCAACCAGGGCACATTTATTCGTCAGGGTTTAATGGGCTCGCCCAGCTGATTGACACGCTAACGGGTGGGCGCTTTCCAGTTGCCTGGGGAATTGCTTGTGCTAACTTGCCTTTGCTTTTACTGGCCTGGCTAACCTTGTCCAAGCGGTTTGCGATCTTTACCGCGATGGCTGTCGTTCTTTCAGCGATTTTCGTGCCGCTTTTTGCCACAAAGACTGTTCTGACCTCTGATCCGCTGATGTGTGCCATCTTTGGCGGTGGCCTGAACGGAATGGCTGTCGGAACGGCTCTGCGCTGTGGTCTTGGAACGGGTGGCTTAGACATTATCGGTATGATTTTAAAGCAACACTTCCGTACCAAAGTCGGCTCAGTCAATTTAGCGTTTAATGCGTTGATCATGATTGGCGCTGGGCTGACTTATGGCTGGCAATATGCCTTGTACTCAATTATTGGTGTTGTTGTGTCGGCTCATTTTATCGACGTTTTTTATACGCACCAGCAACAGATTCAAGAAATGATCGTGACGAACAAACCCGAGATGATGTGTGAACACATTCAGCAAAAAATGCGCCGTGGGGTAACCATTATTGATTCAGCCCATGGGGGTTATACCGGTAAAGACAAATCCGTTTTGTTGACGGTGGTCACGCAACACGAATTAGGTGACTTGCGTGAAGCGATTAAGGAAGTGGACCCACAAGCCTTTTATTCTGAGTCCAAAGTTGAACATACCGGTGGTCGTTTCTTTGAGCCGGAACCATAGGCCACAATATAAAAAAGCTCTCGTACGAAATGGCACGAGAGCTTTTCTCTTTTATTGTTTAATCATCTTTTGGTGGACAATTCCTTCTAAGATGAAGGGTTGGCCAACCGTTTGAAAGCCAAATTTCTGATAAAGACTGACCACTTGGTGCTGGGCTTCAATTTCGATTGGCAGGTTCGGCCAGGATTCTTCGCAAAAGGTTAGAATTTGTTGCATTAATTGACGGCCATAACCCTGTCCACGGACGGCAGATGACGAGGCGACCCGACCAAAGTGAACCTGATGGTTATCCTGAAAGATGCGCGCATAGGCTAGACATTGATCGTTTTCAAGGTAGCCAAGATGGTAGGCGACTTTGTCCGTTTCATCTAAGTCTTTGTATTGAATGCCTTGCTCGACGACAAAGGTATCGATACGCAGTTTTTCCATGGAGTAGAATTCTTCAGCTGTTAGTTGGTTGAGTTTTTTGCAGATCCACATGGTGAGCGAAACCTTTCCATTTGTGAGATAAAGTGAAACGTGCTGTATGATTTTTCAAATATACTAGTCATGATACAGGAAAGAAGGAAGCATTTCATGAAAAATACCATTCGCGTCCGCATCTTCTTTTTCTTATTCGGCCTTATTTTGGTCGCCTTTGGTAACGCGCTAACCATTGTGTCTGGTGCGGGAAATGGCTTGTGGACCGCGGCTGCTTTAGGGCTTGCGCAACTGTTTGGGCAGCCATTTGCACTGCTTTGGTTTTGGCTTGGCCTTTTAGTCATCTTGGTGAACGCTTTGTTGTCTCGGTCGCTTTCTTGGGTCAACTTAGTGGGTGAATTTTCTTTTGTGCTTTTTTTTAGTCAGTTGATTCATCTTTTTGTGACCGTATTAAAACAGGAATGGCCGATCGAATCGGTCCTCTCTTATGCCTTTCGGGTGATGTTTGTTATTTTTGGCATTGTCCTTGTGTGCTTAGGGACCTCCTTTTATCAACGGGCCAATTTGTGGATGTATCCAACTGATTCTTTAACGGATATACTCGCGTTTAAGTTCTTTTCTGGCAACCCCTTTAAAGGCCAACTGCTTGCCTTCGTGCCGGCAGTTTTGTTGATTGTTTTGACTTATTTAAAAACAGGCGATTGGGTGGGAATCCAATTGGGAACCTTGTTGGCGCTTTTTTTCAATGGTCCGCTGATCGCTTTTTTTCATCGACACGCCTGTCCGTCATTAAAACACAATTAAGGCCAAGCGCAATGTGCGGTTGGTTTTTTATTGGCATTGTGACAAGCTTGTCATGAAAGATTTACCATTTGTAATAAAGAGCGGTACAATAAAGATGTAGACACAGTTGAAAGGAGTGCCACAATGTCAAAAGATCGACAACAGTGGGACCCGAAGACGTCTTCACACCGTTTTTGGATTCTAGCCGTTTCCTTAATTATTACTTCTGGAACCGCGATATCGCCAGCTTTACCAGCGATGCAGCGCGCTTTCTCGAATTACCCAAGCACCTTAGTGAACATGGTCGCTACGATTCAACAGATTCCGGCTTTCATTATTCTGCTTTTTTCAAGCCAACTGGCTGCCAAATTCGGTATTAAAAAAGTGGTCGGCATCGGCATGCTCTTAATGGGCTTGGCTGGTATTGCGCCCGTGATTCTCTCTAACCTCTGGTTAGTGCTTTTCGCCCGAATCATTTTCGGTATCGGAATTGGAATGACGAATTCATTGGCCATTACGCTGATTAATCTCTATTATGAAGGTGACGACCAAGCGCAAATGCTCGGGGAACGTTCCGCCTTTGAGCCAATCGGTATCTGTATCATCAACCTGATGGCTGGTGTACTCTTAAACATTTCCTGGCAGTTCTCATTTTTGGCCTATGCCTTTATTTTGGTTGTCTTGGCCGGCTTTTGGAAAGTCGTTCCGGAATATCATCTTTCAAAAAAGGCCAAGAAGGAAAATACGGAAAAGCCAAAGTTGTCATGGCCGATCGTATGGTCCGCTATCTTTTGTGGCACGTTGACCATTGGCATGGCGATTGTCAATGTGTTGACGCCGTCGGTTGTTGTCCAAAACCACATGGGGGACGGCACTACGGCAGCTTTTATCATTACAGCCTATACCTTAGCCTCAATGGCGATGGGGTTCCTTTTTGGATCGGCCTTTAAAGCCTTTCGTCGGTATGTTTTGTTAGCTGGTTTAGCCTGCATGGTGGTCGGTACGTTGATGATGAATTTTGCATCAAATATCTGGTCGTTGACGCTAGCTGTTGCCATTATCGGCTTTTCTTATCCACTGGCTGGTACTTACGTCTTTAATACCATTGATAACCGTATTCCAAAGTCAGCGGATGGTTTGGCTAATTCGATTTTGTTGATCGGCTGTAACGTGGGAACGGCCTTTGCACCGGCAGTTGTCTCGTTTCTTGGTATTTTCTCACCATTTAAGGGAACGAATCCAGGTATTGGCATGTATGGTCTGTTGGTTCTGGTCATGGCCGTTGTTATCTTGCTGGCCATGATTCGGCCAAAAGGACACCATGAAAAGAAGGGGCACAGCCATCACCAGGGATTAAGACACCAGACTGCCTGATTGGATGGTCTTTTCATGCAATGGACTCGAAATGAACTGATCGACTTTACTTTGAAACAGTGCCAGGGTTATTTGGACCATCCATTTAATGGTGAGCACTCGCCAGAGAAAATGATTTGGTCGGTAATTAAGCAACAGTCGAATCAAAAGATGATCGCCATGATTTTTGAAAAGGCTGGTCATCTGCTGATTGATCTGAAACTTGAGCCAGAACACGGACAAGAAATGCGTGATCTTGATGGTGTATATCCGGGTTACCACATGAATAAGAAACACTGGAACACCGTGGATGTGAACCGAACTGAGGTTAGCCAGACTGAATTGGCAAACATGATTCAAGAAAGCGCAAAATTAACGGAGTAGATGGCTTGACTTTGCGTCATGGTATTGAGATAATATTTAAGTTCAAGTGCATGTCGTTTATGACGAAATAAAATGCCGGAAAGGAGGGGAATCGCACATGGCAAAGGTTATTGTTCGTAAGAATGAATCTTTGGATGATGCATTGCGCCGTTTCAAGCGTGGTGTTTCTAAAGACGGTACTCTCCAGGAATACCGGAAGCGCGAATTCTACGTGAAGCCTTCAGTTGAACGTAAGTTGAAGTCTGAAGCTGCACGTAAGCGCAACAAGAAGAAGAACAAGCGTTAATTCGTTTTTCAAAACGCCAACATTGTTGGCGTTTTTTTTGTGCCCTCGTGGTAAACTATACTTATATGAATTCTTTCTAAAAGGAGTGGGGCTAATGAGCTTACTAGAACAAGTACAAGAGGACATGAAAACGGCGATGAAGGCCAAGGACAAGATGACATTGGGCGTTGTTCGTCAGATTAAGTCTGCTGTAATGAATGAGCAGATCAATGTCGGTCATGATCTGACTGAAGAAGAGGAGTTGTCTGTCTTGTCACGTGAAGTCAAGCAACGTAAAGAATCGATTGCTGAATTCAAGGATGGCGGCCGTGATGATTTGGCAGCTGATACGCAAGCCGAATTAGACGTCTTAGCAAAGTACTTGCCTGCGCAACTCTCAGAAGAAGAGATTAAGCAAGTGGTTGCTGATGCTATCGAAAAGACGAATGCAACGTCACCAAAGGATATGGGTAAGGTCATGGGCATTGTATCGGCAAAAACGAAGGGCCGTGCCGACGGTAAGGTTGTCGCTGACACAGTGAAGAAGGCGTTAGCCAACTAAAAAGCACGATACGAAGTCAGACGAGAAGGTGGGGCAACCCACTTTTTTGACTTATTTAAAAGGAAGTTTGGAGATCAACATGGAAGAACGATTGGGTCAGATTATTAAGGCCAAGGTAACCGACGAAAACGAGGCGTATTTCTACGCACAGGTCGATGGCGGCCACACCTATGAGATTGATAAGGATGAGTTGGAAAAGCCTTTGAAGCTCGGTGGCTTTGTGACGGGCTTTGCCTACCAAAACGAAGACCACCGCTTGCAAATTACAAAGGCCATTCCAGACATTCAAAAGGATCAGTATGCATGGGGAAAGGTGGTTCAAGGTCGTTCGGACTTGGGGGTCTTTGTCGACATCGGTTTGGCCAACAAAGATTTGGTGGTGTCATTAGACGACCTGCCAACCATCCACGAACTCTGGCCAAAGAAGGGGGATCGACTGCTTCTGGCCATTAAAGAAGACAACAAGGGGCGCCTCTGGGGGCAACTTGCGCAACAAGACATCGTAAAAGCGGTAGCTCGTCAGGCGCGACTTGGGGCCGGCATCAAAAAGGGTGACAAAATTAAGGCGACGGTTTACCGGAACAAATTGGTCGGGACTTTGGTCTTGACCGATAACTACTGTCTTGGCTTTATTCATCCATCGCAACGTGAGGTCGAACCTCGTTTAGGTGAAGTGGTTGAAGCCCGCGTGCTTGGTGTCAATGGGCACGGGGTGGTCAACTTGTCTTTGAAGCCTTTGGCCTACCAGGTAATGGACGAAGACGCCAAGTTCTTGTTGCTCCAGTTGAAACGAAAGAACGAACACTTCCTGCCATTTAACGATAAGTCGGATCCAGATGCCATTAAGCGGCAATTTGGCTTCTCCAAATCGCAATTCAAACGGGCCCTTGGTCGTTTATACAAGGAACGCTTGATCGAACAGGTGGATGATGGCATCCGCTTAACGGATAAGGGATTGGCTGATTAATGTTACTTTCGGAAATGGCCGATTATTTGCGGGTGATTCAAGTTGAACGCGGGTTGTCGCAAAACACGGTCAAAGCTTATCAACAGGATTTGACGGCCTTTTCTCTTTTTTTAAAAGAAGAAAAAAAGGGCTTGTCGCAAGTCGATCATTTGCTTGTGCTAACCTTTTTGAATCAACTTCGGGCAAAGGGACGGGCGAATAGCTCGATTGCTCGGATGGTGACCACGCTTCGGAAGTGTTTTGCCTACTTGAAAAAAGAAGGTGTGGTCGCCCACGATCCCATGCAGACGATTAAACCGCCAAAGAAAGCGGCGCATTTGCCCGCGGTGTTAACTGTTGCAGAAGTTGACCGCCTTTTGGAAGTGCCTGATTGGTCCAAACCGCTCGGCTTGCGTAATAAGGCCTTACTTGAGTTGATGTATGCGACTGGATTGCGGGTTTCTGAATTAGTTAACTTGACCTTGGATGACTTGCATCTGGACTTGGCCCTGCTCCAAACGATCGGAAAGGGCGATAAGGAACGGATTATTCCGGTTGGTGAAGTGGCCATTGACTGGTTAAAAACGTATTTACGGGACAGTCGGCCAAAATTGCTAAAAAAACAAAAATCCGATGTTCTTTTCTTAAATGATCATGGTCGCCCGATTAGTCGTCAGGGGATCTGGCTTCTAATCAAGCAGCTGGTTAAAGAAGCAGACATCAAAAAAGACGTGTCGCCACACACGTTGCGCCATTCCTTTGCCACGCATATTTTAGAAAATGGTGCGGACCTGCGAATTGTTCAGGAGCTGCTGGGCCATTCCGATATTTCAACGACACAGATTTATACCCATATTTCAAAGGGGCGGTTAACTCAGGTTTATGATGAGTTCCATCCCCGCGCATAGGAGGTCATATGTTAATTCAACCAAGAACAGACGATCAAAAGACCATTATGGGCCTTTTTTCTTTGGTTCCTGACCTTCGTGACGTTAATCATTTAAACGAAGTGATGGCAACCTATGAACAAGAAGGTTATGAGCTCTTTTTCTTCCAAGACGAGCCACACGATCCGATTACGGGTCTTTTAGGCTATGAGTTTTACAAGGAAAAGGTGATTTTGGTACGGCGGGTCATTGTCACGCCTGGATCACCAAAGAAAGCCACCCAATCCCAGATGCTAACGGACTTGCAAGAACAATACCCAGAGAAGACCTTGATGGGGACCTTTGAGACGCAAACGGCTATTGATAAGTGGAGAAAGCACTATTAATAAAGCGGATTTAACAATTAAGATCACGGATTTTGAGGGGCCTTTGGACTTGCTCTTGCACTTGATCAAAAAACACGAGATGGACATTTTGGCTTTGCCAATTGCCCAGGTGACCGAGCAGTATCTGTCCTTCATCAAAGATCAGCAAGCCATGCAATTGGACGTGGCGGCTGAGTATTTGGTCATGGCGGCCAAACTAATTCGATTGAAGTCAAACGATTTGTTGCCACAACCAGAAGTCGAAGAAGAGTTAGCCGATGAAGAGGGCGTGGATCCAAAGCAGGAGTTGATTAATCGGCTGCTCGTTTATCAGCGCTTCCAGCAGGCAACCGAATTTTTTGATGCTAGGCAGACGGTGGGGATGCAATCCTTTGGCCGTCCGGCCTTGTTCGATGAAACCCCTGAAGAAGACCGACGGTTGACTTTAGCGCCTGGGCTATCTTTGGTTGACTTGCAGCTGGCCTTTGATAACGTGGTCGCTCGACAAAAGGATTTGGTGCCAAGAACGCGACAGGTTCACTCGGAAACTTTTACGATCGGGGATGGCATTAAAACCATTGAAATAAAGTTAAAAGCCTTGCCTGCTAAAGCATCGTTGACCTTCACGGAACTCTTTGATGGTCTTTACGATGTCGATCGAATGGTGATGACATTTTTGGGCTTGCTCGAAATGTCAAAGGAAAAGAAATTGACCATTTGGCAGGCGAATTTAGAAGATGAAATTTTAATTAAAGCGGTGGAACATGAACGCGATTTCGCAAATTGAAGCTTTGCTCTTTGTAGCGGGGGAAGATGGCCTTTCGGCCGCCGAATTAGCTAAATTAACGGATTACGAAAAAGGAGCTATTCCGGCTCTTGTTGATGAACTTTGGCAGAAGCTAAATGACGATACGGGACCACTGACGATCCGATCATCAGATGGACGTTATGTGTTGGTCACCAAGCCTTCTTTTGGCCAGCTCGTTTCCTCTTATTTCGACTTGCCAATTAACACGAAGCTGACGCAGCCCCAGTTGGAAACGTTGGTGATTGTGGCTTATCAGCAACCCATTACCCGTGTCGAGATTGACCAAATCCGTGGGGTTCGTTCTGCTGGTACCTTGCAGAAGTTGCAGTTACATCAGTTAATCGAAGGAGTAGGACGAAAAGAAGAGGTCGGTCGACCGATTTTGTATGGGACTACTTCGGATTTCTTAGACTACTTTGGTTTGGGTTCCTTAGATGATTTGCCAAAATTGCCAGATATTAATGACGTGATTTTGTCCGATGAACAACAAGACGAAGTAGCGCTTTTTGATGAAATTAATGCGGAAGGGGATGTGTCTAAAGCAGACCATAACGACACTTTTGAACCAGACGTTAGGGAAAGCGAACGCACGAATCCTGTAGCCAAAAATAACGCGGATGAAACGGCAAAAGATGCCGAAAAATAAAGGAGCGACCATGTCAGTAGACAAGGAAGAGCGCTTGCAGAAAGTGATCGCCCAAGCGGGGATTGCTTCTCGGCGGGCAGCTGAAAAATTAATAACAGAGGGACGTGTGTCGGTTAATGGCCAACAGACGTCAAAACTTGGTACGAAGGTGACCAGCGCCGATGAGGTCAAAGTTGATGGCGTGCCGCTGGATGGTTCTGAGAAAAAAGTCTATTACCTGCTAAATAAACCACGCGCCGTTGTCACGACAGCTTCTGATAACAAGGGCCGGCAAACCGTCGTTGATTTGTTGGCGGATGTTGATGCTCGAGTGTATCCAATCGGTCGTTTGGATTACGACACCACCGGCGCCTTGATCATGACAAATGATGGGGATTTGGCGAACCAATTGATGCACCCGAAAGGGCGAGTTGATAAAGTGTATACTGCAAAAGTCAAAGGGATTGCTAAGCTTGAAGATTTAGCGCCTTTGAAGGGTGGTATCATGTTGAACGGAAAAAAGACGGCTCCTGCTCGTGTAGCCATTGAAAGAGTGGATCAAGATCGAAAAGTTTCGTTTATCACCTTGACCATTCATGAAGGGCGCAATCACCAAGTAAAAGACATGCTCCAAAAGGTCGGTTATCCGGTTGAGAAGCTCCGCCGTGACCGTTATGCGTTTTTGGATTTGCTTGGGTTGCAAGCCGGTGATTATCGTGATTTGACGCACGATGAAGTCAAGCGTTTGAAGAAAGGTGACTACCGTTACATGCGCCGTAAATAAGTTTTATTATTTAAGAATAATGAACGCGAATATGGCATTAGTTGCTCAGCACCCGTTCGTGGTGCTTTTTTATTAGCTGCGCAATTGCCTTTTTTTATAGATATGCTAAACTTAATTATGTTCAATAAATTGAACAAAAACTTCGGGGTCGGGTGTAAGTCCCAACCGGCGGTGATGCAGCATGAAAGTTGACAAGCCCGTGACCTGCTTTAGCAGTTGATTTGGTGAGATTCCAGAGCCGACCGTATAGTCGGGTATGAAGAAGTTTAAAGACAGTCTTTTTTGGCTGGCCTTTATTTTGCCCCGCGTGAGATTAAGGCCATTTTTTTATGGTCAAAAAAGGAGAAGAAACATGACAAATCACGCGACAAAACGAATCACGGGTCTGGCTGTTCTAACCGCCATTTCCTTTGCTTTGACGATCTTTCCAAAGATCGCCATCCTGCCTTCGGCAAGCTTTTTGAAAATCGACTTTTCAATTGTGCCGGCTTTTCTGGCATTATCCTGGTATGGCCTTGGCTCAGCCGGCTTAGTTTTTCTTTTGCGGACGGTTCTCAAGCTGATGCTTTTAAATGAAGGGGTCAATACCTATATTGGCATGCCAATGAACTTAATTGTTGGCTTTGGCTATCTTTTAGCCGTTGCAATTTTGGCTGATTTGCTAAAGACAAGGGTCTCAAACAAGACGCTTTGCAGGGTGCTTTCTTTTAGCGTAGCCACTGTCTTCATGGGCGCTTTAGGCGTTGTGACGAACGTCGTTTGGGGAATTCCGCTTTACTCAGCACTTTCACACTTTGATATTGCCAAATTGATCGGAACAAACGTTTACTTGTGGGGGATGGTATTGCCGTTTAACTTGCTCCAAGGTGCTCTTTGGTCCGTGATGAATACGTTGGTTGAGCATGCTTTAACACCTTTTAAGAAAAGGTTTAGTGCTTAAGAAAAGGTTATCAAACACCGTCGTCATTTCGTGTTAGACTAAAAATACGAAGAAATTGGAGGGAAAACCAATGAATAACGAAGGTGCGGTTCTTTCACGTAAGAACCGGTTTGATAAAAAACAGTCAAATAAAAAGCAGGGTGGTGAGAAGAACTACGGTGGCTTGCTGATCTTCTTGGTCTTCTTGTCCATGTTCTTGTTGGCCTCAGCACCAGTTTATGGCATGATGAAAAATCAGCCAAAGTTGACCAAGACAACAACGTCTTCTTCGAAGTCAACGCATAAGCAAAGTCAACAAGGAACAAGTCAAAAAGCTGCTATGTCAGATGACGATGCAGACAGCGCCCAATCATCAAGTGACGCAAGCTCTTCTTCAGCCGTTGCATCACAAAATCAAGATGCTGCGCAAGCAGAAGACGAAAGTACCGCCGTCTTAGCTGCTGGCCAGACTTTGTACAACTTTGCCATTACGCACAATACATCGCCAGCTAATATTGTGAACTTGAACCCTGGTTTGACCGTTCAAAATTATTCACAATATGCCGGTCAATCATTGAAGATTAAGTAACCGAAAGTAGTAGTAATTTACCATGACAAAACCCGCCTTTTTTCAAGTTGCGATTGACGGACCAGCTTCTGCTGGAAAGTCCACGATTGCCAAAATTCTCGCTAGCCAACTTCACTTTGTTTATGTGGACACGGGGGCGATGTATCGGGCAGTGACCGTTGCAGCCAAGAAGGCGGGTCTTTCTTATGAAGATGAGGCTGGCATCACAGCACTTTTACCCGATTTGACGATTGAATTCAAACCAGGAAACCCCGTCCAGCAAGTCTTTTTGAATGGCGAAGAGGTGACCGAAGCAATCCGTTCGACTGAAGTCACCAACAACGTTTCCTTGGTTTCTTCCTATCAGGCAGTTCGAACAGCCATGACCGACAAACAACGGGCCATGACGGAAGAAAATCCGGTTATCATGGACGGCCGTGACATCGGAACAACCGTTTTGCCAAACGCCCAAGTCAAGATTTTCCTGATCGCCTCGGTCGACGAACGAGCCGAGCGTCGCTTTAAGGAAAATAAAGAAAAGGGCATGCAGGTTGATCTCGAGACCTTGAAGAAAGAAATCAAGGCCCGCGATTACAAGGATTCGCACCGCGCCATTTCACCATTGACTAAGGCAACAGACGCGATCGAGGTTGATACAACGGGCATCGGAATTGAGGATGTTGTCGCTAAAATTAAAGCCATCATCGAAGAGCACCAAAGCTAATGGGGCTCTTTTTATTTACAGTTGAAAAGTAAGGCCAAGACCTGCTAAAATAAATTCAATAAGTGTGTGAATCGTCTTTTTAAAAAATAAGTGCAAAGGCGGCAAGTTCTGTTTTGACTTTTTTCTAAATAATACTAGGAAAAAAGGAGCAGCTCTGATAAAATACTCTTATAAGTGTAAATGTAGGAGGACGTTTGACGTCATGAATGATACTAACAGCGAATTACTAGCAGCTCTGGAAAGTGCTGATCAAATTAAGGTAGGCGATGTCGTAACTGGTGAAGTTTTGGCCATCGACAACGATAACCAAGCCGTTATCGGTTTGCATACCGGTGAAGAAGGAGTTGTGCCAGCGCGTGAGTATTCAGACGATCGTAGCGTCAACTTGGCCGACGACTTGAAGGTCGGAGACTCAATCGAAACGGTTGTTGTTTCGAACGTAACGTCTGACAAGGAAGGGGTTGCCTACCTCTTGTCAAAGAAGCGTTTGGAAGCACGTAAGGCATGGGAAAAGCTCTCATTTGCCGAAGGTGATGTTGTCGACGCCACAGTATTGAACGCCGTCCGCGGTGGTTTGATTGTTGACGTTGCGGGCATCCGCGGATTTGTTCCTGCCTCAATGGTTGCAGAACGCTTCGTATCTGACTTGAACCAATTTAAGGGACAAGACATCAAGGCTGAAGTGATCGAAATCGATCCAGCCAAGGCTCGTTTGATTTTGTCACGTAAGGCTGTTGCCGCACAAGAACGTGCTGAAAAGTTGCAAGAAGCCTTCTCACGTCTTACGGTTGGCGAAGTGGTCGAAGGAACAGTTGCTCGTTTGACTGACTTCGGTGCATTCGTTGACTTGGGCGGCGTTGATGGTTTGGTTCACGTTTCTGAAATCTCACACGACCGTGTGAAGAACCCAGCCGACGTATTGTCAAAGGGTGAAAAGGTTAACGTTAAGATCTTGGCCTTGGACACTGAACGTGGCCGCATCTCATTGTCAATCAAGGCAACGCAACCAGGACCATGGGACGAAGTTGCTGAAAAGGCACCTGCTGGTACTGTTCTTGAAGGAACGGTTAAGCGTGTCAAGGACTTCGGTGCATTCGTTGAAATCTTCCCTGGTATCGAAGGGTTGGTTCACGTTTCACAGATCTCACACAAGCGTGTTGAAAACCCAGCTGACGTTTTGAAGTCAGGTGACAAGGTGAAGGTACAAGTCTTGGACGTTAAGCCACAAGAAGAACGTATCTCATTGTCAATGAAGGCTTTGGAAGAAAAGCCTGCTAACAAGCGTGAAGATCACGAAGATTCACACGGTGCTTCACGTGCCGACGTTGCAGCTTACCAACAAGACGATGAAGGTGCCGCTACTTTGGGCGACATCTTTGGCGACAAGTTGTAAGATGACATAAAAAGGCTGGCTTGCCAGTCTTTTTTTATTGAAAAGAAAGGAGCAGATTATGGCAGCACCAGTTGTAGCTGTTGTCGGCCGACCAAATGTCGGTAAGTCAACGCTCTTTAATCGAATTGTTGGGGAACGAATGGCCATTGTCGAAGACATGCCAGGAGTGACCCGTGACCGTCTGTACGCTCGTGCTGAGTGGTTGAACTTTGACTTCCGTGTCATTGACACGGGTGGTTTGGAAATGGGAAATGCACCCTTTTTGACCGAAATCCGCGGACAAGTTGAAGTGGCCATTGATGAAGCGGACGTGATCGTCATGGTTGTTTCCGGACGAGAAGGCTTAACGGCCGATGATCAAGCCGTCGCTAACTTGCTTTACGGAACGGACAAGCCCGTTGTTTTGGCCGTTAATAAGGTGGATAATCCGGAGATGCGGGCTGATATCTATGACTTTTACTCTCTTGGCTTAGGCGATCCTTACCCTGTTTCTGGTTCTCACGGGATCGGGTTAGGGGACGTCTTGGACCAAGTGGTCAAGCACTTCCCAGACGAAGCTGCTGTGCAAGATGACGAAGCGGTGCGCTTCTCCATCATCGGCCGTCCAAACGTTGGAAAGTCATCGATCGTAAACGCCATTTTGGGCGAAGATCGAATGATTGTCTCAAACGTCGAAGGAACGACTCGTGACGCCATTGACACGCGTTTTATGACGCCAGAAGGGGACGAGTTCGTCATGGTCGATACGGCCGGAATTCGTAAGCGTGGAAAGGTCTACGAGAATACGGAAAAGTATTCCGTGATGCGCGCCATGAAGGCCATTGACGACTCTGAAGTCGTTTTGATGGTCCTGGATGCTGAGACGGGAATTCGTGACCAAGATACGCACGTAGCAGGCTATGCACACGATGCCGGGAAGGCCTTGGTCATCGTTGTGAACAAGTGGGATGCGATTGAAAAAGATACGCACACGATGCAAGACTTTGAAAATGTCATTCGGGAACGTTTTAAATTCTTGGATTACGCGCCAATTGTCTTTGTCTCGGCTAAGACCAAGCAGCGTTTAGACCGCTTGCCAGACCTGATTTTGTCGGTTAATGAAAATCACCAAAAACGGGTGTCATCTTCCATGTTAAACGATGTTTTGATGGATGCTTTGGCCACCAATCCAGCGCCGTCGGATAATGGCCGTCGCTTGCGTGTTTATTATGCAACCCAAGTGGCGGTGGCACCGCCGACAATCGTTGTCTTTGTCAATGATGTCGAGTTGATGCACTTTTCATATCAGCGTTTCTTAGAGAACCAAATTCGGTCTGCTTTTGACTTCTCAGGAACGCCAATAAAGCTGATTATTCGGCAACGAAAGTGATTTTATCGGTCAATTTTGTGAAAAATACATTTCAAGTATTAAATTCATTGTTTTTCCTACACATTTTAATTTAGTTGTGCTAAGCTTGTCATATGGAAGTTGCTACGGTAGCGTTCCCAGCCTGTTGACGGTTGTCACATCAGCAGGTATTCTAAATTAATTTTTTGCAAGGAGATTAGGAATGGCAAACAAGCAAGAATTGATCGATTCAGTCGCAATGAAGACTGGTTTAACTAAGAAGGATGCTGATAAGGCTGTTGCAGCCGTATTGTCATCAATTGAAGACGCTTTGAAGAAGGGCGAAAAGGTTCAATTGATCGGCTTTGGTAACTTCGAAGTACGTGAACGTGCTGCCCGCAAGGGACGTAACCCACAAACGAAGGAAGAAATCCAAATTCCTGCATCAAAGGTTCCTGCATTCAAGCCTGGTAAGGCCTTGAAGGAAGCAGTCAAGTAAAACCTTCTAGAAGACACCCATTGGGTGTCTTTTTTTTGTACCAGTCGATCTTTGTGAATGCTCGTGAATTTGTTGACAAACTATGTCATGATTGTATAATTGACTTAACAAATGTAACCAAAAAGCCCAAAGGAGTTATTCATGAAAGTAGCAGTTATTGGTGCAACCCACGCTGGTGTCTTCTCAGCTAAGCAGATCAAGGCTGAACACCCGGATGCAGTCATCGATGTATTCGAAAAGAACGATACGGTTTCCTTCCTCTCTTGTGGAATTGCGCTTTGGATTGGAGACCACGTGTCTTCTCCTAGCAAGATGTTTTATGAATCACCTGAATCCATGGCTAAGCAGGGCATTGCCATGCACATGGGGACGGAAGTAACCGAAGCTGATTTGGAAAAAAAGCACTTGGTCTACAAGGACTTGGCTTCGGGCATGGAAACGGCTGCTGATTACGACAAGATCGTGATCACGACTGGATCAAAGGCCATCAAGCCTAACTTGCCAGGAATCCATTCCGACCGTGTCTTTGACTCGAAGAATTGGCAAAACGCCAATGACTTGAAGAAGGTGACGCCAGAGATTAAGTCAGCCATCGTGATTGGTGCCGGTTATATTGGTGCTGAATTGGCGGAACAATTGTCCGTTAACGATAAGCAGGTAACGCTAATTGATGGGCTGGACCGTGTTTTGGCCAAAAATACGTCAGAAGAGTTCTCATCGGTCTTCCAAGCAGAATACGAAAAGCATGGCGTACAGCTAGCTTTGGGTCAAATGGTTCAGTCTTTTGAAGAAACAAACGATGGCATTAAGGTAAAAACCGATAAGGGCGAATACGAAGCCGACATCGCGATTTTGGGGATTGGTTTCTTGCCTAATACTGGACTCTTCAAGGGTCAGGTCGACATGTTGCCAAATGGTGCTATCGAAACGAACCAATACATGGAGACATCAGTGTCTGGAGTCTTTGCGGCTGGTGATTCTGCGACGGTCTTTTATAACCCGACACAAAAGTATGACTACATTCCATTGGCCACTAATGCGGTTCGTCAAGGGGTTTTGGTTGGTAAGAACATTGCACACCCCACTGTGGCTTATCAAGGTACGCAGGCAACCTCTGCCGTTGAACTGTACGATTTGGCTTACGCCGCTACTGGTTTGACTGCTGAAAGCGCGGCGATGAAGGACGTGGACGCAGAATCCGTGACGATTGAAGAAGATTATCGGCCAGACTTTATGTTGAGTACAACACCGGTGAAGGCTTCCTTAACATGGGAAAAGAAGACGCGCCGGATCGTTGGCGGGGCCTTTATGTCCAAGCACGACATTTCACAGGCTGCTAATGTGGTGTCCTTGGCTATCGAGAATAAAATGACAATTGATCAATTGGCGATGACGGACTTTTTCTTCCAGCCCAATTTTGGTCAACCTATTAACTATGTGTCATCTGTCGCAATGGCAGCAGCTGCTAAGGCGTCAAAGTAAAAAAAGCCGGACGGATTGTCCGGTTTTTTTGTTTGATTTAACAAAGGCTTTCATGAGGACTACAATAGACATGACAAAGAGGGCTGGAAGCGTTTGGACCGCTTCAGACCCTTTGAAAGATTAAGGAGAAAATTCATGCAACAATATCGAAACGAACGGAATTGGTGGACGATTGCCGCGGGTGCTTTGTTCATCATCATTGCCTTCATTATGATTAGCCAACCCTTGGCTAGTCTGCTTTCATTAACTTTTTTGTTCGGAATACTGGCCGTTGTACATGCTGTGATATTGGCTTACGAGGCATTGACCGATCGTCGACAATTAGCAGGTAATTCTGGCTGGTTAATGGCCACCTTTATTTTAGACATTGTCATTGCTTTCATCTTTTTGTTCCATTGGGGCGTTGGAATCTCGACTATCGGGGTTTTCTTTGCCATTTGGTTTATTTGGGATGCGATTTTTGAAATCTACATGGCTCGTTCAGTTCGCGATCTTTCTAGAACACGTGCTTTCTGGACGACGGTTCTTGGTGGCCTCTCCTTGTTTTTTGGCTTTATCTTATTATTCTCGCCAATGTTGGCTGCAGTAGCCATGGTGATGCTGGTCGCCTTTTATTTGTTGGCGTTTGGGATGTTGCTGTTGTTCCGCGCATGGTAAGTCGAAGAAGATCATATAGTAAAAAAAGACTGAAGCAAAACGCTTCGGTCTTTTTTTATTGCATTAATTCAGTGATTGTGGTCAAAATTTCCTCTTTCATCGCTTGAACTAAAGGATCGGTTGATGAAGAGGGATTCGTTAACAAACCGAGGTGACGAAAATAGTGCTTCTCGAATGGAAATGCGCGCACTTCGCCAGATAATCGTGTTAGCGCCAAATCAGGTAAGATTCCCCAACCGAGTCCGGCTTCGACCATTGCCAGAATGGACTGGTCATCAATCGAGTAATTGATGGCTTGTGGCTTGACATCTAATTCGTCTAGGGTTGCTTTCGTATCAGAATCATAGTCGGCTCGCTGCAAAATAAAGTGTTGGTTCGTTAAGTCGGCCTGGGCAATTGAGTGGCCGTTTTTTGGTACAAAGTCGCGCTGGGTGAGGCATTTGATTTCATCATCAATCAAAAAAGTTGATTCGACCCGGTTGCTAGCCGGATAAGCGGAAAAGCCGAGGTCAAGGCGACCTAAAGCGACACCTTGTTCGATTTCTTTAAAAGAACCCTGAAAAACGGTAATATTGACCTCTGGGTATCTTTTTTTGAAGTGGCGGATGATACTTGGCAGCCAAGCGATACAAACAGAGGAAATGGCCCCAATTCGAACCGTGCCACCAGCTAAGCCAGCCAACTTTGCAGCACGGGAGTGGATTTGCCGATCTTCGTTTAAGAGCCGTTCGACGATTGGCAGGAGTTCGTTGCCGCCTTGAGATAAGACCATTTCAGAACGGTTTCTGATCAAAAGCGGGAAGCCGAGCTCGTTTTCCATATTGGCTATCGCGTGAGAAACGGCCGAAGGGGTGATATTCAACGCCAGTGCTGTTTTTTTGAATGAGCCTGTTTCGGCGACGGAGGCAAAAATTTGGTAGGTAAAGATTTTCATGTTTTCCTCGTTGAAAAAAATTCACCTTAAATTGAAAAGGTTTAGTTTTACTTATTTACAAAGTCAGTATAAACTACAAGAGAGGAAATGCAAAGGAGTATTTGTATGTCAAACGAACAACAGGGTTTTGCACGGACGCTGTCCCATCGACACGTGGCGATGATTGCCCTTGGAGGAACGATTGGAACCGGCCTGTTTTTGGGAGCTGGTTCGTCGATTGAAAAGGCTGGACCGGCTATTTTGCTGGTTTACATCATTACTGGGCTATTCGTCTTTGCGATGATGCGTGCCTTAGGTGAATTATTGATTTCCGATGATTCAAAGCCAGTCTTTATTGACTTTATGACTCAGTATTTGGGTAAAAAAGCTGGTTTTGTGCTCGGCTGGACTTACTGGATTGGTTGGATCGTCATCGCGATGACCGAACTGACAGCCATCGGAACCTACATGCATTATTGGTTCCCATCCATGCCGACTTGGCCATGGGAACTAGCCTTCTTGGTTGTCTTGTACTTGGTCAACGTAATTGCAGTCAAGGCATTCGGGGAAGCCGAATTTTGGTTTTCAATGATCAAAATTATTGCGATCATCGCCATGATTGCCACCGGGTTGATTTTGGCTTTTGGACAAGTGAAGACCGAAATGGGGAAGACAGAATTCGCCACGCTCTGGTCACACGGTTTAATTGCTAATCACGGAAAGACGCTATTGGCAGCTTTTCAAATGGCCTTCTTCTCTTTCTTAGGTGTCGAATTCGTTGGCGTGACGGCAGCTGAAACAAAGGATCCCTTGCAGACAATTCCAAAGGCGGTGAACTCGATTGTGATCCGTATTTTGATTTTCTACATTGGAGCGCTTTCGGCCATCATGATTATCCAGCCATGGACCAATTACCAAGCAGGCGAATCCCCATTCGTTCAGGTCTTTTCTGGCATTGGGATTCAGTCGGCAGCCGCGTTGATTAATTTTGTGGTTCTGACTGCAGCGGCTTCTGCCATCAATTCAGCCTTTTTTACAACCGGTCGCATGCTCTTCTCCTTAGCCGGTCCAAAGTCGCGCTTTGGGCGCTTGGATAAGAACCAAATCCCACGCAGCGCCATTAATTTGTCGACTTTCATCGTTGGGTTGTCCGTTGTCGTCAATTATTTCTTCCCAACGGATGCCTTTCATTTGATTTCGTCAACAGCCTCGGCTGCGTTTCTAATTATTTACATGGCTTTGATGGTCACGCACGTCATCTTCAAGAAGCAACAAAAAGAGGGGACACTCGAACGAGTGGCTGGTTTTAAGTTGCCATTTGCGCCGTTTTCAAATTATCTGACCATTGCCTTTTTGGCTTTGATTTTCATTTTGATGTTGTTTTCTCAAGCAACAATGTTTACGACCATTTTGGCTGTGATCTGGCTAGCAATTATGACCAGCTTGGCCTTTATCAAAAAAATATAGAACAAAGGGTCGCTGACAAAAAGGTCAGCGGCCTTTTGTTCTGGTTTAATAAGGGGCAGCAGCTCTTTTATGCTAAAATATGGTGAGAAAAGATTGGGAGGCATCATGATGAAAGTGGGAATTGTTGGACTAGGACACATGGGGACTGCGATGGCAGAAGGTTTTATTAAGCAAAGTCAACGCTCAGATTTGTCCCTTGTGGCTCGTACCTCGAATGCTAAAAAAGCGATTGACTTAGGCTTGACCGCCTATTCAACGGATCAAGCCTTTCTGTCAGCTGATCTTGATGTGTTGATATTAGCAGTTCCGGCCAATGTCACCGTATCAGTTTTGAAAGGATTAGTTGTTGCTGGTCTATCGACGAAGACCTTGATATTGTCAGCTGCAGCGGCGGTTTCAAGTGACGAATTAGCTGCGGTCGCACCAACCAACGCGATTTTTCCTTTCATCCCGAATATTCCAGTCTCCGTTAATGCAGGAACCATTTCATTGGCGTTGACAGCGCATTCGACTGATGAGCAGAAGGCCGAGGTGCAAAAGCTTTTGGAAAGCTTAGGCGACGTCTTAGTGGTTAAAGAAGCGCAACTCAGTATTGCGGGTGTTGTTGGTGGATGTTCACCGGCCTTTGTCGATGTCTTAATGGATGCAATGGAAGATGCGGCCGTAGCTAAGGGAATGGATCGGGAGAAGGCCAAAGCGATTGTCGCTTCTTCTGTACGTGGAACTGCTCTCTTAGCGCAAAGTTCCGACTTATCCTTTGCCGATCTAAAAGGGCAAATCACGTCGCCAGGAGGTACAACGATTCAAGGCGTCTTGGCTTTAGATAAAAATGGCTTCCGTCACGCGGTGCACGAAGCGATTCAGGCTGCGAATCGCTAAAAATAGTAAGTGTACTTATTGTTTTTGGTCGAATTTTTTAGAGAATTCGACTTTTTATGTCACGACTAGGGGAGAAAATGCAAGTATTACCTAAACAAATAAAAATCGTTTGGTACCTTATGGAATTGATTTTTGCGGCTGTGATTGTAGCCGTTTTGGCAGGCCTGAAATGGGTGTACCCCATGTTTTTTTCTTGGCCCTTACCGGAATTTTTCATGACTATCTTGACGGGGCTGGGATTCGTTTTGATTTTAGTTGGTTTTTTCTTGGTCCACTATCGTTATGCGGTCTACCGTTACCGGGTAAACGACCGTAGCGTTGAAATCCAAAAAGGATTTTTCTTTCGTCAATTGACGGCCATTCCGATTGATCGTATTCAAAACGTCGATTTGGATCAAGGGCCATTGTTGATCTTTTGTCATTTGCAAAAAGTTGTCTTGGTGACTGGCGGTTCCCATCATGAGATCGAAGCCTTGACGGTTGAAGATGCCAAGGCCTTCAAAGATCAGGTGATGTTGCTGGCCAAGGAGGCGCGCCATGAAAGCTAAACACTTTCACATTTTAGCTTTCTTCGAGCAATTGATGTTAGATGGTAAGGCAATTGTTTTCGCCTTGATTGGCCTTTTGGCTTTTTTTCATCTGGCCTGGTGGCAATGGGGCCTCTCAGTTATTCTCTGGTTGGCATTTGAAATTGCTGATTTTGCCAAACAAAAATATTGGCTGACAGAACATGAGTTGGTGTTGACTTCTGGTATTATCCATAAACATTGGCGGCACTTACCTTACCAAAAGATTCAAAATATTCACCGCTCGCAATGGTTTTTTTTGAAACCCTTTCGACTCGAGAAAATTGCGGTGGATTCCGCTGGCCATGGCGGGGAGCGGGCCAATCAAATCAAATTGCCGGTTATTCCTAGCTGGCTGACTTGGGTGCTTGAAAAAAAGCACCAGCAACCTAAATGGCCACTCGACCAGCTTTTAGAGGTTGTGGAAAAGGCACAACGTGAAAAGCGCTATGATTATGATCAAGTCATGAAAGAGTTGGCTCACACAACGCTTGTTTTCTCCGATTATGAACCGGCCCAACCGGACGAAAAGGACGGTGTTGATTCTTACCAATCTTCTGTGTCTTCCCTCTTTTTGTACGCTGTTACGGCGCCGGAAATCCTCCTGCAATTCGCTGTGGCTTTTGGCTTTCTCTTCCGAGTGGACCATCATGGTGAACTTTTTTCAAAGATTTTTTCTGAGATGACTGCTTTTGGTTTGCTCATCGCAATTGGAATTGTGGCCGCCTTTCTTGTTGTTCTCTTTATTTTTAACATTATCAAAACGATCCTTCTTTATTATGGGTTTACACTAAAAAACGAGGGCCGTTATCTACAGATTCACCGTGGTTTCTTCGAGACCCGATCCCTGTCTTTGGCCAAAAGCCGCATTCAAAGTCTGCAGATTGAGCAAAACCTGTGGCGTCGCTTTTTGAAAATGGCGACGGTTCGGTTGCGCATTATCACGGACAAAAATGGCGATGATGAGGTCGCAAAACGCTTACCGACGCTTTTGCCACTTATCAAAGAAAAGCGTGTGGCGAAGACTGTGAACAGCTTTTTGCCTGATTTACTACCAAAAGAACGGGTGGTGATCCGTTCTAAGGGCTACTACCAATCCTTGATTATGGCTCGCAACGCAAGTTGTCTTTTACTTATTCCGCTTGCTGTGCTGCTTTATTTCGTTGACAATCCATTCTCGTTTCTATTCGTTCTTTTGGTCCTTTTAGTTGCCTTTGCAGCAGGTTTTTACAAGGGGCGTGTGACTGGTGTCACCCAAGTCTTGGATGGGCAGGTGTTGGTTTTACAAACTGCTCGTTTTTTCACTAAGAAGACAAATTACATCCCGATAAAGGCGATTCAATCGCTCAGTTTGAGGCAATCTTTGTGGTTGTCCATCCGAAACAAACGAGCGCACGTAACCGTTCTTGTTCGTTCCGATAATGGTATCTCGGCCATAGAGACCCGTTACTTGCCACTTCATGAAGCGCATATGATCTATCAGTCCTATCAGGATGGTTATCGAAAATAATTTTAAAAAAAGTCCTTTCGAAATTTTTCGAAGGGTCTTTTTTAATAAACAGAAAAAAGGGGTGGTGAAGGAGCGGAAAATAATAAATATTTTTAAAAAATCTCTTCTTCGTTTATTGACATATATTAAATGTTATCCCTTACATTTATACGATTAAACTAAAATAATTATATTTTTGTTTGACAATTTAAAATAATACGGATAATATTAAAATATAGTCAAATGGTGAAAGGCCAAATGATAACGCTCTGGGGCTATAAGCCGGTCAGCACAACTAATCGACCAGCCCACAGCCTCTTTCTATTTTTTTCGAAACGAGGAAACGATTATGTTTACAAAAAACAGCCAAACACGCACAGGGGCAGGGCAGGCCCACATGTACAAGCGCCGACAGGCTGGCGTGTTACTCGCCACGTCTTTTTCCTACATCGGCTATTACATCATCCGCTTAGTTTTCACGACTGAGCAGGTTCATATCATGAAGGCGTATGGATTTGATCTGGGCCAGATTGGCTTGATCTTGTCGACTTTTGGGGTTGGCTACGGTATTGCCAAAATCTTTATGGGTGCTTTAGTTGATCGAATGAACGCTCGTCTTTTTTTGGCCGCCGGTCTGTACTTATCAGCATTCTTTAACTTGCTCATTGGCTTTACCCAGAATTTTTACGTTATTTTGGCGTTAATGCTTTTGATAGCGGTGACACAATCAATGGGGGCACCGGCTTGTCAGCGGCAAATCTCTCTTTGGTTCTCGAAGAAACACCGGGGATCGATCTTTTCGATCTGGGCATCGGCGCACAATGCAGGGGCCTTTCTTTGTGTAATGTCGATCCAACTGGCCACCTTCCTCTTTGCTGGCTCCTTGACAGCAGTCTTTGTGGTGGCATCGCTGATTTCTGCTATGATTGCTACCGTCATGTTGTTGATTAATACGGATACGCCAGAAAGCGTTGGTTTACCAGACATTGCGACTTTTTCTGGATATGTCGAAGTTGACGGGAAGGGCCGAAAGCGAACAAACGAAAAGGCTGACCTGTCCTTTGGTCAAATCTTTTGGCACAGTATCTTGTTAAATCGAGTTGTTTGGTTGGTGACGCTGACGTCGATGTCGATTTATATTGTTCGCTACGGCATTTTGTCATGGATTCCTTCTTATTTACCAACGAAGGGCTTTTCGGTCACTTGGGCCAAGTGGTTTGTTGGCATCTTTGAGCTTTCGGCCGTTCCAGGCGTGATTGCACTAGGGGCCTTATCGGACTATTTGGATGGTCGCCGCGCGTTGATTTGCTTGATTGCTGCATTGGGTATGTTGGGCTGCCTTGGCGTGTATTTCACGTCCGATAATCATCTCCTGTTGGTTGTCGTGCTTTTCTTAATGGGAACGCTCATCTACACGCCCTTATCCCTTGTCGGGTTAATGGTTAACGAAGCGGTACCTACTAACGCACTTGGTTTATCAACTGGCTTCATGGGCTTCTTTCAGTACATTTTTGGCGAAACGATTGCCACGGCTTTGATTGGCATGCTCGTTCAGGCATACGGCTGGCAAATGGGCGCAAATGTCATTTACTTCGCTTCGCTTGTGGCGATCACATTCTTAATTATTTTGGTTTTCCAAGAACGAAAGATTCGGGCTGTCGAAGCGGCAATGAATCGATAAGTCCTGACCAATAAAAAAGCCTATTGAGCAATGGCTCAGTAGGCTTTTTTGGTGTTCACTTTTGTTTCTATGATTTTAAAGGCGGTCTTTGACAGCTTGGAAGAGTGCTTGACGATTCGGATTTTGGTCTTTCCAGTATTCCTTTTCAAAGTCTTGGAGCAGGGTCAGCGCATTTTCTAGTTGTTTTTGACCATTTTCGTTAATGCGAAGCGCCTTTGTTCGTTGCTTTTTTTTACCTGGGAAGCGATCCAGGTAGTCTGCACGAGCCAGCTTTGTAATAATGGCGGAGGCCGTCATTGGATCAATATTTGCTTTTTTGGCCACCATAACCTGTGTCACTTCGTCTTCTTCTAAATTTAAGGTCTGCAGGGCAGCGAGGATTTGCACTTGGGGGTGTGTCAAATGGATACGGCGTAATTGACTTTTCAATTGCCGATACCAGTCAGTGTAAAGGGCGAAAAAGGCTTGAGAAGTAGCATTTTGGAAAGCGTGAAGTTGATTGGGAGAGGGCATAGTAGTAATCCTTTTAATGTGTAAGTATACTTATAAATATAGCGGTTGAAGTCCTTTTTTTCAAGTTTTTTTTGACAGTTTTTTCGTCGCTGATTTTTTCGACTTTTTAAGCCAAATGTGACTAAACAAAAAATACGGCTTGCTTTTTTTTAAGGCGCTTGCTACATTAAGACTGTATTTAATTGCATACAAGAACTGGGGTACCTTTTTGGTTGAGATAAGACCCATTGAACCTGTTGGTTAACACCAGCGTAGGGAGTTCGCACAAGCTTTTTTTGAGATCACTCGTGCTGGATTCCGTCCAGACGAGTGATTTTTTTATTGGCCCGTGTGTTATCAATGGCCCCCTGATAAAAAAGGAGGAAAGCATGAAAAATACACAGTGGAAACTACGGGATGCCATTTTACTGGCCCTGATTGGGACCGTCTTTTCGGTCATTTACTTTTTGATGGATCCAATCTATCAAATGATCTCCGGCGCTTTAACTACCGTTGGGTTACAGGCTTTTGCTGGGGAGTTAACCATCGGGGTTTGGATGATGGCTGGTCCTTTAGCCGCTTATGTGTTGAAGCGGCCCGGAACGGCTTTGTTGGCCGAAATGATCGGGGCGGCTGGCGAAATGTTTTTTGGCGGTTACTGGGGTGCGGCAACGTTGTTATCCGGTTTCATTCAGGGAGCGGGTTCTGAACTTGGGTTCACTTTAACGGCCTATACGAATTGGAAGATCGGTCTCTGGTTGTCGACCTTGACTGGAACGGTCGTAACCTTTGGTTGGCAGTTTATCCATTCCGGCTACGGTCACTATCATTTTTCGATGCTGCTTTTGCTTTTTGTTGTGCGTTACCTGTCCATCTTTTTCTTTGCTGGTGTCTTGGTGAACTGGATTGAAAGGTTGTTGGATCGCTCAAAGTTTTTACGTACAGATAACGATTAGGGGGCTGTGATGACCCTAAGAGTGGAGAATGTTCATTTCACGTATCGTAAAAAAACGCTTTTTTCAGATGTTTCAATGGACATAACGACTGGGGATTTTATCTTGTTGATGGGGCCTTCTGGTTCTGGTAAGTCCACATTGTTAAAAACAATAGCTGGGCTTTATCCGCAATATGGGGGTAAAGTGACTGGTCGAGTGACCATCAATGGACAGGCCTTGTCCGATATTCCGGCCAATCAACGAACTAAAGTGGTCGGCCTACTATTTCAAAATCCACATGAGCAATTTGCGATGAAAACGGTTGAAGAAGAGCTGCTTTTTACTATGGAAAACTTGCAGTTGGCTCCCGAAACGATGTCTGAAAAAATCGATCAGAACCTTGCTAAAGTTGGGCTGACTGGCTTTCGGAAACGAGTGTTAAGCGAATTATCAGGGGGTGAGCTTCAGAAAGTCGCCTTAGCAGAAGTCTTAGTAACCGGCGCCAAATACCTCTTGTTAGACGAGCCTTTTGCTGCCATTGACCCAGGGGCTAGAAAGGATCTTCAACAGCTGCTGAAGTCTTTGGCCAACGACGGTTATGCCATCCTTATTTCTGACCACGATGATCAAGGGTATGTCGATAAGATGACGGCTTTTTACCAAATTCAAAAACAGCAATTGGTCAAAGTGGCCCAAGAAGATTGGCCAAAGCCAGTCGACCGTCAGGTTATTACTGTTCGAAAAGAAACAGTTGGTCAGCCAATTTTTCAGGTCAAACAAATGGTAGTAGAAAACGATCAGCGCTTGCTGATTAGACAAGCGCAGCTAAAAATTAAGGCCGGCGAATGCACGTTAATTACTGGCCCCAATGGCTCTGGAAAGTCTTCTTTTTTGAGAACCTTAGCCCGATTACAAGAGGCAGAAGGACAATTCGTCTACCTTGATCAAGATTTTCACCGGTGGAAGAAAAAGGACTATTATCGGCAAGTGACCCTAGCTTTTCAAAATGCGCTTGACCAGTTTTTAAACATTACGGTGGAAGAAGAGCTGCTGCAGGTGCAAAAAAATACTTATCAAAAAAACTACTGGTCGGCAAAAAGAATCGAAAGGGCCCTTCAAGCACTCGGGTTAGAAGGGCTCGGGAATCGATCAGTTTACACGCTTTCCGGTGGGCAACAAAAGAAACTTCAATTGCTTTTACTGCTCGTGATGGCTAGTCCCGTTTTGCTGTTGGACGAACCCTTTGCTGGCTTAGACGAACAATCAGTTCAAGCTGTTTTGGCTTTGTTTGAGGAAGTTAGGCGAAAACTGAACGTGACGTTGCTCATTGTATCCCACCAAGTTGGTGCGTTAGCTCCTCTTGTGAACCGGCATTTAGCGCTTGAAAATGCACAATTCGTGGACAAAGAGAAGGTGGCCATATGATGAATGCCAGTCAACGTTTGTTCTTAACCTTACTGCTATCGTTTGAAATTGTGCTGACCCAGTCGCTTTCTTTTAATGCCTTACTTTTGTTGTTTTTTAACGGCTTGGTCTTATCCCAAGGCCTGCCAATGAAGCGCTACTTGTATTGTTGGGCGGTTGGCTTGATTCCGGCCATTGGTTCGTTTTGGTCTTTTTATCTCTATGCACAGGGTGATTTAAGTCATCGTTTGCACGTCGGCTTGGTCATGGGATCTCGCGTCTTCTTGCTCATTTTTGTAGGAGCCTGGCTGGCGAATAAAACAAAAGAAGCCGTTTTATTGCAATCACTCCAACAAAATCTACACTTATCGAACACCTTTATCTATGGGCTGCTTTCGGCTTTGAATGTTATGCCACGATTTAAACAGGCGTTCAAAAAGATTCAAGCAGCCAGCCAAATGCGTGGCGTCAGCCTACATTGGTATCAGCCGACCTTGTATTTCAAGGCGCTTATTCAAGCGATCCAGTGGTCTGAATCCTTAGCAATGGCCATGACGGCACATGGTTTTCAAGAAGGAGCGGTGCGCTCGGTTTACCAGACTTATCCTTACAAAAAAGTTGGCTTTGCCTGGTTAGCCTTGGTGTTTATTTTGACCATCGGCTTACTTTGGCTACTGCCGTATTAGCCTGAGAATTTGTAGGATTATCAGTGAAATTACAGTAAGTAGACTTATCAAATCAGAACCAATTAAGGAAGACACAGGTGAATAAGATGACGTTTATTGAACAGTTTAAAAAGATGATGCATGAGGCCATGCCCGCCTTCTTGGCCAATCCCTTCATTCAGAATTGTGAAGCCGGACGTGTGGATGCCCGGGCACTCTATACCTATATCGAACAAGACAATGTGTACCTGGCTGTTTATCTGCCTCTCTTTTCGAAGGGGTTGGATAATTTTGGTATTGATTCAAAGGCCTTGCGTCAGTTTGAAGGTGATCAAGAAACGAAACCACATTTAATGTTGCAAAAGTTGGCTGACGAAAAGAATCCGGCCGCTAAGAAAAGCATTACTAAAAAATGGCTTCCGGCAACGAGCGCTTACCTGAAGCATATTCAGGATAGTCAAAAGGAAAATGACTTTATTTTCTTGTGTTCCTTGGCTGCCTGTCCATATGTGTATGGTTATTTAACAGAAAAAATGATCGCTGATGGACGAATGACGAAAGACAATCCCTTTTACCCTTGGTTTGACTTCTATAAGGGAACAGACGGTCAATTAATTGTTGACTTCATGAAGGTCTTAAAAGAAGAAGCGGATAAGGTGGATGAAGCGATACAATCACGGGGATTAACTGCTTTTTACCAAGCTGTTCAGTTTGAAAACGATTTTTTTGCTCAATCGATGGAGAAGGAAGCATGAGGGGATCAAAACAATATCCAACTGCTTTAACCATTGCTGGATCTGATTCCGGCGGTGGGGCTGGAATGCAGGCCGATATAAAGACGATGCAACACTTTTTTGTTTATTCGACTAATGTTGTGGTTGGTTTGACGGCACAAAACACATTGGGCGTTCAGGGGGTCTATCCGACCGATCCAGTCGCCATTGCGGCTCAGTTTGAATCGGTCATGGCAGATTTTAGGATAAGAGCTGCAAAGACCGGTGCACTATTTGACGCCGTTCGTGTTCTTGAGGTTGCCAGGAACGTGGAACGTTTTCATATGAAGCAATTAGTCGTTGATCCGGTTATGGTGGCCAAGGGTGGCGCTTCCTTATTAGATGATAAAGGCGTGTTAGCAATGAAGAAAGAGCTGCTACCAAAAGCGTTATTGGTAACACCAAACATCCCCGAAGCCGAATTACTGGCCGGCTTTGCGATCCGAACGAAAGCGGACATGGAAAAGGCGGCTCGACAGATTCAAAAACTTGGGGTCCCAAATGTCTTGGTGAAAGGGGGGCATCTCGAAGGCGAGGACTTGCTGAATTACGCTTTATTGGGTGAGGAATCCTTTTTTTTGACGGGGAAAAAGGTCGACACTATAAGAAAGCATGGCACCGGTGACACACTGTCTTCAGCCATCACGGCGATGCTGGCACAGGGAATCAGCCTCAAGCAAGCCATCGTAATTGCAAACGACTACATGAACCGCATCATTGACCGCCCTCTTTTGATTGGTGAGGGACATGGGCCACTTAATCAGGCGCTTTGGCCAAATCCCAATCAGCGTTTGAAACGAAGCGGACAGGATTTTTCCTGTCAACTGATTATCGGTTTAGAAAATGTCGCTTTCGATCGTGCGAAATTCTTTGCTTTGGTTGAAAAAGCCTGTCTGGCGGGTGTTACAGTTGTTCAATACAGAGAAAAGGGGGTTGAAAGGCCGGATTTCTTAGAACAGCTTTCGGTGGCCAAGGCTTTAAAAGAAATTTGTCGCAAAACCAAAACGTTATTTTTCATTGACGATAATGTTGATTTAGCCATTGCATCGGGTGCAGATGGGGTCCACGTCGGACAAGATGACACCAGTGTTCAGTCAATTGTACGAAGGGCTCCCGAACTATTCATCGGGCTCTCTGTTTCAACGATGGAAGAATTCGAAGCGAGTCGAGAAGATATGCCGTATTTGGCCTATATTGGGGTCGGGCCAGTCTTTGACACGACAACTAAAAAGGATGCGAAGCCGGCCATCGGGCTCAATGGGTTAGCAGTCCTTAAAGCGGCAGCAACTGTTCCGGTTATTGCCATTGGAGGTATTAACGAAAAAAACGCTAAGGCCGTTTATCAAGCAGGGGCAGACGGCGTAGCCGCTATCTCCTCCATTACAAAAAGTAAAAACCTAGTAAAAACAATCCAACAACTTAGTCAGTCACAGGAGGAATAAAGGATGTCTTTTATCGAACGGATGCATCGACAAAAAGCCATGGTTATTATGAATGGCAACCATGTCACAGAGCAGTTGGTAGCGGACGTGATCGCGTATTTAGGCGGGTCGCCATTAGTTGCAGAAGATGAACGTGATGACGAAGCACTGGTTTCCTTGGCTTCGGCCATTGTCTTGAACATGGGAACGGTGTCAAAACAAAGCCATCAGCGCTTGATTCACCTTGGCCGAGCTGCCAATTTGAACCAAAAACCGGTTGTCTTTGATCCCGTTGGGGCCGGTGCGTCAACTTTACGAAAAAAACAAGCGGAAGCCATTATGGCCGCGGTGTCTGTCAAAGTTATTCGCGGCAACCTGAGCGAGATTGCTGCCCTTTTATCGGGTGAGTCCTCTCGTTTTGGAATTGACGCTACTAGTCATGCTGATGCTGTTCAAACTGCCTTGGACTATGCCCGTCTAAAAAAGGCATGGGTGGTCATTTCGGGCCCTGTCGATACGGTTAGCGATGGGAAACGCGTGTTTCAAATCAAGAATGGTCATCCATATTTAGAAAAAAATGTTGGAATGGGGGATGCTTTGGATAGCATTTTGGCACTTGGATTAGTGCATACCACACGTTTTGAAGAATTTGTTCAAGTCGTGGCGATGTTACCGGTTGCAGCTGACCTCGTTATCAAGCAGTCAGCTGTTCGAGGACCAGCTTCTTTCAAGATGGCGTTGTTGGATAAACTAAGCCAGCTATCGCAAGCGGAATTGTTTGATGTTGCGCATATCAAAGAAGTTCCTGTGAATTAGTTGTTCATTTTTATGCTTTTCAAGCATTTCTTGTGATAATCTAGAGCTACGAACGAAAAGTAAACGAGGACGCACACATGCCATTAATGAAAATCGATTTAATCAAGAATCAATATCAGCCGGAAGAAATCAAGCAAATCATGCAACTGTCCTTTGACGTTGCCAAAGAAACTTTGTCATTACCGGATCGCGACCGATTCCAAATCGTCACACAACACGAAGATTATGAAATTAACTTTCAAGACGTGGGGTTAGGTTACAAGCGAACGAACAAGGCCTTGTTCTTTACGATTTTGTCAACTCCACGGCCAATGCCTGCTAAGAAAGCCTTCACCAAGAAGTTGGTCGAGAAATTGGCAAAAGAAGCCGATGTTCGTGATGAGGACGTCATCATTTCCTTTGTCACAAACCATGGAGAAGACTGGTCCTTTGGAAAGGGAAAGAATCATTTCTTAAATGGTGAACTGTGAAAAAAGGCAGGAGTAATCCTGTCTTTTTTTAATTTAGGGTGATGCTTTTAAAATCGAATAGCCCGTCATGACGAAATGGGGGAATCGTTTGACGCCAGAATGGTGATGACGACAAAAAAGCCGACAATTCATAGAAGAACTTGTCGACTTTTTGTTTGTTTTATTTTTTAATGCGGTAAACTTTTGATTCGAAAGGACGAAGGGTCTTACCTTCATCATCCTTGTAGTTGGAAATTAATCGTTCGGCATTTTCTGGTACTTGATAATCACGTTCAATGCTTTCTTCAACAAAGGAATTAATGACTAGCAATTCTTCCTTTTCGCCAACTCGTTTGTAAGCGTAAACTTCTTCGTCATCCAAGTCCAACAATTCGTAGCGACCCGTCGTCACGATGTCCAAGTTGTGACGGAAGTTAATCAATTTTTGGTAGTGGTAGAAGACGGAATCTTCATCCGCCAATGCAGCGTCGACATTAATCTCTTCAAAATTATCGTTTAGCTTCAACCAAGGGGTGCCTTCAGTAAAGCCGGCATTCTTTCCGTTTGTCCACTGCATTGGGGTACGGGCGTTATCGCGGCCCTTGTAGTGAACGTAGGATAACATAGTATCAGCATCAACCAAGTGATCGCGGTCAACTAAGTATTTGCGCGCGTTTTTGATTTCGATGTCGTCGAAGTCGTCCCAACCGAAGTTCTTAGCGTTGGTCATTCCGATTTCTTGTCCTTGGTAGATGTAAGGTGTTCCTTGCATAAAGTGCAAAAGAGTGGCTAACATCTTAGCTGACTTGACTCGGAATTCAGGCTTGTCTGAACCAAAACGGGAGACAGAGCGCGGTTGATCGTGGTTTTCCCAGTAAAGGGAGTTCCAGGCGACACCGGCCATGGCGGTTTGCCATTTGGTGAGGTTTTCCTTTAAGCGTGGTAATGGCAAACGTTGATCATACCACTTCGTCAAAGCAGGTTCAGGGTTAGAATCCAATTCGACGTGTTCGAACTGGAAGACCATGTTGACTTCGGAGCCATCCAAATTCGCATACTTTTTAGCGTTTTCAATATCAGTGGCGGAGGCCTCTCCAACCGTAATCATGTCCTTGTTGTTTAGAACCTTTTGTCGCATTTCTTGGATGAATTCATGGATTCGAGGACCATTGGCTACTCGTTCACCTGGATCAGCGTACTGGCTTCCTTCCATTACAGGACCGTCAGGCAATCCTGGACGCTTGGAGTAAAGGGAAATCGTGTCCATTCGGAAACCGTCAATACCACGGTCGACCCATGCGTTCATCATGTCGTAGATCGCTTGACGCAATTTTGGATTTTCCCAGTTCAGGTCAGGTTGGCCATCCGCAAAGAGTTTCAAGTAGTACTGACCGGTTGCTTCATCGAATTTCCAGGCCGGACCGGAGAAGTATGATCCCCAGTTGTTTGGTTCGTGACCATCAACTGGATCGCGCCAGATGTAGAAGTCACGTTTGTAGGCATCTTTGGAAGAACGGGACTCCACGAACCATTGGTGTTGATCGGAAGAGTGGTTCACAACCAAGTCCATGACAACCTTGATACCGCGCGCGTGCGCTTCTTTAAGCAAGGTGTCAAAGTCGTCCATCGTACCAAATTCAGGGTTAATGGCTTCGTAATCTGAAATATCATAACCATTGTCCATGTTTGGTGACTTGTAAATTGGGTTTAGCCAGATGACGTCGGCTCCCAACTTTTTGACATAGTCTAAACGTGAGATAATTCCTTTCAAATCACCAATGCCATCGTTGTTCGAATCTTGGAAGGAACGGGGGTAGATTTGATAAATGACGGCTTTTTGCCACCACTTGATTTGATTTTCTGTCATAAAAAACCTCCACTGTTTTTCACTGTTGACTTTTTTCGATTACGTGAGGCCATTATACCGGACGTCAGGTATTCAGTAAAACACAATTGCATCATCAAGAACGGACGTCTTGATGATGGTCTGGCACAAGCCAAATACTGAAAGCGCCAAGCACAAAGCAGCTCGCACAAATATAAAACATGTTGGCCATTGATCCGCCAACTGCTTTTAGTAAAAGGAAAGAAAGACTTGATGCAACGATTTGCGGTAGGCAGATGAAGCAATTATAAAGTCCCAGTAGGGTGCCGTTATTGTCTCCGGAAAGGGACTGCGTCAGAATGGTAAAGGGGATGGTAATAATGGCAATCCAGGCAACGCCAAAGAGAATGAATGCGATCACTGACGTCAAGCGGCAAGTCCCCAAAGCAATCATCAAAAAGCCAACTGCTCCCAGTAATAGGGAAAGAAAGTAAATGAGACGCCTTTTGCTGGCTTTGATTTTTGCAAAGAAAAGGCCAGTTAAAATTGAGACAACACAGTAGATTCCCTGAACAAAGCCAAACCAATTGCCAGCTTCTTGATACGCGGGAGTGGTTGGATCTGTTGTTTGCCAGATCTTTTCTGCTAAGGCGCCTGTTGAATAAGTCCACATATAAGGAATGGCGATCCAGACGAAGAAAGCGGCTAAGCCAAGTAACCAAAACGTTTTTGGGGCTCTTTTTAAAATTTCGCCCAGACCTTTGTCTTTGTGTGGTTCTTTCAACTTGTTATCCGAAAGGCCGTGATAACGGCGCAACTCTTCTGGAGAATATTCCTTGACGGTTAATACGGTAAAGCCGGTTGCGATAATTAAAATGACAGCCGCAATGTAATAAGAAATTCGAACGGATGGCGGTATTTCACCAATTTTGGCATGGTTGGCAACCCCAAGAGCAGTTAACAAGAAGGGGAAAGCAAAGGCAGTTAAGGCGCCAAGCGATCCCCAGACATTTTGCATGGACCAGAGCGTTTGGGCTTGCTCGTCATTGGCCATATCCGGGATGATCATTTTGAAAGGCTGCTGAATAACGTTACAGGATAAGTCAATAAATAAGACCGTAACGCCCGCAAAAAGCAGCGCCGCCATGGAGCCGTAACCAAAGCCAAAGGAACCAGCGCTTGGCATCAAAAGTAAAACGATGACAGCCACCGTTGTACCACCAATCAGATAGGGCATCCGACGGCCCAAGCGTGGTAACCAAGTCCGATCGGAGAAATAACCGATCAGTGGTTGCATGATTAGCCCAGCCATTGGCGGCAAGATAAAGAAGAAGCCAAGCTGATTGGGATCCGCACCGATTGTTTGGAAGATTCGGCCCATTGTCCCTGTTTGCATGGCAAAGGCGATTTGGGTGCCAAAAAAGCCAAAAGTCATCAGAAAGATTTGCTTTTTAGAGAGGGTGGGCAAGCGATTCGTTGACCGATGTTGCTGGTTTTTGTTTTCCATTTTTTACGACCTCCTTATAAGTAGTCAAAATCAGGAAACATTGGTGAACATTTCTGTTCGCCCTTATAGTAAGCGCTTTCATAAACGGACAACAGTGTTTGCTTGAAAAAATGGTGAATTTTAACTTAATGCGTATTAAAGAAACAAAAACGTGAAATTTGTATAATGACTCGGCAGCCACAGCATCTCCTGTTCGAAAGAAGTTCCTTTTGAAAAGCGGTATACTATTCTTAGATAGAATCTGGAGGGATTTAATGCACAAACACAGTCGAATAAGAAATACAGCCATCATTGCTTTGCTTCTCTTAATTGGCTATGCCGTCTTTCAGACGTTTTCAGCTCGGGAATTAGTTCCAAACCAAAAAAACAAGGCAACCAATCAAACCGCAACGGTCTTCTTTCACGGATATGGGTCTTCTCGAAATGCTGAGAAATCGATGGCCCAGTATTTGATTGACCACAAGTATTCAAATCGCCGCAAGGATGTGACCGTTTTGGAAAATGGGCAGGTCGACATGGGACGTAAAATTACGGCCAGCGATCAGAATCCGTTGGTTCTTGTGCAGTTTGATAACAATAAGAACCAGGATTTTAATCAGACAGCCGAGTGGGTCAAAGCCATCATGACCAATTTGAAAAAAGAAGGGGTCAGCCAGGTGAACTTGGTCGGTCACTCGATGGGGAACATGGCCATCGCTTTTTATTTGATGAAGACAGCAAAGGCGGGGGATGAGTCATTGCCTACCGTTAAGAAGCAAATTGATCTTGCCGGGACTTATAATGGCCTGATGCTAACGGAACCGAATTCCAAGTCGGCGCTAAACGATAATGGCCAACCAAAGGAAGCTATGGACTACTTTAATCGGCTGCTGCCATTGCGGGATTATTACCAGCAACACAGTATCCAGGTACTAAACATCTACGGAAATTCGCAAGGGGCTGGACAAAACGATACAACGGTGTACAACAATTCTTCCAAATCATTGAAGTATTTCGTCCAATCACCATCCACTTATCAAGAAAAGTTGATTACGGGAGCTGATGGTCAACACTCAAAACTTCACGAAAATAAAGAAGTGGATCAGGCAATGTTGGCATTTTTGAAGGAATAATTTTTCTGGAGTTTAATCCTAAACCACATATAATGCTTATCAAAAACGTCCGATTGAGAATTTCGGGCGTTTTTTATTTAATGTTTTCATTAGTAATGGACACTTTAGCTGAAACGAACGGCTTGCAACTGAAAGGCAAACAAGTTGAAAAACGGTTAGTGCAAATGCAAGCAATTATCCTAGCAGGCATTTATAAAAGTGCCTAAGAAGTCGATCCAGCTGGGTCGACTTTTTTTTCTTAACAGCTTGTCAAATTTCTTAATGATTGGGTATAATAGGTGTAACAAATGAATAACGTTTTGTTTAGGGGAGCTCTGGTGAGCTGAGAGTGCGAAAGCCGACCCTTTGAACCTGTTGTGTTAAGACACGCGTAGGGAAAACAGAAAAAATGACAAAACAATGTTTGGTCCGCTTTTTGCTGTTCCGAACGTTGTTTTTTTGTGGTCACGCATGCCAGAAAAAGGAGAAGAAAACATGCAGAACACAAAGTCTAAGAACTTACGCTTCATTACGGAGCTTGCCCTCTTTACCGCCTTGTCTTTGGTCTTGAATTTTTGGTCGATCAGTCTCTGGGGCCAGGGAGGTTCGATTTCCTTTCAAATGGTGCCAACGATGATCATGGCCTTCCGTTATGGCTACAAGGGCGGTTTGACCACTGGTTTTCTTTTTGGGATGGTTCAGCTCTTGCTTGGCGCCTATGTTTTGACACCAGTTCAAGCCTTCTTCGACTATCCGCTAGCCTTCACGGTCGTGGGCTTTACAGCTGTTACCGCTAAAGCAGCCAAGAAAGCCATGGACCGTCAAAAGAAAGGACGCGCCACGATTCTTTTGACACTTGGTATCTTGGTTGGTTCCTTTTTGCGGTTTATCGCACACACGCTTTCAGCCGTGATTTTCTTTGGTCAATATGCGCCAAAAGGGCAGGGCGTTTGGTTATATGCCACGCTATACAACGGCTCATACATGTTGCCATCGTTTATCGCTTCTGCCATTGTGGTCGTCATGATGGCAAGCGTTTATCCCAAGTTGATCCAATCGAACAATTAAGGATGGATTGACAAAGCATTTTCGTCGTGCTTTAATAAAACCATTAAAGAAAAGCGAGTTTACCAATGAAGTTCTTCCTGACCAACAATCAAGCCGTCGTCGTCAGCGTCGTTATCCGCTAGGGTAGGGTGCTGAGTTTTTGGCTTGCCTATCCTTACGATAGGCAGCTGTCAGGTAGAAAGCCAGCTGCAGTCATGCAGTTGGCTTTTTCTTTTGGAAAAACGCGTCTCACAAAAGGAGTGAACTTATGAAGGAACAAAAAGCGAGTAAACGGCAATTATTGTTAATTGCTTCTCTTATTTTCGGCCTCTTCTTTGGGGCCGGGAACCTCATTTTTCCAGTGCAGTTAGGCCAAATGGCTGGTCATCATTGGCTACCAGCTGTGATTGGCTTTCTCTTGACGGGTGCGGTCTTACCATTTTTGGCTATGCTGGCTATGGCGCTAACGAAATCGAAGTCCGTTTTTGATATTGCGGCACCTGTTGGGGCTTGGTTCGGGACAGCGATGCTTGTTGCAATCCACTTTTCCTTGGGTCCTTTGTTTGCGACGCCTCGAACTGCAGCCACGGCTTTTTCTATGGGGATTGCGCCGCTGATTCCTTCAGCATACCAGCAGCTAGCGATGCTCATTTTTTCAGGACTTTTTTTTCTTTTGGTTTACAAGATGACCCTTAAGGAATCAAACTTGATGGATTGGGTAGGCAAATACCTCAACCCACTTTTCTTGTTGCTCTTGGCTTTGATCCTAGTATTGGCCCTTGTCTTGCCAATGGGTGACTTGCAACAACACGTATCTGGGGCCTACCAAACGCAAGCGGCTTTCCAAGGGATCTTAGAGGGGTACAACACGATGGATTGCCTCGCGTTACTGGCCTTAGCTGTTTCCGTGGTTTATGCGGTTCGCAACATGGGCTTTTCTGAAAAAGCAGTACCCAAGCTCTTGGCCAAGTCTGGTTTGTTAGCCATTGCCTTGGAATCCTTCATTTATATCGCCACTGCCTTGCTTGGTGTCTCTTCTCTTGGCATTATGGGCGTGTCACCAAATGGTGGGGCGGCCTTTTCCAACATCGTCACACACTATTTGGGGAACGCCGGCATTATCGCAACAGGAATCATTGTGACTCTGGCGGTAATCACTACGGCCATGGGCCTTTCGGCTTCTTTCGCACAAGATCTACATAAGGTCTTTCCGACGATCACGTATAAGAACTGGTTGCGTTTGACGGCGGTGGGCTCCTTTTTGACGGCTAACGCTGGGTTGACGAAGATCATTGCTTTTTCAACCCCTGTCTTGCTCTTCTTGTACCCATTCACCTTGGCTTTAACGATTTTGGCTGTCTTGCATCGTTGGACGAAACAAGAGCCAATCATCTATCGGCTGGTGATGGCTTTTATTGCCATTCCGGCCTTGTTGGACGGTTTGTTGGCGTCTCCTTTAGCGTCAGAAAACTGGGTGAAGGGCATCGCAACAGCTTATCATCACTATTTGCCATTGGCGGCTGAAGGTTTCGGCTGGGTCCTACCTGCAGTGATTGGTGGCTTGATTGGCTTTGCCTTGAGTAAAAAAAAATTAGCATGAGTATTTGACAAGATTCTCTAATCATGTTTTAATAAATTTATCAAATTAAGTGAGTAGATAAATGACACATTCATTCCAAGAAAACCAAGCCATTATTATCAGCATTATTATTCCATAGGGATAGGTGCTGATATTTTGAGCTGCCTATCCCCGAAAAGGATAGGCGGCTGAGTGAATGCGTTTTGACCAGCTGCGATTGTCGTAGCTGGTCTTTTTATTTGCCATTAAAATCTTGATCATTAAAAGGAGTCTTCATTATGGAAGCAAAAAAATTATCACTGAAGCAATTATTCTTGATCGCTTCACTCATCTTCGGGATGTTCTTCGGGGCAGGGAATTTAATCTTTCCAGTCCAGTTGGGACAAGCAGCCGGAAGCCACTGGTTCTGGGCGGTATCCGGATTCTTGCTGACCGGAACGGTGCTGCCATTCTTGGCGATGCTGGCGGTTTCACTGACAAATTCTAAATCTGTTTATGACATTGCTAGGCCGGTTGCACCGTGGTTCGGAACGGTTTTTCTGGTCGCCATCCACATGACGATCGGCCCACTTTTTGGAACGCCACGTACGGCCGCCACGGCCTTTGACATGGGGATCGCGCCCTTATTGCCACAGGGCATGCAGCAGGGAGCGATGCTTGCCTTTACCGCACTATTCTTTGGCTTGGCTTACTTCTTGACGGTCAAGCAGTCCAACTTGATGAAATGGGTCGGAAAATATCTAAACCCGCTATTCTTGGGCCTGCTAGCTTTGATCTTGCTTTTCGCCTTGCTATTGCCAATGGGTGACTTGCAGCAGCACGTGAGTTCCGCTTATCAGCAACATGCCGCTTTCCAAGGGGTATTAGACGGGTACAACACCATGGACGGGATCGCCTTGCTGGCTTTAGCTGTTTCTGTTGTCTACGCCGTCAAAGGTTTGGGTTTTGAGGGAAAAAGCGTCTCCACCGTTTTGGCTAAATCCGGCCTTGTCGCCATTGTCATGGAATCCATGATCTACTTGGCAACGGTTCTCTTGGGGGTCTCCTCACTTGGAACCATGAAAGAAGCAGCGAATGGCGGAACGGCCTTTTCTGACATCGTGACGCACTATACGGGTAATGTCGGTGTTCTAGCAACTGGGGTTATTGTGACTTTGGCGGTCTTTACAACGGCGATGGGGCTTTTCGTATCCTTTGCCCAGGATTTGCACCGTGTCTTTCCGAAGGTTTCCTATCTTTGGTGGTTGCGTGTGATTGCCATCGGCTCTTTTGTGACAGCCAACGCCGGGTTGACGAACATTATCGCTTGGTCAGCACCAGTCTTGATGCTTTTGTACCCATTTGCTTTGGCTTTGACCGTTCTTGGCGTGACGAACAAATGGGTCAAGCAAGATCACAGCATCTACGCTTGGGTCACAGCAGCCGTTGCTTTACCAGCCTTTTTGGATGCTTTGGCCGCTTCGCCTTTGGCGGATTTGACAGCGGTAAAAGGACTCGTTTCGAGCTATCACCAGCTGCTACCACTGGCGAGCGAAGGTTTTGGCTGGGTACTTCCGGCCGTTTTCGGCTTTGCCTTGGCTCTTTTATGGAAGTTCGCTCATAAAAAAAGCTTGCTAAAGAATGTTTAGCAATCCTTTAGTTGAAAAAAGTCGCTTAAAAGGCGGCTTTTTCTCGTTGATTTGCTTTACAGAAGGGGGATACCTCGGATAAACTGAATAGAAGAAACAAAAAATCAAGATACCAACCGAACTTTGCAGCATCATAGGAAGAGAAATGACGATTAAGGAACTAATTGAACGGAATAACGAGTTGCGCCCTGGCCTGAATGATGAGAATCGCAAATTTTATGATGATTTTTTGGTTTATTCGCGGACAATTTCTTGGTTAAAAGATGAACAGGCAGTTGAGGAACTCTTGCTTCGTACCTTACAAGAGCTACTAGAAGCGCAGAAGAGGGGGCAGACTGCCCGTCACTATTTTGCTAATGATCCGAAAGGACTTGCCGATTCGCTATTGAAGAAATTACCGACGCGCTGGAATTCCTTTGCTAAATTTCTTTTCTATACGTTTTTTGGCTACCTGGCCATCGCCTTCATTCCAGCGATCTCCGTTCCTGGAAAAGTCGTCGATCTTGGTGCCTACATGTTGGCTGGACTCTATTTAACGGCTGCTGGCTGCTTTGTTATTTGGTGGTTGGGGACGGCCGTCTATCGGTTCCAACAATCAACTTTTCCTAAATGGTTGAAAATGATTTTGGCATTCCTTACTGGAATCGTCCTTATTTTCCCTGCCTTTGCCATTTCTTTGTGGATGAAAACGGTGTTGCGTCTTTCCTTTGATGGTTGGGTTGGGATTGCAGCCATTGTGGTGATGTTGATGATTCTTTTGGTTTATCAAAAAATCTCAACTCCTAATCAAATCATCGACCGGCCCATTTACTATTACATTCTTTTTCAAGCTCTAGTTGGTATCTTGTCTCGTTTGCCATTTGTGGAAGGCATAATGGCAACAAAAAGTGGTAAGTTTGTACTAGCAGGTCTGCTCGTCTTTGGCCTCATCATCTTTTGGATTGTTTCTTGGCGGATGCTTCGACAATTAAAAAAAGAGGACGAATCGTAATCAAAATAAAAACTAGCACATTCAAGTGCTAGTTTTTTCTTTTTGATTATTTTTTTGCCCTTTTGGGCAAAAAGAACTCGCCCAAAAGCCTGACTGAGGTTGTCTTAAAGTCGGTATAGTAAAGGCTGTGATTAAATAAAAAGGAGTCAGACTAATGGGAAAAGCATTGGGTCGACTAGGTGGTTTTGTCTATAACCACGCCAAGTCGACAATCACAGTCGTCATTGCCATCATCGTCGTCGTTATGGGATTGGCCATTCATCAAGGAGCTAATTTTGCGGGTTCTTCCTTGAATTTACCAAATTCGCAGTCGCAAAAGGCTTTGTCTTTGATGAACAAGGAATTTTCGCAAACAAGTTCTTCAAAGGGGACGATCAAAGTTGTCTTTCATAGCCAAAACGGCCAAGACTTGACCTCTTCTGATAATCAAGAAAAAATTCAAGAATTGTTGAATCAGCTGCAAGGTCAAAAGCATGTCGCTTCTGTTCAGGCACCAGCTGTGTTACGAAATTACAGTTCGGATAAGAAGACGGCCTATGCCAACGTCAACTATGATCAGAAAAAAGAGGATGTCTCAGCTACTGAGATTAACCGTGTGAAAAAACAGCTATCGATCACAAGAAAGGCTAAGATTCAAACGGAGCTCTCCGGTAACGTCACTTTTTCAACTGTTCAACAGAGTGAGACAACGGAAGGGGTCGGTATTATTGTGGCCTACGTGGTCTTAGCCATTACCTTTGCTTCCTTACTCGTTGCTGGGTTACCCATTCTGTCAGCGATTTTGAGCTTGGCGTTGTCCATGCTGCTCATCATGTTGCTGACAAACGTGATGGACATTCCGTCTACTTCATCGGCTCTTGTTGGTATGATGGGGCTAGCCGTTGGAATTGACTACGCACTTTTCATCATCTCACGTTACCGTCAAGAGATCGCTTCTGGAAAAGAACGAAAACAAGCGATAGAAGCCGCTTTGTCGACCGCCGGCGTTTCGGTGGTCTTTGCCGGTGCGACGGTTATGGTGGCGATGGCTGCCATGGTTACCTTAGGGATTGATTTCTTAGCAACGATGGGAATTGCCGCTGCAATCGGCGTTTTCTTTGCAGTTTTGATGTCATTGACTTTTGTTCCGGCTGTTTTGTCTTTGTTAGGGCAAAAGGTAACGGGTCAAAAGAAAAATCGGATCTTACAAGTCTTTTCAAGAGTGCGAGTAAAAGGGGGCTTTGGTCGTCTTATTGTTCGGCATCGTGTCAAAACGCTACTGCTCGCCATTGTTGCATTAATTCTGATTGCCCTGCCAGTTGCTCACATGAACCTCGGTTTGCCAAATGACGGAGAAAGTTCACCTAAGCAAACCGAGCGACGAGCCTATGATATGCAAAAAGAGGGTTACGGGGACGGTGTTAACGCAACCTTGGTCGTCTTAGCCAAAACCGATGACATGGCCAAGGCCAACCATGCTGGTTCGGAAATCAAGCAACTAAAGAATGTGGCCAACGTGACGCGGGCCATGCCGGGTCGATCTGGTCAGTATTACATGCTTGCCGTAACGCCAAAGACGGATTCAAATGATCCGAAGACGAAAAAGCTGGTCACGGATATTCGTCATTTGACGGTCAAAAAAACACAAGCAGAATTGTTGGTGACGGGTGCAACGGCCATTAATGTCGACGTAACCGATGCAATCGCATCGGCTATTCCAAAGTTTGCTATTTTGATTATTGCCTTTGCGTTCGTTTTGTTAATGATGGCTTTTCGTTCAATTTTGATTCCACTGGTCGCGGTTGCTGGATTTGGTTTGTCACTTTGTGCTACTCTGGGAGCCGTGGTCTGGATTGTGCAAGATGGCCATCTCTTGGACCTTTTCCAAATTCCTTCAAAGGCTTCTCTTCTAGCCTTTATGCCGGTATTGGTCATCGGCATCATGTTTGGACTAGCCATGGATTATGAAATCTTCTTAGTGAGTCGAATTCGTGAGGAGTATAATCGAAGCAAAGATACGACACAGGCAGTTATTGTTGGTTTGCAAGAAAACGGAACGGTTGTCTTTGCAGCGATTGTCATTATGGCCTCGGTCTTTGCCGGCTTTATCTTCTCACCAGAAGGAATTATCAAGTCGATCGGCTTATCCTTTACTTTTGGTGTTATTTTCGACGCTTTGATTGTTCGGATGATTATTGTTCCAGCAGCCATTGCGCTCTTCGGAAAAGCCAACTGGTATTTACCAAAATGGTTGGATAAAATTTTGCCACAGTTGCATGTCGAATAAAAATCAAGAAGGCTAGCCTTGAATTAGGCTAGTTTTTCGTACATAAAAAGGACAACAGAAAATGATTGACGAACAGACAACTACGCTACAACAACAAACCCTGCGTGGTCTTCGCTGGCCCTTTGTTTGGTGGGTGATTCTTGGCACGGCCATGGCGCTTTATGAAGGCTTGCATTCACTAGCCATTCTGGATATTGTTTTGGTATCGCTCATTGCACTGGGACAGGTTATTTTGATTGCCATCACGTTTAAAAAAATCATGATTCGACAGTGGTCGCTGACGATACAAATCGTGATGTTATTAGCCATGATGTTTATCATTCATGGGCTCGGATCTGGCATTATTTTGCTTGCGATTTCGCCCATTTTGATTATCCAGGCCATTATTTTTGAACATTTACGCTGGGCCAATATTTCAGCCATTATTCTTTTTGCCCTTTTCTTCTTGTCCTTCGTGGTCCAAAAAAATAACCTAGGCTACGTGCTTTTCTACATCGAAGTGGCTGGATTGATGTTGCTGATTATTTTCTTATTTGCTAAAAACTATCAGAGTAGCTTGCAGCGCCAAGTCGATTTAAAACACGCCAATGCGGAACTAGCAATGGCTTATAATCAAGTCGATCAGTTATCGACCGCAAAAGAACGCGAACGCATTGCACGTGAATTACATGACACGCTGTTACAGGACATGACGGGGCTTGCGATGCAGTTAGATGTATTAACGACACAATTGAATCGTGGAAATATTGACAAAGCAAAACGGATCAGTGAACAAGCCAGCCGCTTGTCAAAAGAGACACTAGTGACCTCAAGGCGAGTTGTCAGTGAAGTTCGAGAAGGCGATTCAGTGGAGGCCTCTTTAATCAATCGACTGAAAGTCTTGACTAAGACTTTTTATAAAAACTATGGATTAAGTGTTCAGTTACAGCTTTCTTGTGATGCTTATCGAACAGGAAAGGAAGTAGCGGTTCTTTTAAAAATCATTTCTGAAGCGATGATGAACGTGGTGAAGCATAGTCAGTCAGACTTTGCCTTGATTAGCATTCATGAAGAAGGACCTGACTTATTCATCCAAATTATTGACTACGGGGCAGGTTTTGACTTTCGACAAGGATTGCAACGGAAAAATCATTTTGGCCTGGCGGGCATGCAGGAACGTGTCAGTGAACTTGGTGGTAAAGTGACAGTTGATAGTGAGATTGGGGAAGGAACAACCGTTACCATTCGGTTGCCAAAATAAATGAAAGTATTAATTGTTGATGATCATATGATCGTGCGTGAAGGTCTGAAACTGATTCTTGAAAATGACGAATCAGACTTTCAAGTAATGGAAGCCGCGGATGGGAAAGAAGCAATCGGCGTACTTGATAAGCATTCCGAGATCGGATTGTTGCTTCTTGATATTAAGATGACGCCAGTCGACGGCATTGAGGTCATGCGTTTTATATCAGAAAAATATCCTAACCTACCTGTGATTGTACTGACGACTTTTGATTCAGATGACGTGGTCAAAGAAATGCTTCGACTCGGTGCGAAGTCCTTCTTACTAAAAGATGCCGATAGTCAGAAGATCCTTTCGACCATTCATCAGGTGCTTGCTGGAAATACCGTTTTATCGACCGAAATGGCTCAAAAGGCTTTTCGAACAAGACCAGTTCAGCCACAACCCGGTCAGCAATTAACAAAACGAGAAAAAGAGATTCTCACGCTTCTTGTCGCCGGCTATCGAAATAAAGCAATTGCAGAACAAATTTATGTTTCGGAACGAACAGTAAAAAATGAGTTAACACAAATCTATAACCAGTTCGGGGTTTCTTCCCGATCAGAAGCCGTGGCTTATGCCTTTAAATACCATCTAGTCAACGAAGGAGAAGATTAATCTCCTTTTTTTCTTGACCTAAAGTCAACTTCAGGGTTTAGGCTAAACCCATCATCAATTAGTTGAATGGAGGAGAATATGACAAATAAAGTAACGGCAGGTCGTGATCAGTTGGGCCAGGTAGCCCCTGATTTTGCGCGCTATAATGATGACGAATATGAACAGTTGGCTGCGCGAGCTGATTAGTATTTTACAAAGATACCGAATTGACTCATAATAGAACAAAAGAAGAAAAGGGGTTCATTTATGAAAGCAGCTGTATTTGTAAAACCTGGTTTGGTTGAGATGCAAGAAGTCGATAAGCCAACCATCAAGGGACCAAAGGACGCCGTCATTAAAACGGTGCGGGCCTCGGTTTGCGGGTCTGATCTCTGGTTTTACCGCGGGATTTCAAAGCGCGAGTCCGGCAGTCAAGTTGGTCATGAAGCCATCGGGATTGTCGAAGAGGTTGGCAGCGAAGTCACCAATGTCAAGCCAGGAGACTTTGTGATTGCTCCCTTTACACACGGCTGTGGCCACTGTCAGGCCTGCTTAGCTGGTTTTGATGGTGACTGCCTTGATCCAAACAAGGGTGGTTCAACTGGCTATCAAGCTGAATACATTGGATTCAAGAACGCTGACTGGGCCTTGGTTAAGATTCCAGGAAAGCCAGCAGATTATACCGATGATCAGTTAAAGTCTTTTATGACGCTTTCTGACATCATGGCGACTGGTTATCACGCCGCTGCGACCGCTGAAGTTAAGGAAGGGGACACCGCCGTTGTCATGGGCGATGGTGCTGTTGGCCTGGCCGGTGTGATTTCAGCCAAGTTGCGTGGCGCTAAGCGGATCATCTTGATGTCCCGTCATGAAGATCGGCAGGCATTAGGAAAAGAATTTGGTGCGACCGACATTGTGGAAGAACGTGACCAGGCCGCCATTGACCAGGTCATGGAATTGACAGGTGCTGGTGCCGACGCCGTCTTAGAATGTGTTGGTTCCGAGCAAGCGGTGGATACGGCCGTTAAGTTGGGTCGACCAGGTGCCATTGTTGGTCGTGTCGGGATTCCACAGGACCCCATGATGAATACCAACAATTTGTTCTTTAAGAACATTGGTCTCCGTGGTGGTATCGCTGCCGTGACGACTTATGATCGGGAATTACTCTTGCAAGCTGTCTTGAACGGTAAAATCAACCCTGGCCGGGTCTTTACTAAGCAGTTTGAATTAAAAGCTATTCAAAAGGCCTACGAAGCAATGGACAAGCGGGAAGCGATTAAGTCGCTCTTGGTCTTTTAAAACAAAAAAGCGCATAAAGCGCTTTTTTTACTGTTCAAATTGATTACGTTATCAACCTTGTCGGACGACTTGAAAACACGGCGGAAAAGGATCAAAGAACAAACCGGCTGCCAGCTCAGAAAGCGATAGGTTGAGCAGAAAGTATCAGGTAAAGGGGCTTGGCTTTATTCAGGGAAAGCTGGGACCCAAGCGTTTCATTCAAACGAAGGCTATGATCGCCTTCCACTTTTATTTTGGCAGAGCTTTTCTAGTTTGACTCTTCATTCAAAAAGGCCTAGAATCTCATTTTGAGTAGTCATTTCGTAATGACTAAAGTTGTCACATGGTTGGTTGAAGGAGAAAAAAGTGGTAAAAGTTCATCAATTTGGCACGATGCAAATGCTTGTGGAAAGCCTCTTGGACGGCTTTGTAACGGCAAAGGACATGCTCGCGGCGGGCAACACTGGAATTGGCACTGGAGCGGGCGTGGATGGTGAGTTGATCTTACTGGATGGCAAAGCCTATCAAGTCAACGTTGATGGTAAAGTACAAGAGGTGCCCGCTGACTTCCCCGTGGTCTTTGGCGATGTCCATGAAGCTGACTATCAAGTGGTCGACCAGTATGGGAAGCGTGATTTAAAGACGCTTTTGAAGAATCTTTTGGCCAAAGTCGGAACCAAAAATCTCTTCTTTTCCGTCAAACTATCCGGAAACTTTCAGTACGTTCAAACTCGCTCGGCCAAGAAGTCCGAAAAACCCTATCCTGGTTTAGGCGAAATTGCCAAGAATCAGGTTGTCTTTGATCAAAAGGATGTGAAGGGAACGATGGTCGGCTATTACACGCCAAGTCTTTATGAAGGGGTTGGCGTGCCAGGCTTCCATCTGCACTTCTTGTCTGATGAAAAAGACTTCGGTGGGCATGTTTTGGAAGGGAAAATCGAATCGGTTGCGGCCTCTGTCCAAATTCTGGATGGTCTGAGCGTGCAATTACCCGTGGCCAATACGGATTACCAAAAGGCCAACCTGAATGACTTAAGTCATTTAAGCAAGGTCATTCACGCGGCAGAGTCATAAAGTCGACACTAAAAAAGCGTTACTGTTTAAATGGTGCAGTAGCGCTTTTTTTTAGGGCTCAGTTTGGAAAAGGGAATGAAGGGCAGCGGCTTTTCTGGTCGGTTCAGTTCTTTTTGTAGCCAAAAGGTATCCAACCATTGGCCGTTCTTAAAGCCGATTTTCTTAAATTGGGCGACTTTTTCATAGCCGAGCTTTTGGTGAAAGGCCAGACTCGCTTCATTCTCCCCCGTGATACATGCTGTGATATTCACAATGTTTTGCTTAGCGAGAATTTGCTCAATTTCTGCGTATAGCGAGCGTCCAATGCCTTTGCCATGGGCTTTTTCAGCAATGTACACGCTAATTTCAGCTGACCACTGATAAGCCGAACGCTCCCCATAAGCATGTGCATAGGCGTAACCAAGGATTTGATTATCTTCTAAAACAACCAAATAGGGAAAATCCGTTAACGTCTGTTTTATCCGACTCGAAAATTCGGCAAGTGTTGGCGTCTGGTATTCGAAACTAACGGTCGTTTGTTCGACGTATGGTTGATAGATGGCTAACAATTGCTTTCCATCGCTTGGTTGTGCCGTTCGAATTTGCATCATAACCCCCAGTGTATGGACGACATAAAGGAATCCTAAATTGCTCTTATTGTACAAGAAAGAAGAAGAGATGCAAAGCGTTACAGAAAGTAACCTTTCGAAGATCGAAAGCGGCCTTTTCCAGATGACTATTACAATGTCCACCAAGTGCTGGGAGCGCTGAATCCTGTTCATAAAATAAAAAGAGCCCGAAAATTAGGGCTCTCTTTTATTACCAAATTTCAGTCAAAACATGCGTCGCTTCCCGTTCTGGACCAACGGCAAAGGTGTGGAGTGGAAGCCCAACGAGTTTTGAAACTCGGTTTAAGTAATGTTTGGCGTTGGCTGGCAATTCATCAAATGTTGTCACGGCACTGATGTCCTCTGACCAACCGGGCAGCTCTTCATAAATTGGTTCACAACGGTCGAGTTGTTGATTGCTGGCTGGGTAATGATCAATAATCTGTCCATCTAAGCGGTAGGCTTTCGCGATCTTAACCGTACCAAGTCCGGTCAAGACATCAAGACAGTTAAGGGAAAGTTGGGTCATCCCAGAAATTCGACTGGCATGACGTAAGACGACGGTGTCTAGCCAGCCAATCCGACGGGGACGTTTGGTAACAACACCATATTCATGCGCCACTTCACGGATTGTTTGCGCCTTTTCATCAAACAGTTCCGTTGGGAAGGGGCCTTCGCCAACGCGGGATGTATACACCTTTGCAACACCAACGACGTCATCGATTCGTTTTGGCCCGATCCCCGCTCCGACAGTGGCTCCTCCCGAAATTGGGTTTGACGAGGTCACAAAGGGGTAGGTGCCTTGGTCGATGTCAAGCATGGATCCCTGAGCACCTTCAAAAAGGACTTTTTTATTTTCATCCAACGCTTGATTGATGAGGTAGGAGGTATCTGCTACCATCGGCTTCATGCGCTGCCCAAAAGCTTTGTAAGTTTCATAGATGTGATCAAAGTTCAGTTCTTTTTGGTCGTAAAGCTTTGTCAGAATTTCATTTTTTGCTGCTAAAGTTGTTTTGAGCCGTTGCTTTAAGGCTTCTGGATCAATTAGGTCACAGACACGGATGCCGATTCGTTCTACTTTATCCATGTAAGCGGGCCCGATGCCTTTTTGAGTGGTCCCAAGCTTGTGGCTTTTTTTCTCTTCTTGCAAACGATCAAGTAGGCGATGGTAAGGCATAATGACCTGCGCGCGATCAGAAATCACAAGATTTTTGGCGGACACACCATATTGTTTCAAATAATCAATTTCGTTAAACAGGGTCAAGGGATTCAAAACGACACCATTGCCAATGACGTTTTGTACGTTTTCCAAGAGGATTCCAGATGGAATCAACTGCAAATGTAGCTTCTCGCCATTGAGCACGAGCGTGTGCCCGGCATTATCGCCTCCTGAATAGCGAACGACATAGTCTGCTTTTTGGCTGAGAAAATCCGTGATTTTTCCCTTTCCTTCATCGCCCCATTGACTCCCGACAATAACAGTTGCTGGCATTTTTAACTCCTGTGTGCATCTATTTCAATTAAATCAACAAACCCATCATACCGAACGTCAGATTAAAAAACAACATAAATATTCGTATAACATTCGTGTTATTCGAATTTAAAACGTGTAAAAAGCAATCTTGTGGATACAAAAACGAACGATAAGATCGTTTTTGTGATAAACTTTAGTTATTCGATAAAACGGAGGACTCTGATGTTAGAACGTTATGCACGTCCGGCTATGGCCGATATATGGTCGCTGGAAAACCAATACAACACATGGTTAGAAGTTGAAATTGCCATTGACCAAGCGTGGGCCGAGCAGGGACTTATCCCGGCTGACGACCTAAAGGCCATTCAAAAAAACGCCGGCTTCGACCTTAAACGGATTGACGAAATTGAAAGCCAAACGCAACATGATGTGGTTGCCTTTACGCGGGCCGTTTCTGAAACGCTGGGCGACGAAAAAAAGTGGATTCATTACGGCGTCACGAGCACAGACGTCGTTGACACAGCAAATGGCGTTCGCCTGAAACAGGCAAACAAATTAATAAGCAGCGATCTTAAAGAGCTTCAGAAGCTGTTAAAATCACAAGCGATCCAGTATAAAGATACGGTCATGATTGGTCGCACCCATGGCGTGCATGCTGAGCCGACCTCTTGGGGTTTCAAATTAGCGCGCTGGTATGATGAAATCAGACGGCATATTGAACGCTTCGAGCGTGTCGCTGCAGCAGTAGAAGTTGGGCAAGTTTCCGGTGCGGTTGGCACTTTTGCTAACATCTCACCAGAGGTTGAAGAATCCGTTTGCGCCTCTTTAGGATTAAATAATCAACCGATTACAAGTCAGGTTCTACCACGTGATTTATATGCGGACTACCTGTCAATCATCGCGCTCATTGGCTCTTCACTAGAAAGTTTCGCCACTGAAATTCGTTCGCTTCAGAGAACCGAAATTCGTGAAGTACAAGAATTTTTCGATAAGAAGCAAAAGGGGTCATCAGCGATGCCTCATAAACGGAATCCAATTGGTTGCGAAAATATCTCTGGTCTAGCTCGCGTTCTGCGTGGCTACCTTGTACCAGCCTATGAAGACATCACGCTTTGGCACGAAAGAGACATCTCGCATTCATCAGTGGAACGCATTGTTCTGCCGGATGCCACGACCTTATTAGACTATCTATTAACCCGCTTCACTAAAATTCTTCAGACCCTGGAAGTTTATCCAGATCGAATGGCAGAAAACGTAAACAAGACTGGTGGGTTAATCTACAGCCAACGAGTTTTGTTAATGTTGATTGATGCCGGATTGTCACGTGAGAAAGCCTATGATTTGGTTCAGCCATTGACCAAAAAAGCCTGGGACGAAGGTCTTAGCTTTGAACAGTTAGTCAAAGAATCACCAAAAATAAAGGAACTACTTAGCCCTGATCATTTGGCCGATGCGTTTGATTATCACTATCACCTCAGACGAATCAACGAGGTGTTTACTCGTCTTGGTATTCACTAAAACAAACAAAAAAGCACCCGCTTTTAAAAAAATTATTTCTACTGGCTTCCTTATTTTTCAGACTTTTCTTTGGGGCCGGTAATTTAATTGTCCCAATCCAATTGGGACAATCATCCGCCTACAATTGGCTGCCTGCAGTGATTGGTTTCTTTAATATGGGTGCTTTGCTGCCTTTCTTAACCATGTTGGCTGTCTCGATTACCAAATCTGAGTCGATCTACGATATTGCTAAGCCAGTTGCTCCCTGGTTCGGAACGGCCTTCCTAGTTGCTGTACAGTTTACCATCGGGCCACTCTTTGCTTCACCACGAACGCCGCAACAGCCTTTGACATGGGAATCGAACCATTGGTTCCAGCTGGCTATCACTCGCTTTCTATGCTTATTTTTACCGGCCTATTCTTTGCCTAGCTACTTGCTCACGGTTAAGGATTCCAACTTGATGAAGTGGGTGAGGCAGTATTTGAACCCCATTTCTTTGGGACTTCTGGCGTTGATTTTGGTTTTGGCCCAGGTTTTGCCAATGGGCAACCTCCAGCAACAGGCTGCGGATGTCTATGCCAATATAGTAGTCTATACAATCGTTGCCTCATGGCGTATTTATAAGGGCGCGAAAGAAGATTAATAAGAAAAGGGACAGCTATGAGGGCGGCTGTCTTTTTTTAATTTTCTTCCTTGACTTAGAGTCGACTCGAAGAAGTACAGTAGAATTATCAAAGCACACATTGATGAGGAGAATAGAATGAAAAACATCGCTATTATCGGGGCGAACGGTCAAATCGCTCGTTTAGTTGAATCCCACTATATCAATCACGAAGAGATACAGCTTCGTTTGTTAGCCCGAAAGATCACGCGCTTGCCTGAGACAATCAAAAACGCAGAAAATGTTGATCTAATTGACGGGGACGCTAATTCATACGAAGACGTTAAGAAGACAATTCAGGAGACTGATATCGTCTACTTGAACTTGGGCGGTGTCTTCACGCCAATGGTTCGAAACATCCTGCAGGTCATGGACGACTTGAACGTTTCGCGTTTGATTCATGTCACCGGATTAGGGCTTTACCATGAGGTGCCGGAACCGTTTGAAAGCTGGTTGGAAGAAAGCGTTGGCCACTCCGTCATGGAGGACACCCGCGTGGCTGCTGATTTGATTGAGCAGAACCAAACGATTAACGCGACGATTATTCGAGCCGCATACATGAGTAATGCGGACAAGGTTTCTTATGAACTAACAACTCGTCACGAGCCATACAAAGGCACGACCATCTCGCGCGCAAGTATTGCGGATTTGATTGAACAAATCATCGACGATCCAACTCGCTATCAGCACGAAAGCTTAGGAATTGCTGAGCCGGGAACGGATGGGCCATACCCAATTTATAAAGACTAAATAAAAAAGAAGTGAATCAATCACTTCTTTTTTTCTTCTGTTAAATGATGCTTTTCAAGGAAATATTCGTACAGAGTCTGATCTCGGTCCTTTAACTGGCCGGTGTACATGTCGATTTTATAGTTTAACAGCCGTAGGTTCTCCTCGAACTGCTTTAGCTTCTTTTCAACCGATTGGCGATGACGGAGGAGAATGTCCAAAATCTCTTCCTCGTATTCGGTCCCGTAACGGCGTAATTTGACGAAATGCTTGAGATCCTCGATTGACATATCCGTCGAGCGCATATGCTCAATAAAGAGTAGCCAATTAACATCGTCTTCACTGTACTGGCGGATGTTTGATGCCGTTCGTTCTGGAACGACGAGACCTTCTTTTTCATAATAGCGAAGGGTGTGTTCGCTCAAACCAGTCTTTTCTGCGACTGCTTTAATCTTATATTTGATTGTTTTTTCTTTTTCCATAAAAAAATTATAGCACGGGTATTGACTTAGAGTTAACTCTAGGGAATATGATAGAAACAATCAATAGGAGGAAGACATGACAAAGAAAGTTACCGCAGGCAGAGATAATTTGGGCAATCTTGCGCCCGACTTTGCTGGCTATAATGATGATATTTTGTTTGGTGAAGTCTGGGCAGATGAGACGCTTCCGCAAAAAACGCGAAGCATCGCGACTGTCTCGGCCATCATGGCAATGGGAGCCTTTGAACAGCTGCCAGCACACATGAAAAAAGCAAAAGAGAATGGTGTTAGTCAGAAAGAAATGGTGGCGCTCTTAACGCAGCTCGCTTTCTATACAGGATGGCCAAAGGGATGGTCAGCCTTTAATATTTTGAAACAAGTATATGGAGAATAATCATGACAAAATTTGATGAACTAGTAAACGGTGGTATTTTTGGTAAAGGAATCGAAAACCCTTATGGTAAGTATTTTATCGGCGATACCTTTTTAAACGCTTTGACGTCCAGCCCGGACGATCAAATCGGTATTGGAACGGTGACCTTTAAGCCCGGTTCTCGCAACAACTGGCATATTCATCATGATGGCTACCAAATTCTTTTGGTAACGGATGGAGAAGGTTGGTACCAAGAAGAAGGAAAGCCAGCACAGTCCTTGAAACAGGGTGACGTGATTGTGACCAAAGACGGTGTGAAGCACTGGCATGGTGCCAAGGCCGATTCTTGGTTCGAACACATCGCCATTACCGCAGGTACACCAGAATGGCTGGAACCAGTCGACGACGAAACGTATAACAATTTATAGGAGAAATTCAATTGCTTAAAGAAACTTACACATTATCGAATGGGGTAGAAATCCCTAAAATCGCATTTGGTACATGGTTGTTGGACAACCAGTCAGTTATTGGTGCAGTAAAAAACGCCATCAACATTGGCTACCGACACATTGATACTGCGGCGGCCTATGAAAACGAAGAAGGCGTTGGTCAAGCTATCCGTGAGTCCAACGTGGCACGTTCTGACTTATTCGTGACGACTAAAATAGTTGCAGAAGCGAAGGACTATGAGTCCGCAAAAGCAGCGATCGAATTGTCATTGAATAAATTAGATATCGACTATATTGATTTATTGTTGATTCATTCCCCACGTCCATGGGCCGATTACAAAAGTGAACATCGTTATGCTGAAGGTAATCTTCAAGCATGGCGTGCCATGGAAGAAGCCTATGAGGCTGGCAAAATTAAGTCGATTGGCGTTGCTAACTTTGAAAGAGACGACCTTGAAAATTTGATTGTTAACGCTAATATTTCGCCCATGGTCGACCAGGTTTTGTCACATATCGGACATACGCCAATGGCGCTCATTGAATATGCTAAGAAACAAAACATTCTCATTGAAGCTCACTCGCCCTTTGGCCATGGAGACTTGATGAGAAACAACGAAATCAAACGGATGGCTTCTGAACTGAACGTGAGCGTTCCACAGTTGGCGGTTAACTACCTTTTGCAGCTCGGCTTAGTACCATTGCCAAAGGCGTCATCCATTGAGCACATGCGTAATAACGCTTCTGTTGATTTTACGATTCCAGCAGAAATGATGAAACAATTAGAAAACTTTTCCGAAATTCAGTATTCAGAAGCGACTTCTGTATTCCCGGTCTATCAATAATTCGTTTTTTTCAATTGGATGAGGATAGCGCCACAATAGAAGTAGCAAAACAAAGGAGATTTAGTCATGAAAGCAGCTGTATTTGTAAAACCCGGTCTCGTGGAGATGCAGGAGGTCGAAAAGCCAACGATTCAAGGCCCAAAGGACGCGATTATCAAAACGGTACGCGCCTCTGTCTGTGGTTCGGATCTTTGGTTTTACCGAGGTATTTCAGAACGTGAATCTGGCAGCCAAGTCGGTCACGAAGCGATTGGAATTGTTGAAGAAATCGGTTCGGCTGTGACCAATGTGAAGCCTGGTGACTTTGTCATTGCGCCCTTTACGCACGGTTGTGGAAAGTGCAAAGCCTGTTTAGCTGGCTTTGATGGCGATTGCTTGGATCCAGACAAATCTGGTTCGACAGGTTATCAAGCCGAATATATTGGTTACAAGAATGCAGATTGGTCGCTCGTGAAGATTCCGGGCCAGCCCGAGGACTATAGTGATGAGCAATTAATGTCCTTGATGACTTTGTCTGACGTTATGGCAACTGGTTATCACGCTGCCGCGACAGCCGAGGTCAAGCCTGGCGACACAGTAGTTGTCATGGGCGACGGCGCCGTTGGCTTGTCTGGCGTTATTGCAGCCAAATTACGTGGTGCCAAGCGAATTATTTTAATGTCACGGCACGCGGATCGCCAAGCACTTGGAAAAGAATTTGGCGCAACGGATATCGTCGAAGAGCGTGATCAAGCTGGTATCGATCACGTGATGAAGCTGACTGGAGCCGGTGCTGATGCGGTTTTGGAATGTGTCGGATCAGAACAAGCGGTTAATACAGCCGTTAAGCTTGGGCGTCCTGGTGCCGTTGTTGGTCGTGTTGGGATTCCACAAGATCCAATGATGAATACCAACAATCTTTTCTGGAAGAACATTGGGCTGCGCGGTGGAATCGCTGCTGTAACGACTTACGACCGTAAATTGCTCTTGCAGGCTGTGTTGGATGGCAAGATCAATCCTGGCAAGGTCTTTACCAAGCAATTCGAACTGAAAGACATTCAGAAAGCCTATGAAGCGATGGATAAACGTGAGGCGATTAAGTCGCTGTTGGTCTTTTAATGCAAACAAGCTGAGTAATTGTTACTCAGCTTTTTATTAAGGAAAAAATGATGAAAAAAAGTAAAGTTTTGTTAAGTCTCCTCATGCTAGGAGCAGTTCTTTTTATCGGTGGATTGGCATTGTGGCCTAGAAGCGGACAAGGGGAGGGGACTAAGCCAACAAATGCGACGGTCTTCTTCCACGGTTACGGATCGTCACGAAACGCGGAAAAAACCATGAGCCAGTACCTTGTTAAAAAGAAGTATTCGAGTCAAATCATTAACGTGACGGTTTCTAAAAACGGCGAGGTCCACTTTAGTGATCAGGCCCAACGAGGGAAGAAAAATCCGCTTTATTTAGTTCAGTTTAACGACAATCGAAACGTTAACTATGCTAAAACCAATCAATGGGTCACGAGCATTATGCGTCAAATCCATCAGCAAGGGATCCATTCTGTTAATTTGATTGGTCATTCGATGGGTAACATGGCGATTGTTTATTATTTGAAAAATCATGTGCAGCCAAGTGACCAGTTACCGTCGGTGAAGAAGGAAATCGATATCGCCGGGCATTTCAATAGTCTGGGCGCTGATCCGGCAGCCCAATCAGAAGTTGACGAGGCCGGCAAGCCAAGCATCCAGTCATCAAGTTATCAAGCGTTAAGTGGCTTGAGTGCCTACTATCAACATAATCAGACAAAGGTTTTGAATATTTTTGGAAACAGCACTGGCGCTTCCCATTCCGATGGAACAGTACCGAACAACTCATCAAAAACACTTCGTTCATTTGTTACTGCACCCAGTCAGTACGAAGAAAAACTGTTGACTGGAAAAGATGCCCAGCATTCAAGACTGCATGAGAACCAACAGGTCAACCAATTGCTATTCGATTTCTTGACAACAAATTAATGACGACAAGTCCTTGACCTGGAGTTAACTCCAGGGTGTTTAATAATCTAGTACGAATTAATCATGAATAGAAAAGAGAATGACAATATGACAAAACAACGTTTTGGAATGGTTCTTCCGATTACTTTGCTGGCGTATTTTTTGATTTTGATGGATAATTCCATCATTTTCACGAGCGCCACAGAGATTGGCCAGAGCCTCCATCTATCGAACGCCGGATTAGCTTGGATTTCAAATGCTTATACCCTGACATTTGGCGGTTTTTTGCTGCTTGCTGGTCGCTTATCCGACTTGCTTGGGCGAAAACGAATCTTCCTGATTGGCTTGCTAATCTTTGGCTTTAGTTCCCTGATGATCGGTCTATCCGACCAAGTGGCTGTGGTGATCGCTATGCGTGCCCTGCAAGGAATTGGTTCCTCAATTATCGCACCGACAACCTTAGCGCTCATGATGGATGCCTACCAAGGAGAGATGCGCGAAAAAGCAATTGCCTACTATGGTGCCACGGCCGGTATCGGATCGAGTGTCGGGCTATTGGTTGGTGGGGGACTGACTACCTTTTTCTCATGGGAAGCTGGTTTTCTGATTAATGTGCCGCTGACACTGTTGCTCGTCTTTCTAGCCATCAAATTTGTTCCCAATACACCGCGTACGAAAACGCCTATCGATTTGATTGGGGCAATTCTTTCCGTTTTGGCCCTGGTCGCCATCATCGAGGGATTGACGTCCAATCAATGGCTGACAATCGTCATTGGTGCCGTATTATTTATCATTTTCATTATTTACGAAGCACGGATCGAGAATCCGCTCTTGCCACTCACGCTTTTCAAAAATCGGGTGCGTTCGGGCGCTTACCTGGCACGTTTGCTCTTTATGATGGCCATGCTGCCATACTGGTTCTTCGTCCCACAAGTGCTGCAAGAAAGTTATCATTTCACTGCCTTAACCGCAGGGCTTGGCTTTTTCCCATTAACGGTCGTCAATTTTATCGCTTCTTTGTACTTGCCAAAGTTGACGAATCGATTGGGCAACAATCTTGTCTTGCTAATTGGTGAGATCTTCTTGCTGATTGGAATGACCTGGACGGCGCTTTCAGACTTGTCAGCCGGTTACTGGTTGGCAATTGCCTTACCAATGACCGTGATAGGGCTCGGTCAGGGCCTAGTTTTGGCACCGGTCACTTCAGCTGGTCTTTATCAGGCGCCAAATCATTTGTCGGGAATTGCTTCAGGATTGACCAATACCGCGCATCAAGTTGGTGGTCCAATCGGCTTGTCTTTGATTGTCGCCACGACGACAAAATACCACGGTGAAATTGGAATGATGGCGTTGTATACTGGCATTGCGTTGATCGTGGTCGCAAGCTTAGTTACTCGAAAGGTTGGAAAATGAATATAAAAGAAGTTTCCGAAAAAACTGGCTTATCGAATGACACCATTCGCTATTATGAGCGTATTGGCTTAATCATGCCGGTTCCGAGAAAAGAAAATCATTTACGTGACTTTGGCCAACGAAGCATTAATCAACTAAACTTCGTCAGACAAATGCGCAACGCGGGCATGTCAGTCGAGCGCTTAAGAGAATACGTTGACATGGTCTATGAAGACAATGATGCAACGATTCCTGCGCGTAAGGAACTGTTAAGCGAGCAGGCGGACGAGATGAAAGACCGTATCCAACAAATGCAAGAAGCCCACGATCATTTGCTATATAAAGTCAATAATTATGATAGTCATATGCATCAGGCAGAAAGTCGTTTGGATAAATAACGAAAGTTGTTAGACGATTTTTAGTAAAGTGTCCTTTATTGTACAACTTATTGACAAAAATCCTCTTAGAGCTGATAATAAGACTAGTTAAAGCCGTTATAAAAGCACTCAATAGGAGGAAAAAATGCAAGCAATTTCATATTCAACTGTGCGTAATCATTTAAAAAATTTCATGCAAAAAGTCAATGACGACGCAGATGCTATTATGATCACATCCAACCGTACAGATGATAATGCGGTGCTCTTAGGGCAAGCTGAGTACGAAAATCTTGTCGAAAATGCTTATATTCGTAGCTCATCAGCCAATGTAGCGCACATCAAGCAGTCATTACAGTCACTTAAGACTGGTAATGGCCAATCACACGACTGGGATTCATGAGTATCACGTGGTCAGATGAAGCGTGGCAAGACTTCGAATGGTGGCTAGAAAATGATCGTCGAATGGTAAAACGAATTCGAAAGCTATTACACAACACCATGCGTGAGCCGTTTTCCGGAATTGGGAAACCAGAGCCATTAAAAGGAGATCTCTCGGGGCTTTGGTCACGGCGTATCAGTGATGAGCACCGTCTGATTTACTATGTTGAAGACGATGCTTTGTTCATCGTAGCCGCACGCTTTCATTATCAAAAATAAATAAAGAGATAAAGAGGCGATTCTTTTACTAATGTAAAATGAGTCGTTTTTTGTTTGATTTCGATGACTCAGATAATTTTAGTATATCTACTTTACATAATATATATTATCGAAAGTAACATCTTTTTTTAGGAAATTTGCAACTCCAAAAAATAATTTTATTTTTTATTCAAAAGACGTTAGTTTTTGTTAAATTAAGGTACTTATCTTAAAAACTTAGCACCTTTTTATTTTGAAACTAGTGTAAAAAAATTACAGGAACGCCTAATGATACAATATATTTATTACTTTACTTTGGAGAAAAACGATGACATTGATTAACACCATCATTAGTCTATATACAAATTCTATATTTCGCTATGCTCGAATATCCGTAGCATCAATCATTTTTATTGTATGCTGCGCAATAAATTATCAATGGTTTAACTTTACAGATAGTTGGTTTCCCTTTAAAAAATATTTGAATATAGATGCTATAAATATCATTAAATACACCTTGAGTTCTATGGAAGCTTTTTTTCCGCTATTAACTGGCATGCTATTCATAATCCTATGTATACACTTATCAGTATTTTGTCACCAATTATTAGTAGATATAATTCCACAATCAGAAATTCCACAATTAGAAAAAAGAGAAAAAATTGTTACAGTATCAAGAGATGTAAGTAAATATTTAATCATGAATTTCTGGCTATACTATTTTATTATCCGTACTATTATTTTTAGCAATTTTAGCCTTACTCACCCCTTTTCAATCGGTTGGCACTGGTTAAGTCCGAACTATTATTTAGTATGTTTTTTCTCTTTATTCGCCATTTTAGAGGTAATTTTTGCCCCCGTGCACTATAGACATGCTAAACGTCGTAAATTAGAGGCATACCTCAAAAGATATGAAAAAATGCTTACAAAGAATGATAAAAGCCAACTAAAATAGAATTATATCTAAAGGCCTTTACTGCGCTTCTGACATCGCTCATTGCGAAACTTATTGAACGCTTCTATGGTAGAACGCTAGCTTGTACCTGAAACAATTTCGACGATTTTCCCCGTTAAATCGTCTGGCCATGGACCTTCTTTTACTGTAACCAAATTGTTACTTACGAAGAAAATTTTTATGTGCTAGAGTTAAAAACGTTTGATAAAAGGAGAAAATACATGCCACGTAATTTAAAAGAAGAACTTGTTTTCATGCTAGTCATGGCCGGCTTGATGGTGCTTGGAATGTCGATTTATAACGTATACCTCGCACAAGGAATAGATAGTCGTTTCTGGTCTGAAATCGTCTTTGGATATCCAATTGCCCTAATTGTTGCCATGCTTTTGGATGGCTTCTTAGTTGGCCCGATCGCCAAAGGGATCGCCTTCAAAGCCATCATCCCTCGGTATAAGGAAAAGAGTCCAATCAAAATCGGCATCACTATTTCAGTGTTAATGGTTCTTGGAATGGTCACCTGCATGTCACTTTTTGGTGTTTTAATTAACGGACAATCCGTGACGATGTACGGACACGCATGGATCATGAACCTGATCCTTGCCCTCCCCTTACAATTAATTGTCGTTGCCCCAATCGCCCGTACTGTGCTCCGTCAGGTGCAGGCCAAAGGTGAAACAGACAACGCCTAAAAAAGCCTTGAGCACTTAGCCCGAGGCTTTTTTTATTTTAAACAGCTTCGGTTCGCTCTTTGTTATATAATCAAGGAGTTAAAACATGAAGGAGGACAGAGACATGCTGATCTCAACGACGGAAAACATTGGTAAGGACTACGAAGTACTTGGCGAAGTCTTTGGTGTAACGACGCAATCACGTAATGTCGTTAGTAACTTTGGAGCTGGCTTGAAAAATCTTGTTGGTGGTGAAATCAAAGGCTATACACAGATGCTGCATACTTCTCGTGAAGAAGCCATCCAACGCATGAAAGACGATGCTGAATCAAAGAACGCTGACGCCATCGTCATGATGCGTTTTGATTCTGGATCAATCGGCAACGATATGCAATCCGTTGTAGCTTACGGAACAGCCGTCAAGTTCCGCTAAATGGCGCGTTTCATTTGTATCCTTTTTTAAGACAGTAAAAAAAGCACTCGATGGCGATACATCGGCGTGCTTTTTTTCGTGTTCAATAATTTTTCGTTTATGCGCGATAGCGACGTCTCTTCCAGGTAAACATGAAATGGATCCCAACATAGACCAAACGGAAGAAAAGCAATTCCAACGTAACGTTTGCGACCATGTTTTCTGGTGCAAATCCGTAGTATGCGCCGAGGAATGTCGTAATGAAAACAACGAATGTTCCAACTAAGATTTCTGGTAAGGACTTGATCACTGGCTTTATTTCTCCCTGAACAACAATTTTTGTTGCTCCTACTGATGAACTATTTTTAGAATAGCATCGTGCTGATGAGAAGCCCATTGATAAGAAAAGACATTCCTTGCCGTTTCATAACAGCTGTTATATTGCGTGTTATATATTACGTTCAGAAGTCCTATAAAAAACCGATCGTTAATTCAAAAAGAGCTCAAAAGCCTGACATAGCAGTGCTGATGGGCTTTTTTTAGCCGCTGAGCAATTATTTCAATCGTAATAATCGTATCGCGATATTTTGTGTAAGTGATTAGCTAACCATTAAAAGAAAATCTTGATCAACAAAACGGCCAAAACAACTTGAGCCAACCCAACGAAGAAGCCAAATGACAGGAACTTCACGCCTGATTTTCTAATCACCGACCACTTCAGGTTCAACCCGATGGCGGCTAAGTTGACGACACCAAAAAATGAGGATAGTTGATGAGCCAGTTCGTGGATAGCGTTTGGCAAAGTAACCAAGGAATTCAAAACGAGCAAAAGAACAAAAGCAATTAAATACCAAGGTAAGAGTATGATTTTCGTCTTTTCGTCGCTCTTCTCCCCTGCTTTTTCAGCCGATTTCTTGGCAATCGTGGCAAAGGACAACACAACCACCACGAGAAGCATGACCCGAAGCAACTTGAAGAGAGTGGCAAAGGTCACCACGTTCGGATTGATCAAGGCAGCTGTTCCAACCACTTGACCAACGGACTGAACCGTTCCACCGACCAAAGCCCCCTTTAACAAATTATTGCCGCCAAAGAGTGCTTGGCTCAAAGCTGGCAGAGTCAAAAGCAAGAGCATTCCAGTCAATGAAACCGTGGCAACGGCCGTTCGCCGATCGTCGTCTTTAGCCTTAATAGAAGGGGCTACTGCAGCGATGGCCGAAGAACCACAAACCGCGTTGCCTGCGCCCATGAGCATGCTTTCTTTCAGCGAAACATGGAAAACATAGCGACCGAGCAAAAAGACTGTCCCGATCACCAGTGCCATGTTTACTAGGATAAAGAAGACACCTTGAAAGCCAAGCTGACCGATGGTTTTGAAGGTTAAGGTCGAACCGAGCAAAGCAATTCCAATCTCAATTGGATACTTTTCGGACCACTTCACACCAGCCGCATAGCTGTCATTGGTGAAAATTAAATTCCCCAGAAGAATTCCCAAGATCATGGCAATGCCTTCTGCCCCAACTTGTGGCAAGAATTTGGCTAAGCCTTGTGAAATGGCTGAGAGAATCAGCACTAAGATGATTCCCTGAACCTGTGATTTTTTGATTTTCATAAGCGATCATCCTACCTAGATTCGTTTTATTATGACGAAGTTCATTAAACACCTTCTAGCCTATGATTTCAAGTTTCTTTGAAGATCCTTTGATGATTCTGTTACACCTTTTTAATCGCAGTGTTTCATGGAATTGATATAATAAAAGCAATCTTATACTGGCTCGGAGGACAGCATGGCAATTAACACCCTTATTTTTGATTTGGATGATACTCTACTTGACTTTCGTGGAGGAGAAAGTCAAGACATTAAGATGCTTTTGGGCAAGCATTTAGGGCTTAAAGGAAAAAAGCAAGACCAGGCGTTGGCCGTCTATCAAAAAATTAACAAGGGCCTTTGGTCCGCTTATGAACAGGGGGCGATTAATCAGCAAGACATCTTTAGGAGACGCTTTCAAGAAACATTGGCAGCGCTTCAGCAAACTGGTCAGGCGGATCCTCAAGAAATCGAGCGCGAATATGCCTTTTTACGCGACCATAATTACCGAATACTAAAAGGCGCAAAGGAATTATTACAAAGCCTTGCCGGTCATTACACCCTTTTTGCCGGGACCAATGGCCAAGAAGAAACCCAGATAAGGCGGCTAAGAGAAACTGGCTTATTTGAGTATTTTGATGCGGTTTTTACTTCGCAAGGATTAAACGTGGCAAAACCAGATCCTGACTTTTTTGACCAAATTTTTGCGGCTCACCCCGCAATGAAACGTGAGGAAACGCTGATGATTGGCGATGGCCTTCAATCTGATATTCGTGGTGGTCAAAATGCGCGCATTCAAACGGTTTGGGTTAACCTCCGCGACCAGGTGCTTCCAGATGATCTAAAACCAACAAAAATCGTTTTCTCGCTAAAAGAATTACAAGAATACCTGGCTTAAGGCAAAAAGAGCCTCCCGAATTATAACGGGAGGCTCTTTTTAATCGCAATTATTGAAAAACGTCCTTAATCTCTTCGTCACCAGAAGTAAAGGCAACGATCTGATTTTTCTTTTCTTTTTGGTGCAAAGCGGCGACAATCATCAAGGCAACATCCGCCCGACTAACGGATGAAGCGTAATCATGGGCGCCTGACAAGATCCCTACACGGCCACTGGCGGCTTCGTCGGTTAAAGCGGTTGGCCGCAGAATCGTATAGGACAGTTTGGATTGTGTGAGCAAACGATCAGCATAGTGCTTCATCATGAAGTAAGTGTAGATGCCAGACTTAACCCAAATCTCACGATCATCAGCGCCAGCTGCCGACACCATCACGTAATGACGAACCTTGGCTGTTTCGGCAGCCTCCATTGTCTTTGCGGCACCATCCAGATCAACCTGCGTGGTTCTTGCATCGCCACCTTTTCCACCTGCTCCGGCTGAAAAGACGACTTGCTCGATCTTGTAGTCGATCATGACCTTGGCCATTTTCTCTGCCGATTGACTCAAATCAAAGAGAACGGGATTCAAACGATCCGCTGTCTCAATTGTTTCAAATTGATTTGGATCTCTGAACCCAGCATAGACATTGTCTCCGGCCTCCACGAGATCGTTTACAACTAACTGGCCAACTTTACCGTGCGCTCCAATGACCAATACATTTGCCATAGAAAACACTTCCTTTCACTTTTGACTAACTGTATTTTAACAAAATACTAACACCTTGTGAAGCTCAGTCCTTGAGGGTCATGACGTTTTCTTTTGCCATTCGTTTCGAGCGTATCTGATTCAAGGGTTCATCGTCTTCATAATAGCCTAGGCCAATGCCAAGAATGGGTACGCGATCAATGGGTAGCTCCAAGGCTTCTGCTAACTGTTTTGGATATTGCACGTATTGGTAAGCAGGAATCGACCCGATCTTTCGATTCGTAGCGGAAAGCATCAGTGTTTGGGCGAAGATGCCCAGGTCAACCAAGGACCAGTTAGAAAAGTTTCTTGGCAAGGTCAGATAGACGACTGCCTGTGCCTTGTATAGCTGACTACCCGCATCGCTCAACTGATCAGAGCCATTGGCGCCAAGAGCGTCAGAAACCGATTGGAACCAATCTTTCATATTGCTTTGAGCAGGCTCTGCCCACTCGTGAATGGGTCGGTATGGAATGACAGGATCACTTTTAATGGTTGCATCAGTGTTTAGTTCCGCATGCTTTTTTCGCATCGCTTCTAAGCGATCGCCAACCGCAACGACGGCGCCAACCTCTTGGGCATTCACCCAGGACGGACTGCTCTGTGCTTCTTCGATTAGATCAAAGAGCGCCATTTCTGGCAATGCTTTGTCCGAAAAGGAACGGACCGAGTGCCTTGTTTCGAGAACTTTTTCAAAATCCATACTGACTCCTTTCTTCGTTCGCCTCCATTTTGAACTTCTTTTGCGCATTTTTCAAATAACGTTCAATGAAATCAGAAAAGGGCGCCTATCGGCACCCTTTTGATAAGTCAACTTATTCAATTTACAGTTTGACACCGTATTCTTCGAAGAATTCAGGCAAAGTCTTTAACGATTGTCCGCCATAGTCGTCTAAGAAATCACGGAGATTCTTTGGTTGCTCCAAATCTAAGTTAGCGTTGTAGCTTGGGTTGACACTTTCGACGAAGTGGTCCCCTTCTTGCTGCAACTGAAGTTCTTCAACGGGCAATGTCCGTTCGTCTGAAATCTTCACATCGATCAAAAATGGTCGACCAGCTTTAGTGACCTCAACCGCCCGGTCAAAAGCGGCCCTCAAGTCAGCGGGATCGCGGATTTCGATTCCTTCGACCCCCATACCATCGGCAATCTTGGCAAAGTTCTGATCCGCCAATTGAATTCCCGAATGGTGCATTGGCACGTCATCTTGTTCTGATTTAATAAAGTTTAACGTTGTGTTCGATGTGATCACGTTGATGATTGGTAACTGATATTTCTTTTCCGTGATCAAATCTTGCATGATCATCGAGAAGGCACCGTCCCCTGCGACTTGAATCGCCTGACGATCAGGATAAGACATCTTAGCTGCTAAAGCACCTGGTAATCCTGTTCCCATCGAAGCAAAAAGCGCCGAGATCACCATCTTTTGATCCTTTGAGACGTGAAGGTGGCGAAAGGCGTTGATGATGTTATCGCCCACATCGATTGAGAAGACCGCGTCTTTTTCGGCAATCCGATTAATTTGCTTATAGATGGCGGCGGGCTTAATTGGGGCCGTTTGGTCTTCTTCTTTTGCCAACATATACTCGCGCCAGTTCTTATTATCAGCAATGGCTGCCTGCATGAATGGTCGCGCTGGTACTTGCTCAGCCTTTGCTAAGGCAGCCCGGACAAAGGCTGTTGCGTCTGCCCAAATCCCCAAATCCAAATCATGGTGGCGACCGAGTTCAACACGATTATTATCAACCTGAATGAACTTAAATTGGTGGGTTTGGTAAATCAAATCCGCAAATGGGAAGTCGGCTCCGATCGTAATCAGCAGATCGGCACTGGCCATGATTTCGTCAGCAGCCTTGTGAGCGGCACGGTTGGACATGCCCAGGTTTCCTTCATATGACTCATCAATGTGCCCTTTAGCCAAGCCGGTCATAACGATCGGAATCTGTAACTTCTTGGATAATTCAATGATGGCATCGCCGCCATCTTCAATCCCACGGCCAACATGAAAGACGGGTCGTTTAGCCTTTTGGACCATATCCAAGAACTCTTCGATTTCGGCAGCGGTTGGTTCGACCTTTGGTGCTTCCTTGATGTCACTAGAACCATGGGAACCGTATGGCAAATCTGGAATTTGTTCATAGCCCAAATCATTTGGAATAATGACGACGGCAACGCCTTTGTGTTCATAGGCCTCCCGAATGGCTTGATCGACCACGTGTGGTAGCGATTGGGCGGTCATCACCGTGCGGCAGTAAACGGACACATCTTCAAAAATTGGGTCTTCATTAAATTCCTGGAAGAAGTGCGTGTTCATCACACCAGTTCCGGTTTGACCGACCAAAGCCAAAACAGGCGCATGGTCTTCTCTGGCATCGTAGAGACCAGTCAAAAGATTCGTGGCACCAGGTCCGGCTGAACCAAAGGCGACCCCAATCTTACCGGTCAATTTGGCATCGGCCGAAGCGGCCATGGCCCCCACTTGTTCATGACGAATTTGGACATACTTTAACCGATCCTTTTCATCGGCTAATGCGGCCATTGTGGAATTGAAAGAACCCCCTGGGTAACCGTAGAGGTGGTCGACACCCCAGTTTTCCAACACTTTTAACATTGCGACGCTTGCTGGGACAGTATTTTCTGACATAAGACATCTCCTGTTTCGTTGTTTAAACTCAGTATAGTCTTTTGTGTCGCCATTGTTAATGCTTTCGGTCAGTTAGGTCATGTGGGTCGTTGACTCGAATCGAAACCGGGAGTTGTTTGGCCAATTGTTCCCTTAATTCCAGCATTCTAGCAAAGGAAAAGTGTTGTAAAGAGCGAATTTGCCTTGAAATGGTGGCATGGCCTACCCGGCCCCACTCAAAAAAAACGTTAACCTGATCAGAAAAGGGCTGATAGACCAAATAGATCTCATAAAGCGTATTTGCTTTCTTTAAAAAAAGTGGCTGTATGGCTTGCAAAAGCTCAGCGCTCAGTTCGGTAGTGTCCATGTTGCTCCTTTGCAAAACGAATTTCTTGCCAGTCGAAGGCGTGACCATCCAGGTAAAAGCCCTCCGGAAAAAAACCACTGATATGGCCTTCTTGTATGGGAGGAATCTGATTATCGCGATTCACTGTGCTTTCTTGAACTTGCACCAATCGGCTGTGTTCATAAGCCAAGCGGACTTGTTCTTGAATCTGCTGCAGACTCTGCTGCTCAGCCCAAATCGCTTGGTCCGCTTGTGCTTCTTGGCGTGCTTCCTGTTTTAATTTAGCGGTATGGTCAGACAAAAAGAAGCCGTTCCACTTGATTTTACCCCGTTCGCGATAATCGTTTTTGAAATACTGCCGAACCATTGGCAGCCATTCCTCTTCTGTCAGAAAATCTTTAGTCATAAGCGTTCCCTCCGTTATGGCCGCCAACAAGACCAGCTCGTTCGATTGCCCGGCCGCCCCGCTCAAGCGATAGACTACGGACAATGGCAGCCGCTCCAAAGCGTTTCCGGAGCTGATCGACGACTTGATCAACTGGATCTTGTGGTTTTCTTTGATCCTCTTTTGGTTCATCAAAAAGTGAAAGGGCCTGCACTTTGTCTGGGCCAAGATCAGCCATTGTAACCCCAATATGCCGAACAGCTTGTCCATTCCAGTAACGGGTAAATACCCCTTCTAGAACGCGCATCATGACTTTTGTCTGATTGGTTGGTTCAATCCGAACGGTCTGATGCAACCCCGTCTGTCGGTCGTGACGCTCATCAAAAGCAATCTTTTCTTGACCATAGCCGAGATACAGACTAACGAGACCAGCCTGAACCCCATGTGCGCGCAAACGCGAAGCAACTTGGTCTGCCATCTCTAAGATCACCACGCGAATGCTTTCGCGATCTTGGTAATTATAAGGTAAAACTTGTGAGTTTCCGTACGATTTATTTTTAATCTGAATTGATTCGGCTAGATCGGACCGGTCAATTCCCCAGGAAAGCGCAAAAAGCTGCTCACCCATGAGACCTAACTTTTTCTTCAGCACATAGGGATTATAATGAGCTAAGTCGCCGACTGTATTGATCCCCCAAGCGTTCAATTTTTTGGCTGTCTTTCGACCAATTGACCAAACACTTGAAAAATCTGTCACGGGCCAAAGCTTGTCCGCTACGTTCTCATAGTGCCAAGTGGCTAGCAAATGTTTGGCTTTCTTCGCTTCCAGATCAAGCGCTAATTTCGCTAACACTGGACTATCACCAATACCAATGGAGAGGTAGATCCCCATCTCGTTACGAACGTCTTGTTGAATTTGCTTTGCCAAAGCCTCTGGTGAATCGGCAAAAAGTTGCCAAAAATCCGTCACGTCCAAAATTGACTCGTCAATCGAATAGGGTAATAAATGCGCATCATCAACATAGCGCTTGTAAATCGCGTTGATCTCCAGGTTCTTTTGAATATAGAGATTCATTCGTGGTTCGGCTTTGACCAAACCAGGGTGATCTGGCACGGCGTACTGCCGGGTCACATTGGAAATCCCCAGCTTTTTCTTGGCCATTGGCGAAGAAGCCAGGACTAAACCACCCTTGAGATTTTCTTGATGCGACATGACCACTAGCATCGCTTTTAATGGATTCAACCCTCGTTCCACGCATTCGACGCTCGCATAAAAACTCTTTGAATCGATCAAGAAGATGACACGGCGTGCTTCCTCTTCATAAATTTTATTAATCGGGTCATTTAGCATGTCGAACTCCTGTTGAACCAAAGTTGCTCTTTCAATTATACGAACATCTGTTCGTATTTTCAAGAAAAAAGATGGTGACTTCCACCTTAAAGGCAGTAAGTCACCATCTTGACCATCACTTATGAATTGTAAGTAGTCGACCGACTGGCTGATCCCAGTCATCAAATTGCCAGTTACAGGTCGTCATTTCCGGTAAAACAAGTGCCATGGACGCACCAGAATAATCGACCAATAAACGATCATAATACCCGCCGCCAAAACCAAGGCGGCGCCCGCTTTTGGAATCAAAAGCCAATCCAGGCACAAGGATTAAGTCAATATTTTTTAAGGGCACGACTTGCCCACCGACTAACTCTTGAATACCAAAAGGACTCGTTTGCCAGCTTGCTTGTTCGTCTAACCGGACAAATTCCAGCCGCTTGTTTTCTTTGACAACAGGCAAGACCACTGTTTTGCCTTCTTTTTTAGCTTGCTCCATAATGCCTTGCGTCTCGAGCTCAAATGAAAGCGAAACGGTCGTAGCAAGACAGCTTGCCTCCCGCCAAGCCTTTGTGGCAAATAGCTGCTGATACAACAGTTGTTCCTCCATTGCTTTTTGATGAGGGGCTGTCATTGAAAAAGCTTTTAACCGTTTTTTCTGCAACGAGCGAGCTTCTTTTTTTGATAAAATCGTCATAAAAAGCCCTTTTTAATAAGTCTGCTTATGGCATTGGATGCAACATAGCAAGTCGTTCGGCATCTTGCTTGATTTGCTTCAAAACTTTTGTATCCGCTGGATTTTCCAGTGCGCCCACGATCAACCGGGCCACCTTGCGGCAGTCAGCGGCATCAAAGCCACGACTCGTAATCGCCGGTGTTCCAATTCGAATGCCTGAAGTAACAAATGGCGAGCGTTTTTCGTTCGGCAGTGCTTCCTTATTGGTCGTAATCGACACACTGTCTAAAAGCTCCTGCGCTTCTTTGCCGGTCAAGCCAGTGGCAGTCAAGTCTAAGTTAAACAGGTGGTTGTCGGTACCACCTGCAACAACACGAATCGTTGGGGCTGCATTAAAAACAGTTACCATGGCCTTGGCGTTTTCAATCACTTGCTTGGCGTAGTCCTTGAATTCCGGACGCAAGGCCTCACCGAAAGCGACAGCCTTCGCTGCGATGACGTGCTCGAGCGGGCCACCTTGCGATCCTGGGAAAATCGCCGAATTCAACTTCTTAGCATACTTTTCTTGTGACAAAATAACCCCACCGCGTGGTCCACGCAAGGTTTTGTGCGTCGTTGACGTCACAACATCTGCGATTCCAACTGGATTTTGGTGTAGGCCAGAAGCCACCAGCCCTGCAATGTGAGCCATATCCACCATCAAAAAAGCGCCCACTTCATCCGCAATGGCCCGGAACTTTTTAAAATCAATCAACCGCGAATAAGCCGATGCGCCAGCCACAATCAACTGTGGTTGAACGGCTAAGGCTTTTTCTCGGATGGCCTCGTAATCCAACTGTTCAGTTTCTGGGTCTAGGCCATAGGTTTCCGAATGGTAGACCTTTCCCGAAAAGGAGACCTTGGCCCCGTGAGTCAAGTGCCCGCCGGCTGCTAAGTCCATACCTAAAATTGTGTCCCCAGGTTTCAAAAAAGCCATATAAGCCGCTGCATTCGCCTGAGAGCCAGAATGCGGTTGAACATTGGCGTACTCAGCGCCAAACAGCGCTTTCAATCGATCAATGGCCGCCTGTTCAATCACGTCAACGTACTCGGTACCGCCATAATAGCGTTTGTAGGGGTACCCTTCTGCATATTTGTTCGTCAAAACAGAGCCCTGGGCCGCGCGAACAGCCTTCGAAGCAAAATTTTCAGAAGCAATCAGTTCAATCGTACGATTCTGTCTTGCTTCTTCTTGTTCAATTCCTGAGAAGACCAAAGGGTCTTGTTCCATAAAAGTCATCGGCTTTTCTCCTACGTCAATGTGATCCGGACAACTGACTACGCACCATTGCGCAAGTCATGCAAAAACTTTCTTTTTTTAGTATACCGAGTTTTTCTAAAATTCGTGCAAGAAATCGGTCAAAGCTTCCTGAGACAAACCGTTTTCAAGTCCAATTAACAGCTTTAGTCGGGCCTTTTGCCCATTAACCGCACGAGCAAAGATCGCGCCTGATTTTTCCAATTGAATGCCGCCTCCAAGGTAATCGTAAACCGGTTCAGCAATTCCATTGAAGGAGCGCGATACAATCACAACCGGTATGGCATTATCTAACAACTCCTGAACACCCCGAGCCGCATCCTCGCCCAAATTTCCTGCCCCAAGGGCTTCGATGATGATCCCATCAATGTGCTCACTTTCGGCAAAGAGCGATAGAATCTGGCCGTCCATACCAGCATAAGCCTTCATCACCGGAATTTTCTTGGTTACATCAGCGATTGGATAGTGCATCGTGTGAGGCAAGTCATAGAAAAAGATAATCTGCCGCTTCGTGATCATGCCCATTGGGCCAGAGATCGGTGAGGCAAAGGTCGCTACATTCGTTGCGTGAGTCTTTGTTACAAAACGGGCTGCGTGAATCTCATCGTTTAAAACAACCATAACGCCACGGTTCGAAGATTCTGGATCGATGGCCACCCGCAATGCGGATTGAAAATTGTATAAACCATCCGACCCCAATTCGTTGGAGGAACGCATTGCCCCAGTCATGACAACGGGAATCGACAAGCCAAGTGTCTTGTCCAAGAAAAACGAAGTCTCCTCCAAAGTGTCTGTTCCATGCGTAATGACAACGCCGTCATAGTCTTGATCAGCGTGTTCCAAGCGTTTATAGAGTGTGAGCATGTGCTCTGGTTTGATGTGCTCTGAGGGGATATTAAAGATGTTTTCGATGTCTAGATCCACTGCCGGTAAATCAAACTGTGCTTGATTTAAGGGATTTTCTGAACCGACTTCCACATCCCCGTCTTCTGCGGCGTGCATCGCAATCGTGCCGCCCGTGTGTAGGACCAAAATTTTTTTCATCAGTCATTCTCCTTTTTTCGTGGTTTAATGGAAAGCTGTCCTTCAAAAGCCGCCATTTTTTGAATAAAACGTTTTTCCTTTGGTTGAAAGCCAACTTGGCGGTCATAGAGGTAGTCAACCACACGTTGGACGGCACGTTTGGTTGGTACAGATAGTGTGACGGAACCTAATTTGCGAATGTCAATGGAAGAAAAAAGCCGCAGATAATAAACCGTCTTCTGATCCAAATGCAAGCGGTGATCGTCCATGTCAAAATGCGCCTGCTCGATGATGCCATTGTATTTGTCGGAATAATCAAAATCTCCGACTTCCTTGCCTGACAATGGGTCGCGCTGCCAGTTAGGCGAAACACCAAAGACCGGCAGCAACTGCAACTCGACAATGTTAGCGACCACTTGCGGATCTTTTTTTCGATTAAGCTGGTCGAAAATGGCCAAGGTTCGCTCATACCAGTCGACCTGTTTGACGTTTTCGTCAAAGGCCACCGTCAGGTCCTTTGCAATTAAGGCGGCATAGGCAGAAGTCGTCAAATCCGTCACGACATTCTTATAGATTTTACTCTCCTGAAGTGAATTAATGAAACCAAGGCCTTGCTGGTTCTTTGGGTAAACACCGTCGACCACCACCCAGGTGTAGGACTGGCTAACGGGCGCGAGTTTGGACTTTTGTTTCTTTGCCCCCCGGGCCATGGCTGTAATAATTCCTGCTTCTTTGGTAAAAAGCTTGACCAGCAGGTCATTCTCTCGATAGTCCGTGGTGCTCAAAATCAATCCTTCGATTAACGCCATTGCCAACCCCTCCTTTCCTTTGAACTCATTATGTACGAAAAAACGGCCAGTTGTGCGACTAGCCGCCCTTCTTGAATCTTTAAAAGTCGTCTTTTCGGTAACCCAGTGACTGCAAAGCTTGCGGACGATCACGCCAGCGTTCTTCGACCTTAACCCAGGTCTCTAGGAAAACACGAGAGCCGAGTAAACGCTCAATGTCCTTGCGGGCCCGAGTGCCAATTTGTTTGATCATCTTGCCCTGACGGCCAATGACGATGTTCTTTTGCGTTGGCCGTTCAACGATAATCGACGCCTGGATGTTAACGATATCATCTTGTCCTTGCTCGATTTTGTCGATCACAACAGCCACTGAGTGTGGCACTTCCTGCTGCGTCAGTTGCAAAACCTTTTCACGAATTAATTCCGAAATGACAAAGCGCTCCGGGTGATCGGTCAATTGATCGGCATCAAAGTATTGGGGGCCTTCATCCAAATCCTGAATCACCGTCTCCAGCAATTCCGGTACATTGTCGCCTTCGGTCGCCGAAATTGGGAATATCTCCGTCCATTCGGGTGCGTCTTCTTGATACGTGTTGATGACAGCAAAGAGGTCTTCTTTCTTCAGTAAGTCCACCTTATTGACCAGAAGAAAGATCGGCGTATTCGTGACTTCCTTCAAGCGGTTAATGATGTAATCATCACCCGCCCCACGTTTTTTGGACGCATCAACGACAAACCAAATGGCATCCGCTTCGTGCAGGGCAGAAAAGGCAGATTTCACCATGTAATCGCCCAGTGAATTCTGTGGCTTGTGAACACCAGGGGTATCGATAAAGACCACCTGAGCTTCATCAGTCGTGTAGATTCCTTGGATTTTGTTTCGCGTGGTTTGCGCTTTGTTCGACATGATGGCAATTTTCTCACCAACGATCCGGTTTAAAAGCGTTGACTTTCCAACATTTGGCCGGCCGATGATGGCCACAAAACCTGATTTAAATCCTTCTTTAGTCATAAATTATCCTTTCAAACGGTGAATGAAGCGAGAAAAGTCGGTTTGAATACCGAAGAAATGCCAGAGGTGTGGCTGGAAAATCAAAAACAAGATAATCATTTCCGCAGCCACTGAAACCAAGACCATTCCAGCAGACACGTCCTTCACTAATCCTGCTAGTGGATGGTAGCGTTTGTCGACCATCAAATCAATGACCGCCTCCACCACCGTGTTGACGAACTCCCCATAGATGGCTAAGAAAACACCAATCACGACCCAAAGCCATTCGGAGCGATTCAGCCCCAAATAGAGTCCGCCGATCAAAACAACAAGAGCAAAGCCGACATGAAAGCGCATGTTACGCTCACGAATCAAAACCAAAAAGATCCCTTTAATCGCGTTAAACAGGGACTTCCCAAAATTTCGATTACGGCCTGTTTGGCGCCCGTGTTCATCTGAAATTTCTTGTCGTTCACTTTGTTTTTGACTGTTTTTTGAGCGATCGATTTCTTCTTGGAAAGTAGCTAATTCATCTGGCTGATTGTTGTCGCTCTTTTTAGCGTCGGAGGCCATAGTCATCTAAAATATTCCTTTGTAGATCAAACATTTCTTTTTCTTCTTTGTCACCCAGCATGTGGTCGTAGCCGTTCAGGTGCAAGAAACCATGCACAACCAAAAAACCGAGCTCACGTTCAAACGAATGGCCTAAGTATTCGGCCTGGCTTTCGATGATATCAACAGAAACTAAGATGTCGCCAATATTTTTAGCAATCTCTTCGTCCATTAACTCATCTGGCAGAAGTGGGCTGTCATCGCCCGCTTCTTCGATGGCAAAAGAAATCACATCCGTTGGTTTATCCTTTCCGCGATAATCACGGTTATAGGCCTGGATGGCCTCGTTATTCATGAATGTCACGGACATTTCCGTGTTGTCAGGCAACTCTAAGTATTTGCCTGCATAATCCAACACATAAGTGACCAGATCCTTGTGATACTGAGTCACACCGTCTTTGGTTTGATCAATTAAAGCTAAATCCATTATGCATGTCCTTCTTCACGAGCTTTTTTCAAAGCTTGGATTTTCTCATCGGCTTCTTCGTATGCCGAAACAATCTGTCCAACCACTGGGTGGCGAACGACATCTTGACTATCAAAGTGAACAAAACCGACCCGATTTAAGTCTTTTAAAATCTTTTGTGCGGCTAAAAGTCCAGATTTAACGCCCTTGGGTAGATCAATCTGGGATGGGTCACCATTAACGACCATCTTCGACTGAAAACCAAGACGAGTCAGAACCATCTTCATCTGCGCATTCGTCGTGTTTTGCGCCTCGTCCACAATAATAAAGGCGTCATCCAACGTTCGACCACGCATGTAGGCGAGTGGTGCAATTTCTAAGACTCCCCGTTCGATGAGGCGTTCGACATGGTCAGAACCAATCAAGGTGTTCATCGCATCATAAATTGGACGCATATAAGGATCAACCTTTTCCTTCAAATCACCAGGTAGAAAACCAAGTGATTCCCCGGCTTCGACCGCCGGACGAGCGATAATAATCCGTTCAACGTCACCTTTTTTCAAAGCCGATACCGCCATGACCACCGCTAAGAAAGTCTTACCGGTTCCAGCGGCACCAATGCCAAAAGTCAAATCATTGTGCTTAATCGCTGAGATGTACTGACGTTGACCATAATTCTTTACACGAACGGAACGGCCCTTCTTATCTTTGATGATCGAACCTTGATAGAAATCTAAGAAGTAGTCGAGTGTCCCCTTTTTGGCCATTGTCGTCGCCGACACCACATCAGCAGGTCCAACCGATACTTGCTTTTTCACTAGCTGGCACAAAACATTCAAGACAGCATAGGCTTTAGAAATCGCATTCTCTTCGCCATTAATCGCCACTTGCGAACCACGAACGTGGAGTTCAACCGATAACCCTTCTTCGATTAAGATTAAGAGCTGATCCTGCGCACCGGTGACTACCGTTTGCTGCTCAACGTTTTGAAAGGTAAAAATCTTTTCACTTTGTTTTGTCAAAAATCATATCCCTCATTTGCTTGGAACTTTCTTCATTTTAACATAAAAAAAGCCCGACAGAGTCGGACTTTTTAGTCTAAAAGACTTGAATTAGAGCGTTTCAACTGAAACGTTGTTGGCTGACTTCGTCTTGTCGATTGGTGCAACCGTCATCACAACGATCTTGTCACCAGATTCGGCCAAGCCTTGGTCCTTAGCAGCTTGCTTTGCCAAAACGATCAAGTCGTCAACTGACTTTGGCGTTTCAGCCAAGACAGGAACAACCCCGTTGTTCAAAGTCAAACCACGTTGAACGCGTTCTTCCGTAGCCAAGGCAACGATTGGTGCCAATGGACGGTGCTTTGAAACCATACGAGCTTCGTAACCAGATTCAGTCAAGACAACAACGGCCTTTGCTGAAACTGAATCAGCCAAACGAGCAGCTGCAGCAGCAACTGATTCAACTGAGTCATTGTGGTAGAACGTGTCTTGGTGACGTGAGTAAATTGGCAAAGCTGTTTCAGCCTTTTCATCCAACTTAGCCATCATCGTAACAGCTTCAACTGGGTATTCTCCGTTAGCTGATTCACCAGACAACATTGTGGCATCAGTACCATCCCATACGGCGTTAGCAACGTCAGCTGCTTCGGCACGCGTTGGACGTGGGTTATCTTCCATTGAATCAAGCATTTGAGTAGCCGTGATAACAGGCAAACCACGCTTGTTCATGTTGGCCATCATTTCCTTTTGAATCAAAGGAACGTTTTCGGCTGGAATTTCAACACCCATGTCACCACGAGGAATCATCAAACCGTCTGATACGTCCAAAACGGCATCCAAGTTATCGATCCCTTCTTGTGATTCGATCTTAGGAATGATTTGAACATGTTCCATGTTCTTTTCCTTCAACAAAGCACGGATTTCCAAAACATCTTCTGGCTTACGCACGAATGATGCAGCGATGTAGTTGATTTCGTGATCCAAACCAAAGCGGATATCATCGGCATCCTTGTCCGTGATACCTGGCAAGTTGATGGAAACGCCTGGTGCGTTAACACCCTTACGTGAACCAAGCAACCCGTGGTTATCAGCCTTTACGACCAATTCCTTGTTGGCATCATCCTTTTCCATGATAGTCGTTTCAAGCAAACCATCATCAAAGAGAACCTTTCCGCCAACCTTCACGTCATCGAACAAACCTGGGTAAGTAACGGCGATCTTGTCGTGCGTACCTTCCAAGCTGTCATCCATTGAGATGCGGAAAACATCACCAGTGGCGAATTGAATCTTACCATCTGCTTGCTTTGTCGTACGGATTTCCGCACCCTTCGTGTCAAGCAGACGACCAACAGTCTTACCAGTAATCTTTTCAGCTTCGGCCACCTTTTGCATACGGCCCAAGTGTTCTTCGTGATCACCGTGGGAGAAGTTGAAGCGGAATACGTTAGCACCGGCTTCAATTAACTTCACAATGGTTTCGACATCATTTGATGACGGACCAAGCGTTGAGACGATTTTCGTCTTTTTCATGGGTAAATTGCTCCTTTGATATCTTGGTGAGTTGCGACAAACAACTTCCTAAACATATTGTAATACACTCTACAACCAATTCACAAGCTAGAATCTAACCTTTTTCTTTAAAAACAACGTTTTGATCACCTAAGATCGCTTGTAAAGGCGCTAGAACTACGCTTTTATCGGCCAAACCATACTGGATGGGTAAATTCTTTCTTTTTTTCGTATTTGGCCAGTAGAGTGTGACGGGATTATTCCCCGGATGCTGCTGCATCAATTGCCAAATGGCCGTCTTTTGCTTTGCTTCCCTGTCGTCATCAATCAGCCGAAGGAACCAAGTTCCTTGCCCAACGGCTTTTTTAGCAGCCGGTTGGCCCTTTTTGACCCTTTTCTCATTTTCATTCAAGAGCTCGCCTTGCTGCCTTGCCTGATTGCCCTCGTCCGGATTGACTGCTGTCATGCGGTTGGCAATTAAGGACAGGCCTTGTCGAACTTCAGTCTTGCCGCTAATGGAAAAGACTTTACCGATCTTTAACTGATCAAAAAGACGTTCATAGAGCTTTGGAAAGACGGTTACATCCAATGACCCTGTCATGTCTGATACGGACAAGAAGGCCATCTGGTCGCCCTTCTTGGTCTTGATAACCTTAACTTGCTTGATTAGTCCATAGACAGTGACCTGCTGGTTTTCTGAAAGATCGGCAATGTGACTTGCTTTAGAAGCCTCATAATCGGCAGAGAAGGCCTCCGTTGGATGTCCCGACAAATTAAAACCAAGAACGTCTTTTTCACGCTGTAAGCGTTCCACCAAGCCATAGTCTTCGACCTTCTTCATCTTCGTTTCTTTTAAGACTTGTTCCCCAAAGGCAGCGGCCGTCAGGAGGTCTTGTAAGTTTTCAGTCAGTTCGGCACGGTTGTAGCCAAAGCGGTCCAAGGCACCGGCGTTGATCAACAAGCTGATTTCCTTTTCCCGCCGCCATTTTTCTGGCAAAGACAAGACAAATGCGGGTAAGCCAATAAAGCCACCCGTTTGGTTTCTGATAGCCAAGAGTTCTTCAACAAAGGGTGTTGGCAAACCGGCGATATTGCCGATACCCATTTGCAAGGCTTGGCCGTCAATTGACCAGTCTGCTTGGGACTGATTAATATCTGGTCCAAGCACCTTAACTTGCCGCTTCTTGGCCTCTTGTAAATAGCCTTGGGCCTTGGCCGCCCCGCCCTGGTGGGCATTTAGCAAAGCGGTATAAAAAGCCAGTGGCGCATGTGCCTTGAGGTAAGCTAGTGAAAAAGATAGTTCCGAATAGGCCACGGCGTGTGATTTGTTAAAACCGTAGTTGGCAAATTGGTCGATGTAGGTAAAAAGCTGTTCAGCCTCTTGCTCGCTATGCCCCTTTTTCTTGGCACCTGCTAAGAAGGCTTCCTTGGCCTGAGCCATCTGCTTGAGCTTTTTCTTAGACATGGCCGAACGAAGAAAGTCGGCTTGCGCCAGGGTGAAACCAGCGTAGGCTTCAGCCACTTGCATGACCTGCTCCTGATAGACCAAAATGCCAAATGTTTCAGCTAAAATTCGATCAACGACCGGATCAGTGACCGGGACCGGTTCTTGTCCGAGTCGCCGTTTGATAAAGGTCTCAATGTGCTGGCTTGGACCAGGTCGGTAAAGGGCGGTTGAAGCCGTGATCAAAGCAAACCGATCGATTTTCAAACGACGCAGCATCCGCTGCATGCCAGCTGATTCAAATTGGAAGACACCATTGGTTTGGCCAGCAGCAAAAAGGGCCAGTGTCTTTTGGTCTTCAAATGAAATTTTTTTGATATCAAAGTCATCACCCAAAACCGGGCGGGCCAGTTCGATCCCCTTTGCCAAAATCTTTAGCGTCGTCAGCCCCAAAATATCGATTTTTAGCAAACCAAGCGCTTCAACCGGCCCTTTTGGCAACTGCGTCATCAAATAGCCGTCGTTTCCCTTCTGAACGGGCAACGTATCCGTTAAAGGCGAATCGGACAAAACAACACCGGCCGCATGGGTTGAATAATTGCGGGGCAAGTTTTCCATCTTACGCGCAGTCTTTAGAAGCAAGCTGCCGTGCTCATGCTTTTTCAAAGCCGGTTCTAACCGGTTCTTTGGATCAGAAAGCGTGTCGTCTAGGCTCACCTTCCGACCATTCTTACCTGCCGGAATGGTGTCGGTCAGCTGCTTTTGTTCTTTGGCGTCGAGTCCAAAGACACGGCCGACATCACGTAGTACCTGTTTAGCTGCGAGCGTTCCAAAAGTAATGATCTGGGCAAAGTCGTCCTGGCCATACTTATCATGCAAGTATGAAAGCAACTCGTCTCTTCGGTCGTCCGGCCAATCAATGTCAATGTCTGGCATCTGAGCACGTTCTGGGTTCAAGAAACGCTCAAAAAGCAGGCCGGCCTGCAATGGATCCACGTTTGTGATTCCAAGACAATAAGCCACCAATGAACCAGCCGCAGAGCCACGACCTGCCCCTGTCTGCACCTTGTGGTCCCGGGCGAATTTCAAAATGTCCCAGACAATCAAAAAGTAATCCGCAAAGCCTAAATCGATAATGGCGGTCAATTCGCGGGTGAGTCGCTCTTCATAAGCTTTCGGCTGGCTGATGCCGGCAAGCGCAAGCCGCCGCTTTAAACCAGCGTAGGCAAGTTGTTGCAAATAGTCCTTGGATGACAGGCCAGAATGCTGCTCGAAAACGGGCAAAGCGGGTTTCTTGAAGGTTAGCTCAACCGAAGCTTTCGAGACGAGAGCTTCGTTATTCTCGTAAGCTTCTTTCAAAGCAAGGGTCTGCTGATACGCCTGAAAAAGCTCAGCTTGATCTTTCAAATAAAAAGCGCCCTTTTCATGGGACAACGGCCCCAAATTATCCAGAACCGTTCCCGCATTCACTGCTCGCAAAACCTGTGTTGTAAAGGCATCCTCCGGATCCATGTAATCGACCCTGTCCCAGGCGATCAGTGGTAAATCATGTTCGTTCGAGTATTCAGTCAGCGCCTTTTGCTGCACAAAAGATAAACTTGGGTTAATACCCAAATAACGTTCTTGACCTTGCCCAATTTGTTTATCGAGCTGGGCTAAGTAATTCTTGCTGGCCGGATCAGAAGAAGCAATCAACTGCCCCAACTCCGATTCAGGCGTCAAGGTGAGTACCAACCCAGCCAAATGATCGGCCAACATTTTCATGGTCATTGGCTCGTCCTCTAGGGTCATCTTTTTGGACGACAACAAGATCAAATTTCGGTACCCGGTCTCATTGTAAGCGGATAACAAAACTGGAAACGGCGTGGCTAAGTTGACTAAGCCATTGACCATCAATTGTAATGAAAAAATAGGCTTGAGGTCAGCTGCTTTGGCTTCTTTGTAAAAATCAACCAAGGAATATAAAACGTTTTGTTCTGCCAAGGAGACGGCCTGATAGCCGCGCGCTTTGGCCGTTTTTACGATTTGCGAGACGCTGCTTGGGCTTTGCAACAACGAATAGCCACTTTTAACTTGTAAGGGTGCGTACATAAAAGCCTCCAAAAGCGCATCGAATTCTTCTTATATTATACCGAAAATTTGTTCTCTTTCCTTAAAAATTAGAGGAGAATTCCCGCAAATTTCTACTCTTTTTGGCAACAGATCCAAAAAACTGTCGCCTGCTTCAACTTGACCAATCCTAAAAGAAGCGGTAGATTAGCAGTAAATAAAAAAGGTGGTATTCACATGCGCTATATCGTAACCGCACTCTGGGCAGCCTTCTTCGGTTTGCTGCTTGGCTATCTGGTCGCTCAGATGACGAGCGTGGCCTTCAACCCGGCCATGTCTGCACTGGTCACCGTGATCATTGCTGAATTGGCCTTGATCGTTGTTCCGATTCTTTCAAAGGATCAGGCAGCCAAAAACTAAATCTTTTATACAAAAAAACGATTGTCCCTCCATTAGCTGGGCAATCGTTTTTTTAATTTATTTTGCCAACTTACCTTTTGCGACCTCTTGAACAATCTCTAGCAAAACATCTGTTGCTTTTACCATCACCTGCTTTGAGACATACTCAAAACGACCGTGCATGTTCTCGCCACCGGCAAAGAGGTTTGGAGTTGGTAAGCCCAAGAAAGTAATCTTGGAGCCATCGGTTCCCCCACGCACAGGCTCGACCTTGGGTTCGATACCAAGTGTCTTCATGGCAGTCTCCGCTATGCAAACGACCTCTTGACGATCTTTGAGGACTTCGCCCATGTTGTAGTACTGATCTTGCAAGTGCACATGCACTCTCGGCTCATCAAAGCGTTCATTAAGCGCATTTTGCAGCTGCTTGAGGCGGGCTTTTTTACTTTCAAAAGCCTGCCGATCGTGATCCCGAATAATGTAAGATAAGCTTGCTTCTTCAGGTGTCCCATCCAGGCTAATTAAGTGATAAAATCCCTGCCGCCCCTCCGTTTTTTCAGGTCGGTCTTCTTCTGGTAGGCCATTGTGGAAGTCAATCGCCACTTGTAAGGCGTTAACCATCGTATCCTTAGCCGTTCCCGGGTGCACATTACGCCCCTTAATTGTCACTTTAGCACCAGCCGCGTTAAACGTTTCCCACTCAAGTTCACCAAGCGGACCGCCATCGACGGTGTAGGCAAAGTCGGCACCAAAAGCTTGGACGTCAAAGTGATCCGCTCCACGGCCAATTTCTTCATCTGGACCAAAGGCAAAGGCCAAGGGACCGTGTTCAATTTCTGGGTGAGCCAACAGATAATCGATCAGCGCCATGATTTCAGCCACACCGGCTTTGTCATCGGCACCGAGTAAAGTCGTCCCATCCGTTGTGATCAAATCATGGCCTTTGTAATGCTTCAGGTTGGGAAAATCCTTTGGATCCAAGGTGAAACCAGAATCACCCAAGTGGATAACCGACTGGCCATCATAATCGGCCACTTCTTGGGGACGAACGTTTTCACTGTTAAAGTCGGCCGTGTCGACGTGAGAAATAAAGCCAATCGTTGGTAGCTTGGTCTGCTTACTATTGCCTGGCATTTTGGCAAAAACGTAACCGTCTTTCATCGTTTGAACATCTGACAAACCCAAAGCGCGTAATTCTTCTGCCAAATTTTTTAAGAAAGCGACTTCCTTGGGGTCGGATGGCGTAGTCGTTGATTCCTCGTTGGACCGAGTGTTGACCTGAACAAAGCGAAGAAAACGATTGATTAATTCTGGGTACTTTTCAGACATAATATTCTCCTAAATTTTAAAGATAACGGTATGGATCCGTGTTAACTTGCGAAACAATGGCTGTCAATTCTTCTCCAAACCATTCCTGAACCTTTTTTGCCATTGGTTCCTTGGCTAAAGCTTCCATGTGGTGGTCAGGGTCGAGTACGGCAAAATCAGCCGCCAAGACGTCGTGACCAACGTGGTAATAGAGATCAGCTGTAATGTAGAGATCAGCCCCCTGTGCTTTGGCCTCTTTCCAGTACTTGCCACCATCGCCACCAAGGACAGCCACACGTTCGATCATTTTTTGGGGGTTCGCTGCAATCAAGCGAACTTCTTGAACCTGGCAAACGGCCTTCACTGTCTTAGCATAGTCAGACAAACTCTTTGGCTTTTTTAACCGGCCGATCCGACCGAGCCCTGCCTTGTCATTGACTTCGTCTGGGACCAGTGGAATTGCTTCTTCTATACCAAAAGCGCGACAAAGCCAGTCGTTTAGACCACCATCAGCCGCATCTAAATTCGTGTGCGAAGAATAAACAACGATGTCATGCTTAATCAAATCCGCATACATCTTGTTTTGCGGATCAGTTAAATCGAGATTCTTAGCCGGAAAAAAAAGCGGTTCATGATGGGCCCAAATGAAGTCCACTTTTTTTTCGATGGCTTCTTGAACCGTTTCAGGTCGGACATCTAAAGTCGTCATCACGCGCTGAATGGGTTGATTGGGGTCCCCAATCTGTAGCCCCGTTGGGTCGCCCTTTTCAGCCAGGGACTTTGGCGCAAAAGCTTCGATTTTGTTAATTAAATCCGCTGCTTGAATCATTTCTCTGCCAACTCCTTTTCGATTTTGTCGATCATTTCTTTGACTTCGAGATATTTCGTACTGGTCTGTTGGTTGGCTTCAGCTAACCGATCTAAGACCAGCTGCAAGCGGTTCTTTTCATGTGTCCACTTAGCCAAAAAAATCGGTCCCTTTTCCAAACGCAAGAATGGACCAAAGGTCAAATCTGCTTCAGACAAGGTTTGTTTGCCTGGTTCAGCCACGATAATTTCGTAACGGTGGACGCCTTCTTTGACCATTTCTTCTTTTGTAATCGCATAATCATTTTCCACCAACCAGGCCCGCAAGGCATCCTGATCGGTATTTGGCTGAAGCACTAATTGCTTAAAGGGCCCCAATTGGCGTTGATCATTTAGAATCTTTTTTATCAAAAGTCCGCCCATACCTGCAATCACAACCGATTCCACACCGTCTTCTGGTCGAATGGCCGCAAGACCATCGGCCAGCCGACAGTCGATTCGTTGGCCAAGGGATTGAGCTGCTACGGTGTGCTTCGCGTTTTCGAGTGGGCCCTTGGCGACTTCGCCAACGATGGCGGCGTCGGTGTGGCCCTGTTCGACTAGAAAAGCGGCCAGATAGGCGTGATCGGAACCGATGTCGGCAACTTTGTGCTTGGCAAAAACGAGATTGGCGACGGCGTGAAGACGGGGACGTAATTTAATTTGGGGCATGACACTCTCCTAAAATGACGAGATCTTTCTTTTTATTATACGGGGCTGGCCGACTTTGAACAAGGATAAATTAGAAACAAATTAAAAAACCGCCGAAGCGGTTTTTTAGGATAAACACTTTTTGACCGGCGCAAAGGTCTTTCGATGGATGGGACAAGGTCCCAATTTGGCTAGTCCTTCTAAATGTGCCTTGGTGCCGTAGCCATCATTTTGACCAAAGCCATACCCCGGATACTCTTTTTCATAGGCGACCATGAGCGCATCACGGGTCACTTTTGCAAGAATTGAAGCTGCCCCAATCGAGTTGGATCGGGCATCGCCCTTAATTAATTTTTGCTGTGGCAATGGTAGATCAATGACCATGGCGTCCACCAATAAATAATCGGCCGGCACGTCCATTGCTAAGACCGCTTGTTTCATCGCTTCACGAGAAGCCTCATAGATATTGACCTCATCGATCCGTTCGACCGAAACGATGCCAATTCCATAGGCGACAGCGTCTTTTTTAATATGCGTGACCAGCTCGTCTCGCACCTTTTTTGAAAGCTGCTTGGAATCGATAACGCCATAAGCATCGAAGTCAGCCGGTAAAATGACCGCAGCAGCGACAACCGGACCAGCTAAGGGGCCACGGCCGACTTCGTCAACACCGGCAATGGCCTGGTAGCCCTGGTCCCAGAGTTCGGACTCAAAGGCAAAGCGGCTCATAAAGTCCGCTTTCTGCTTAGCTTCTTTAGCCAAACGCTTATCGAAAGCCTTCAAGGCATTCTGGACGCCGGAGCGAGAATCCGTTCGCCATTTGGCCAAACGGCCATCGTCAGCCTGCGCCTCTTTCAAAGCAGCTTTAATCGCTGCAATTGTCTCAGTCATGTTCTCGGTCCAATGTATAGCGTCCCAGCTTGCCAGAACGAAGATCGTTTAGTAGACGAACGGCGGCCTTATCATAATCATCTTTAAAGCCGAGCTTTTCAGTAATGGTTAACAATAAGTTGACGTCTGTTTGATCAAAGGCATCGTCAGCCAAATGGTAACGATCAATGATTGCCTGTGGGTTGTACTCCCGAAAAAAGCTCAGCAAATATAAGGCGGCATCGTCTTTTGCAAAGATCGTGTCCTTGACTGCACCTGTCAAAGCTAAACGCTGGCCAGTCTTTTGATCTTCAAACTTTGGCCAAAGAACACCGGGTGAATCCAAAATTTCTAATCCGGTCGAGGTTTTCAGCCAGGCGACTTTCTTGGTCACGCCGGGCTTGTTGGCCGTAATGGCCACGTTTTTTTGCACCAAATGATTAAGCAAGGTCGACTTACCAACGTTTGGAATACCAGCCAGCATGACACGAATCGGCCGATTCTTGATCCCCTTCGTTTCTTGGGCTTCAATTCGGTCCTTTAAGACTTCTTTCGCCGCTTTCGTCATCATCTGCGCCGTCTTCGGACCACGCGTATCGAGTACCACGACGTTTAAGCCTTGCTTTTCAAAATAGGCTTTCCATGAAGCCGTCTCTTTGGAATCTGCTAAATCTGCCTTGGTTAATACCAAAAGACGAGGTTTTTTTTCGATTAACTTGTCGACTTCGGGATTTCTTGAAGACATTGGTAAACGGGCATCAACTAACTCGAAAACGAGGTCAACCAATGACAAGTTTTCCCGCATCAAACGGAAGGCCTTTGCCATGTGGCCGGGATACCATTGAATATTTTGGGCCATTTTGTCTCCTAACTAACGAGAAGCCTGGTACTCAGCCCAGGCTTCATCAAAAATCGTCATCGACATTAAGTAAGACGCTCCCGTTTCCAAATATTCGGAAATTTCATCAAAATCCGTGGATTGCTTTGGAAAGGACGCATCCAAAAACGCATTGTTGGCAAACTGCTGGATCTCAGTTGCTGCGACTGTGTTGCGGTTGGTCATCAACCAACCATAAAAACTACGGTGTCTACTGGGCATTTTGCATGACTCCGGTAAAGGTAAAGCGGTTGTCCTTTAAGTTCAGCTCATCTGCTTGCAGGGTCCAACCATTCTTCTTCGTTAATTTTGACAGATCAAGGGCGATTTGTTTCTGATCAGGTTGGATGGTCACACCCTTTGGTCCCGTGTACATTTCTTTAATGTACCCCATGGCCACGTTGACTGGCAAATCCAATTGGCCCAGTTCAACCTTTTGGACCTCCATGATGACATTGCCACCATCGGTTGTCTTAGGCACCATCGTCAATTTGGCATCAAGCTTCTGGTTGAAGACCGTAACCGTCGTTTGAGCCGTCACGTTCTCTTCGTTAACCTTTACGCTGTATTTACCATTTGATTGATTCGTCAAATACGTGTTGGACAAAGCGTTCAGTTGATCACGATTCAGCGTCAGATCAATCTTGGTGTTATCACCACTTGTGGTCTGGCTAAAGCTTGTCCGGGTTGGCATCAACGCCAGATAAGCCGTATAGACACCGGCTGACAAAATGGCCAAAATAAGCAAACAAAAGAGCCAAAACCAAATCGAACGACGTTTCTTCATGACATAACCTTCTAACTATTATTCTGCTTCAAAGAGAAAGGCTAAAGCACCCATCCCCGTGTGCGTGGCAATCATCGGTGTCGCCACAGATACCAAAATATCAATGTCCGGCCAGATCTCGTTTAACCGAGCAGCCATGGCTTCAGCTTCCTCTTTGATTCCTGTGTAAGTGATCCCGATGCCTTTCATCGTCTTAAAAGACTTCATCTTGTCAATCACATCTTCATTGAATTTGTTCAAAGTCTTCAGACCACGTCCCTTGGTTGCCACTTCCACCTTTCCTTTTGGATCAACAAAAGCGCCAACCTTAATATTCAAGAGGTTCCCAATCAAGCCTTGCGTTTTCGACAAGCGACCGCCTGCCACCATATTGTCCAGATTACGGAACGACAAATAAATATACGTGTCTTCACGGGCTTTCTCAGCTGCTGCAAGCACTTCTTCCATGCTGCCTCCGTTTTTAGCAACCCGGGCAGCAGCCAACACAACGAAGGCTTCGGAGCGATCCGCCGAATAGGTATCAAAGGCGACGACTTTGTTTTTAACCAAGGCGCCTGCTTGATGAGCAGCATTTACTGTTCCAGATAGGCCAGAAGAGATATGCAGTGAAAGAATCTCGGCATCCTCATCACCGGCCAAAGCTTTTTCGTAGGCTTCTTGGAACGCACCAATCGGCGGCTGAGACGTATGTGGCACCTCAGCACTCACTGCCATTTTATCCAAGAATTCTTCTGGACTGATCGTCACACCGTCTTCATAGATGGTTCCATCGATCTCAACAGACAAAGGAACCACTTGAATATCAAATTCTTCCTTTTCCTTCTCCGTAAACTTAGCACCTGAATCGGTTACAATCTTTACCTTACTCATCACACTCTCCTAGGCTTTTCGTTGATACGTTAAAAATTCAATGTCTTGACCGTTATCCTTTAGGGCTTCACGATTGACTAATTCGAATTGTTTCAAGTCAATCGGATCCACGAAAGTATCACCAGCAAAATCACCTTTCACCTTTGTAACGGACAAATCGGTCGCAAGTGGCATTAGCAGCCGATAGATTTGGGCACCACCGGCAACGGTGACCGGGTGACCTTTTTGCCATTCTGCTTTGATCAGATCGATCAGCTCATCTTTTGTATGAACCACCGTTACCTCATCAAAACCAGTCTCAAAATCTTGTTGACTCGTCAAGACCACCGAATGGCGTTTTGGCAAAGGACGTCCAATGGATTCCCAGGTGGATCGTCCCATGACCATGGTCGAATGGACCGTTTCCTTTTTAAAATGGGCCAAATCAGCCGGCAAAAACCAAGGTAACTGACCATTTTTACCAATGGCGTACCGATCATCTTCTGCCCAGACCATCTTTAATATTGCCATGTTTAGTGCTCCTTTGCAAAGTCAAAAATCGCTTCTTTTGTATTTGAAAGTTCACCACAAACAATTGCTTGCTCAATTTCGTGCAGGAGCTTGCCTAATCCAGGCCCCGGTGTTGCGATTCCAGACTGAATGAGCTGACCGCCATTGACCACGATATCTTTGCCCGAACGAATCGATAAAGCATTCAGACGTTTCTTGATGTCTTCTATGAGTGAGAAATCGACCCCCATCATCTCGATCACAGCTAAGAACGTATCCGCCAGATCGTTAATCTGGTACAAGTCCCAAGTGGATAAATCGTTCCGCTTTTCGATGGCTTTTGAAAGGCGCGTGACAGTCGCCATAATCTCACGGGATAGTTTCCAGGCCCGCAGTTCAGTTTGCAGCTCATCTGGGTTAAACCCACCGGTTCCCAAATAAAGGGTCCAAACTTCAAGCAACGTTTTTGGTTGCTTCTTTTCCAGCCAGTTGGCCAAAAGCAGCAAATGCTGATCGATCACCATCCCCTTTTGGCCTGGAAAATAAGGAAGTAAGCCCACTTCAACCATCGTCAATAACGACTGAGAAGCCGCTTGCCCCATCAATAGCTTTTCGAACTCGACCTGGATCCGCTCAACGGCGATTTTTTTCAGGTTCGGTGACAATTCTTTTAGCGCCTCAAGCGTTCCTTCTTCGATCGAGAAGTTTAACTTTGAAGCAAAACGCAAAGCGCGCATCATTCGCAAAGCATCTTCTGTGAAGCGTTCGTTTGGTTTTCCAACAGCGCGGATCTGTTTTTTTTCTAGGTCACCTAAGCCATCAAAAAGATCAATGACACTGCCGTCCGCATCCAAGGCAAAAGCGTTAATTGTAAAATCGCGCCGCTTCAAATCCTCTTCCAAAGAGCGAACAAAGGTCACCGAATCAGGCCGTCGAAAATCGGTATAAGTCGATTCCGTTCGAAAAGTTGTGATCTCATAGCCTTCTCCGTGATCCAAAACCATGACCGTCCCATGCTGAATACCGGTGTCGACTGTCCTATCAAAGATCGCCTTAATTTCTTCGGGATAAGCCGAGGAGGCAATGTCGACGTCATGTAAGCTTTCGCCCAAAATCATATCGCGGACACAACCGCCAACAAAATAGGCCGCAAAACCGGCCGCATTAATGCGATCTAAAATTGGTTTGGCCGCCACTAACTGGCTCGGTAGTTGGGTAAATTGCATGGGCCACCTCGTGATTATCTTCTATTTCTATCTTAGCAAGAAATTGCCTGAATTGCACGGCAACAAGGCTTTTTATACGTCAAAAGCCTCTTCCAAATCAGCCAGTCGACTGGCCAAGTCCATATCATCTGGCACTAAGTCCACGACTTGTTGCAATGTCTCTTTTTCAAGCTTTTGCTGACCACGCTCATGATACCAATCCGCCAAATCGTGCAAGAAGTCCGGATCGGCCGGATAATCTTCTTTGGCCGCCTCAAAGTACTTTTTCGCCTGATCATCTTCGTCTTTTGCGTGGTAAGCCCGGGCTAGGTCCCAGTTGAATTTTGGATCAACCAAATCTTTTTCCAAAGCAGCTAAAATAACCTGGATCGTCTGATCGTAATCGTGCTTGGCCAAGTAAAAGTCGGCTAAAGCCGCAATCGTTGTCAAATCCTCATTATCCAAATCAAGCGCCTTTTTGTAGCACGACTCGGCCAAGGCATCGTCACCCTGTAAAAAGGCCAAATTAGCCGTCAAACGGTACAAGACAACGTTCGTCTGATCATATGACAAACCAGTTTGATAGGTTTGCAATGCGGCCTTTTGGTTCTGATCCTCTTCTTGTGCCCGGCCCAACAATGGATAGACTGACGTATAGTGTGGGTCCTGATCCAAAATATCTTCATAAAGCGAAATGGCTTGATCAATTTGCTTTTGCTCTTGATACAAAAATGCGAGTTGGAACTTGGTGTCGATCGTCATGTCAAGCGGCTTAATTTGCTCGAGATAAGCGATGGCGTTTTCGACGTTCCCAACCGCCGCATAAGCCGTTCCAATGCGAGCGGCTACGTCAACTTTGGCCATTCGACGCTCCCCCACCAACAACAAGTTTCGGTATAAGCCAATCGCTTTGTGATATTCTCCTGTCGAAAAATAAAACTCAGCTAAGGCAAAAGCAACAACGGGTTCTTCAGGTGCGATCTGCCGGGCCTTTTTTAAGGCATATTCCGCTGACTCCTGCAGACCTTCTTGCTGGTAAAGGTCCGCTTTGACGAGCAAGGATTGCAAATAAGCCGCTGACTCTTTGCTAATCTGAGCCAAGTATTCTTGCGCCTCTTCCAAGTGATCTTCTTCAATTGCCAATTCAGCTAAAGCGGACTTCAATTGGTCTTCTTCCGGATGCTTTTTTAGCAACTGCTTGTAGGCCCGCTTTGATTCATCCACAAAGCCCATGGCGTAAAGGTCTTCTGCCAAGGAGAAAAGCAAGTCATCCGAATCTTCTTTCAAAGCCAGCTCAAAGGCTTTTTTTGCCTGGTCAACCTGACCAAGCTGCAAGGCGCTCATCATTTCTTCTGCGTGATTGGTCATGGGTAACTCTTCCTCTTCTATTAAATAAAACGGTTAAATCTCTACCAACCATTATAGCTTGAAGGTGGCTCTTCATAAAGCCAAAATTGGAACAATTTCATTTCATAAGGTTCCCATAGCCATCTTTTTGTCCAAATTGCAGCGTCAATTCCCACGCATAGACCAATTCGTGCTAAAATGTTTTTTGTTCAGCTTTTTTAAAAAGGCTATTTTTTGAAAGGAGTCGTCATGTACTCGTTAACCAAAAAACGCTACCAAGCGATTAAAGAACAAGATCACAGCTACGACGGTAAGTTTATTTACGGCGTCATGGACGACCACCGGGTCTGCTGCCCATCTTGTGAACGCGAAAAAAATTGCGTCCCAGATGATGTTCGAATTTTCAAAACAAATGACGAGGCCTTGTTTGAGGGCTTCATTCCCTGTCCAGATTGCCAACCCTTTGGTCCTTTGTCTGAAAAAGCGGACTTAGTTTATCGAGTCAAGGTTTACCTAGCTGCGCATTACCAACAGCGGTTAACTTTGGAATCACTTTCAGCCGCCTTTGATTGTTCAACTGGTGTCTTGCATCGCGCCTTTATGACGCAAACGGATGAAAGTCCACAGGCGTATCTGATCCGCTTACGGATGTACCATGCCAAAAAGATGCTCTCACAGTCAGCCGATTCTGTGGCAGTGATTGGGTTAAAGGTGGGGATTCCTAACCTTTCTTACTTCAACACGGTCTTCAAGCAACAGACCGGCATGACCGCTGTTCAATACCGCAAACAAAATCGCTAATCAAAAAGCCGACTCACTTGAGCCGGCTTTTTTGATTGGTCAAGAACTTAGCTCTTGGCCTTTTTTGTTGCTTTCTTCGTGCTTTTTTTCTTATCCGCCTTGTCGTCTGAGGCTTCTTCCCCTGGCGCCTTTGGCTTTTCCCATGACACGAAGTCACAGTCTGGATAACGAGAACAGCCGTAGAACTTCCGACCACGTTTGGTCTTGCGTTCAACAACCTGGCCCTTATGGCACTTTGGACATTCGATACCAATTTCTTGGACGATAGCCTTGGTGTTGCGACAGTCCGGGAAGCGCGAGCAAGCATAAAACTTACCATAACGGCCCATCTTGATCACCATTGGCGCCCCACAGACCTCACAGTCCATGCCGGCTAGTTCATCGTGCATGGTGATTTTTTCAAGCGTCTCTTCAGCCGAAGCGACTTCCTTAGCAAATGGCTTGTAGAACTCGTCAACAACTGGCACCCACTTCTTGTCGCCCACTTCGATGTCATCCAAAGAATGTTCGACTTGGGCAGTGAACTTCGTGTCCGTGATGTCCGGGAACTTATCATCCACAATGTTTTGGACGATTTCACCCAATTCGGTTGGCACGAACTTACGAGCATCCACGCGCACGTAGTTACGGCGCTGAATCGTATCCAAGGTTGGCGCGTAAGTTGATGGACGCCCCACGCCGTTTTCTTCCAAAGCCTTGATCAAAGCGGCTTCGGAATACCGGGCTGGTGGCATCGTAAAGTGCTGTTCAGGATCGGTCTTGGACAAGTCCACCCGGTCACCTTCAGCCAAATCAGGCAAGAGATTGTCTTTTTCTTTCGCAGCCGGGTAAGCCTTGGTGAAGCCAGGGAACTTCGTTTTTGAACCATTAGCATGGAAGAGCACGCCATTTTGCTCAACCGTCACAGCCATCGTGTCCAAAATTTCTGGTGTCATCAAGGACGCCACAAAACGCGACCAAATCAAGGAATAGAGTTTAAATTGGTCGGGCGTTAACTTATCTTTGATCGAGGCCGGAGTCTTCGTGACATCAGTTGGTCGAATGGCTTCGTGGGCGTCTTGTGCCCCCTCTTGTGGCACACCGGCAACCGGCTTATGGCTGGAATATTCCTCTCCCCATTCATTATGAATAAATTGTGCGGCCGCATTTTTAGCCACGGCTGACAAACGAGTCGAGTCGGTACGCATGTAAGTGATCAGACCGACCTGACCAAGCCCACGGCCCAAATTAATTCCTTCATAGAGCTGCTGAGCCGTCATCATCGTCTTACGCGTTCGGAACTTCAACTGCGTGTTGGCCGTCTGTTGCATCGTTGAAGTCGTAAACGGTGGTTGTGGCTGGCGCTTTCGCTCCTTGGCCTTGACAGAAGAAACTTCAAATGGCTTCTTCGTGTCCAACTGTCCCATCACCCCTTGCACGGCTGCATTGTCAGGGAGCGGCTGCTTCTTACCATCAAAGCCATAGAAGTTCGCCTTGAACTTCGCCCGGCCCTTCTTAAATTCGGAATCAAGCGTCCAGTATTCTTCTGGCTGGAAAGCCTGAATTTCTTTTTCGCGCGCAATGATTAGGCCTAAGGCAACCGACTGAACGCGTCCAGCCGATAGACCACGCTTCACCGTCTTCCACAAGACAGGAGAGATCGAATACCCAACCAAACGGTCGATAATTCGTCGGGCCTGCTGCGCATCAACCAAGTCTTGGTTGATGGTTCGAGGTTCCTTAAAAGCGCTTTTGACCGTGTCTTTGGTAATTTCGTTGAAAACTACCCGGTTGGCCTTTTTTGGATCCAAGCCCAAAATATATTGCAAGTGCCAGGCAATGGCTTCACCTTCACGATCCGGATCGGATGCGAGGTAAACTTGCTTGGCATTCTTGGCGGCCTTCTTCAGGTCCTTGATAACGGGACCCTTTCCGCGAATGTTAATGTACTTTGGCTGGTAGTCTTGTTCAACATCGACGCCCAAGGTCGACTTTGGCAAATCACGAACGTGTCCGATGGAAGCCACAACCTGATAAGTGGAGCCAAGGTACTTTTCAATTGTCTTGGCCTTCGATGGTGACTCGACAATCACTAACTTCTTGTTCTTGGCCGAACGGGAAGTCGTCTTTTTTGTTGTTTTCTTACGAGTTGTCGTTTTGCTCGTCTTCTTTTCTGCCACGACAGGTCCTCACAGTTCTTATTAAAGCTTCTTATTGCTTACAGAATATCAAATGCCGAACAAAAGTACCAGTCCCTCCGCTAAAAGTCGAGCGAGAAAGCACCTTAATTACTTGGACCAGTCTGACAAAATCCGTGCGGGTCCCTTGGCCGATTCCATAACAATAGAAGAAAAGCGTAACTGAATCACGGTCAAATTACCAGCATTTTCGTTTAATTCAAGAATTTCTGGATTTTCGTGAATCAATTCGACGGCTTTTACTCCTTCAAAGGTGTTGGCCACCACTTGATTAGAATGCAGACGAAGGGTCGCTGGCCCAAACCAAGTCGTCAAAGCAACCCTTTCGTTTTCTTTGATGTCTTGAACCTTTTTCGTTTTCGGGTCTGAAACCAGGTACCAGACGTTTTCTTCTTGAAGAGAAGGCTTGAAAGCAATCAAAGTATTCGCTACTGCTCCATCGGCACCCTTTGTTGCCAAGCTCACCATATTCGGCAATTTCGACAAGGCTTCCTGTAATGGGCCGGCCTGTCCGTTACCTGATTTGGCGAACTTCTTTTTCTGCTTCAAGACGGTTAGAACCGTTAAAGGCAGCACCAAGATCAAGTAGCCAACAACCGTTACCAGTGCGATCTGCAAGAACAAGTTATGAATTTGCAAGGCGTTTAGTAAAAGAAATGACAACGTGACAGTAACGAAAAAAATGATAAATAATTGGATAAAACGTTTTGGATACATAAGAATCTCTCTTAACTAATTGTGAATTCGACAACAATAAGAACTTCAGAGTGATTTGCTGCTTTCAAGTTTCAAAAGACCGGCGTAGAGCATGCCGATGATAATCATGACGATAAAGGTTGCCCCGGTTGTCCGCTTCAAAACAGTCAAGGAAGACAAGAACAAATTGAGCAAAACACCAAGAACAAAGAGCACAATCACACCCCAGTTATAACCAGCTCGGTACCAAAAAGGCCCCTGCTTTGCCTCAAAATTGACTGGCACATAATCTTTTTTATTGAAGAAGAAGTAATCGACCACCATGATGGCAATGATGGGTCCAAGTAACATACCGATGTAGTTCAAGAAAGCCTCGAAGACGTCCAGGAAGTTCCCGTTAAGCAAGGGAATGAAGGTCAACAGCGTGGCGATGACAGTTGCGATCAAGAGCGAAGAACGCAAGGACAAGCGACTGTAGAGGTTGCTCAGAGCCGATCCGGCTGCCTGCAAGTTCACCGCATTGGACGTCATACTGGTCAAAACGATGACAACCATGGCCAAAGTCCCCATCCCCAACTCGTTTGCAATTGTACTTGGATCAGAATTATTGGGGTTGTAGGCCCCGGTCGTCAAAGCCAGGCTAATGGCCGTACTCAAGCCCATTGCCGCAAAGACAATAACACCTAAAAGCGCCCCCCAGAAAGAAGAAATCGTCGAGACAGTTTTTGATTGAGCAAAGCGTGAAAAGTCAGCCGACGAAGTCACCCAGGCCAAGTTAAAGGCGGCCAGGATGTCCAGAGCCGAACCAAAGGGCATCTGATCCTTTGCCGGTACGACCCAAGAATAAAGACGCGCAATGGAAACGTGCTTTAAGACGACCACCGATTCCCAAAAAACAAAGAGAATCACAAGCAAAATACCAATTCGTTCAATCAGCCGAACTGACTTTTGCCCCGAGATAATGCTTAGGAGATGCAGTACGCTCATCAATAAGATACCAACGACAAGTCCCTTTTCCCCTCCAACTTGACCGTAAGCAGGCCAGCCGAACAGACCGTGAAAAATAAAGGACAGCGAGGTGCCGGCAATAAAGGTGTTGACCGCCGTCCAACCCATAAACATGATGAAGTTGATCAAAGACGGAATGACACTCCCCCGAATGCCAAAGGTCGCCCGACTAAGTGTTGTCGTCGACAAGCCCGTTTCATAGCCCATCTGAGAGACCAAACTCAAAAACAAATAAGACAAAACGGACGCAAGTAACATGGCAAAAAGGCCGCCCATCAAACCACAAGCGGCGATGATGCCGCCAATGTACCAGGTGCCATTGTTGGCATTTGCCCCAAACCAGGTCGCAAAGAGGTCCCAATGCCCAAGGTTGCGCTCTTTTCCAGTCACTGGTTTTACTCGATAATGCTGATTCGTCATTGTATTCGCCCCCATCTTTTTTTAACCAAGCATTCCAGATGAAAAAAACCACTAATTGAAGCATCAGTGGCGCATCGAATCGCTTGGTCAACTGGGTTCATTCTAACAAAAAAAGAAGGGCGAAAAAGATACTGTAAATAAACGGTAATAATTTTTAAAGGTCGAAAAGCCCCTCGGTCAATAACCCTTCTAGCCCAGTAATTGCCTGAGCACCGGCCGCAATTAATTCATTCGTACCAGCCGATTCGATCGAAAAGATCGAGCCTGGAATTGCTAGAACGCTTCGATTTTCTTGTAAAGCCAAGTTGGCTGTAATCAAGGAACCTGAACGCTTTTTTGCTTCGACAACCAATGTCGCTTGACAAAGACCGGCAATGATTCGATTTCTTTCTGGGAAGTGCCCCCGTTGTGGCCCTGAGCCGGGCGGGTATTCCGAAAGTAACAATCCTTGCTCGCCCACTAATCGTTGGAGCTTTCGATTCTTTAACGGATAAAAAACATCAAGGCCCGTCCCAATGACCGCAATCGGAACCCCTCCGGCAGAAAAAGTCGTCTGGTGGGCCATGACATCAATCCCTTTGGCCAGGCCAGAAACGATGCCAACACCATGCTGAACAACTTCCGGCAGCAGACTTCGGATGACTTCTTGTCCATAGCTGGTGGCCGTCCTTGTGCCGACAACAGCAAGCAATGGCAGGCGCAATGCTCTTAGGTCCCCTTGATAAAATAAAATGAGTGGCGGCTGATAAATTTCCCTTAATAATTGGGGGTACTCAGAATCAAAAAAACTCAGATAAGCCCCATCAAAGGTAGCGACTTGTTGAAGCGCTTGTTGATAGGAAGCAGCGATAGTTGAAAAACCCTTTTGACTCCTATCAAAGCGGATAATCAGGGCAAGCTCTGTGAGTGTCCAAGGATAAACGACCGGGGCTCGCCCCTCGCTTATCGCCTTTATAATGAAACTTTCTCGTGCCAAGCCAATCCCTTTAGTTAGATGGATGGCCAATAAAAATTCTTTTTGTTTCATGTCCATTTGCCTCCGTCACTTAATGACACGAATGGCAAGTAAAAAAATCATAAAAAAAGGCCAGTCTTTATGACTGTCCTTCCACAATTTCTGAAAGTTCTTCCCAACGAGTCATCTTCTCGTCCAAAAGGCCTTCCTTTTCTTCTAATTCTTTTTGGATGCTGACAACTTTTTCATAGTCCGAACCGTTTTCAGCCATCGCCTCGTTGAGCTCATCAACGGCGGCTTCCAAAGCGGCAATATCGTCTTCGATTGTTGCCCATTCTTGCTTTTCTTTGTAAGTAAGCTTACGCGACTTTGGCTTTTCTACAAACTTTTCACTTTTTTCTTTCTTGTGATCAGAAGCTGTTGGCGCCTTTTCTTTAGCGTCCCTATCCTTTGGCAACACCACTTCGTCTAGATAGTTTGAAAAAGCGCCATTATAGCGATCGACGATGCCGTCTCCTTCCAGATAATAGCCATAATCAGCCACGGAGTCTAGGAAGTAACGATCGTGGGAAACCGTGACAACGGTTCCAGAGAAGCGGTCCAAGAAATTCTCCAAGACGGTCAACGTCCCGATATCCAAGTCGTTAGTCGGCTCATCGAGCAGCAAGACGTTTGGTGCCTGCATCAAAATCTTTAACAGGTACAACCGGCGCTTTTCACCACCGGACAACTTGCGAACCAGCGTCCCATGCATGAAGGACGGAAAAAGGAACTGCTCAAGCAAGTCTTTTGCCGAAAGCTCATGCCCATTTTCATCCTTAATGGTCGAAGCGACATCCGTCAAGTACTCGATCACCCGCTTATCATCTGGAATCGCTTCCGTCACCTGGGTGTAGTAACCCAACTTGACTGTTTGCCCAACCTCAAAGACGCCATCCGTCAATGGCAGACGACCGGCCAAAACGTTTAACAAAGAGGACTTTCCGACGCCGTTTGGTCCGGTAATGCCGATACGGTCGCGCTGACCGAGCAAAAGCGACAGATCCTTAAAGATCAACTTGTCGCCGAAGGCCAAGGTCGCGTTTTCCAACTTCATAACCTTTTTACCCAAGCGGGATTGCCCCAAAGACAACTCGATATCCTCGTCTTGTTTGACTTGACCCATCGATTCTTCCAACTTAGCAAAGGCCTTCTCACGGCCCTTTTGTTTGGTTGTCCGAGCACGAGCCGACTTGTTCATCCAAATCTTTTCCTGCTCGTACTTCTTTTCCCGTTTGTGTTCGGCCAAGGCCTCGTCTTCTTGACGCTGCTCCTTACCTTCCAAGTAGTCCTGGTAGTTCCCCTCGTACTCGTAAAGCTTTCCAAAGGAGAGCTCAAAGATGCGGTTGGTCACCCGATCCAAGAAATAACGATCGTGGGTCACCGTTAGCAAGGCGCCCTTGTATTTGGCCAGGTACTGCTCCAACCAGGCGATGGAATCAAAGTCCAAGTGGTTGGTTGGCTCGTCTAGAATCAGCAAGTCCGGCTCTTCGATCAGAACCTGGGCCATGCCGACACGCTTCTTTTGCCCACCGGACAGTGTGGCCACTTCGGCCTTCATATCCGTCAGGTGCAGTTGCGTCAGGATCGTCTTGATCTGCGACTCAATCGTCCAGGCGTCGTCTTGATCCATTGCCGCTTGGGCCTTTTCAAAACGGTCGGCCGCCTTTGGATCTTCCGGATGCAAAGAAAAGAAGTCCAAGGCTTCTTGGTATGCGCGAACCGTCTTGAAGACCGGCTGGTCACCCGCATAGACGGCATCTAAAACGGTCAGGTGGCCGTCTAAATCAGGCTCTTGTTCCAAATAGCCAATGCGAAAATCGTTTTGCGTGGTGATCGTCCCTTTGTCAGCGGGATGCTTACCGGACAAGGCGTTTAAAAGCGTCGTCTTGCCAGAACCGTTGACACCGACCAACCCGACGCGGTCGCCGGATGAGATCAGGAAGGATAAGTCATCAAAAAGCGTTTTTTCGCCATAGACGGAGGTTAAATTTTCAACTCGAAACTGTTTCATGTTTTCTATTATACTGAAAATGACCAGCTTTTGTCGTCTGTCGTGGTAAACTATTTAAGAAAGTTTGGAAAAGAAAACGGGACGTTCATGATAAATTGGATTCAAAAAAATAAAATTGGTCTGTCAGCCCTTTGTTTAATCGTCTTGACGACGTTTTTACTCGTACTGTCACTTTCGGCACAAAATCAACTGACAACCCGCCCGGATGATGTTTTGCTACGTCAAGCACCGAGTCGGACAGCAAAACAAATTCAATCACTGAAGTCCGGCACAAAGCTTACGGTTTTAAAGCGGCAAAACGGCTGGTGGTACGTGAAAGATGCAAAGGATAATCAAGAGGGCTGGGTCGCTTCTTGGGTAGCTAACAACACTTTCTTAAAAAAGCCAACGCCACTCTCAGAAGCTACGATTGTTCTTGATCCTGGCCATGGCGGCAGCGATACAGGGGCCATGTCTTATAAAAATAAGAACTATGAAAAGACCTATACCCTAGAGACCGCCCGAGCTACTAAAAAAGAGCTCGAAAAAACAGGGGCACGAGTTTTAATGACTAGAGATTCTGATGTGGTCGTCCCCCTTCTCTACATTCCTCGAACGGCTGAAAAGTACCGAGCTGATGCACAAATCTCCTTTCACTTTGATGCTTCTGGTTCTCATAACTCCGCTTCTGGCATTTCCCAGTACTACTACAATGACAATTCCTTGGATTTGGTTCAAACCTTGTCCCAATCGCTGAACAACCTTCCTTTGCAAAACCGCGGTTTTGAGTCCATTCCTTACCTGGTCATTAAAGACGTTACCCGACCGGCCGTCTTGCTGGAGCTTGGTTTCATCGATTCCGACAAGGACCTCTCCTACATCAAGTCAGCGGCTTACCAGAAAAAGGCCGCAACGGATATTAAAAACGGGCTACTAGACTATATCAAAACCCATTAACCACCAAAGAAAAAGGGCCAGCAGAATGACAACTCTGCTGGCCTTTTTGTTTAAAGATATAAAAAAACGACACCCTTAAGGGTGCCGGGTAGGTAGATAGATACTACCCAGTTGGTCAAGAACTAGTATAACACAATTTCTTGTTTCTTGTCCGACTTATTGCCAGCCAAGTGAGCGAACGGTTGATTGAATCAAAGGGGTTTTATCCTGCTCTGATAAAGCCAAGGTCACCAAAGCGGAGGGAAGAACGAGCCAGGCCTCCAATTGGTCCTTCGATAAGTCTTTTGTAATCGTCAAAATAGGCAGCACTTTATTCGTGTACTTATCTGCTAACGATTGCAACATCAGCTCTACATCAGAAACCTCAACCGCTGATAAGGAGTTGCCTGAACATTCTAAATTCACGAAATCAGCGCCAAATACCGCTGCCTTTTCGAAAGCTTTAGACAATGACTCCTTAGTCAATTCAGCTAAAGCGACCGTTAAAATAACCGGAACCCCCGCTTCATTGGCAGCATCGCGAACCTTTTCCTGCAAGTTCTCATCCAATTGACTTGGCACATAAACACCGGAAAAAGCATCTCCAGCAACTTTCAAGGCAGATGTCAAAAAGAACGCTTGATCAGCTGGCCCCATTTCGCCTCTTCCGCCTTCCTCTTTGTTTTGGTAGGACAAGAAAAGATAGCGCTCTCCAGCTGTTTGACGGGCGTTTTGAACCAATTCCTGAACGATTTGCTGCTGAATGCTTGGCCAATTGGCCAAGAACTCTTGGTAGGCCTGCTCCAGTTCAGCCTTCATCGAGGCTTTCTTCATGGAAGACATATCACCATCATCTACCGTTTTGGCCCCGCCTTGCTTCACCTGGTCCCAGATCACTTCCTTGGAGAAGTCGTCTGCAATGGCGTCTGCTTGCCAGATGACCGCATCCGGGTTTTCTTCGTTCAAGCGGTTCACAAATGGCGTCAATTTATCATTTGGCCCAAGCGCCATCGGTACGGCTAAAACAGCTTGGTTAATGCGTTGTTTCTCTTTTGCTACTGTTAAAAAATTCATGATGATCACATAAAAGGCCAGTTGCATGACAACTGGCTTTTTCCTTTGATTGTTTGATTAGAAGAAGTTCATCGCGTATGTTCCATTGAACGTATCACCAGCAGCGAGCACGTTATTACCGAACTTTTCCTTGAAATTTCCGGTCGCATCAACTGTATCGGCGATCCCCCACCATGGTTCAATGGCAATGAACGGCGCATCCTTACCGGCCGGCGTCCAGATACCTAAGTACTGCGCGTTATCCACAGTCATTTCCATCCCGTGCTGGTTGGCCAAACGAGCCAAGAGGAAGGTCGTTTTTTGACGATCCAACTTCAAAATAATGGCATCATCATGGTAGTCTTCTTGGCGCAGTCGAAGCGGAATATCTGCGTTAAAAGGCGATGGCATGTTGGGGTTTGAATAAGGACCAACTAAGCGAATCCGATCATAAACTTTTTCGGGTTTCACGGACAGGTAGTAATCCGAGAACTTTCCACCGTCAAGCGGTAAATTAAAGGCCGGGTGGCCGCCGACTGAAAAGAAGAGCGACTGTTGCTTATCGGGGTTATGCACCTCATAGTCCACAAAAAGCTCCGTTCCCTTCAATTGGAAAATGACGTCAAATTGAAAAGCGAAAGGATAAACACGATGCGTGGCTTCGGAATCAGACAAAGAAAAACGCGCGTAATCCGTGTCTTGCTTGACGATTTCAAAATCCATGTTGCGGGCAAAGCCATGTTGGTTCATATAATAGGTCTGCCCAGCCAATTCATACTGGTCTCCTTGCAAACGGCCAATGATTGGGAAAAGATTTGGCGCGTGTCGGCCCCAATACATTGGATCCCCGTACCAAATATATTCCAGTTCAGCAGATTTGTTCCAAACAGACACTAGTTCAGCACCATGTTGATTAATTTTTACAATGAGTTGGTCATTTTCTAAGGTTATCATAGCTTTATTTTACTACCTCACTGACATTCTGACAATAGCTAAAAACGCCTTTAAAAGGCAATTGAAAGCGGTTACTCATTTTTTCTTTTTAGCGCGCGGAAAGTAGTTTTGATAAGACGACTGCAGCATCGCTTTTGAAACGTGCGTATAGATCTGAGTCGTTGATAAATTCGCATGCCCCAACAACTCTTGAACCGTTCGCATGTCTGCTCCTCGATTCAACAAAGCTGTGGCAAAAGTATGCCGGAGCATGTGGGGATGGATTCTGGCTGTCAAAGAGGTCTTATCCATCAGTTGTTGTAAAATATAGGTCACGCCTGCAGAGGTCAAAGGACCGCCGTGGCTGTTCAAAAAAAGATGGTCGCTAGGTTCAGATGAGCGATCTTTTGAAGCTAATTCGGCTCGCTCATTTTCAAGATAATCGACTAAAGCCTTCTTGGCATATGAGCCAAAAGGTACATAGCGATCTTTATTTCCCTTTCCGTGAACAAGGACAAGTTGGTTGTCTAAGTCGACTTGGCCGGTCCTTAAAGACGAGAGTTCCGATACACGAACGCCCGTTGCAAAAAGAAACTCAAGTAGCGCCGCATCACGCCGATAAAGGGGATGCTTTTCCTTTTCATAAGCTACTTTGAAAAGTTCTTGTAACTCGTTATCATACAAGAATTCTGGCAAATGCGCTTGGTGCTTTCGCAAGGCAATGCCTTCAAACGGATTGTCTTTGGCCAAATCTTCTTTGACTAAATAAGCGTAAAAATTTTTTAAACTCGATACTTTTCTTGCAATCGTCGTTCGCGCCAAGAAAGCTTCGTAAAGGCTGGCTAAATAGACGCGAACATCCAGAGGTTGAACTGCTTGAAAGGTCGTAAAGCCGCCATTCTCGCGTAAGTAAGTGACAAAGGCCGCAATGTCTTTTTCGTAGGCCTGAATGGTCAAATTCGAATACCCGCGTTCAGCTTTCAAATAAGATTGGTATTGTTCGGCTAACTTTTCCATAGTTCCATTATACGCTAAAAAGCATTTCTTAAGAAGAAGTAAAGACCCTTACGATTCGGCAAAAGGCCTGTCTTAAACCAATCAGCCATTGTATAGTAGACACAGTTATAAATGTGCTAGGAGGCAAAATCATGAACTTACCAATCAATTCAAATACCGATTACCTGCGCCACAACCTTGAGATGAAGCGGGTTAAGTTTTCTGCCTTCTTCCTCCGTTTCCGCGATAATATTTTGAACAATCGCGATAAGCGTGTCGCCTTGGAAGAAGGTCGTCACTACGAAGCACAACACCATCAAGCAGATGATCTGCTAACAAAACGCGTGATGGTTGAAAATGACCGTTACGATTATGGTGCCCGTTCCTTGCGACGTCACTAAAATAAATGAAAAGCCCTTTCCGGGGCTTTTTTATGTTCTTTTTAGCTAAAAAATGAAATGTTTGCTACTACCACATTTTCCGTCTTTTTATTTGCTTTTTAGTTCTTAAACGAGTGAATTGGTGCCGGCACGTGGCCACCACGGTTGATGAAGTCTGCTGAAGACTTGTCGACCACTGGCATCACCGGCGCCGTTCCAAGGAGGCCACCATAATCCACCATGTCTCCCACCTTCGTACCGTTCGTTGGTAGGATACGAACGGCCGTCGTCTTGTTGTTTTGAATACCGATAGCGGCTTCGTCAGCGATCATGGCGGAAATGGTCGTTGCTGGCGTTTCACCAGGGATGGCAATCATGTCCAAACCTACGGAACAAACCGACGTCATGGCTTCCAACTTAGCAAGTGAAAGCGTGCCGGCCTTGACTGCATCAATCATCCCAGCGTCTTCAGAAACAGGGATGAAGGCACCAGACAAACCGCCGACACCCTGAGCAGCCATCACACCGCCCTTCTTAACGGCATCGTTTAGAAGCATCAGAGCAGCGGTTGTCCCGTGGGTTCCGACCTGTTCCAAACCAATGGCTTCGAGCACTTCGGCAACGGAGTCACCGCGAGCAGGCGCTGGTGCCAAAGAAAGGTCGACAATCCCAAATTCGACACCCAGACGCTCGGCTGCGATGGAACCAACCAACTGGCCGACACGGGTAATCTTGAAGGCGGTCTTCTTGATCGTTTCCGAAACAGTCGTAATCGACTCCCCCTTCACCTTATCCAGGGCACGCTTGACCACACCAGGACCAGAAACCCCGACGTTAATGACAACGTCCGGTTCCGTTACCCCGTGAAAGGCACCGGCCATGAAAGGGTTGTCTTCAACGGCGTTCGCAAAGATCACCATCTTAGCATTGGCTGTGTCGGACAAGTCAGTAATTTGCTTGACCGTCTCCCCCATCAGCTTGACGGCATCCAGGTTCATCCCCGCCTTTGAGGAACCGATGTTGACCGATGACATCACCAAGTCCGTTTCGGTCAAGGCCCGTGGCAGTGACTTAATCAAGGCCAAGTCACCGTGTGAAAAGCCCTTTTGAACCAGCGCCGAATAGCCACCAACATAGTCGACACCGACTTCTTTGGCTGCATCGTCTAAAGCATGGGCCAGAACCAGGATTTCTTCTTCATCAGCCGAACCAGCCACCAGCGAAATTGGCGTGACCGAGATTCGTTTGTTGGTGATCGGCACCCCGTATTCGCGTTCGATTTGCTCAGCGACTTTGACAAGGTCCTTGGCATAGGTCGTAATCTTTTGGTAGATGTTTTTGGCGGTTTCCTGCACGTTACCACCGACCGTGTCCAAAAGCGAAATGCCCATTGTCACCGTACGGATGTCGAAGTTATCCTCTTCGACCATCTTGATTGTTTCTTCAATCTGCGTTGTTTCCATTCGTCTATCCTTTGTTCTCGGTCCTTACACGTGGGCCATCGTATCGAAGATTTCTTCCCGTTGCACGTGGACGGAAACGCCCATGGCTGCGCCCTTTTCCTTCAATGCGGCGTGGATTTCGTTAAAAGAGTCTTCCCCCTTGATGGCAACCAACATTGACATGGTAAAAGTTGACGACATAATCGTCTGTGACAAGTCCAAAATGTTGACTTCGTGTGCGGCTAATTCCGTTGCAATTCCTGCAACAATCCCGGTCTTATCTTGTCCAACTACGGTAACAACTGCTTTCATGATTTCTCCTATTCGAATGTTTCGCTTTATTTAGATGACTGAACCGTCGTATGGCTTTTCAGGCATTTGGTCAAAGTCGTAATCCAAAACGTCTTCGACCTTGTGTAAGTATGCCGTCAACGACTTAGCTAACATCAAGTTCAACACTTCATTGTCTTCTTTGATCGTCACGACCGGAATTTGCTTTAAATAGGCATAGCCTAATTCCCAGGCCGTTCCGGAATCCGTATCGGCCCCGTCAAAGTCCGACAGCGCCACAATCACATCGGCCTCGTCAATGGCTTTTACGTCCGATGCAAAAGTCACCTTTTGCCATTCCGGTGTAAACATTTCGTATTCTTCGTGTTGGTGCTTACGTGGCGAGAAAACATCACCAATTTGTGGGTGATCAGCCAACGCTTTTTCCAAACGTTCCACCTGTTCGATCTGCGTTTTTGAGAAAAAAGGTCCTGCTAAATAAACTCGTTTTTTCATGATAAACTCCTTCGTTTTGTCTTGAAACTAGTTTAACAAAAAAGAATGTCTTCGCGATGACTTTGTTAACAAATGCAGACATAAAAAGACCCTCGCTTGATTGCGAAGGTCTTTTTATTATTTTGCGATTCGATACTTTCGATAGCGGTCTTGCCAACCGATAAATTGGCAAAGTCTTGTGTGTTCCGGTGCGTCTGTCTTTTCTTCATTTTTCGAGTCGAAGTGTTGACTTAAGAAAACTGCTTCATATTCGGCCATGGACAGTTTCTGTCGTTGATCCAGCATGGACTGAATCCGATTCTTAGCCACTTGTTCTTGGAAGCCCGCTGACAAAGTCAAGGAGAAAAGCTCAGCCTCGGCGCCGGAACCAAAGGAGAAGAGTCCGATTCGGTCTCCTGCCGAAAGAGAGTCGGAGCGATCCAGCAAAGACAAAAGAGACAAATATAGCGATCCCGTATACAAATTCCCAACGTGACGGTTGTAGAACTGAGCTTCTGCTAGATGCTCACGTAAGGCTTCCTGTTGGTCATTAGACACCTCAGGCAAAATCTGATCCAATGCTTTTTTGGCCATCTTAGTATAGGGCATGTGAAATCCCCAAGCCGCAATGTCATCCAGAGACAGCGTATTTTCTTGCTTGTAACGTCCCCAAAGCGCTAAGAACATTTCCTTATAAACATCGGTTGATTGATGGCCATCCACCAGAGCAATGTCCGAATCCAAAGGCCGCCAGAAGTCTGGCTCGTCTTTAACCATATAGACCGTATCATCGTTGATGACTGCCACTTTTGGATCAGCTGAAATGAGCATGGCAACCGCACCGGCTCCCTGTGTCACTTCACCTGGTGTATTCAACCCATAGCGGGCCACGTCTGAGGCAATGACCAGCACTTTCTTATCTGGATGAATCCGGACAAAATCCTTAGCCTGCATCAAAGCCAAGGTACCAGCATAGCAGGCTTGCTTTAGCTCGATCGCACGAATCCCGTCTTTTAAGCCCAGAAAATTTTTAGCAAAAATGGCCCCGGATTTAGAATTGTCGACCCCAGACTCTGTTGCAAAGAGCAACATCTCGATACTTTTTCGATCAATTTGCTCAATAAAATTCTTCGCTGCGTTGACGCCCATCGTCACCACATCTTCGTAATTAGGCACAACCGACTGTGTCGTTTGGCCAATTCCAATGGTGTATTTGTCAGGCTCCTCGCCTCGTGCATTGGCCAAATCAACCATGTCTAAGGAAAATTTCGGCGTATAAAAGGCAATTTCTTCAATTCCTACAGGCATCTTTTGCTCCTTTTTTGTATGCAAAAAAGCGCTCGAAAGCGCCCTGTTCACTCTTTAGTCATACAGTGCCTTGACCTTTTGTTGGATGGATTCAGATGAAATAAATTCGTCATAAGTCGTATCCAAACGGTCAACCACACCCTTGTTGGAAACTTCCACAATGTGGTTAGCCGTCGTTTCCAGGAATTCGTGATCGTGGGAAGTCATCAAAACTGATCCCTTAAAGGCCGTCACCGCTTCGTTTAGCGACTGAATTGACTCCAAGTCCAAGTGATTGGTTGGATCATCTAATAACAAGACATTGGCTTTTAGCAGCATCATCTTAGCCAAGACGATCCGAACCTTTTCACCACCGGACAAGACATTGATTTCCTTCAACGCATCGTCGCCCTTAAAGAGCATTTGGCCAAGCATGCCACGCAATGACGTGTTATCCTTTTGCTCTTCTTCGGCAAAGTCGCGCAACCAATCCAAGATAACCGCATTTTGATCATCAAAGTTGTCGTTTAAATCCTTAGCCAGGTATGACTGTGACGTCGTCACACCCCAGGTAACTGAACCAGTGTCTGGTTCCATAGTACCAGCCAAGATTTGCATCAAGGTTGTGGTAGCCAAATCCGAACGAGACAGAATCGCAATCTTGTCACCAGGACGCCCGGTAAAGGTAATGTTATCCAAAACCTTTTCGCCGTCAATTGACTTGGAAATGCCTTCAACCTTGACTAGATCGTTTCCCATTTCACGATTGATCGGGAAAGAAATGTAAGGGTACTTACGTGATGAAGGCTTGATGTCATCCAAAGTGATCTTGTCTAACTGCTTCTTACGAGCCGTGGCTTGCTTGGACTTGGACGCATTGGCAGAAAAGCGGGCCACGAATTCTTGCAGCTGCTTGATCTGCTCTTCCTTTTTAGCGTTTGCCTGTGAGGCCAGTCGTTGGGCCAGTTCAGCAGATTCGCGCCAGAAGTCGTAGTTACCAACAAATGGCGTAATCTTTCCGTAGTCGACATCCAAGATGTTGGTTGACACCACGTTCAAGAAGTGACGGTCGTGGGAAACCACAATGACCAAGTTTTCGAAATCGGCCAAGAAGTCTTCCAACCAAGAAATCGTCTGCACATCCAATCCGTTGGTGGGCTCATCCAAAACCAAGATGTCTGGATTACCAAACAAGGCTTGGGCCAAAAGTACCTTGACCTTGTCGTTTTCTGTCAATTCACCCATCATCGTATAGTGCATCGATTCATCAATGCCAAGCTTCGTCAGCAATTGCGCCGCTTCGGCTTCGGCGTTCCAGCCATCGAGCTCTTCGAATTCAGCTGACAAATCCCCAACGCGGACCCCGTCTTCGTCAGAGAAGTCAGGCTTAGCATAAATGGCGTCCATCTCCGTCTTCACTTCGTAAAGCCGCTTGTGGCCTTGGATCACCGTATCCATTACCGTGAATTCATCGTAGGCAAAGTGGTCTTGCTCCAAGGAAGACATCCGTGCCCCTTGGCTAATGTTAATTTGTCCCTCTGTTGGTTCTAACTTACCTTGCAAAAGCTTCAAAAAAGTTGATTTACCGGCTCCGTTGGCGCCAATAATGCCATAAGTGTGCCCGGGAACGAGCTTTAAGTTAACATCCTGGTAGAGTTTTTTACCAGAAAATGAAAAAGTCATATCTGAAACAGTAATCACGGTGTTGCCCTCCGTTTCCATAAAATGCGAGATTTACCTTATAACAGTCTAACAGAAAAGCGCCCTTTTATGGGCGCTTTTTCATGATTGATGTCTTAGACATCTTGATAACCACCATCAATGGGCAGTTCGTTTTCTTCTGGTTCGATTCGACCAGCTGCAAAGTAAGTAAACAGCGTGAGAACCAGATACAAAAAGGCTAAGTAGTAGCCATAGCTTTCATTAACCAAGCTAAAGAGCCAGTTCGATAGAACGGCAAAGGAAAGCGCTTGGCCAAATACCCAATAAAAGCGTACACCCATTTGTCGAATGGCCCAGCCAAAAGCTAAGGCGAAGCCACCGTTGATGAAGAAGTAGACTAAAACAACTTTGGTTAAGGTCGACCAATCGAGCAAAGAAGCCAAATAAGGTAGAATCAGTGTCACCACAAAGAGCGTGATCAACCACTTATTGAGCCTTTTTGACCATTGATTTTTCATTGCTTGCAACATGTGCTTCACCGTTTTCCATCGTTTATTGTTCACTTTTTATTATAAAAGTTTTCAGGAGCTTGAGCAAGCAGTTTAAATCGAAGTTTACCGCTTCGCTTGAAGCTCCCAAATTGTTGACAGAGCACTCAACGCATAAAGCGGTGCCGTTTCCGCCCGTAAAATCCGGGGACCTAAGCCTGCCGGAAGAAAGCCTTGATCAGCCAAATGACTAATTTCCTCTTCTGACAAACCGCCTTCTGGTCCAAATAAAATGGCTAAGCGTTCCCCTTTTGCCATCGCCATAGCCGTCTTGACTAATTGTGCTTGCTCGCCCTTTTTGGCCGACTCTTCCCAGGCGACTAGCCCCTGATCCTTTGCTTCCAAGACGGCTTCTTGGTAGTTTTCAAAGACAATCTCTGGCACCTTCAACCGGTGGGCTTGTTCCGCTGCGTTCAAAGCGATTTTTTCAAAGCGAGTCCGCTTTTTTTCTTGTTGTTTGCCCCAGTCAACCACTGTTCGGGCCATCTTGGTCAACACAATCCGATCAACACCGAGTTCCGTGGCCTTCTGAACGAACCAATCCGTGCGATCGTTTTTTACAGGAGAAACAATGACCGTTACCTGAACGGGCAATTCCACCGATTGCTTCAATTCTTCTGTCACTTCGACAGTGGCCCCACTGCCTTCAATGCCCGTCACTTTGCCAATCACAAGTCGCTGCCTTGGATCGACAAACTCCGCCGTTGTACCGACTTTAGCCCGGCGTACGCGCACCAAGTGGTGGTAGACGGCTTTTTCTGAGTTTATTTGGATGGTCGATTCGATCGGTTCATCTAAGAAATAGCGGTGCATGGTCGTAGCTCCTATTCAAGCTCTTCTTTCAGTTGGCAAATAAAAGCATGCCAGGTTCCTGATTGCATCTTTTGTAAAATGGTAAAGCCGTGGGCAACCAAGGCAGTCTCGATACCATCGGAAACATCGTCGTAAATGCCAGAAACCAGGAATTGTCCCCCAGGCTTGAGCACCTGACGAACCTGTGGAATCAATGGTTCAATCACGTCTGCCAAAATGTTGGCCAAGACAAGATCGACCCCTTTTTCAACAAAGTCAGTGGGCACGTCTTGCATCAAATCTGACACAATCACCGACACATCCTTTCCAACCGGGTTCAAGGACAGGTTGTTCTTAGCCGTTTGGACTGAAAGCGCATCGATGTCAGTAGCCAAAACATCGCCTACCCCAAGGTGCTTGGCCGCTACGGCCAAAACGCCAGAACCGGTACCAACGTCAATCGTTTGCTCACCGCCACGAACAACCACTTCCAAAGCCTGTAGCATAAGCGAAGTCGTTGGGTGCGTCCCGGTTCCAAAGGCTTGATCCGGATCCATAACGACCAACTTTTCTTGTTCCTGCTCTTTTTTATAATCTTCCCAGGCTGGTACCACCGTGAAACGGCTGGTAACGCGAGTGGCGTGATAGTAATTTTTCCATTCGTTAGCATAGGCCTTTGACGTAAGCGGTTCATTAAGGACCGGCTCGGGATTCAATGAAAGGCCTTGATCCACTAACAGTTGCAAGCCCACTTGATAAGTCTGAATGCGTTTTTGAAAGCCTTCATTTGCTTGATCTTCATAGATCGTCAATGTGTTGTCACCCTGCTCAACACCATCGGCACCGAGTTCAATAAGAACGGAAATCACCAGATCTTGTAGGTCATTTGCTACCTGAAAGCGTACTTTTTGGTATGTTGTCATCCGTCATCCTTTTCAATCAAAAACCGGGAACCACCGGTTCCCGGTTGCTTTGTTTATCATTAGTATCGCGTCGTGTCGTTCTCGTCGTTTAGCGGCGACTTTCCGGTTTTCTTCGCTTGACCATTATGTTCTTGAACGTCGTCTGGTCCATCACCCAACTTAGATTCTTGATCGGCACCTGGGCCCAAATTTTCATGAGCCGCCTTGATATTTGGTGCAAAATCAACAACCACCTTCCCGATGGCATGGTGACCAGCAACATCTTGAAAAGCTGAACGAATGCTATAAGCCGATAAACCGTGGTAAACCTTTGTCACAGTTGAACGAATCGAGCCGTCATCCAACAGCTTCGCAATCGCTTGCAAAATTTCGCCCTGCTTTTCCAAATAAATGTTGTTATTACCACGAGCCAACATGAAAATCCATGAAAAGCCAGCAGATTTCGCCTTCAACTCACCCAAATCAACGGGTAGTGTCGTATCCACGATAGACGCAATTTCCCCGTATGGCCGGATCAGTTGAACCATCAAATCCCAATAGGCTGTTGTGTCTTGCAAGTCTGCAATGTAGTCAACTTCCGTGTACCCGGCATCCCGCGCTTCGGCCACCAAACTTTTGTGGTAATCCAACACATGATCGGCTCCTTGTCTTTTAACCCAAGCCTTAGAATCGTGATTGCCAGCTGTGGCTAAGACCGTCATCCCCATGTACTTGGCTAACTGGATCAAGACCGAACCAACTCCACCGGCACCATTGATAATAAACAGCGTCTTTCCCTTGGCCGCATCCTGTTTAACAGACAAGTGAAAACCATGTTCCAAAATATCGTAAGCCGTAACCGAGGTCAATGGCATGGCAGCAGCCGATACATCATCTAATTTTTCAGGAGCTTTGGCCACCATTTTTGCGTTGATGACCTGGTAGGCAGCGTCAGCGCCTGCATGGTGTTGCTTGCCAACATAAAAGACACGCTCACCGACTTCAAAGCCGGAGACAGCCGAACCAACAGCCGCAACACGTCCCACAACGTCTAGGCCGAAAATACGAAAGACCCCTTTATCCTGGTAGCCAGCACGCATTTTGACGTCAACTGGATTAACAGAGGAGGCTAAGACTTGCACAAGTAGTTCGTCTTCTTTTGGCTGTGGCTGGTTAACTGATCGTTCAATGAACGCATCGTCAGCCTGCAATAAGCCATTATGAGTGACACCGACCGCATCCATTTTAGGACGGAAATGGTCAGAAATTGATTCAATTACTGATTTAAAAGCCATGTGATCTCCTTTTTGGGGATAACTCCGATTAGCTTCATTCTAAACCAGAAAAAAGAGTTTTTCAATGTATCTGACACCCTTTTGTAACAGTTAGAAATACAAGCCCCACAAGAAAGGTCTTTGCCAGAGTTAAATTAATTACCACGGGCATACTTTTCATCATCATCCGTCTTCAATACCGCCATAAAGGCCTCTTGCGGCACCGTCACGGTTCCAACGGACTTCATACGCGCTTTTCCACGCTTCTGCTTATCCAGCAACTTGGCTCGGCGATCTGGATCACCGGTGTGAATCTTCGAGGTAACGTCCTTTCGGTAGGCCTTAATGTTGGTCCGCGCTAAGATCTTATTCCCAACTGCGGCCTGAACCGGAATTTCAAAGTTCTGTCGAGGAATGATTTCCTTCAACTTTGACGTGATAACCCGGCCCCGTTCTGCTGCAAAATCTCGGTGAACAATGAAGGACAAAGCATCGACCTTCTCGCTGTTTAACAAGATATCAATCTTGACCAAATCAGCCGGACGATAGCCAGCCAACTCGTAATCCAAAGAAGCAAAACCACGGGTGGAGGACTTCAAACGATCAAAGAAGTTAAAGATGATTTCTGACAATGGCAAAAAGTACTTCACGTTCACGCGGTTATCGTCCAGATACTCCATCGTATCGAACTCCCCACGTTTACGCTGGGCTAATTCCATAACCGGTCCAACGTACTCTTCTGGCACCATTAATTGAGCGTGAACGAAAGGCTCTTGAATTTGACGAATATTTTGCGTTTCGGGCAATTCGGATGGGTTTTCGATCATCAGCTTCTCGCCATCGACCGTCTCGACCTCATAAGTAACCGAAGGTGCGGTTGTCACCAGATCCAGATCAAATTCACGTTCCAGACGTTCTTGAATGACATCCATGTGCAAAAGGCCCAAGAAACCAACACGGAATCCGAACCCCAACGCTTGCGACGTTTCTGGCTCAAAGGTCAGGGCTGCATCGTTTAACTGCAGTTTTTCCAATGCTTCACGCAAATCGCCATACTTGCTGTTATCGGCCGGGTAGAGTCCAGAATAGACCATCGGCGTCATTGGCTGATAACCAGGCAATGGTGCGTCGGCCGGATTATCGACCAAGGTCACCGTATCACCGGAGTGAGTCGTTGAAATATCCTTGATCGCAGCCGTCAAATAACCGACATCTCCCGCCATCAAATAATCCCGTTTCTGAGCATCAGGCGACATCACACCAACCTCGGTCACCTCATACTCGGCTCCGGTGTTCATCATGCGCACTTTGTCGCCAGGTTTCACAAATCCTTCGCGAACGCGAATGTTAACCACCACGCCTCGATATGGGTCGTACTGGGAGTCAAAGATCAAGGCACGCAAGGGGGCGTCCAAATCACCATCGGGCGCTGGAAAGTCCGACACAATCCGCTCCAGTAGTTCCGGAATACCGATTCCTTTTTTGGCTGAAACCAAAACAGCATCGTCAGCTGGCAGACCGATCATGTCTTCAATTTCTTCTTTAACTTTTGGCACGTCGGCCGATGGCAAATCGATCTTGTTCAAGACTGGCAAAATTTCCAAGTCGTTATCGATAGCCAGATAAACGTTGGCCAAAGTCTGCGCCTCAACACCTTGAGCCGCATCGACAACCAAAATTGCCCCTTCAGCAGCTGCCAAAGAACGCGAGACTTCATAAGAAAAGTCAACGTGCCCAGGCGTATCGATTAAGTGGAAGATATATTCTTCCCCATCGTTTGCTTTATAGTTCACCTCAACAGCATTTAACTTAATCGTAATCCCACGTTCACGTTCCAGATCCATGGTATCCAAGAGCTGGCTTTGCATATCACGTTCGGCCACTGTCTTCGTTTGCTCTAAGATCCGGTCTGCAATCGTCGATTTTCCATGGTCAATGTGAGCCACAATGGAAAAATTGCGAATGCGCTGCTGTCGTTTTTTCAATTGGTCAATCGTAAAATCAGCCATGCCTACCTGCTTTTTAAAAGTTTTTGTTTCCTATAGTTTACACGAAAAAGGACGCTAAAAAAAGTGCCAAGGACCGTTATTCCACTGCTTTTTAACATCATAATAAAAAAGCCAACCATTCAGCTGGCTTTTTTAAATTCGTCTCTAGAAAATAAGCACACTTACTTAATTACGATTTCTTCAATGTTTCCAAGGCCATCAATCAAAGTCTTGATATCACCCAATTGGGCATAACGGTTGTTCTTGATGGCTTCATCATCATCGTTGACCATCGTGTGGTCAAAGTAAGCCGCGATTGGCGCCTGCAAAGAAGCCAATGCTTCGTATAGCGCTTCTGCCCCCTTGACTTTCAAATCCGCCAAGGTGAGGTTCTTAGTTGCTTGGTACAGCGCCTTTTCTTGGTCGTTTACCAGTAGCTTTTCATCAACCGGTGCTTCGACTGGCGCCTTTTTGGCCAAACGAACCACGCGAGACAAGCTTTCCATGACATCTCGGAAGTTGCCATCCGTTGAATGGTCAGAAAGCACCTTAGTCCGGTCGGCCACGAAGACGTAGTCGCCCGTGATGACATTTGTTGTAGCAGCCGCCACAATGTCTTTTCGAATACCAGCATCAAGCGCCTGCTTACGAACGCGATCGGTCAAGAAAGCCAAGACCAGATCCAAATTGGCGTCCGTGACCGCCCCGTTTTTCTCCTTAAAGCTTGTCAGGATGCCAAGCAAATCAAAGTGCCAATCAAAGGCTTCCAAAGTGCGGACCACACCGGTTGCAGCACGACGAAGACCGTAAGGGTCGTTAGCACCAGACGGCATCATGTCGTGGGCAAAGAAGGTCACGATCGAATCAAGCTTATCAGCAATGGCCAAGATCGCACCAATTCGGCTTTTGGCAACTGGACCATTGGCTGAAGTTGGCAAATAATGTTCATAGATCGCCTTTGCCACATCGTCTTTTTCACCAAAGAGCTTAGCGTAGTGCTCCCCCATCACGCCTTGGAGTTCGTCGAATTCGCCAACCATCCCCGTCATCAAATCAAATTTGTAGATTTGCGAAGCGCGGTTTAAGTCCGCCTTTTCGGCTGCCGGCAAAGCCAAAGTGTCCGCCAATTCTGCGGCCAAACCAGAAACGCGTTCCATGTGCTCGTAGACCGTTCCGATCTTTTCGTGGAAGACAAGTTTCTTCACGCGTTCCATGTAGTCAGCAATCGACTTCTGCTGGTCTTCCTTGTAGAAGAAGGCCGCGTCTTCCAGACGGGCCACGAGGACCTTTTCGTTTCCACGGGCCACGTTGTCGATGTATTCGGCGTTTCCGTTCCGAACAGATAAGAAGTGTGGCAAGAGGTCGCCTTTGTCGTTGGTGACAAAGAAGAAGCGTTGGTGGTCACGCATCGACGTGATCAAAACTTCCTTTGGCAGCTTCAGATACTTCTCGTCAAAGTTACCGGAGAAGGCCGTTGGCCATTCAACGATGTTGTTGACTTCTTCGAGCAGGTCCTTAGCCATGTCAGAATCGAGATCAAGGTCCCATTTGTTTTCTTCAGCAATCGCCTTCAATTGATCAACGATGGTTTGCTTCCGTTGCTTGGCGTCAGCCATGACATAAGCCTTTTTAAGCGTCTCTGCGTAATCATTGGCTGTTGGAATGGTCACGTCCTCAGTTGAGAGGAAACGATGGCCACGGGTCTTCTGGCCAGCTTTAACGTCAAGAACAGAGAATGGGACGACTTCTGCATCCAACAAAGAAACCAACCAGCGAATTGGCCGGATATAGTGGAAGGAGTGGTTGCCCCACTTCATGTAGGTCGTGAAAGTCATTTGCTCAACGACTTCTTGTCCGATCTGAGACAAAATTTCTTTTGCAGGCACACCTGGGATTTCCTTTTCAGCCCAGAGGTAACCATCTTTTTCAGTCAAGCCTTCGGGTGTTGTCCCCTGTCCGCGGGCAAAGCCTTGGGCGGCCTTGGACCAGTTGCCTTCGTCATCCTTGGCACGGTCGATAGCGGGCCCACGTTTGACTTCAGAGATCGATTCAGATCCGTCGGCTAAACCTGATAATTCAACGGCCAAGCGACGAGGCGTCGAGAATGGCTTGATTTCTTGTACAGCCAAACGGTGTTCGTCTAAGAAATCCGACACGCGCTTCACCAATTGCTTTTCAGAAGAAGTCACCAGGTGTGCTGGCATCTCTTCCAATCCAATTTCTAACATGTAAGTGGCCATTAGTTCTGATCCTCCTTCTTTGCGTACTTACCCTTTGCGCCCAAATACTTCTCACGCAACTCTTCGTCCTTCAACAATGGGAAGCCAAGCTTTGCTCGTTCTTCAATGAAGACCTTGGAAACCTGACGGGCCATGGCCCGAATACGGTGCAAGTAGCCGGCACGTTCCGTCACGGAAACCGTTCCACGTGCGTCGAGCAAGTTGAATGTGTGCGATGACTTCAAGATGTAGTCATAGGCTGGGTGCACCAAGCCCAAGTCCAAGTTGTGCTTGGCTTCGGCTTCGTAATCATCAAAGTGACGCAGCAACATATCCTGGTTAGATTCTTCAAAAGCATACTTGGAATGCTCATATTCTGGTTCCTTAAAGATGTCTCCGTAATGAACACCGTGACCCCATTCGAGGTCGTAGACCGTTGGCACGTCTTGGATATAAGAAGCCAGCCGTTCCAGACCGTAAGTGATTTCAGCAGTAACCGAGTCGACCTCGATTCCACCAACTTGTTGGAAATACGTGAACTGCGTGACTTCCATCCCATCCAGCCAGACTTCCCAACCGATACCGGCTGCACCCATCGATGGGTTTTCCCAGTTATCTTCGACAAAGCGGATGTCGTGTTCGAGTGGCTTGATCCCAAGCGCCTCTAATGAAGCCAAGTAGAGTTCTTGAATGTTATCGGGGGATGGCTTCATGACCACTTGGAATTGGTGGTGTTGGAACAACCGGTTCGGGTTATCCCCATAGCGACCATCGGCCGGACGACGAGATGGCTGCACGTAAGCAGCCGCCCAGGGTTCTGGTCCGTTAGCCCGCAAAAAGGTGTAGGGGCTTTGCGTACCAGCACCGACTTCATTGTCATAGGCCTGCATCAGGTTGGCACCTTTTTCAGCCCAGAATTCCTGCAGCGTCAGGATAATTTCTTGTAATGAAAGTTTTTTATCAGTCATAATCACTTCTTCAATCCTTTTCTTTTTTCAACGCATCAAATTTGGTCTTCATGGTGGGATTACCACGGGTCAACTTCTTGACGGAAAGATCATCCAGTTTGTTATTTGCCAAACGCAACTGGTTTTCAGAAGTCGTTAACTTCTTTTTTACCTCTTCCATACGACGAATGGCTTTATCAATTTCTTCGATGGCCTGTTGGAAGTTATTCGAATAAGAAACGTAGTTTTTGGCAAACTTATCCTTGAAGCTATTGATGTTATCTTCAAAATTGGTGATGTCGATGTTTTGTTCTTTGGCTTCAGCCAGCTCCTTTTTGTACTGAACCGAATCCAGCGCCGCGTTTTTAAGCAGGCCAATAAAATGGACAAAGAACTGAGGTCGAATCACATACATCTTCTCGTAACCATGGACCTGAACAATTCCGGTGTTGTAAAGATCGTTATCAGCTTCGAGTAAGGAGACCAAAACAGCGTATTCCGTCCCCTTTTCCCTACGATCCTTATCCAGTTCCTTGAAGAAGTCCGCATTCCGATGCTTCTTTTCGGTACTGTCGGCCTCGTTTTTCATGTCAAACATAATGGAAATGAACTCGACACCGTCTTCATAGTCACGAAAGATGAAGTCCCCCTTTGAGCCCGTTTCTTTTGAAACGTCGTTATCTTTTTCAAAGTAGGCGTTTGGAAAGGCGTAGGGCCTTATCTTATCAAATTCTTGGTGAGCATAGACCTCAAGCGACTCACCGATTTCTTTGGTGGACTGCCGGGCCTTGAAGTCTTTATAGAATTCGACTTTTTCTTCAGCAGCCTTTAACTGAGCGTCATAGTCAGCTTTGACCTTAGTCAAGGCAAGTTCACGATCACGGTCTTGGTTTTGGACCTGGTTTTGCAGTTCGAAGACCTGTTTTTCAAGCGACTGTTGTGTTTTGGCAGCAGCCTCTTGCTTTTCTTGGAATTCCTTTTGCAAGGTATCGCGCTCTTTTTGCTGCGCTTCTTTCAGCGCTTCCTTTTCAGATTGCTGAGCCGTCGTTAGCTCAGCCTTTTGCTTTGAAAGAGCAAGGGCCTGGTCGGAGTCGTTTTGCTTCTTTTGAGCCGATAATTCCGCCTTTAGTTGCGCTAGCTCTTCTTGGAGTTTAGCCTGGGTCTGCTGTGCCTCATCCTTTGCTTTCTGCGACGCCTTTTCGATATCAAAACGGGCGGCTTCCTTCTCCTGAGCGACCTTTGAAGCCAACAATTGCTGCTGATGTTTTTCCCAAACAGCTTTTTCTTCATGGATTCGTTGATTGATTTGGTCTAAAACGGTCTGGGAAAGGCTGCTGGCATCGACTTTTTGCTCATCTTTTAAATCAAGGGTATCGCCTTTTTGGCCATCTTCTTGTAAGACCAGAACCGTTTCGGACTGCACACTGTATTTCAATTTCGCCATCGTGCCTCCTTCTAAACAAAAAACCGCACCAAACGGTCCAATGCCAAAATTCCTTTGACATCAGGACGCTTGCGCGCGGTTCCACCTGATTTCCAGAGCTATGACTCTGACACTTTCGTTGAAATCTACCACTCGCCGGGTGCCAAACCGGGTCAAAGAGGTAGAATGACTTACTCATATTATGCTATTAACGATTAAAAAAGGCAAGAAATTATGTATAAAAAAACCCAAAGTGCTTAATTTGAGAAGCGCTAATCATTGAATTAATAATCAGCAAGCACCTTGGATCACTTATATTATAGCATCTTTAGTCCGAAAGAAAAATGATTAGGGAGAAATACACTCAATCAAATTCAGCCCAATCACATTGACAACGCTTACATCGTCATCAATTCCTTTTCCTTTTCAGATGCAATGTCATCAATTGCCTTAATGTTCTCATCGGTCAACTTCTGCACTTTATCTTCTGAATCGTGGACTTGATCTTCCGTCAAGTCCTTGTCCTTCTTGATGGCATCCATGGCGTCACGACGGACATTACGGATGGCAACCTTAGATTGCTCGGCGATGGCCTTCACTTCCTTTGCCAATTCCTTACGACGTTCTTCTGTCATTTGAGGGATGGCCAAACGAATAATGTTACCGTCAGAAGCTGGGTTTAAGCCCAAATCAGACATGTTAATTGCCGTAACAATCGCTTCCAAAGCACCCTTGTCAAAAGGCGTAATCAAAAGCAGCCGAGCTTCCGGAACAGAAATCGAAGCGACTTGGTTCAAAGGAACCATTGCTCCGTAGTATTCAACTTCAACACGATCTAAAATACGTGGATTGGCACGACCTGTTCGAATTTCAGCTAATTCGCGGCGAAGAGCATCTTGTGCTCCCTTCATCTTATCTGTTGCTTGTTTAAAATCAGTGGCCATTATTGTTCTCCTGTCACGGTCGTACCAATTGGTTCACCGGCAACGACCTTTTGAATATTTCCTGGTTGATTAAGGTTAAAGACAACCAATGGCATGTTGTTGTCCATGGACATTGAAGAAGCTGTTGAATCCATGACTTTCAGACCTTTTTGTAAGATATCCAAATGCGTCAGGTGTTCAAACTTTTGCGCTTCCGGATTAGTCTTTGGATCGGCATCATAAACACCGTCAACACCATTTTTAGCCATCAAAATGGCATCCGCATTAATCTCATTAGCACGCAGAGCAGCCGTTGTGTCGGTTGAGAAGTATGGCGAACCAACACCGGCAGCAAAAATCACGATCCGTCCCTTTTCCAAATGGCGAATAGCGCGTCCGCGAATGTATGGTTCAGCAATTTGTTGCATTGTAATCGCAGTCTGCACGCGAGTTGGTACGCCGGCACGTTCCAAAGCATCCTGCAAAACCAAGGCGTTCATCGTCGTTCCAAGCATTCCAGTGTAGTCGGCACGCGAACGTTCCATTCCGACCTTTGAAGCTGGTTCACCTCGCCAAAGGTTGCCACCACCAACGACAATGGCAATTTGAGTGCCCATATCGTGGACCGTTTTAATTTCGGCAGCGATCGCTGAAACCGTGTCCAAATCAATCCCCTGACCCTTAGCACCCGCTAAGGCTTCGCCAGACAATTTCATCAATACCCGCTTGTATTTATTTTCTGTCATGGTGTCTCCTTTTTCTTACCATCCATTATAGCAAAGGAATCGCTTTTCGTCCGCAAAAAAAGTGTCCAAAAAATGGACACTCAAATACGTCTTTTTATTCACCGATTTGCTTGGCCACTTCGTCTGCCAAGTTTGTTTGTTGCTTTTCAATTCCTTCACCAACTTGGTAGCGAACAAATGACTTGACCGTCAAACCGCTTTCCTTGGCAAATTCGGCAACCTTTTGGTCACCATTCTTAACAAATGGTTGATCCAACAATGAAATTTCAGCCAAGAACTTCTTGATGCGTCCTTCCACCATCTTTTCCTTGATGTTGTCAGGCTTACCGTTCAAGTCTTCAGAAGCCAATTGCACTTCCTTTTCCTTAGCAACAACTTCTGCTGGAACATCTGCATCTGATACGTATTGTGGTGCGATGGCCGCAATGTGCATCGCAATATCGCGGGCTGCTTCTTCGTTTGAGCCATCAAACAATGCCAAGGCAGAGATTGAGCCACCCATGTGTGAATAGCCACCAAATACTTGATCAGCAGACTTTGTCATCGTTTCAAAACGACGCAACGTAATCTTTTCACCAGTAATTTGGGAAACGTTGATGATCATGTCGTTAACCGTACGGCCTTCTTCACCTTCCAAAGCCAACGCAGCTTCAACATCTGCTGGTTGGTTTTGCAAGATAACCTTAGCAACGGCGGCCAACAAATCGTTGAATTCCTTGTTTCCGGCAACGAAGTCCGTTTCAGAGTTCAATTCGATGATGGCAGCGTTGTTGCCTTCTTGCATGACGTAAGTCATACCTTCGGCAGCGACACGGTCGCCCTTCTTAGCGGCCTTTGCCATACCTTTTTCACGCAACAAGTCGATTGCCTTTTCGATGTCCCCATCCGCTTCGACCAATGCCTTTTTAGCATCCATCATTCCAACGGACGTCTTGTCACGTAATTCCTTTACCATCTTTGCTGTAACAGCCATAACGTGTGCTCCTTTTTCAAATAAAAATGCCGTGCCAGCGTCCCAAGCAGGTCCACCGGAACGGCAAATCAGATAGTTAATCGCTTAGTTGTTCTTTTCAACAATTTCAGTGATTTCTTCGATTGATTCAGTGTTTTCGTCACCTTCGATGAAGGCATCTTCCGCTGATTGATCTTGACCTTGACGGCCTTCGATCACAGCATCTGCCATCTTAGCCGTAATCAAACGGATGGCACGGATCGCATCATCGTTTGCAGGAATCTTCACGTCAATATCATCAGGGTTGGCGTTCGTGTCAATCATGGCAACAACAGGGATGTTGAGCATGTTGGCTTCCTTAACGGCGATTTCTTCCTTCTTAGGGTCAACAACGAACAATACGTCAGGCAAGTCCTGCATATCTTCGATTCCACCCAAGAACTTTTCCAACTTGGCGTGTTGCTTCTTCAACAAAACAACTTCCTTCTTAGGAAGACGGTCAAACGTACCATCTTCAGACATACGTTGGATGTCCTTCATACGGCGAACACGCGTCTTGATCGTGTTCCAGTTGGTCAACGTTCCACCCAACCAACGGTGGTTGATGTAGAATTGACCAGCGCGCGTTGCTTCTTCAGCGATGGCATCTGAAGCTTGCTTCTTCGTACCAACAAACAAGATGTTAGCGCCATCAGCTGATGCGTTACGCATAAAGTTGTAGGCTTCATCAACCATCTTCACCGTCTTTTGCAAGTCGATGATGTGGATGCCGTTACGTTCCGTAAAGATGTATGGTGCCATCTTTGGGTTCCAACGACGGGTTTGGTGTCCAAAGTGAACTCCTGCTTCGAGGAGTTCTTTCATAGTAATAACTGCCATTATAGGCCTCCTAGGTTATCCTCCGACCGATTCAAGGTCCGCATGAACAGCATAGCTGCACCTCTGCGTTCTCGTCAGTCGTGTGTATTTGCTGTTTTCACAACGTCTATTAGTTTACAGGATAATCGACTGGCTAGCAAGTCAATTTTTTAAAATTAAAAGCGCTTATAACAAGCGCTTTTTGTTAATCAATCGTTTTCCTTTAGTTCCTTAGCCATCATTTTTGCTAAAACGGCATTCTGCCCTGTTTTGTCCAACTCTTGTCCGTTTGTCACAATCACATTCGATTCAGAATTAGCTAATGCCTCAAAAGCGTTAATCGATTGGTTATTAAAGTAATTTTGATCCGCATTCTTTAAAGCAGTTTGCACTTTATCAATCCGATAAGATTCAGCATCGGCACGTGTTTTCGTTGCTTCAGCATTCGCCTTGGCCGTAGCGACTAAGGCATCGTTATTCGCTTTAGCACGCAACTCAATCGACTTAGCTTCTCCTTCAGCTTGCGAAATTGCTGCAACACGCTCACGATCAGCCTTTAACTGCGTGTCCATGGACGATTGAATAGCCGCTGAGGGCTTCAACTCGTCAATGTTAATTCGATCCACGTTAATCCCATAGGTGTTGGTTAAATCACCGATCGCATCCGCCAAATCCTTATTAATCTTAGAAGTTGAACCCAATGCTTCGTTCAATTCCATTCGACCAATGATATCACGAAGATGGCCACGCACTAATTGCTGCATCGATTCAATTGAATTCGTATTTTCATAAGCATACTTCGCCGGATCAGTCACGTGAAAGTTCAGCGTAACCGTCGCCCCAATATCGGCATTATCCTTCGTAATCACCGAATAGCCGGCCAACTTCAATGGTTGAAGAGCCAAGGACACCACTCGGATTTTCTGAATCACCGGCAAGCGGAAGTTCAAGCCCGTTTGCCTGGTCGTTGAATATTTACCAAGTGTTTCCAAAAGACCAACACAGTTCTGAGGCACAATCTTGAAACAAGTCAGCGCAATGAACGCGACAACAACGAATAGAATCACAATCATGATTACTCTTTCTCCTCTACTTTTTCAACAAATAATTGGTTCCCAGTAACGGCTTTCACGACATAGCTTGCCTCTTTTTCAACCGTTTCATCGCCATTTCCCAAAACATAGTGATAATAGTTGCCAATTACTTGTACCAAACCATCTACTACATCGAAATCAGATCCAGAAATCAGCCGGCCAATCATGTTTTTTACCTCAAATGTATCAGACATGCTAACCTCCTGCTCTACTTGCTTCTATTCTATCAAGAAAGGCAGCGACGAAAAAGATAGTGTTTGTCTCATATCTTTCAAACGCTAGTTGGTCTTCCAAACGCTGCCAGGCACTCCGTGCGCTGCCAAAAAGGCTTCCTTTTCATGACGGGACAGCGCTTTAAACGTTGCTTCGGCATGCATGGCGTCGTGTTTATTATCGTAAGTCACATAGTAAATCAATTGGAGCGGATGGCGGCTCTTCACCCGCGTGAATTTCGCACCCTTCCCGGACTCGTGGACGTGGAAACGGCGAATGGCGTCATCCGAGTAGCCGCCGTAAAAATAACCGTCTGCTGTGTATAAGACATAGAAATCGTAGGTTTTACTTGTTGAATCGACCATGATTACGACTCCAAAGTCCAAGGTGCCCCATACAAGATGTTTTGCACCTGTTTTGTATATTGATTGTCTTTCGTATAGGCGACAATCGGTGGCAAAACTCGTACGCCACCCGGCCGGCCCTGCTTGATCGCCTCAACTAAGACCATGTTGGCTTCCCGGTCAGACTTTCCGTAGACGAACTGGACGTGTTTGACCTGCAAGCCACGGGCCGTCAAGGCCGCAAAGATATCCGCCAAACGTTCGGGTCGGTGGACGAGGAAGAACTTTCCCTTGTTTTTGAGCAATTTGTTGGCCGTTTGCGCCAGCTTTGGTAAATCAATGGCCACCTCGTGACGGGCAATCTGGTAGTGCTCGTCGACGTTTTGCTTGGTCGTCTCCTTAACCGGAAAGTATGGCGGGTTGCAAAGAACCGTATCGACGGAACCCGGCTTGATTTGATCAAAGACTGCCTGCATGTCCGAATGAATGACAGAAACACGGTCTTCCATCTCGTTCAGAGCAACCGAACGCTTCGCCATCTTAGCCAAATCTTCTTGGATTTCGACCAGCTGGACTTGCCCTGGCACCTTTTTGGCGTAAAAAAGACCAACCGCACCGGTACCGGCACCTAAGTCCACTGACAAGCCCCGGCCCTTTTTATTGGGATTAGCAAAGTAAGCCAAGAGTACCGCATCCAGTGAATAGGCAAACATATCGGGATTTTGAATAATGGTAACAGCTTGCGAGGGCAGCCCATCCAGCCGCTCACCGGGTTTTAAATTTGGCTCATTCATTTGCCTTTGTCCCCTTTTATAGTAAAATTAATGAGTTGAATTAAACAGAAAGGAAAAGCTTATGTTTTATCGCTTTATCCGGGTCTTTGTTGTGACCTTGGTTTCCATTATAAACGGACGCACCCATTATTTGAACAAAAATCGTTTACCAAAAGACGACAACTATATCCTAGTTGCTCCTCACCGCACCTGGTGGGATCCCGTCTGGTATGCCATGGCGGCTTATCCCAAACGTTTTATCTTCATGGCGAAGAAGGAATTGTTTCAAAACTACTTCTTGCGTCAGTTGATCGTATCTCTCGGTGCCTTCCCAGTCGATCGCAAAAACGTTGGTTCGGACGTCATCCGTAAGCCAGTTTCTGAATTGAAGTCAGGCGACCGGTCGCTGATCATGTTTCCATCTGGTTCAAGGCATTCACAAAAGTTAAAATCAGGTTCCATCTTGATCGCTAAGCTTTCTAAAAAGCCAATTGTCCCAGCCGTTTACCAAGGGCCGGTCAAGTTCTCCCACCTTTTCTTAAGAAAACGTGTGACGATGAATTTTGGCGAACCGATCTACATTGATCCAAAGGTTAAGTTGACCGACGAAGTGATCGCCGAATACAACGATAAAATCCAAGCTTCCTTCGAAGCCTTGGATCAAGAAATCGATCCAAATTGGGTCTACGTAGATCCAAAAAAAGCAAAGTAAAGAAAAATCCCTAAACCAAAAACTGGTTTGGGGATTTTTAATAACAAAAAAGGTGGGCCTAAGGCTCACCTTTTTTAACTAACCACGGCCTTAACGCTTAGCATTTTGTGCCTTCATTTGGCTCATCATTTGGTTCAACTTCTTCTGTGATGGTTTTTGGCCCATCGACATCATCATTGACTTCATCATCTCTTCTGAGATTGGAGGATTCTTGGCTAAGTACGACTTCATCGTGAAGCGTGCCAAGAAGAATCCACCAACCAGCCCAACAACCAGGGCCAAAAGTCCTACTAATACAAGCATAGCGGTCTCCTTTACCTCTAAAAATCTAAGGATAAGTATACCACAAGGATTTTTGAATCGCTTAACGAATTTATTTCAAGCATTTTGATCCCGAAATGAAGAATAGACTTAATAAAATCTTACGAACATGCGTTTGCTTTTTCGCCTTCTTTTCGCTAAAATTAGGTTAGTATTAATGAAATGGGAATAATAAGATGACATCCGATTCAAAACAAATCCAAGTGCTCCGCTTTATTCACGAGTATCAAAATAAAAACGGCTTTCCACCAACGATTCGTGAGATCGGTGAGTCGGTCGGCCTTTCTTCTTCTTCGACCATTCACGGACACATCGCCCGGTTGATTAAGAATGGCTACCTATTAAAAAAAGGTGAAAAAACAAAGGCTCGTGCCATCGAAGTTACCGCCAAGGGCTTTGAAATGCTTGGGATTTCGTCGAACGCTGGCAAGATTCCTGTCCTTGGTTTGGTCACAGCAGGTCAACCCATTCTGGCAGTTGAACAAAATGCTACGGAATTCTTCCCCATTCCAGAAGATCTGATCCCCTACGACGGTGATCTTTTCATGCTCAACGTTCGTGGTGAATCAATGATTAACATCGGCATCTTAGACGGCGATAAAGTGATTGTTCGTCGCCAGCAAACCGCCGACAACGGTGACATCGTTGTGGCAATGAACGAAGATAACGAAGCAACAGTCAAGCGCTTTTTCCGTGAAAGCGGGCACTACCGCCTACAACCGGAAAATGATACGATGGCACCGATCATTTTAGATCAAGTATCCATTCTTGGTAAAGTTGTCTCATTATATCGTGACGCAATCTATTAATCATCTACCTAAACGTGGCTCGGCCTTATTGTCGGACCTCGTTTTTTATTCCTTTATTTTTTGATTTTTAGCAAGGCGTCACAGTGTGGCCCTCACCATTTAAATCAACAAAAAAACCGGCACATACGTGTCGGTTTTTTAATTGAATTTATGCCTTGTGAGCAGCTGCATAGCTTTCCGAAACTGGCTTTGTCACAATATCGTTGATTTCACCAAGCAACGTGTTCAATACCTGTTCGGCAGCCATCAAAGCCTTAATCTTGTCATTGGCTTGAACGTCTTTTGCAACAGCATCCCACTCTTTTTCTTGTTCTTCAGATGGCGTTTGTTGTGCTTGCATCATCTGTTGAACCGTCATTTGAATCGATTGGAACTTCTTGAAGAGGTCTTTCGACTTTTCATCAGCTTGAACAGCATTGAAGGCTTCTTCCCAGGCCGTGTATTGTTCCGTTTGCGTCAAAACCTTTGCCATTTCGTTGGCATTATCATAAATATTTACTGACATATCGTCGATCCTTTCTTCTATACAACAGTGGACTCAGTTTATGAACCGAACCATCCTCTTACAGTATCCCACACTTTATTAGCGCCAGCAACCGTTGTATTGACACCATTTGTGATGTTTTCTTTGGCATTATCTGCCCATGAATTTGATGTGCTCGTTGACTGTGTGCTAGTGGACTTATTGGCGTCGCTGACTTGGAAAGTCGATTCCTGTGTATTTGGCAAAATCTGTCCCATCGACGTCTTAACCAAATTACCAATGGTAGACATCAAACCAATTGGCAAGGACTGCGTTGAATTTCCTTCCAGTCCTTCCCATGATACTTGAACAACATCGTTGGTATAAGCAACGGCCCAAGAATCCTTTGAGGAGTTGGAATTGTTCGTCGAATTTGGATTCTCAGTTGTTCCAGTCTTACCCGCAATCGTGTAGCCGTTTGGCGTGGCGCCCTTTCCGGTACCATTGGTATAAGTTCCAAGCATCATCTTGGTCATCTTATTAGCCACCGATTTTGAAATTAGCTGCGTCTGCTTAGCCTTTGGCTTTGCCACGATAACGTTACCCGATGCATCCTCAATCTTTGTAATGTAATGGGCTTCTGACATCTTACCCCCGTTTGCAAATGTTGTATAGGCAGCCGCCATCTGCTGCGGGGAGACACCATTTGTTAATCCACCCAGTGCCAAGGCAAAGTTCTTATCCGAACTAGTCAAATTCAAGCCAAACTTCTTTCCCCATGAGTATCCCGTATCAACCCCCAACTTGTTCAGTAAGTAAACGGCTGGAATGTTATAAGAGTGCTCCAGGGCTTCGTACATCTTGACATCGCCCGTCTCAACATTCAAAGCGTTATTAGGCGAGTAATTATTCGTACCGAAATTCATCTTTTTGTTAGGTAAGGTTGTATTAATGGAATAGCCATTCACAAGGGCTGGCGTGTAGACAACTAATGGTTTAATAATCGACCCTGGCTGAAGCTGTGACTGATTGGCCCGATTAAAGCCACGGTATGTGTGCGTGTCCTCGCGACCGCCAACCACAGCCCGTACCCCGCCAGTTTTAGCATTCAACACGACGGTTGCAGCTTGTGCATTGGATTGATTTCCAAAAAGACTGCCTTTCTCATAATCCTTTTGCAGATTTTCTTGATCTTTTTGATTCAAGGTCGTGTAGATTTTATAACCCTTATTCATGATGTCTTTTTCAGACAAGCCATAGGTTTTAACCGCTTCGTTGATCACTGAATCAAAGAACCATGGGTAGCGATATGATTCATCACCCGTATAGTTGTCATGCAACGCGATTTCTGTTGCCTTCGCTGCTTTGGCTTCCGTCTTGGACAACTTTTTATTTTCAACCATCGTTTGAATCACAAGATTACGACGATCCTTGGAACGACCAGGGTTATCGATTGGATTAAAGCCAGACGGATTGGTCAACATACCAGCCAAAGTAGCCGCCTGCTCCGTATTCAGCTCAGAGGCATGCACACCAAAGTACTTTTCAGAAGCATCTTCAACGCCCCAAACCCCATGGCCAAACCAGGCATTGTTCAGGTACATGGTCAAGATGTCATTTTTCGAGTAGGACTTCTCGACTTGAACAGACAGAAAAATTTCTTTAAATTTACGCGTAAACGTCTGTTCTTGAGTCAAATAAGCGTTTTTCACCAACTGTTGCGTCAACGTTGACCCACCACCCGAAATGGTTTCAGATCCAGTCAACTTATTTTTAACCAGTAAAACAGCGGCACGGGCTAGGCCCTTAACTGAAAAACCGTGTTCCTTGTAAAAATTTCGGTCCTCAATCGACAACACCGCATTTTTCATCGACGGTGAAATCTGATCGTACTTCACATACGTCCCCTTTTGCGAATAGAGTGAGCCGGCCTTTTCTCCGGAATTATCATAGATATCAGCCGTTTGTGACAATGACTGCTGCAACGACGACACGTGCGCCGTTTTGGCGTTGATAATGCCGAATAACGAAGCAGCAAAGAACAAGGTCATCATGGTCAAGATAAGTAATCGGCCGATCTGATAGCGGTTCCAAACCGGTGCGATGCGTTGCCAAAGGGCAGTCTTCTTAATTGAAAAATTCGTTTTCATTCGTATTCCTTACAGCCCACTGGCCGAAATAACAGTAAAAAACAGAAAAACTTAGTGCTTGCTTACATTTCCTTTGGCGCTTTGACACCAAGCAAGGACAAGGAAGCCGTTAAGGTTTCGGAGACCGCAGCAACCAAGGCCAAACGACCATTCTTGTTGGCATCATCAGCCAAAATTTTAGAATTAGCGTAGTACTTGTTAAAAGTCCGAGCCAAGCCCAAAGCATATTTCGCAATGACAGACGGTTCGCGGTTCAAAAAGGCGCGCCGAACCGTTTCAGGAAAGGCGTTCAACGCCGTAATGATATCCCAGGTTGCGGCATCGTCCAAGGTGATGTTTTTAGCATCCACTTCGACTCCTGCCTTACGCAAGATGGATTGGGCTCGCGCGTTCGTATATTGCACGTAAGGACCCGTGTCCCCTTCAAAGCGCACCACTTCTTCGATCTTAAAGTCGAAGTTGTTCGTTCGGTCATTCATGAGGTCGTGGAAGACCACCGCGCCGGCACCGACTTCTTCTGCCACCTGGTCCTTATCGGCCAAGCTGGGGTTCTTCTCTTCGATTTGCTTCAATGCCAATTCGTGCGCATCGTCCAAAACATCCTTCAACAAGACAACATCGCCCTTTCGAGTCGACATTTTCTTACCGTTAAAGGTAATCAAGCCAAATGGAATGTGTTCCACATCATCGGCCCATGGCAAATCAAGCAGCGACAAAACGGCCTTTAATTGCTGGAAGTGCTCACGCTGTTCCCCACCAACCACGTAAAGTGACTTGGCGAAGTCATAAGTGTCCTTACGATACATCGCAGCCGCCAAATCACGGGTCATGTACAAAGTGGCGCCATCAGTTCGCTTGATCATGGCAGGCGTCAGGTTTTCGTTGACCTTTGACAAATCAACGATTTGAGCACCCTGTGATTCTTCCAAAAGGTTCTTGTCTTCCAAAGCCTTCACGACACGATCCATCTTGTCGTTGTAGAAGGCTTCGCCGTTGTAGGAATCAAAGGTGATCCCCAAACGGTCGTAGATTTCCGTGAATTCCTTCAGAGATTCTTCGCGGAACCAGGCCCAGAGCTTGTGGGCTTCTGGGTCGCCATCTTCCAACTTCTTAAACCAAGCACGACCTTCGTCATCCAAAGCTGGGTTTTCCTTTGCCTTGTCGTGGAATTCCACGTAGTACTTCAGCAAGGTAGCGATTGGGTCTGCCTTCACTTCTGCTTCTGAACCCCAGGTCTTGTAAGCGTAGATCAACTTACCAAACTGTGTTCCCCAATCACCCAAGTGGTTGATCTTCACTGGGTTGTAGCCGTTTTTAGCAGACAAGTTCGCCAAGGCATTTCCGATCACCGTTGAACGCAAGTGCCCCATCGACATTGGCTTGGCGATGTTTGGGGAAGACATGTCCAAGGCAATGTTTGCGCCCTTTCCGTCATCGTTTTGACCGTAGTTTTGACCTGCTGCCAAAACGGCCTTCAATGTGTCAGCCGTGACCTGCTTCTTATCCAAAAAGAAGTTGATGTAAGGACCCGTTGCAACGACCTTTTCAAAGGCGGATTGGTCGATTTTTTCAACCAATTCAGAAGCGATCATCTGGGGGGCCTTCTTCAAGGTCTTGGCCAAGGTGAAGGTTGGGAAAGCCACGTCACCCATTGAATGCTTCTTTGGTGCCTCCAACTTTGAGGCAATATCTGCTTCCTGCATATCCGGCAAAACGGCTTGCAAGGCGGTAATTACTGCTTGATTTTCTGCCATATTCTTATCCTTTTCTGTTTAAAAACAGGACCCATCTCGACATATTCTGAAGAGACGAGCCCTGCCCGCGGTACCACTCTAATAGTCAGCTTCGCCAACCACTTTTGTAAATTCACTTGTCATCAACGAAAAAGTGGCGCGGGTCAGGGGTAAGCCCTGGCTTCCACTCATGCCAAGGTCACTGTATCTTACGTACCTGCCTTCTTCTTTTTCTGATTACTTTTCTTTGGGTGCTTCTTCAATGACTTCAATGTCAGACATCTTGACTACACCGCGGTGATTCATTTCGTTGACTGCTGGTTGATCCGCTGGGTCGTTTTCGATGATTTCGACAAGTAATGCGTTGTCGTAAACCTTCTCGACTTTGCCAGTAAAGGGCTTTTCCAAGTTCCCATAGGCTGGTGCCAACAACACGTCTCCTACATGGTACTTAGCTGCTTGTTCTTCGTCTGTCTTTGCCATGAAAGCCTCCGATTCCTTATTAGGTATTTATTATACCATATTTATTGATGATCGAGTATGGTGACAACTTGCTCGATAACGTCTTTTGCAATCGCCGATTTGGCTTTAGGACCAATCGTGATTGGCGCTTGATTTTCTTGAATCAGCGTCACTTGGTTGCTATCTTTATCAAATCCCGCCTGGGGAGCCGTCACGTCGTTGGCCACGATCATGTCGGCCTGCTTAGCAGCCAGCTTCTTTTGGGCGTTTGCCAGGAGATCCTGCGTCTCGGCTGCAAAACCAATGACGGCTTGCCCAGGCTTTTTGTTCTGCCCGACTGTCTTCAGGATATCTGGGTTTTGCACCAAATCCAAAGTCAAGTGCCCATCCCCCTGCTTTTTGACCTTCTGATCAAAGGGGGCAGCCAAAGCAAAGTCCGAGACCGCCGCCGCACCGATGAAACCGTCCGCCTTTTTCATCGCTTCTTCTACAGCAAAAAGCATTTCTTTGGCAGACGGGGCGATAACCAAGTTGATGGCTGTAGAACAGTCCCGTTTGGCAGCGGCCACCAAAGTGACCTTGGCACCGGCTGCAAGGGCCGCTTCGGCAAGGGCGTAGCCCATTTTGCCAGAAGACCGGTTGGTCAGGTAGCGGACCGGATCGATCGGTTCTTTGGTGCCACCGGCAGTGATGACAAGGTGCCGGCCGAAAAGCGGCTTGTCATTGGCCGCCATGGCGGTCTTCTCTGACACCGGCGCAGTCTTGCTCGAATAGAAGGCCGCTGTCGTTTCCTGAACAATCTCTTGCAGGTCCGCCAATCGGCCTTTGGCCTCATAGCCTTCGGCTAAAAAGCCAACAGCCGGCTCGATTAAGCGCCAACCATCTTGCTTTAGCAGAGCCAAATTGCGCTGGGTGGCTGGATTAGCCAACATCTGGTCGTTCATGGCCGGGGCCATGATTTTAACAGCCGGATTGGCAGCCAGCAGAACCTCAGTTAAGCGATTGTCGGCCAGACCGTTGGCGATTTTGGCCAGGCTGTTAGCGGTTGTAGGTGCCAAAACAACAGCATCCGCCCACCGTGCCCAGGTAACGTGGGCCACTTCAGGCGAAGCGTCGTTTTCATCTCCATCACGCAACACATCCTGTGTCGACAAAACGGCCAAGGTCTTTGCCGGAATGAAGCTTTCGGCTGCTTTGGTCATGACGACCTTGACACTCGCCCCAGCCTTCACGTACAAGCGAACCAGCTCGGCCGCCTTATAGGCAGCGATACCGCCTGTCACGGCCAAGAGAATTTTTTTGTTTTCCAACGTTTGCGTCATACTAGTTGTGAAAATTCCCTTCTTCTAAAGCTTCCTTGCAGTTTTTTACCACCGCAAAGTCGCCGATGTATGGCGTGTCAACGCCGCCAATCTTTTGGTATGGATCTTCCCCTTTTCCAGCAACCACGACCAGGTCATTTGGACCGGCCATAAAAACGGCGTCGTGAATCGCCTGGATTCGATCCATTTGATAGTGGATGGTCAAATCCGGGTTGGTGATGGCCTCCGCAATCGTCTGGCAGATGTCTTCTGGCTTCTCAAAAGCTGGATCATCGGCCGTCAAAATCACCTGGTCAGCCTGTTTGGAAAGCACCTTGGCAAAGTCCAGCCGGCGTGAAACGCCCTTGTTTCCAGGTGCCCCCAACACAACAATCACTTGTCCTTCCGGCGACTGCTTCTTGGCAAAGGCCAAGAGCGCATTCAAAGACGCATAGTTGTGAGCGTAGTCGACAAAGGCGACCCCGTGTCCGGGAAGCGAGAGCGAGAGCATCCGTCCCGGAATCGTCACCTCATCCAAGCCCTTCTTCATGGCCCTTTGCTTGGCACCGGCCAAAGCGGCCATCATCAAAGCTGCCGTAGCATTTTCCTCGTTGAAATCGCCAGGCAAATTCAAGCGGTAAGAGCCAGTCAGTTCCGTTAGTTCGGGCAGCTTGGCTAAATCCTCCACAGAGAAATAAGAATCGTGCAGCTCGGCTTTGTCCGAACGGAAGGAAACCGTCGGCTTAGCATTTAACTGACTGTCCGCCCCTTCTCGGTTAAAGGTCAAGACTAAATCGTGCTTGGCCTTTGCCCGTTCGAAGATCTCACCATAGTGGTCCATGCCCGCATTCAAAATGACCTGATCCGAGTGATCCAAAAGCATTTCTTTGTGGGCCAGATAGTCAGCAAAGGTCGGGTGCTCGTTGGGCCCAATGTGATCGGGCGAAATGTTCAAGAAAGCCCCGACGTTATAGCGCAAGCCGTATACGCGGTTCTTCAAATAGGCCTGAGAAGAGACTTCCATGACCAGGTGAGTCATCCCTTTCTCAACCGCCCGGGCCATATCCTTATAGAGTTCATAGGACTCAGGCGTGGTCAGATCCGATTTCTTTTTGTCTTCGGGATTGGGTCCAACAATCCGGTCCACCGTTGAGAAGAGCGCCGTCTTCCCCTTCGTCGCTTCTTTCAAAATGTTGTAAGCGAAGTAGGCCGCGGTCGTCTTCCCCTTAGTACCAGTGAAGGCCCCGATCCACAATTTGTCGGCCGGATAGTCGAAGTAAGCCGCTGACAAAACGGCCAGGGCCTTTTGCGTGTCTGTGACTAACCAAAGCGGCAAGTCCAAATCATAGTCCTGATCGGCCACAATGCCAGAAACGCCCGTTACGCCATCCAAATAAGCCTTCTTAAAAGCCCCTTTGGCGACAAACAGCGTTCCTTCTTGAACCTGACGAGAATCGTAGTGCAAAAAGTCGAATTCGAGCGCCGCTTCCGGTCCTTGAATCAGTAAATTGTGGTCCTCTAAAAGGGCCGTTACTTGTTTAGAAGATAATTTCATAGTGCCTTTATTATAGCATAGCAAGCCCGTTTCAAAAGCCTTCAAGACTTGAAAATCGCTTAGAAAAAGGACTCCTTTCCGTCAATCGTTCATTTTCAGCATTGGTTTTAAGACAATTGGCGTAAAAATGGTCGTTAAGAGAATGACCAACACCATCGCCGCATAGATATCCGACTTTAATAAGCCGCTCGCCAAAGCCAAATCCGCAATCACTAAGGCCATTTCGCCACGGGACACCATCCCTACGCCAACAATGTGGGCATCTTTTTTATCCATTCCAGCCATGCGCGCGCCAACAACCGGCCCAAGCCACTTGGTTAAAATCGCAAGCACAGTCAATATGGCAATCAAGAAAAGGTGTTCTTGTTGATGATCCCAGGAGACCTTCAGCCCGATGTTAACAAAGAAAATCGGAATGAAAACGACATTTCCGACCAAGGTCATCCCGTGCTCGATTCCCTTTCGTCCAGGCAATCGTGTGAAGAGCAACCCGAGCAAAAAGGCCACGATCGCACCGGAAAGGCCAACGACATCCGCCCCATGGGCTGTCGAAAGCAGCAAGGCGAAGACAACGGTCAAGAGCAAGCCAGGTTGTGGCAAACGGGCAAGGACGGGCAGCGCCATTTTTAGCAACCAGCCTAAAAGAAGCAGCAGGCCGACTAAGTAGCCCACCATTAACAGCAGGCTCAGCCCGAGTCCCAAACTCTTGCTCTCCCCGATGCCAAAGGCACTCTGAAAGACCGTCCACATGAACACCGCTAGCAAATCATCAATCACCGCTGCACCCAAAATAGTCGTTCCAGCCTCTGAAGTCAGCTGCTGGTATTCGGTCAGAATCTGGGCCGTAATCGACACCGAGGTTGCCGAAAAGAGGACACTCCAAAGCAGAGCCTGCTCATTCCCGTAGCCAAGCAAATGGCCAAAGACATAAAAGACGACAAAGGGCGTCACCACCCCGGCCAAGGCCACCGACAGCGACTTTTTCAAGTGGGCCTTTAACAAATCCAAATCCGACTCGATGCCGGCCAAAAACATCAGCAAGACCACGCCAATTTCCGCCCAGCTATTCAGGCTATGGCTCGCGGTCAACACTGAAAAACCTGCAGGTCCAAGAATCAGTCCCGCACCGATTTGGCCAACCACAGCTGGCAAGCCAAGTCGTTCCGCCAGCCATGATAAGAAAAGCGCCAAGAGCAGCATTGCTGCCAAAGTCATCGCCGTCATTATCAATCCTCCTACTTTCCAATTCAACTAAAAAAGGCCGGCCCCAAAAACTCGCCTAACTCCCCCGTTAGGCAAATCCTTGAGTCCAACCTCAACCAAAAACATTTGTAATTATTTTTATTATAGCACAGAGAATCCTAACGATCCTCGTTTTGAACTAATTCGGCTACATGTTCATCCAAAATGGCCCGCACTTCGTCGGTTGCGTGTGTTTCCATCAACATTTGACGGAGTTTCGAAGCATTGGCAAAACCACGCAAATAAATCTTGAAATACCGCTTCAAAGCCTCGAAGTTCTTTGGCGTGACCGTCTTGGTCACCTCATCAAAGAGGTCGAGTTGCAGCTTTAGCAAGTCAATCGACTCAGCCAAAGTGTGTTCCTTCTCGACCGAGTTAAAGGCGTAAGGATCTTCCAAAACACCGCGACCAATCATAATGCCGTCCACGCCTGGGTGTGCGGCTGCCAGCGCCATCCCCTGCTTGTAGTTCTTGATGTCGCCATTAATCTGCAGAAGCGTGTTGGGCGTCAACCGATCACGCATGGCAACAATGTCGTCGATTAGCTCAAAGTGGGCGGCCGCCTTGGACATTTCTTTTCGTGTCCGCAAGTGAATGGTCAAGACCTGAACGTCCGCTTTCAAAATCGTTTCCAACCAGCCCTGGTATTCGTCGACCTTGTAAAAGCCCAAACGAGTCTTCACGGAAACGGGCAAGCCAGACTCTTTAGCCGCATCAATCAAAGCCAAAGCCGTGTCCGGGTGGCGAATCAAATCCGATCCGGCCGAGTTTTTGATGACCGTTCCGTCCGGGCAGCCCATGTTCAAGTCAACGGCTTCGTATCCCTTTTCGGGCAATAATTTGGCAGCACCGGCAATCGCTTCGGGCTTTGATCCCCAGATTTGAGCGATTGGCATTTGCTCGCCTGGCGCGACCGCCAAACGACCCTGGATGGAGAACTTGGCTTCCGGGTGAACCATGGATGCCGCGTTCGTGAACTCCGTATAGTAAATGTCAGGCCCACCGGCCGCTGCGACCACGCGACGGAAGATCGTGTCGGTCACGGCCTCCATCGGCGCCATCGAGAAAAAAGGCCGTGGGTTGCCCTGTTCATCTTTTGCCTCATCGACAATCTTTTGCCAGTAGGCAGACTTTGCTTGTCGCATCGCTACTCCTTTGTGGCCATACCAGGCCAAACGTCAAATTAACTTTTATATTTTAGCACGCTTTGACCTCCTAGACAAAGCTGCTGACTAGACCACCAGCCAATAAAAGCCAGCCCGACCTCAGTCGAGCTGGTTCTTCTCTCTATTGATCTTGTTCCACTTGGGCCAGCAAGGCACGCAATGTCCGGGAACGATCGTGATAATCAGCCGCCTCAGCCAATGGCATCGACGACATTGTTTTGCCATTTTCCGCCAAAAGCAAGTCGGTCAGTCCTGCCAAATCAGGGCCGCCCACTGGTTCTTTGGCAATGGCAACACCGCCTCTTGCTGAAGCAACATAAGTCTGGCCATCCGGTGTGATTAAGGCCATCGTCGACAGCAAGTACGCGCCGCGCTTCTCGTCAGCCAGATCCTTGTACAGGTCTAGTAAATAAGCGTTTTCCTGGTCAACCCCTTTTAAACCAAGCGCCTTGAACTCCCGAGCTGCCTTCACGCCAAAGCGCTCCGGAAAGGCTTCCAGGAAGAAGGCCGTATCGTCTGCTAACACCCATTCTTTGGGCAGCTTGTCATGAATAAAGGCCGCCTTGGTCCGGGCGTTTTGCTCCTGATCATCCTCGCTTTCAGCCGGAAAGCTAAGTTTCTCACCCAAAATCGCCCGGTAGGAAACAATTTCTTGTCCCTGCAGGGCCGCTAATTTGGTCAGCTCCCGCGTCTTTTCTTCATTATTCGATGCCAATACGATCCGCATGCCCTTCTCCCCCTACAAGTTTAAATTCTCGTGCAGCTTGACCTTGGTCACTTCACCTGCATAAAGGATTTTCTTTTCCCCGTTTGTAAGGCGTAGTTCCAAGCCGGCCTGATCCGAAATGCCAGTCACCGTTCCAACCAAAAGGTCGCTTCCGACCTGCAGGGAAACTTCCTGACCAATCAAGAAGGAGCGTTTCCGGTAGTCGGCCAGATAGTGCCCGTCCTGATAGTCCTCGTTCATCTTGACCAAGGCCAGTATCAGTTGCGCTAAAAGAAAGTTCCAATCAACCAACTGCTTTGGATCATCCAAAACCGCCATGGCTTTTTGCTCGATTTCTGCTGGGTAGTCAGCCGGCAAAACGTTCACGAAAAAGCCCAGCACCAATGCGTTATACTGCTGAGTTTCCATGTCGAAAACGGCTTCAGTGATGATGCCCCCAACCTTGTGTCCTTTCACAATCAGGTCGTTGACCCATTTGAGGGAAACGTCCAATCCGTCGAAGGTTTCTTCTAAAACTTGGGCGATTACCGAAGCAGCCGAAGTCGTCAGCAAGCTTGCCACGACCGCCTTATCCGGATTAATTGGCAAGGAAAGCGACACGTAAAGTCCCTTATCCTTGGGGGCAAAGAAAGCCCGCCCTCGCCGGCCGTAACCCGCACCCATCGTCCGAGCCGTGAAGATGGCCGGATTGGCTGCCGGATGAACGGCCAGATAGTCCTTGGCATAGGTCTGCGTCGAGCCGATGTCATCAAAGACCTGAATCGTGTCGAAGCCTTGCTGGCCAGCAGAAAGCTGTTCCAAGTAAGCGTCGACCACCTGTTCGTCCACGTGATCCGATGACAAATAGGCATAGCCGGTCTTCTTCTTAGAAACGATGCGGTGGCCGTCTTTTTGCAAGGACTTAACCGCCTTCCAAACGGATTCTCGGGAAATGGCTAAGTCTGCTGCCAATTGATCGCCGGACAGATATTGCCCGGGTTGTGCTAGTAGATCAGCCAAGACGCGATCTTTTGTTTTCGGCTTTCCGTCTGTCATAAAAAAACCTCTTTTTAATAAGTGAACTTATTGAAACAACTTTTCTGGCAAAGCCTTCACGATAACAGTGGCCAAGATGACCTTCACAATATCACCCGGCACAAAGAGCATGTTGCCCAGATATGCCTGACCGAAGGTCATGTGCGAACTGAAGGACAACCAGACCGCTCCCATTCCGTATACCAATACTAAGTCAATCATAAAGATTAAGACGAACGATTGGAATACCCCTGGCCGAATTTGCCCTCCTTTTTTAGGCCAAAACCTTGACAAAAAGGCAAAAACAGCCGGCTGGAAAAGCCAAGCCCAAATGTAGCCGGCTGTTGGGCCAACCAAAACGGCCATCCCTCCGTGACCGCCCGTTAATACGGGCAGGCCCAAGGCAATCATAATGATGAAGACCGACATGACCAGACTACCACGGCGGGCACCCAGAATCAGGGCGATTAACATAACCCCCAAATTTTGCATGACAACAGGTACTGGCAAGAAACCAAGCGTCATTCCCGGCACCATAGCAAAGACAATTAGGAGGGCCAAAAAGACGGCCTCCAAAGTTAGATCACGGACTTTTGTGTGCATCATATTCTCTCCCTTTTATTTGAGTAACCCAATTATATTTAAAAGGGTTACCATAAGTCAAGAACGAATTCAACATAAAAAAGAAGCTTTCTGTGAGCTTCTTTTAATAAGCAACTTAGTCTTGGCGTTCCTTAATCGTGAAGTTCCGCTTCTTTTGACTGTTGTTGTTCGTCTTATTTCTTGTCTGTTTCTGAGATTTTTGTCCAGTTTTGGCGGAACCTTGGCCATTTAGCTTCTGTCGCCGCTGCTTTTGATTAGACGGCTTTTGCTGTCCCTGCTGACTAGTGGCTTGGTTGCCCTGATGCTGGTTGCTACGACGGCGGCGACGACGCTTTTTCTTGGGCTGTTCACCTTGTTTTAACTTAGCGGCATTCTGTGCTGGCCTCTGCCCTTGATTGGCCGATTCTTCTTCGCCACGCTTCCGTTCCGTAAAACGATGGTGCCGCTTCTTTGGCGAGGAATTACCTCTCTCAGAAGCCGTTTCCTTCTTTTGGCTTGTGCGATTGCGGCGGTTAGTGTTCTTCTTGTGTCGGTTGTTGGCAGCCTTCTTTTGCTTCTCTTGGCGCTTTTTTTGCTCTTCTTCAAAGTAAGTCAAATAATCCGTCTTCTTGCTTGGACGGAAGGAACTGTTTTGGCTTTGCAAAATAAAGTAAGGGGCACCAAAATTGACCGTTTCATACAAATAATCGGCTAGCGTATCAATTTTTTGATCGGCCGACACGTTCCGTTCTTCGTGGTAAAAGCCCCGCAGGCGCAATTGCCCAGCGGATAAATCACCAACCACATAGTCATATTGTTTTAACAATGGCGTATAACGAAGCGCCAACCCTTCTTCTGTAAAGGCTTCTTTAAAGTTGAAGACAAGGGTTAGTTTCAATCCGTCAATGGTCAGCTCGTTACCAAAGCGATGAACCGTGTAATCTTCTTGGCGGCGGAGCTGCTGCTCCAAGGTCTTATCTTTTAAAGTCGCGTGATCCATAGGTCATTTTCAGACAATCAAGTTGTCTGTTCTTTCTTTTAGTTTTTGGTAGTAGTCAGCCATCAATTCTCGCAAAAAGACATCCAAATTAATCTGAGCTGGTGCGTCATCAAGCATCTTGAAAAAGTCTAACCAGCGGTAGTGATCTAAAGTGGCTATTCGATAATTTTTCGCTGTTTGAATCGGCTCATTTTGATAAGTGTACTGATCGAACTCGTTCTTACCAAGCCCACTTGAAATCATTTTTCCAAAGACTTGGCCACGGAATCCAGAACCCTTGATCTTCTGATTAACTAAACGGTCAGCTGCTTTTTCATACTCTTGCATCCAATCCATTAGCTCTTGTCCGGTTAAGGTAATCAGCATCGGTTGAATCGTGTGTGGCAGATCATTTAAGAAGTCCATTTTTGACTTTGGCCCAGCTGGCAAATCTTTCAAAAAAAGTCCGGTCGAACAAACTGCAACTGGTTCATCATAAAAAGATTGCAGGGCCTTCAAGCAGTCTTTTGCTTGTTCATCCGTTGAAACTGCCGGTTCATATGTCGTGGCCATTTGTTTTTCTTCTGCTTCCTGACCAGCTTGGTCAATGGCAGCAACAACCACGGTATCCGCTTCCTTTGCTGGTAGTGCGGCCGTTTGATAGGCTTTAACCGAAACAGCTTGGATTTGATGTGATTCATCTAAATCCAGCAAGACCTCGCCCACGTAGTCGCCATAACGGCCAGCGGCCGCAAGCCAGGTGCCATTATCTTGTTCACCTTCCGGCAAGACGTGATGTGTGTGGGCCCCTAAAATCAAATCAACGGGATATTTTTTTGCCAACTTGCGATCCGTCGGCAAGCCCAAATGCGAGAGTAAGACGACAAGGTCCGCTTCTTGTCGCATCTTAGGCAAGAATTCGTCCAAGATTGCTTCAGGATCTTCTGGCAGCCAGCCAAGGGCCTGGTAGGTCTGTTCATATGGTGCCGTCATGCCAAGGACAGCCAACTTTGTGCCAGCTGCTGTTTCATATACTTGATAAGGCTTCGCCCAGTCAGGCTGGGCCTTTGTCTTCAGATCCTTCACATTGGCTAAAAGCACGTCGAAATCGGCTTCGTGATATAACGCGTTCAAGGCCTCATGAGACATGACCAATCCCTCATTATTGCCAATCGTGGCTGCGGTGTACTTTGCCTCATTCATGATGGCCACGTTACCCTTGCCCAAAGTCGTATCGGTCAGCGGGTGTAAACGGTCAATGGCATCGCCGATATCAAAGCGGAAAACCGTGCCATTGGCCGGTCCTTTTTTCAGCAAAAAGCGCTTAATCTTCGGCCATGGGCCAAAGTGTGAATGCATATCATTGGTGTGTCGAATCGAGATCGTTTCCATCGCTGCCTCCTTTCTTTTATCTTAACATTATTTCGATCCGCTGCCTTAAAAAAAGAAAAAAATCACTGCTTACAAGCAGTGATTTGATCAACTTTTATCGGTCAATAACGACCAAATCCTTCGTAATACCAGCCGTCAAATTTTCATGACCATTGGCCGTGACCAAGATGTCGTCTTCAATTCGGACACCACCCTTATCGGCCAGATAAATACCAGGCTCAATGGTCAACAGATTGCCCTCTTGAACCTCGTCTGACGAGCGAGAAGACAAAACGGGGCCTTCATGGATATCCAAACCAGCGCCATGACCGGTCGCATGATTGTAATACGCGCCATAGCCTTCCCCATCGATGTAATCGCGGGCCACTCGGTCGACTTCTTCAGTCGACAAGCCCGGCTTCACAACATCAATAGCATCTTCATTGGCTTGCTTGACGATCTCATAAATTTTCTTCAATTCCGGATCAATCTCGCCCATGGCAATGGTGCGTGTCACATCGGAGGTATAACCATCGACAAAGTAGCCAAAGTCGATCGTGACTAGGTCACCCTTTTCAAGTTTTTTGTCAGTCGCCGTTCCATGTGCCATGGCTGAGCGGGCACCGGAGGCAACGATCGTATCAAAGGAAGGCTTATCAGCCCCATACTGCTTTTGTAGCGCATCTAGGCGGTTGGCTACCTCGCGTTCGGTCATGCCGACCTTGATTTCCTTCAACAAATCATTAAAGGCCTTCGTTGACGCTTCAGCCGCTTTTTTCAACGCCTCCGCTTCCGCTTCATCTTTAATTTCCCGAAGTGCTTCAACCGCACCAGGAACGGCATCAAAGGAGATGTCTGCTGGTAAAAGATCATCCAGCAACTGATAAGTCGAAAAAGGCAATTCGGCTTCAAAACCAAGCTTTTTCACGCCAAAGGAAACCACTTTTTCGACGGCTACTTGATAGTAAGCACGGGTGATAGAAAGTGATACTCCTTCAGGCAAGGTATTCAAATATTCGTTTTCATAGCGGGCATCCGTAATGAAGGCAGCATCTGCCAAAGACACAACCAGCACGCCATCACCCGTTCCGCCGGTAAAGCCGGTCAAATACCGCATGTTTGATCCATTGGTAATGATCATCCCTTGCAAATCCAGTTGTTTCAATAACTTTTGCAGACGTCCAATTCGTTTTTCATAAAATGCCATGATGCTGCCTCCTGTTTTTTCTACTTTCGGTCATTGTAACACATTTCGATCACAATAATTTATCAAATGGCCATTAAAAAGCTTTCAGCGACTTTTTATGATGTTTTTTTAATCTTATTAACCAACAAAAAAAGCAGGCATTGCCTGCTTTTCCAACAATTTAGGCCTTGGCCAACTTGTTGTATTCTTCCCGAGTATAAACGGAAACTTGACGCTTGTCGCGACCCTTACGTTCGAACTTTACAACGCCATCAGTCAAAGCAAAGAGCGTATCGTCGTTTCCGCGCTTAACGTTCATGCCTGGGTAGATGTGCGTACCACGTTGGCGGTAGATGATTGAGCCAGCAGTCAATGCTTGACCGTCAGCTACCTTCGTACCAAGACGGCGACCAGCTGAGTCACGTCCGTTGGCAGATGATCCACCACCCTTGTGGTGGGCAAAGAGTTGTAAGTTATCTTGATTCATCAACATAAGTCTATTCTCCTTTTACAGTGATGATTACGCGATGGAATCAATCGTCACGCGCGTGTATGGTTGGCGGTGTCCCTGCTTCGTGTGGGAGTGCTTCTTAGGACGGTACTTGAAAGTCACAACCTTCTTTTCCTTACCTTGCTTTTCCACCGTTGCAGTGACCTTAGCACCTTCAACAAAAGGTGTACCGATCTTTGAATCAGTCAAGACCACTTGGTCGAAGACAACCTTGTCGCCTTCTTGTGCGTCCAACTTTTCAACAAAGATGGTGTCGCCTTCAGCGACCTTGTATTGCTTGCCGCCAGTTACAATAATTGCGTATGCCATTATTGAATTCTCCTTTTATACTTAGACTCACCGATACGAGGCGGTTTTAAAACGTTCTTCTACCTGCATCGTGTGGTTGTAGCTGCGCTAACAACTCATTAAGTATAGCAAGGAATGCGTTGAATTGCAAAAAGCGATTCTTATAATTTGCCAAGCACCGTCTCTTTTGTTGTGCGGGGTTCCACCGGCTCTTCGAAAACTTTCTTAGCGCCTTGATCGATTTCACTTTGCTTCATGATGGAAGAAAGCATATCACTTCTGTTTTCCGCCACGCTTTCTTCTTCGTCTTCTGGAACGCCGATTGAAAAATCAAACAACGCTTGCGCAGATTTTTTGGTCTTTCCCGAAGTTCCTTTCCATAAAGACTTGAATTCCATCACCAAATCAATGGTGGAAAAGGGCATTCCTTCTTCTAGCCAAAGCGAAACCGCGGCAAAGTAAGCAGCCGTCATCATCTCCCATTGAAAAATAATCCGCGTTTTTAAAGCAGAAGATCGTAACTGCTGCAATGCGTCGTCTCGTTGCTCTCGCAACGTCATCATCAATAAAAAGAGTAACTCGGTATCCTTCTGGTGATTAAAAACTTCGTGAAAAAAAGGGGCACGCTCCGCAATCAATTCCACAATCCGATGACAGGCAAAGCCGTTTTGATTGCCTTCCAACAAAGTTCGCACGATGTAGTGATTGACGTCATTCACCAGATCTTGCTTATTACAGTAATGGCGGTAAAAGGTTCCCCTCGTCACATGGGCTGCGGTCAGAAGTTCTGAAATCGAAAAATGGTCCGATTCTGTCAAGAGGTCTAAAGCAGCCTCGCGCATCGCAAGGCGAGAGCGAATTACCCGAGCGTCAATTGTTCTACTCATCTTTCTTCCTTCTTTCGTTATCGTCTTTTGTAAACTTTTTCACGCTGAGTATAGCAAGGTCTTCTAATAGTAGCCTCTTTTTTGTCCCGAAATGACAAAAGAGGTTGATTTTTTGTCCTAACTGACAAATAATCAACCTCTTGCTTGCTTTTTTTATTTTTCGTGATTAAAAAATCACCAAGCCTTTTACTTTGCTGCTTTGATAGCCCGAGCCCATGGTGAGAAGAACAGACCAAGGACATCGTTTCCCAAGTAAAGGATGTAAGTTGCAAAAAGTACCCAATTGGCGTCTCCTTGCAAAGCCGTAAGGCCCCAAAGTGAAACCGACAGGATTCCCTGCAAAGCCCACATCCAGTATTGTGAACGGTACTTTGAAACCGTCAACACCGCACCGGTGATTCCGATCGTTGCCGAAAAGGCATCGATGACGGGACGTGGCGAAATCAAAATCTGAGTATCCATAATGTAAAGCAGGATAAAGGCAATCACGGCAGTTGTTGCGGCAACAACCCAACCCCGTTGCCCCATTGGCTTAATCTTGCGGTTTTGCCAAGCATTACCGAAGAACATAAAGTTCAAATCCAAAGTGATCAAGTAAATCATTTGCATCACGATATCGGAATAGTTCTTCGAGTGGAAGGCCACAATCGAGATCAAGATAGCGGAAATGAAACCTAACAATCCGTTGATTCGACGGTTAGCCGTAATGGCCAAGGTGCAAGTGAAGCCGATCGCTCCTCCAAGCATCGACATCACGGACAAGTAGTTCAGGCCGTGAGCCAATCCCGTCGAAATAATGACAACTAGACCAATTGCCAACCATACGTATGATGAGCGGTCCCATCCAGAGAAACCTTCCTTGTAATATGACCAAGTGAAGATTTGCTTCATGTTTTCCTTAACTTCTGGCCAGGTGAAGCCAGTTGCGGTTTTGTTCTCTGCCATGTTTCCTCCTCAATATGCTCAAGGACAGGCTTCCTTGAGAAATGTTAATGTACGCGCCCAAAGAGATTGACCAAAATCACACCGACGATTAAAAAGGCTAAACCAAGGATGGTCTGCCAATTCAACGGCGCCTTAAAGACAAGCACACTTAAGCTCGTGATAATAAGTATACCACTAGCCGACCAAATGGCATATGCTAAATGGACGGGAATTGATTTTACAACAAGTGCTAGTAAATAGAACGAAAGCCCGTAGCAAGCCAATGTCAAAAAAGTTGGTAATAATTTTGTAAAACCATTCGTTTGGCCAATCAAAGCCGTACCAGTGGTTTCGGCAATAACCGCTAAGGCAAGATAAAGATACGATAACATTTCCATCTCCTTTGCTACCAAATGATTATCCTGGAATTTCTAGTCAATAACAAGGATAACATTTCTCTTCTAAAAGACGTCTTCAAAAAGCCGCCAAATCAATCAATTGACGACCTCTTCTTTTTTATCCTTCTCTTTATTTTACCCGATTTTTTTGCTAAACTAAGACGTATTCCTTATAAATTTGCACTGGTAGCTCAGCTGGATAGAGCAGCCGGTTTCTACCCGGCAGGTCGAGGGTTCGACTCCCCCTCAGTGCATTACACCTTATTGGTATAGCAACGTTTATACGCATTGTGTAGCAAATTAGTAGCAAATCAATAAAAAAACACCCTAATTTCGATTAAGAAACTAGGGTGTTTTTCTTTGCCCTATCGGAAAGTGGCAACTTTTAAAAAAGCAAGGCTTCCCTATTTTGCATTGCCCAAATGTTTATCGTTTGCATTTTATACTGAGTCCAATACAATAAGAGTGTTCCTTCTTTTTAGAAGGCCCGTGTAACACGCAATCCAAATCATCTGAAAGGCATCATCCAATGGTACAATATAACTTCATTGTCGCTTCAGCTCGCGTCGAAACGGACGTGTCCTTACCTGTTCGTCCACAAACCGGCGACGTTATCTCCCTTTCGGCTGGTGTCTCCACCCCTCATTACTTGGTGCACCGCGTCGAACTTTTTGCTAACTCCGACATTGTTAACGTCCACGTTCAGCGCTTCCCTGACCAACTGTCAGCTAAGCTGGCCATCGATGGTTTCCGCAACATGCGCAACTTTTTGCGTGATGAGGATGAAAGCAAGTAAGAGATGAGAAAAGCCCCGAATGGGGCTTTTTGTTTGGCTAAATTTTTTACATTGAACTGAACTTATTCGCCCACTCACGATCGTGCTGGTGGCTGTGCGCCATCACATTCCGGATAGCAACAATCATGTCGTCGAGCAACCTCAACTCTGCTTGAATGTCGTGTTCCACTTCGGCAATCGCTGCATGATCCACATTGGCATCCACGGACAAACGATAACTCTGCACCACTTCTTGAATATCGGCATGCGTGATTGTCGGAATGTTATACGCCAACCTGGTAATTCGTCCAAAATCTTCGTTCATTTCTGGCACAATACTTCGGTTGATTCGTTGAATTTCTAACAACGGTTCCTTTGCAGCTTGCAACTCGCGGATCGCTTTGGATAGCGCTGCATCGTCAATCAGAATTTGGGCCGAAGACCTGACGACGCTGTAAGTTTTTTCAACATTTTTAGCAACGCGAGCGGCACCGACTTTCAAGGTGTCGTAAGTATCAAGGACACCTTCGCCAATGCGGTTTTCGAAGTTGCGAACAGCGGGAACATTGCGTCGTAACGCATCATTTCCCATCGCAACACCAGCCCCAACTCCTAAAACTACAGGAATTGGAAGAGCAACCCCCATTATAGCCGCAGCACCAACAGTTAGAGACGTAGAAACCAATCCCACCGATACATTCTTTCCTATAGTTTCTTTAGCGAATTTCTTAGTATGAGGTCCAACAGCCAAATCAATGGCAGTACTTAGTGGAATTCCAACAATCGATTCGGAAGAGCCTTTGGCAATCATAGAACCAGCTTTACCAACACCTTGTCGAACAGAAGATGTTTGAATATTTTGCTTTACGATTTGTGCATTCGTGGCGTTCGAACCCTTAAGGAAGCGTCCGACTTTATCTCTTAAAACTCTTTTCTCAAATTCACGATTAGCAACACTCTTTGTATGCATCGCATAAACATTCTCAAAAGATATTTTCGAGGCATTCCCCGCGCGACGAGAAACATACTTTATTCCTAAAGCGTTATCTCTCACCCAATGATTCAGCGATCGATTGTAATATCCAAACGGGGAATTCACTTGATCATTTTGCTGAATATTCACACTCCCGTCCAGAACGACAGAATATGACTTATCATACATAGAAAAGTGTCTCATTTCATTGCCTCCTGCACAGTAACATGCTTTATCGAGAAATTTTTATGTTTCAAAGGCAGCAAAGGAACGTTTACCCAAGCCCAAATTCCAATTGAATTTTCAATTGCAAATATCAGACCAACAAGCGCCCAATAAACCGTGTTTGGATGTTCAGGAACCGTATTCAGTTGTAAGTACAGTAGTAACCAAAAGCAACCGCAAAATAAAAGAACTAACAGTCGTGAAATAAACTTTATTAATATCGAACTCGTCATCGGAAATCGGAAAAACACTTTCGAAGCCACCATATTTCCTGCTCTTTCTGCAACAAATTCCTCCAATTTTTTTCTATCATTATCCAGTTTTCTCTTCTGATTTTTGCTGTGTTTACGCCAAAAAGTAAAAAACAAAACAAATAGCAACAGTGGAATGATGCTAAAAATCGCAACTGTAATCATCGCTTCACCATGCGCAAGATAATTGTCATTGGGCAGGAAAATTGATAAAAATCCGGTAAGCCCAGCTAACGCACTTGGTGCTGCATAATAAGAAATATCATTACTTTTTTTATTACGCTTAATTTGTGGTTCCGGTGTTTCTCCAATACCCGCAATGTTATAAACTTCCTTTTTCTTCACTTCCCACGCATCATGTGGGAACAGATTAATCAGAAAAGGAAACCACTTCACGATATAGCGAGGTGTTTGGTATTTTACGAGATACCACTTTTTGTCATAATGTAGCCAACCATATGGCGTAATCCAATTAGAGATACCGGTTTTTTGATTGAAACGAATACCGTAGAGCTGGCCGGTTGAGTGTTTATTCGTCTTCATAATCATCTTCTACACCCACAATGTTACCTTTCTGATATTCGCCTTCATTCGCTCAATACAGCTTGATATCGCTGTCCATCATCATCCGAATAGCCTTCGAATACTACAGAATCCACATCTTCCGCATTAAAATAATACAGGCGCTCAGTCTCATAGTCTTGCGGATATATAGCGCCTAAATAATCGTAGTAAGTAGGTAGTTCATCCTCTTCATTTTCGAGCAGTTGTCCGCGAGCGAAAACGACTAATTTCAACGTTCCTTGCTTCAAATAAAGAACAGTTCCAACTGGGTAAAATTCTGTTTTATTCATTTTTCTCTCTTACTGAAATCGCATCTTCGAGGCCATTCAGTTTAATTACTTACTCAAAGGTTAATGTTTGCCTTTCAAGATAATTCTGATGCGCCTTCTCAATTTTTAGTTGAACACTTAATAGCTAGTGTTTTTTCGTCATCTTCAAAGCTAATCATTTCGTCATCAAAAAATTTTGGATTTTCCATTTTTTAAATCCTCCTTTCTACTAACAAAACTGCCTTTAACTACCGCCAGTATAACCCCTTCAAAACCCTAATACAACAGGCCTGACGCATGTTATACAAAGGTCGTAAAAGTGTCTAATAACGAAAAAAATCCCCCGAGATTATCGAGGGATTTTTGCGTACTTTTTTCTTTTAGAAATGCGCCTTAATCTTGTAGATTGGCTGTCCCTTGGCCAGGAACTTTTCTTCGTATTCGGTCTTGATGTTACCTTCGACCTTGTCTGGATCGGCGTGCAAGTCGAGCGTGAAGTCTTCGGGCGTCCAGCGCATACCAAAGTCCATGAAGGAAACCATGGAGTATTCGAACAAGTGACGGTTATCCGTCTTGAATTCGATTTCGCCACCTTCAGGCAAGACGGCCTTGTAGGAAGACAAGAAAGACTTGTAAGTCAAACGACGAGCTTCGTGACGGGTCTTTGGCCATGGATCAGAGAAGTTCAGGTAAATCTTTTGGATTTCCGCCTTCTCAAAGTAAGTTTCGACACCCGAACCGTTCCCGTAGAGGTATCGGAGGTTAGGCAAAACCCCAACTTGGTCAAAGGACTTACGGGCCGCAATCGCCACAGCCGTTTCCTGAATTTCCATTCCGATGTAATTGATTTCAGGGTGCGCCAAAGCCATCCCCAAAATGAACTGTCCCTTACCGGAACCAATCTCGACGTGGATGGGCTGTTTTTTATCAAAAACATCTTGCCAGTGGCCCTTTTGTTCTTGGGCGCGGTTTTGGTCGATGACCAAATCAGTGTGGGCCTCAAGCCAAGGCTTGGCCCATGGTTTTGAACGTAAATGCATCAGAATTCTCCTTCAATATTGAACATTTTTCTTATTTTCGATGGGTAATGGCTAGCATGGCCACCATGGTGCAGAACATCAGTCCGGCTGTTTGTATCGTAAACAGCCAAAGGCTGAGCAGCACCAGCAGCCCGGTCAATGGGCAAAGCAACCAGTTCACCGCGATGTTAAAGTCCCGCTTTCGTGCCTTTTCATTTGAAAAGAGCAAGCGCGTCCAAAGAACTTGATCGTTGCGATCAAGACCCGAACGCAGCTGACGCTTGGCCAAATAAAGGAAAGCCAAAACGACCAAAACTGGCCAGTAAGCCGCCTGTCCTCTGAGGACAAAAAGCAACAAAATCACCAACAACCACTGCCGAAAGACCAGGTTGAAGGCCCCGTCATAGCGGAGCAGTTGCCGAAAAGCGAGCGCTGCAAATGGCCGCTTGCCAAAAGTGATCTTGCTCAGTATAAAATCCAAATAAGCCCGGCGCTTAATCGCAACCGACCGCCCCGGCACTTGCGCGAACAAGGCAAAGAAGCGGTAACGGCGATTCTCCTGCTGCTTAGCTTGTGCGATGGCTGCAGAAAAAGCCACAGTCCGCTGGCCGCTTGGGTAGAGCAAGAACAACTTCTGGTACTCAAAAAAGAGCCCATAGGCTTTGGTTAACACGAGCAGCAAGAGCAGTCCCACCTGGCAGACAAAAGGCAAGCCGGCACGCGTTTGCAGCGGCAGTGTTAATAGCCAGATGATCGCCTGAACCGGCAGCCAGGACCAAAGCGATTGACGAAAGGCAGCAGGCAAGTAGTCTTTCACCAAGAAGTCGTCGGCCCCAAGTAAAAAGACCCGGTCAGCCTCTTCCAGATAAGTCTGGACGTGACCTAGCATTAGCCCGGCCAGCAAGATACCAAGCAAAAGCAGCTGCCAGACTGAAAGAGCACTGCCAAAGAGCGCCAAAGGCTCTGCCTGATAATGCCGGTAAAGCAGAACAAGGCCACCAAAGGCAATCATCAAAAAGACGATGAAATGGTCGTTGAAGAGCAGCTTTAGGTAGCTCTTGGTTTCGGTCCGCTTTTGCTGGCTGCGGCTTTCGTATAACTTTTCCAATTCAATTGTTTGCTTTTCTTGACTCATGAAAAGAGCGCATCCAAATCACTTTCAGACAAATGATGAGAAGAAGCCAACGCTTCGGCCGAACCGAAGAAGCTTAGCCTGCCCTCTTCCAGCAAGGCAAAGTCGTCCACGTAGGCGGACGCCTGACTGAGCAAGTGGGTTGTGAGTAAGACCGCCGTTCCGGCCGCTGCCCGTTCCTTCATCAGATCAATTAGCTGCTTTTGTGCCAAGACGTCCAAGCCTAAGAAAGGCTCATCAATGACCAAGAGTTTGGTATCGAGCGCAAAGGCCGAAACCAGCATCACCTTTTGCCGCATTCCCTTTGAAAAATGCACGGGCAACCAGTGGCCCTTGCCGGTCAAGCGAAAGAGTGCCAAGAGTTCTTCGACACGAGCCCAGTGGGCCGCATCGTCTTGCTTGTGCGCAGCCAAGACCAAATGCAGGTGCTCATCCAAAGTCAGCTCGTCATACAAAACGGGCTGCTCGGGGATGTAGGCCAGTTCGTTCTTGTAGGCGGCTGGATTCTCTTCCAAAGAGAACTCGTCCAAGGTCAACGAACCGGCCAAAGGGCGCTTTAAACCAATGACTTGCTTCAAGGTCGTCGATTTACCAGCCCCGTTCAAGCCAATCAAGGCCACGATTCGTCCAGCTGGAACCGCAAAGGTCAGGTCCGAGACCACGGTTTGGCCGGCATAGCCGGCTGTCAAATTGTCGATATGTAATCCCATGGTCTTCATTATACCAGGCCCTGTTGACTTTGCTATAATATATAGTAGAAAAACCAAAAAAGGAGTACTTCTTATGGCAGATATTTTCGACAAAATCATTGAGGGTGAAATCCCCTCATACAAAGTCTATGAAGACGCTGACGTCTTGGCTTTCTTGGACATTTCCCAGGTAACCCCAGGCCACACGCTCTTGGTTCCCAAGAAGCACGTTGACAACATCTTCGACTATGACGATGAAACGGCCCAAAAAGTTCTCTTAACCCTACCAAAGTTGGCGCGGGCTATCCGCAAGACAAATCCAAAGATTACCGGGATGAACATTTCATCAAACAACGGCGAATCAGCTGGACAGACCGTCATGCACTCGCACTGGCACCTGATCCCCCGATTTGACGATGATCACTTGAACGAAACGCTCGTGCCAACAATCGACCACTCAGCAGATTACGACGATGCTCGTTATCAAGAACTAGCCGACCAGATTAAGAAAGCGTTGTCCTAATGGCTTTTGAAAACGTTAAACGAATCATCACACAACTAAAAGAAATCAACGCCTTGCAAAAGCAGGCCAAAAAACAAGGCGCCACACTGCAACGGGCCATCAAGGATAGTCAAAAAGATATTGAGGCGATCAAGCGCGACGTCAACCGGTATCAGTTCAAAATCAAGGGTCCCCTAGCCCGTATTCAAGAAACCTTGGCCAAGCACGATTCATGAGCCAATCCCTTTCGCCTATGTTAGAATGGTAGGGATTATCAAGAGATGAGAGGACACATCAACATGCACCGTAAACTTATTTGGGGCGTCATTGCCATTGTTTTCGTTTCTGGTTTGACTTACTTGGCCGTCAACGGTTCCAAGACTTTGGCAACAACCGATAACGGAAAGATTACGCAAGCCGACTATTATGACGAAGTCAAGCAATCAGCTGCTGGCCGCCAGGTCTTTGCTCAGATGGTGGTTAACAAAGTCTTAGACAAAAACTATGGCAAGCAAGTCACTGATTCCGATGTGAACAAGCAGTACCAAGTATTAAAAGCTCAGTACGGCGATGAAAAATTCAAGGAATACTTAAGCCAATCCGGAATGAGTGTCAAACAATATAAAAAGACCTTACGCGACAAGCAAGTCATGCAGGCCGCTGTCAAAGCAAACTATAAGATCTCTTCCGCTCAATTAGCTGAGGCTTACGAAAACTATGTACCAGACACAAAAGTCTCCTTAATTACTGCAAAGAGCGAAGACGATGCCCAGGCTGCCATCGACGAACTCGATGCTGGCTCATCGTGGGATGACGTCTATAACCAGTATTCCCAGAAGAATTCAGCGGTTTCGGGAACTGGCCAAATGCCTGCCTTTGACTCAACGAATACATCCGTTGATTCTGAAATTCGTAAGGCCGGCTTTAATCAAGAAGCGGGTGACTACTCTACTTCTCCGGTGAAGGCGTCAAACGGCATCTACTACGTGGTACGCACGGACAGCATGGATGAAAAGCCCGCCCAATCCAAAGTGGAACAAAAGCTAAAAGATAAGATCACCAACGACTTTATTAACGACAGCAATAACCAGGACGAAATGAAGAAAATCGTTGGAAAATTGTTGAACAAAGCCAACGTCAATGTTAAGGATTCAGATTTGAAGACGGCCTTATCGGGCTACTACAAGGCTGGCTTGAATAACTAATGACCAAGAAAAACAGCGATCCGATGAAAATCGGGTCGCTGTTTTTGTGTGCAGACATCGTTTAATTAAACGTTAGAAGCACCATGTTTCTCAATGAGCCGCTAGCTCAATTGCCCCCTCACCCGCCTGCTGCTGGTCAAAGGTCCAGTAGAGAATCTGATTATCAGAGGAAAGCTCTTTTAAGAGCGCCAGACTGGCTTGCTTACGTTTTTCATCCAAATGAACAAGGGCATCGTCGACCAAGAGTGGCAATGGCTCTTTTTCGTGGACCGTCGAGGCCAAGGCCAAGCGCAGGGCTAAGAAGAGCAAGTCACGGCTTCCGGATGAAAGCTCGAACGGCTGGAAGATCTGGTCATTTTCACCCGAAACCGTTAGCTGTCCCTTGACCAATCCAATCGTCTGGTAGCTTCCTTCGGTCAATTGAGCCAAGTAGGCTGAGGCCCGTTCTAAAACGGCCTGGGCCTGCTGATCTTCTTTGCCAAGAAAGGCCTTCTTGACGACCTCTTCTGCCAAAGACAAAGCCAGATAACGGCTGAAGTTTTCTTTTAGGTCGGTCTTCTGGTTTTCTTCCTCCTGCTCAAAGGCAGCCAGACCGCCCGTCCGCTCAAACTGAGCCTTTTGGCTTTGTAAATTAGCCAGCTCTTGTTGGGCTTGGCGTTCTTTTTCTTGAGACTGGTCGAGTGCCAGCTGGGCTTGCTCGATTTCTTCTTTCAGTCGACTCTCCGCCTGCTCACCATCACGCTGCTCGCGCTGCTGGAGCGTTCTGAGTAGTTCTTCGCCCAACTGCTCGGCGATAATTGACTGACGTGAGGCTTCGTGTTCGGCCTGCTCGCTTGCCTCCGCCAGCTCATAGAAGGTCTGCACGTCGCTCAAACCAAAGACGGCCAAAGCTTCGCTCAACTGTCTCTGGTTCTCGGCCAGCTTGTTACGGAGTTCTTCTTCGGTGCGAAGCGCTTCCTTCAGGCGCAAGGCATTTTGTGCTTGCCCTTCGTCGCCCTTTTCCTGTTCGGCCAGCCAGTTTTCTGCCCAGCGCGCAGCCTGGCCATTGGCCCAGTATTGGCTGTCATTTCGGCTGACCAAGTTGTTTTGAACGAGCAACCCAAGCAATTCATGGTCCAGCTGATCACGTTTTTCGCTTAGCTGACGGAAGTCTTCCTGGTCCTGGTTAGCCTGCTGAATGACATCCTGCTTGGCCAACACTTGGTCGAGTTTAAGGGGGGCAAAACGATCAAGAATTCGCATCTGCTGATTCTGCTTTTGAAAACGTGTAATCGCAAGACCGGCTGCCAATACCAGGAGTGTGCTCCCTAGCCAATTTGCAAAGCCAGTCAGCAGGATGGGAATCGAGGCAATCCCTGACAAGATGGCCCCGACAGTTAAGCCTTTCAGCGACTGTTTCAGAATATGGCGTTCTTGCTTGCTCAGCCTTTTAGGAAGGCCTTTTTCAAAGGCCTGATGAATGGACGAAAAATTGCTAAAGAGCTGCTGTGCTCGCGCCTGGACCGCCTGCCACTCTGATAGCCTGGCGCGGATCGGTTGAACGGCGGGCCGCTCACTTTGTGGGCGGGCGATGTCAGCTTGGAGCTGTTGCAGTTCGGCCTGGATTCGGGCGACTTGTTCGCTAAGAAAACGGCCGGACTGGTCGAGTTGCCGAATCTGTTGAGCCTGGGCCCGTTCGACTTGAGGCTGGCCGCTGGGAGGAGTAAAGGACTGGCTACCGCTTTTTTGTGGGGTAGCTTGCGCGTGCTTTTTTTGCAATTTTTCTCGGTAGATCGGCCAGTTCTGGAGCTCCTGCCTAAGGGCAGCAAGGTCGGACTGGCGGACGGTGATTTGCGCAGCGTAATTGGCTAATTGGTCGCGCAACGTTGTCTCCTGAGCTGCCAACTGCTGATAGGAAGCGTAGGCCGTCTCTTCGTCTGCACGACTATCTTGCAGCCTCTTGTATGCCCGGTTGGCCAGGTTGAGCGGTCGTTTGGCGTTTTTCCCCATTGCAAATAAGGACTGGCCAGCCTCGGCTTGCTTATTGGCCCAGGCCAAAAAGCGCTGCGCCTGGGGCCGGGTGTAGGTCAACAGTACCTGCTCGAGGTCTTCGTCCGTCAAGGAAGCCACTTTGGCCAATTCCGATTCGTCAAAGGAATAAATCTGCTCGAAATCAACGGATTCCAGAGGTGCAAAGAGTTTGACCAAGAACTTTTCCGGGTTGGGTAAGACCAAATCATTGGACAAGCTGGTCACCGTCAAGGTCGATTTGGTCCGGTCATAACGTTCAATCCTGTAGCGGCCTGATTGCAAGGCAATCGTTACCGCACCACCGTAACGAGCACCCGAACGTGGCTCATAGGACTGCGCCTTCTTGCCGCCTCTTGGAAAGCCGAAGAAAATACCAATAAGAAAGGCCTTCAACGTCGACTTTCCCGATTCGTTTTCCCCAAAAAAGACCTGAAAATCGTTTTTCAAATCAAAGTCGGCATCCGTCCATTTGCCAAAGCCACTAATGTGGATATGCTCAATTTTCATCTAGCTTACCTCCCTGTGCAAAAAGGCGCTGCAAAGCCTGTCGGACGGCCGCCTGACCTTCTTCTTGATTGAAATAATCGCGAACTTCCAAAGGGACTTCCTTGGACAAATGGGCCTGAAGCAGCTCACTTGTCACCGTTTCGTCAATGGCCTGCTCAAAACTGACCGAGGCAAAGGCCGGCTGCTCGTTCACCTCGACTTCTGCCAAGTCGACATGGATGGGCCAAAAGTTTTCCTTTCCCATTGCATGTTGAACCTGCTCGAGCAGATCACCGCGAGTAAAGGCCTCACGAACTTCTTCACCAATCCGACCAGTCAAACAAACGGAAAGGAAGCTTTTCTTCTCGAATCGTAGGTCCTTCATTTGCTGGACGAGCTCGACCAAGGAGGACACGTTATCAAAGCTTACTTCTTCGAAGCGAACCGGTGCCAGATCCAAGAATTCAGGCTGTAAAACACCCTGGCGCTCTCGAACAAGCAAGGCTCCCTTCGGCCCCTCTTCCTTTCGGTTGAGTCCCTGCAAATTGCCAGAATAGGCAATCGTTTTCTCTTCGTACAAAATTTGGCGAACGTGTATGTGGCCCAGGGCCCAGTAGTCATAGCCCTTCTTTAGCATATCCTGAATGGCAAAGGCCGCATAGTCATCCCCGCTTTGGCCCACCGAGCCGTGGTAAAGTCCGATTTCATAGTCAGCCTGACCATTTTTCACCGAAAATTCCGCCAAGCGGTCCCGCCTTTCAGCGCGATCAGCATAGGAGAAGCCGCTAAAGGCGACGCTTTGCCCATCTTTGGCCCGTAGCATTTTCTCTTCAACCTGCTGTCCGAAAACATGGACGTTTTCGGGCAAGCTCTCTATCAACGTGTTGAAGGCTTCGTAATCGTGATTACCAAATGATAGCAGCACTTGGATACCTACTTCCTGCAGTGTCAAAAAGCCTCGAACCAGCGTTGCCTGGACCTTGGCAGACCGTCCGGCCCCATGCAACAAGTCACCAGGGAACAAGACGAAGTCGACTTGTTCCGCCACTGCCCGTTCGATCAGGGCGTCAAAAGCTTGATAGCCAGCCTCCTGGATGGCTTTGGAAAATTGATTGGGTAGGTCTTTCGACAGTCCAGTGAAGGGATTGCCGAGATGAACGTCTCCGGCGTGGATAAATGACAGCATATGGCCTCCGATTTTTGCAAACAAATGTTCGTCTCTTCATTATACAAAAAGAAAACGCTTTTCAAAAGGACTCTAAGACAAGCAAAAAAGTCCCCGAACAAGTCGTTCGGAGACTTTTTAAATCAATTTGTATATGATCTTTGACTAAAAATCAGAGGCGATGCCAGACGTTTAGTCCAGCATTTCCTTCGTGAACCGCCCCATCGGTTGATAATCATGACGGTCTTTGAAGGACAGAGGCTCGACCTTAGCCAGGCGAACTTTCTGGTTTTGCTCAGTCAAAAAGACTTGTCCAGGACCTAAAAGCTTCCCCTTGGTATGCTTACCAATCCGCCAAGGATGCGACTTCTCCCCTTCTGCAACGAAGAGTTTGCCAGAAGCATCCTCCGTCAAGGGTTGACCGATCAAAATCGCAGTCTCATATTTGCTTTTGGCCATTTTCAATCCTCCATCAGGCGCATGATCTTGGCACCCATTTCATAACGGGTTGAGTCAACTGGCTGATCGGGCTTCAAATGTAAATCAAAGTCCGTACGGTTAGACACCATGGCAAAGTCCGCACCACGCAAGGCAGGCATGTGTGCCACCAAGGCATCCAGATCATCCTCGTCCAAGCCGCCCTTCCAAGAACGAACGACCAACCGAATCAAAGATAATTGCAAAATCTTGGACAAAAAGGCAATTTGACCATAAGGCATTGGGCGAAGCCAAGTGTCTGAACCAAAGTCAGGTAGCCTTACCTGGTCCAACCATTTTCTTGTCTTCTCCCGCCAAATCAATTGGTACACGCCAGAATATGGCAGACGAATCCCTGACAAATCGACTTGCGACTCATCTTGATCGATCAAGCGAATCTCGCCTGATTGATGCTGGGTCAAAACCAATGGAAAAGCCCGTGCCCCATCATAAAAGATGTTTAAGGCAAACTCGGATTCACCTTCTTCTGGTCCCATCGGTTGGTGCTTTTCTTTTGGCAAAACAATCACCTTCTGACCAAGCGCTGTCAACGCTTCGATCAGCTTGCGCCGATTACCTGGCACAACAATGGCTTCCGGTTGTTCCTGGTCAACAACCGACATGACGTCTGAAACTTCCAGGGGCTCCAGATATTGCTTGTCTGATAAATGTGGCAACAAGGAAGCATCGGAAGCGTTGTTATTCATAATCACCGTCTTGTAGCCAAGCGCACGCAGCTCAGATAAGACAACGGCCGTCACATAGCCGGCAGAAGCGCCATCCCCCATTCGAAAGGCCCCGGGCCCAATGACCAAAATCGTCTTATTCGAGACCGGCACCGACTCGTTTTCCTCTTCGAATGTGGCGAAAAATTGGTGCGCATTTTCTGGAAATTCACCAGCCGAAGGTTCGAGAGCCTTATACGTTGGCACAACTCCCGCTTGCTTGGCCAGTTCGCGAATTGCCTGAAAGTCACTATCCCAAAAACGAGCCAGTAAACCATCCGAAAGGCCGGATGACTTCGCCTTATTTAGTAATTGGCGACTTGGTTCACCGTCTAGAATATGGGCTTCAATTGCTAAGAGCTGCTTTAATTGATAGAAGTAAAAACCATCAATTTTGGTCAATTCAGCCAACTCATCGATTTCATACCCCCGCCGCAAGGCTTCCAGAAGCAAAAGTACCCGATTGTCATGCGGGTGAATCAACTGCTGAATCATCTCATCATCAGAGAGTTTCTTCATGTACTTAGGTGAAAAAGAGCGGTTGTTAAAATGCGCCGCTCGAATTGCCTTTTCCATGGCCTCGATGAATGTCCGACCAAATCCCAAAGCGGACCCAACCGACTTTTGAATGGAATTCAACTGCCGGTTCACACGTACACCAGATGCTTTCAAATCACCAAAGGAGAAGACGGGTAATTTAACCACAATGTGGTCCATCACCGGTTCCATCATCGCTGTTTTTTCATGATATGAATCTGGCAACTCAATTTCTTGGATTAAGCGTCCCGTCGCCAGCTGGGCTGCCACTAACATGACCGGATACCCCGTCAACAATGCCATTCGGTTCGACAAATAATCCAGGTATGGCGAGACCTTAATGATGTAGAGCCGGCCCGTTTTTTCATCTAAGGCCAATTGGACGTGGACTGGTCCTTGAATGTTCAGTAAGTTAGCCACCTGAAAGGCCTGCGTCCGCATCTCCTGCAAGACCTGATCAGAAATCGTCAAGGTCGGCGCGACGGTCAAAGAATCACTCGTGTGAATGCCGACCGGATCCATATCCTCTGATGCCCCGATCTGCAAGCAGTTCCCGGCCGCATCACGTAGGACCAAGAGAGAAACTTCCTTTAAACCGTTAATCGCCTTTGAAATCACGACTTCTTTGGTCAACGACTGTTCGATGACCTGATCGACGGCATTTTCAAAATCGTCTAGACGTTTGACGATTTTACGTGTGGTCGCCTGGGCCGGGTGATGGGCTCGAACTAAAAGTGGCAGTTCCAAGTCACGCAGGAGTTCGTTAGCCTCAGCTTGGCTACGAACAATCGTCGCCTGAGGCATAGCCAATCCTGAAAGAGACAGTCGGTCAAACAAAGCAGCTGAGTCATTCATCAAGTCAACCGTCGAATCTGGAATGCCTAAGCCAACGGGCCTTGGCCCATCTTCTTCACGCCATTCGGCCATCACCTGCTGCCAAAGCCGCAATCCTCGGTCTCCAGCAAAGCCTGGAAAAACACCATCGATCTGCTGTTCTTTAATAATCGCCTTGACGTTTTGAACCGTTAACGTCGCCACAATCGTTTGCGCCTGACCAGACTCTAAGGCTAGCGAATAAGGGTTGTCATCGACCAAAAAAAGCTGGTAGCCCTGTTTTTCAAGAATTGGTAACACCTGGTAAATGGCTGCATCATTTTCACCCTGCATGCCAAAATCAGTCTCACCAGCCCCCAAAAAAAGAAGGCGTTGATGCTGATTTTTAGTTGTTTTTTTGTACATAATCAACTACCGTTTCGAAAAAGTCCGCAAAAATTCGTTTGGCTTCAAGTGGTCCGGGTGCCCCATCTGGGAAGAATTGCACCGAAAAGGCAGGATATTCCCGGTGACGAAGACCCTGAATTGAGTTGTCCACCAGATCCCGGTGCGTGACAAAAAGCTTTTTCGTGTCTAACTGCTCCGGGTTGACCACATAGCCACGACCTTGCCGAGCATAAAGAATTTCTTGCGAAATGATTTCTTGGATTGGATGGTTCATCCCGTGGTATTCGGCCGGTAAGGTCGTTAGTTCAGAATTGTTAGCCAAAGCAAATAGCTCGTGACCTAAGCCAATCCCTAGCATCGGAACTTTGGTCTGCAAAACATGAATCAGGGTTAACACTGACTCCGGCAGGTCCTCGGGGTTTCCAGGTCCAGTTGAGAGAATAATACCATCTGGATCAAGTGTTAGCACCTCTTCTACCGAAGTCGTGTAGGGCAAGACCGTCACGTTCGCGTCATATTCCCCAAGCACCCGCAAAATACCATTTTTCAAACCAAAATCAATCACAATGATGTGAAAACCACGACCAGGATTGGAATACGCTTTGCTAGTGGCGGTGTTTTGTACTTGTTTGTTGGTTAACACCGTTGCTTGAAGCTGATCACGGGCATGGTCATCAACCACATCAACGATCGTTGCCTTCTGCGAACCGGTTTCGCGCAAATGGCGAATGAGCTTTCGCGTATCCACCTCATAAATCCCTGGAATGTTGTGTTGCTTTAAAAAACGGTCAAGGTTCATCCGCCGTTGCCGGTTGGTTGAAACCTCCGCCAAATCATGCACGATGACACCACGAATTTTGGGGTTAATGGACTCATAGGCCTCTGCATGAATACCATCCGCACCCACCACCGGCATAGCAAAAACAATCATCTGCCCGTCGTAAATTGGATTCGTAATCGTTTCTTGGTAACCAGAGGTCGCTGTATCAAAGATAATTTCGCCAAAGGTCGTCGCTAAGGAACCGAAGCCTTGGCCAGAAAAAACCGTTCCGTCTTCTAAAATCAGATGTCGTTCCATCAAAGCCCCCTGTCAAACACGTCAAAAGGTCATGAAGACAAACTAGTGTACAATCTCCACTTCGTCTTCGTCATCAATTTCCTTAACCTTTACCTGAATCTTTTCATTTTGGGCCGTCGGAATATTTTTACCAACAAAGTCTGCCCGAATCGGCAGTTCACGGTGGCCACGGTCAATCAAAACAGCCAAGGAAATGGTCTTTGGCCGACCGATCTGAATCAAAGCATCCAATGCGGCCCGGGTCGTCCGTCCAGTAAAGAGCACATCGTCAACCAGGACAATGTTTTTGTCGATAATGTTCACCTGCTCTTCCTTATCCAAACCAAGTTGTGTATGTTGACCCAGACGGTCATCTCGATAGTCTGAAATATCGATTGCCATCACCGGAATCTGTGCCCCTTCCAGCTGTTCCAATCGGTCAGCAATACGGTGGGCCAAATATTCGCCGCGAGTCTTCACACCCACCAAAATCAGGTTCTGTCCACCCTTGTTGTGTTCTAGAATTTCATAGGTGATACGCGTCAGTGCGCGTTGCATGGAAGCTTGATCTAATACAATTTTATTTGCCATGTTTTTTCCTTTCACTTTTTCTCCTACTTGCTTTCTAAGGCGCGCAAAGAGGACAAAACTTCTTCAAAAATTTTCGGGAGCGGCGAATCAAAGGTCATCTTTTCACCCGTCTTCGGCTGAGTCAAGACCAAGGTTTTAGCGTGTAAAAGCTGTCCCTTTAAAGAAATTCCAGCTATTTTTTGTTGATGACCGTAGGTCGGATCGCCGACCACGGGATGCCCAATGTATTGCATGTGTACGCGGATCTGATGGGTTCGACCCGTTTCCAACGCTAACTTTAAAAGCGTGTAACCAGAAAATCGTTCTAATACTTCAAAATGCGTCAAGGCCTCACGCCCACCGGAAACAACTGCCTGCTTTTTTCGATCCTTGGGGTGCCTAGCAATTGGGGCATCAACCGTTCCGTCGTCTTCGGCAAAATTCCCCTTAACCAAAGCATAATAGTAGCGCTCTGTTTTATGGGCTTTTAGCTCATCTGCCAAAGCGCGATGCGCCTGATCGTTTTTGGCTACCATAAGCAAACCAGAGGTGTCACGATCAATTCGATGGACAATACCTGGCCGAAATTCCCCGTTAATCGAAGAAAGCGGCGCATGGTACAGCAACGCATTGACTAAAGTTTTGGACGCATGGCCAGCTGCGGGATGGACGACCATCCCCTGCGGCTTATTCACGACTAAAAGATCGTCGTCTTCGTAAACGATATCAAGCGGAATATTTTCGGCTTCAATGGTTGTTGCTTTGGTCTCAGGAACCCTAATCGTGACGTTGTCGCCCGCTTTTGCCTTGTAAGAGCTTTTGACAGGCCGATCGTTAACCAGCACGTGACCATTTTTGATCCAAGCAGCCAAAGTTGAGCGTGACTCTTGTAGGCCAGCTTCTGCCAAGGAAGCATCAAGACGTTTGCCGCCCTCTTTAATTGTTAATTGCATCGGTTCAACCATTGAGTTCTTCCTTTAATTGCTGGCAAGCCTTTTTTGTCATGAAAAGGCGGCGTTGTTTGTGCCCGTCTTGTTCGATTACAAGCGTTCGCTTTTCAAATGAAAAATGAACCTTTTCGTTTGAAAAAGAGTATTCCTCTACGCGCCAAAAACGTAGTTGGTGCAGGTACATCACCTTATCACGCAAAACGATATAACGAGCGGATAATCGATAGGCCAGGTAAAAGACCAGGGCAACTGTATACAACAGCCAAAGGCCATTCAAGTTATAAAACAGCTCTGATGCCCAGATCGGGCTGATCATGAAGAGACAAAAAGTCAGCAACCAAGCCGTTTTCGAGCCATCCGAAGCTGGCTGGTAATATACTTTATAATTTTTCATGACGTCTCCTACAGCAGAATTTCACTTCCTTATTTTACCATTTTCCGATTCGATCTGTTATGGTTAGACTGACAATAAAAGGAGTTTTAAATGATCCAAATTCAAACGGATGCCGCCTTTCGACAGGCCACCAATGAAGCCGCGGCCGGCATCGTCTTCATTAAAGATAAGGTTCAAAAACCATTAGCCGGCCCCTTGTCTCCTTGCCAAAATAACCATGAAGCCGAATTCAAAGCGTTGTTATGGGGACTTCAACAAATCAACGATCAGCTTGATGAAAAGCAAGTCCTAGAAATCCAATCCGACTCCAAAATCTTAGTCGACGCCTTGCAAAAGCGCTACGCCAAGCACTTCCAAGAACTGGTAGATGCGATTTTGGCACTTATCCCAAATCTCGAACTGACCTTCTTTGTTTGGGTGAAGGATAAGGACAATAAGGGGCCACATCAGCTGGCTTGGCAGGTGTTGAATTGATGACAGCGGGTATTTGAAAGAATAAAAGCGCTTTGCTATTATAAATACAAGTTGTTTAGAATGATCTTAGGAGAAAAGATGTCCGCGTCAACCTTACTACTTTTACTTATCGCCTTTCTTTCAATTAAGCGAAAGAAAGAATATCAACAAAAGCCCGGATTAACTTTGCTATTGGCAGGCTTCTGTTTAGTCACCACAATAACTGAAACAGTTTCCAGCATCCAACTTTGCTTACAGGAACATACCTGGCATTTTCTTACCGATCCCCTGTTAACCATTCCAACACTCGTTCTGCAATTTGCCCTGGCCGCTTGGTTAATTTATAAAGTTGCCACTCGACAAAAAGAATTGTAAAACAAAAGCCGCTTGATGATTATCAAGCGACTTTTTTTATTTATTCAACATCTGGAATGAGCAATTGGTAAGCCCAACGAGCCGTTGAAATGTGTGGTGCCTCTTGCATGTGGACCGTTCCACGTTGTTCGAAGCCGTTGTTAGCAATGACTTTTTGCATTGGCAAGTTGCCTGGGTGCGTGTCGATACGGAAATCGCGGGCACCTTGCGCATAGAAATATGAAATCAAGGCCGTAATGAAACGTGGAGTCAATCGTTGGCCGCGGAACTTATCCGACATGGCCACGCGGTGAAGAGAGGCGTAATCGTGCCCTTCCTTCAGCCAAGAGCCATCTTCCAAGGCGGTGTAAAGTGGGTCTTCCCCTTCAAAGGCAGCGGCGTAGCCTGCCACCTGATCGTCGACCATCAAAACAAAGGCTTGGTGCTTGTCCAAGTCCTGTTGGATGGTATCCGCGTTTGGATAGTCCCCTTGCCATTGGTCTAATCCCTGTTCTTTCAGGAAACCTTTGGCTGTTTGTAAAATCTCGACAATTTCGTCAATGTCGCGAGCCTTGGCCCGCCGCATGAATACTGCTGGCATAAGCATTGTTGCACGGAAAAATTTTTCCGTGCGGCTCCTTTCTGTTTTTTCATCAGAAGAAAATTATAGCACAAGGCTATCACAAGTAAAAGACTTTCAACAAAAGGAAAGCAAAATATTTTCTTTTACCGGATCACCCTAGTAAAAAGGGCCAACCATGCGGTTGACCCCTTCTTTCAAAACGGTTAATCGTTTTTGTCATCACGGCGACGCTTCCACAAAAGGAAGAAAATCACCGCTAGCAAAGCAAACGTTGAGAGCAGCGTCTTCTGCCACCAAGCCATTTGGCCTGTCTTCTTGGCAGCCTTCGTTCCTCTTTTCTGAATTGCTTTTCCCTGCTTCTTTTTCTCGTTCTTTTGACCCTTCTTGGCATTGGCTTTTAAACGATCAGTTCGGTTCTCTTGATCAAGCGGATGGTTCACTTTCTCCGCTAAGCGGTTGGCCTGTGTACCAGGCACCCGATCATTAGCCATTTGGCCGTTGCCAAGACCCGCACCAGACCGGTCAAAATGTCCTGGCTGATTTGGTTGTTCAGGTGTTGATGCATCGACCGAGACCGCATCGATCTGATCAATTCCTTGCTGTAAGGCTTGGTTTAGCTCATCATTTGTATCTGCCTGCCAGATAGCTTGATCAAAACGGTCAAAGTCTTCGTCCACTTTTTCTTTGGCTGCTGCTTTTTTAGCTTCAGAAGCCCCAGTATCCTGGTCGATTTGCGCTTCTTTTTTAGCCTTTTCTTCTTTCAACTTTTCATCAGCTGCCTTTTTATCCGATGGACTCGCCAAAACATTTGGTTCAGGCACGGCCATCACCTGCTTGACTAACTGAATGCGCAGATAAGCTAAGTCGGCTTTGTTCTTCACATTGGCTAATTCATTAAGCGCTGTTTGAACAAGCGAGTCGATCTTTTCCGATTGGGCCGCTAAACTTTTCGGATCCACGTTTTGAATGTTTTTAAAATCATCCTTACGATCTTGCCCGACACCGAAGAGATCACTTTCTGCATCCTTGCGTTCTTGATCGCTAATCGGATTCACGTCATTTCGAAGTACTGGATCCGCCACTTGATTGATTGCTTCTTGTCCCGATCGCAAGATTAACGCGAGATCCGCCATCGTCTTGGCTTGGCTTAAGGCTGAATTAGCTTTTTGCCAAGCCTTTTTAACTAAGTCAAGTTGATTATTCAACGATCCGGCAGCAGCACCATCCACATGGTCCAACGCCCCCATTTTCTGGCTGGCCAAATCGGCCAAGGCTTGTTTGGCGAAGCGGCTAAAGTCAGAGCTTGGCTTTTGGTAGTCCTTTATGAGTGTTGGTTTGTCCACCGCATTCAATGACTTCATACCCTGGTAATAAAGGTTTTCCAACTCATCCTTTGTCTTAGCCTGATCGAGTTCCTGAAGTTTCTCTTGCAAAAGATTTTCCAAAGTCGTGTCTTGTTGCCTCAAAGACAACGGATCGACGCCAAAGATTCCTGCATTATCAGACTCAATTCCCTGCTCGAAACTCGTCAATTGTGCTTTGATACCCGCAATGTCTGAACTCGAAACCGCTTGTGGGTCCACTTGTTGACTCGGGTTAGCCAAGGAGAAGACGGCAAGTAACGCAGAAGTGACACGGTTGGATAGGCTTTCCTTGCTTTGTTCTTCATTCAAAGCGCCAGCTTGCTGATCCAAAAGATCCGTGAGCGCTCCTTCTTGCTGTTTCAATGACTGAGCATCGACCAAGGGAATGCTTTCCATAGCGGCCTTTTTCTGGTCAACTGCATTCTGAAGGGCAGTCAAAGCCGCTTCCCGGTCATCTGCGGATGCATTTTGCTTGGCATAAATCTGATCGGGATTAGCCACTGACAACAACTTCGCTTGATCTTGGCTTAGTAACTGATCCAACGCTTGATGGGTCAAACCGGCAACAAGTCCCTTCTGAGCGGCCGAATAGCGATCGTCCAAAAGCTTTAATTGATCTTGGTAGGAGTTTTCATTGGCCGTTTGCTTGAAGCTTTGAAGCAGCTGCTTCTTGCTTTGATAGGTTTGCGCCAGACTATTTTGAGCCTGCTTGAGTTGTGAATCATCGGCGGTTTGGTAGGCATAGAGTAGAGAAGGCTGTGCTACCTCATTCAGTTGACTGGCAAATGATGCCGTCACTGTCATTAGATCGCCAGTGTTCTTCGTTTGACCAATAGCTGTCTTAGCTTCATTCAACACTTGATCGATAGCCGCTTCTTGTGCGGTTAATGAGTCGGGATCAACATGTTCGATCTTTGCCATGGCGTCCTTAATTGCCTGGCCATAGGCATCCAAAGCCGCTTCCTGACTATCACGATCAGCTTGACTAATCTCTTGGTGGGAAACGTCCAGATTAGGCTTTGCCACGTGACTAATTTGTTTTTGGTAATCGCTGAAAAGCGAATCGACCGCTCCCTTTGTTTTGGCAGCTCTGATGGCCGATTGTCCCTTTTTAACCAACGCGTTGATCTGATCCGTTTGCTCTTGCAAGGAAGTCTTTTCAACATTGTCAATTTTTCCAAAGGCCTCGATCTGCTTTTGCCCGATTTGAGCTAACAGGCCTTCGTAATTCTGCTGATATTGTTGATCAGCTTCCTGATAAGCGTGCTCGACAACCGGTTCATTGACTGACAAGACATCATTCAAAAAGACGGTTAACTGATCGGCCAGGTCGCCTTGTGTCTTTTGTGATGAGAGCGCGTTTTCACCCTTTGTCTTCAGGGCCTCTAACGCACCGAGCTGCTTTTCTAGAGACTGAGAATCAACATGATCCACTTGCTTCATCTGTGTTTCTTGATCCAAAACGGCTTGATCCAAAGCCTGCTTGGCCTGTGTAAGATCATTTTCTTGAACCGGTCGATAGGCCGCTTCAACCTTTGGCAGGCTCACTGAGTTCAGGTCAGTTTTAGCCTGACGCAATTGATCCGCCAACGATTGCTTGCTTTGTTCTTTTGACAAGGCCTGTTGCCAATCATGAAGCAAGGCATCCAGCACACTTTTTTGTTGATCATAAGAAGATTGATCGACATTGTCCACCTGATTGAAGTTCGAAAGCATCGCCTCGTACGTTTTTTCTAATTGACCTTTGGCGGCCTCTTGATCGTTCTGACCAGCCGTTTGGGCACTTTCTTCAATATTTGGTGTCGCTACTTGATCCAGCAAAGCAATGGCTTGCTCATAACGGCTATCAAAGTCCGCATTCGTCGTAGCCTGTCCAACTAAGGCTTGTCCCTTTTTCAAAGCTTCCTGCAAGGCCGTTTTTTGTTGGCTCAACGAGTTCGCATCAACATTCAAAATTTGCCCAAAATCGATCTCTTTTTGGCTTTCATAGTCTTCTAACAGCTGACTGGCATTGTCTTTATTGGCTTGCGAACTCATCCGATAAGCACGCTGCACCACCGGTTGGGCCACATCGTTTAAGGCTTGTAAGAAATGAGCCAATTGAGCAGCCAAATCCTTTTGAATCTTTGGTTGCTTCAACGCCTCTTGACCATCATCCAGCGTTTTTTTCAGCAATTGACTTTGTTTGTCAAGAGAAGTGGTATCCACATGTTTGACATTCTTAAATTGCGCAAGCAAGTCTTGATAACGCTTGGTTAACTGATCATTTGCGCTCTTTTGATCTGCAGACGTCACGGGTTCGTAGCCAGGTTTAACCGTTGGTGCCTGCACCTTTTGAAAGTCAGCCAATCCTTCTTGAACCAGATCCGATACTTCTCCTTTGGTCTGTGCTTGCTGCAATTGTTGGTCAATTTTTTGGTAGATCGCTGTCAACTGTTCCTTCGCCTGAGACAACTGATCCTCATCAACGTTTTCAATGGCAAAGTCTTTTTCACGCTGACCTTGTGCGAAGGCCAAGGTCTGCTCGGCCAAACGGACATCACTATCCGTTTTTGCTTGGTACTTCTCTTCTTGAACCGGCATGCTGATCTTAAGGACGGCATCCGTTGCTTGATTCAACGCTTCGTTCAGCTCTCCCTTGTTTTGAGCCTGATCACGAGCAGTTTCGTATTGTTTCTTCACTTGGGCTAAGGCCGCTTCTTGTTGTTTCAACGAATCGACATCCACGTGATCAACGGCTTGCATTTTCTGGATCTGCTTTTGATAGAAGAAATCAAAGCGCTTATCACTGGCTTTCTTCGTTGCTTCATCAACCGCTTGCTTTTCATAAACAATGGTTGGCAACGCCACCTTAGCCAGTTTTTCATTCGCCTCTTGAAGAAGCGTTTGTAAGTCTCGATTGGTTAACGATTCGGTCAACTTGCCTTGATAGTCCTGAATGATCTTGGCAACAATTCCCTGCTGTTTTTCCAAAGAGTTCTGATCAGCGTCTTGGATAGCCAGGCTTTGCTTACGTGCCTCTCCGGCTTTTTGTAGACTCTGCCCAGCTGCATTCAAGGCTTCCGAACTGGCTTTTTGATAATCAAATTGCAAGACGGGCGTTGCCACTTCGTTGACCAATTCCAAAGCATCCGAAAGTTGAGCACTTAAATCACCCTTCGTCTGACTTTGATCAAATTGCGTTTTGGCATCTGATTGAATGTCAATAAGCGCTTGTTGTTGTTCTGAAAGTGAGTCTTGGTCAACATGCAAAATAGAAGCAAAGTCCTGCTTCTTTTGATCAATGGCCTTTTTCAGACTTGCTACCGCCTGGTTTTCGTCTTCTGAAGTCTTCGCTTTTTCTGCCTCGTCAACCGTTGGCTTTTGGACATTCAGCAAATCCATGACCCCTTGGCGGAACAACTGGTTGAGGCTTTGCCGATCCGTTGCTTGATCAATCTTTTCTTCCGTTGCTTTTAAAACACCCTTCAAAGCTTCTATCTGGGCCGACAAACTTTGACTATTCACTCCGTCAATTGATTGGAAAGCCGTTATTTGAGCTTCTTCGGTCTTTGCCAAAATGGTCTTTGCATCAGCGACATCGTTTGGATCGGCTGGCTGATAAGCTGCCTGAACCTTTGGCAAGGCAATCGCTTGGAGGGCGGCTTGACCAGCCTTCAATGAAGCGGCTAAATCGCCTTTTGTCGTCTGTTTTCCAAGCTGATCATAGGCAACCTGAAAGCGTTTAGTCAAGATATTTTCTTGCTTATCGTAGGAATAACTGGAAACATTTTGAACAGCCTTGAATTGAGCCAAACGGTCGTCTTTAACCTTTGTCAACGCATTCTGAGCGGCCGTCAAATCTTCTTGACTCGGCTCTTGGAAAGGTAGCTGAACGGTTGGCTGAACGACGTTTTGAACCTTTTTCAGATATTGATCAACGTCATCAGCTAAAGCACCTTGATACTGCTCTTGATCGAACTGCTCATTGGCCTGCTGGCTGATCTGATCGAGAATTGCCTCTTGTTGGCTTAAGGACTCGGCATCGACATGATCAATTTTTTCAAAAGCCTTCTTTTTAGCCAAAACAGCTGCTTGAATGCTTTCCTTTGCATTCTTTTTCTTAGCTGCTGTGACCGGACGATAAGCCGGATCAATTTCTGGCTTTTTTACTTGGTTGACTTCTTGCAATAAGTGCTGCAAGATCGCTGCGTTATCTTCATTGCTCTTTGCATCAGAAAGCGCTTGATCACCATCATTTTTCAACTTTTCGAGCGCGGATACCGCAGCTTCAATGGCGCCATCCTTCGCGTGCTCGGTCTGTTCAAATTGTGTTTTCGAAGCAGCAACGGCGGCGTTGAATTGATTCAAACTCTCTTGCAATTGTGAATCAGAAAGGTAAAGGCCATCAATCTGCAAAAGCGCCTGCTTCGTCACCTGCTGTGCTGCATCGGCATCCGTCGCCTGATCGAGGTCCGATAAGGCCTTAGCCTGAATTTTTTGAACTTGACTGGCTTTTTGCTTGGCTGCTGAATCGCCCTGTGCCAACAACTGATTTTGAGCCTGCAAAGCCTTCTGGTTGATGGCTTGCTTACCTAGCTCCTTTGCGGCTAGTAGCATGGCATCCGTCTTGTTTTTATCCTTCGATTCCTCTGACAAAAGCTGGTTCAACTGGTTCAAAGCATCTTCTTCTATGCTTGAGATCGCTGTTTGTCCAGTCGCTTTCGACAGGTTCTCATTAGCCGCTGAAACAATGGCTGAAATCTTATCATAATCATCCAACAAAGCATCATCGGTTAACTTCGGCTTCAAATTAGCCAATACATGGCGTACATTGTCGGCCTGACGTTCGATGCTTTCGAAAGCCTCTTCTTCCTTTTGAATTAGAGAATAGTCGGCATGACCAGAAGATTGGAAAACCGTCATCTGCGTTTTTCGAAGCGGAATCACCGAGCCATCTGAAAGAGTCATCTGGCCGCTATAATAAACGGTAAAGGGGCGGTCATAGATCTCAAAGTCTGATTGTGCCGTCTTTTTCCCGTCTGGATCAACCGATTTCACAAGTTTGACGTCTTTTACGTCAGCAGTCGGGTGAACCCCTTTTGCGTCAAGCAAAACCGTATGATCAAAGTAGTCAATCACTCGGTCAAAGCGATCTTTGTTCGCCCAAAAAGTTTGACCAGCAGAGAAACTGACCGACCGATGATCCAAATCCGTACCATTCAAGGCCCGTCGGCTACCCGGTGTTTCTTCCCACTCTTCAGGATGTCCGATAATCGACTTCGTATTCAATGTTTGCTGGTTATCATTTAAGGAAATATAGCCACGCCAAGTAGCCGTACTTGCCGAGTTTAAGGCATTGGCGCCAATCTGATCTGCATGAATCGACAGATCGTCACCAATATCCCCGTTGTTGCCATATGATTTGCTGTGTGTTGACAACAACTGCCCCGTATCCAGCACGTTACTCTTCAGTTCAAATCGACCATTTTTAGCTGGCGGCAGCTGTCCTTTGGTCAAAATTTTATTTGGCGAATCATCTGCCCCAACCGCTTGTTCTTTAGCCGTCTGGGAATTTCCACCGTAATATTGATTAATCTCTGATGTGGATAAATTACCACTATATTGGCTCATGTTGAAGTTCATGTAACCAAGCACACCACCAGGGATCGTTCCGCCTGTACTCATGGCCTTTAAAATAAACTTGGCTAAGGCATAACGTGCTTGGTCTGTTGGACTGGCTGAATCCGTCGCCCCTGCACCACGAACCATTAGGTAAAGACCATTGGGGTCCTTTTCCGTATTAATTTTGACGTCTTTTGCAGATAACGTCAGAGGTAAAGCAATATTCTTGGTGTCATCGAGCACCAATTTGGTTCCGTAGTGTCCGTTGATTTGAACCAGAACATTTTGCAATAATTCTTCTGCTAAATATTCGTTTGTTCGGTTATTAGCCCCCAAAGAACGAGCCACCGAACGACGTAACGAAGACGAATTATTCAACATTTCTCTCAATGCTTGTACCGCGTTAATGTCTGTTTTTGACCCAAAGTTTGTCTGATTCAGGTTTAGCGTCTTTACCCAATCATTCGGATCAACACCATCTGGAGTCTGTAAGCGAATATAAGCGCCATATTCCCCTAAATTATACTCATTATATAAATCCGTTTGATCATTGCCTGTCGTAAATAAGCTAGACAAAGCCGAAAGTGTATTTTCGAAAAACTTAACGAAATAAGAGCCGGAAAAGAACCCCCCACTATCGGCATTTTTGATTGTCAGGGCATAGGGAAAGGCCGCTGCATAGCTCAACGTGTTCGTCGCTTCATGATAATCGTTGATCGTTTTCTTTCCGTCATCACCAACGGCTTTTTGAAAATCCGGCTGTAAGTTACCAGAATAATTATCTTGAATGTTGAGACGCAAAAGAGACACGTTAGCATAGTCGTTTAACTTGCCTTCAAGGCCAAAGAAACCATAATCGGGGCGCGAATAAGCCGTTTTTCCAGCCAAATTAATCCGATTTCCATCAGAAGATAACTGCGCGTTTCCGCCTTGACGAATAAGTGGCGACTGACCACCAAGTACAGAAGCTTCCCGCTCATAGTTCGAACTCTTTTCGCTTGCTACTGTGCTGCTGTTCTTTGTTTGATCAAGCGTCAGCAATCGTCCTTTTAGCAGAACGTTTTGCTTATCAGATTTTGTATCCAAACGATTGTTATCGGCATGTCCAACCTGCGCTTCTAATTGTTGTACAAAAACAGAAAAAAAAGCCGCGCTGGCAATGACTGGCAAGCGCCATGTCTGGTAACGATTTATCCCTTTATTAACCATCTTTAATCCCTCCGGCAAACAGAAGCTATTCCTTCATTTCTGCATGCCTACATTTTAATTAAAATCATTACAATATCATCTTAACACAACAAAAGAAGGCCCTTCACAGAATGACCGTGAGGTTCCTTCTTTCGTATTCGAAAATTCAGTTTGTTGGTATGGCGATTTTTCGCCGGCACCTCCTTTTAAAATTTCTTGACTCAATCTTTTATCATCGCGCCACCAACGAGTCGGCAGATAACAGGTCAGTGCATCGTCTTTTATTCAGAACGTCCCTTTTTATGGCCTTTTGCCTTCCCCCATGCTAAAGCAGTCAGCATAGCTGAAAGTGTCAAAGCAATCAATCGATTTTCGGTGGTTTTCTCTTGCCTTGCAGTTTCTGGTAAGGCTGCATCCTGCCCCTTCATCTGGTCGATGTTTCGGGTCATATGGGTTGTTGAATCGAAAGCTTCTGAAGCGTTTTGCAAGTCAGCCATTTTATTCTGTTGACCAGCCCAATCTGCCTGACCACCAGGTTGATCAGCATCTTTTCCACCCTTACCGTTGTTGCCATCAGGGTCATGACCATCTGAATCATCCCCACCGCCATCACGATTACCAGGATTGTCCGGTGTATCACCACCATCAGATCCCTTATGGCCTTCTGTTGGCAATGGTAAATTGTTGATTCGTTCAACCCCATCAAGAGCGGCATCAAGCACTTCTTCCTTCTTTTCGGCTGCATCAATGGCGTGACTTGTTTCAGAAACAACGTCGGCCATGTCGCTTAGAATCTCAGTTTTTTCATCTTGATTAGGGTTTTCAACTTTATTGATCAGCTTCGTCTTCACTTTGGCCGCGTTGTTAACTCGCGCCTTAGCACGTCGCCGGTCGGCACGAGTCGCGGCATTCGCATCAGGGTCAGGTACGTTTTGAATCATGTAGATCGCAAGTGACTTGGTCCGGTTCAACTCTGCAACCGTTTCACTTTGACGAAGGGCTGGTAATTGGCTATTTACAAGAGCTGTCACCATCTTTTGTTGCTTACGTAAGATTTCTCGGACAACATTTTTGACCTCAGCCATTTCGTTTTTACGTTCACGGCCGGCCTGACGCACTTCTTGGATAGCCTTTTGAATCATCTTTTTGGTTGGCTTTTGATGATCAGCATCTGACGCTGGATTGGCCACTTCATTGATCGCCTTTTGTCCGGCTTCCACTACGCGGTCCAATTCGCCAAGGGTTTGACTCTCATCGACTTGCTTTAAGAAGTCAGCCAACAGATCATCGACAACTTGCTTTTGACGAGCCAAAGCTTCTTCTTGAACGAATGGCACCATATCAAAACTACTCTTTTTCGCGTCGGCGCTATCCGTCAAAACTTGTTTAGCATGGGTACGATCAATAGCCGTTGGGAGGGCGTGGTCCCGATCGATGTCTGGTCGTTCGACCATCTGAATCTCACCACGGGCAACAGCCATAACAGGGGCCAGTTCCCGGTTCAACTTCAACGGTTGAATATTGTTCTCGCCACGTTGCAAAGCTTCATCCACCAGCTGCTTTTGGCGCTTTAAGGAATCAAGCTTGACTCCAGCAAGGCTATCGAAGTCGCGTTTTTTCTGACTGGCCAAGTTCACCAGTTCCTGAATGGCGTTCTTCTTAGCCGCTTCACTCAACGAACGATATCCCCATTCAACATCGGGATTTGGTACATCATTAATCTTCGAAATACCGTAAACTAAAGCAATTCGTAACTCGTATTGTCGCTCACACGTATACAATTCAGCATCTTGACGCTTGTGCTCAATGTTCAAAATAGCCAGCTTATCCTTCAACGAATCGGCATCAACATGCGGGATACTTCTCATCGTCTTTTCTTTGTCCTTAGCCACCTTATCCAAGGCATCAAGTGCGGCATCTAACTCCTCATCCGTCACAAAGTCTTTGCCAGGAAGTAAGTCAGGTTCTGGTACGTCGGCAATTTCACCCATGAAATCGCCGTGAATCCGGACAAGCGCATGACGAGTTGAGGCTTGTTCGATAATCGCAATGTATTTATCAACAATATGGTCCAAAACAAGGCATTGCTTTTCTAAGCTCTTTGGATCAACATATTCGATCTTACGGAAGACGTCTTTGCGGTTCTCAGCCCCACGGCGAAGATGCGTAATTTCAGCGTCAATATCCACCTGGGTAGGCTTTTGATAGCCATATTCGACCTGTGGCGCTGCGACTTTTTGAACCATTTCGACCGCTTCGTGATAGGCTTTTAGAACCTCAACATTTGTCTTAGCTTCTTGAATATTCGTATCACCTGCTTGGGCAGCCTCTCCCAACTCCTTTAGAGCGTAATAGAGGGAAAGATCATCCACGTGCTCAATATTCTCGAAGACAAGACGGCGTTTGTTCGCCAGATCAAGAAGTCGATCCTCGTAAAGCTTCTTCATCTCGTCGCTTGCAGGACGATAATCATCATCCAAAACAGGATCAGGAACTTGCTTGATATCCTGAATTGCTTCTTGCACGATCCGATCTAAGTCCCCGTTCGTCTTTGCCATTTCAATCTGACCATTGGCCGTCATCGTGATACCATCGACGAGCTTCTTTTGTTGCACCACACTTTCCTTCTTCGCATGGACAACACGGTCAATCGCTGACTTACGTTGGTTGGCTTCGACCATGATACGTCCTTTAGCAGCTTCACGGTCGATGTCTGTTGCTGGGACATAGTCATGGGCCAAACGCGGTGCCTTGACATCGGCCACCGCTTGCAGTCCCTGCCTCAAAGCATGGTCCACAGCACCCTTTGTTGTTGCTGCTTGAATGTTTTGTGTTCCCGTTTCCTCCGCATCGTAAACCGCCTTCTTTTGCTTCGTCAAACTAGCTTCATCTACGTGCTCAAACGCTTCAAAGTCCTTCACCCGACGGTCGGCTGCAGCATACAAGACGGCTGTCGCCCGGTTGCGGTCTTCTTGATTAGCAGGACGGTAGGCCGCCTCCAAAGAAGGTTCACTCACCTTCATAATGGCTGCTTCGCCCTTCTGTCCTTCAAAAGCAACCTGACCACGCGTTTTCGCCTGATCAATTGCCTTCATAGCTGCCGTTAAGGCTAGGTCAACGAAGCCACGTTGAGTCTTCAAACTGACAAAGTCCGTGTGTGGAATGCTATCGAAGTAATTCTTGCGCTGGTTAGCAATTCCCGTTAAGCGTGTCTTTTCACTTTCACGATCAACCTCAGAAGCTGGCTTCAATTCGTCCACAACGGCTGGGTCCGGTACCTGATCGATGTCAGCCAAGCCATCTCGGTAGGCTTTATCGACGTCACCTTGGGTGCCAGCATGGTCAATATTCGATTTTGCCTTTTCAGCCGCTGCATCCACTGCCTTCTTTTGCTTATCCAAATCCGTTGGATCAACACCTGGAAGACCATCGAAGCGCTGCTTCTTATCGGCACCCGCATGATCAATGCTCTGCTTAGCGCTGTCCTTTGAATCAGGAGTAGCTGGTAAATAGGGCGCTAAGAGGCTCGGGTCAGCCACGGCGCCAATGTTTGTCAAGCCAGCATCCAACGCATTTTTCAATTCGCTTTGAATCGATGCTTGCTCAATGGCTGTCTTCGCGTTCGATCCAGCTTCCTCAACACTTTGGCTTTGTTCAGACAAACTATCGGGATCAACGTGATCGATTTTGCTAAAGGTCTGCTTTTTAAAGTCAACGGCCCGATCAATTAAGTTCTTCGCGTTGTTCTTTTCAGCAGCGGTTACTGGTCGGTAGTCTTCTTCAACATCTGGTGCCAAAACGTCTTGAATGGCAGCCAAGCCATCACGCACTGCTTGATCAACTTGTCCCTTCGTTGACGCCTTTTCAATATGCTCTTTAGCTGTCAAAACCGCATCATCAATCTCAGCAAGTTGACTCTTCAAATCATCTTGGTCGACATGATCAATCTTATTAAAGGCGATCTTTTTCGCCTTTTTAGCATCTTCGATTTGCTTGATACCAGTGGCCCGATCAAGATCAGAAGCCGGCTGGAAGGCTGTCTGTACCATCGGATCAGGGATCTGATCTAAAGCGTTTAACGCCTTATCTAAGGCCAGGTTCATCTCGCCATTCGTCTTAGCAGCATCAATGGCTTCTTTCCCATCGTTCACCACTCGGTCGACTTTTTCAGCTTGCTTATTCAAGCTACTCAGGTCAACGTTTGGAATGTTTCGAAAGCCGGTCTTCTTCAAATCACCAGCTTGGTCTAAGGTTTCTTTAGCTTGCTTGCGGTCAACATCGTCTGCTTGTCTGTAATCAACATTTAACTGCGGATCAGAAACAGCGTTGATATCCGTCATCCCCTGCTTTTCGGCAACGTCTACATCCTTATTCAGGTAAGCATCACGCACCGCATCCTGCGCCACTTTTAACACGTCATCCACTTGCTTCTTTTGGGCCACTAGGGAATCCTGATCCACGTGAGCGATCTGGTCCATTAAGCTTTTGCGGGTGTTAGCGGCAATTTCAAGACGCTTGATCGAGCGGTTCTTAGCTGCCTGAGATGCTTGACGATAATCTCTTTCAAGGGAAGGTGTAGCAATCGCTGCAATGCTTTTCTTGGCATTAGCCAAAGCCTTGGCCACATCCCCCTTCGTCTTGGCTTGTTCAATGTTTTCTAATCCATCTGCCCAAGTCGTATCAATCAAATTCTTTTGCGTATTTAATGAATCGAAGTCAACGTGTTGGATTTGGCCGAATTCCGCCTTCTTCCGGTTCACAACGTCTGTCAACTTCTTTTCAGCCCGCTTCTTATCGTCTTCTGTGGCCTGCTTATTTTCTTCAATGACAGCAGGTGCTGGAACAGCATCAATTGCCTTTAAGCCCTTGCGATAGGCATCGTCAACATCGGCGGCAGACTTAGCCTGATCAACTTCGTCAATGGCTTCAAGCAGAACTTGGTCGACCTTCTTTTTGGCATCAGCCAAACTTTCTTCATCAACGCCATCTAATTGGTCAAAGCTATCTTTCTTCGCATCTGCTTCTTCCGTCAGCCCCTTCTTAGCCGCTGCTTGATCAGCAGGATCCGGCTTACGGTAGGCCGCTTCCTTGGCAGGATCGGCCAACTGGTCAATGTTTTTCAAGCCTTGTTCGACTGCCAGTTTCAAATCATACTTCGAGTTCGCCGCATCAATGGCGTTCTTGGCTTTGTCAACAATTGCCTTTAATAAGGTGACTTGCTTTGTTAATGAATCTTGATCAACGTGCGCAATAGCGGCCATCTCTTGTCCGCGTGTGTCAGCCGCGGCATCAATCTCAGCCTTGGCCTGCAAACGATCTTCCTTTGTCACTGGTTGGTAGCGGTCTTCAACCAATGGATTGGCAACCTTTTCCAAAGCCTCCAGTCCATTGTTCAACGCTTGCTTCACCTCGCCCTTCGTTTCGGCTTGGTCGATCGCAAATTCCGCGTCTCTAACCGTCTGGTCAACCTTCACGTTTTGCTGTGCCAAACTGACTGGGTCAACGTGGGCAATGGCAGCAAAAGCAGTCTTCTTCGCAGCAGAAACCGTGTGCAAAGTCTGTTTAGCTGCTTCACGGTCATCATTAGAAGCAGGCATAAAGTCAGGCTGCTGGTCTGGTCGGCCGACAGCATTAATCAACAGCTCTGCCTTTGTCAAAGCATCACGTATTTCAGACATCTTCTTTGCTATCTTGATCTTTTCAGTGTATTCATCGACAATCTTATCAATGTCCCCACAGCGAGCGCTCAAAGAATCTGGGTCGAGGTGATCCATGCTATAGAATTCGGTCTTTTTCAAATCACCGGCTTCCGCCAACTTCATCACTGCAAAGTTACGGGTCGTGTCGGCAATGAATTCATCATCGTCACCATATGGGAAAAGCTTGTTCAACCGATCGATAATGGCCTGTGCTTCATCATCGTAGTAACCCTTTGAGAAATCGTTAGTAAAGCGGGCCTTTCGCTTTGAACGTCCTTCTTGATCAGCGGCTTTCACTAACTCCTTCAACGCTTCTTCAACAAAGGCATTCATCTTTTCAATGGTCTTTTGCTTTTGTTCAAAAGACAAAGTCTGATCATCATTGATATGAATCGTTTGATTATACGCCCAGTCGTGCACTTCCTTGATAGCGGCCGCTAAACTCCCTTTTTGATAGCCAGAGGCAAAATTCTCGTCATTGGCCAAGCCATCAAGATCGTGCAATAAGTCATGACGAGCCGTCACAGCCAAATCAAAGATACCATCTTCCGTCTTTTGGTCTTCCATCTGCCGGTTCACTTCAGCCAATTGCTGTTCTTGTTTGACTAGCAGTTTTGCTAACTGGTCATCCTTTAGTTTGTTTGCCATGTTAGAAGCGGTATTCTTGATGACCTTGGCCTGCTCTTCTAGGCTCTTCATTGTGTCTTGACGTAAATCCGTCAACAAGTCCACGTGCTTTGAGTCCTGCTGGACGACGGTCATCTTCGTTGTTCGAAGCGGAATCCGTTCTCCTGATGAAAGTGTCGTTTCACCAGAGTAGTAAACCGTAAATGGTCGATTATAGATGGCAAAGTCTGATTCCTTAGTCAGTTGACCATCCGGATCAGTTGATTTGACCAGCTTGATCGACTGCACCTGATCATTTTCATGGAACCCGTCCTTATCCAGCAAGACATCGCCAGTAAAATAATCAATCACACGATCAAAGCGATCACGATTACCATAGAAGGAATCCCCGTCATCTAAAATCAACCGTCGGTTATCAAAGTCTCGGCCAGGTAATACTTCGCGCTGTCCTTTTTCTTCCACCCACTCTGCTGAAGAAGCCGTTACCTTCTTCAAATTATAAGAGTGCTTTTGATCAATTGGCGAAATATAGGCACGCCAAGTTGCAATCGGCGAGGTCTGCAAGGCATGGTCGTGAATTTTATCTGGAACAACAGCCAAATCAGTGCCAAAGTTACCACCATGAGGCCATGAATGCTTTTTACTTGAAACTAAGCCGTTGGCGTCAATGGAGTTGGCTTTCACCGTTAGCCTGCCATCTGCGTGCGGTGGTAACTGCCCACGGGTCAAGATCTTATAAGGACTATTATCTGCATAAGCCATTAATGGATCGGCTGTTGAAATACCATTTTGCTTTAATTCAGCAGCCGAAGGATTCCCCTCGTAACGGTCAACGTCAAAGTTCAGATAGCCGTAGGCTGCACCGGCAATATCACCCACCCAAGCCATGGAATTCATGACAAACTTTGTGACCATGATCTTAGCCTTCAAATAAGTCGAATCAAATTGACTTAGTTCAGCACCGCGAACAAGCAAGTAAACACCCCGCGGATCTTCTTTCACATTGGTCTTAATATCATTTGGGTAAAGAGTAATGGGATAAAATGGACTTTCAGCGCCCTTTTCAGAAACGTGAGTACCAGCTTCATGGTTAATTTCCCACAAAGCAGATTGTGTTAACAAGTCTAAAACCGATCCTTGGTAGCCTGACAAGGAAACCCCGATGGTCCGTTGCACGTACTCATCGATACCAGGGATCTGTTGCATGAGTTTATCGATGCCAAAGTTCACGTTAAAGTCCATCTGGGCGCCAAACTTCGCCTTGTCGAGATTCAACATTTTCACAAAAGTATTTGGATCCGTACCTTCTGGCGCTTCCAAACGGAGATAAATACCGTAACGACCGTCTTCATAATCACGATCAATGTAGCTATGCAAACGACCACCAGTGGCAATCGACCCAATGGACTGCATCACTTCTTCGATGTTCGTCAGATAAAAGTTCGGGCTCAAAAGGGAGCCGTTACTTGATTGCAAAACGGCATAAAATGGCAGTCCACCAGAATAGGCCAACGTTTTGCTAACTGGCAAATAAGTCATCGACGTGCCTTCATAGGCCCCACCATTTGCCAATTTCTTTAGCTTATCCGCAACCGACTTTACAAAGGCCTTGTCTGTCTTTAACCGCATGTATGAAACTTGCGAATAATCATTTTGCTGTCCACCAAGGCCAAAGAGGAAGTAAGCTGGCTTTTGGAACTGCATCACAGCCGGTTGATTCACATAATTTTCAAATTCGTCCATCTGTGTATGACCGGGATAGGCGAAGTTTGGCAAATAGCCACCCAGCTTGTCGACCAGCTCTTCAAACGAACTCGTCTTCGTCAATTCATAGATTGGTTGAAGCGGGTCGTTGTTGGGGTTACTTGAATAACCAGTCTTCTCGTCTGTCTTTAAATCAGTGGAGACCTGCGTCAAAATTTCCTTTGCCACTTCTGAAAGCTCCTGCTTATCCTGCTTTGACACGATTAAATCAGATTCTGGTAAGAGATCTTGATCTTGTTGGTAAGCCTTGCTCAAAACGTCTTTGACGGCTTGATCATTAAAAAGCGCGTTGCTTTCTTCGGAGCCACCCTGAGCCGCCGTCGTTTTGTCATGAACCGTTTCTTTTTGGTCTTCAGAAGATGTCTTTTCTTGGTCCTTTGCTCTTACCGACTGTTGACCAGCACTGTCCGCTGCCGATTGTCCCGAATCGGCCGTTTTTGCTGTGGTCGTCCCAGCGGTAACAACAGCTGACGAAGGCGCATCGACTAAGCGCTTTTCGTTGTCTTTTGCTGCAGTCGGTGAGAACTGTTCGTTATTTGGTCCTTTAGCCTGACTGACCGATTGGTCGTCTGCATGTGCGAGCAGATGATTTTTCTGCGTCATTTCGCTGACACCAGTTGACATCAACATGGTGGAAGCCAAAAGCCAAGCTTTCTTAGAACGCACAATATTGAAGCGGGATCGATTTTCTTTTGTCATATATTCATCCTTTCGTTTAGGGGTAGCTCATATAAATCAAATTATATATGATACTTTTTAAAAAACAAGGCCATGATTTTCAATAATCAAAAGTTATGAATATATAAGAATTGAAACTGTATAATAAAATTGAATAATTTAAACATTTTGTTCAGCATGGGCATCTTTGCATATTTAAAAAATCCGCTTTCTTGCTGAACTTTGGTCAAATAAAAAAAAGACTGTTTTCACAGTCTTTTTAAAAATATCAAAAATCATCAAAATTTATGCCTATGACACGATTGCATAAATTATTTTTTTAACATTGGTTTGGCCCAATACTGAAAATAGTCAACGCGCAGTTGTCCGTTATACAGTTTGCGCTTTTTAGTCGCTTTTTGACCGTATACTTTTTCAAAGGACAAGTCCGAAGTCAAAATGTACTTCGACCAGTGGGTTAATGGTTTGTACAGCTGCCCCATCACCTTGTATAGATCCTCCGCCGCTTCAATTTCACCAAGGCGTTCCCCGTAAGGCGGGTTGGCAACCAAGACTCCCTGCTCTTCTTCTGGCCGCCAGTCGGCTAAGTCCAGCGTTTCAAAGCTAATATCTTGCGACAACCCCGCGTGTTTGGCGTTTTCTTTTGCAATCGCTACCATCCGTGGGTCAATATCGAATCCCTTGATGTTTAGCACGCTATCATAATCAGCCTTGTCTTCTGCTTCATCTCGGATGCTATCTGACAAGGAAGCGTCGAACCAGTCCATCTTTTCAATGACAAAGGTCCGCGTCAGGCCTGGCGCCAAGTTGCGACCAATCAAGGCCGCTTCAATGGCCAAGGTTCCAGAACCACAGGTCGGATCAACAAAGGGCAACTCTTTTTTCCAATTTGTGAGCAAAATCAGTGCCGCTGCAAAGTTTTCCTTCAAAGGGGCCGGCCCCTTCTCAACTCGATAGCCCCGTTTAAAAAGTGACGGACCAGTTGTGTCCAAAACTAACATGACCTGATCCTTATTGATCATCACTTCCAACTGGGCAAAGAAGCCGTTTTCGGGTAACCGTGTCCGAACGTGGTAAGCTTCTTGCAGCTTTTCAACGATCGCTTTTTTGGTAATCGACTGAACATCTGGAACGGAGTGCAAAACTGACTTTTGCGAACGCCCGGCCACTGGGAATTCCGAGTCATAGTTCAAATAGTCTTCAACAGGCAGCGCTTTTATTCCCTGGAAAAGCGCTTCGAACGTTTTGGCCTCAAAGGACCCAACCACGATTTTGACACGGTCGGCCGTCCGCAGCCAAAGGTTGGCACGCAGAATGTCGGCCTGGGTTCCTTCAAAGAAAACCCGGTAGTTATCGACACGAACCGCATAGCCCATGTTTTTTAGTTCCTGACCGACTACCGATTCCAAACCGGCTGCAACGGTCACCATTAAGGTGTATTTCTTTTCCATCATTTTCCTTTATAATAAAGCTATTATGACTGTTTTTGACTTTTTTACACTAACCACTTACATCGATCGACAAACCCCTCTTTTTGGCCAAGTCGATCAAGACCGCGATCACATCCAAGCCGTCAGCGCACTACGTTTCCTAGAAGACGATCGCGACGTCGCCTTGGTCCTTCAAGAAGGTGCACGACCACTGACCCTTGAACAAGCACAAACGCGCCTGTCCCAAATTGGTCAAAAGGCCAATCTTCACCTTCAGATTGCCGGACAAGCAAAACCCGTCTTAGGTTTCCACCAGGATGAAAAAGGGCGGATTGTCATTCAATAAAGTAGTCAAATTTCAAATGATACTTTACTAGCACTGACTCAGCAAAGCCGTCTTGTAACCAAACGATCCGAGTGCTTACAGGTCGTCCAACTTAAAAATGGGCACTGTCGGCTTTTTTTTATTGCCCTGCTGACCAGTCGTTTGACCACGACTCGGTCCAGAAGTCCCCGTTTTCCGCCGGTTACCCGTTTCATAGCTGACGCCACGCCGACGTTCTTTATCCAGCTGGACAGCCTGTGGGGAAGTCAAGTTCGCCTTCTGCCAATTGATCAAGATACTTTCGATGTAGCGAAGGGAACGCGCATTATTGGCAATCGCTTCGCGAATGGCCAGGACCATCATATTCGGATCGAAGTGCTCCACGTCAAACCATTGATGAATCGTTTGTAGTTCCATTGGTGACAATGGCCGACCAAACTCCCCTTGCAAGACGCGAACCACTTGACGACGGCTTTGCTCCCCAGCAGAGACAACTGGATTTTCGTTTGAAGCTGCCTGGCCCTTCAATAACTTGTCAAAAAGTGGCGTGAAATCGAAAAATTCCTGTCGATTGCCCAGGTTTTGGACGGTCATCCAGTCTTGTTGAACAAAGCGCTTTAAACGCTCAGAAACCGCTTGTTCCGTCACTTTCATTGTGGCAGCTACGAGTTGTGGGCTGGCTTGATCGCCTTGACCTTGCAAACGAGAAATCTGCAAATAAATCACCAGGTCGTCATTGTCCAATCCAAGGTCGCGGTAATGAAGCAGTAAATAATTGTGGATGCTGGTCGAACCAGCGCTTAATAAGCTTTTGACGTTTTCTTCCATCGCTTGCCTCATCTTTGTAGAAAAGCGCCCAAGTCAACTTGGGCGCTTTTTAGTTTGCTATTAAGGGCGCAAACGGTGCATCATCCGTGGGAATGGAATAGCTTCTCGAATGTGCTCTTCGCCAGTCACAAAGGTCACCATTCGTTCTAGACCAAGTCCAAACCCTGAGTGTGGTACAGAACCGTATTTGCGCAAATCCAAGTACCAATTGTACTCGTCTAAGCCTAAGCCTTCGTCTTCAATACGTTGCTTCAGATAATCATAGTCCGTATCACGCTCGGAACCACCAATGATTTCACCGTAGCCTTCCGGTGCCAACAAATCAGCAGAAACCACAACGTCTTCACGTTCGGGGTGACGCTTCATGTAAAAGGCCTTGATCGCCTTTGGGAAATTAACAATGAAAACCGGCTTGGAGAAGTGGTTAGCCAAGAAAGTTTCTTCTGGTGAACCAAAGTCGACGCCCCATTCGACGTCAAAGTCATTGTCCTGCAAGAGCTGAATGGCCTCATCGTATGAGATCCGTGGGAATGGCAATTGCGTATACGAACGCAAGAGTTCCTTATCACGGCCAAGCAAATCTAATTCTTGATCGTTTTGTTCCAAGACTTTTTCGATCAAGAAAGAAACATAACGTTCTTGCAACTCCAAGGAAGCATCTTGATCAAAGAAGGCCATTTCAGGTTCAATCATCCAAAATTCCGTCAAGTGACGACGAGTTTTAGACTTTTCAGCACGGAAAGCCGGTCCGAAGGTAAAGACCTTAGAAAAGGCCATGGCGCCAGCTTCAGCGTAAAGCTGACCCGTCTGCGATAGGTAGGCTTCCTGGCCGAAGTAGTCCGTTTCGAATAATTCGGTCGTTCCTTCTGGTGCAGAACCCGTCAGCAAAGGCGCGTCCAGCTTGATGAAGCCTTCCTTGTTGAAGAACTCGTAAGTGGCTGCGATCAGTGTATTACGAATTTTCAACGTGGCAAAGGGCTTGATGTGTCTCAAGTACAAGTGCCGTTCGTCAAACAAAAAGTCCGTTCCATGTTCCTTTGGCGTGATGGGGTAATCGTGGGATTCGCCAATCACATCGATCCGGTCGATCTTGATTTCGTAACCAAATGATGACCGATCATCGGCGTGAATCACACCATAAACGTACATGGAGCTTTCTTGCTTCAATTCTTTGGCCGTTTCAAAGACTTCTTCTGAAACGTCAGCCTTGGCAACAACTCCTTGGAAAAAAGCCGTTCCGTCGCGCAATTGCAAGAAAGCCATCTTGCCAGAACCACGCTTTTGACGCAACCAGGCGCCAATCTTAACACGTTGCCCTACGTATTTTGCTGCATCCTTAATCTGAATTGTCGGAATCGTTTCTGTCATATGCAATCGGGGGAAAGCCCCCGCCTCCTTCTCACTGTCGTGGCGATTTTTATCGTTTTATTTAAATTTCTGGTCAATGGTCGATCAGACAAGCCGCGACCAAAAACAAAATTTGGCGCTACAAACCATTCACAGCCCGGTAGACCGTTCCGTTCTTATAATCAAGCGTCAGGTAATTCAAACTACCGTCTTTTCCTTGGTAAGAAAGCTCCCAAACCAAGGCGTTTTGATATTCTGATAAGTTAGCAGAATAAATCTTTTTGGCCTGATAATCGCCCTTCAATTTGGCTTTAAGCTGCACCTTGGTCATGCCATTGCCAAAATCGAACACCTTGACCTTGGATGACTTCCCATGAATGATGGCCACTTTTTCTTTTCCGTTTTCGCTTCCTATCACCGCATAAGTCGAACCGTCCCGATAATCAACGGTCATATCATGCAAATTTGTCAGCTGGGTCTTTTGCTTGACCACTGCCTGTACATTGCTTTCGGCTTTAGCCATGGGACGTAAGGCAAGGTAGGCGTAAATCGCCAGACCCGCGCCGATCACAATGACAAAGGCTAGAATAATAACGAAAAACTTGGACCAGGAAAAGCGCTTGGGTCGAGCCATATTAACCCGTAAATTATCGTGTATTTCCATGGAAACCTCTTCAAAATTCGCTCTACTGTTACACATTATAGCAAAAAAGAGCCGCTCAACGTGCGAAAATTCAAAAGAAAAAAGACAGTTGTCACTGTCTTTTTTCAATCACTTATTTGACCTTTAGTTGGTCGACTTTGGCCAGGCGTCGGCCGCTATTTAGGACGAACAGCCGATTCTGAACCGAACGCAACTGCTTTTGGCTCAAAGTCCCCAAAAGCAAGGATTGCGGATTCTTCAGCATGGCCACCACCAGAAGCTGCAACGCTTCCTTTTTCAGATAACGGTTGGCCCGTGGCAACACGGCCACTTCGGGAATTGGGATACTCTGCTCAAAGAGTTCTTGGATGTAATCCGGTGTCACCACCAGAATCGATCGTTCTTCACCAGATGCCTGCCAGGCAGCCTTTTTCAAGGGAGCTGATAGGTCTTGTGCGTAGACGACGTATTGATCGCCATAATGATTGGAAAGCTTGTAATACCAATGCTTGACGGAAGCGAAATCTTCAACAACGAAGAGAAAATGCTTGCGGCCAGCCGCAAACACGGCCTGGATCTGTTTGTCTTCGTTTCGTTCTGCTGACAAAACCGCCGGAAGTTTGGGATCGTCGTCGCTTTTTTCCCATTCGACTGTATCCTGTTGGATCACGCCTTTTGGCACGTCTAACAAGAAATGCTTCAGCTCTTCTGGATAGAAAGAAGCGATAACCAGCAACTGACTGAGTTGCTTTAAGAAATACTTCTGATAGACGACATCCTCTTTAACCGCAAAGGTCAGATCCTGTTGCTTCTTTTCGTCTTCAATCGTCCAAAAAGCCCGCTTTAGCACTTCTTGGTGAGCAGCCAGCCAGCTCAGCTTGGCCCGCTTTTCGTTCAACTCAAAGCCGAGTAACTTGGTCGAAAAGTCGGCTTTTTCAGCCAGCTCTTCCAAGGCGATCAAGCGATCCAAGATGGCTTTTCCTGACTTTAGCGCCTCTTTTTCGGAAAGCGTTCGATCAATCTTTTGGCAAGCAACTGACCAGTTGTGCAGGTTAACTTGCCAGACCCCACGAGCTTTTGCTGGCAGCTGGGCGGCCTGATCGGCCAGTTTGGCGACCTGATCTTGGTAGAAACCAAGTGGTAACGTCAACCCTAGGCTATTTTGGATGGCCTTTTGAAGACCAAAGGGCTTTTCCAAGATGACAGCTGGTTTTTCTTTTTGGCCCTGGTCCTGATTTAGCTTTTTCCCCCAGGCAAAGAAGGTCTGGTAGGTCGAGATCACCACGTCAGCTTGCTTGGCCGCCTGGTAGGCCGCCTGGAAACTTTCTGACTGCGCATCAGCCGCCACTTCCTTCAAGTCTGGGTGAGCGCGAATGCCGCGAGGTAGCTCGGCGAATGCCGCAGTTGGCGTTTCGGATAGCCAGACTAGAATCTGAGCCTGCCAAAAAGTTCCCCCTTTGTTTCGGGCCCGCTTGATAGCCGAGCGGAACTTCTGCTCATCTAGGTAACCAGACGGTTGATAGAGCGAAGCAAAGCGAAGCGAATGCTCGGGCAAGCGTTCGTTCAAATCCTTTAGCAATTGCTTTTGATGAACAATTAAAGACAAGTCATCACTGAGCAGCCAGTTCGTTTTGCGGCCTTTCATAAAGAAAAGTGGCAACAAATAGGAAAGCGTTTTTTTGATTTGTGGTGCCGGTTGCAGCACTGACAGCTCATGTTGACTGCCATTTAGCAGGCGGTGAACCTGATTCATCAAACGGTTGCGCTTGGCATCAAGGTCGAGAAAGCGACCGAATAAAGCAACCTTTTCGGCTGCTTTAACTGGATAAGGAAGGCGCTTTTGCTCGCTTTTTTTCTTTTTGTTTGGCTGACGGTGTCTCAGAGCTCGCCTTTCAACGGTTTCAACCACTAAAGGCACCTTGGCATCATCAGCAAAACTCCCTTTCGACTTGGCGGCCATCGTCAAAAATTCCTGGCTTTGCCGGATCAAGCCCCAATCAACGGACAATAGCGTTCGCTTTGTCTTTTCAGGTAGCGATTGCGCCTTTTGCCAAAGGGCTAACATCAGATAGGCCGTTGCTTCCGCATCCGCGTTTGCCCGATGGGCCTGTACCAAAGGTAAATCCAGGTAGCTTGTCAAATCAGACAGCCGGTACCCGGGCGCGGTTGGGAAAAGAATCTGAGCGAGTTGCACCGTGTCGATGGCTTGCAAATCAAGTTCCGGCAAGCCGACCCGAAGGAACTCCGCATTTAGATAAGGAAGATCGAAGTTGACATTGTGTGCCACAAAGATCTGCCCTTTCAACAGGGCTTGCAACGACGGGGCGATCTCTTCAAAGAATGGCGCGTCTTGAACATCCTTTGGATTAATGTGGGTCAGTTGCTGAATCTTTTTGTCGATTGGCTGTGCTGGATTCACAAAAGAGTCGAAGTGTTCGACGATTTTTTTATTTTTAACAAAGGTCATCCCGATTTGGATAATGCGACCGCCGTTTTCAACGGAGGGCGACGTGGTTTCTAAATCAACGATGACAAAGGCGGCTGATTCTTTCATCAGGTCTCCTTTCGTAATCACTGGGTGTTTTTTTGAAATCAACGAAACAAAGCGAGCTTCTGACTCGACTTTTTAGCTCGTTTTAAAACACCGGTCAAGGCCATTTTACACTACTTAGGACAGTGCGGTACAATATGTTTAATTATTGGAGTCATTTACTTATGAAAAAACATGCTATTGGAACTGGCCATGCCCATGCTAAAGCCATTCTCATTGGCGACCACGCCGTCGTCTATAACCAGCCTGCCGTTGCCATCCCCCTGCTCGATTTGCAAGTAACCGCTCGCTTTCAGCCATTAGAAGCAGGACAAACGATTATTTTGGCCGGAGAGGCCATGGAACTATCCGATCTCGGCGCTGATCTAGAAGGCATTCGCCAATTGATCGTGGCCTTATTAAAGGACTATCAACTAACAAGCACCGGCTTTCTCCTTGAAGTCGAATCCATCATTCCTCAAGAACGGGGATTTGGTGCATCGGCCGCCTTAGCAACCGCCATCACCAGAGCTTTCTTTGACTGGCAAGGAAAAAAAGTTGCAAAAGAAACCCTACAAACATACACCAGCCTGGCGGAAAACATTTCCCACGGTTCCCCTTCTGGAATTGATGCAGCCACGGTGTCCTCTTCTGAACCTGTTTGGTTTGAAAACAAGCAGATCGCTACTTTTGAAACCAGTTTGAATGCAACTTTAGTACTGGCCGACACCGGCGTCCGTGGTCAAACGGTGCGCGCTGTCAACATTGTCAAAGAACAGCTGAAGAATCACTACAACGAAAGCTGGCGAGCCATCGAGCATTTGGGCGAACTCGCCTTTGCAGTCCGAGAAGCCCTTCAAGAAAATGATCCGGCCACCCTGGGTCAGCTCTTCACCTCAGCTCACCACGACTTGCAGGCCTTGCAGGTTTCTCATCCAAAGCTCGATCAACTCGTTGCTACTGCGATTAAAGCTGGAGCCCTAGGCGCAAAACTGACCGGTTCTGGCATCGGCGGGGCGATGCTCGCATTGGCGTCAAACGACAATGAGGCTAAAAGAATCGCAGAAGCCTTGCGCGAAGCTGGCGCCAGAGACTGCTGGATTCAGCCACTATAAGTCACTTTCCACGTTTGATTTTCGATTACTAAAAATTAAGAGGACCCTTTATGACGGATCAAAACGGCCAAACGGCCATTGCCCATACCAACATCGCTTTCATTAAATATTGGGGAAAGGCTGACTTAACGCTAAACCTTCCCACTACGTCGTCGCTTTCGTTGACGTTAAATGAGTACTATACGAAGACTCGGGTCGAAGAAGCAGACGAAGACAGCCTGCTGATTAACGACTTGCCTCAAGATGGCAAGCGAATTCACCAGTTCTTGGACGTCTTGCGGGCTGAAATGGGCGATTTTCCGCCTCTACGTGTGATTTCTGAAAACAAGGTGCCGCTGTCGGCTGGTTTAGCCTCTTCGGCTTCTTCCTTTGCGGCTTTGACCGCAGCAGTTGCCAAATTCAATCACTGGGATCTGTCACTAGAAGAACTGTCTCGCCTGTCCCGGCGTGGTTCTGGTTCGGCGACCCGTTCCTTCTTTGCCGGCTTTGCCATCTGGGAAAAAGGCGACAAGGATGAAAATTCCTATGCCCACGCGCTAAAAACCCCCGACCTGCCCATTGCTCTTGTGGTTTGCAAGGTGTCTGGCATGGTTAAAAAAGTATCCTCTTCAGATGGCATGCGTCGCGCGCAAACGTCGCCTGACTACCAGGCTTGGGTGGACGAATCAGCCAAACAATTAGACGAGATGAAGGCTGCCCTTGCTGCTGCCGACATCAAAAAAGTCGGCGAAATTGCGGAAGCAAACGCTTTGGCCATGCACAATCTGAATTTAACGGCTGAAGACCGTCGCTTTACCTACTTGAACCAAGAAACAGTCAAGGTCTTAGAGCAGGTCAAAGCACTCCGAAAGCAAGGCTTTATCGCCTATGCCACAATGGATGCGGGCCCAAACGTCAAGATTATTACAAAAAAGGATCAGGCACCCGCTATCAAGGAACATCTGGCAAAACGATTCCGAAAAATCCAGTTCGATATTGCTACGGCCGGACCAGGTATTTCCTATGAATAAACCCCTTCGTTTACAAATCCCGGGCAAACTTTTCTTGGCCGGTGAATACGCCGTGACGACTCCAGGACAGCCAGCTTTGCTTCGACCAGTCGATCGGGGGATGGTGATCGAAGCCAGCCTACAAGAAGAGCAAAGCGGCCAAATTACGCTTTATTCGGACCAGTTTGAAGAAGCCGAGAAAACAAGTTGGTCAGCCCTGTCCGTGCAAAACGAGCAAGCGCTCAAAGAAGACAACTGGTCCTTTACCAAAGTCGCCTTGCAACTTTTCCAAGAAGCGCAGTCTCAACTGTCGCTCAAGGAACGGCCCGGCATTAAACTGACCATCCGCTCGCAAATGACAAGCCAGGAGGGTAAGCTTGGCCTTGGCTCCTCTGCAGCCGTCACGGTAGCCATCATCATGGCCCTACACCAGGTTTATCTGCCAAAAAAAGAAAACAACCAAAGAGCAATCTTCAAGGAAGCCGCCTTCGCCCACTACTTCGTCCAAGGCTCAGGTTCTCTAGGCGATATTGCCACGGCCACTTACCAAAAGACCATCTTTTACCAAGCGCCAATCTGGATAAAAGAAAAGCGCCAATGGCAGCTTCAAGACTTCCACACGCTTGACTGGTCCAACTTACAAATAAAATCCCTTGACTGGCCAAAAAGTTGGTCCTTTGCCATCGTGGCCACCCATGAGCCCGCCTCGACTAAAAAGGCTTTAGCTAAAGAAAGTGACAAAGAAGCCCTGCTTGAGCCATCTAAAACAGCGGTTATGGCAGCCAAAAATGCAATTGAAGAAGCTGATTATGACGCATTAAAAAGCGCACTGAAAGAAAACCAAAAAGCCCTAAAAGCACACCTACCAAAGGGCTATGTCACAGAAAAGCTCCAGGATTTCTTAACGATCACCAACCGACTCGACTTGGCGGGAAAGATTTCTGGTGCTGGCTTTGGTGACAATGGCTTTGTGGTTGGTAACGAAACGCACTCTTTATTCCCAATGAAAACGGCCGCCCGCAAAGCAGCCCTGACGATCATCGATTAATTCTTAGAGGTATTGGCATGCAAACGCCCCACTCCAATCGAAAAAACGAACATTTATCTTTAGCGACTAAATTTTGGCGCGACGACAACAAGGAAAAAGTTGGCGCCGGCTTTGACGAAGTCCGTTGGCTGCCTGGTGCACTCAAAGACATTGCTGTAAAGGACGTACAGCCCCAAGTGCAACTTTTTAATCAGGAGTTCGCTTGGCCTTTTTACATCGAAGCAATGACTGGCGGTTCGGAATCCACCAAGAGGGTTAACGCCGAGCTAGCCCGAGTGGCTGCAACAACCGGCCTCGCCATGGCAGTCGGTTCGCAATCAGTAGCGATCAAGGATCCGACGCAGGCTGATTCTTTCCGCATCGTTCGTAAGCATCACCCAGAGGGCTTTTTGATTGCCAACCTCGGTGCTGATCACCCCATCGAAAACGTTCGGGCAGCAATCGACATGATCGATGCCAACGCCATTGAGTTGCATGTCAACATCGGTCAAGAAATCGCCATGGCCGAAGGCGACCGCTCCTTCTATTGGTTGGACAATCTAAAACAAATCATCGCCCAATCCCCCGTGCCCGTCATCATCAAAGAGGTCGGCTTCGGTATGAGCGTTGAACTACTCAAACAACTCGACGCCCTGCACCCAGCCGCCATTAACATTGGCGGAGGAAACGGCACTTCCTTTGCTCAGATTGAACAGGCCCGCGATAAAAAAAACGAAAACCCGATTGATCTATCCGCCTTTGGTCTGTCCACTGTCGAGTCGCTGCTGGCCGCAAAGAAAGCAGGCATTCAAACACCGATCATCGCCACCGGTGGCCTTAGCTCGGCTAAAGAAGTCACCACCGCCCTGCTGCTTGGGGCGACAACGACGTCATCAGCCGGTCACTTCCTTGAAGTCTTGATGCAAAAAGGACCAGACGGCTTACAAGAAGAAATCGAGCTCTGGCAGCAACAACTCCCCCTCTACATGACTTTGCTGGGGGCCAAAACAACGAGCGAACTAAAAAAGGTCCCACGCCTTTACTCCGCTGATTTACAAAATAGCATCCAACAATTTTAAACAAAAAACAGGCCACTGCATTAACAGTGACCTGTTTTTTTGTACAGAAAGCTAATTTTAGTATTGAACTTTCTTTTGCAAGTATTCCTCAGTGTCATCCCAATGTGACACATTGTCCTTCACACCGGTTTCTTCGGATCCCTTGTGCCAAGCAAAATCTTGGTGCCAAATCGTATGCTTTTCTTTATTCATGGCCTGAATTTGCTTCATTTCGTCTTCTGACAAAGCAAAGTCATCGATCGCCGCATTGGCAATAATGCGCTCTTCGTGAGCAGACTTAGGAATCGTGATGACCCCCATTTGGTAGTCGAAACGAAGAATCGTCTGAGCTGGCGTCTTGCCGTGCTTATCAGCAATCGCCTTGATTGTTCCATCATTCAAGGCTTCACCACCGCCCAGTGGTGACCAGGCTTCCATGGCAATGCCCAAACCGTTCATTTTGTTCAAGAGATGTTCTTCTTGAACAAGTGGATTAAACTCCATCTGGTTCACTTGTGGCATCAGGCGATGCAAGTTTTCGATATCAGCCAAGTTCTTTTCGTCAAAGTTTGATACACCAATGGCACGAACCTTGCCTTCGTGGTACAACTTTTCCAAAGCCGTCCACGTGTCCAAATACTTGCCGTCAACCGGCCAGTGAATCAAAAGCAAATCCACGTAAGTCAAGCGCAAGCGCTTTAATTGCTCATCGAAGTTTTTCAAAGTGGACAAGTAACCCTGATCCCCGTTGAAAATCTTTGTTGTGATAAAGAGGTCTTTTCGGTTCAAATGATTATCCACCAAAGCCTGTTGGATACCATAACCAACACCTGCTTCGTTACCGTATTGCTTAGCCGTATCAATCATGCGGTAACCATTTTTAATGGCGACCTGAACTGACTGAGCCGCTTCGGCGTTGGAAGACTTCCAAACACCCAAACCAAAAACGGGCATCAAAACGCCGTTTGACAGCTTCGTTGTTTCTTGTAAGATCTTGCTTGTCATGTGTTGCCTCCTTTATTTGTTCTCCTCTATTGTAGAACAAGACTGAGTCCACTTTCAAATGAAAAAAAAACCGGTCAATAAAAAAAGCGAAAAAAACATAAAAAAAAGCTCGCTTTCGCGAGCTCCCCGACAGGTATCTGTAGGCCATGTTTTGTTCCAGTTAGCATTGGGGAATCACTAACCTTCAGTAATCATCTATCTAAGCATTTAAGCCATACCGACCATCGTTTCAATTCACTAGGTCAGCCGCCCCTACCAAAGTTTGGGTTGCCCGCTTGTGGGGTTTACCTCGTCTCAAGTTCCAAGCTTTCGCTTGAAAATACGTTTCTATGGCACTTTCAGGTCTAATAAGGCATAGTCGAAACCTTAGCCTGTTCAACCGCCGTCGTGCAAAGCACGCCTGGGTTTATTTCTTATCCCAGCACAAACACTACACCCATCGCAGAGTGTGCGAGCATGGACCTTCCTCACACCGGATAACCGATGCGCAATTACTCAATACCTGCCAAAAGCCATCCGGCTTTCACCATCGTTTATAAAGCTTTCTTAGGCTTCGTGATCCGTTCCAAAGACAGCACGCTCCAAGTTAGCCACACGCTTGATCAGATCAAGGTTGGTTGGCGCTTCTTCTTTAGCGGGTGCTGGTGTTGGTTCCACTGGTGCAGCGGCCTGAACAGGTTCCTGTGGCGCCGCTTGTCCACCAGCCAGTTCGTTTTGTGCTTCTTGCAAAGCATTTTGCAATTGACCAACTTGGTCTTGCAATTCCTTGATCCGTTTTGTGAAGACGCCGTAATCGGAAATAATTCCGTCAAGGAAGTCATCCACATCTTCAGGATCATAACCAACGCCCATTCGCTTTTGCTTGAAGACGCGATCGTAAATATCTTTTTGCGTGTATTTTACTTGTGCCAAAAGAATCACTCCTTTGAATTCATTTCTTGAATTACCCTAATCATACCAGTTAAAGCCCATCAGGGCAAACTTTATGAAGATTTGGTTACGCTTATTATTCCTAATTAAGATTAAATGAGCGCTAAAGATTCGAAAAACGTGCCATCCTGCTCTTTTGAATCAGAAAAAACAAGCCACCCCGACAAAAAAGCCGCTCTTTTTGCTCTTATCCGTTCCAACGCTCCTCATTCACCGCTTCTTGATAATCATTGGCGTATTCTTGTAAAGCTTCCATATCGAGGCGGTTCACCGGATAAGGGGCTTTTTCTTGAAAACGTGTCATGGCTTGAGCGTCATAAGCAGACTTCCCTTCGAATTCATTATCATAAACCAAAAGCGCGCCATCGGTATGATTTAGAATAAAGTCTTGATAGCCCTGCAGCTGGAAGGGCCCTTGATAATCGCCCTTATAGGTAGCAGCAAAAAAATCAGCCTGGCTTTTCGCCTTTGCCAACTTCGCCTGGTTGGCCTCTTTCCAATTTTTGCCAAAGCCTTCAAAAGGAACAAAAACGGCCAAGTGCAATTGCGGGTAGTCTTTTTTCAATTCGACAGCCAAATCCGCTGCCCAGAGTTCGACACCGGGCTGGCCACCGGTAATCAGCCAATCCATCCCCTGCTCAAGCTGCTCAACTAGCCGTTTTTTCAGCGCATATTTTAAAACCGTCACCTTTGGATCCTTGTCTTTAAAAACCCCCAATTCATAAGAACGGTAGCCCGTTACCCAGATGCGACTCATGAAGGCCCTCCAGTTTTCTTACTTTTCTTTGGACGGTCAGTGCGTTTACCTGAAGCTAGATCCGTCAAATAAGCATCAACGGCTTTTAGATAATCAAGCGATGGGGTCAGTCGCTTTTCGACCAAATAAGCATCGTCTTTCAATTCAGAATAAGACAAGGACTTGTGTCCTTCCAAGCGTTGCCAGGCCGCCACTAATTCCGGTGCCGGGTACAGATAGGTTTCATCTAAGGTGGTAAACTTAATCAACAAAAAACCAACGCCACCCTGGGAAACAATGTTAGCAAGGTGGCGAACCTGGTGTTCATGAACGTTTTTCATTGGAAAAGACGTCTTGTTTTTGGTTTCTTTGGCATCAAAATCGAGGTAACGTCCTTGATAGACACCGTTGTAATCAGTCGTCGAAGGCCTTTGGAAGTAGGCTTCTGTAATTTTTGCAGCCGACCGCGCCGGATAGTCGACTTTGACGATGGTAACCGGGGTTGGTTTTTTATAGATTACCGCCAAGTGATCGGCCAAATAGAAATCGTTGGCGGCGTTGATTTCTTCTTCTAAGCCCATCCCCCGTTTTCCAAATGTTAGTCCCCGCTTGGATTGGCGTCCCGCCTTAATTTGATTGGAAACAGACGAGCCCGTATTGCGCACGCCCTTTGGATAATTCACCATGGCATCCTCCAAATCGATCTTTCTTTTATTTTAGCATAGGCCAGTCGACCTGCGGTCCTCTTGTAAAACAAAACTCTTCCACTCCCACTCTTGACTTTTTCTCATTTTATTTTAATATTAGATCAAAGAACTTAGGAAAGAAGGCAGCATATGAGCAAAGCAAAAGCAGCAGATATCGATTTTAACTCCCTGGATTTTTCCTATAAGGACCTTCCCTATCGCTATCAGGCCGAATACCATAATGGTCAATGGGAACCGGGCGAACTGACGACCGATTCCAACGTTCAGCTATCCGAAGCGGCCGTTGTTCTTCACTATGGTCAAGAAGTTTTCGAAGGATTGAAGGCCTATCGGCGCAAAGATGGCGGTGTTAACTTATTTCGGCCCGACCGTAACGCCAAGCGAATGCGCCAATCAGCCGAGCGTTTGCTCATGCCAGGCTATCCAGAAGCCGACTTTATTGAAGCGGTTAAGGAGGTTGTCAAAGCCAACTCGGACTTCATTCCGCCATATGAATCCGGTGGCTCCCTCTATATCCGCCCCTTCCTCATTGGCACATCACCAATTGTTGGGGTTAAGCCAGGAAATGACTTTATCTTTCGCATCTACGTCACGCCAGTTGGGGCTTACTATCCAGGGGGCTTAAGGCCGACAGCCTTTGTCACCTCAGAATTCGATCGTGCTGCCCATGGCGGTACCGGTCAGGCCAAAGTCGGAGGAAACTACGCCGCCTCCATGTTACCAGGCGAAGAAGCGCACCGGGCCGGTTTTTCGGATGTCGTTTACTTGGATCCACGCGAACACCACTATATCGAAGAACTCGGTTCAGCCAATTTCTTTGGCATTACCAAAGATGGCCAGTTCAAGACACCAAAGTCTCCTTCGATTCTGCCATCCATTACGAAATTCTCCTTACTGGAACTGGCAGAGGAAATGGGGATGCACCCCGTCGAAACGCCAATTGGCATCGACGAATTAGACCAATTTGAAGAAGCCGGGGCCATGGGAACGGCAGCTGTCATTTCGCCGGTCGGCTCCATTACCCACCAAGCAAAAAAGCATGTCTTCTACTCAGAAACTGAGGTTGGGCCAAAGACAAAAGCCCTTTATGACCGCTTAACGGCCATTCAATATGGTGATGAAAAAGGACCTGCTGGTTGGGTAGTCGATGTTCCGTTAGACAAATAAAAAAGCACTTAAAAAGTCGCCGAAGCAAGCTTCGACGACTTTTTTTACTTTGACAAGTTAATGAATTTGGACAAAGCAAAAATGATAATCCCACCAACAACCAGTGACGCCAATTCACCAGGCACCAGCATCAAGTAATAAGATAACCAGTTGGCCCAGATTGAACCGGCATGGTCAGGGGCAAAGGAGCCAGCTGCGTTAATGGCAAAGGCAAAGGTAAATTCCGCTGCCAAAATGGCCATCCCCACCGTCAAGACGGAGAAAGTCGAAATCACAATCTTTTTCAAAGGGGAAGCGATCCGACGGGTCAAGTAATAAGTCAAGGAAGTCATGATCAATGTATCCAACGTTCCAAAGACCCAGTCAATCCAACCCATTGGTGACATCAAATTAGCAATCAAAACACCAAGTGACAAAGCCACGATATAGCGCTTATTCCATGCCGCCAAATGATTTAATCCCTCTGACAGGCGCAACTGCACGGGGCCAAAACCAATGGGGGCCACCATCATCGTCACGGCAGCATACAAAGCTGCTACAACGGCTGTCAAAGTCAATCCTTGCACTCGCGTGCGCGAGTTTCTGTCCAAATTATTCATAAGTACTCCTAGTTTTGTTTCCGCGGGATGGTAGATGAACCGCGTGTTTTAGTCGAAGACCGCAGCCCGATTTTCACCGGGCCTTAGCCATAAAAAATCCGACCGAAGTCGGATAAATGAATCGAGCCATTCTTAGTTTTCGTCCATGAAGTCCTTCAAGTGCTTAGAACGCGATGGGTGGCGCAACTTACGAAGGGCCTTGGCCTCAATTTGACGGATACGTTCACGGGTAACGCCAAAGACGCGCCCAACCTCTTCCAAGGTACGCGTCCGACCATCTTCCAAACCAAAGCGCAAACGCAAAACGTTTTCTTCACGGTCGGTTAAGGTGTCCAAAACGGATTCGAGTTGTCCGCGAAGCATTTCGTAAGCAGCAGAATCAGCGGGTGAAACCGCCTCGTTATCTTCAATGAAATCCCCAAGGTGGGAGTCATCCTCTTCACCAATTGGAGTTTCCAAAGAAACGGGCTCTTGTGCAATCTTCAAGATTTCACGAATCTTGTCCGCCGTCAAATCCATTTCGGCACCGATTTCTTCTGGCAAAGGTTCACGACCCAAGTCCTGAAGCAGCTGGCGCTGAATACGGATTAACTTATTAATCGTTTCGACCATGTGAACTGGCACACGGATTGTGCGCGCCTGATCAGCAATGGCACGTGTGATGGCCTGACGGATCCACCAAGTGGCATAAGTAGAGAACTTGAATCCCTTGGTGTAATCAAACTTGTCAACGGCCTTCATCAAGCCCATGTTTCCTTCTTGGATCAAGTCCAAGAACTGCATGCCACGGCCGACATAACGCTTGGCAATGGAAACGACCAAACGCAAGTTAGCCTCAGCCAATTCTTGCTTGGCTTCTTCATCTCCTGCTTCGATGCGCTTAGAGATTTCGATCTCTTCGTCGCCCTTCAACAACGGTACCTTACCAATTTCTTTCAGGTACATGCGAACCGGGTCATTGATCTTAATCCCCGTTGCGGCATCAGCAGCCTGGCGTTCTTCTTCAGAAGGCTTGTTTTGCTTCGCCTTCAAGACTTCTGGTGCAGGTTCACCCTTTTCATCGACGATGGCAATTCCGGCGTCTTCGACCTTTTCCATCAAACGTTCGATATTTTCTGTATCCAAATGGAAGGGTTCTGCAATCCTTTTCGAAAGTTCAGCGTAGACGATTTCCTTAGCCGGCTTGTATTCCTTCAAAAGGTTCCGAACGGCTTCATCGTACTTCTTTGACTTCATTGGGCCAGACTTCTTAGCTGGCTTTTTGACTGGCTCATTCTTGGCAATCTCAGCAGCTTCCTCCGGCGTTTTACCTTCAGCCAAAGCCAACAATTCTGCCTTACGCGCACGGTTATGGTACGAGATGTGGTTCTCATCCAAATATGCCTTAATATCAGAAATTTTACTATTACTTGTAATCTTAGCCATGTTTTCTCCTATTGCTGAAAGTGCTCTTTTTTCAGATTGATGAGTTCTGTCATTAATGTCATCAGCGCGGCATCATCGTGCTGGTTTTTTGCCTGGGCAATTTTTTGCTGCAAGGACTGCAACTGTGCTTCGTATGGGGCCACGTCCACGATCACCTTCAGGTAATCCTTGGCTGCGTCCATTTGCGGCCGAATGGTGCCAAAAGTGCGGTCCATGGTGAGTAACTTCTGATTCAAGTCTGGCTTTTGCACATAATCCATGAAAGCCGCCAAGTCAAAGTCAGCCCCCGCCCGTTCCTCACTGTAAGCCTCATATAACAACAGCAGCAACTGATACTCCGGGTGAACAAATGAAAAGTCCGCTTGTTCTTTAGCATAGGCTAAAATCGATGGTTCTTGAATCATCGCCATCAGCAAGCCCTGTTCGGCCTTTTCCACCCGTGAGATCTTTGGCTTTGGCGCGTCTTGCCAGTTCGGCGCTGGCACGCCTTTGGCCGTGGCGGCCGGGGTTTCAAAACCACCGCCAGCCAGTGGGTCGATGTCGGGGATGAAAGAATCATCCCAGTCACCGGCAGTCGGATACGCCCCTTCTGAGCCATTGCCCGGACCAGCCGAATGTTTCTGACCACGAGAGCCAGACGAACGCTGACCGCCTTGACCAGCCCGACCCGGATTCTTTTGGGCCGGATGGGCTGCCTGATAATCCTTGAATTCGGATTGCAACGCCTCCAACGAAGACCCGTAATCCTCGCTGATTTTTTTCAAGAAGTAGTCCTGCTCAACAGCCGAAGCGTCAGTCAAGATCGGCCAGACATCCCTTAAGAAATCCAAGTACTGAGCCTGGTTTTGCAGGTTTTTGTCTTGCTTGGCCGCGTTAATCAAGTACTCGGTTGGTGTCTGTGTGGCCTGGTCCAGCGCTTGCTTCAAAGCAGGCAAACCAAGTTCACGGCGCACTTCATCAGGATCCCGGTTATCTGCCAAAGCAATCACACCGATTTCAACCTGCGGTGCCACCGAACGGATTAAGGGGATCGACCGCTTAGCGGCCTTTTGACCAGCCGCATCGCCATCGTAGACCAAGGTGATTTTATCGGTCAACTTGGTCAGAGAAGCGACGTGCTCTTCGGTCAAAGCCGTTCCCATCGTTGCCACGGCACCGCCAACACCAGCCATAGCCGCTGAAATAACATCCATGAATCCTTCAAAGATCATGGCAGGCTGACCAGCGCGAATATTGCCTTTGGCCTGATCCAAATTGTAAAGTAACTTTCCTTTATTAAAGAAAGAAGACTCCGGTGAATTCATGTACTTGGCTGGATTATCTGGATCTAAGGACCGACCAGAAAAGCCAAGCACCTGCCCCCGATCATTTTTGATCGGCCAAACGATGCGATTATTAAAGCGGTCACGCACGAGTTCTTCATCTCGATCAATGAACAATTCAGCGGACTTCATGACGGTTTCGTCAATGTTGTGCTCGCGGGCATAAGACAAGAGCACATTATTACTTGGTACAAAGCCCAGGCCGTATTGGCGAATCGTTTCTTCGTCCAGCTGCCGGTCGTCTTTCAGATAAGAAAGCGCCTGCTCCCCGGCCGTCGTATTTAGCAAAATGTGCGTGTAGAGTTTTTGCGCCGCATCGTAAAGTTCGTAAATTTTTTGGAATTTTTCTTGTCGCAAAGAAGGCTGACCCTGGTAGCGTTCCAAGCCAGAGATCCCTTCGTCTTCCGCCAACTTCAAAATCGCTTGCGGATAAGTATAGCCTTCTTTTTCCATTAGAAATGAAAAGGCAGTCCCCGAGCGCCCACATGAAAAGCAGTGGAAAACCTGCTTCTTATCGTCGACGAAAAAAGAAGGCCGCCGGTCTTCGTGGAAAGGACAAGAGCCGTTCCATTCACGACCCCGTTTGACCAGTTGGGTATATTGAGAGACCAAGTCGACCAAATTAGTCTGCGCCCGAACTTCGTCAATGACTTGTTGCGGAATGCGTTCTGCCATGGCCCCTCCTTCCATTTTTAGGGCGTACTCCGCCCGTGAATTCTGTCAATCGACTGGTTTTTATTATACGGGAAAAACGCCCCTTCTGTCAAAATTTCAAGCCGCGTTTTCGCCTCCAAAAATTCTTGTCAAAATCCGTGCAAGAATGTGTTCCATCAGCCGTCAACAGTGTTATTATAGGGTTAGAATCAATACAAGGAAGGAAGATAAAATCCATGCCTACATTTAATCATCAGGAATTCGTCAAGATTCGTCACTCCGTAAAAAAGGACGTCGAGGCGGCGATGGTTGGTTCTCTTCTTTTGGTGGCTGGTGCCGGTTTAACCGCCGGTGTGACAAGCATTGCGCCAAGCAGCTTACCATCTGTTCACATCACAGCCAATGCTGATGCGACCCACCAAAGCTTTACGATCACACCAAGTGGCTATTACGGCTACGATGGTCACTTACACGCCTACGGTGAAGACGGCATTAACTTTCCAAAAAATATTCAAAAAAGCGACTTTTACAAGACCTATACCCGTACGATTCGGTATCAAGACGAAAAGGGCAACACCGTGGCCCCTACCAAAACAGAGAGCGTGCCACTGGTTCGTTGGGGAACCTATGATTTTACCAATAACGTCATCACAAACTGGGGTGAGTACTCACGCGCTGAAGACGATAACCCAGTTGGCATTACCGGCACCTTCGATGCGGTTAGTTCCCCCGATCTATCCAGTCAAAACCTGGTCGATCCTTCCCAACAGTCTGTCCAAGAAGAAAGCTTCGATACGCAGCAGATTTCACCCGATGATTCCGGACAAACGGTGGTGGTCACCTACAAGCACAGCACCCGTCCCGTTCAACCAGAAGATCATGCGCAAACGCAAAAGACAGTCACTCGGACCATCAACTTCGTCAATCAAAAAGGCCAGCTGATGGGAACGATGAATCAAAAGGTCACTTTCCAACGGAAGGCCTTAGCCTACGATTTGTATGATCATCAAGTGCTCTACTCCGATTGGGAAAAGGGCTCGGCCGACAGCCACTGGGCATCCTTTAACGCCCCCAGTCAGTTTAGCTTCGATGGCAATCAATATGACCAGCCATCCCCCGCTAACCTAGCAGAAGTATCCGTTACAGCCGACAGTCAGGATCAGACGGATACCATTACCTATCAGGAGGAAAAGCCGGTTACCCCTACACCAAAGCCAACACCGGTTAATCCAACGCCTAACCCTACACCGGTTAATCCAACGCCAACGCCAAAGCCAACACCTAAGAGCGGCGGCGATACCCCTGCGCCAAATGGCGGAAATAACAGTCAACCAAAAGCGACGAACAGCGATCAAAACCACCAGTCCACTAGCACACAATCAACCGGACAAAGTGGCCAGACAAGCAGCCAATCGCAAACAGAATTACCAAACACAGCCAAGACTGATGACCGTCGGGTAACGGATCTCTTGCCTGCTTTCATCTTAAGTAGTGGCTTTATGGCTTGGCTACGTAACCGTCGTCACCAATAAACAACTATTCCAACGGTTCATCACATGATGAGCCGTTTTTTGCTAGACTAAAGCCAAGGAGGCAGGCTGCTCTTACAGCCTTGCCTCCTGCTTGGTCGCACTAATCCCTGCGATCAAGCACTCCTTTCTTTAATTCGCTTACGGTTTTCTCGTAAGCATCACCTCCTTTCCAGCGACGGGGCCGTCTTCTTCCCAGACGGCCCCGTTTTTTTGCACAAAAAAGGACAAGCCTCAGCTTGCCCACCTTTTTAGAGCAATGATTCATTTTAGCCAAAAATCGGTAAACATCAGAAAATAAAAAGACCAAGCCCTTTCGCACTTGATCTTTTCACTGAAAGAAAACCTTAATTCTTCTTCCGCATTGCTTCTGACATCAACCAGAGTCCTGCGGTCGCAGTTAATCCAATCGTGGTCATCAGCAATGAATGACTCTGGTTTGAGGCTTTACGAGCAGTCGCTGGTAAGACGACATTGTCCTTTGTCGCATTCGCCACATTGCCAGCATTGTTGGCTGGTGCCTGCTGAACATTGTCAGACGATCCGCCACCAGTTGATGGCAAAACAACGCCTGCCGTGTTGTTGCCGGCGTTGTTACCGCCGCCATTAGTATTTGAGTTATTGTTGCCGGCGTTGTTACCGCCGCCATTGGTATTTGAGCCATCATTACCGGCGTTGTTTGAACCGTTGCCGTCATGATTTGGCGTTACTTTGTTTTGGTAAGTTACCACAATGTTTTCATCGCTACTATCTACAGAAGGCGTTTCAGCATTGATTGCTGATACCGCCTGACCATTGAGCACAATGTCAGGGCGCTCATACTTAGCTGTGTCAACAGAATGCTGCACATCAACAGCTGACCAGGATGACGGTGTACCGACTTCATGCCAGTCATTGTTATACGCAACCTCGCCAGTATTCGAATCATAGACAGCCGAACGTTCGAAATGAACCGTTACTTTTTGAGATGGCGCGATCTCACGTCCGTCAATATCTTGGAAGATTACTGTACGAGTGACTGACTTTGAAAGGTTCTTCGTGATATCGTTTGGCACATTTGGTGTGTTAGGACCAACTGGCGTTGGTGTTTCACCATTCTGCTTATATGTCACCACATCATTGATATCTCGTGAATTGCCATCCACGGTTTGCGCATCGATCACAGCCTTATCAGGGGTGTAGCCCGTGATAGCCGGGCTATTTACAGCAGCAAAGGTCTGATCAGCCGACCAGTCACCGTAGCTAACATCGCCAGTCACGGCATCCGTATACTTTGGACGGGTGAAGGTAACTTCCTTGGTATAAGTATCCGCAGCCTTTGTCCCATCGGCATATTGGTATTGAATGGTCTCCTTGACCGTCTTTTTGTCCGTTGATTCAACTGGCGATTCTTTATTGTAAGTAACGGTGATATTCAGATCGCTTGAATCGGCGTTCACTTTTTGAGCGGTAACCGTCTTCTTATCGGGTGTGTAGCCCTTAATGGCTGGGCTATCTACTGCGGCAAAGGTCTGATCAGCTGACCAGTCACTATAGCTGACATCGCCAGTTTTTTCATCTTTAGTAACCGTCCGATTAAAGGTTACTTCCTTGGTATAATCATCAGCTGCCTTTGTTCCGTCAGCATATTGATAGTGAATCCTTTCATTGACCGTCTTGGTTTCAGTCGAGCTAGTTGTTCTCGCCTTCACTGTAACGTTGGCCGTCTTCGTATAAGTATTACCCGTTGAATCAGTATAAGTATAGGTCAACGGATAGACGCCTGGCTTTGATGTATCAACTGTTCCTTGAACATTAACATACTTCAGATCCAAACTATTGCCATTATCATCTTTTGCACTAACCACGTTATCCTTTGAAGACCAGGAGTCCCCAACCCAGAGCGTGGAATCTTTGACAGTAAGACTAGCCTTTGATGCAACAACCGTGACTTGAGCTGTCTTCGTTTGTTCCATTCCGCTCTTGTCTGTGTAGCTATATGTTACTGGATAATTTCCTGGCGTCTTTGGATCAACGTTGCCCGAAACCTTTAGATCAGATAAGGACACCGTCGAGCCATCGGAATTGATTGCCCGAAGGAAATTATCCGACGAATTCCAGCTAGCAGTTGGACCCGCTACAATGGTCGAATCTTGAACATTTAACGTAGCCTGATTGGCATTCTTTGTATATTTAACGGTATAGCTTGATGATCCAGAATCTTCACCAACCGTGGTAGCCGCAAAATCAGTCTGTTGCCCGGATTGAACGGTATAGCCAGCAATAGTAGGCGCTTCTACTTCTGAGAACTTGGGATCGCCTGAAATTAACTGCCAATCCGTGTAAACAGCTTGGCCATCTTGCAGGCTTCCCGTCCGGCGATATACTGCCTGTTGAACCGTTGGCGAAGCAATCTCATTCCCGTCCTGGTCGACGTAATGAATCGTTCTTGTCGCCGGGTTCGTCTGTGCTGGAACAAACTGGAAGGAATTAACCGAAACGGACTGAACGTTGTCAGCAATACCCGTCGATCCACCAATGGATAATGAGAGCGGGTCTTGATAATCATCAACATCAATCGTTCGACTGACGCCCAGATAAGACAGCGTCATGTGTCCTTGACCATCGTAGGTCAATGTGAATGGAACATCCTTACCAGCAATGTCTTCAACGTTCAAGTAATCTGGTTGACCCGCATAGCGCCAAGGATCATTCTGATCCTTCTGATCGACATCACTGTGAATACCAGACATATAAATCTTCGAATAATCCCCATCGTTTAAGGTCCAAGTATCAAAGACAAAGCCAGATGATTTAGGCAACCCCTTTACCGAAATACCGCCACCTTGGTAACCGATCTGACCATCCGTCCCGTGGTGGAAGGCCATGGCGATGCCATCACCACCATTAAGACCATCCAAAGTGGTCCCCAAATTAATGGTTCCGGAAATCGTAAAGGGAACATTAGCATTAATTTTGGTTTTTAGCGTGATGTTACCATCTTGGCCATTTTCATTCTGAGTCAGGGTCGTTTTATTGGTGCTGGCATCATAAGAAGCCGTTCCGCCTGTTTGAAAGTACTGGAGAAAGTTATCCTTAGTCACCGTCACAGGTAGATCATCCGTATCGACCGCTGCCCCAACACTTTGACTTGTTGTCGCCTGATTGGTTCCATCGGCCTGAGCCGTTTGGGCATTGGCTGCAATGGTGAAAAAAGCCAGCCCAGCTACACCAGTCAGCCAAAACTTCTTGGCTTTATACAATTTAATGGTCTGCTTTGTCTGCATCGTCATATTCCGTCCTCTTTTCGTGTTCATCACTTGGTTCGAAATCATACAAATCGTTCGAACTCGAGAGTTACGGGTATTCATTCTTAGTGCGAATGTAACAGCAAAACGAAACGATTCACTGCCTGGCGATTATTTTAAAAAAGAAACGTCCAGATCCTATTCTCGTCTAACTCTCTATCAATATTGTAACACGATGAAAATTAGAATGTAACCATTCTGAAATAAAAGAATAACCTGAACGCAAAAAAAGACCAAGCACTTTCGCACTTGATCTTTTCACTGAAAGAAGACCTTAGTTCTTCTTCCGCATTGCTTCTGACATCAACCAGAGTCCTGCGGTTGCAGTTAGTCCAATCGTAGTCATCAGCAATGAATGGCTCTTTTTCGAAGCTTCTTTAGCTGTCGCTGGTAAGACGACATTGTTCTTTGTCGCATCGGCCACATGAGAACCATAAGCCGGATTGGTAGTCGTGGCCGTACCATTCAAACCATTGTCATCATCGGTCGATGGCGTGTAGTGATAACTGGTTCCTGGCGTCGTGCCGCCATTATTGCCGTTATCACCACCGTTGTTCGATGGTGTGTTACCACCATTACCACCATTGCCGCCGTTGTTCGATGGCGTGTTATCACCATTACCACCATTGCCACCGTTGTTTGGATTTGGTGTTGGGTTTGGTGTTGGGTTTGGTGTTGGGTTATCACCCTTTGCTGGATAAGTAACAGTGACTGTAGCATCCGTCATATCGGCCGTCACATTCACTAGCTCAACGTCTTGCTTATCAGGCGCATCGAAACCTTGCGCTGACAAATCAGGCGATTTGACATCAGCCCACTGGTTCGTCCCATCAACTTGCCAATCGGTGTAGGAGATCACCTCCCCACTCTGATCATCCACGATGGCGTCACGTGTAAACTTGACGTCTTGTTTAACTGGATCAGCCACTTGTTTTCCATTTTTATCCACGTAATTGATGGTACGAGTGATTGTCTTCTCCAACGTCTTAACGTCAACATTACCAGGATTGTCAGGCGTCACCTTGTGACTTCCCTTGTCCGCGTAGGTAATATCAATCGTCGTGTTATCCGAACTTGAAGCGACTGTCTGGGCAGCGACGTCCTTGGTACTTGGATCACCATAGCCACTAAGAGCTGGTGATTGTACATTGGCCCATTGGTCCGACCCATCGACTTGCCAATCATCATATTGAATGTGGCCTTGGCCATCGACCGTCGCACCGCGGGTAAAGTTAACCGTCTGGATAACCGAATCGGCCACTTTCTCGTGCTTCTTATTCCAGTAATTAATCGTCCGCGTGATGCTCTTCTTCATCGTCTTAGGATCAACAGGTCCTGGGTTAACTGGCGTGTAATGGTGGCTTCCCTTCGTATAGGTTACCGTTACCGTTGAGTCTTGCGAATCAGCAGAAATGTTGTCCGCTTCAGCCACAGCGTCTGGTGTATTGTAGCCATCGACAGCCTTCGGTGAGAACCTGGCAAATGACCCCGTCTTAGCATCTGAGCCAGCAACGTGCCAGTCACCATAGGTCCACTCACCGGTCACAGCATCTTGTTCCGCTGAACGTTCGAAATTCACAGTCTGAACTTCAGGATCCATGTTCGCCATTGGCTGCTTGGTATCCCCATCGACGAAGTTAATCGTACGGGTGACGGACTTCGAGGTGTCCTTGTCACCATGGTTAGAAGGTGTTCCAGGAGTGAGTTTGTCAGCGTAGGTGACGTTAATTACTTCATCTTGCTCATTCGTTGTATCATCCACTTTTGGTGTTTCAGCATCAATCTCAGTAACGGACTTACCATTAACCTTAGGATCTACATACTTATCTGATATAGTTTGAGGGACGTTAAGGGAACTAAATTGACTTAGCTCACCTTCGGCTTTCCAATCACTATAGCTCACATCACCTAGAATATCAGTTGTCTGCGTTCGCTGATACTTTATTTCTTGGACAGTGGGATTCTGAATGTCATGAGCCATACTGTCCAGATAATGAACGGTTCGTTTAATAGTCTTTTCTTGTTGGACAGTGGTCCCTTTCTGGGTACTTCCTAAAACATACCAGCCAGGTGTTTTATAACTACCGGCATCACCAGCGTTGTTCCAATCGTCCAAGCTTTTGAATGTTGTTCCCTTTGGGTTGGTCAATGTACCGCCATCTGCTTCATCTACCGGTGTTACAGAAGGATACTGAAAACCTTCTTCCTGAAAAAGATCAGTCAAAAAACTGTCGTCTGATGTGGGTATGGCGGGGAGTTTAAGATAAAAGCTCTTACCATTCCCGATATTTTTAAACATTCCAGATGGGGAGGAACCCATATCTGCAAAATCCACAAATGAAACATCTAAGTAAGTTAGGGAAGTACAGTTTTGAAAGGTATAGAGCGAACTGATTACTTTCTTACTTTTAAAACTTGAAAAATCAATTTTTTCAAGTGAGGAGCAATTTTGAAACATTGACTCAATATCAGTACAGTTTGGAGCCGTAAAGTTTGATAAATCAATCGATTTCAATGAGCTATCGCCAGAAAACATTTGCGAAGCGATAGACAGTTGATCAAAATTAATTTTATTAAAGCCAGAAATATCTTGAAGCGATGGTAAGTTAGCAAACATCATTGAAAGATATTGACCCGAATCAATCGGTTGGCTAATCACAACGTGCTCAGTGTCAGGAAAAAGTGAGCTGATATATTGATCGGGATTATTACCGAACGTTCCGGAACCGGTAAACGTGAAGGTTTTGCTATTTGGATCATAGCTGTAAGATATTCCCTGAATGGTTCCGGTAGTCGGAGTTGTATCTGCATCCGCCTGCATTACTGTTTTAGGAAAGATTGATGGATGTACTAGATTCGCTGTCAATCCAATTCCACCAAACGCCGCCAAAGAAGTAAGGGATAACGCCAACCCCTTCTTTTGTACCTTTGACTTTAACTGATGTTCTTTCAAATAATCGTTATAGCGTTCAATTCGTGTTTGCATAATATAAATCCTCCATCAATCAATCTCTTGGGTGCTTTCTTCCATAAAAAAAGCACCGACTCTTATAGAATCGGCGCGGCGCTTAAGATTAGAAGTGCTTTGTCCTCGGGCGTTGCCCGGGAAAGCGAATGGCGGAGGAGTTTTGTGTCACTTCTTCGTAACCCGTTCTTAACTCTCTATAACATATTACAACACTTTAGAATGATTTGAAACAATAAAGATACATAACTTTCTTATTTTTGACCAAAAAAGACCAATCACTCGGATTGGTCTTCGATTTACTTGTAGCATCGGGCCTTACATTAGCCCTTTCCCTGATTATTTTGATCACCGTTTGCCTTGGCAACCATTGAACTTGTGGCCGCCTCATGTGAGCTCTTGTGAGAAGCAGTGGTATGGTTAACGGCGACCTCTGAAGAAACGTGGCTATTTTGCTGGCCTAGTACGAAGGCAGCGGTGATCACCACGACTGCCGCAATAAAGACACCCACGATATAGTATTCACGCTTACGGGTAACATGTGCTTTGATAAAGTTTGTCATGGAGTACTTCCTCCTTTGACTCAAGAGTAGTCCTATTCACCTGCTTTTTCAAGCAGTAGTTCCGCTTTTTTATGATCCTACTGCGCCAACACGAACCAAAAAACCTCTGAAAATGATTCCAGAGATTCTTTTTACTTACTTTAAAATGCTTAATCTTCTTTTCGGCTAAACTTTTTGTATGCATAGGCGGAAATCGCCATTAACGAAGCGGTCATCGCCATCATCAAAGACCACAAATTTTGTGCAAGACGCATAGCGGTCTGAGGTAATTCAGCAGGCTTCTTCGAGCTGACCTGTGTTTTGTTGGCAAGTGTTACCGGACCATTGGTAGCCGTCGAATTGGACAAATTACGCCCGTCATTGGTCGTCTGGTTATCCTTCACATCAACGGTCAGACTGTTATAGCCAGTCTGCACAGCATTGCCCATATCATCTAGATTATCACTCTTATCAAGATCACCATGGGCCTTTTTGGCATCACTGTCCAAACGGTCCTTCGCCTTTTGCTTTTCGTCAGGGGTCAGATTATCCATGTGGTCAATCTTATCCTTATCCTTTTGAACGGCATTATCAATGTCTTGATGAGCTGCTTTCTTAGCATCGTTAAAGACGTCTTGGTCGCCCTTCTTTCCAGCGGCTGCCGCATCTGGTCCGTTGGTTGCCGCGTCCGTTGCCTTTTTAGCATCATTGGCATCTTGATCAATCTTGGCCTTGGCATCCTTCTTCTGATCAGGAGTCAAATCGCCCATATTGTCGATCTTCGCTTTGGCGTTATCGGCGCCTTTATCGATATCTTTTTTGACGTTATCTTTTACATCGTTGTGAATGTCATTTGTGCCGTCTTGATCCGCCTTTTTGGCATCGGCTGGTGTTGTCGCGTTATCAATGTTCGTCTTCGCCTTGTTGGCGTCATTATCGATGGCTGCCTTAGCCGCCTTCTTCTGGTCAGGTGTCAGGTTAGGTAAGTTATCAATGGCATTCTTCCCATCTTGTGCGTGACGGTCAATATCGGCCTTCGCATCAGCTTTCGCCTTATCGGTATCCTTAGCGTTTTCGGCATCGTCATCAATGGCTTTCTTACCATTGGTCGTTGCACTATCGGCATCGTTGTCGTTAGATGCGTTGTCGATATTCTTCTTCGCATTGTCGGCATCGTTATCAATGGCCTTCTTAGCAGCAGCCTTATCATCTGCTGGAATGTCACCATTGGCATCAATTTCGGCCTTCTTTTTGTCGGCCTCGTCGTTAATCGCAGACTTATCGCTGGCCTTATTGCCATCTGTATTGATGTTATTCTCGCCATCACTTTGGGCTTTGTTCACACCATCTGTGTCCGTGGCGTTATCGATATTGCCCTTGGCCTTTGATGCATCATCATCAATCTTTTGCTTTTCTTTGTCTTTATCGGCTTGTGGCAGGTTGAGCCCATCGATCTTCTTTTTGGCTGCATCCGCTGCGTTGTCGATTGCGGCCTTGGCTGCTGCTTTTGCCTTACCAGCATCTGCCGCTTTATTCGCATCGTCATCAATGGCTTTTTTACCATTGGTCGTTGCACTATCGGCATCATTGTCATTGGCCGCGTTGTCGATATTCTTCTTCGCATTGTCGGCGTCGTTATCAATGGCCTTCTTAGCGGCATCCTTATCGTTTGCTGGGATATCGCCATTGGCATCAATCTCAGCCTTCTTTTTGTCGGCCTCGTCGTTAATCGCAGACTTATCGCTGGCCTTATTACCATCCGAGTTGATGTTTTTTTCACCATCACTTTGGGCTTTGTTCAAACCATCTGTGTCCGTAGCGTTATCGATATTGCCCTTGGCCTTTGATGCATCATCGTCGATCTTTTGCTTTTCTTTATCTTTATCGGCTTGTGGTAGGTTGAGCCCATCGATCTTCTTTTTGGCTGCATCCGCCGCGTTGTCGATTGCGGCCTTGGCCTTATCCTTGTCGGCCTGAGTTGGACCAGTTGGCTCTGATGGCACGTTACCATTAATTTGCTTAATGCCAGCGTTCTTCGCGTTGTTCACGCCGTCAGTAGTCGTGGCATTATCGATATTACTATCGGCTGCCTTTCGATCTGCTTCTACCTGCTTCTTCGCGTTATCTTTATCCGTTTGTGGAATATTCAAACCATCAATTGTGTTATCCGCAGTTTGAGCAGCACGATCGACGTCAGCCTTTGCACCGTCTTTTGCTGCGTTGGCTTTGCCGGCAGCGTCATCGGCGTTATTCACGTTGTTATCAATGCCATTCAAGCCATTAACGAAATCCGAATCCGTTCCGGTATTATTGACTTCATTGTGGAAGTCCGTCTTTTGACCATTCGTCAAATTCTTCTTATCGTCAATGTTGGCATTGGAATTCTTCTTCATCTGGTCCAAAAGCTGTTCGTTAAAGAGCTTACCAAAGTCGTTATAACCCAGTGTACGAACAGACGAGAAGATCACGTGGTTATTAATTGTATTGGTATCAGAAGAATACATACCTGAAATCTGATCGCTATTTGTGATCTTAACAGGATCAATATCAATCGTCAGCTTTGAAACACCACCAACGGCACCGCCGGCAACGAAGCTATTACTATAAACACCGTTTACACTAGACAGTGGAGTCGTCGTGTTGTTGTGGTTCACAGCAGTCAAAACCGTGTTACTAGTCTTTTTGGACATTGAATTCGAGAAGGCCAAATCGAAATAAGAAACACGACCGGCACCCGACGTCGTAATCTGAGGCGACGTAAAGGTCAGTGACATGGTAAACTTTTTCGTTTCAGAATTATAGGTCAAGCCGTCGAAGGTAAACGTCGTTTCTGACTTAACACGATCAACTTCTTTTCCAGTTGCCTTACCTAACCAACCATCTTGTTCTGATTCTGGAACAGTTGATGTCTCAGGAGTTTCCTTATAGTGCTTAAAGTAATCGGTACTTTGACCAAACCAATAAGGTAAAGAAACATCATCCGCCGAGACCTTCATGGCCGCTGGATAATGTGGTAAAGCCAAGCCGGTCGCAACGCCTTGGGCACCTGCGCCAATTGTTAATCCAATGATTCCGGCAAAAAGCCATTTCTTGCCGGCTTCATACATTTTCACGTGTTCTTTTGCTTGAACTTGATTTTGATTCTTCAACAAAATCAATACCTCCCAATTCCCCTTACTGCTTTTTGTTGACGCCTTTTTGAGCAAACAAAAAGCACCAAACTTTGATTCAAAGTGGCGCGTTTCTTGAAATATTCAGGATCGTTACGTGCTCGTCAGTCAGACGGCCGGCGAAAGAGCTTTGGCAACAAGAATTCACTCGATTAGCCAACCACTCTTGACTTTTTCCAGTTTTATTATAACACTTTTATGTCGAATGCAACGTCCTTAATTAAAATTAGAAATAAATGACATCGTTTAGAATTTAACGTCATCAAAAAAACACCTTTCTAATTTGAAAGGTGTTTTCGTTGAGGATTTATTTTTCCTTACGGTTCTTCTTGGTTAGCAAGGTGAAAGCCCCTGCTAGCACTGTGAAGAAGCCAAGCACTTGGTTACCCATGTTTCGAGCAAGCGTGCCGGCCTTTGGCATCGCACTTGCTTGATTCATCGTCTTATCATTAATCGCCTGACTTGTCTGGAGGTTTTCGTTAAACTTCTGACGACCATTAAAGAGCGCCTCGTCGATGTCAACCAATTCATTGCTATCGCGAACAGATTGATAGGCGTTGTTGGCGTCATGATCCAGCTTGTCCAAAGCGTTCTTTCGTTCCTCTGGCGTCAAGTTCGTCATGTTTTGGATGCGCTTTTTAGCCTGATCCACTGCATGGTCAATGGCTTGGTTGGCAGCCTTTTTGGTGTCATCTAAAATCTTGGCCTGGCCATTCTTATCGGCTGCTCGAGCATCGTTACTATCTGTGGCCGCATCGACTTGACCCTTGGTCTTGTCGGCGTCTTGTTGGATGGCATCGATCGCCTTTTGCTTGTCGGCGTCTGGCAAGTTATCCATCTTCTTGACCTTGTCCATAGCCTTTTCAGCGTGACGGTCAATGTCTTGTTTGACATCGTCTTTCATGTCAGCAGTGATCGCCTTTTGACCATCTTGTTGTCCTTGGTCGATACCGTTTTGATCGGTTGCATCGGCGACTGCCTGCTTCGCGTGGTTCGCATCGTCATCGATCTTTTTCTGAGCGTTGGCTTTATCATCCGGTGTCAAATTAGGCAAGCTGTCAATGATCGCCTTGGCGTTCTTCGCTTCATCATCAATCGCTTTTTTGGCTTGATCCTTTGCTTTCGCTGAAGCCGCGTCGTTATCCATTTGATCATGACCCTTTTGCGCCGCTTTGTTCACCTCATCGTCATTTTGGCTACTGTCAACAGCCGTCTTGGCCTGATCAGCATCTTGATCAATCACCTTTTTCGCCTTTTCTTTTTCATCTGGCGTCAAATGAGGCAAATTATCAATATCTTTTTTAGCCTTCTTGGCCCCCTTATCGATATCAGCCTTCGCCTCGCCCTTACTATCGTTACGCTTGGCCGCATTCTTGGCATCGTCATCGATTTTTTGCTTTCCATCGGTTGTGGCATCCGTCACACCTGAAGGATTCTTGGCTTCATTGGCCGCGTCGATTTTTTGCTTGGCTTTGGCCGCATCCTCATCGACTGCTTTTTTGGCGTTATCGCGATCGTCATCGGATAGGTGACCAAGGCCATCAATGCTTGCTTTGGCACTGTTGGCTTCATCGTTGATCGCCCCCTTGTTCTTGGCTGAATCAACGTCTTGGTTCATCTTGTCGTGCCCATCTTCTCTCGCGTTGTCAAAGCCAGTACTGTCGGTAGCTGCTTCCACGTTCTCCTTGGCCTTCTTAGCGTCTTGATCGACCATGTCTTCAGCATGCGTTTTTTCTTCTGGTGACAAGTTGTTTTGCTTTTCGATGGTTTTCTTGGCGGCGGCGGCATCCTCGTCGATCGCTTTCTTGGCCGCATTTCGAGCTGCTGCATTCTGAGCAGCAGCGTTGGCATCCCCTTCGATTTTGGTTTTGCCATCCTTCGTCTTTTGACTCATGTCCGTGTCATTTTTGTTATTGTTGGCTGAATCAACGTCTTTTTTGGCAGCGTCTGCATCATTGTCAACGGCCGATCGGGCCGCTTCTTTTTCCTTATCCGTCAGACCGTCTTGCCCGTTAATGTTTTCCTTCGCCTGATTGGCGGCGTCTGCAATCGCATCTTTGTCTTTGGCCGCGTCCACATCCCGCTTGAAGTCTGCTGCCCCTTGTGCTTTCGCCTTGTCATTATCGTCGTTTGACGTTCCTTTATCGACTTCGCCCTTGGCAGCTAGCGCATCGGTGTCAACCTTATCCTTGGCCTTTTGTTTTTCATCCGGGGTCAGATTGTTCAAGCCATCAATGGCCGTTTTAGCATTCTTAGCATCGGCATCAATGGCCTCCTTGGCTGCTTTTTTGCCCTTCGCAGCATCGGCGGCGGCTGCCGCATCTTGGTCAATCTTTCCTATTCCATCTGTCGTGTGATTGTTAATATCTTGATCATTATTGTCACTATCGATCACGTTCTTGGCATTGGTCGCATCCTGATCGATGTTTCCAGCAACCTTTTCTCGATCGGGTTGTGGCAGGTCAGCCAAATTCTGCACATCGCTCTTCTTTTGAGCAGCTTCATCATCAATGGCCTTCTTAGCACTGGCCTTCTTCACATCGCGATTAATGTCTGCTTGACCATTATTGCCGGCCCGATCGATGTCATCGGCGTTCTGGGCATTATCAATATGGCTTTTCGCTTCTTTTGCATGCTGATCAATGTCGTTAATCGCCTTGTTCTTGATCTCTTCTGGCAAATTGGCCACCGCTTTTTTGGCCTTGTCCGTTGAATCGTCGATATCATGCGTGGCATTGGCCTTCTTAGCATCGTTATTCATGTCATTTTGACCGTCAGAAGTCGCATCGGAGATTCCTTTTGAATCCGTGGCATCGTCAATTCGGCCATTTGCCTTGGCGGCATCGGCTTCAATCTTCTTAATTGCATTCCCTTTGTCAGGTTCTGGCAGGTCCTTTACCGCATCTTTGGCACTATTTTCAGCATTTTCGATCGCTTGTTTCGCGGCTGCTTTGGCTGCTCCGGCGTTTTTCGCATTCGTTACGTCTTGATCCATTGCTTGCTCCCCGTTAGTTGTCGCGCCATCGATTCCGTTTTCGTCTGACGCGTTATCAATCTCACTCTCGGCTTTTCCTTGGTCCGCTTTAATCTGCGTAATGGCTTGTTCTTCATCACGCGTTGGTAAATGCAGATTCTTCACAGCGGTTTGATCGTCTTCAGAACGTTGCCGAATGGCATTTTTGGCTGTAGCCCGGCCAGCTTCTTTGTCGATATTATCGATACCAGCTTGACCGGCCGCTTTGATATCATCTTGCTTAGACTTCTTATCAATATCGGCTTCAGCATTGGTGACCGCTTCATTGACTTTATCAATGGCTTGCTGTTTTTCGGTTGAATCCAAGTGGTCTGAGTGATTAATCGCAGCGATCTTTGCCTTAGCCTCGCCTTCAACGGCATCTTTAGCGGCTGCTTTAGCAGCATCCGTATCAATGGTGTTGATCGCCGCGTCCTTAGCCTGATTAATGTCGGCCGTTGCGTTCATCTTGTCGATATTCTTGATGGCGTCGCTTGCATCGTTACCGACCTGATCTTCAGCCTTTTGCTTATCGGTGTCACTCATGTTAGACAAACCAGCGATCGCTTGTTTCTTATTTTCTGCTTCAACGCTAATCGCTTTTTCAGCAGCTGTCTTAGCGGCCCCAGCATTCTTAGCATCATCATCGGCTTGATTCACATTATTATCAATGTTGTTCAAGTCGTTAACAAAATCATTGTCCGTATTTAAGCCATTAACCTGTTTATGGAAGTTCGTTTTTTGGCTGTCGGAAAGATTCTTCTTACCATCGATGTTGTCGTTGGAGTTATCTTTCAACTGCTTTAACAAGGCATCGTTATACTGCTGACCAAAATCATCAAAACCGATGGTACGTGGCGATTCGAAAATTGGATGATAGCCAACCGTATCGGTTGTTGACGAGTACATGGCCGTAATACGATCATTTTTCGTCATCTTAATTGGATCAAAATTAATATCCAATTCATACTGACCACCAATATCCGACCCTGCATTCAAGGCATTACTATAGACGTGATTTTTCAATGCCAGTGTCGTTTTTCCTTTGTTACGATCAGGTTGATTACTACGTGTAAAGTAAACGTCGGTCGAACGCGACTTCTTATTCAAAGAAGAAGTAAAGGCAAGATCAAAATAGGAATTACGTCCAGAACCAGACAGTTCAGGAGCGGTATAGGTTAGTTTGACGGTAAAGGAGCCGTCAGCTTGGTTATAGGTCAACCCATCATATTTAAAGGTGACGTCATTCTTAATTTTGGTAATCTCGCCAGTGATATCCCCGGCTTTATTGAATTTTGCCTGTGCTGCTTCATCAATTGAGTTATTTTGGGCAATATTAAGCGGATCATACTTTTGGAAATAGGTCGTATTCTGATCAAACCAATATGGGCGACTACCATCATCAGCATCATCATTAGCCGAAGCCGTCATGCTCATTGGCAGAGCCTGCAAATGCCAATTCTTGTTCAGATTTTCAACACCTGCTGCCACCGTCAGTCCGATCACGCCAGCAAAGAGCCACTGCCTGCCAGCTTTGTACATTTTGATGTGTTGTATCTGGTCGTTATTTTGCTTTGTTTTCATCTTAAAATCCTCAACGTTTTGTCCTCTTCTCATGGTTGAAAAGATCCATTATAAAAAAAGGATGATACCGATTATTTGATCCAAAGAACGGCTTTGCTGGATTCCGTTGATTCGATTCGATTAGTTGGTGGCAACTGTCATCTTGAACAGTTTTCAGAAAACAAAGGGAATGATCGTCAATTTCCGGGAGGTAAAGTCAATTCATCGGCCAAAACGCCTATATAAAGCGTGATTAGCGTATCGAATTTATTTTACAACCAGCAGAACTTTTTTCAATAAGATACAACAGAACTGTATTTTTTGACATTGAAAAGTAATAAAAAAAGAGGCCAGTTGGCCTCTTTTTCTAATAAATCGACATTGATTCGATCCTTATTCCCACTCAATAAAAATGGTATGTGTCATAAAACGCTTTCTAGTGCCCTTATAGCGCCCTTTAGTTCATCTTGGCGACGCATTTGGCGACACTGCTTGATTTCCATTAAATGAAAATTGCTTGCTTGTGGCTAAATTGATTTGAACAACCCCTGCCATTTCGTCTGCTAATTCCGTATCAATACCATGCCAAAGATGAGCATAATACTTCAAGGTTATATCCGGCGAACTATGGCCTAATCGCTTTGAAACAACCAATACCGATGCATTCAATTCATTGATGAGAAAACTAACATGCGAATGTCGAAGCCCCTTTGTTTGAATTGGTGTGACACCCGCTGCCTTGGCATAACGCGAAACAATTCTTCCAATAGTAGACTTAATCATTGGCTTACCATCATAGGAAAATATAAAGTCACTTGTTGTATGTTCTGACTGACGACTTTTCCATTTTGCCAATATATTAAGCGTATCATCGTCTAAAGCAATTACTCGCTTTCCATCAGCAGTTTTAGTATGATTAACACGAGTGTAATTATTGCGGCTCCTTACAATAAGCATGTTATGAACTCGCAATTGATGGTTTTTAAAATCAACGTCATTCCAAAACAAGGCAGTGCCTTCATTAACCCGAACTCCTGTCATGTAATAAACCCACAACATTACAAAGCAAAGGTGCTCATAATAATCAGCAAGGTAAATTTTAGAAATGACTTGCTCAAATTCCGACCGCGTCCAATAGCTAACATCTGTTGTTCCTTTCGAAATTCCCTTGACCTGTTGGGCAGGGCTTTTATCTAAATAGTTTAATGAGACTGCAAATGTTAGTATTTTTTTTAACGTACCAAAAGCCATAGCAGCATAAGACTGGGCATAATTAGCTCCCTCTCGATCCAATAACCATATTCTAAAAAACTGAACATCATTAACAGTAATTTTACGTAACTCTTTTGATCCAAATCGATCAATAAGAGTGCATAAAATCGACTGTCTCGATTCATAAGTGTTTTCGGTTACTTCAGTTCGATAGTGCGGCATGTAAACTTGATTCATAAACTGTTCAAAAGTTATTGCATAATTTGAGTAGCCCTGACCATGTTTCTGTAACCAGTCGTTTTTAACACGCACCGCTTCAGCATGTGCTTCCTTCAGTGTTTCGAATACTTTCCCCGTTTCTGTTTTTCTTCCTTTTTTTCTGATGCGTTTACCTGTAACTCGGTCAGTCCCGAGACTTACTTCAAAATAATAATGTCCTTTTGAGTCGGTAAAAACATCCTTCATACTTGTCTTTGGCATGGCTAATTTCCCTCATACGAAAAGTTAACGTCACCCAAGACTGCTTTAACTGCCTGCGCCGGTACAACTGCTACTCGACGACCGGAATAAAATTCATAACCCTGTTTTACCATATATGCTTTGGCTTGTCGAATTATCCCAGCAGCCGTATAAGGAGCAAACCCTGCTCTTATCAAGTCTTCTTTATTTATCATTTCCTTCATGATTTTCCTCCTTACTCTGTTTAATTATTTTGGAAACACTTTCATCATTATTTTCAACCATTGCTTTAGTGAAAAATTGTGTTGTTTGTTCTCTTGAACTTTGAATTAAATTCTGAGTATGATTGATGTTACGCTTTCCCCCTGACCATTTATTTACTACCCTATTTTCTTTATCCAAATCATAATGATAATGTCCATCGTATCCCTTAAAAGGTAATGCCGGATAAATAAAATCATCGTCAAAGTACAGCACCGCTGTTAAGCGCCGTAATAGTTGATCAAAATTATCATCTATCTCAAACACTTGTAAGTCTTCTACAAAAATATTAGGAGCTAATGGAGTAGTAATAATGTAAACGTCTACTTGTAAATTCTTGTCAGCATAGCGTGATCCGACCGATACTTCCGTTTCCCACGGATCAAACATCCGCAAAAGTTCTTCATATGAAAAGCTCCCTCTTGGCCTAATATCGTCCAAAATAACCTTATGAGCAAAAGTTTTAGTATAATTCTGAAACGGATCACGATTCGACCCCGTAACAAAGACATCACCATCATCCAATTTAGCCAAATAATCTTTAGCATATCTCGTCTTCCCAGCACCGGCTAATCCGTAAAACCAAAGAACTTGGACTGGATTTCCAGTTTTCTTCTTGTTTGCATACCATTGTTGAGCATTCAATTCCATACGAGTTTGATAAGCTGCTTGAAGTTTTGCCCGGTGCTTGCCTGTTATTCTCCCCGGCAAAACATTAAAGGCCTCAATAAGCGTTAAATTGCCGTCTAAGAGGTCATCAAGGACTTCATTCAACATCGCTCCATCTTTTTTACCCGTTCTTTGCTGAATACCCTGTTCAATTTGATCCATTCTTTTAACAAAATTAAAACTAGCCATGACCTCTTCTAAACCATACTGATAACGTTCTGCAGCAGCATTTGTACGATGTACAAGGTAAGAATACATATTATTCGCTGAACCACGCCATTGATCTATATATTGTGGTTCAACATTCAAAGACTTTGCAAGTTGTTTCAGGGAAACAGGGTTCTGAAAACGCAAAGCTAAATGAAGATGAACGTCAACCAAACTGCCATCATCCTTAACATCTTTGTCATGAACAATGTAGGCATACTCTAATGGCTTAATAGCTGATAAACGTTTGTTCAGGCCATCTAAGTCATAACCTAAGTATTGCAACTGTTGTACAAACATAAATTGACGATATTTTTTCCCTTCTTCAGCATTAATTAACTCTGGTTCACTTCTATCAGTCATTTTTAGACTTTTGTTGTTCATTATCATGTCACCTCCTTTTGTGGAACACTGGAACACCATTCGATTGACATAATAACAAGCCCATGTCAATCAAGAACGCTTTGACAGAGGGGCTTGGTAAAAAATTGGAACATAATTACACATCTTGCGGGGCTTTTTCGCTGTTGCCTATAGGCAAGCGAAAGCCCCATTTATCGAACTGGTACTTCTGTTCCTTCAATAACGAGACTGTTTCCCTTACGCTTTAGATTGGATAGCGTATAAGACTGTGTCATACTCACCAACTGAGAGACCAAATCTTCCGTTGAATTGAAGATTAACCGTTGAGTTTCGTGGTCATTGGGCAAATTAATCACTAAAGTAAGATTCTTACCTTGTACATTGACATACGCCCTTTTTGTAAAGTGGTTGTATCGATCGATCAGATCACCGTTGCCACTCATCTTTAAGTAATTTCGAAGCGTCAAAGTAAGCCTAACAGATTCTTGAAGATGGCTAACTGAATCATATCTTAATCGATTAATAATTTCTGGACCGCTAATGAACATAACTATCAATACTAATAGCAACAACAATGCCGCCAGTAGATGTACAGCCAAAATCATAAAATCAGCAGTGTTATGAATAATTTCTACGAACATCCCTGTCTGATGCTTCACTTGTAACAGCCATCTATTAAGTATAAAAAGCAAAAACATTATGATTGTATCCCACAATGATAACTTCAATAGACTCTTCAATAAATCAATAACTTTAAAAAAGTACCCCTCTCTCATCACAATACCTCCTTTGTCTTAAATGAAGGCGTAAGCAATGGTAACACTTGATATGGATGCTCCGAGTCGATAATCTGAATCAGTCCAGAACCAATTCCTTGTGGCACGACAATGCCATTAGGATCCAAGTCAGGCATCAGGAAACTGGTTGTTCGACTATTGATATTACCAATTTGAATTAGCACATTTAACTGTTCCCTAGTTGCTGTCGAAAGGGCATGGGCATCGAAGCGCTGAGATACCAAAATTAAGTGAACGTTTGTGGCTCTTCCTAAGAGCGCTATTTGTGAAATAACGCTTTGGAACGCTCCAGCAACGTTCTTTGCTACATTTTCAGTCAACGCAAGTAATTCATCTATGACAATGTAGTTATGCTCAAATTTAGCATTCGGATCTTTGTATAATTCTCTTTGACGGTCGTGAATTAGATCCAAATGTTGACTTAACATTGCTGTAACTGAGGAAACAAAATCGTTTTGATTTTGCACCTCTACTGGTGCTATAACCGGAATATCAAATTTTCGAGCAAAACGGCTTGGACTATCAAGCTTTGGATCACAAATCGTGATAGAACCTCTCTCCTTCAATAAGTAAAGCAAGAAAATAAGAAATGTTGATTTACCAGATCCACTTTGCCCAGCAATACCAATATGATTTATCTTATCTATATTAATATCTAAGTTCTCCATTATTGGTAGCTTATTGTTAACCCATTTTTCAGTAAACTCATCGATATCATCGATTACAAGTCTTTTCGCATTTCCCTCAACCCAGGGGAAGAAAAGAGCTCTTTGAGTATGAAAGTCTTGAGAATGAGTTGGAACAAAGTAAGCACCATTCTGTTTCAATAAGGTCCAGTTTGGATAAAGAATTGCGCCACTAATCCGATAAATTTTATCGTACAAAGCTGAATCAACCACAAAGCCCGCTGGAAGCCGGGGGATGAACCAGAAGCCATCTTGATTGGCTTGAATATCAAATGCATGGTTATAAGATGTCTCATTATCAATATTTAGTGCTAAATTTAATGATTGAATCAACTGCGTTTCAATGTACTCATAAGATTCTTGCATTACTTCACCTCCTTCACGGAAGAGGCCTTAAAGTATACGTTAGTCCGAATTTCTAAAGCCTCTAACTGCTCCAGGGCAACCTTTCCTAAGAATTTCGGTACAGTTGGTTCTGCATCAAATTTCACATTGAATGGCGGAAGTCCCTCTTGAACAAAAGTTAGCTGATATCCGGATACTTCATTAGTTGGCTTGTTGTCCTTCCACTTGTATTTGATCTCCGCGTTGGTGGACACGCTATAAACAGGCTTTGCCGTTGAAACATATTGAGCAGCAGTACTTTCCAGATACTGGTTGCTTTTATTAACGATTTTCATATAAAATTCCTCCTATATGACTACTCGTAACGATACGCCGCTACTACAGTGACAATGTTAATCAAACATATAATTGCGTATTACATTCAATCGACTTTCTTATTTTGATTAACGAAACTACAAAGCATAACTGCCTTGTGTTGTTAATATTAGTTGGTCTTCCTTTGAATCAACACGACACGCAGTGAGGCACTTCTACAAACTCCTTTAGGACAGGACTTAAAACTACATTGCAATAAAAAATATGATATTTTTTTTGTTCTTTTAACTGCTCCAAACAAAAAAATCCCCTCAATAAATGAGGGGATTTACTAAATTAATTTTCAATTATTTAATTCTAATCGATCCATTAAAGATTCGATATGTTCAATATTATCAAAATATGAATCATTTAAAATAATTTTTAATTTTATTCTATCTAAGCTATTAGTTAGATTCCATTCATATAAGTTAAACATTTCATGTCTAATTATTGGATTCAATTCTAAGCCCATGCAAAGCTTAACAAAATTTTTTCTACTGGGCTGATTGCCTCCCGACTCGATACGTTGAATGGTTTTAACTGGGATTCCTGCTTTTTCTTCTAATCCTTCTTGAGTTAATTCCTCTTTTTGTCGTAAATACTTGATAGCTTCATGAAACGTATTTGGCAGATTTTCCAATATTTTTTGCGTTCCTTCTGCTAATTTATTGATTTCTGAAGCCTCTTTGCTCAATTCCCGATCGTATTCTTCAGGATTAAGCACATCAAGTTTTTTAGATTCAACGTATTGAAATTGGGGTACTGGGTTATTACTTTGCAACTTATCTAAACGTATAGTGCCAATATGATCTTCATGAAGCATTTCTTTAAAATTACGAAACTTTTTCATACAATCAAACATTTTAACTATCCTTATTATTAAAAAGTTCTTCGATAGGCTTCCAATAATCACCAGTCATTTCATCGACCCAATCACCGTTATTAAGATAATATAGTTGCTCATTTAAGTCTCTAACAAAGGCCCATTGAATATTATGCTTTGAAGCATACTTTTTTAGGGCTTCATACTTAGCTGGAGCATATGCATCAATATTTTTATCATGTCCCTTAATGTCTTCTCCACCTTTTGTTTCAATGATGTAAATGTTTCCATTCTTCATCTTGATAATAAAGTCCGGATAAAAATGGGAAACGCCGCCATTTGTTGTATAAACAAGTGAAAAATATTGTGGACCCTTATCGCCATTTTTATACACGTAATCGATATTTTCAGGGTGATCCTCAACCCATCTTTCCATCAATTTTTCAACCAAACTTGGACGTGTGTTGATTGTAGCAGACGTATATTTTTCATATGCATTCGTTTCTATAACCGTTGAATCAGATTGCTTTGGATTATAGGTATAACGTTCAGTCAAAGGTATTGTAAAATCATTTTCTTGAATATTTTGTAAATCAAGACTTCCTTGAGTAGCTTGCAATACATCGATACGTCTAAACTCATTTCTTAGTTCTCTCCAATTATTTAAAATAAATGCTGTCCACTCATTGGCATCTAATTTTAGAATAGCGTTATCTGAAGGCGCCCCTTTCCATAAGAAGAAGCGCTTTAATATAGCTGTAACCCTACGTATTGGTAAATGCAGCACTCGACTAAGCTCATGAGAAGCATGTAGTATGTCAATATGGTTTTCTTTATAATCGGCCAATACCAAACGTTCATGATCACTAAGCTTTTCAGCGTTTTGCAAAGTATCAAAACGTCCTTGTTTAAACGTGGTAACAAGTTTATTTCCCATCTTGTAACCGTGATTTTTCAATATCATATAATTTTCATCTAAATCATCTGTGAAATTAAAACGTTCCTTTAATCCATCGTAAACATTTTCTAAAATTAGTTTTTCATTTAATATTGCATCATATTCCAAGACACGTTCAGAAATCAACTTTAAATCTTTTGCTTTATCTTTAAGTTGAAGCATTGGCGTTGGAACAACCGCACCACCTTGAGCAAATGCTCCATTTAAGAAATCCACATCAAACGTATAAAGGTATGCATTATCTAACACATCTACATTATAATGTCCTCGCCAAGGCTGAGGCATACGTCGAATTCTACCAAGAGTCTGAATGGTAAACTGTTCTCCCATATTCTCACGAATCTTAATAAGTATTTTAGCTCGTGGAGCATCCCAACCAGTAGCAATTGCTTGCTTTATTATAAGATACTCTACTGAACTATTAAGATTTGTTACATCAACAATGTTTTTTTTCCGCTCTGAAAGCCAAATTCCTAATTTTCCATTATCATAGGTTTTATTCATATTCTCTTGTAAAAAATTTTCTATTTTTAGAGATAAGCCCGGAGTAGATTCATCTGGAAGTTGTACTAATACTAGTGGATTTATATCGTCAATATTTAAATGATTGTACTCTTCAAGTATTTCTTGCCGCTTTTTTTCTGCCGCGTCAAAGAGTACAACAAACTCATCTAAATCATCATGACTAGTGTCAATGTTTTCATTAACGACAACAGATTTGGTAATAAGACCTGATGCAATAACTGTTTCTTCCGGTACTTCATAAAATTCAGTAACATTAGGATTTTTAGGATCATCAATTGTAGCTGAAACTCGTACCATTTTAGCTGCGTTAAAACGGTCAATTATATCTCTGGCCTTGTTAGTGTTATTACGGTGTGCTTCATCAATAATAACTATAAAATGTCTATTGTTCTGATTAGCCTTTTCTATTTTGTCAATAAGACTATCATGCTCACTAACAGTTAGCATCGCTTTTGTATTTGCACCCACCACTCGTTCATAATTGATAAATGTAACCGAGTTTCGCTCAAATCCATTCAATAGAGCATCATCCACTGACTGAGCAATGATACTAGAAAAATCATTAGCTTTATTATAAGACTGCTCTTCGAGTTCACCCGCACCAGGAGTGAACCAAACAAATGCGACATTATCGTTAACTGATCGAATATACTCATCAATCCATGATAAAAGAACAATAGTTTTACCTGCACCTGTTGGAGCTTTTATCACCAGCTCATTTACTCCATATTCTGGTGCAGTAAATGTCAAGAGCTTGTCAACAGCGTTTTGTTGAAAATCTTTTAATTCAATCATTTAATCCACAACTCCGATCCAAAAAAATAGTTTGGTATTTCTTGTATTTCGATTTGCAACTCTCTCAATACTTGATTTTGCTTTTGATCAATAAAAATGTCCGGATGCATAAACAGTGTTGAATTGCTAATCAATTGATTGTTATTAATCAAAGTTTCCAATTGCTCTTCACTCAAAACAATTTGAACTTTGGGATTATTAATATCAAGACCAAATTCTAATTCAACTAAAGGTGTTACATAACGTAAAAGTTCATATTCAAGAAAAACATTAGGAAACTTTTCTTTTACTACAAAATTTGTTTTGTAATATTTTAAGTTCATAGGAACTTTTTTATTTATATTCTGCATTCTCTTATATGTTGTGTTAATAACTTCGTCATTTGTAGCTAGAATAAATTCTCTTTTACCCTTATCTTCACTATTTAATTCAAGAACCGCTTCCCCAGTAGTTCCACTTCCTGCAAAAAAATCTAATACAATTCCATTTGGTCGGTTAGCCCACTTCAGCAACTGTTTAATAAGTCTTACTGGTTTTTTACCATTTTTTAACGAAACCCCTCCTTCCTTTCCAATATTTCCCATATCAATCCAGAAGCCCTTCCAAAAATCGCCTCTAGTTGTTGAACGCCCAAATACTGGCTTAAAATCATCTGTCCAATGGTATGTTGGCTCCATTGTCGCCAAATTAATTGGCATGTTATTCGCAATTGTCAAATAATATGGATCAGATCGTTTATCTGATATATATTTAATCCAATTATCTTCAGAAAGTTTAGCAATGACATCTTCTGGAATTTTAGGAACTTCATTTCTTGAACGTGCCAATCTGGCAACATTTTTTTTAGCAAATTCACTAAACACTGGCGATTGATCAAAATATTTTGCAAAACTTTTCAAAGTAAATCGTTCTTTAGGATCCGCAAGTCTCCCGAATTCCTTTACAAGGTCTAAATTATTTTTCAAGACATCAATAGTTTTTTCAATGCTTCCATCATCATTTAGAAACAGAGAAAAATGTGTGTCAAATCCAGGAACCAAGTCAAACAACGGTTGTCTATTGGTATTAGTAAAGTCAGATGCTGAATAAACTAAGATATATTCCCCATTCTTAACTAAGCCACCTTTTTTGGCTGCTGCTACTTTATTACCTGTAGTAGCTGACAATTCAATCATCAAACTTTCTTTAAACGAATTTTCACCGAACACATCATCCATTAATAATTTAAGTTGAGCAAATTCCTCATCACCGATACTTACAAAGATAACCCCATCCTCTTTTAATAATTTTTTTGCAAGTTTCAATCGGTTCGACATAAAGCTCAACCACATAGAATGTTTAAAAGAATCATCTTCCCTTACAAATCTATCATTATATTTAAAATCTTTGTTGCCAGTATTGTACGGAGGATCAATATAAATAACATCAATTTTTCCAAGATGTGTTTTTTCTAGTAAGTGTAAACTGTGTAAATTATCACCTTCTAAAAGAAAATTAAACTTATCTGTATCAGATGAAGAATTTATTTTTTTCTCTTGATTCTCAGTGAATACAGGTATTTTAAATTGCATTTCTTCTTCAACTTTTTCCGAGTGCTCTTCCCAAACCAATCCATATTTTTTTGTATCAATTATTTGAATTAATTTTTCAAGCTTATGAATATCACTTTCTCTTGATTCTTTTTGAGCTTTTTTAATTAATTCCTTGACATAAGCAATGGCTTCTTCTTTTTCATTTATATGACGTCGTTCAATAAAACTATTATCAGACATAGAAATCTCCTATCATTCTTTAAGATCAATAATGGTTTGAATATTAAAAAATACCCTAAGTTGTACCCAACTTTATCATCTGATGATCAACATATGGACACCCTAAATATACCAAATATATGAATAAATATCGAAAATATTAACTAAAAATATATACTTAAAATAAAAACCCTTATCTCATTATTTGAGTAAGAGTTTTTTGGCGACAATCCTGGCGACAATTTAAGTTAATTATCGCTATTTCATGTCTTATGAATTTTATTCAAATGCAGTTAAATCAACCTATTCGGCAGGATAACTCATCGTTCAATTATTCCCATTCCACTGTTGCGGGTGGCTTAGCGGTAATGTCGTAGACAACGCGGTTGATATGATCCACCTCATTAACGATCCGTGACGACACCTTTTGCAACAAATCCCATGGCAAGCGGGCGAAGTCCGCTGTCATGCCATCGATTGACGTAATGGCACGAATGGCAATCGTGTATTCGTAAGTCCGAAAATCCCCCATGACCCCAACGGACTTGTTGTTGGTCAAAACGGTGAAGTACTGCCAAACATCATCTTCAAGCCCAGCTTTGGCCACTTCGTCACGCAAGATCCAATCCGATTCGCGGACGATGGCTAAACGATCTTCGGTAATGGCGCCCATCACACGGATTCCCAGGCCAGGACCTGGGAACGGCTGACGCCAAACGAGTTCGTGGTCCATGTTGAGCTGTTCGCCCAATTCACGCACCTCATCTTTGAAGAGCGTGTTTAATGGCTCGATCAATTTGAACTGCATGTCTTCAGGAAGACCACCGACGTTGTGATGCGACTTGATCGTCTGAGCGGTTTCCGTTCCAGATTCGATCACATCCGTGTAGAGTGTTCCCTGCGCCAGATAGTCCATCCCCTTCAGCTTGGTTGCTTCATCGTTGAAGACCTCAATGAATTCGTTACCAATAATCTTACGCTTTTGTTCAGGGTCAGTAATCCCGTCCAACTTGGACAAAAAGCGATCCTTGGCATCTACCTTAATGATGTTCAACCCAAATTTACCACCAAGCATCGTCATCACCTGTTGGGCCTCGTTTTTACGGAGGAGACCATGGTCCACAAAGATACAAGTGAGTTGGTCGCCAATGGCTTTTTGCAAGAGAACACCAACAACTGACGAGTCAACACCACCGGAAAGACCGAGCAGGACTTTTTTATCGCCCACTTCTGCTCGAATCTTTTCGATCTGTTCATCAATGAATTCGGCCATTGACCAAGTTGCCTTGGCACCAGCCACGTTCATAACGAAGTTCTTAATAATTTCTTTTCCGTGCTCTGACAAAGTCGTTTCGGAGTGGAACTGAACCCCGTAAATCCCGGCTTCATCGTTTGCAATGGCAGCGATTGGTGTCTTCTCAGAAGCGGCGGCCACCTTGAAGCCTTCTGGCAACTTCGTCACGTTATCCGAGTGGGACATCAAGACGATTTGCTTTTCGGGCGTGCCGGCAAAGAGCTTGGATGGGGCCGTCAGGGTGATTTCGGTCTGACCGAATTCCCCGTTGCCTGGATTGGCTTCGACTTTTCCGCCCAAGTGCCAGGCAATCAACTGCATCCCGTAACAAACACCCAAGACTGGGATGCCCAGTTCAAAGATTTCCGGATCGATGGTAAAGGCGTCTTCGTCGTAGACGGACTTAGGACCACCGGAGAGAATAATCCCCTTTGGATTGTATTCCTTAATCTCCTCAACCGTCATCTTATTTGACTTCAGTTCGGAATAGACACCGAGTTCGCGGACGCGGCGGGTAATGAGTTGGTTGTACTGAGAACCGTAGTCCAGCACTAAGATTTTGTCATTTGAAATGGCCATCTTTAATCTCTTTCCTGTTCAACGTAGTTCGGTGCTTTTTTCGTGATTTCCACATCGTGTGGGTGGGATTCCTTCAAACCATTGTCCGTGATCTGGACGAATTGAGCCTCTTCTTTCAGTTCACTAACCGTGTGTGATCCAGTGTAGCCCATCCCGGCGCGCAAGCCCCCATCGATTTGGAAGATGGCGTCTTCTGGCACTTCTTCTTTCACCAAGTAATCAGAAACCATCACGGCATCAGCCCCACCAGCGATCGCTTTAACCACGTCTCCTGAATAGTGAATGCCACCTTGAGCAATCACGGCCGTTTTCTGCTCAACCAAAGCTTCGGTTAACGTCATCACCGTCGTTAAGAATGGATAATGCGCGTCATCCGCTTTTTTGGAATCCACGGCCCGACCAGCGATCACGGCATCGACACCAACTTTGGCCAATTGCTTAGCCACTGCTGGATCTTCAACCGTTCCAACGATCACCGCTTTGTCTGCAAAGAGGGTTTTGGCTGCCTTGATATCTTCCAAAACGCTGGCATCAAAATGGGCTGGCAAGTATAAGATAACGGCATCAATCTGTTCTTCAGACAACGCTTTCAACCGATCGGCATGGTTTTTCGTCAGCCAGATTTCAGCCGCTAACTTTGCTGTCTCGTTTTTGGCTTCGGCACGGATATTCTGGATCGCTTCAACTTGGTCCGCCACGGCTTCCATGGCCGGCACAATCCCTAAGCCGCCGGCTTTGGCCATCGCGGTCGCCACGGCATCAACCTTATGTTCCGTAAGATCACTGGCCATCAATGGATTGGTAAGGGTTAACTGGCCAATCGTCGTTTCGAGTTCGACCTTATGCGGCAAGACATTGGAGGCTGCTGGAACCAGCAGCGTTTCGTCATAGCCAAGGCCGTGCTTGGCCAAATCCTTATCGGCTTCAACCAAGCCCTTTTGATAGTCATAGGTCGGCGTTGTTTTCTCAATTGAGCTGGCATGGGCAATTGCTTCTTTGATCGTGTGAGCGCCCATTTTGGCCAAACCAGTCACCAAATGCGAGAGGATGGGCTGCAAAATATCCTTCAGTTCGCCCTTATAGGCCACGCGCGCCTCGATACCTTCTGGCACCATCTTCTTGGCCTCGTTCACCTCACCTTGGAAATAACGGTCTTTTGATCCGTTTTCCATGGCCGCAATTGATCCCATTCCACGGTAGAACTTAAATTGGTCGCCATTTTCCTCGAAAACATCGCCTGGCGTTTCTTTTGTTCCGGAGAACATTGAGCCAAGCATGACCGCATTACCACCCATGGTAATCGCTTTCAAAATATCGTCTGCCGTCTTAGCTCCACCATCAGCAATGATCGCCTTGTGGCGGCGCTTTGCCTCCTTTGCCGCATCACGAATCGCGGACAGTTGTGGCACACCGATTCCAGCCACCACACGGGTCGTACAAATTGAACCGGGACCGATTCCAATCTTGACGACATCAGCACCAGCGTCATAAAGGGCAGCAGCTCCAGACTCTGTGGCGATGTTCCCCGCAATAATGTTTAGCTTAGGAAAAGCGTGCCGAACCTCTGAAACCTTACGCAAAACACCCTCTGAGTGACCGTGGGCTGAATCTAAAATAATCGCATCGACACCTGCTTCAACCATGGCCCGGGCCCGGTCAACCGTGTCGTTTGTCACGCCAACGGCACCGGCTACCAGTAGCCGGCTTTGGTCATCAACGGCAGCCATGGGCGTCTTTTTCAAATCAACGGGGGTTTGCTTCACCTTGGCCACTTCATTAGCTTGAGCGGCAATGGTCATGTTTTTATGAATGACCCCAAGGCCACCAAATTGCGCCAAAGCAATGGCAAATTTAGCTTCCGTAACCGTATCCATGGCTGCTGAAAGCAATGGGATGTTTAAACGTAAGCTGTCCGTGAGTTCGGTTCGAAGCGACACGTCAGCAGGCGCCATTTTTTGTCCCTGTTCACCAGTCATCGCCATATCATCAAAAGTTAGGCCCATCGGCACAAACTTATTAGTCATCTGAAATGCTGCCATGATTCTCCTTCATCCATCCAAACGATATTGCACAAAAAAGCGTTCTGCAATCTCTAACCAGATCCGCAGAACGCCTATTGAAAAAGAGTCTTCTAGAAGCATTCACGGATAGTCACGACTTTTGGGGCGTGGTAGAGACTGCTGGCCATTTTCCAGCGATATATCTGTTTCTTACTTGAATTGTTATCCTTCATTATACAGAAAAACCTAAAAAATACAAGCTGAATGCCCCTTTCTACTTTCTTGTCCTCCCCCCCTTGCATTTGTTCTCATTTTATTTTAATATTTCAGTAACCAAAAAACTTTTTGACAATTTTTAGGTGCTTTCCATGAAAATTTTTTCTTCGCCAGTCGGCCCCATTCAAATTAAACGTGTCCAGGTCAAGTACGCCGCTTCGCTCTTTCACGCCATTGCGACAAGTCGTGAACAAATGGCCACTTTTCTGCCCTGGGCCAAAGAATTAACATTAAAAGACGAAAAGGACTTTTTATTTCGCGAAAAAGATCGGCACTATCACGGCCAACCGCTCGTCTTTGCCATTATCGTTAACAGCCAACCAGCTGGCATGCTCGATCTACATCAGGTGAACCAAAAAGACGCATCTGCTGAGATCGGTTACTGGCTGTCTTTTGACTACCAAAACCAAGGAATCATCAGCCAGGCTGTCGTCGAAATTCAGGATTACGCCTTTTCAAAACTCAAATTAACGAAATTAAGACTCAACATTAAGCCAGACAACATCGCCAGCCAACGGGTTGCCGAAAAAACGGGCTTTCTTCAAACAACAACCGATAACGAGTTCATCATCTATGAAGTAAACAAATAAAAAAAGAATGTGTTGACCCTGTCAACACATTCTTTTTTACTGCTCGTGATGTTCTTTTTGCGCTTGAATCTGAGCGAGTTGTTCTTCCAATTGCTGCTCGGCTTCCAACTGCGCATCAATCGTAACCGCCTTGGGCCCAATCGATTTTTTCATCTGCAGCTGCCGGTCAGCATCCCAGAATTCGCCGGCCACCGAAACCGTTGAAAGCAAGTTAATAAAGGCCTTGGGATCAACGGAGCGAACAGCCTCTTGCATTTCGAAGAGTTCAAAACGAGATAGGACCATCATAAGGGTCGTCGATTCACGCTTTGTGTAAGCACCAGACGATGGCAGAATCGTGATACCACGAATCAAGTCGCGGTGCAAAACATCGACAACTTCTTCCCCCTTTGACGTGACGATCATCGCAGTCAATTTCTGGTAACCCGTATAAAGGGTGTCGACTACTTGACCGGTCGCATAGATACCAATCAAGGTGTACATGGCGTTTTGCCAGCCAATGAAGAATCCGGCGATCAACACGATAACACCGTTGGCCACGTTCATGAAGGCCCCGATCGACTTACCCGTTCGCTTCTGAATAATCATGGCGATGATATCAAAGCCACCCGTTGAAAATCCATAACGCATGGCCACACCAATGGCCGCACCAACTAAGAGACCCCCAAAAAGGGTTGCCAAAAGTGGCTGTGTCGTGAATGGGAAAGTTGGCAAAAAAATCAAGAGAAAGGAGACGACCACTGCGTTCAAGAAGGATAGAATGGTGAATTTTCCACCAACCATCTTGAAGCCAACAATACCAATTGGAATGTTGAAGAGCAAGAAGAAAACTCCGGTCTGAATATGCCAGCCAAAGAACTGAGCGGTCGATAAGGACATCAGTTGCGCGATTCCGTTTAAGCCGACAGAGAAAATGTCATTTGGAATCAAAAAGAAATTTAGTCCGGCCACTTGCAGCGAAACGGACAAACAGAAAAAGATGATTGTTAAGGCGACCTTACGCCATTTCTTCGTTTGCTTTGGCATGGTGCACCCCCCTTTATTATGCGTTTTGATGCTGTTGCATCACTTTTTCCATCATATCACAGAACTGGCTTGCCCATAAGGGGCGATCTGCTTTATTTTTAAATCAAAAAAGCCCAGCATAGCTGGACTCTTCTTTATTTTTACCCGCGGTTTCGAAAAATTCAAAAAGCCGCTAGTTGGCATCATTCACAAGACCACGGTTTAATACTTGGCGGAGCAAGCCAAATCGCTTATAGAGATAAACGAGCACCCCTGCCCCAACTAAGACGGATAGGAAGGTTGCCAGACCGGCCCCAAGCTTCGAATTAGCTGGCATGAGTAAGGTCGTTGACAGCTTTGAAGTGAAATAAGCCAAAAGAGCCATCAAAACAGAAGCCAGATAAGCGGTCAACAAGGACTTTTGCATGGCTTTGAACGAGAGCTGATATTGCTTGACCAAGAAGGCCAGCATGGCATAAAGCGAGTAGCCAAGGCCTAAGCCAGTAGCGATCAATGCGCCCATTCCTTGGAACAAAAAGATCAAGGGCGCTTGGGTGAGCAATTTGATGACAAGCCCGAAACCAAAGGCCCGCATCACTACTTTTCCCTCGGATAAGGCCTGCAAAACAAAAGCCAAAAGCATGAATAGTGCCATCACAATTGTCAACAAAGCCGAAAACTGCAACAAATAAATCCCTGCCTGAGCCGTCTGGTCAATTGGGTAGAAGAATTTATACAAGACATCGGAAATCGCATACATCCCCAAAGCCGATGGCAAAAGAACCAAGGAGGTCAACTGCAAGGTAGCGACCAGTTGTTGCTTCAAAGCAACACCATCCTTTGAAGCCTTCTTCGCAGCCAAAATTGGCAATGCCGTTGCGGCAATCGACGTCGCAAAGGAAATGACAATCATCACTAATTTGTTCGGGTTGGCCGAAAATAAGGCAAACTGCACCTGTAAATCATCGGCATTGGTCTGGAAGAAAGCCTTCATCAATGGGAAAAAAGAATACTGATCGACAAACAAAAAGAGGTTAGTCGAGGCGCCAATGATGACAAAGGGCCAGGATTCTTTCAAAATATCTAGGACCAAGGATTGGGCCTTGTCCGGTTTCAAGAAAGAAAGCACATTCGCCTTGGCTTTGGACTTTTTCTGGTAAACCAAGGAGCCATCCCGAATGGATTTTTGGGGGTGGAGCAAATCCTTGTAGCGGATCCAGCCATAAGCCAAGACCGCAATGGCAAAAAGTGCACCGATAAAGGCAGCAAAAGTTGCCTGAACAACGGCACCCGTCCAATTATGGCTGTTTGCACCAAGTACAATCCAAGTCGCAATCAATAGATAAATAATTCGTCCCACCTGCTCGACGATTTCAGACAAGGCCGAAATGTGCATCAGTTGGTGTCCCTGGAAGATACCACGAACCATCGACATGGCTGGAAAGACCAGAACAGCTGGAGCAAGCGAATGCAAGACTGGAATGACGTTAGCATTTCCATTTGACAACAGTGGCGCTGCCAGATAAAGCAAAAGAGCAAAGAAGATACCCAAGAGCGTCCCAATCTGAAGGGATTGCTTGGTCAACGACCACAAGCCGTCCTCGTCTTCTTTTGCAATCAGCTGAGCCATCACCTTAGAAATGGCAGATGGAAAACCAAAGGTCGCAATGGACAGCAAGATACCGTAGATGTTGTACCCCTGCGAGAAGAGCGCGTTGGCTTGATTGGCTGCAGCGCCCAGCATGGCCAACCATGGCAAAATGAAAGCAGCCCCGAGCAGTCTGGAAATGATGTTCCCAAGGGATAACCAGAAAGAACCACGCACCAGGGCTTGGTCATCTTTGTTAGGGCTGGTCTTGGCTGGGTTGGCACTGGCCGTGTTCTGGGGCTGGCTTTGGCTTTCGGCCGGCTTAGAAACGGGAGCTTCTTGAGCTGCAGCATGTTCAGGGATGGCAGCTTCTTGGGCTGGCTCACCAGCCGCTGCCTTGGTCTCCTCTTCCGCCTGCTCCCCGACTGCCTCGGTTTGATCCATGGCTTCTTCAGCAGAAGCGGCTTGGTCGAAGTTTTGAGCGGGCATTGGCCAGGCGGCTAAGGATTCTTCTTCGGACGCTGGCTTTTCATCAGCTGGCGTAGAAGCAGGCTGCTGCTCATCTTGTCCCTTCTCCGCTTTTTCGAACCAGGCGTGGGTTTTTTCAGAAGATTCCGAGTGCTTGGATTCGCGGGCATTGCGGGCGATCAAGCGACGGAACTCGTTCTCTTCCTCGTCTTTTTTGTGCTTCAAGAGCGACCACTTGCTCTGCTTTTTCGGCTGCAAGTTGATTTCCAGTTTTTCCAAGAGCTCTTCGGCCGTCAAATACTGACCGTCGACTTCGGTCTCTTGGACGCGACCGTGCCCTTGTTTCGGATCCTTCTGGGTCATTTTCGCTACTCCCTTTAATTATGTACCCGGGCGGGCCTTATAAGACGATCTGCCCGGTTAATGTCTAACAAAGTGGTCTTATTTGGCCACGATGTTGACGAACTTACCTGGAATGGCAATGACTTTCTTCACGTCTAAGCCTTCCAAGTGGTGTTGAATTTTTTCATCAGCAAGAGCCGCTTCTTCCATCACTTCCTTCGATGTGTCGGCAGCCATCATCTGCTTGGCGCGAACCTTACCATTGACCTGGAAAACAATTTCCTTTTGTGCGTCGACCAAGGCCTTTTCGTCGTAGGTTGGCCAGGCAACATAGGCGATCGATTCACTTGAGCCCGTCAACTTGGACCAAAGTTCTTCTGCCAAATGTGGGGCAAAGGGTGCCAGGAGTTGCACAAAGCCTTCCATGTAGGCGGCTGGGCGCTGGTCTTGCTTGTAGACCTCGTTGACAAAGACCATCAACTGGGAAATGGCCGTGTTGAAACGCAGGTTTTCCAAATCATCGGTCACCTTCTTGACCGTTTCGTTGTAAACCTTTTCCAATTCCTTAGTCGTGCCGTCCGTCAACTTGTCAGTCAATGAGCCATCGTCTTGGACGAGCATGCGCCAAACACGGTCCAACCAGCGACGGGATCCCGTCACCCCTTCTTCGGACCATGGCTTGTTTTGCGTCAAAGGTCCCATGAACATTTCATAGATACGAAGCGTATCGGCGCCGTATTCGTTGACGATGTCATCTGGGTTGACGACGTTGCCCTTTGACTTGGACATCTTTTCGTGGTTTTCACCAAGAATCATCCCCTGGTTGACCAGCTTCTGGAATGGTTCCTTATTTGGCACCACCCCGAGGTCGTACAAGACCTTGTTCCAGAAACGGGCGTAGAGTAAGTGCAAAACGGCGTGTTCAGCACCACCGACGTAAAGATCAACGTTTGACCAATAGTTCAAGGCTGCTTGACCGGCCAAAGCATCCGGGTTCTTCGGATCCATGTAACGTAAGAAGTACCAAGATGAGCCAGCCCACTGTGGCATCGTATTCGTTTCGCGGCGGCCCTTGACACCGTCTTGACGCGTCACTTCCAGCCAGTCTTTGGCGTTAGCCAATGGGGATTCCCCAGTACCGGATGGCTTCATTTCATCTTGGCTCAGTTCTGGCAAACGCAAAGGCAGTTCGTCTTCTGGAACCAATGACTGTGTGCCGTCTTCCCAGTGGATGACAGGAATTGGTTCACCCCAGTAACGCTGACGGGAGAAGATCCAGTCGCGCAAGCGGTAGTTGACCTTTTTATTGCCCGCATCGTGTTCTTCCAACCAGGCGATCATCTTGTCGATCGCTTCGTCCTTTTCCATGCCATCAACAAAGCCCGAGTTGATGTGTACCCCTTCGCCCGTGTAGGCTTCCTTTCCGACATCCCCACCTGCGATAACCGGCTTAATTGGCAAGTCGAACTTCTTAGCAAAGTCCCAGTCACGTTGATCATGAGCAGGGACACCCATCACCATTCCCGTTCCGTAAGAAGCCAAGACATAGTCGGCGATCCAGATTGGTAACTTGTCACCATTAACCGGGTTGATGGCGTAAGCACCGGTGAAGACACCGGACTTATCCTTGTTCAGATCCGTTCGTTCGAGGTCGGACTTCAAAGCAATCTGCTTTTGATAAGCCGCGACCGCTTCTTTTTGCTCAGGTGTCGTAATGGCGTCGACCAAGTCGTGTTCCGGTGCCAAAACGATGTAAGAGGCACCGTAAAGCGTATCGGCACGAGTTGAGAAGACTTCGATCTGGTCATCTGCGTGGTTTTCGATGTTAAAGCGAATCGAAGCACCAATCGAACGACCGATCCAGTTACGCTGTTGTTCCTTAATGGCTTCCGGCCAGTCTAAATCATCCAGGTCGTCAATCAAACGATCCGCGTAGGCCGTAATCTTCAAGACCCATTGCTTCATTGGCTTACGGTAAACAGGGTAACCCCCACGTTCTGTTTTACCATCGACAACTTCTTCGTTGGCAACGACCAAGCCACCACCTGGAAAGTCCGGTGCCCAGTTGACCATCATTTCGTCTTCATAAGCCAAGCCCTTCTTGTAGAGTTGCTCGAAGATCCACTGTGACCACTTGTAATACTCCGGATCCGTCGTGTTGATTTCACGATCCCAGTCATAAGAAAAACCAAGGGATTGAATTTGATTCTTGAACGTTTGGACGTTCTCGTTCGTAAAGGTGCCTGGATTGTTACCAGTCTTCAACGCGTATTGTTCGGCTGGCAGACCAAACGCGTCCCACCCCATTGGGTGCAAGACGTTAAAGCCCTTGGCACGCTTATAGCGTGACACAATATCTGTTGCTGTATACCCTTCTGGGTGACCAACGTGTAAGCCTTGCCCAGATGGGTATGGGAACATATCCAAGACGTAATACTTTTGCTTTGAGGCATCCTCTGTCGTCTTAAACGTCTTGTTATCCTGCCAGTAGTGCTGCCATTTCTTTTCAATATTTTGGTGATCGTATCCCATCTTTTTCTCCTTTTTAAATAAAAAAGCCCTACGCCAGCCTAAAAAAGCCAACGTAGGGCGGTTGAAACCGCGGTCCCACCTACATTTTGCAAAAGCCTACGCCTTCGCCTCAGTACCTTAACGCGGCATAACGGACTGACTACTGCTTTTCACCAGTCGCGCTTTCAACCGAGTTCATAACGTTGGTTGGTAAGCTTGCAGCCCCGCTTACTTTCTGATGCTCCGTCGTTATTACTAGTGTTGAAAAGTACTGTTATTATACCACAAGATTCGCTATACTAGCAGTAGAATTCATTGGAGGACGGTCAAATGGCATTTTCAGCCGAGCACTTTTTACAAAACTTTTTAGAAAATAACGTCCAAACCGGGATGCTTGTGGTCGATGGCCGTGCTGGTAACGGTCAGAAGACCCGTTTCTTAGCTTCCCGCGTTGGCAAAGACGGCATGGTGCTCTCCTTTCATAAGGAGCGCGAGGAAGCCAATAAAACAGCTGCTTCACTTTTTATGGCCGGTCTGCAAGAACGGGTCACGATCGAAAACGGCCAGATTTCAGAAGAGAGTCTGACAAAAGAACTGGGTCGCCTGACCAAAGTCGACCTGGTCCTGCTTGACTACAGCAAGAACAGCCAAGCGGTCGCAGAGGAACTCAATGCCGATTCCGAAGCTGCCTGGCCCTTCCTCAAGGACGGCGGTAAGCTGATCTTACTGCTGCCAAATGACGTTGATTTGAACAACTGGCAGAAATCAATTCGAGAAAACCAAGACGACAACTTCTCTATGGCGGCATTTTCAGCAGAAGACAGCTCTTGCCTGCTCTTTGAAAAAGAAGCAGAGGAAGCACAAATACCCAGTAAAGCCTTCGATTGACTGATCCCATACCTTTTATCTGGGTTTAATCGACTATTTTGTATAATAACTATAGAAAAACCTAAAGGAGTACACGCATGGCACGTATCGTTAACCAAGAAGAACACCTAAACAATCCGCTTGAGGATTTCATCAGTTTTCCAGATCCAATTTCTGAAGAAGATAAGAAAGAACGAGCTAAAGCCCTGGGTCAGAATCAGAACAATAACGAATAATTTGTATTAGAAAAAGCGCGACCGATTTGCTTTGAGATCGGTCGCGCTTTTTTGTGTGCTTGAATGTTTTTTGAAACGTTTTATTTTAACGCTTCTTTTTCGTTAACCAGAAATTTAAACCAATAATCACTACTGGCAAAATTAGCCAGACATTGTTGGTCTTTTGCTCTTTAGCTGTTGCTGGCAGCAGGAGCTGGCTGTCATCTTCTCCTCCAGTATTTGGAAGAGCTGGCAGCGTTGGTTCTGCTGAAAGCACAGCATTCGAAGCGTCATCATCTCCTTCGCCCCCAGTGTTGGGTAATGTTGGCAAAGCAGGAGTTGGTTGGTTATTTGAAGGTGTTACGATGTTGTCATTGGTAGAATCCTTACCGTCTGAGTAACCAACACCATTGGATGAATCATTGCCGTCTGAAGAGCCACTGTTATCAGAAGAATCGCCGCCGGACGTGTTCGGCAGAACTGGCGTTGGTTCTGGCTGGACAGGTTCTGGCTCAGGATCAACGGGTGTGTTATCACCACCGTTGCTTGGCGCTGGTTCAGGAGCGGGGGTTACTGGCGTATCGTTACCACCGTTATCGCCCCTGCCTCCATCATTGTTGTTTGGCGTGTTGCTACCATCACTATTTCCGCCGTCATTGTTGGGCGTTGGTGTTGGTTCAGGATCAGGATTTACCGGTGTATCGTTAGCACCGTTATCACCCTTACCTCCATCATCGTTGTTTGGCGTATTGCCACCGTCGTTCTTCGGCGTGTTGCCACCATCATTGTTTGGCGTATCGCCACCATCACCATTTCCGCCGTCATTATTAGGTTTTGGCGTTGGTTCGGGATCGGGGTTTACAGGCGTATCGTTACCACCGTTATCACCCTTTCCGTCATCATTGTTTGGCGTATTGCCACCGTCGTTTTTTGGTGTGTCGCCACCATTGTTAGGTGTTGGCGTTGGTTCAGGATCAGGATTTACCGGTGTATCGTTAGCACCATTATTACCCTTGCCACCATCATCGTTGCTTGGCGTGTTGCCACCGTCGTTCTTCGGCGTGTTGCCACCATCACCATTTCCGCCGTCATTATTGGGCGTTGGTGTCGGCGTTGGTTCAGGATCAGGATTTACCGGTGTATCGTTAGCACCGTTATCACCCTTACCTCCATCATCGTTGTTTGGCGTATTGCCACCGTCGTTCTTCGGTGTGTTGCCACCATCACCATTTCCGCCGTCATTATTAGGTTTTGGCGTTGGTTCGGGATCGGGGTTTACAGGCGTATCGTTACCACCGTTATCACCCTTTCCGTCATCATTGTTTGGCGTATTGCCACCGTCGTTCTTTGGTGTGTTGCCACCATCGCCATTGCCACCATCGTTGTTTGGTGTGTCGCCACCATTGTTAGGGGTTGGCTCGGGATCAGGATTTACCGGCGTATCGTTACCACCGTTATCACCCTTTCCGCCGTCATTATCGGGCGTTGGTTCGGGATCGGGATTTACTGGCGTGTTGTCTCCACCATTATCATCCTTTCCGCCATCATCCGTCGGACCGTTCGAGCCACCATGACCACCGTATGCGGCGGTTGGCACGTTGTCGACCGTCTCACGATACTTGTTTCCAGTAAAGACGACACTATTGATATAAACCGTTCCCTTCGGGGCGTTTTCGTCAAATTTAACGTAGTAAAAAATGTTGTAGGCACCTGAGATATCACCAAGATCAACCGTGAAGCTGGTTAGGTCTTTATCAACCGTTAGGCTCTTTGGCGAAATCGTCCCGACTTGGCTGACGTTATCACCATCAACTTTACATGAAAAGACCGTGATGCCACGGCTCATATCTAAAGTCTCACCAGGACCAAGCGTATCTTTAATCACCGCATTTTGAACATTATCTTCCGTGTAGTTCACGCGTACAACCCAATAAATCAGGCCAGGGCCTTCACCAGCAAAGTCGCCGTCCTTTCGCAAAGGGCGCTTGCCATCACCACTAGTATCGGGCACAATGTCAGCACTCTTTGGCACGCTATTTGCTACCTTTCCAGACACACCCCAATCAATCGGAATCTGCTGTGCCTTGCTCTTATCCGACACATTAAAATGAACCTGTCGATCAAAATAGCCATGGAAGTCCATTTCAGAAACCGTCTTTTCGGCGGCCTTTGTCCAGGTAATTGTTAGCTTATTGTCATTTGCATCGATTTTACCAACACCTGTCTTGGCCTTGGTGCTGTCCCCGTTTTCATAAATATCAAATTCCGTAGGACCTTTAGCGACGAAAACATCCGGAAAAGCCACCGTCAATTGGTCGCCAGCTTTCAAATCCGTTCCCTTTGGAATCAGATAATCCCACTGGATCGTCATGTTGTCATAGGGGCCATAACTACTTGCACCAGGATGGCTATCGTCAGTCAGATGAATGGCGGTAATCCACTCACTTGTCTTTGGACCCGATTCATTTGTCGTGTCGGCCATGCCCACCACATTCATCATTCCAGAAAGAAAGACAACGGCCATGGCAGTCATTATTTTCTTTAACATTTGCTTTTCTTTATATTCTCTCAAAAACATGTCTTTTGTAACAAAACATTACGAATTATACAGGATTTTGATTTAAAAATAAAGAAAGATATTTTATTCAGGCGAGCATTTTGAATTTTTTCTAGACATTTTGGGTAAATTAAAAAAGCGCCCAACAAAGGGCGCTTTCCATCAAAGATTTTTTACTTTTTTGTCTGGATATAACCAAAGAAACTAGCAATGACAGCAAAAGTCGTCGCCAACGCTAATAGCGTTTGCTTAGCATTGACCTTATTCGTTTCAGGAAGTACAGATGTCTTCTGCCAGGAAGCTGTCTTATTCTTCTGATCACCAGCCGTATCCGGTAAGTCCTTGTTCTTTTTCCCTGACTGGTCCTTTGGAACTGGCCTTGGCGCTGGGCTCGGATCAACCGGTTCAGGCTGTGGCGCCGGACCTGGTTTAGGACTTGGATTTACAGGGGTCGGCTTTGGTTCTGGATTGGGTTTTGGGGATGGACTAGGATTCACAGGGTTTCCTCCAGGATCATTAGCGCCACCATCACCACTATATGCGCTCGTTTCTGTCTTCACCTCAACCTTGTCAATATCATCTCCAGTCAGCACCGCCGCATTTGTAAACTTTGTCCCCTGTGCGGCTTTGGTATCAAACTTAGTAAAGTAAAAGATATTGTATGGGCCTTTAATATCACCCAAGTCAACAACGAACTCGCGATCATTTAAGTAGGTCACGCTCTTTGGCTTCACCTCGGGTCCCTGTTTAACCGTGTCGCCATCCACTGTGCAAGAAAAAACAACAATGCCACGTTCTGGATCAAGCGACTGATCGGACCCGACCGTATCGGTCACCTTGGCATTATTAATCTGCTTTTGCGCCCAGTTCACGCGCACTGTCCAGTAAATCAGATTACTACCTTCACCAGCAAAGCCCCCGTCCTTACGCAAAACGGTATTTTTAGGACTGGGTGCCGGTGGCGCAGGTAAAATGTTAGCACTTCCGGGTACATTGGCACTATTGGTCACGTTCCAATCAATCGGATCCGTTGATTCTGATCGATAATCTTCACTTGCCAACGCGATGTGACTTCGAGATAACCCACTAAATCTTTTTGCGAAGCAATCGTCGTTGCGGTATCGGTCCAAGTCACCGTCAAATCTTGATGATTGTCCGCTGTTTTACAGTGAGCGATCACTTGTCCTTCGGAATCAGTGATATCAAACGACGGTGATCCTTGCAAAGAAAAGACCTTTGGCACCGTCACTGTCATTTGCTCCCCAGCTCTTAGAGCAGTGCCTTTTGCCACAAGAAAATCCCAATGAATCTTCATATTGTCATATGGACCATATGATTGACTATCCGGGTGATCCAAGTCGGTCAGACTCACCTTCGTGATATAGGGATTAGCAGCCGAATCGGCCTGAGCCTTAGAAAAACCAGTAACCATCATGATTACCATTAGGACAACAACTGGCCAGCATAAGCGCTTTTTTTGCATAACCTACTCTCTCCTTAAAAAGACAAAACGATGTCGTTTTTGCGTCTTTTATTTCAATTGATTCTAGTATACAACCAACAGCGTCATTTAGAAAGTAAAAGTGCAACAAAAAAAAGCCTGCCGAAGCAGACTTTTTTTTACTAATTAGAATTAGCCTTCGATTTCAGTAACCGTTCCGGCACCAACAGTGTGGCCACCTTCACGAACAGTAAACTTCAAACCTTGTTCAATGGCAACTGGTGCGATCAATTCAACGTCAAACGTTACTTGGTCACCAGGCATAACCATTTCAACACCTTCAGGCAATTCTACGACACCAGTAACATCAGTCGTGTGGAAGTAGAATTGTGGACGGTAGTTAGTGAAGAATGGCGTGTGACGGCCTCCTTCTTCCTTCGTCAAGACATAAACTTCAGCCTTGAACTTCTTGTGCGTCTTGATTGAGCCAGGGGCTGCCAAAACTTGTCCACGTTCGATTTGGTCGCGGTCAACACCACGGAGCAATGCACCGATGTTGTCACCAGCTTGTGCTTCGTCCAACGTACGACGGAACATTTCGATACCAGTAACCGTCGTCTTTTGGATTTCATCCTTCAAACCAACGATTTCAACTTCAGTACCAGTAGTCAAGACACCACGGTCAACACGACCAGAAGCAACAGTACCACGACCAGTGATCGTAAATACGTCTTCGACAGGCATCAAGAATGGCTTGTCAGCTTCACGGTCTGGCGTTGGGATGTATTCGTCAACGGCCTTCATCAAGTCCAAGATAACTTGTTCTTGTTCCTTGTCGCCTTCCAATGCCTTCAAAGCTGATCCCTTGATTACAGGAATGTCATCGCCTGGGAAGTCATATTCTGACAACAATTCACGAACTTCCATTTCAACCAAGTCAACCAATTCTTCATCGTCAACAAGGTCCGTCTTGTTCAAGAAAACAACCAAGTGTTCAACACCAACCTGGCGGGCAAGCAAGATGTGCTCACGCGTCTGTGGCATAGGACCATCAGTTGCGGCAACAACCAAGATAGCACCGTCCATTTGAGCGGCACCAGTGATCATGTTCTTAACGTAATCGGCGTGACCTGGGGCATCGATGTGGGCGTAGTGACGTGCTTCCGTTTCGTATTCGATGTGGGACGTGTTGATCGTGATACCACGTTCCTTTTCTTCAGGTGCGTTATCGATTTCAGCGAAATCAGTAGCGTCCTTACCTTCCTTTTCAGCCAATACCTTTGAGATAGCGGCAGTCAAAGTAGTCTTTCCGTGATCGACGTGACCGATCGTACCAATGTTAACGTGGGGCTTATTGCGAACGTAAGTTTCCTTAGCCAATGTAGTTTCCTCCAAAATTTTATTTCTCGGTTGATCCGAGAAAATCGTATGTTTATATTTTACAACGCTTGTCTGATAAAAACAACCATAACAACCGTTTTTCTGGCCTTCGAGCCGAAATCAATTATACTAAGTTCTTAATTTTTTGTAAATACTTTTTTATGCCAGGAAAGCATTGTCCAAAAAGAGGGTCAAATCCCTGATATAACAGCATTTTAATCAAGGTCCGGCATCAAGAAGCACCCATCTCTTCTAAGAAATGGTGCACCATTTCATGCAAGTTCTTTTGGTCGGCAGATTCCGCAAAGTCCACCCGCCCTTCCTTGTCATTAAACATGGCCACATCCGCTTGCACCCAGGCAATTGGATCGGTAATTCGGTCAAGTTGTGGAAAAACCGTATTCATCTCGAGTCGCAGCTGATCCAAAAGCATGCCATAAGCCACTGGGTCTTCTTGCCCGACAGTCCGGCTTAGATATTCCCGCGCCTTAGAAAAGGCAGGATCACGAAGGGGCTTTGGATGATCACACAGGATCGTCGTGTAAACCTCACCGTCAATGAAGCGGTAAGAAAACTTCTGATGCAAAAAGAGACACTGAATATCGGTCAGAATGGAAATTCTTATCAAAGCAAAGCAATCCGGATCTAACAAAACATTTCGAGCCGCATCCACAAAGTCCCGAACCGGCAAATTCAAGGCATCCTGGTAAATTTGTTGCTGGGTCAACACGTCAAAGGCTGCAATGTGGCGAAAGCGCCGAACCGCTTGGTCAATCACTTTTGGATTTTCCGCCCGTTCGTTTTCCTCGGCTGCAGCGACCTCTTCGATCCGACGTACCTTGTCGCTTTCTTCAATGGATTCGACCGCCATCCGACGGGCCATAATAAAATGTTTGGCCTTTAGACAAAGTTCAAAGTAAAACTGGTAATCCTTTTGTTGCCCAAGGTATTCACCGACATATTCTTGAGCGATGGTCAAAGCAGAGTCATTTTGACCATTTTTAGACAGCGCACGGGCGAAAAGTTGATTGTTTTCAAAGGTTCGGTCGTAATCGTAGACCTGATTCAGGCAATCCACTGCCAGTTGATAGTTCTCGGTCGCCAGAGCATCGATACCTTGCTCTTTTAACTGTTGGATCACTGTCATTTTCTTCTCCAAAATGATTGCTTCAAAAAGCAACACGATTTTTCTACGAACAAAAAGGGCTCACAACAAGGCGAGCCCTAAAACAATTAGTCAGCAGACTTTTCTGCTTGCTTTTGATCGTGCTTTTTTTCTTGACTCTTTGACTTCTTGTTTTTTCCGTTTTGCTTTTGATTCTTCTTATTGTTTGGCTTCTGACCCTTTTTATCGGATTCAGCCTTGTGGTGTGGCCTTCGGTTCTGATTGACTTCCATCACCACTGGCATCACCATTGGCCGACGTCTTGTTTCATTGAAAAGAAAACGGGCTAATTTTTCACGAACGCCATTCTTCAGTTCGTTCCAATCAAAGGCCTTGGCGTTTTTCAAATAATCTTCAATGGATTCAATGGTTAACTTTCCAGCTTCCTTCATCAGATCGCGATTGGCCTTCACATAGACAAAACCACGAGAAGTCATCTTTGGCTTCGAAACGACTTTGCGCTTCTTGCGATCAATCGTCACAACCGTAACAAAGACCCCATCTTCTGACAAGATTCGGCGGTCACGCAAGACAACGTTTCCAATATCCTTTAGCGAATCCCCATCGATCATCGTCTCTGCGACGGAGACCGCGCCGGCCTTTGAAAAAATCGACCCGTCGTAGACCAACTGATCGCCGCGCTTGGCCATGATCACTTGATCCTCTTTCATCCCGATCTCTTCAGCCGCTTGCTTGGCGGTCACCATCACGCGGAATTCGGCTGAAACCGGCATCAGCATGGCTGGCTTAAAGAAGTTCATCAAGAGTTGCAAATCAGCCTTTGAACCGTGACCAGACGAGCGTAGGTCACTTGAAATCTGCTTAACGTTGGCCCCCTTCTTGAAGAGCATGTTCCGCGTTTGGGCAACGTAAGACTCAACAGCAAAGGCTGGATTGGTCGTAATGAAGACCAAATCGTTTGAGCCAATGTTGATCACTGGGTCCTCACCCTTAGCCATCTTGTGCAAAGCCTTAACAGGTTCGCCAAGCCTGCCAGTTTCAAGAACAACCGTCTGGCTGTCTGGCATGGTAGCCAAATCCTTCACATTGGCAAAGAGCTTTTCTTTTGGTTCCGGTAAGGACAGTAAGTCCAACTTCAACGCCGTCGCCACAATTTTTTCAACGTCGTGACCGGTTAGCACTAGGCGGCGGTGTGTCTTAGCGGTTGCATCGATGACCTGTTGAATGCGTTGAATGTTGGAGGCAACGGCCGCCACAATGATCCGTTTGCCCTTTGCTTCTTCAAAGGCTTCTTGAATATAATCATGAATTTGCTTTTCAGAAGCTGGCGCCTTGACCGTTTCTTCTGTTCCCGCACCGTCTGCCAACAGAGCCAAAACCGGCTTTTGACCGATTTCTGCCAAGCGCTGATAATTAGTCTGGTAGGCTTTTTCGACCGTTTGATCGAATTTAAAGTGTCCAGAATAAACAATCTGCCCTTCATCAACTGAAAGCACCACGCCTAAAGCTTCCGGAATCGTGTGGGTTGTATTAAAGAAAGAAAGTTTGACGTCACCAAAATCAATTTCGGTCTTTTCGTTGACCACATGGAAATCGTCAAAGTCTTTGATTCCCTTTTCGTCTTCGATGGCTAACTTAGCCAACGCAATGGTTAGTTCAGACCCAAAGACGGGCGCTTGAATTTGTTGCAACAAGTAAGGCAAAGCCCCAATAGCATCCGAGTGGCCGTGGGACAAGAAGATTCCAGCAATCTTATCTTGGTTTTGAATCAGGTATTCAAAGTCCGGAATGACCACGTCGATTCCCAACTGTTCCGTATCTGGATACTTCAGCCCTGCATCCAAAATAAAAATTTCGTCGTTGACTGAGATGGCATACATATTTTTGCCATTCTCGCGAACTCCCCCAAGGGGCAAAATAGTCAGATCTGTCATAATGTTTCCTTTGTTCGTGTTCAATTATTTATCACTTGAGTCTCGCATGAAGCCACGACTCTTGTCTCGATTTCAATTACTTCTATCTTATCATATTTCCTTAAAAAAGAACCAGAACATTGGATGAAATGACCTTGTTTCCCCAGTATTACAAGACTTTCTCCACAAAAAAAGCTACCCAACCGGGTAGCTTTTAATAAATGATTAGCGGTTAACCTTAACCGTCTTGTCAGTCGTCGCAGCGTTGCGTTCCTGTACCAAAACGTTTTCCTTCTTCAACGCTTCCTTTGCTTGATCAGCAACCTTTGAGAACGTGTCAAAGTCAGATACGGCCAAGTCAGCCAACATCTTACGGTTCAATTGAACACCTGCCAAAGTCAAACCGTGCATCAACTTTGAGTATGACATACCGTTCATGCGGGCTGCCGCGTTGATACGGGCAATCCACAACTTACGGAAGTCACGCTTGCGGTTCTTACGATCGCGGTAAGCGTACAAGTATGACTTGTAAACTTGTTGCTTGGCAACCTTGTAGTTGATACGACGTTGTCCGCGGTAACCCTTGGCCAACTTAATAAACTTCTTACGACGTGCGCGTGAAACTGTTCCACCCTTTACTCGCATGGGAAATTCCTCCTAAATATAGTAACTTACAGACACCCTGAAATTAGAGGGTAGACAACATCTTGGCGTACTTCTTGATCGTTGTCTTGTTCATCATGCGCGTACCACGCAATTGACGACGTTGCTTCTTCGTCTTACCGTGGAAACGGTGTGACGTGTAAGCTGAGGCTGACTTGAAGCCACCCTTTGCGGTCTTCTTGAAGCGCTTCGCAGCAGCGCGGTGAGTCTTCATCTTGGGCATGTGTCCATTCTCCTATCGTTTTTCAAGTATCTAAAGTCGGTGTCTTTTTCTTAACCCTTCTTAGGCGCTAAGACCAAGAACATTTGCCGACCATCCATCTTAGCACGTTGTTCAACCTTGGCAATGTCGTCCAATTCGTTGGCCATTCGTTCTAAGACTTCCCGACCAATGTCTTGGTGGGTGATCATCCGGCCACGGAAACGCAAGTTTAACTTGACCTTGTTTCCCTTTTCAAGGAACTTAATCGCTGCTTTCTTACGTGTTTCGAAATCACCGGAATCAATCACTGGTGACATGCGAACTTCCTTAACCTGAACAATCTTTTGGTTCTTGCGCTGTTCTTTTTGACGCTTCTGCGCCTCGAACTTTGCTTTTCCCCAATCCATGATTTTGGCAACAGGTGGTTGGGCGTTGGCCTGAACCAGAACCAAATCTTGGCCCATGTCATCGGCGCGCTGCTGTGCCTCGCGCGTTGACATCTCTTCTTGCTTACCATCGTGAATCAGTAAAACCCGATTGGCACGGATATTATCGTTGACTAGATCAACTTGTCGTGGTTGACGTGCTATGGCTCGATACCTCCAAAATATTTTTGTGTGAACAACGAAGAAAAAGGTGGACGAACCGAAGTTCGCCCACCTTACCTGTCTGTACACTGAAGTACAACGTGTATCTGCCTGGCAACGCGAGTCACAAGGCGAGAAGCGGGCGCTTCTACTTGTTCAACGTCATTAAGTATAGACGATCGCAGGCACCCTGTCAACGACTTTATTGATTTTTTTCTTCTTCATCAAAGGCCATAACAGCCGCTTCTTCTCGGGCCGTCTCTTTAGCTAAAGCAATCAGTAAACGACCGCCGTAATGATAGATCACTAGAATGGCAAATTGAGCCAATGCAAAGAGGCCAACAAAAGCAAACATGTGCTTTGAAATTGACGCTTCCACGTTCTCTAAAACCAAGTCAAAGTTGGTCAAAATGTCCCAGGAATTCAACCGTAAGAAGCGGCCCAAGTAAATGCCAAAGGAGGACAGAAAGGAAACGATCCCCAACGTCAAGATAACCGCTAGGCCAGCCCTTCCCTTTAGGAAACGACGCATCATCACTTCTAATGATAGAATCCCCAAAAAGACACCAATAAAGATCCCAGCAGCCAAGACCGAATAATTAAAGTATTGGTAGCGCACGTCAAGTGCGGTCGAAATATACTGCAAATGGATAAAATCTGTAATCATGTACATGGTGTTCGGAAAGAAAATCAACCACAGAAATGAGAAAAAGACCTGCGTTAACTTGAAACGCGCCACCAAAACGACCAAAGCAAAGTCTAAAGGCAACAAAGCCAAGAAAACGTTCCACATCAAAAAATCGAAATGGGTCGGCGTGACAAAGACAAAGGCAATGAAAAGAAGGACCACTGCGTGGACTGCGATGATATTATTTTTATTTCTCACTGTCATGTTCATTTCAACCTTTTTACCATTTGTGTGCAAACTCTTATAAAAAGAGTAATTATCTATAGTTTACCAGAATTCAAAGGCTTGGTTAAGGGCTTTTTGAGTGAATTAGAAAAAAACATCAGCGCTAATTTTTTGTTTCTCCTTTTGTTTTTTACTTCTATTCTTCTTTTTTATTCGATTCATTCATCACCAACAAAATTCTTGATTTTTCTCATGACTTTTCCCGCTACTTATTGACAAGAACTGGAATCTTAGATAAACTTAAAAAGTTGATAAATTGAACCGAAAGGAGGTGCTGTAATGGCTACCCCATCAAACAAGAATTCTAAGTCTCACAAGCGTAACCGCCGCGGACACATCGGGTTGAACGTGCCAAACATTACTTTGGACAAGACTACTGGTGAATACCGCGTTGCTCACCGCGTTTCTCCTTCAGGAATGTATAACGGTAAGCAAGTTACTGAAAAGAAGTAATTTAACTAAAAGCGCCATTCTGTTTAACAGAATGGCGCTTTTTTCTTTTGCATTTCCTTAAAGACTAACAGTTCCGGGTGGCATCCTTGCTCAGATGTCCTATAATATAGGTAATCACATTAAAGGAGGAGCTTATGCCCCTTGACGGTCTCTTCGTGCACGCTTTGGCGCACGAATTCAATCAAAAATTAGCCGGCGGTCGCATTACCAAGGTCCACCAGCCCTACCCTAACGAAATCATTCTCGTTGTACGCAACAATAGCCAGAACTATCCGGTGCTACTGTCGGCCCACCCTGCCTACGCACGCGCACAGGTCACCAAAATTCCGTACCAGAATCCAAAGACCCCTACCAACTTCGCCATGTTCTTAAGGCGTAATTTGGAAGGCGCCCGGCTAAATCAGGTCGAGCAGGTATCAAATGACCGAATCCTGCATTTTGCAGTCAACACCCACGACGAGCTTGGTGACGAACAAACGCTTTTGCTGACGCTTGAAATGATGGGCCGGCACTCCAACCTCTTCTTGGTGCGAGAAAAAGATCAACGAATTCTAGAACTGATCAAGCACGTTCCCGCTGACCAAAATCGTGTGCGCTCCCTAATGCCCGGTGCGACCTACACCCTGCCACCAGCACAAAATAAGGAAAACCCCTTCACCTCGGATCTTGGCTCACTGGCTAAGATTTTGCTAGATGAAGACAAAGCCAACTGGGCCCAAGCCATTCAACAACATTTTGAGGGATTCTCAACACAATCCGCCAAACAGTTGGCCCAGACACTCAGTCAGGCAGCGGATGCACTCAAGACAACATCGGAATGGTTAGCCAACTTCGATATGCCGGCACCAACTTTGTATCGTTTTGCCCAAAACAAATTGTCCTATTCGGCATTTGATTGGGGACAAAATGCCGATCAAAAAGAACAGTTTGCCTCTCTTGGTGACCTGTTGGATGCCTACTTTGCCGGTCAAGCCGAAGCCGATCGAGTCAATCAGCAAGCCGCCAGTCTGGTACGCCTGGTCAAAAATGAGCTGAAAAAGAACACAACCAAGCAAAAAAAGCTCGAGCAGACCTTATCTGATTCTGAAAATGCTGAAAGTTTTAAGATCAAGGGCGATCTGTTGATTACCTATCCGCACCTGGTTCATAAAGGCATGACGTCAGTTGACATCGAAAATTATTACGACGACAACAAGTTGCTAAAAATCGAACTTGACCCCCGGTTTGACGGTCTAAAAAACGCCAACCGCTACTTTCACAAATACCGAAAACTACGTTTAGCAAAAGACTACGTCTTAGAACAGCTCGAAGAAACGAAAAAAGAAATCGACTATTTTGCATCAATTCAAACGCAACTGGCGGTGGCGTCACCAAAAGATGTCGAGGATATCAAAATCGAGCTAATCGAACAAGGTTATTTGCGTGAAAAGGTTAAAGTTAAAACCAAAGGAAAGCAGACTAGAAAGCCAAAACATGTCATGGGTCAGCCGGACCGCTTCGTTGCCACCGATGGCACCATGATTGAAGTTGGTAAAAACAATTTGCAAAACGACCGGTTGTCGTTAAAAAAGCAAAATCGCCACAAAATCTGGCTGCACGTCCAAAATCTTCCTGGTTCCCACGTTTTGATTGATTCCGATGCGCCTTCCGAAAAGACCTTAGAAGAGGCTGCTCAATTAGCCGCTTACTTTTCAAAGGCGCGCGATTCGGCCAATGTTCCCGTCGACTATTTACCGGCAGGAAGGTTACGAAAGCCAAATGGAGCCAAACCAGGTTATGTGATTTTTGAAGGGCAACAGACGACTTATGTCACGCCGGATCAAAACCTTATTTCAACATTGAAAAAAGATGCACACTAAAAACGTTTTACCATTTAAAGGAGGCAACATGAAAATTTTGAAAGAATTTAAGCAGTTTATTAACCGGGGTAACATCGTGGACATGGCCGTTGGTGTCATCATCGGTGGCGCTTTTACCACTTTGGTCAAATCCTTTACCGTGAATTTAATCAACCCATTGCTTGGTTTGGTCACTGGTTCTGATCACCCACTTTCCGATCTTAAACTACAAATTGGTCGGCGGTTGGTCTTTACCTATGGTGAATTCTTAAACGATGTCGTTTCCTTCTTGATCACGGCTTTCATCGTCTTCTTGGTGGTCAAGTTCGTGAATAAAACCATCATTAAGCCAAAGCAACAAGCAGCTAAGCAACCTTCTGACGAATTGGTCACGCTGCGTGAAATCAAAGACTTACTCGCTGAACAAAAAAAGTAAAGCGATACAAAAAATTCCGAGCAAGAGATTTTCCTCTTGCTCGGAATTTTTTTATTGACGGATTTCAGCTAAAGCATCTTCAATTTGCTTCAAGACGATTTCTTGATTCTTTTCATCTTCTAAGTCATACTTTTGCAAATCGACACGAATTTTTGGTGACTTGTCATAAGCTTCAAACCAACCGCGATAAGCAGACCACATCTTGTGGTAGTACTGGTAAAGCTCATCATTGTCTTCGAATTGCTCATAATCACGTCCCCGTTTTTTAATTCGGTGAAGGATTGTGTCAAAATCCGCATCCGCATAAACCATCAAATCCGGGGCCTTCTTTGGTAGCTCATCCAATTCGGCCATCATCCGTGTAATCAGATTATGATAAACGTCCATTTCCATGTCGGAAATGTTGCCATCCTTGTGGTTTTCCTCAGTAAACAATTCGTCTTCATAAATTGAGCGGTCCAAGACGTTGTTATCATCAGCCAAGGCCCGTTTGATCATCGAAAAGCGACGATTCAAGAAGAAAATCTGAAGCAAGAAGCCGTATTGCTTTGGATCCTTATAGTAAAGCGGCAAAACCGGGTTATCGCCAACCGGTTCGAAGAAGGCTTTTGTTCCAAAGTGCTTGGCTACTAATTCTGTTAAGGTCGTCTTACCGACACCAATCATTCCTGCTGTAATTATCACCATATCTTCTCCATTTCGTTCTCATTCACCCGCAAATAGCGGTGTGTTGCATTAACCCTGGACCAAAAGGGTAAGCCCTTTTGACACCAAGTCCGAAGTCGACCCCGTTTCCATCGCCAAGGCCTTCTTCACTTTGGCGAGATCGCGGGCCGCATAACCAAGTGCCTCCAAGGCAGCCAGGGCATCTTCTAGATTGGAACGGTTGGCCGCCTGCTTTCCTTCCTTTGCTTCAGCAAAAGTTGCACTGGCGCCTTCAACCAAAGTTGAAAAGTCATCCATCTTACCTGACAAGTCCAGCACAATCTGCTGAGCAGTCTTCTTGCCAACGCCAGGGAACTGGGTCAGGTAATCGACTTGACTATTTTCAATGGCTTGAACCAGATCGGCTGGTCTTGCGCCAGCCAAAATGGCCAAGGCCGACTTGGGACCGATTCCGGATACGTTTAGCAATTTATTGAAGAGTTGCTTTTCGGTCACCGTCGCAAAGCCGTAAAGGGATAACTCGTTTTCACGAACAATCTGCTCCACAAAAATTTGCGCTTCCTGATTGACCTCAAAGTGGTAGGGATTAGCAGGATAAATCCGATAACCGACACCGTCTTTTGTTTCTAAAACGATGATCCCCGGAGCGATCTGCGTAATCTTCCCTTTCAAATATTCGTACATCAATCCATCCTTTATTAAGGCAAAACATTCGTCTTTTGCTTCTTGAGATCAAAGTGACTGAGCTCGTCACTTTTGGCATCTTGCCAACTGTGATGATCCAGGTATTTGGCGTGCGTAATAATTCGCTTGGTCGTATCTGGGAAGAGGCAGGTGACAATGGTTAATTTGGCTTTGTTATCGAGTCGCTCATCGGGATTCAAAACTGAACTATCATTTTGATCGACCGCCGTTTGCCCAGTCACCTTGTAGCGATAGATACCGTTTTTGTTGGCCAAATAAATGACGGTCCCGTTTAACCAAGCTGATTTTCCTAGCGCACCATTTTCATCCTCGTAAGGTGCGTTTTGCTTTAACTTTTCCTGCAAAGCCGAAAAACCAGTGTACCCATTATCCCAATTGTGCGCGGCTAAGGTATAGTTCCCCTGCCCCATCACCGGAACGGGCCAATTCTTCTGAGCCGTGTTGGCGCCTTTATCAAGGGCCACTTTGGAATAAGCATTGTCATAGATTGGCAAGAGGATCGATAACTTTGGAATGGCGATATACCCCTGCTTGTTTAGGTTTAGCCCCTTTTGATCTTCTGCTGCAACCGCATCACGAATAGTCTTGCGTTCCTTTTTGGAATACTTTCCCTGCTTTTGGGTTAAGATTCGATTCGTGTTTTTCTTAAACGGATTAGTAGCGGGCTGACTTTGTAACCATTGCCAGGCCAGTAAAAGCGCCAAAACAATTGTTAAAACTCCAAAGAATCGGTGGAGCCATTTCCTTAGCTTTTCGTTCATTTGTTCGTTTCCTTCTTTCCCTTGCTCTAGTTTACCGAATTAAAATTGCAGGGCGAAGTCTTTCTATAACAATTTTTGTAAAATTGTTTTCAAAACGCCGTCGTGATTATTATCAGCAACTGCCTTCTTAAAGCCACGTCCTAGTAGCATCGGATCGGCATTTGGCATGATATAGGGTTGGCCAACGTATTCGAGCATCTCGAGGTCATTTAACCCATCACCAAAGGCGGCCATCGCCTCTTTTTGAATGTTCAGGCGTTGACTAAGATCAAAAAGGGCAACCCCCTTATTCACATTGGGCGCCACAAAGTCGATGGCGCCATATCCAGAAGTCGTCACGTGAACGGGTAAGGCCATGTCCTCAATTTGTTTTATAAAAGGCAGCTCATATTCAGGAATGTTAACCGTCATCTTCAAGATGGGCTCATCGATTTCCGACAAGTCGTCAATTAAGGTCAAAGACTTAAAATACGAGGCCGCTTTATCAAAACCCAACCCAAGGTCAGCCTGTGACCGAAGCATAAAGGCCTTTTCGGTACCCGTAAAAACTAGGCCCATCGATATGCGTTCCTTCATGTTATCGATCTGCTCAACGACCGGCGCAAAAGCACTTGGATCAATCGCAAAAGTAGCCAAAACTTGGCCACTTGAGGTCACCACTTCAGCCCCGTTGTTTGCAATCAACAAATAGGACTGATCAACACCGGAAAAGTAGTGGCGAACCTTGTCAGGGTGATTTCCAGTAGCCACTACGAAAGTGACCCCTTTCGCCTTAGCCTTTTCGACCATTTCTTGGTAAAGGTTCTGGTCAAAGGTCTTCTGATCGTTTAAAAAAGTCGCATCTAAATCCGTTGCAATTAATTGAATCGTCATGAACCTATCCTCTGAAATTGTCCTTTATCTTTTGATGAATAAAGAACTTTTCTAGCCAATTCATCCTGAAACGCTTACTTTTTACCACGCTTCTTCTTCATCTTTTTCATCTTGCGGGCGGCTTGCTTCATCGCAAAGTTTTGAACCTTTTGACCAAAGTTACCACCAGGCATGCCTTGGCCACCCATCATGGATGACATGTCCATACCTGCACCGCCCATCATCTGTTCCATGCCAGAGAAGTTACCCTTCGTGGCCTGGTTCATCATCTTCTTCATTTGGTCGAACTGCTTGATCATCTTGTTGACTTCGACAATCGGACGGCCGGCACCAGCAGCCAACCGACGACGGCGAGAAGGATTCAGCAAATCCGGGTTTTCCCGTTCCTGCTTCGTCATCGAAGACACAATGGCTTCCATGTGGGTAAAGGTCTTAGGATCAATGCTCAAGTTCTGCAAGGCAGGGTTGCCGGCCATTCCCGGAATCATCTTCATCAGATCTTCCATTGGGCCCATGTTTTGGACCTGCTTGAGCTGGTCGACAAAGTCGTTGAAATCAAAGGTGTTTTGACGCATCTTCTCCAACTGCTCGGCCTGCTTCTTTTCATCGACTTCCTTTTGGGCTTTTTCGATGAAAGTCAGCATGTCGCCCATGCCAAGAATACGGGAAGCCATTCGGTCTGGGTAAAAGACGTCCAGATCCGTTGGCTTTTCCCCCTGTCCGACAAACTTGATTGGCTTACCCGTCACGTCACGAATCGACAAAGCGGCACCACCACGAGTGTCACCATCCAACTTAGTCAAAACGACTCCGGTCAAGTCCAACGCGTCAGAAAAGCCCTGGGCCGTTTCTGTCGCGTTCTGACCAGTCATGGCATCGACCGTCAGCAAGATTTCATCAGGCGAAGCAATCGTTGCGATGTCCTTTAATTCGGTCATCAATTCTTCGTCGATCTGCAAACGACCGGCCGTATCGATGAAGACGTAGTCGTTCTTGTTGGCCTTTGCTTCCTTCAGACCGTGCTTGACGATCTCACGGGGATCCACGTCCGTGCCTTCAGAGAAGACCGGGATGTCCAAATCTTTTCCAAGTACTTCCAACTGATCGATGGCCGCCGGACGATAAACGTCGGCTGCAATCATCAAAGGACGAGCCTTGTCTTCCTTTTTCAACTTATAAGCCAATTTGGCAACAGTCGTCGTCTTACCAGCTCCCTGAAGTCCAGCCATCATGATAACGGTTGGAATTTTCTCCGATTTGTTCAAAGGCGCCGCTTCTTCACCCATCAGAGCAGTCAGTTCGTCGTTGACAATTTTGACAACTTGCTGTGGCGCGTTCAAGCCGTCAAGAATTTCAGCTCCCTTAGCCTTTTCCTTGATGTTTGCGATGAACTTCTTAACCGTAGCATAAGAAACATCGGCTTCCAGCAAGGCTAAGCGAATTTCGCGCAAAGAAGCCTGCAGATCCTCTTCATGAATCTTTCCCTTACCGGTTAGATTTTTCAACGCCTTGGACAAGCGATCTGTTAAGTTTTCAAAAGCCATAGTCTACTGACTGGGCGAAAGCCCAGCTGCCTCCTTTTTAATTAATTTCTTGGTTGACCATTTGGTCGATTAATTCTTTTAAATGTTCATCGCCTTGGTATTGTTGCATCACGTAAGAAAGAATTTCTTCTTCTAAGGCCTCGCGCTTGAGTGAATCCTCATAAAGCGACAAAACAGCTTCGTAATGTTCCAACACTTCGCAGCCCTTTTTCAAATTATCGGAAACAGCTTGCCTGGACACTTGTTCTTCTTCTGCAATTTCGATAATTGAAAAATCATCTTCGTAGTAATAACGCAGATAAGCTTGTTGCTTTTTTGCGAGAAGTTCGCCATAAAAAGCGAGTAAGGCGTTAATCCGGTTCTTCTGCTCAATGTCCATTAGGGGTTCACCAGATCTTTAAAGAGCCCAAAGACAAAGTCCTCTGCAGAAAAGACGCGCAGGTCTTCGGCCTTTTCTCCAAAACCAATCCATTTGACCGGCAAATGTAATTGATCACGGATAGCAAAGACGATGCCTCCCTTAGCCGTACCATCCATCTTTGTTAGGACCAGACCGGTCACTTCGGATGAATCTTTGAACAACTTGGCCTGTTGTAAAGCATTTTGCCCAGTTGTTGCATCCAAAACCAAGAGTACTTCTTGTGGGGCTTCTGGCAAAACCTTTTGGATAACGCGGTTCATTTTAGCCAATTCTTGCATCAAGTTAACATTGTTTTGTAAACGACCGGCGGTGTCGACAAACAGTATGTCCGTCCCCTCGGCCTTGGCTTTTTCCACCGCTTGATAGACAACCGAAGCGGGATCAGCCTTTTCAGGGCCAGCTACGACCGGTACATCGGCTCGATCACCCCATTCTTGCAATTGCTTCACCGCCCCCGCACGGAAGGTATCAGCGGCAGCCAACATGATGGATTTTCCCTGATCCTTATAGCGCTTTGCCATCTTACCGACCGTGGTTGTCTTACCGACGCCGTTCACGCCGACAAAGAGAATCACTGTGGGCTCCCCGTTTTTTGCAAAGTGCATGGATTGGTCTTCTTGTTCCCCTTGCTTTTCATAGGACGCCACCATGAGCCGGATAATCAGCTCCCGAATCTCTTGAGGATCCTTGACGTTTTCAAGCTTCACTTCTTCGCGCACCTGATTTGAAATACTAATGGCCAGATCAAAACCAAGATCTGCGCCAATCAGCGTGTCTTCCAGCTCTTCAAAGAAGTCTTCGTCAACCGAACGGAAATTAGCTAGGAAGCGGTTAAAGCGCTCTGCAAAGCCCTTGCGTGATTGAGTTAACCCTTTTTCGTAAACGGCTCGTTCGCTTTTACTAGATGAATCAGCCTCTCCTTCGGCCTTGGCATCTTCAGCGGCCTTAGCTTCTGAATCTCTGTCAGACGTTGCCGCATCAGTCGCATCAGTGGCCTCTGTCAGCTCTGCACCAAGCGCTTCTTCTGCAGCGCTTTCGTCTGCTTCGGTGGCATCGGTGGCGTAATCAGTCGGCTCAACGACTTCGGCTTCCTCAGGCGAAAGCGCCGCTTCCGCTTCTTGCTTCTTATTCTTTTTAAAACGATCAAAGAGTCCCATCTGGTCCCTCCTTTAGGCGAGTTTTTCTTCTGCTTGTTCCAAGTTAACGGCCACCATCTTGGAAACCCCGGCCTCTTGCATGGTCACACCATAGAGAACGGAAGCGGCCACCATCGTTCCCTTACGGTGGGTGATGGTGATAAATTGTGTGCTACCACCGAAATTCTTCAAGTAAGCAGCAAAACGATCCACGTTGGCCTCATCCAAGGCGGCTTCGGCCTCATCCAGTACGGCAAAGGGCACGGGACGGACTTGCAAAATGGCAAAGAGCAAGGAAATGGCGGTCAAGGCCTTTTCCCCACCAGACAACAAGGACATCTGCTGGAACTTCTTACCAGGTGGCTGAGCCTTGATATCGATTCCAGTGGTGAGCAAATGCTTTGGATCGGTCAATTCAATTTGCGCCTGCCCCCCCGCAAACATCTTGGTGAAGACGTCCTTAAAGTGTTCAGCCACTTGATCGAAGGTCTGCTTAAAGCGGACCTGAACCTCTTGATCCATTTCGTCAATCGTGGCTTGCAAGGTGGCCTTGGCCTGCTGTAAGTCTTCTGCTTGCTTGGTCAAAAAGCTGTGGCGTTCCTTAATCTCTTCATATTCTTGGATGGCTGCCACGTTGACTGGGCCAAGGGCAGCCAAGGCCCGCTTCAACTGGGCCAATTGCTGATCAATCGCTTGATCTGGCAAGTCGGATTTTTTCAAATCCGCTTGGCTTTCGACTGTCAAACCGTAGGTCTGCTGCAGGGTCGCCATCTGCTTGGCTAACTTTTCTTGACCGGCTTGCAAACGGTGAGTAGCATTGGCCTGGTCCATCATGGCCTGGTTGACTTCCTCTTGTTTTTGCGACAAAGCCGCTTCCATTTGGCTGACCTTTTCGGTCAAGTTCGAGAAACGCTGGGTCAGTTCGTTAGAATGCTGTCCAGCTTGTTCCAGCTCTTCTTTTAGCTGTTCTAGTTGCGCTGAAAGCGCTGGCCCATTTGCCGCTTGTTCGAGCCGCTTGTTGATTTCATCTTGGCGATTTGACAGTTCGTTTTGCTGATTTTGCAATTCGGACAAAAGCGCCTGCAATCGCTTTTTGTTGGCATCGGCCGCCTCCAATTTAGCTGCAACCGTAGCAGCTTCTGCTTGGAACTGGGCCTTTTCTTCTTGATAAGCAGTCTGCTCCTCTTCGACTTGTGCCAATCGATCGGCCAAATCAGCTGACTTGGCCTCGGCTTCCTTTTGGGCAGATTCCTTTTCCAAAAGGGCCTGCTTAGAATCCTGCTGCTCTTGCACGCTGTCTTCTTCGGCAGCCTTCAAGTCGGCCAAATCCAAAGTCAGCGTTTGCACGCGAGTCTCTTCCTTTTCGACCACGTCTTTTAAGGCCGTCAGCTTGTAATCCACCTGCTGGCCTTGGTTTTCAAAGTCGTAGTAGGAAGCGGAAAGCTCCTGGACTTGTTCAGAAAGCTCGTTGACCAAGTTCTGTTGCTCGTTGCGCTTTTGCTGCAAGTCCTTGACTTCGCCTTCCTGCTTGGCCAAGGCATCAGCCCTTTCCTTCAGTTCGGCCTGACGAGAAAGGACGGATGGGCCTTGCCTGTGATTGGCACCACCAGTGATTGAACCACCAGCGTTAACCAACTGACCATCCAAAGAAACCACACGCATGCGATTTTGCACGGCGCGGGCCACACGGGTCGCAGCATCCAAGTCCTGGACAACCAAAGTCGTGCCTAACAGGTTAGACAAGATGTTGTCCATCTTCTTTGGCATCGTGACCAAATCAGCGGCCACACCAATAAAGCCAGCTTCCTGTTCGGCACGGTAAATGTCTCGAGCTGAACGTGGCTTGATGCTTTCTTCAGGCAAGAGCGTGACACGGCCCTTGCGGTTCTTAGTCAAATAGTTAACGATACTCTTGGCCGTCTTGGTTGAGTCGACGACCACGTTTTGCAAAGCACCGCCAAGGACCGTTTCGATGGCCTTCGTGTATTGCTTGGGTACGTCGACCAGTTCGGCGACAACGCCACGAATTCCCGGGAAGTTGCGCTTGACCGCTGGCACCATCAAGTTCTTCACTCCCTGGTAGAAACCAGCATACTCATCCAAAGCCGATTCAGCTTGGTAGACCGATTGCGCCTTATCTAAGGCATAGGCTGCTTCCTGCCAGGCGGCTTGTGCTTTTTGGTAATCGTTTTTGGCTGCTGAAAGCTGGTCCTTTGCACTCGTCAACCGGGCTTCGTAAGGATTCTCACCCGTCGTCTGATCGGGATGTTCTTGTTGATAAGCGGCCAATTCGTTTTGCGCGACTTGACGTGCTGCTTTTGCTTCTTGCAAAGCCACAAGCTTTCGCTCTTTTTGTTCCTGATTTTGTTGCAAGGCCTTTTCTTCAAAGGTCACCTTGTTGTGCAACGCAGCCAGTTCTTGCATGATGGAAACGTAGGCCTGCCGGTTTTCTTCCAACTCGTTTTTAATGCGTTGGACTTGCTGCTGACCATGTTCTTTTTCGATCTGTTGGATCGTCTTTTTCAGCTCTTGGTCCTTGGCTGACAACGTCTGCTCTTCGCTATCGGCCGTCGCCAAATCCTCGGCTGCTTGTTGCCCTTGTTCCTGCAAATTATCGAACTGCTTAGTTAACGATTCCGCTTCATGTTGAAGGGATTCAGCCTCTTGAGAAGCCAACTTTTGGTTTCCAATCAGTTGTTCTTTTTGCTGGGTCTTTGACAAAATGTCTTGTGCCAACTGGTCTTTGTTTTCCTGGACCGCAGACAACTGCGTGCGGGCCTTGCCCAAGCCTTCTTTTTGCTCAGCCAATTCACCTTGCTTGCCCTCAACTGCTGCGTTTAGCTCTTTCAAGCCGCTGTCATCTTTGACAACCTGTTCTTGCAAGGACAAAATCGACCGGGTCAAACGAACCTGGTCGAGCTTTTCATAATTCTCACGCTTTTCAAGGTAATCCTTAGCGGTTTCGGCCTGCTTTTCAAGTGGTGTCAAACGGCCCTCGACTTCGTGAACAATGTCTGCGACACGGTCCAAATTGTCGTCTGTGACGGCCAGATCCTTTTCAGCTTGGCTCTTGTTTTGCTTGTACTTGTAGACACCAGCGACTTCTTCGATGATGCCGCGCCGTTCTTCCGGCTTGGCAGAAAAAATTTTTTCGACCTGACCCTGGGAAATGATAGAAAAACCATCGCGACCCAAACCCGTGTCCATGAAAATCTCGTGAATATCTTTCAACCGGCATTCCGCCCCATTTAACTGATAAGAAGATTCACCAGACCGATAGAGTCGACGAGTAATCCGCAGTTCTGAAAAGTCCGATTGGATGTAGTGATCGGAATTATCGAAAGTAATCGATACTTCCGCCCGGTTCACTGGCTTTCGATCTTTTGTCCCAGCAAAAATAACGTCCGCCATTTTATTACCACGCAAGTCCTTTGCGGACTGCTCGCCCATCACCCAGCGGATCGCTTCAATAATATTTGATTTACCAGAACCGTTCGGACCGACAATTCCAGTCATTCCCTGTTGGAAATCAATCACAGTCTTATTGGCAAAAGACTTGAAGCCAATAATCTCCAGCGTTTTTAATTTCATACTTTTCTACTCAAACTATTCCGTTAGGTCAACTAATGCCTGTTGGGCAGCAGCTTTCTCGGCATCTTTGATCGACGAACCGTAGCCATAGGCTAAAATGTGATCATCCAAGGAAACGGATACCTTGAAGACCTGCGTGTTATCCTCGTTACGTTCTTCGCCTTCAATCGTGTAATCAATATCGACTGCGCCCTTAGCCTGCAATTTTTCCTGCAAGCGAGACTTAAAGTCAATAAATTGATCAAAGAAGTTTTCGTCAATGGCCGAAAAAACAGTCTGCATTAACAAGGAATCCACTGCTTTTTGCCCTTGATCTAAGAACAAGGCGCCAATAAAGGCTTCCCAAATATCTTCCAGGAGTGATGGTCGTTCCCGAGCACCGCTCATTTCTTCACCTTTTCCAAGGCGAATTGCCTCGTTTAGGTGAATCACTTTAGCAAAGTGAGCAAAAGACTTGGTTTGAACCATGGTGATCCGCATTTCGGTCAGTTGACCTTCATCCCATTCAGGATAGCGTTTAAACAGGTACTCCGTAACGGATGCTTGCATGATCGCATCGCCTAAAAATTCGAGGCGTTGATAATCACGGCCCGTCTCTTTCGGGTTCTCATTCAAAAAATTGCGCTGGGTCAGCGCCTCTTTCAAAAGATCCAAATCAGAAAAATTAATCTGAAAATTTTTCGCTAAATAGTCTGTAAATTCTTTTGGTGACAATTGGACGTCCTCTCTTGGTTCACTTATTACATATTATACCAGATTTGTCGGTCATTCTTGGTCTTCATCGCATTAAAAAGCCAAGAAAACGGACCCGTTTTCTTGGCTTTTAAACCCTTTATTTGTTAGCAATCGCTTGAACGGTTTCCACCAATTCAGCCACGTAGCCTTCCACCAATTCAGGGGTCTTGGCTTCTGCCATCACGCGAACAAGAGATTCAGTTCCAGAAGGGCGCACAAGCACCCGACCATCGCCAGCCATCTGATTTTCGACTTCCTTAATCTTTTCAGCCAGTTCTGGTGCAGCCATCACTCCCTGCTTGTCTGTCACTGGCACATTGACTAACTTCTGCGGATAAATCGAAACTGGTGCAGCCAGTTCCTGCAAGCTCATGCCCGTTTCCTTCATGACCTGCAACAATTGCAAGGCAGTCAACAGACCGTCGCCTGTCTTAGCCCAATCCTTAAAGATGATGTGTCCGGATTGTTCACCGCCAAGGTTGTCATCATCTTCAAGCATTTTCTCCATGACATAGCGGTCACCGACCTGGGTCTTCTCCGATTGAATTCCTTCAGCTTCCAGCGCCTTGTAAAAGCCAATGTTAGACATAACCGTTGAGACCACCGTTTGATGTTTCAAACGGCCTTGGTCGTTCATATGCTTAGCCGTGATGTACATGATTTTATCACCATCGACCAAATTTCCTTCGGCATCAACGGCGATCAACCGGTCGCCATCACCATCGAAGGCCAAACCAGCGTCGAATTCACCATCTTGAACCATTTGAACCAACGCTTCTGGATGGGTAGATCCGACCTGATCATTAATGTTTAGCCCGTCTGGCTCAGTTCCCATCGTTTCAAAATCCAACCCCAGGTCGGCAAACAAGCGAGGTAACAAGTCAGACGTCGCACCATTGGCACCGTCAAGGGCAACCTTAAATCCAGACAAGTCGCCAGGAATCGTCTTTTGCAAGAAGGCCATGTACTTTTGCGCCCCTTCTTGGTAGTGAGAGACAACCCCAAGCCCTTCTGCAGAAGGACGTGGTAACTGATCCCCGTCTTTTCCATCCAAAATGGCTTCGATTTCACCTTCCAAGTCATCCGATAGTTTGAAGCCATCTTGACCAAAGAATTTGATCCCGTTATCCTTAGCCGGATTGTGTGAAGCGGTGATTTGAATACCGGCATCGGCCTCCAAACTTTCGACCAAAAACGCCACGGCCGGCGTCGTAATCACGCCCAAATTCAAGACGTCGACACCAACTGAAAGCAAACCGGAAATCAGTGCTTCCTGAAGCATCTCGGAAGAAATGCGTGTATCTTGGCCAACAACCACAACCGGACGCTTATCCGGATTATCGTTATGCCGGGTCAAAATCGCACCGCCAGCGCGGCCTAATGAAAGGGCTAATTCTGGTGTCAAGCCTTCGTTAGCAACACCGCGGACACCGTCTGTTCCAAAATATTTTAACTGTGATTCTGTCATCGTTTTTTCTCCAAATAAATGGCACTGTCGAAAATTCAACCGTTAATTACTCGATTTAGGCGTAATTGTGACGGACACCTTTTGGTCGGACAGTTGGTCGACACCAGATGGTTTGTCTAAGCTAATACTCTTTGTCGTTTTCTTGGAAATGTCAGACAAATCAAGAGGAACTGTCAAAGAATCAATGTTATTTAGTGTATCACTTGACCCATAGATTGTCACTGTTGACGGATCAAGTGTGAGATCAAAGTTATCCAAAGAACCAGCTGTGGCCTGGGCTTGTAGCTTCACCTTTTTGCTGTACTGACTCTGGTTAATGGTCAGCTTAACATTGGCCTGTGTCTGTGACAAGGAGACCTGGACTGGGTCACCATTTTTATCATAGGCCACTAATTTGGCCGTGGTTGAAACGGTCGCCTTCGTGTTCGAATTCAAGGAAACATCAGCGCCCACATAATCAACAGCATCCACGTTTTCTTTAGGGCCAGACACCGTGACTGACTTCACGTCTGTGCTCGTATCTGAAACCGTATAGCCTTCAGCTAACTTATCCGAATCGTATTGGACTTTGACATCCTTTTTAGCTGAACTTTTTTCGGCCAAGGTCACTTGCACCGTTTGTGGCGAAGGGGTCGCCGTCAAAGAGGAGCTGACACCGGACAAGGCCACGTTGACAGTATGTTGACCAGCGCCTAATGATCGCAAATCAGCCGAGGCTGAGATATCATTGTGATTTTTAGCCGCCGTCACCAAAGCAGAGGATCCCTGCAAATTAACCGAAATCGAGGATGGTCCGCCAACAATGACGTAATCGTCGGAATTGTAGCGGAAAGTAAGTGGAACGGAAACCGTTTCTTTCTTTTCTGGAATCAAAGAAGAATACTGGTTAGAAGAATTATTATTGCTGTAATTCTTAATTGAAAGGACGTATGCCGCCAGCAAAATGGCTAAAAGCAACGAGAAAATAATGTTGATCCATTTAGATGAGCCTAACTTTTTCATGACTTTCCCCCCTTCAATAAGAATTGGAGCCAAAGCTTTTTGCGATTCTTTTGGACCGGTTCAATCCATTGCTTTTCAAAAAAGTTCAGGTAAGATTCTTGGTCCATGTTACGTAACAAATCGCCTCGTTGCGTAATGGAAATTTCACCGGTTTCTTCCGAAACCACTACTGTCACGGCATCCGTTGCTTCTGAAATACCAACTGCGGCACGGTGACGAGTACCCAGTTCTTTTGGAATTCGAGTTGATTCGGAAAGCGGCAGGTAGGCGGCAGCAACCGCTACTTCGTCGTTATTGATAATGACAGCGCCATCGTGCAAGGGCGTGTTTGGAATAAAGATATTGATCAGAAGCTGGCCCGTCACTGTCGCATCCAACGGAATTCCAGTCTTGATATATTCTTCCAAAGTGTCTTTTCCATTAATGGTGATCAAGGCCCCGATTCGACGTTTTGACATGTACTGCAATGCCATATCCAAGCCTTTGATCAACTCACGGGCCTGCTCATTATCCAAATGCTGCTTGCGAACCGTTAGCCGACGACCCAAACTTTCCAATCCCCGCCGAATTTCTTGCTGGAAAATCACGACCAAAGCGATTGGCGCCCAGGTGATAATCTGATCCATCAACCAAGATAAGACAACCAGGCCAAGCGACCAGGCAATTACTTTAACCAACACAATGGCCCCGACCCCAAAGAGGATCTGCAGAGCCCGCGTGCCTTCAACAAATGTGATGACCTTATAGAGCAAGAACCAGATGATCAAAATATCGATCAAGTGGACGAGGTTGCTTGAAGTCATATACGTCCAAATTCCCATGTTTTACTCCTCATTGCGGCCGACCAAAGCCCTGGTCTCCGCATAATTAATATACTGTCTTAAATTGATACTTGTCTGCCGCGAAATGCGCTTTTGGTCATAGAGTTCTTGGACCATTTCACGTTCGGCAGAGAGGGTTTTTAATTCTAATTCTAAGCGCCTCTTGTCGTCTTTTTCCTGTTGGTCGAAAGAAGGCACGTGCTTGGTCTTTTCAATTTGATAGCGGTAAACCACAATTAAGTTGTAGGCCGTCTGGCGCAAAATTCGGTGTGCAGCGGTATCGCCCACTTTCGTACTGACAAAGTCAGACAAAGCCTGAATGGCCGCTTTCGCCATTTCACGAATCGCCACATCCGCTTCTTCACGAACCGTTTCGGATTCCTGATCCGATAACCAGATACGGAAATTGGCGCGAAGCCGACGATAAAGCCACTTCACACGAACAAAGCCCGCTAACTCACGATCAGAGCCCAGGTCGGCTTCCAATTGATCCAGATGTTTGGCCTGCAAACTATACGTGATTGGTGAAATCGTCTCTTCTACTAACAACTGTTGCAATCGATTGCGTTCAGCCTGCAAAGCTAATTCCTGTAACTCAAGTTCCTTTTCAGCTGCAAAGTCTGACTGATCCAAGTCATCGTGAATACTATGGCGGAGGACACGAGCTGTTTTTTGCCGGCGAGAAATCAATTCGTGAATGATTCGTCGGTTTTCTTCTGTCTGCAAGTCACGCAATCGTTGAATTCCCACACGCGTGATCCAGAGACGGGCCCGTTTTTCAGACATCGCTTTTTGGACCGACCCTCCTTCATCTTCTAGGGCGATGGTTGATTCCGGCTGGGTAAAATCATGTTGTGTCACTTCTTTTGTCACCAATGGCAACATAATTGAGGCGACGATTAGAGACAAGACAACAACAACCGCTGCAATAAAGATCACCAGATCTCGGCCAACAAAAGCTCGACCAGCATCCGTGACTGTCGGTACTGTCAAAACAGCAGCCATCGTGACCGCCCCGCGAACGCCGGTCAAACCAGAGACAATGGCGGAGCGAAAGGATACACCCGTTTTGCGGTGGTGCCAGTGCTGCCCCCATTGAATGGCATAGGCCCAAAGGACCCGCAAAATAAACACGATTAACCAGACCAAAAAGGCGTAAGTAAAGGCCTGCCAATTTTCGATAGCCGTGTTCTTCAAGATATTGTGTAACGCATTGGGCAAGGTGATCCCCAAAAGAACGAAAATCAGACCGTTCAAAACGTAGACAATCACTTCCCAGGAATGCACCGACACAATCGTTGCCTCCGCAGAAAGCAAACTCGACTTGCGATCAGACAGGATTTTGGCAGTAATGCCTCCCGTGACCACAGCGATCAGGCCAGAGGCGTGTAAAAAGCCCTCGGCCACCCAATAAATGATAAAGGGCATCAGCAAGGTAAAAATCGTGTAGAAAACAACATCAGCCAAGCCCGACCGTGAGACCCAGTTACGGAAAATGATCATCCCCGCCCCGAGTAAGATACCGACCAAAACGCCAATTACCGTCATCCAGGCAAAATTCAAGAGCGCATCACCTAAAACAAAGGTTCCTGCAACCGTCGCTTTGACCGCGGTATTAAAGGAAACTAAGCCGGTGGCATCATTCACCAAACTTTCACCAGTCACCACATGCAGTAAGTTTTCCGGCAATTTGACACGCTTGGCAATCGCTTGTACCGCGACCGGATCCGTTGGCGATAGCACGGCTGCTAAGGCTAAGGCCACCGACAATGGTAATTGTGGTATCAACCAAGAGATGGCATAACCACCGACAATGGTCGTCACCAGCACCAGCAAAATCGCATTTCCAAGAATTGGTACACGAAGCTCCCAAAGCTCTCGCTTAGGAAAGCGCCAAGAATCATTGAAGAGGATCGGCGCGACAAAAAGCATCATAAACCAATGCGAATCCACTTCGACATCGACTTGGGCCACAGTAGCTAAAAACACACCAATGGCAATTTGAAAAAGGGAAATTGGGACGGCCGGTACAAAGTGCGAGATGATGCTAGAAAGCGCCACCCCAGTCACTAAGACGACCATTAGCTCAATGAGGGTCATGGTTATCGGTCTCCTATAATTCGAACTTCTGGTTCCAGTGCTACCTGGTAATGATCAAAAACCGTTTTTTGAACGAGATGAATCAAATCTTCATAATCATTGCCCGTTCCGTGATCCACATTGACCATGAAACCAGCATGCTTCGTTGAGACCATCACGCCACCAACACTGGTGCCTTGAAGGCCTGAATCCATAATTAACTTACCAGCAAAATAACCTTCGGGACGCTTAAAAACAGAACCATTGGACGGCCAGGAAAGCGGCTGTTTCAACGCTCTAGCATAGTTAAATTCATCCATCTTTTCTTGAATCTTGGTTCGGTCCCCCCTTTTTAATGTAAAGGTTGCCTGAACAATCACACCGCCATTGTCTTGAAAAACGGAGTGACGGTAGGAAAAAGCCAATTCATCTCGTTTGAAAGTTTGAAGGGTCAAGTCCGGCATCAAAGCGGTGACGGTATCCACCACCATGTCCGTCTGACCGCCATAGGCCCCAGCGTTCATGAAAACTGCACCGCCAACAGAGCCAGGAATGCCGGCAGCCCATTCCAAACCAGTCAGCCCTTTATCCTGTGCCAGCGCCGAGAGCCAAATGATGTCACAGCCGGCATCAGCAATCAGCCGATCACCTTTTTGTTCCACTCGCTTTAGCTCTGTCATCAAAATGACAAGCCCACGTAGGCCGCCAGAGCGGACCACTAAGTTCGACAAGCGGCCAAAGACATGGACAGGCAGCCCTTCATCCCTGGCCCAGAAAAGTAACTGACCAAGCTCTTCCAACGTCTTTGGAATGGCCAAATAATCCACGACACCACCAGCCTGTGTATAGGCGTATGGGGCGAGAGCAGTATCTTTTAAAAGGTCTGGGACTGTCGTTGACATTGTTTTCTCCATTTGCTTTCTATCTCTTCTATCATAACAAATTTTCACCTCTATATATGAAAAAAGACGGTTAAACCCGTCAGCGCGAAGAAAAAGTGTTCCCTTTTAATCGAGACAGTGCCACACATTACGGTTTCTTTCAAATAAACCGCAGGACAGCAAAAAGCAGTCGATCCTCTATTGGACAGACTGCTTTTGAAAGTATTTTAAATAAGTCAATAAGCCGCGGTTCGACCAGAAAGCAGACATTACAAAATGTCTTCGAATCACCCGCGGTACTTCTTGCTCATCCCAGCCAACAGTTTACGAACGTAGCGATCACCAGCTTCACGGTAATTGCGGTGATCAGGACGACGCAAGATGGCCGACAATTCGCCGTTGGAAATATTGTCACCAGCTAACTTCATCAACTCCTGAATGTCATCTGACGTGTAAGCCATCGCGATTTTGATCTTTTTAATCGTCACGTTATTGACTAATTTTGGCGTTTTAATATCGAAAGTTGGTGGCACAATGTGGCCATCCTTGTCCTTTCGTTGCCCGCGTCTGTCGATCAAAAGGCCGTTCAAAAATGCTTCCAAATCATGGTTGGACAAGCTGTGATCATAGGGTAAATCCTTATCCTGACGAGTCAAAATGCGGTCCAAATCACTGTCTTTTATCGTCACGCCACCAAGTTTGAAAATCGCTTCAATCTGCTGATTGGTTAACGACAGCGCGTAACGCAGGCGAATAATGACATCATTGTTATTCATCATGGTCCTGCTCTCCTTTACTATACAAATTCTCTTAGAATGGATGCGTATCGTAGTTCTGCCAAGACTCGTGGGAGTCCTGGATTCGCTTGAACATGCGCTCCATTTCGGTCAGGGTGAAGGCTGTCAAAACAGGCCGTCCGTGCGGACAGTTGTAAGGATTTTCGGCCTTAGCTAAGTCAGCAAGCAAACGACGTGCTTCGTCATCAGAAATGTGCCAGTTGGCCTTAATGGCCCGTTTACAAGACATCATGATAGCTGCTTTCTCGCGGAAGGCCGCTACCGTCAGCTTCTCGCCAGACAAAATCCAGTCAATCATTTCTTTGACCGTGTCCGAAAGCTGATCGGCCTTCATCCAAGTTGGGTGCTCGTATAAGGCAATCGTGTTCGGACCGAACTCTTCAATTGCGAGACCAACTTCAGCCAAAAGTTCTTTAACGTCCAATATTTTCAAGACATCAGCAGTCGAATAGTTCAACATCAGTGGCTGCAAAAGCACCTGCTGATTATCGGACACTTCGCCTACCTGCTTGCGGTAGAACTCGTAGTTCAGCCGCTCCTGGGCCGCGTGCTGGTCAATCAGATACAACTTGTCCTTGTCCTGTGCAAAGAGAAAGGTCCCATGCATTTGCCCGATGTAATCCAGCTTCGGAAAGCCTTGCGGATTAATGTCTTCTTGCTGGTCATCCACGTCCAAATCAACGTTTTCGACCTTGATCTTTTTGGCAGGTGCAGCCGGTTCTTCTGCTGTTATCATGGCATCCGAAGCCGCTTCATAAGTCGCCATCGGCTCGGCCACCTTGTTGGCCGACTCGAAGGGATTAACCGTCCCGAGCTCAGCTGTTTCTTCCGCTTCAAAAACAGCACCCGATGCCTCCATCTCTTCAAACGGCTCAATAAAGCCCTCATCCTGATAACGCTTGGCAAAAACCAGGACCGCCGCGTCCTGCAAATACGCCTTGTCCGTCAGCTGAATAACCGCCTGGTCGTCGACAGCAATTGCTGGCAATTCCGACAACTTGATCGCCCGCTTCGAAGCATTCAGCCCACTGTCATTAACGGCTGCAAATTGACCGGCTGATGGCTTTTTACCCGCCAATTTTCCCTGCGAGTCCGACAACGATTTCTCGGCGACCGAATCTAAAGCAGGCGCCGCCATCCCCGGATGCTTCAGCTCTTCACTTTGCTGGCCCAAGTTCTCCAGGGCGTCTGGAATCAAGTTCTCCTCTGACAACCGGTTAGCCACTACCGCCGTTAGTAAGTCCGTCAGCTCGCCTTGTTCGGACAAGCGAATTTCAGCTTTTTGCGGGTGAACATTGACATCTACCATCAGCGGATCGAGCTCGATCGACACTGCGCCGATTGGAAAGCGTCCGACCATCAGTTTAGAGCCATAACCCTTAATAATGGCATTTGAAACCGAGAAGTTCTTGACGAATCGATGGTTGACCAAAACCGCCAAATACGATCGCGAGGCCCGGGTCTGTTCCGGCAAAGTTAAGTATCCCGATACCTTGAAGTGTTCAGACTGGCCGGCAAAGCCCACCATCTTTTCAGCCGTTTTACGGTCATAGATTGCAGCCAAAACCTGACGCAGGTCACCATTACCCGCCGTTTTGACCAAGGTTTTGCCATTGTGGGTCAAAGTCAGCGCCGTTTTTGGGTTGGCAAGCGCTAGATGGTTGACGACATCAACGATCAACGATAATTCCGTTTGTGGTTTTTTTAAGTACTTTAGCCGTGCTGGCGTATTGTAAAACAAGTTGCGAACCGAAACAATCGTTCCCAAGCGTCCCGGCGCTGGACTCTCTTGGACGACTTGGCCCCCTTTCACTTGGTAGGTAAAGCCGTTTTCAGCATCAGCTGTCTTCGTTTGCAAGGTAACATCGGAAACCGAAGCAATCGATGGTAAAGCTTCTCCTCGAAAACCAAGGGTCATCACTTTAAACAGATCATGTCGGTTTTCAATTTTTGATGTCGCATGTCGGACAAAGGCCAAGGGAACCTGGTCGCCCGGAATTCCTTGGCCATTATCGATCACCTTGATGAGATCCAAACCGGCTTGATCGACGACCACGTCAACTTGACTAGCATTGGCATCAATGGCGTTTTCGACCAACTCTTTCACAACCGAAGCCGGTCGCTCGATCACCTCACCTGCTGCAATTTGATTAGCAATGAGATCGGACAGTTCGTGAATCTTAGCCATGGTGCTCTCCCATCTCTTGAAGCTTATAGAGCAAGTTAAGTGCTTCCAATGGGGTCAGCTTGTTCAAGTTGGTTTGCGAAAGCTTGGCCAGAACGGCCCGGTCGCCTGCATCCAAAGAAGCGACTTCTTCGGCTGGTTTTGACTCAGCCACCTCAAAGAGTGGCAATTCTTGTGCCAGGTTGTTGGCTTGGGCTAATTTCGCAGCTGATTCGTTCAGCTTGTCAGCCACCGCCCCATCTTGAGAATCTTCTGAAGCGGCACGCTTCACCGTTTCTTGGACTTCAACTTGTCCAGCCCCATCTTTTTCAAGGGCCGCCAAAATACTCTCAGCATTTTCAAGTAGGCCAGCAGGTAAACCTGCTAATGCCGCTACCTGGATACCGTAGGACCGGTCTGCTGCACCAGCTTGCACTTGGTGCAAGAAATGTAAGCGACCATCTTTTGTCAATTTGGCACCCACGTGAACGTTTTCAATGGCCGGGTAAGCTTTTGCCAACGCGGTCAGTTCGTGATAGTGGGTGGCAAAAACCGTGGTGGCGTGCAAATGCTTGGCCAGGAACTCGATGATTGCCTGTGCCAGCGCCATTCCATCATAGGTAGCCGTTCCCCGTCCCAATTCGTCAAACAGAATCAAGGATTGAGCCGTCGCGTTTTGCAAAGCCAGATTCGCTTCAGCCATTTCAACCATGAAGGTTGAACGACCAGAGACCAAATCGTCGTTAGCCCCGATTCGTGTAAAGATCTGATCGAAGACCGGCAATTTAGCCGCATCCGCTGGCACAAATGACCCCATCTGAGCCAAAATCACGATAATGGCGATTTGGCGCATATAAGTCGACTTTCCCGCCATATTTGGCCCCGTAACGAGTTGGATGAATTGATCCTGTGGGAAAGTTACGTCGTTTGCCACGTATTCCCCAGCCCCGAGCAACGATTCGACCACTGGGTGACGGCCCTGAACAATCTCCACGGCGCGACTGCCATCGTCATGAAAGGTTGGCTTCACAAAGTGTTTTTCTTCTGCCACGTCAGCCAAAGCCGCCAAAACATCAATCTTGGCCAAATCATGCGCCAGCCCTTGCAGGCGGTGCATCTCTTCTTTGACCTGGCGACGAATGGCTAAGAAAAGCTCGTATTCGCGGTCGTAGCGCTTGGTTTGAGCCGCAAAAATCAGATCTTCGTGTTCCTTTAATTCGACTGTTGTAAAACGTTCGGCGTTGGTCAGCGTTTGCTTGCGGGTATAGCGGCCCTCTTCTAATTTGGACAAGTTGGCCTTGGTGACCTCGATGAAGTAACCAAAGTTCTTGTTGTACTTGACCTTTAAAGTCGGAATACCAGTCGCCTCGCGCTCCTGCTCCTGATAGGAAGCCAGCCAGTCCTGGTTGTCAGTCAAGGCTTGTTTGTAGGAATCGACCAGTGAGTCGTAGCCTTCCTTAATCAGCTCGCCATCGCGAACGGATACGGGCGGATCATCAACCAAAGCGGCCTCAATCACGTCTGCCAAATCCGAAACTGGATCTAAGGCAGCACCCAGGTCTTGCAAAACAGGATCGGAAGAGGTTCCCATCAAGGCGCTTTGCAAAGCAGGCACGGCCTGCAGCGACTTCTTCAGCTGGACCATGTCCTTCGCGTTTAAAGTACCAAGAGCAGCCTTGGCCGCCAAGCGTTCCAAATCATAGACGTACTTCAGCTGGTCTTGAACCGTTCCACGAGTGAAGAAGTCTTCTTTAAAGGCAGCTAAAATGTCTTGGCGTTTTTTGATGTCTGACACGTTTTTCAGCGGCTTAATCAACCACTGCTTGAGCAAACGGCCACCCATGGCCGTCTTTGTTTCGTCCAACAAGGCAAAAAGAGAACCGGCCTTTTGCTTCGTTCGGGCATTTTGTACCAGATCCAAATTAACGCGGCTGACCTGGTTGAAGACCAAGTAAGCCTGGCGTTCGTATGACTGCACGGGCATGATATGGTCCAACGACCGCTTCTGCGTATCGAACAAATACTGGAGCAAAAGTCCCGTAACAGCCTGACCCAAAGCGTCTTTCAGATCTTTGGTCAAATACGTCAGTGTGGCTGATGGCTGGGCTTTCCCTTGGAAGGAGACCACCAAGCCCTTTTCGCCGACCTGCGTGGCGACGTCGGCCGCCTTCAGCCCATCTTCTTTGGCTAAGACAACTTCTTTGACTTCCAAAGCACCCAGTTCGTCTTGGACTTCAGAAACGCTTTCCAAAAAGGTTGCCTTTAGCTCCCCGGTTGACAGATCAATATAGGCCAAGGCATACGGACGGGGTGTTTCCCCCTTTCTAGCCGGCGACAGACCTGCATTGTCGTGAACGACCGCTGCCAAAAAGTTATTGGTCTTACCATCCCCGTTTTGTCCAGCAAGCTTCGTTCCAGGCGTGATCAGCTGCACAACGTCGCGCTTGACCATTCCTTTGGCCGTGGCCGGATCTTCCATTTGTTCAACGATCGCCACCTTGTAGCCCGCATCAACCAAAATATCGATGTAGTTCGAAGCGGCGTGGTAGGGAATCCCGGCCATTGGCACCGGATTCTCGGAGTTCTTGTTGCGCGATGTCAGCGTCAACTCCAAAATCTTGGCACCCTTGATAGCGTCTTCTTCGAAGAGCTCGTAAAAGTCACCCAAGCGGTAAAACAAAAAGGCATCGGGATACAGGTCTTTGATCTGATGATACTGTACCATCATTGGTGTATCGGTTGCTTTAGCCATGGGGTCGTCCTCCTTATAATAAGTATTTGCTATGTACAAGCTGACACAGTCAGCTTTTATTTAGAAATGATCCCTTACTTTTTCACCAGCTTCACCACTGCTTCAACGTGCATCGTCTGTGGGAATTGATCGACCGGTTGCACGCGACCATCGACTTCATAGCCTTGCGCCAAAAGGTCTTTAACATCGCGAGCCAGCGTGGCTGGGTTACATGAGACATAAACCAGTCGTTCAGGCCTCATGACGCCAACGGCCTCGATAAAGTCCTGGGTCAAGCCCTTACGGGGCGGATCGACGAAGACGACGTCGGCCGTCTTGCCTTCTTCAGCCCAGCGGTGCATCTGCTCAGGGGCGTCTGCCACAATGAAGTCCGCGTTCCAAATGCCGTTTAGTTTGGCATTCTTCTTGGCATCTTCAATGGCTGGTTCGACCACTTCAACGCCGAGCACTTTTTTGACTTTGTCTGCGACCGTCAAAGCAATTGTTCCAATCCCACAGTAGGCATCGATAACCGTGTCAGTGGGCTTTAAGTCCGCCAAATCCTTGGCTAAGTTGTAGAGCTTGGCCGTCGTCTCCGGGTTGACTTGGTAGAAGGAATTGGGACCAATCAGGTAGGCTTTGCCCAGCAACTGATCTTCAATCTCTTCTTGTCCCCAGAGCAAGTGGTTTTCCTGCCCCATGATGACGTTGGTCTTCTTGTTGTTCACGTTTTGGACCAAAGAAACGAGCTTTGGTAAACGAGCACGCAAGCCTTCAACAATCGCGTCTTTTTCAGGCAAATCTTCCTTGGCCGTCACCAAGACAACCATCAGTTGACCGGTTGCCTTGCCATAACGGGCCATGACGTGGCGAACCAGCCCCTTACCCGTTTCTTCGTCATAGGCCGAGACGCCCAGTTCCTGCAGAACATCGCGGGTTACGCGAATCGCTTCGTCCACGTTTTCGTCTTGAATGTAGAAGGAATCGGTAGGAATCAACTTGTGTGAACCACGGCGGTAGAAGCCGGTTTCGAGACGGCCGTTGACCATTTGTGCCGGCACTTGGGCCTTGTTGCGGTAGTGGGTTGGCTCAGCCATCCCCAAAGTTGGCGCCACCGCCACGCGCAATTGCGCTTTCTTGAACAGTTCACGAACCTGGCGCTGCTTCCAAGCTAACTGGGCTGGATAAGACAGGTTGGCCATTGGCGCAATTCCCGTCGTCAAAGCCAACTTGTCCTGCAATTCGACACGGTCAGGTGAGACTTTGACAATTTCTTGAATGCGGGCAAAGCCGTAGTTCTTCAAAACTTTTGTCACCGTTAACAAGACCTTTTCTCCAGGCAAAGCGTTGGCCACAAAAAGTGGAAAACCTTCTACTTTAGCCACGCCCATCCCCTGATAGGTCAGATCAATAATATCGGCTTCCACGCGGTCATTCTTGGCCACGGGTGCCTTCTTTTTATATACTCGGTTGGCTTTTGCCATGCTTGCTACGCGCCTTTCCCTCTTCTTCATCACGCAAAATTGGCCGCACCAAAGGTACCGCCAGTTTGTTTACTTATCGGCTTGTTCGGCCGGTTCTTCGGGCAAATCATGGTGACCACCCTTAGCTTCTAATTTTTCGACTTGTTCAACGAATTGCTCTTTAATCTTATCCGTCGTATCATCCGTGCCCATGGCCTCAATGTTGGCCACGAACTCGATGTGCTGCTTTAAGTTATCGAAGGTCATTGGGGCATCGCCACCGTATTCCCCATCCAAATTCACCTTGATTGGATCCCCATTCAAAGGATCAATGCGGACCTTGGAAGTTTTTTTGTAGATTAGGTTGGGGTTTTTAATGTGTGCCCCACCCTTCAACACTTGAGAAACCAGTTGGGCAATCTGCCAAAGATTGGACTTTTTGACGATCAGTAAGGTGAACTTTCCATCGTCTAATTTGGCGTCCGGCACAATCGTTTCAAATCCGGCAACCGAGTTGGTCAAGGCCAAGAAGATCATCGAAATATCGCCTTCGTACTCCCCGTCGTCAAAGCTGACTTTGGCGGACACAGGCTTTAAACGCGTCAGTAATTCCGCCCCCTTAACCAAGTAAGCCAGATATCCGTAAAGTGACTTCATGGCGGATGGCACCGCATAAGTCAGTTCAGACAAGGTTCCCAAAGCCGCGATGTTCATGAAGTAGCGAACCGGCTTTTTCTCACCCGCTTCGCCATTTTCACCTGGCAAAAAGGCTTGGATCTTTCCAATGTCCATCTTGATCGTCTGGTTCTTTAAGATCACCTTGGCGGCTTCCAAAGGATCGTCACGAGAGACTTTCAAAGCCCGAGCGTAGTCGTTGGTGGTTCCAGCCGGAATGATGGCCATCTTGGGCCGCTTCTTTAAGGGTGCAATGCCGTTGACCACTTCGTTAATCGTGCCATCCCCACCAGCGGCCACAATCAAATCAAAACCGGCTTCAGCTGCTCGGGTTGCTTCCTTTTGGGCCGAAAGCGGTGTTGGGGTGGTCGCAAAAGTCGACGTTTCGTAACCAGCCTGTTCGTAGACGTTTAAGATATTGAGCATGTCCCGCTTGACCATTTCTCGTCCGGAACTTGGGTTGTAAATAATGCGTGCTCGCTTCATCATGTGCTAAAAGAGTGCGGCGTTTCAAAGCCAAAGGAAAAACCACCAGCGTTGGTTTTCCCAGTCACACTCCCTTCCTCCTAAATTTATGTACGCAGGAGCCCGCCTGCTAGACCCAACTGCCAAATCATAAGACAGACAGACAAGCAAGCAGCCCCCGCTTAAAATCAAAAAATGTTTAGCGCTTGTTCAGCTCTTCTAACAACAGCTTGTTCAAGACACCAGGGTTGGCCTGACCCTTGGACTTCTTCATCAGTTGCCCAATCAAGAAGCCAGTGGCCCGGTCCTTTCCACCCTTAAAGTCTTCAATTGACTGCGGATTGGCATCCAAGACTTCTTCAATCCATGGCAAGAGCGTTGCGGGATCAGAAATCTGAACGAGGCCCTTGGCCTTGGCATAGGCTTCGGGTTCTTCCCCTTCCATGATGGCCTCAAAGACCTTCTTGGCTTGCTTGGTTGAGATCGTGCCGTCTTCGATCAATTTCACCATGCCGGCCAAGTTTTCAGGAGTCAGTTTCGTGTCTTGCAACTCAACCTGATTCTTGTTCAAGTAGGCGTTTACGTCACCAATCAAGTAGTTGGCTACACGTTTGGCAGCCGCCTTTGAATCGGCACCAGCTGCAACCGAGGCATCGAAGAAGTTGGCCATGGCCAATGTCTGCGTCAAAACGCCGGCATCGTATGGCTCCAAACCAAGTTCTGCCACGTAGTCCTTTTGACGGTCCGTGGCCGACTTTGGCAAGTCTTCCTTGACACGGTCGATCCAGGCTTGGTCGATGCGAACAGGTGACAGATCAGGTTCTGGGAAGTAACGGTAATCGTCAGCGACTTCCTTGACACGCATCAAAATCGTTGACTTTGATGGATCATCGTAACGACGCGTTTCCTGACGGATCTGGCCACCGGAACGGATGACCTTACTCTGACGCTTTTCTTCATATTCCAAAGCAGATTGCACGTAGTGGAAGGAGTTAATGTTCTTCATTTCCACACGCGTACCGTATTCCTTAGAGCCGTGTGGGCGCAAGGAGATGTTGACGTCGGCACGCATCTGCCCTTCTTGCATCTTAGCTTCCGAGACACCGGTAAAGAGAATCACGCGGCGCAACTGTTCCAAGTATGCGTAAGCTTCTTCGGGCGAAGCCAAGTCGGGCTTGGAGACGATTTCGACCAAAGGCGTTCCCTGACGATTCAAGTCGACGTAGGAGTAGCCATCCGTTCCGTGGGTGTTCTTACCGGCATCTTCTTCGACGTGAAGCTCTTCGATTCCGATACGCTTCACCTGGCCATCCGGCATCGTCACGTCCAAATAACCGTTGCGGGCCAAGGGCGTTTGTTGCTGAGTGGTCTGGTAAGACTTGGGGTTATCCGGGTAAACGTAGTTCTTCCGGTCCCAGCGAATCTCTTCAGTAATGTCGGCGTTCAAAGCCATGGCCACGCGCATCCCATAGTCCAAGGCGCCCTTGTTGGCGACGGGCAAAACCCCTGGGTAAGCCCAATCGATCACGTTGGTGTTTTCGTTTGGTGAATCCCCGTAGTGGACTGGGGATGGTGAGAGCAGCTTCGAATTCGTCTGCATCTCGACGTGGACTTCGAGTCCAATGACTGTTTCAAAATTTTCATTTCCCATCAGTTGGCCTCCTTAGAAATCCTTGCCAATGGCTGGCACGTTGTCTGCAAAATGATTTTCTTGTTCAAAGGCGTAAGCCAATTGGTAAATCGTCTGTTCGTCAAAGGCCTTACCGATAATCTGCAAGCCAATTGGCAAGCCCGCATTGAAGCCGGCGTTCACCGACATGGCAGGCAGGCCGGCCAAGTTGACTGGAATCGTCAACACATCGCCCATGTACATGGCCTTTGGATCGTCGATTTCAGCCCCCAGCTTGTAGGCCTGGGTTGGCGTCGTTGGTGCTACGATCAAATCATAATCTTCAAAAACCTTGTTGAAGTCTTGGATAATCAAAGTCCTGATCTGAGCCGCCTTCTTGAAGAAGGCATCGTAGGCCCCTGCTGAAAGGGAATAGGTTCCCAGCATAATTCGACGCTTCACTTCAGAACCGAATCCTTCAGAACGGGTCTTCTTGTAGACTTCTTCCAAAGACTTGGCGTCTGCTGCACGAAAGCCGTATCGAATACCGTCGTAACGCTGCAAGTTCGAAGAAGCTTCCGATGACATCAACACGTAGTAGGCGGCCACACCGTATTGGGTGTGTGGTAAGGAAACTTCGGAGACATCAGCGCCCATTGCCTTTAATTGAGCAATGGCCGCTTGTACTTGCACTTGAACTTCTTCTGAGATCCCCTCTTCGAAGTATTCCTTTGGCACGGCAACCTTCATGCCCTTCACCGACTGGCCCATCTTCTCAGTGAAGTCAGGCACAGCCAGTTCGGCAGAAGTTGAGTCGCGTTCGTCAAAACCAGCGATGGCGTTTAGAACCAAAGCGTTGTCTTTAACCGAGCGGGTCAAAGGACCAATTTGGTCCAACGATGAAGCCATGGCAAAGAGGCCAAAACGAGACACGCGGCCATAGGTCGGCTTCATTCCTGCCAAACCGTTAAAAGCAGCCGGTTGCCGGATGGAACCACCCGTATCTGATCCAAGGGCGTAAGGCACTTGTCCAGCAGCAACGGCTGCTGCCGAACCACCGGACGAACCACCGGGAACGCGGGACAAGTCCCAAGCGTTCTTCGTTTGCTTGTAGGCCGACGTTTCAGAAGAACCACCCATGGCAAATTCGTCCATGTTGGCTTTACCCAAGATGACTGCACCAGCGTCCTTCAATTTCTTGGTCACCGTGGCATCGTAGACCGGCTTAAAGCCAGACAAAATCTTAGAAGCGCCCGTCGTTTCGAGCCCTTCTGTTGCGATGTTGTCCTTCATGGCCATTGGAATGCCGGCCAAGAGGTTGTCAAAGTTTCCCTCTTCATCGGCGACACGAGCCGCTTCCATGGCAGCCTCTTCGTGCAAGCGCACAAAGGCTTCTAATTGGTCGTCTGATTGCTTAATGTTTTCAAGCGTGTCTTCCACCAACTGCGTGGCGGTAATGTCCCCAGCTTGAAGAGCGGCATGAATGTCTTCCAGTGAGTGTTCGAAGTAGTTATAAGTCATTAGGCTTCTTCTCCTCCCTGCAAAATGGCTGGAACCTTGATCAGATCCGCGGCTTCTTCAGGCGCTTGCTTTAACAAGGCCTTCTTTTCATGCCAGTTGTCCGCCTTGTCTTCTCGCAAGTGGTTAACGTTTTGCGTGACCGAATACGTTGGTTTTACTCCCGTCGTATCGACTTCAGCCATTTTATCGACCAAAGAAACAATGTCTTGGAGTTGGCCTGTGTAAGCTTCTAATTCTGCATCGGTAAAAGCTAACTTGGCCAAGTCAGCCACGTGGGCGACTTCTTCTTTAGAAATTGATGTTGCCATGTATTCACCTGCATGGCAGGCCCCAAGGGGCTTACCACGGCTTTCCTTTCAAGAATAATTACTGTTTTATTTTACCATTAAACGCGCCTTTCTGCCCCTTGATTTTATTCTAAAAATCCGTATAATTAGGTCTGTTGTCAAAACAACTGTCCAAATTCTTAGATTAACGTCTCACCGTCGTTTTTCTCAGAGCTTTGGAGACATTTTAGAAAGGTGGAAATGATTATGGCCCTTACACAAGAACGTAAGAACGAAATCATGAAAGAATATGCTCGCCACGAAGGCGATACTGGTTCAGTGGAAGTTCAAGTTGCGGTTTTGACTGCAGACATCGCAGAATTGAACGAACACATGGGAGCGCACAAGCATGATTTCCATTCACAACGTGGTCTTTTGAAGAAGATCGGTCGTCGTCGTAACTTGCTCCGTTACCTCCGTGGTAAGGACGTTACGCGTTACCGTGAATTGATCAAGCGCTTAGGTTTGCGCCGTTAAGCTATTGCTTTTCAAAAACCAGCATCAAATTTAAGGAGATAGACATATGCCGATTATTGAATCATCTATTCAACGTGTTCGTTTGAGCAAGAAGCAACACGATCGCAACGAACCACAACGTTCTGCTTACCGCACTGCCGTTAAGCGTTTCGTTAAGGCTGCTAAGGCCGGTTCAGACGATACTGCTGAATTGTACAAGCAAGTTTCTTCTGCTATCGATCGCGCCCACTCAAAGGGCTTGATCAAGAAGAACAAGGCTTCACGTCAAAAGTCACGTTTGGCTAAGTACGTAAAGTAATTGATCTTAAAAGAAACCCCCTTCACCGTTTGGTGGAGGGGGTTTTTGTGTCAGAGGCGTATTTGTAAAAAAAGGAATCACCGTCATGATGATTCCTTTTTTTATCAAATCAAATTTACTCAATAAGTTTGAAATTTAACTTTTCAACCGTCGATCGGCCGCCGTTGGCATTCACGAATGACAAGACGTCCGACACCGTTGCCCGGTATTGACCATCATCATCCTTACTAAACGACAGAGGTTTTTTCTGTGACTCTGTATCATTGCTATTCATGACATAACGGTAATAAGCCTTTGTTGAACCACCATTCGTTGCTGTTGCGACAAAAGTTGGTGTTGAATCCGACTGACGCGTCATCGTAATTCCCGAAGCAGACTGCAAAGCCTTCCAAGATGAATCCCCATTCACCATACCGTACAACGTGAGCATCCGATAGGCCAAATTATCACTGGATCGAAAATCATCTTCGGTCAATGTGTTGCTCGTTGAGTTGGAACTCGATGAAGAGGAACTAGACGAACCATTGGCCGATGAATGATTGTTCGCCCCCTCTTTTGTATCCGCATTTGTATTTTGATCAGAGTCGTCTACAATGGTCCCTTCACTTACTGCATTCTTCTTCCATGAGCCATCCTTACTAGAACTCGATTGACTAGCACTTTTCTTGACAAGCTCAAGGTTCGCTGATGAATTTAATTTTTTTGTGGTGAGGACTACTGCCCCGGTTCCTACGACAATCGTTAAAACAATTGTTACCAGTAATTTGTTTTGCTTAATCACACTGGTCGATCTCCTAAAAATTAATATTGAGATGACATCAAAGAAGACATGTCTTTTCAATTTCAATATTATAATCATTTCATGGAGATTGCAACAAGATGTGCAAGGTTTTTCGAAACATTTTCGATTATTATCGTCTAGAATATAAAAATCACTAAAGCATCTGTTTTTAGAACTTTACTACTACAGAAATTCGAGTCATTAATGGATGTATTCAAACTGATCACTACCATCAACCCAACGTTCAGAAACACCACCAAACCCTGCGCGTGCATTCATTTCGCTGATGCGAATTCGATTCCCCTGTACCTCTTTTACGACCGCAACATGTCCATAAGTACTATCAGCAAATGCTTGACCAGGCTGGAAAACAACTGCTGATCCAACACTCGGATGGTTATCAACAACATACCCATGTTGCCGTGCAGTCGCTGACCAATGACGAGCATTTCCCCAATAATTTCCAATGAACGGCAGTTCTTGTTTGACATAATACGTACAGTATCCGAAAGGATAGGTATTATTTGCACTAGCCTGACTGTGGGGGTAGGCGCTTCCTTGTAACCGACCTTCACTATCAAAATGATATAGTCTCCCATCAATCCAATGATCCCCCGTCACTTTCAAGTAACTTACCGGATCAAAATAGTACCGACTGCCGTACCAATCTTTCCAACCCGTAATGATTCGTCCATCTTGGCCAAACATGTACCACAACCCCCATGAACTTCTGACATATTGGCTATTTAATTTGTAGTAGCCATTCGAGTCAAAAGCATAGTAAGTTCCATCAATCGCCTTAACATCGTGATAGAATTGTCCATCTGGGCCTGCATAATAGTCATGGCCCCACTGTTGCACCCATTGATTGGTCCGCTTGTAATAAGTGTTATCTTCCCCAAAGTAATAATAATCATTACCGATCTTTTGAACGCCCTGTAAGGCGCGTCCATCTGATCCTACATAATAGTCATGCCCCCATTGCTGTATCCATTGATCAGTCCGTTTGTAATGTGTGTTATCTTCTCCAAAATAGTAATACTCATTACCGATCTTTTGGAAGCCCTGTAAGGTGCGGCCATCTGACCCTACATAATAATCATGTCCCCATGCTGACGCCCAGGTATTTGTCCGCTTAAAGAATCGATGGTCATCACCAAAGTAATAGTAGTCATTTCCAATCTTTTGAATTCCCTCGACCATCTTTCCTTCGTCATTTACATAATAATCCAATCCCCAGGCCGACACCCACTGATTATGTCGTGCATAGAATGTTCCGTCGTCACCAAAATAAAAGTAATCATCTCCAATTTTTTGAACACCTGATAAAGCCCGACCATCACTGCCGATATAATACTTATTGCCCCATTCAAAAGCCCAACTATTACGGACTAATTGCCCATCTTGATAATATTCATAACCGCCATTAGTTGGTCGGAACCCATTGTTCTCATCGGCCTGAGCAATTATTTGGTTTGTTGCAGGTAAATCAGCGGATTCTGTGACTATACTCGCCGAAAAAACACCAAAGGCCATAGCAAAAGGAATTAATAGTTGATGTTTCATTGTCATCTCCTTTTCAATTATTCAATGATCAACAATATAGAAATAAACTATCTCTTTCATTGGAAACTGGAGAAGAGTCAGCCGAACCCCTTGAATCTCATGTCAAATTAAGCAAAGCTTATTTTTCATTCATCCTCCCGACATTCGATTTTTCCACTCTGAGTGTAGCAGGTAGAGCACTGACAAAAAATATGCCTTTTGTATAATATTGCTATATATCACGCCAATATATTCTTATATGACATAAAAAAGGTGGTTACCAACCGGTAACCACCTTTTTTACTCTTCAATTTTCTTAAAGATAAACAACTTACTCAAGACGTAATTCGAGACAATCACGAAGATGTTCTGAATGCCGTTCCATACCAGATCATTCTGATGCAAGATCTGTACACCGAAGGCCAGAATCAACCAGCCAATCACACCGGTCACAATTCGCGCCAAATAGAACTGCCAGATCTCACGGGCTAATCCGGCCAAGTCTCTCACCTGAGACTTAAAGACCCAGATGCGGTTCGTCAGATAAGCGAAGAGCACCGCCAGAAACCAAGAGGCCACATAGGCCAAAGTATAGTCCCAGTGCAGCACGGCTGAGAAGAGCGAATAGGTCACTACGGACACAACAAAGGTCATGCCCCCAAAGAAGAGATATAAGATAGATTCTTCGTACTTTTTGTATAGATCAAATAATGCATTCATGACATTCCTCAATAAAATAAAACTATAATTAACAGCTTACAGGAATGGGGCGACAGAAACAATAAAAAATTTTGTTCTATGCCCTCCTTAGCCAATACACCACTTTATAAAGAGTTAGTATAAAAAAACAAATACTCAAAATCACAATCCATTTAAAATACGATAAACTATCACCAGAATTATATTTCAAAAGTAATCCAACGATCCCCTTTGATAAATGTTTATTGATAAAAGCTATAAAAAAGCTTAACAATAAAAATTCAATGATAAATATAGTATTATGAAACTTTATTTTTTTCTTCTTGAATGATTTATTTAAAAAGACTGAGAAAATAATAAATTCGAAAGCCAATAGTGGAATTATAAAAAAAGCAGTATTGATCAAAGTATTCACAATATTATAAATAAGAACATAAATATTTCTCCCGACTGTCGGAAAAATAATTTGCCAAAAAAAGATAAATTGTAAAAAAGCCATTAAAAAAAATAATTCTCTTTGTTTTTTTGAAATTCTATTCCATGAGGACTTCAAAATAAAATAAATATGATTACCATATTGCCTCATATCAATGTTATCAACAATCCCCCCCCATAACCTTTGAACCGTATACCTACGAACCATATCAATGAGTATCGAGAAAATAAAAATAGTGGCAATAACAGCAATTGCAAAAGGAAACAATCGAAAACCTGTATGATAAAATGATTGAACATTAAAGAGCGTATGCCATATATATCGTCTCATATACGGATTATCGTGAATTAAGTAAACACCAAAAGTTGAACCACTAATCAAATTTACCATACGATTATACCTTGGTTTAGCGGTTATGGTCATGATGAATATTTCAACAGTTGATACCAAAACAATAAAACTATGAAGGTCCCAGTATTTACTATTTACAATCGACATAATATATAGAGCTGACACCGATAAAATTGTGAAAAGAATATGTTTCTTATGATTTAATTTATGAATATCAACAAAATACCTAATATACCCAGCAACCATATATAGTAAGATAAACCAGCCTAAGTAACTTAAGGGGGCAGAAACATTGAAGAAAGTTGGTAAAAAAGAACAGAATAATACGGCCAATAATAAAATACGTAATATCACTGGTTGTTTGACGTATTTAAAAGTGACGTTCAACAATGGCGATAATGCCATCAAAAAGATGAAATTAGTAGCAAACCAATATCGATTATAAATAAGTGGAAAAAAATTGTAAAAAGCATCTATCTTCGTTATCGGAAAAAATGGGTGCAAACAAAAGGTAAACAATAAAAAGATTCCAACCGAATAAAACCATATTTGCGCATAAATAAGCAAAAACTTTTTTAATGTGAAAGCTTTTTTTGATACGAAATATCCTGAGATTAAGACAAATATATCAACACCTAATTTTCCACCGCTCCTAAAAAAATCTAATATAAAAACGTCGATACCGCCAGAGAGGGAGGATGTATCAACCCATTCAAATCCATGCAAGGCAAAATGATGAGCGACAATAAGTAACATCGCAATTATTCTTAAGAATTCCAGATTTGAATTCCTGACTTTTTGTGATTTGATTTCAGTATTCATTTAAACTTCCTCAATAAAATGAAAAAGCCACCTAACGATGGCTTCAAAAAAGAATTCACTTCTCTATCTTGATGCTTTAAAATGATTTTTTTCATCTTTTTGCATCTTGGTATTTATCAACATTAACAACATCGGTGTTACGGCAATCAACCCCAAAGTATATCGTGTCGAGTTTGATAAAGGTGAAAGCATCGCAATCGGAATTTGCAATAGAACTGGCACAATTAAAGTAAATTTTTTCCAATTACTGAAATAAGCTGGTGCCATAAGCAATAATACAACAATCCAAAAATTACCATGCATAAAAAAAGCAAAATGAGAATTAAAAACCCGATCATATATAATTCCCAACCCATTTCGAATAATATTGTGATATAACTTATGAGTCCATTTAGAGTATTGCAAACTACCATACCCATGTCCTATAGAATCTGATGGAATAGTTGTAGCAACATCATCCATAGGTATCCTTGATGGCTCCAAATAATTACCAACTTGAGCCACAAAGCCATCATTCATTACCTCAGGATGCTTTTTATAAAGTTCTAACCATACTTTATTGAAATCTTCCCAGTCCTTCTTTTTGACGGTCTGGAATCGATATCCAAGCTGTGTTGATGCTTTGGAGAATTTATCTGGATAACCAGAAGATTTCAAAGGATCAACATTATAGGTTTGATACAATTTCCCCATGTTTTCTACTTTGAAAAGTTTATTCAAGGTTTTGTATTGGCTTTCTGAGAGATCATTAGGATAATACTTTAAATATCTTCCCACCTGTTGAATTTGTAATCCCTTTCCTTCAATCGGATCTCCATTTAAAATAACGCCATTGCTGGATAAAATCAGCAACATAATTTTAATTACAGCAACTGGCAGTAATACGGATATACTTATTTTTTTCAGCCCGGCTTTTTTTAAAGAAAAAACTAAAAAGACACCAACCAAGAAGAAAAGTATCGAAGCCCACTTAACCGCTATGGATCCAAGAAAAACCGCAAAAAACGTCATGGTCATCCATCGAATATCCATTCTTTTGTTTTGTAAAAGAATCTGAATAAGAAGACCCATAAAAAGTACAAATGCACTCAAAAATAATGGATTCTTCGAGAGTGAAATAGTACTTAGGAATATAACGGGATTAAAAATGATAAATACAGTTCCGATCGCCTTCAAATAAGTACTTTTTGCTACATTATGAATAACACTTAGCGTGTACGAATATGAAAAAACTGCAAAAAGAAAATGAGACAATCCCAAAAATAAATAAGCCGGTAAATATGAATCAAATATTAACCAACTATATTTAATAGTAAGCCCATAAAATGCAGTTAAAAAAGCACCATGCTGATTAGTCCAGACTGTATTAGTACCATCAGTTAGATATTGGCCAATTGGATACACATTAAAAATGTTTGCAGCAGCTACAGACGATTTAACATCAACCATCTCGTGAATTTGTGCAACAAGATCCCAACCCGAAACAACGGGAAAGAATGGTAATAAGAAAATTCCCCATAAAACTAAAATAAATAAAAATGACTTTTTCTTAGTTTTGAAGAAAATCATCTTATGATCAAGCCAACTTACTAATTTGTTTTTCTCTTGGACAAAACTATCCTGGTATGAGATAAAGCCCAAACTTAAAGTCGCGAAAAGTATTGACAGTAAAACAAATTTAGCGAATAAGCCAATATCATTATAACTTCCAGACATGGTCCCTAGGCCGTCTGGATAATTGACTTTTAAGCCATAAGAATTGAAAAAAGATAAAATTAACGAAACACTAACTACAGTAAATTTTTGCAGTAAGTTTAAATTATTTAATCGAATAAACTTCTTACTGCTTCCCATTAAGTAAACCTTTCAAACGCTCATCTGCGCGAACCAAATCCAATTCAAAGTTTCTTTTTTCATTATTCTGAATTGAATTCAGAATAGAACCTGAGAAAAATGTAATTACAGAAATCAACAAGAAAATCATAGAAACAATCAGAGTTGGAAAGTTGGCCACTGTATATGTTTCAGAATATGGTAATAGAACGCGCCATACGAAAGAAACAACAGCAATCAAAGCTGAAACAAAGGAAAATACTGAATAGAAAGCAAATGGATGATATCCTCGATATAAATTGAGAACAGTTTTTAAAACTTTAAATCCATCACCATAAGTATTTAATTTTGACTCCGATCCCTCCGGACGGTCACGATACGAAATTACTTGGTTTTCGACAAGCATCCGTTTCTCAGTGGCGTGAATTGACATTTCAGTTTCAATTTCAAACCCTCGTGATAAAACTGGAAAAGTTTTTACAAATTGATATGAAAATGCACGGTAACCTGTTAAGATATCGCGAATGTTTGTTTTAAACAAAAAATTAATTAGTGTACGTACTAAACTATTTCCAACATTGTGAAACGGCCGTTTATTTTCTTCAAAATAAGTTGATGACAGGCGGTCACCAACAACCATGTCAACATGTTTATCAATAATTTTTTTATACATTTCTGGAATTGCTTCCACAGGATATGTATCATCAGCGTCAATCATAATGTAAGCTTCTGCATCAATCTCACGGAACATACGGCGAATAACTGCACCTTTCCCTTGTGCATATTCGTGTCTTACGACGGCTCCGGCCTTTTCAGCTAATTCAGATGTATTATCTTTCGAATTATTATCGTAAACATATATAACTGAATCAGGAATTTCACGGATCACATTTTTCACATCGTTCACAACTTTTGAAATTGTCAACGCTTCGTTATACGCAGGAATTAAAATTGCCAATTTATCCATTTTTTCTCTCCGATTTACTTACTTCACAAGAATCATCTACATAATAAAATAACACACTCAAAAACATTAAGGGAAGAAAATAACGCATTTGTAATCCTTTAATATCGCTGACATCATAAGTTTTATCAATACCACCGGGGTATACTTTCGTCCATGTTACCAATAAAACAAACAACGTTAATAGTAGTACAGCAAAATAAACTGTAACTGCTAAAATGATTGGGAAATACTTTGAAATTCGAGATGTCAATTTTATATTATCATTTCCAGAAAATGAGTTGTAATTGAAAATAATTGATAATACCAGAATAAAAATCCCAAACATTGCTGTTAATGCGCTAAGTTTTGCACCCGCACTATCTGTCCCAATTGCGGATAGAAAATATAAAGGCGTGTTTAATGCAAAATTCCAACAAGCGAAAAAAGCACTTATTAAATGATGTTTAACAAAAGACACATTATCTTGAAGTCCATAGAAACTAGTCAAAACTGTTGAAAAGGTTTTCGACCACAGAAAATAAGAAACTAAACCAATAAGAACAGAACCAGATCCTGCCAATAATTTTTTTCTTATAGAAAAGAATTTATTTGGTAATAAAAATACAAGTAATAATACCGGTACATATGCAACCTTTAAATTGAAAAAAATCACAGTAAATAACATAAGAAACGCTATTTCAGTATGACTAATCTTATTATTTAAAGTTGAAGATTTCTTTAAATTAAGAATAAAAGCAACAAACAAAGCTGTTACTGAGATGTTTGTAGCATCGGCACTAACCGATGATGCTAAAAAGACTGATAATGGAAAACTACCGATTGCAGAAAAAAGCCACTTTCCCTTTGGCAACAATGTGATTGAAAGAGCCATTATAAATACGTACGACATCAAATTTGCAATTCTTGCTAAAGTCCATGCTTGAAATGTGCCTAATTTTAACAACATGCCAACTTTTAAACCAACAGCAGGAAACATCCAATTAATCATCGGGTACTGCGTTCTAACTAGTTCCTTAGTTGAAGTGTTTGGGCCATTAAATGATTTAACTTGGAGATCTAAATTTTCATCCTTTTGAAATGGATTAATGACACTATTCTCATAGGCCCAATTTGCCCCCTCTCTTGAAAGATATGATTTTGACCCATGGATCACCATTTTTTTCATATTATGGCTATCAGAATCAGCTTCAAAACTACCTTTGACTTGGCCAGTTGCCAATGCATATGTATTAAACAAATGCATGTCATAATCACCTAAGGTTTTTGGACCAATGTTTGTTACATATAAACTACCAAGTGAACATGCAAAAATTAAGAAAAATACTAATGGAAAAAAACTCTTTGAAAGACTATCCTTGATTGATTGTTTTTTATTCATTGCACGCTCACAGTCACTTTTTTTCTTCAGCAAACTCAATCACCGGATTAAAAGTCTTTCCAGCCTTCATTCCTTTCTTCATAACCGCTAACTTTTCAGCCTTGCGATCAGTCTTAGAAAGCTTAATTTGCCAGTATTCTGCTAACGTACGCAAACGTGCGCGATTTTTGCGATACCAATCACGCTTACGAACATAGTAGCCCTTATTACGGTATGAGTAGAAATAACGAGGAGTACGGTTAGGTCCATCGTTCAAAAGACTTGAGCCAACATTAGCCCCCATTTTGTGTGTGACCTTGGCTGATGGCACAAAGTAACCTGGTGCCACACGACCAGCACGCTCTGTATATTCGATGTCGTCTCCCCAGATAAAGAAGTCCGTAATTGGCAACCCGATTTGACCAACAATATCACGCTTGAGTAGTAACGATACGAAAGTGGCATTCTGTAATTGAACTGGTTCCACCTGATCCTCTGGAATTACATGCAAACGGTTCATGGGCGCGGGTTGATTCATCTTAGCACGATGACCATCTGTCCAACGAACATCAGAAGCTAAGAATCCAAATTCTTGCTTTTCATCAGCAAAAGTTAATAGATTCTGAAGCGTATCAGGGTGAGCCATCGTATCATCATCCATCAGCCAAACAAAGTCGTCATTCGTCTGTTCCATAAAGTAGCGAACACCTTTATTGAAGCCACCAGCGCCGCCGAGGTTTTCTTCTAAGCGGACGTATTCGATTTGATTACCAAGTGATTCCAAATATTCTTTCGTATCGTTCTCACTAGCATTGTCAACTATAATGATATGGCTAACTGGAACAACTTGATTTTGCAAAGCTTGGATAGCTTCTTTTAACATGTCCAGTCGATTGTACGTAACAACAACTGCAGATACTTTTTTTGTCATAGCGACTTCCTTTATTTTAAATTAACCAGTTTTTTAAAATTACACCCAATTATTAATGGCCCATTATTATTTTAGCAGATTATCCTGAATGATAAATCGTGGACGCTTTTTAGTTTCCTTAAAAACCTTACCGATATATTCGCCAATAATTGACAAAGCAATTAATTGAATACCACCAATAAACCAAATGGAAACCATAAGTGATGACCACCCTTGGATTACATGTCCATTAAGATACTGAATGGCAGTATAAAACAGCATAACAAAGGAAACAAAAGTTGTTAAAATTCCCATGAACAAAACTAAATGCATAGGGGCAATTGAAAAAGAAGTAATACCATCCCAGGCCAAAGCAAGCATTTTCCTCAGTGGGTATTTCGATTCACCCAGTTCTCTTTCTTTACGTTTATAGTAAACAACAGTACTTGGAAAACCAATACTTGGTAAAATTCCTCTTAAAAAGAGATTTTGCTCTGGATAATCCAAAAGTTCATCCACAACCCTACCTGACGTCAAGCGAAAATCCGCAGACTCAGGAACTAATTCGACTCCAATTTTGTTCATTAACTTGTAAAAAGTGTCAGCTGTCCATCGTTTGAATCGCGAATCAGTTTCTCGGTCATTTCTGGCACCATATACCACATCGTACCCATCCAGATAATTATCCACCATCTCATAAATGGCCTTTACATCATCTTGTAGATCGGCATCAATGGTTATAAACACATCACCATATGGACGACTAGCTGTTAATCCTCCGATAATCGCGTTCTGATGACCAAAATTTCTTGAAAAATTAATTCCAGAGATGTAATCGCTTTGTTTAGAAGCGTCCTCGATTATTTGCCAAGTTTTATCTTTTGACCCATCATTAACAACAACGAGCTTACTTTCATTAGATACCTTCTGCTGTTTAATCAGTGTTAACAGTACGTTTTGAAGTACATCGAGAGACTTACCAAGTGCTTCTTCCTCGTTATATGCAGGAACAACAATAATAAGTCTATTTTTTTTATTTGTCGTTAACATCAAAAGTACTCCTTAAAAATTGATTTTCTACTCAACCTTTTTAAAAGAAGAGCTCCTTGAGTAGCTAAAAGAATAATTAATGGTAAAAATTGGATCACATATCGCGATCTTCCCCCTTCAAAAAGTAAAAGAAAAAGGAAAAAACCAAGAATTGATAATTTTAATACTAAATCAAACTGTGATTTTATAAAAATACCAAAAATGGACAAAATTATAATTATTGTCCACAAAATTTGTTGGACAAGACGGAAATTGTACTTAGAATCTGTAGCTACGCCTTCTTTATTGACAAATAATTTTCGTGGTAACGTATTCGCTTCTTGTTGATTATTGGGATGATTAACCAAAAGGTAGAATTTTGATTCTTGGCCCCATCCAAATGTACCATCTGCAGTGTTTAACTGTTGTTTCTTCACAATAAATTTAAGGTATCCTACAAAACCAAATTTTTTCAATCTAGTTTCAATCAATTCGATAGATTTTTTATTTCGTTCTTTTGGGTCTACAATTGCCTTCGAAGAGGAATCATCTTTCACATTAAAAGAACCGTTCCCTTTCATTCCCATTGCCATGAAGTGCGTTAATGGTAATGATCTCCCCTTTTCAATCTTAACAAGACCATTATGGTTTACTAAGAATGAATTTGTAGAGGAAGTTGCTCCCCAAAAAGTTAAAACGAATATAATCAAAAGAAAAACATTTCGCCAAAAATGTTTTTTATTCTTAAACAACAAATAAACAGCCGTACAAATTAATACAGCCAAAGGTAAAATTATGGTTGATGGTTTCAACATATAAGCGACTGCTGTTTCAAGACCAATAACAACCACAATAGTGAGCATTTTTATCAGATTTTCAATTTCATAATACTGCTTAAACTTTAACAAACTGAAAATTAACAGAGACACAGTAAAAAATGAAAAAGTATCTGTATAGGGAATAACGACGAAAGGTAATAACGTAAAAGAAAATAGAGACAAGAATAAGGTTATTTTCCTCCCTGATTTTCCAAATAACATACTTGATGATAAATACAACAGAACCGTGGCGATATCAATTAAAATCGTGTTGAACCAGTTCAAATAATAGAAAAAAGCTTCAAACTCAGGTTTCCCTGTCAAAATCCAAACTATGTGCTCAACTTTTAGTAAAAATAAATTATTAGGATAGAATGAAAAATATTCAATTTTTTTTTCATGACCAGGTAAGACAGATTGCGCAACAGTCGCCCAATCCCAAGCACCCCAGCCAGTTAAATTCTTAATACAGTAGTATTGCCAAAAAAGAAGTAGAAAAACAATACTACAAACACCAAAATGACTGACTAATTTAGTATTAAACACAGACTTCTCAAAAAATTTTTTTACAAAATTGAAATGGAATAAGAATTTATTTTGGCAAATAACAAAGAAAGCAAATAATGCAAAAATAAACAATAAAAATAGAACAAAAAATTTGTTTGAGCCCGTAACAATTCGGGGAAAAAGCGAAACTGTTCCCAAAAGCGAGATTGAAAGCAAAGCCAATAGTAGTGTATTAGTTATTCGTTTTAAAAATGAGTACATAATAATTTACTTCTCTTCTTTTGCTAAATAAATTGGTCGATTCTTAGTTTCGAAAAAGATCGCGGCAATATATCGTCCGATTACGCCAATCGAAAGCATTTGAACACCCCCGATGAACAGAATAATTGTCACCATTGATGGCCAACCCGCGACTGACGAATTGGATACCAGCGCCCGTATAACAATGAAAATCCCGGCTAGGATAGATCCAGTGAAGGTTAAAAATCCTAATAAAATAACGAGCGTTAATGGCACTGTTGAAAAAGAAACTAAACCTTCAACTGCGTATCGAAATAACCCCCAGAAGGACCAGGAGCTTTGACCAGCCGATCGATTCCGATCCTCGTAACTTAAATACTTCGTTCGAAAACCAACCCACGAAAAGATGCCTTTTGAAAAACGCTGATTTTCAGAAAGCGTCAGCACAGCATCCACCATTGACCGATTCATCATCCGAAAATCTCGAGCCCCTTCAACAAATTCTGTTTGTGAGAAACGATTCATCACTTTGTAAAACAGAGATGAGAAAAAAGATCGAATAGCCGATTCCTGACGTCGATCGGAACGTTTGGTAGCCACGCAATCGACTTCGTTAGATACTAGTGCTGAAAGCATTTCAGGCAACAACTCAGGGGGGTCTTGCAAATCCACATCCATCAAAGCAACTAAATCGCCTTTCGCTTTCTCTAATCCAGCATATATTGCAGCTTCCTTACCAAAATGCCGTGATAAGGATACATAATGAACATTGTCATCTTGCTGATTTATCTGACGTAAAACAGACAAAGTTTGATCCGTAGAACCATCATCAATAAAAATGAACGAAAATGAATAAGGAATTATTTCGCGTTTTAATGCCACCACCTTTTCAAGAAAGAGTGGAATTGTTTCTTCTTCGTTGTAGACAGGTACAACGATTGATAATACTGCGTTCTGTTGCAAATCCATCGATGTCCTCCCTCCGGGTGAATGCAATGAACTACTTCTATGTACGCATCTCCTCATCAGAGATGCTTTAAATCGACTTTCTTACTTCACCTCATCATGTGCAAAGTTAAAGTCATCATCGATACCGAATTCTTGACGAACCGTGTTCAACGCATCGTTGAAGACTTGGTCCATATCGAAGTAACGGTACTTACCCAAACGACCACCAAACATCACTTCAGGGGCGTTTTCACGAGCTTCTTGGACGTACTTCTTGTACAATTCCGTGTTCTTTTCGTTGTTGACTGGGTAGTACGCTTCCTTCGTGCGGTCCCAATCTTGTGGGTATTCACGCGTGATGATCGTCTTCCCTTCGTCAGCCAAGCCGTCGAAGTGCTTCCATTCCATTTGACGAGTAAATGGCGTTTCAGCATCCGTGTAATTAATCACGGCGTTCCCTTGGTAGTTGTCGGAATCAATCGTTTCGGATTCAAAGCGCAGTGAACGGTATTCTAATTCACCATGCTTGTAATCGAAGAACTGGTCGATCATTCCCGTGTAGAGCACCTTAGGGAATTCAGCCAAGAATTCATCCTTGTGGTCGAAGAAGTCCGTGTCCGTCATGACATCGATCAAACCATCTGCACGTTCGACCATGTGTTCGAAGATTTGCGTATAACCGCCAACTGGGATTCCTTGGTAGCGGTGGTTAAAGTAGTTGTTGTCGTAAATGAAACGAACAGGCAAGCGCTTGATGATGAAGGCTGGCAATTCCGTTGCCTTACGTCCCCACTGCTTTTCCGTGTAGCCCTTGATCAAGGCTTGGTAGATGTCCGTACCGATCAATGAGATGGCTTGTTCTTCCAAGTTCCGCGGTTGACGGTCGCCCAATTCCTTCAAGGCTTCGGCCTTTTGTTCTTCGATCTTGGCCTTGGCTTCGGCTGGCGTCTTTGTTCCCCACATTTGGTAGAAGGTGTTCATGTTAAACGGCAAGTTGAAGAGCTTACCGTTGTAATTAGCCACCACTTGGTTCTGGAAACCGTTGAATTCGGCGAACTGACGAACGTAGTCCCAAACCATCTTGTTATCCGTGTGGAAGATGTGGGCACCAAAATCGTGAACCGTAATGCCGTTTTCAACGTGGGTGTGCGTGTTACCACCAATAAAGGCGCGCTTTTCGACAACCAATGAACGCTTACCGCGCTTGGCTGCTTCGTAAGCGAAGGTCATACCGAAGGGACCAGCCCCAACGATCAAGTAATCATAGTTCTTTGTGTTAAATTTGTTAGTCATTAGAAATGTACCTTTTTCTTTGAATTTGGGAAGAACTTTCGTTTCAAGAACTGCGTTCCTTTATCGAACCAGTTGGTCTTTTCCAAAGACACCACCGGAACTTCCGTGTAAGAATAACCACGCGTATAGAGCCAAGTGTCCATCAAACGTTCGGACAAAAAGCCGAAGACTCGAAGGTCCTCGCCTTCCAGTGTGGATAAGTCAACTTCTGCCTCCACCTTTTCCAAAACACCAAAGAGGAAGCTCGCATAGTCTTCAAAAGCTTCCTGCTTCATGATAAACATATTGAAAAGGTGCGCCTTGGTCGACTTTTCCATCTTCTGAAAAGCTGGATAGAACTCAGCAAAATCATTCTTGATGACCTTTTCCATAATGAAGTAGGGCTTGTTGGCATGGGCATGCAGATAATGATTGCGCTGATTTTCAATAAAGTAATTTCGAGCCTTTGGCAAGATCACCTCATGATCGCGAAGCAAAAATTCGATCTGCGATCGACTCAATCGATCGGATACGTCATGAGACGCCTTCGAACCCAAGTAACGACGGTAGTGCATCAGGCCCGTGAAAGCACCTTTTTGATTCTTCCAAGCCCAATAAATAGCTGTCAATTCGTTGAAATTCGGGTTCTTAGACGAGATATTTTCTCCCTGATCATCACGTTGATACCCCTCTGGAATCGCATCACGTAGTGATGAGCCAACCATAATTGGCTGATAACAGCCTCCTGTTGGAATGTTATATGGTTTGTGTGTGGCAACATATACGGTCATGATTGAAGCTCCTTTTCAGCTCGGATCAGATGCTCACGATAGAAGAAAAACATGAGCAGATAAGGCCAAAGGTAAATCCGGATAATAAAAATGGATGAAAACGCAATCATCACAATCATCGTAATGAAGGCAATATGCAGTGTCTGATCCCATTTTATATCAAAAACATTTAAGTTAGCATGGTCGATTCGGTAAGTCTTCAAGAAAGAGCGTGCAACCAAACGAATCAATAAATAAATCGCTGGAAGCATCACGACCAATCCAAACGAGGCAAACCACCCCATAACCTCAGATAGAATTGGAAATCCGTATTGAGAATACACATGCTCATACTCAAAATTATGAGTAAAAATCTCAGGAATATTCTGAATAGTGAAATAAGAAGTGAACCCCGTACCAACGCCTGTAAGAGGATGAGAAAGGAAGGTCAAAGCCAGGGCAATCGTTCCACCCGTTCGATTATCCGTCCCCTGCTTTGCGAACAAGAACTGATTCAACGTATTGTGAATCGTTGGTACGCTGCTATAGCCAACAGCTAACAGCAGAACGCCAAGCAAAGCGACAGAAATGATCGAAAGACGCAAATACCCTCTTGACCATAATACCCAGAGAATAAAAGCAATAACTGCAGCAAAGATACCAGTTGACGTTCTGGCCAAAACCAACGTGCCCATAATCGTGAAAGTGAAGAGAACATTAACAATCACGTTTTGCTTAGCCGTTTTTAACCTATTCCAGAGTTGATAGCCAGAAGCTGAAAGCCCAACTAAAATCGGCAAATAAATGACACTCAACATATTAGCCAAATAAGAAGCCTCTGGCTCAAAGCCATTCACCCGATACAAGGTCGTGGCATATGAACCGTTAGCATAAAAATTATAGTCACCATGTGCTTGCCAGTGGCTCTCAAAAAATGAAGCTAAGGTATTCACGTAGCCATTTAGACGTTCAACGTGCAACGTAACAAGTATCTGTGGAAAAATAACAAAAATCAGATAAATCAACAAAGCGATTAAGCCTGATTTAACAAATTTTTTTTCATCCTTTTCACTGCGTACAAAAAGTTGAATAACTGCCCAAGAAAGATAGACAGCAACTGTCCACCCCCCTAAATTGATCAGCGAATGAATTAAGCCCCATGTCACTTTGCTTTCGCCAACGTGCATATAGGAGCTCAGGATAGTCGCAAACTGGACAACCCAGACAAACAGCCCCATGACAAAAGCCGTCTTAGAAGGAACAATTTTCTTCCAAAGCAGTGGCTGTTGGTACAAACGGAATAAAATAGCAATTACAAAAAAAGGAAATGCAACCATCGTCATTGGCTCTGCCAAAGAGTAAGTATACATTTTCGAAAAAAATGTGATTGGTAAAAGAAAGTTAACCATCGCCGCTCAACTTATCCTTGTTTTTTTAACTGCTTATAATTAGCAACAATACCCGTAATCATTAACACGAAAACGGAGGCAACAAATCCGAAAGCTGCACCAAAGATCGTCAACTTTTTGCTGTTCTTCATGCCGACAGTGGTTACATCAGAACCATTAGCAGCAGACATCAACGTTGGTTGCCCCATATCCGGATACAACTTTGGACCATATTCTGCAAATACTTCAGCATAAGTATTTGCGAGATTCTTAGCCTTATTTGTTGAAGCGCCCGTAGCCTTAAAATTAAGAACCAACGTATCAGTAGCGTTCGTAACTGATACCGCTGAATTAATTTCAGATTTCGTCATATGGTCTGATAAACGATCCTGTACTGCGGATAGCAGTGAATCGTCTTTCGAAAGTTTTTCATACGTTGGCAACATCGCTTTATCTGCTGAAAATCTTGAACTTGGGTCTTTTACATCTGTATTGTTCTTGGCAACAATAACAGAACGAGTTGCTGAATAGTTTGTGCTTGTCTTAGCAGACTTAGCGTAAGCAAAACCTGCACCAGCAAACAAAATAGTAACGAGTACAATCACCCAACCAAACTTCATCAAACGCTTAACCATATCCATCACTGAAAATTCCATACTCTCCACCTTATTCTTAATACGCGCCATCGCCCTTAAAAATCGCAATAACCGTCATAAATAATATTTTAAAATCTAAACCTAAATTAGCTCGCTCAACGTAATCCAATTCAATCTCGGCACGTTCTGGATAACCGATGTTGGACCGTCCTGATGCTTGCCAAAGCCCAAAAACTCCCGGCTTAACCGACAAGAATTCGTTAATTCGCTCTTCGTCGCCATATTCGACCAACTCACGTTCGACTACTGGTCGCGGTCCGATTATAGACATCGTCCCTACTAAAGTATTCCAGAACTGTGGTAATTCATCTAACGACGTACGTCGTAAGATGGCCCCGATTTTCGTAATTCGTGGATCCTCTTTAGTAGGTAGCTTGTAGCCATTTTCCACGAATTTCTGATACAGCTTTTTATCCGACTTCAAGATCTCATCGGCATTATCAACCATCGATTGAAACTTGTAAATTTTAAAATGCTTTCCATTTAGGCCAACACGATCTTGACTATAAAAGACATGCGTCGTTCCCTCTGAAAACTTAATCCAGATTGCAATTATTAAGAATACTGGTGAGAATACCACCAATGCAACGATGGATACCACAATATCTAATAAACGTTTGGGAAGACGATAGAACAAGAGCTTTTTCAATGCCCCATCCTCCATTAATTTAGTGTATGTTCACATTGGCTAATTATACCAGAAAGCGCTTCTTAGCGGAAGAAAGTGCGATTTTTTAGCTGATCTAAAATTGGCGCACGAAGTACTAGCAAGGCAATGGCATAGACGAACAGTCCGATGATTGTTTCCACCACTGTTGAAACAAAACCAACCCCATGACTGTTCACGTAGCACATAACCGCCACATACATCACAGCCGATGCAACAAGATAGCGCCAGATTCCTGTGAAGTGTGCCAATACCGCCATATCTTTACGGGTCACCACAAGCTGATACCCGATTACCGCTAGTTCAGAAAGCGATGTCGCAATAGCCGCTCCCTCAACGCCCCAGACAAAGATGAAGAAAAAGTTCAGCACAACGTTCAAGAGCGCGCCAAAAGTAACCGACCAGGTGAAGTCGTGAAGCCGTTTTGTTGGAATCAAGAACTGGTTTCCAATCACGTTCGACCAGCCGATAAAGACGATAATGGGTGTCAACAAGACCAAAGCTGTCCCAACTTCGCCCCATGACTTTCCCAGGAACCACAACATTGCCGTTGGGCCAACAGCTGCAATTCCCGTTGCCAAAGGAATGGCGATGGCTGAGACAAAGTCCATTGACGAATGAATAGCTTTTTTCATCTGATCGTGTTCGCCCGCAGCAAAGTGCGCAGACATGCGAGGCAACATGACCATTCCTACAGAGGTCACTAATGCCAAACAAACTTTAATGATCTTATCAGCGTTGTCATAAATACCAGAAGAGGCCGTAACACCCGTGATAAAGGGCAGCATCGTTTTGTTCAACTGCAAGTAGATCTGCGTGGCAATCGTTGGCAAGAACATCAAGAAAACTGGCTTCCAGTGCACGTTCAATTCAAGGCTGGAAAGCTTGGGCAGCTTGAACTTACCAATCAAGTAGAACCACATTGACAGGTTTCCAACTACTTGCGAAATGGCCAAAAGCAAGATGTAAGCACCAACGTCGCTTGGCTTTTTGACCAGCCAGAAGATCAAGGCCGTCATCAACAGCTTGATTAGCATGTTGCGCAAGACCGTTTTCTTAAAGTCCTCCAATCCCATGAAGTACCATGAGATATCAAAGATTCCGGAGAAAATGACCCAAATCTGATACCAGAGAAAAAGCTCGTTTTCATGGATTCGGTGATTGACCGCTCCACCACCATAGATAAAGGCGATATAGAGCAAAATGGCCACGAATCCGGCCAAAAAGTGAATCGTTTGAATTTCCCAGAACTTCTTTTGACGAAGTTCGAAATCATTATGAATGTAGGCGATTTCACGGGATCCATAGGTCACAATTCCTAATGATGCAATCAAGAGGAAGTAAGTCACCAAGGAGTTCGTCCAAGAGGCAATTCCGACCCCGTCTTTGCCCAATACACGAGCCAAATAAGGAAGCGTGATGATCGGAACAATAATATTCAGCAGCTGGTAGGCTGCGTTGTAGAGATAGTTTTTAGCGACTTGCATGATTACCCCACTCAAAAATAAACGCCTTCAATGAAGATGCGTCCCGTCCCCAACACAATTCAATCTGGTATAAACTAAAACATTCACTAATATTTTAGAAAAATAGAAAATCTGTAATATATTTGATCACTGTCATTATAATATACAATCACACTCATAAATACACTACAAAGGACACAACTATTATATTTTACCAAAAAATCTTAATAGTTTGACAGCAGACACCACCTACCGTTTGTTACCTATTAATTTAAGCTGGAAAAATTTTTAAATAAAAAACCGAAAGCCTCACAAAACTTTCGGTCAAAATGTCTATTTCAATTAATTAATTATTATTTCTAACTGATAATTGCACCAGAAAAGTTATCACAATGATAGAGGACACCGTTAAACATTACATCGCCGTACTCCATATCACCAGTTTCCTGATTATATATCACCCACTTATTACCTTGTGACAAGTACTGCTTCCCAGTTTTCATCTCACCAGTCTTTTCGTCGAATAGATGCCACTTTCCATCAATCTTGATCTGACCACTCTTCCGTCCGCCATCCCAAGTATCAAAGTAGTATTTCTTACCGTCTACCGTTTGAAGACCATATTGCATTGTACCATCTGTTCCATACAATACCTGGCGACCATCAACCGTCTTCAGACCAGTTACCATTTCACCTGTCTTTTCATCGAAATAGTACCACTTTCCATCAATCTTGATTTGACCACTCTTTCGTCCGCCATCCCAAGTATCAAAGTAGTATTTCTTACCGTCTACCGTTTGAAGACCATATTGCATTGTACCATCATACATGTCATAGTAATACCAATTATTATAGTCTTTCAAAAACTGGAGACCATATCGCATGGCTCCGTTCCAATTATCGAAGTAATACCAATGTCCTTCATCTTTTTGCTGACCGTAGAGCATTTGACCATTTTCCCGATCATACAAGACCCACTTTGTACCACCATTCCCATCAGAAACCTGCTTACGACCATATACCATGGCACCAGACCACGTATCAAAATAATACCAATGTCCTTCATCTTCTTGTTGACCATACAACATTTCCCCAGTTTTCCGGTCATACAGAACCCACTTCTTTGAATCCTCCAAATATTGAAGTCCTACTTGTTTTTGACCAGTAGAATCATCGATTAGGTACCACTTTCCATCGATATTCTTTTGAACAAACTTTTTTTCTGAAGCCATTCCAGCATAGTCAATCGACATATCAAACGTACCGTTTATCCCGGGAACCTTAGCATTTGACGTCCATTGCCACATTCCATAGCCTTTATTCCATAAATCACTCGAACTAGGGTTATACGGATATGATGCCATCCAAATACGATCATTAGAAATAAACGGAACATTTAGGCGCATGGTATTCCAATAGGAAGTGTAAGTGTACAAAGCACGATTTTGAAATCCACGAGCTTTAAGCTGCTCGTTAAACATCCAGGAACTACCAGAAACCCCACCATTCTTTGTCGAGTTATCCTCCAAATCATTTACTAAAAGGTCCTGATCACTAAATCCTAATTGCCGAGCATAATCAGCAAAATAATTTGCTTCAGCTTGAGCAGCCCAACCATCGCCATATACAGAATAATGATAAGCAGAAACTCTCATTCCGGCAGTACGAGCATTATTGACCTGCGATTCAGCATATGGATTACGATAATAATTTCCTTCAGTTAACTTAACAATGACTCCTCTAATCCCATAACTTTTCATTTTTTGAAAGTCAGAAACAGACAATTTTCCGTTATGAGAAGAAATATCAACAACATCCATTGCGGGTATTCCAGATTGCCCTGCTGTAACTTGTGCAATATCCGCAGCATTTACGACACTATCTTTATTGAAGCTAACGCCAAATGTAGAGAGAGCTAGCACAGTTAGTAAAGTGATTTTTTTATTCATTTTTAAATCTCCTTATTGATGATAGTTCTCTTTCGCATAAGTCACAGCAGAAACCCCTTGTTGTGATGCTTGAGTAATTATAGATTTAATATCAGAAGGTGCCCAGGTGTCAGCTGGTAAGCCCGCTTCGTTTAATTCTTGCGTAACTTTCTGAATCATAGCTGAATCCACAGTAACGCCACTGGCTGTTTTATTTGGATCATATTGATTTGTATTTTCCGGATTTTTCTTAGAAACAGAACTTGATGAATTTGATTCCTGGATTGAAGAGACATTATTGGAAATTTTGGAAACTGAACTTGAACTAGTTGAGTTATTATTCTTTTGCGATTCGCTGGTTCCGAGTTTATAAGCACCGAAGATAACTACTACGGCTACCAACAGAGCCGCAACAGAAATTAAAAATTTTTTCATAATTTTGTTCCTATATTCATGTTGTTTTGTTTTACAAGACTAATTAGTATTTTACACAGTCTCGGGCATTTTTAAAGCATTTTTACTATTTTATGATAAATTTTAAATATTGTTTAAAATATAAGATTGCTATTCAGAAAAATTTTTTTACATTTCAATCTGTTTATTAATAAAAAAGTTCAAAAACCTTATTAAAGCTAAAATAAGCTTCACATAAAATTTTTGAACAATATATATATCTAACAAACTGTGTGTTATTAAACCAAAATCATTAATTTGACTTATATTCGAATAGATTTCTAAACCTATATGTCTTCATTTCTGGCGCATCTGTTTTGTAATCTGAATAAGTACTTTTTTTATCGTTCTTAGCAAAGAGCGAAGTTGAGTTCTTATTGTTCGAAGATGTTTTCAGCCGATTGACAGTCTTTTTAACTGAATAATCAGAAGAACTAATCTTACTCTTGACGAATCCATTTTGGTAAAAGCGTAAAAGATTTCGTTCGTTCATTTCATCAGAAATGTTTAACTTTTGTTCTGCTGCCTTTGAATTAGCAGTTACCTGCTGTTTTTGCACAGCAGATAAATTTTTAATTTCCTTTTTTGTTTGCACATCCCAGATTTTCTTAGAAATTGACGCGAGTGTTGGTGACACCCAATCACCATTTCTCATGACAACCAATTGGGAACGATTTTGTGATAACAAATCTTGGCCTAGCTGAAGATAGTTATTCGTTGAAACCCCCATCAGATGCTCAATTGTTGGCAGCACATCAATTTCACCACCATAGGTATGGTTAACACCACCATCAGTCATTCCAGGGATATGAATGATTAACGGAACCTTCTGAACATTTTGGCTATCTAAGTCTGTCCAAGATGAGCCCTCTTTACCGGTGGCAGCAGTCAAGGCTTTATAGTCCGTGCTCGAAATGCCGTAATGATCACCATAAAGAACAACCATCGTGTTATCGTACAATCCGGACGTTTTGAGATAAGTAAAGAATTCCTGTACTGACTGATCTAAATAATGGTTGGTTATAAAGTAATTATCGACGACTTTGCTACCAGAGTTAGAAGTTTTAAAGTTAGCGTCTTGATCAACTTTATCCAGCGTATAGGGAACATGGTTCGTAACAGTTAGATACTTAGCGTAGAATGGCTGTTCTAATCGTTCCAAATAAGGAACCGATTCTTTAAAGAGCAACTTATCTTTCAAGCCATATGTAGCAAGATTTTTCTTAGAGTTATCGAAGTAGTCAGAAGAAATAAAGTTCTGATACCCCATATTCTTATAAACGTTTGACCGGTTATAAAAGAGCGGGTTATTAGCATGAAAGACAGCCGATGAATAGCCCGCTTGCTGCTGCAAAATTCCTGGCAATGCTTGAAATACTTGGCTAGAACCCAATTGATTAAAAAGCGATCCCTGTGACAAACCAAAAGTCGAGGTATCAATCAGGTTTTCTGCATCAGAAGTTCTTCCCTGCCCGACTTCATTATAAAAGTTATCAAAGGAAAGGGAGCTGTCACTATGGAAGAGCGAGTTCAAGAATGGCGTCACCTCTTGGCCATTCACCTTTAAATCAATGGAAGACATCTGTAAAGATTCCAGGTGGATCACAATGAGGTTTTTACCATTCGCCTTACCATAGTAAGACATATTCAAATCCGTCTGATTATTCTTAACGTATTGCTCTACCGTTTTAATGTCTTGAGAACTAGCATTTCGACGCTTTTCGTTTAATTGATGCGAATTATAACCATCAACTGCCAAAAAGGGGAAAAGACCGTTATTCCGAACAACATACTCTCGATTAAAAGACTTTCCATACGCTTCTGAATCATGAAAGAAGGAAATTGCAAAGTTGAAAATCAATAGGGCAAATCCTACTGCGATAAACTTCAAAATTCTGGACCATCGCAAGGCATAATTTTGATCATAACGAATGACTAAAATGGCCGCAATCAAAGCAAAAAGATCAAAAAAATACACAACGTCATGCTTAGTGAAAACAATTGCCTGTGCTAATTCCCCTTGCTGACCACTAATCGAGGAATGCAAAACCGTATTGATGGTTAGAAAATCTGAAAAGCTCCGGAAATATAAAATAAAGGCATAAAAGAAAAGCGATAAGAGCACCTGGCTAATGATCAACGTTCCATAAAAAAAGCTTCTTCTTTTCACAAATAGCGGAATTGCGAAATAAATCAATAAGAAGCTTAAAGGTGTGGTGATAAGCATCACATATTGAAAAATACTACTCGTGTGCAAGCCATGGAATTCTTTCCAATAGGCCGCAACCGTTTTTATCCAAAATAAAATTACAGTTAATGCGTATAACTGTAATTTTTGATTTCCACGATGAATGCGATTCATCATGTTTGTATAAATTTTATTCAAATTTTCCTGCATGTCCATTACTAAATAATATAATAATCACTTTTGATTGGCAAATGGTTCACAGTAATATTCACCTTGTTTTACATGCCTTTTTAAAAGGGTGTATGAACATACTTTAAGCTTTACTAAACATATTAAACAAGGATACCGTTTGCTACTGTTGTGTCTGATTTTCCAGAGTAGAGAAAGGCTTACAATCATAGATGACAACTTGATAAGACAAATAATAATTATTGTTATCTATTATCACTGAAGAGCCGGAAAATAATTTTTTAAACAAGTTAGGCTGTTCATACAGTCCAACTATGACAGAAGCATTGCCAACAGGAACCAGATCGATTGAAACTGTCCCCTTTTTTACATGTTCTGTCAAAACATATTCATTATTAACTGGCAAAAGTTCACAATTGTTGACATATACTTTTAAATTCTTGCTAGGCACTAAATTGATTTTAAATTCATCAATATCCTGTTTAAGGGGTATCTTAAATTGCTCACTCTTATCAATGGCTACATTTTTAATAATTGTAGACGAACCAAATATTGATAATTCCCATAAGAATTAACAGAAGTCAGTCTTACACTGTTCAAATTAAGGAAAAGCTTGCTATCCTTGTTTCAGTAAAAAACTTTGTCTCATTATTTTTAGCACTTTTATAAAATACTTTTTAGCTAATTCGAGAACTATAAGGCAATCCATCCCCTTACAAAGCCATAGCCTACGAAAATAATAATTAAAGACATAAACACTGTAGTTAAAAGGTTTAACCAATTTAACTTTTTAATATTTCTAGCAATGAAACTAACATAAGACATAAGCCCTTGAATCACCAAATAAATAAAAACAGTTAAAACTCCTGCCATAATCAACTTAGTTCCAATAGTTCGAGAAGATGCATCGTTACCAATCGATAAAATTTGATTCATTAAATTCACAGCACCAAAAGTTGAAAAAGATATAGCTGTAAAGATTCCTAAGACTGAGACAAAATTAGAATATAGTTTACTAGTGGCATTCTTTACTTCTTCTTTAGCCTTTTCAACCTCCTCACGAAGTTGAATAACTTCTTTTTGTGCTTTTTCTATTTCTTGAGAAATTAATCCGAACTGGACAATTGAAATATCAATAGTTCGATATATCTTATCTAAAAGATTTAGATAGCTTTCATCCTTATCTTTTTCCTGTAACTTAGAGATGTTATCACTCCAAGAAATAGTTTCTTTCTCATCAACATCTAGCTCATCAAAGTTTTCATATACATACTTTGTATAAATTGCACTTGGAAAACGATTTGAACCATCAATATAAAGTTGTTTTATTGAACGATACGTCTGAGAAATTGATTCATCAGATAAATCTTTTGAAAATATTTTTTTTAAGACAAATTCTTCCCATGCCGGGATTGTTTCTTTGGTTTTTTCTATATTATCTATTTACAAAATAATTAAATATCTCTTCGTCTGAATATTGAAGATTACGAACTCCAGCCTCAATATCTTCTTTTCTGTTCATCCACATTGGCTCCGAATGAGTTTTTTCAACTAAAGCAAATGGACGTTCTGAATATTCATCTAGATAGTCTTTTACTATTTTTTCAAAATAAGAAATATCATCCCCATTTTGTACAAAAGAATCTTGTACTCGCTCAGAATTGAAAGGCTTAATTATCGTCCCGAATAAGTCAATATCGCCTTCTTCCTTTTCGCCACCTTCTATCATGATAGGAGCTGGAATCTGGATTGACGATATTCCATTTGATTTAAAATTATGGTAGACATCAGGAAGAACAGGGCCATATCCCCATTTTTCAATTGGTTCATTAAACAACTTAATATTTTTATTAACTAAGTAATCCACGTAAAGGTAATAAAGCACTTTCTGCAGAAGGAGATTACTAATTGGCTTGCCTATTCTTAATGCATATACAACCACATAATTAGCAATATTCATAACATCATAATCACGTTCAATAAATTTTGGTGTTGTCATTTTCATCCCCCCCTCATTTCTAGCTTTAATAAATTATACCCGAACATTAACGTCTAAAACAATAAAAAAAACTCCGAATGTCAATTCGGAGTTTTTTTATTACTTCCCCACAAACGCACCGAGCATTGCCGTTGCAATCGAGAAGTAGATTAAGATTGAGGCCCAGTCACAGACCGTAGCGACCAATGGGCCGTTGACGATTGCTGGGTCGATGTCGAAGCGGTTTAAGACTGCTGGGACCAAGTGAGCCAACAGAGAAGAAGCCAAGATCGAAAGACCAAGAGCCATCCCCACCGTCAAAGCCAAGCCTTCGTTTCCCTGGAAGAGCATGGTCACAAGGGCCAAAACAACCCCGCCAATCACTGCCAAAACCAGGGCGGAAACGAATTCTGAAATTAAATTCTTCCAACCCGATTGGTCCTGACCATTACCGAAATGACGGATGGCTAAGGCCAAGGATTGCGTGCCAGCATTACCAGCCGTACCGGCGATGATGGTGATGAAAGCGGCCAGGATTGGTGCTTGACGAATCGTGTGCTCAAAGAGACCAATCAAACCCGTTGAGGCCAAGCCAAGAACCAAAAGGGTCAAGAGCCATGGAATTCGTTTAATGGCCGAATGCCAGGCCGAATCGTCGGTGTCCGAAACATCGACAGCAGCTAAGCCGGAGTAGTCCCCGACAGCTTCTTCGTCGATAACATCGACGATGTCATCCACGGTGATAATCCCAAGCAGGTGCTTTTCCTTATCGATTACGGGAATGGAGAAGAAATTGTAGTCGGCCACCACCTGAGCAACGTCTTTTTGATCGCTGTCGGCTGATACCGAGATCACACGAGTATTGGTGATCGAATCAATGGTCATGTCATCCGGGTGAGTCAAGAGATCGCGAAGCGAAACAACCCCGATCAACCGTTCCTGGTCATCGACCACATAAACATAGATGATGGATTCAGCCTCTTCCGCTTGCCTTTTGACTTGGACAAGAACGTCTTTGACTTTTTCAGACTTCTTGACGGCCAAGTATTCAGTGGCCATTAAGGAACCCGCTGTGTCTTCTTCATAGTTGATCAGCTGTTTGATTTCGTTAACTTCGTCAGCTGGCATCAAGGCCAAATAATTTGACACCTTCTTGGCTGGCATAGCCTGCAGCAAGTCCGCCTCGTTGTCGGCAAACATGGCCACCAAGATATCAGCCCCCTTTTGACTTGGCATTTCTTCCAAAAGCGAAACAATGTCTTCTTGGTCGATTTCCAAGTTATCAAAAATCGTGGCCAGCGTTTCGTCGTCCATGATCCGCCAAGCGACTTCACGGATCCGCTCAGGCAAGGCGGCGTAAACCTGCCCCTTTTCAAAGTCGTGCAAGGCCGTAAAACGCGTCATAAAGAGGTCGTCTTGACCGGAATTAATCAGGTTTTCTAAATCATGAACAGTTTGTTCGAACTGCTGATCATTATCAAGTGCCATCGTTTTGTCTCTTCCTTTCAAGGGCGGTTCGACCGTCCCGCTCATCGTTATAATTGAATGTTTAATTCTCTTCGAGAGTCTTTAGCGCTACTAAATCCTCTGGCAAATCTGTCTGCAAATGACGGGTCATTTCCGCAAACGGATCGTAGAAGGCCATTTGATAGGCGTGCAAAGCTTGACGCTTCAAGCCATACCAGAGCGGACCACCATAAAGGTCATCGCCCACCAATGGAAAGCCGAGGTGCTTGAAGTGCACACGAATCTGGTGGGTCCGGCCAGTGTGCAACTGGACCTTCACCCGGGTCATGGGGCGCTCAGGATCTGCTTCATAACGCTGTTCCACCCAGTATTCGGTCTTGGAAGGCTTCCCGTCTTCTGTCACCGTTCGCTTAATGAAGTCGCCTTCCAGCCGACCAATTGGCGCTTCGATGATGCCGTGATCATCGGGCAAGATACCCGACACGTAAGCCGTGTAGAATTTCTCAACCGAGTGGTCCTGCAACTGCTGGTCTAAAACAGCGTGGGCGAAGCGATGTTTGGCCAGCAAGACCAATCCGGATGTATCCCGATCTAAACGAGTCACCACGTGTGGCACCAAGTCTTCGGCCTCTTCGTCGATAAGATGACCTTTGACCTTGTTGACCAAGGTGTGCAAGCGGTCGGCATGGCCCGGCACCGTCGTCACCCCAAAAGGTTTGTCAACGGCCAAGAAATGATCGTCTTCAAAAATCACCTTAATCGGTGAAAAGTCGGGCACGACCAAGTCATTTCCCTGTTCGACGGGCATGATGATGGTGGCCACATCCCCTTTTTTTAAATAGTCGGAGGTATAGACTTGTTTATCATTGACCAAAATGGCGCCACCGTTGTGCTTCATTTGCGAAAACATGCGGTGGGAAACGCCATGGCTTTGGAGAAAGGAACGCACCTTGCGGTCGTCTTCTCCCTCGTAAGTCCAAGAAAATTTCATAGTGTATGGGTTAGCAACCGGTGACCGACCGGTTTCCCTTCCTTTCGAAGTTAAAAATTATGATTCATGCTGTTTTGCTGGCTAGCAGAAAGAACTGAAGTGATGCTATTGGCAATCAGAAATAAAAGCTTGACGAACGCGGCGCCAAAAGTCTAAGTGTCGGTAAGAAGCGAAGTGAATCGACTGCTCCGCCACCTCAAAAGTAACCGACTCGATGTCTTCGGCCATAATTTCGAGCTGGTCGCAGGTAATCAAAAAGGCGTTGTGCTTTGGTTTAATCGTGATACTTTGACCAGTCGGCACAATTAATGGTGACCCTAACGTACGGAAAACTCGATTATTGATCGACGCGATTTCAGACATTTGAATGGCCTGCAAAGAAGGGTGCAACACAGCACCGCCGTTGGCTTTGTTATAAGCTGTCGAACCCGTTGGCGTGGCAATGGCCACGCCATCGCCCCGAAAGCCTTCAAACAAGAGATCACCCAGATAAATATCAGCAACTAAGGTACCGATTGGCTGCTTGATTGTCGCTTCATTTAAGGCTAAATATTCGGTCGTCGTACCATCCGTCTGAGTCGTCACCATTTTGAGCAATGGATAAGAAACTCGCTGACTTGAATCGTTTAAAAGTGACTGAACCAATTCATGAACTTCATCACCCAGCCAGTCCGTGTAAAACCCAAGGTGGCCAGTGTGCAGGCCGACAAAGCGGAGATCTTCCTTCAAACCGATGTATTCGTGGAAGGCCCCGAGCAATGTACCGTCCCCTCCGACCGTGATGACCAGGTCTGGGTTGGCATCGTCTTGTTCAATGCCCTGATCATCCAGCTCCTTTTTCAGTTCTTTCACAATTTTCAGTGACCGCTCTTGGTCATTGTGATAGAGTGCGACTTTCATAAAACTTCTTTCTTTGGTGTAGTTCGAGTCTGGGCGGGTGCATCATCAAGTGAGGCGCGATCCGGGAGTCGAACCCTAATCCAGTTCCTTTACTTCGGCCAATTCCTGCTCTAAAGCAAACGTTTGCTCTGAAATTTCAGCTAATTGATTCGCCATCTCTGGCTTAATTTCACCATGCTTATAGTTCAGATCATGCTCAATGGTCGACCAAAAATTCATTGCCATTGTCCGGATTTGAATTTCAGCTAGCACCTTTTTTTCGCCTGAATACAACGATACCGGATACTCGATCACCATGTGATAAGACCGGTAACCAGATGGCTTGGCATTCATCACGTAATCCCGTTCTTCTAAAATGGTGAAATCCGTTCGTTTGCGCAGCAGCTCAACCACTTTATAGATGTCATCGATATACTTTGTCATGATGCGAAGGCCCGCAATATCTTGTAGATCCAAAGCCAACCGATCCTCATGCAAATGCCGGCGGACAATTTTTTCTTCAATAGAGGCCTGGGACTTGACCCGACCGGTCACGGATTCAACCGGGCGGGTGCCGGATTGGACCTGTCCGGTCGTGAAATAGCCAAGCTTAACTTTTAGCTCAGCCACGGCCTGTTCATATGGTTCGAAAAACGTTTCCCATTCCATGATTGGACCTCCTTTGACGCTTTTTGCAAAATAACGCCACAATACCTTTTTATTTTACCATAATTTGATTTTTTCTTATTTATTGACAAGAAAAAAGAGCAGTCAAAAGACTGCTCTTTTTAAATGTTTTAGTTTTTCTTTGCCAATGAAGCAGCACCGATCACACCGGCATCGTTTCCGAGTTCGGCCAACTTAACAGTCGTTGATGTGCGAACCGTTGGAAAGGCAAACTTTGACCAGTTCTTTTCCACGCGTTCACGCAAGAATTCACCGGCTGCGGCCACCCCACCACCAATTACGATGGCTGAAGGATTCAAAATGTTTGAAATCGTTGCCGCTGCATAGCCCAAGTAGAAGCACAACTTGTCGACCGTTTCATTAGCCAAGAAGTCCCCTTCTTTAGCCAAATCAAAGATAATCTTAGACGTGACTTCCTCGCCATCATCAATCATCTTTTTCAAACGTGATTCACCAACGTATTGTTCGGCAAAATCTTGAGCCAAGTGGACAACACCAGTGGCTGAAGCATATTGCTCCAAGCAGCCATGGTTACCACAAGTACACAAGTAACCGTCAGGTTCAACGATGATGTGGCCAACTTCACCACCAGCACCGGCAACTCCGTGAATCAAGTCGTGATTGGCAACCAAGCCACCACCAACTCCCGTCCCAAGCGTGATGAAGGAAACGTCGGCATCGTTGTTCCCAGCACCCTTCCAGGCTTCTCCGAGGGCAGCCACGTTGGCATCGTTATCGATGTGAAGTTCAAAACCGGTTCCGGCTTGGATTGGTTCCTTGACGGCTTCTTCCTTAGCCCAACCAAGATTGTAAGCCCCCTTCACCGTTCCGTTTTCACGATCAACCGTACCAGGTGTTCCCATTCCAATTCCGATCACACGTGAACGGTCCAATTGGTACAAATCCAAATGGTGGTTAATTGATTCGATGATATCAGGCACAATGTGCTTGCCATCACCCAAAACGTTGGTCTGAATCGACCACTTTTGCTGGACCTCACCTTGGTCAGTCAAGATTGCAAACTTGATGGTTGTCCCACCAAGATCAACACCAATTAATTTATCTTTTGTCATGATGATCATTGGTCCCCATTGGCCAAGGCAAAATGGGTCCCGCCTCCTATTTTCTTTATTACATATTTATTTTACAAAGTTCAGGAAATTTTTGCAAGCGTTTACATCAAGTAAATCGAGACACAAAGACAAGCTGTCATCACCTAAACGTTAAAAAGAATTTTCTTCAAAAAGAGCGCTTGGTCAGTTGACCGTTTGCTTTGTTTCCTTATAATGGCTGTTATCCCCAGTCCGTTCGACTTCTTCCCGATGTTCTTTTGCCAAAATCACCTTCATCGTCTGGTAGTCGGGATCGGACAAAACTTTCGCCTTGTAGAGATTATCCACCTCAAGGGCAGCCACTTCAATGTCCCAGAGTCGTTTACCGACGTGAATATAAATCTCATAACGCTTCAAAAACTGCAAAATATCGTAAAAATTCTTCACGTTGGCTCCTTTTGCGGGTGTCCGTCTGACGACCTCCACCCCGCGCTTCTCGAACTTGTTGCCATTATAGGCGCAACCAAAGGAAAGTGCAAGGGGTCTGAAAACGGCTAAGCAGCAGGCTTTTTGCTAACTCCCCCTCCTTCGACAGTTTTTTAAACTCAATCAAGCGTCAAGCTCATCCCGGCAGACAGCAAAATCAATCGACCAGGTAAGACGTTATAATCCGGGTACTGATCCTGCAAAGCTTTCCGATACAAATTCAGCTGGCCCGTATAGTTTTTCTTCATTTTCTGTAGAGCCAGCTTTTGCCGGTCACCTGCTCGCTTTGGCACGTAGTCGGTCTTGTAATCAAAGATCGTGATCGTCTTCTTGCCCTCATCAACAAAGTAGCCGTCAATAATTCCGTGCACCAGAATTGGCTGCTCGTCGTCCAAGTCGGCATAGACCTTATTGGCCGGTATGACCATGGCAAATGGCGCTTCGCGCTTCAGCGACTCGTCGTGACGGGCAATCTCTCGTGCAAAGTCCGTCCGCAGGAAGTCGATAATCTGGCCCAAGTCGATCAAAGGCGCAATCTCTGGTGCAATTTTTCCATGGGCGACCAAGCGGTCGACCATCACCTGCAAGTCACGTTCTTCCAACCATTTCTCAAAGTTCAGCAATTGCAAAATCAAGTGGGTGGCCGTTCCAACGGCTGTTGGTGACGGCTTCACCTTGCCGTCTTCCATGAAGGCCGGCAGTGGCAGCTCGTTTTGAGCGAAGGTGCGGGCGGCTTGGGTATTGTCCTCGGAAGCATCGGCTGCGGTTGGCGCGCTTTCACTTCCCGCTTTTACTTCGGCTTCTGCTTCGTCCGACGTCGTTGCCTGGCCATTCTCATCCAAATACAGATCCGTCAAGAATGGCCGATCCGGATCCTCGAAGAGTCCCTTAATTTCAGAAACAGACTGGTAGGCAGCCGTTTTGGTGGAAGCTTGGTGAGGGTAGTGGTAGGTGAGCTTCTTTTCTAGCAAGTTCCGGTTAACCTTTTCTTCCTTCTTCGGCTGTGTGTAATCTTTTACCTTCAACGGCAAGGCCGCAAGTCCGGCCTCCGTAATTTCAGCAATTTCGTACTTATCTACGAAACGTACATCAATTCGACCATTGCGATTTGTTTCCGGACCAACCCAGGCGCGTTCCCGATTGAAGACGCCAAAAATCTTGTCCAACTCACTATTTTCCAATCGTGAAAAGGCTTGTAAGGTCCAGTCCAAATAAGATTTTGCAAGCAGACGATCCGATTCTGGAATAAACTGTTCTGAATGGTTCAACACATCCTTGTACAATTTCTCTTCTCGACTACCACTTTCCGTCATCGGATCGATACGGCCAATCAGGAAGAGCTGTTGCTTAGCGCGAGTCAAGGCCACATAGTAAAGACGCATTTCTTCTGACCAAAGTTGTCGCTTCAACGCTAATTTAACAGCGTATTTGTCAAGCGAAGGAATCTTAATTTGAGAATGTGGCTCCAAGTAGTCTAATCCGACACCGGCATCCTTTTGCAAGATAAAGGGACCTGTCATATCCGATTGGTTAAAAGGTTTATCTAATTCCGGCAGGATAACAATCGGAAATTCCAGTCCCTTGGACTTGTGAATCGTCATCAATGAAATTGCTGATTCCGAGCTATCTTGAGCAACTTCCCCGACATCGTGGCCACCTTCTTGGAGTTCTTCAATATAACGCGTAAAGGCATACAAGCCGGAACGGCCGTTATCTTGGAAAGTTGCGGCACGCTCATACAGGGCATGCAGGTTTGCTTGTCGTTGCGCACCACCCTTAAGGCCGGCCACATAGTCAAGCCAGCCTGTGTCTTGATAGATTGCCCAGATCAAACCAACTAAGTCATTTTGCATGGCATAAGTTCGCCACTTGGCCAACTGCTTCAGTACCACTTGACCCTTCTCCTCATTCTTTGAGAAAGCCTTTAAAGCAGTGTAAAAATCATGATCTTCATCAGCCAATCGAATCCGAGCCAAATCATTTTCCAAAAAGCCAAAGAGTGGTGATCGTAGGATTGCCGCAAGCGGAATATCCTGATGTGGATTATCAATAACACGCAAGACATCCAAAACCAGGTAAACTTCCATTGCTTGATAGTAATTACCCACGGATTCTGACTGCATTGGAATCCCAGCTGCGCTCGCCATTCGAAGCAAATCAGGATAAATCGTTTTTGAACGAGTCAAAATGGCCATATCGTCATATCGAACCGGACGCATTCGTGCCTCATCTTGATCGTAAACTCGACCATGCGCAATCAATTCTTTGACCTTATCTAAAAGATAGGCCAGCGTCTTCTCTCGAGTGTCACGATCATCCTCCGTGTCATCATCTTCAGCATGACCAGCTGGCCGTTTAGGTAACTCAACGAGATCAAGATGAAAGATTGGCGGCACTGACTCAGGAAAGGCTGCTTTTGCGACCAATTTGGCAGTCCCCTCATAAGCAACATCCCCAAGCGGTTCATCCATGATTTGCGTGAAAATTTGATTAATCACTTCCGTCACATTATTTTCAGAACGGAAGTTATCAGCCAACTCGATTCGCTCATCGTCGTTTTCATCTTTAGCAAAGTCGCTGTATTTTTCTGCAAACAGCTGTGGTGCCGCTTGGCGGAAGCCATAAATTGATTGCTTGATATCACCCACCATGTAAAGGTTGTGTCCGTTTGACATATCCTTTAAAAAGGCTTCTTGCAGTCGGTTCACATCTTGGTATTCATCAACCATGACCTCTTTGAACTGTGCTTGGACCAACGTTCGAATGTCCTCATTTTTCAAAATTCGGCGGGCCAAAACGACCAAATCGGAAAAATGAAGGATGTTTTCTTCCTGCTTTACCTTATTCAAAGCATTCTGATAATCTTTCGTAACCTGAACAAGAGACTGAACCAGTCGCCGGCTTCGAGCGTTAACCGTTTGCCACTGTTCTTCTGTCATCCGGAAAAAATTGTCAGCAAGCTCTTTCAAAGCCCCTTTTTTACCTGGAAAATACTGATCTTTGAAAGCCAAGGCTTTGGCTAACATTTCTTCTTTTTGGGCAAGATCGTCATTTTCTTCGGCTTTTTTACCATACTTTGATGGGAATTTTTCTGAGAAATCCTGTTGAATGGCAGAACGAAGCGCTTCGTAAGAGCTATCTTCAGCCATACAAGCAGACAGCTTTTCCAGGTAATCCTGACGTTCAATCAACGCAGCTTGAGCTTGCTGAAATTTTTTCTCTTCTGTTTCCCCTTCAACCGCTGACAAAGCGGGGCCAAGATCGGCCAACGCTCTTGTCACTTCAGGCTGGACTTCCTCTTTTATAAAAAGTTGATAGGAAGCTTGTTCTGACAGTGCTTTATCAGTTTCGATCTGGTCTGCCAAATGATTTAGCCAGTCATCCTCGACCGGTTTAGCTGAATCAAAGCCATCCAGCTTGAGGAGGTTATCTTTCAAAGCACCATCCTTGGACGATTTGGCAAAGTTTTCAATTAAGGCCATGAAGTCCTGATGGTGTGGGTGATTCTCTTCGTATAACTCAGAAAAGGCCTTTTCAAGAACGCCTTGCTTAAAGAGACTTTCTTCAGCACTATCCGCTACTAAACGGAAGGAAGGATCTAAATCGATTTCATAATAATAAGCCTCAATCAATTGGAGTGCAAAACCATCAATCGTCGTCACTGAAGCAGTAGGCAACAGCTCGAGCTGTTTTTGCAAGTATCGCTTTTGCTCGCTATCTTGGCTTGCTTGAAGTTGTTTAGTGAGTGACTTCTCCAAACGCTCTTTCATCTCACTGGCAGCTGCACGAGTGAAAGTCACAATCAAAAACTCATCCACGCTTGTACCAGCAAGAATTTTCTGAATCAATCGTTCAATCAAGACGGTTGTCTTTCCAGAACCAGCCGATGCGGAAACCAGAATATTGTGGCCAGTATGCTGAACGGCTTTTTGCTGATTTTCAGTAAATTGTGGCATCCTACTGTTCCCCTCCTTGATTCTTTTCCAACTCGTCTTCACGAGCTTCCGTCACGAATTCGACTCGCAAACGCTGAAGCACCTCTTTTTTAGTTCCAGTATATTTTGGCGTTTGATACTCATCACCTAAGGAGCGATCAAATCGCATGACGTCTTGGTAAGGTGAGTAAGCCAAACTTTTCTCAACTGGGCTCAATGGCAAATAGCCGCGTTTAATCGCATCGCTGGCTTGCAAAATCAATTGTCGATTTTTGTATATTAGCAGAACCATGTCTTCAGGCGATACCACATCAGAATCCGAACGGAAAGTTCCGTCCTTTTTTCGATCCAAATGATAGGCTTCTGATTTGGCGTCATCATCACGCGTTTCTAGCGCATCCACGTAATTAGTATCATCGACCACGATACCGTTCAATTTCGTGTCCAAGGGTTTTGCTTCACCAGCTAGCAAGGCGTCGATATCGCCCGAATAATCTGAAAAACGACCAACGTTAGTATTAATCGGTGCAAAAAAAGCACCTCCAACTTGTCCATCAGCCGACAGTCCCATCTTTTCAGAGCTCTCGTTAGCTGCTTGCCAGTAGGCTAAAAGTTGTAATTCTAGGCCATTAACGGCATCGCGGTAATTAAACTTTTTACCGTTTAATTTATAGTCGATGATTGTTCCATACTCACCGAGAGCATCTTGTGCGTCAAAGCGGTCAACCTTCCCTCGCAAGAGCACCTCATGAGTTCCCGAACTCATTTTAACTAACGGAAGATCTGATCCTGGGAAACCAAATGGCGCTTCCACGCGAGTTGGCTTTGAATGATTATTCAATCGTGCCGTCGTCCGAAGTTGTTTCAGCACAGAAATAGCCTGTTGCTGCATTTCTCTTGCTTGGGCTTGTCCCTTTGCATCTTCTTTCAGTTCAGAAAAAGCGGCTTCTTTTGTTAATTCCGATAATACGTTCTCAACCTGTTGTGCAATGATTTGGTCAGAAAGATCAGCTAAACGACCATTCTGCTTAATCACTTCATTCACCACTTGTTCAAAAATAGCGTGATAAACTGTTCCTTCGATTCGAGCATCAATTTCAACCGAAGGCCGCTCTTTCAAACGCAAGCCATATTTCAGGAAATACTCGTATGGATTTCGATAGAAGGATTCCATTTGAGAAATTGATACGACCAATGGTGCGTGAAAGAGTTTCTTGGCCATTTCACCCCATAGCTGTTGTGGCTTATTTTCGTAATAATTACTTGCCAACACACGCTTAGCGCGCTCACGATGGCCAGCTTCAGCTAATGTTTTCAAAACATCAGAAAAACCATTGGTGGTCCGGTCCTGATCTGGAATCCGTACTAACTGGCTCAAAGTCGAAGCAGCCGTTCCAGAATACTTTTCTGCTAACTCCGCTGCGCTTTGAGCTTGTGCACGAACCGTTTCCAAACTTTTATCAAAGGCTGTTAACAATCGATTCACATAGGGTGATGGTTCATTGACTTTTCCATCCTGATCCAAGAGTGCATAGGATAACGTCAATTTTTCAAAAGCCGATTGCAGGGCATTATAAAAGAGCAAAGGTTCTTCGGCCATTTGCTGCTGAGCGGTTTCTTGTAAGTAACGTGGATCTTCTTGTTCCGCCAAAGCTGGTGTGACCAATAATCGATCAGCATCCGACAAAAGTGACTTATTCTTAATCTGAGCAGGTAAAGCGTTTCGTGTTGCTCCAATAAAGTACAAATTCTTATAGCGCTGACTCTGAACAATACCCGCCTCTGAAATCGTCAGCTGATCTAATTGGTTCGGAATACCGGAGAAAGTCCCCCCGGAAAAACCAGCCTGCAATCCTTCTAAAAAGACAGCCCGATCGAATGGTTGTTTCCCAGAAACGGTTACTAATTGATCCAATATATTAGTGAACAGTTGCCACACTTCTAGCAACTGTTGTGCCTTCATCAGTTCGCCCTCTTCCAAGAGCTGGTCTCGCTGCTTTAAAACGGCATCAGGCAAACAGTTTTCCTGCAAGAATCCCATCAAACCACGTGCAGCATCTTCAATTGTTTTGGACTTATCGAAAATTCGTTCTAAATTCTTGAACAAATGATGAACGTAAACTTTCAGTTTACTAATATTCTGATTAACTTGAAGATCTTGGCTCAAGCCTTCCTCTTCGTCGACAGGTACTTGGAAGAGTGAGAAAGTTTGACTGTCATCTTCCCAGATTTTTTTGGAAACACGATGTCCAGCCAAATAATTTTCCAAATGAGAAACAGCCTCAAAATAAGTCTCATCATCGATAATTTGACCATCATGAACCGGTCGCAAATACCCCGTCTTCAACACCGTCAGGAGCTTATCCTTCTGGTAAAGGACGTTCGGGTTGGCCAAAAGCGTGGTCGTCAATTCGACCAGAGGGTGATTGCCCATCTTGACATCGTTATCCAAGAAATAAGACAAATCGAAGGCATCCATCACGGCTGGCAGGTGCTTACTGTATGGCGTTAAGTCACGGGCCAAGACCAAAATGTCTCGTAAATGCAAGTTAGGGTTCGTCCGCAAATCCTCTCGGATGCGACGGGCGACTTCTTCCAACTCGGTGACGACGTTGGCACCAACAAAGCCCTGTAGCTTCGTCTCTTGTTTTTGAACATCATCTGCGGAAAAGTCCTGGTAGGCCCCGAGCTTTTCCCAAGCTTGCAAGAGATTGGTCCGGGTGGCCGATAGTGAGACATCCGAAGCTGAATCGTCTAAAATCTCAATCTGGCAATCGTTGTTGTCCTGATTGGCCATCCCCCGAATCGTCCGAGCCGTCTCCAAAGGCTTTTCAAAGACAGAACCAGCAGCCACGTTCTTCAGCGGATCAGAAGCGTTCACCCGTCCGAGTAACGCAATCGTCAGGTCCGTTGACCGGATAAAGCGTTGGATAATCGCCCATTCAGCAGCCGTGAAGCCGGTAAAACCGTCAAAGTAGAAGAGGCTTTCCGTCAGGTCGATGTCTTGCATCTTTTCGGCAAAGCTTGGCAGCATTTCCTGAGCCAACAAATAGTCGTCGCCCATCTTTTCATTAAAGGCATCGGCCACGATAGCTAGGTCGCGGAGCTTTTGCTTCAGAGCTGCGGCCGTCAACGCTTCCGCCTCGCTTTGGCTCTCAATGCTTTCCACAATGGCCAGCAAATCTTCCGCAGACACGCGGGAAGCCCGTAATTCGGACAGTTGGCCAACCAATTTGTCGAGGAAGCCCTTCTTGGCTGCCATGCGGGCAAAGATTGGTAGACGGTCCTTTTGCTCTTGAAGAATGTCTGAGACCAGCACAAAAAGTCCGGCTGAGCCAAGAACAGTAGGCTGCGTCATTCCTTTTTCATCCATCAAGCGATAAGCCAGTCGACTAAGTGAATAGACTTGGACTTGCGATTGGGCGTATGAATCCGTTGTAGCCTGCCCTGTCGCTTCTTTCAATCGGGACAAGACATCCACTTCGCCATCAAATTTCACGTGGTTGGGCACCAGATAAAAGATCCGACGCTTTTCACCTGCTTGGATCTTCTGGGCGATCTCTTCGACTAAGTTTTGTCGACTATCGACTTCACCTGGTGCGATTTTGATGGTAACGGTCATGACACTCCCCTTTTCGCCTTAAACAATTTTCTTCATTTTCCAAAGCTTTGTTCAGTGAATCGTATACTTCCTATTGTACAAAAAAAGCCCGGAAAAAATCCGGGCTTTTTTCTGGGTCAACGACGATCATTCAACCGCTGTTGCATCAAATATTGGTAACGGGAATACCAGACATCCACGTACCCTTTGGAAAAAGGTCCCTTTCCCTGATCGATCCAATCGACCAAGATTTTAACATGGGCCTTCAAGATCTGGTCTACCTCTTTTGGATAGTGCCATTTCTTACTGTGAGCCGCGTATTCATCCGCGTCTAACAGGTGCTTCTCACCGTCTGGAAAGACTTTGACGTCCAAGTCATAATCGATGTACTTGAGCGCCTCTTTATCTAAAGTATAGGGAGAAGCCAGGTTACAGTAGTAGGAAACCCCGTTATCGCGAATCATCGCGATAATATTAAACCAGTACTTCTTATGAAAGTACACAATGGCCGGTTCGCGAGTTACCCAGCGCCGGCCGTTATCTTCTGTCACCAAAGTATGGTCGTTTAATCCAATGATGGCATTCTCACTGGTCTTTAACACCATGGTGTCACGCCATGTCCGATGCAACGAGCCGTCGTGCTTATAACTTTTGATCGTGATGACATCCCCTTCGCGTGGACCGCGACTCGGTTTATCAACAATCATGCTCGTCCCACTTTTCTGACAAAAAATTCCTTTTCGATTATATCATATATTTTCGGAAAAGAGATTAAAGTTTGTACAGGCGCTTTGGCTTAGCACTGTGGGCAGCACAGCCAATTGGCTCAATTACCTTAGTCTAGGCCAAAATCAAATTGTTTCAGCGCCCACTCGATGGTTTCGCCATCAAAGCCCTTGGCATAAAGCTTGCTTTTGACTTTATAGAAGCGCTCCTTGGGCGTGCCCGTTCGTTGGCGACGGATGGCCTTCTCGGCTTCTTTTTTGGCATTTTCCCGCTCATCTTCTTCGTTCGAAGCAATGTTGATCCCATTAATGGCCTGGCTCGCAATGTCAAAGGAAAAACCCTTTTGTGCCAAGGACTGAGCGGTCTTTTGCTGGCGGATGCGTGTCGAGTCCCGCTTGTGAGTGCGGGCAATCTTTTCGGCTAGCTTGGTAGCGACTTCTAGCTGATCTTCTTCGGAATACTCGGTCAGAGCATCCTCGATTAAGTTTTCGGACACGCCAGCCTTCTTCAAATCCATGGCAATCGCCCGTGGCCCCTTTGGCGAGAAAACTTGCTTGGTATTGACGTAGGCCTTGGCATAGGTGGCGTCATCAACCAGCTGCTGGTCAACCAGACGATCGATAACTTGATCGATGACTTCTTCTTTGATGTCTTTTGACTTCAGGCGATCTTCGACCTGCTTTTGGGTGCGTAGAGCCGGCGACAAGTAGTTCAAAGCGACCTTCAGCCCTTGGTCGACCAGATCGGCTTTTTTAATTCGCTCGATTTCTTCCTTGTTTAGCTCCCGCCCCTTCATTAAGCCGAACTTGGCCAAGACGTTTTCAGAGATTCCAAAGGCAAAGCGCCCGTCTAGTTCCAGATTGTAGCGTCCCGCGCGTTTCTGCGTGGCGATTTTCGTGATTTTTGCCATACTCCCATTCTATAGAAGCCGTTCAAAAAAGGAAAGGTAACCGTTCTTTCAGCCGCTTTAGTTCTAATTTATCCAACTACTTTAGAGTAGATTAAAATCAATCTAAAAAAGTTCGTGACAATCGCAAGGGATACGTTATAATATTTTTATCAAAAAAAGAAATGAGGAGTGCGAAGCATGGATATGAATCCCGCAAAAGCGCAGGATGTCTGGAAGGATATCGGACAAAGCGTACAGTTCACGGTATTGAAGTTTAAAGATTTAGAAGCAGCCGATTTAAAGGAAATGATTGAGGATTTTGCTGACCGGTCACAGGCGATCATTCGCTCCCTGCGAATTCGCGATGGACAGCAAGATGGTCAAGCGTCGACATTAAAAGTGGCTTTCGGGATTTCCAATCACGCCTGGGACATCGTTTTTCCAAACACAAAAAAGCCAAAGGAATTGACAACTTATGAGACTTTGACGGGTCCAAAGTATGAAATGCCTGCTACGGAAGGCGATCTCTTCTTCCACATTCGTGCCAACAACCAGGCCGTTGTTGTTGAATGTCAAACGCAGTTCATGAAGTTTTTACGAGACTACACCGAAGTGCTTGATTCGACTCAAGGATTCCGCTACTTCGAAGGTCGCGCCATCATCGGCTTTATCGATGGAACCGAGGCTCCTGCTGAAGCAGATGCCGCACCATACGCCATCATCGGCGACGAAGATCCCGACTACATCAACGGTTCTTACGCCTTTGCCCAGAAGTGGGTCCACGACATGGACTTCTGGAACAAGATGAAAACAGAGCACCAAGAAAAGGCCGTTGGTCGCGAAAAGTTCACCGACCTGGAATTGGAAGACGAAGACAAGTACGAAAACGCCCACAACGTCGCTTCCCAATACGACGAAAACGGCGAAGAACAAAAGATCATCCGCATGAACGTGCCATTCTCTGACCCCGCAACGGGTAAGACCGGGACTTACTTCATGGGTTACTCCCGCTACTGGCACGTAACCAAGGGAATGCTCATCAACATGTTGGACCAATCCGACTTCTTGCTGACTTTCTCAGACATTTTGACTGGTCAACTCTTCTTCATCCCATCACGCGATACGCTTGCTGCGATTGCCGATGGCGAATTTAACTAAGAGTGATATACAAAACCCCTGCCACGCTTTGTGGTGGGGGTTTTTGTTTGGCATTATGAAGGGTTGGAATATGGCTTTTCAAAAGCCAAAAACTTGGTATAATGAAGATGAAAAGAGAGCTGAGCGCGAACTCAACTCTCTCCGCGATGCCGCTTTCACGGTGCCGCCTTTATGTTCTTAAAAAAGAACCGTCAGCTGGGCAAAAGCTTTAGCGGTTCTTTTTATTTTGCTTGTCTTTTCGCTTTTCGGCGAATTCGACGTAGTGGAAGTACACTTCCACTGCAGTCAAAATTAAAAGTAGAATGTCCACCATCGCTGGTCGACTGCCTCCTTTCATCGAAATTTAGTAATGCTGATTCCAAGAATCATCTGCTTACCTCCTTTCTTCTGAAAAGCGACACCGTTAAAGCTTCATCGCTGTTTGAAGCATAACAGATTCTTTCAGAAAAATACCCCATTATGCCGAATTGGTATAAAAAACGCCCTAACTACAAAACGCCCTAACGACATCAGTTAGGGCGTTTTACTTTACTTTTAAAAATTCACCATGAAGGTCTCGAACAAGAAGAGCGGGTCCACCCGCTTGGACTTCATCTGGATTTCCATGTCTAGGATCTTCAAGAAACCCTCGCGGATCTTGCCCAGCGGATAGGTTCGCAACGATTGCCGAGCCAACTTCACTCGAAACGGATGGATGCCAAGGGCCTTGCCGGCTTCTGCATCAGAGCCTTGCAAGGAAGCGACTTGCAATAAAAGGCGGAACTGACCGAGCAAAAGCGCGTTCAGGCGCAGCGGTACTTCGCCGTTTTTGACAAGGTCGTGATAGGTCCGGATGGCTTCTTCCTGCTTGCGCTTCAGTACCAGGTCAGCCAAGTCAAAGGCCTGGGCAGTCGATTCTTTGATAACCAAATCATCCACCGCTTGGCTGGTAATTTTCTTGCCTTCCGAAGCGTAAGCCAACAACTTTGGCAATTCCTGCAACATCATACTGTAAGATGCCTGCGTCCGCAGCAAAAGTTCGCGTTCGGCAGCCGGCTCAATGGTAAACCCGCGCTGTTCCAGCAGCTGGTGGAGAGCTTGCCCGACCTGCCGCTCGTTCAAGCGAGGCAAGTCCAAGTTTTCGGCCTCCGCCAAAACCCTTTTGGTGATCTTCTTTCGTTTGTCCAACTTCAGATCGCCAGCAAAGAGAACCAGCAAATTTCCTGGCACTGGCTGTTCGATGACCGACGTCAGCGCCTTTTCCTGGCTATCCGTTAGCTTACCATTGGCCGTCAGGAAGGTCGGGTTGGTCAACAGCACCACGCGGTGGTCGCCAAAGAAAGGCGGTGCCGTGATGTCTGCCATTGCATCATCCAAACCGACCGTAGAAAAGTCGTAAGAAGCAAAGTTCATCTCCTGGTCTTCTTCAGGAATGATCGACGTGAAGAGCCGCTTAGCCTTCTGCAGCAAGGCGGGTTCCTCCCCTGTCACGATGTAAAGATCAGGGAGGGCCTGGTTTTCAATTTGTCCTTTTAGGTCCTGCAGGGTCATGATAACTCACCTCGAAATGTCCGTGCTTTTCTTGATATACATATCTTAGCATACCCTGGCTCTGCGTATTGTAGACAATCATCTTCTCTTCTTTGGCCACGTCTAAGACTTCCTGGTGTGGATGCCCATAGCGGGAATTCCGACCGGCCGAAATCAGCCCAATGGTTGGCTGCCACTGAGCAAAGACCTTGGGGTCTGTCGCCGTTTTGGAACCGTGGTGGCCGAATTTGACGATGTCTGGGACAAATTCAGGATATTTGGTTAATATTTTGGTCTCGCCCGACTGGTCGAGATCGCCCGCAGTATAGATGGTCTGGCCCCCGAGCCGACCACCCCAGGCCAGTGAATCGTCATTACCGGCCAAACCAGCCGCGAATGGGTAGAGAATCTGCAATGGACAGTTAGGCACTTTGGTTTGGTCGGTTGCTTCGATAACTTTTGTCTTTTGCAAATAGGGCTGAATTTTTCTTTGAAAGGCCGGTAGCGACCTCATCCCTGCCGGTATCACGAGCTGGTCAACCTTGAAATTTTGTAAAATGACGCGGCTGTCGCCAATGTGATCCTGGTCTTGATGGGATAGGGCCAACGTGTTGATATGTGCGATACCTTTAGCATGCAAGTATGGCACAATGACGGATCTAGCCAGGCCTTCCTGCTGCTTGAGCGCCTTGTTCTGGACGACTTTTGGTCTCGTATCCGTTGGACGACCGGTGCTGTAATGCGGCCGCGGCCCGAATTGCACTTTGCCACCGGTATCGATCATCGTGATCGTTTTGTGCCGGGGTTCGATGAGTACTGCTGCGTCACCCTGGCCGATATCAAAGGTCGTCCACTCCCCCTGCTTGGGCCAATGGACGAACGCGCTATTGCCGAGAAGAAGAAAAAGCCAAGTAGCAATGGCCAATTTTTTACTGCTTTTCTTAGCGCCCAATGCGAAGAAAGGCAATAAGAAGAGTAAAACCAACACCGGCCAAGACAGGGCACCAATAACGATTTTACCAGGTAGTGCCCCGGCTAACGCCACTGCTTTGTCAAAGAGTTGAATAATGGTATTGGTGATTGGGCAAACACCAGGTATCCAGCAAGCAAAGTAGCCAACGAGCGTTACTGGCAAAACGACGACCGTGAAGACCGGCACCGCCAAGATGTTGGCCAACGTTTGCCAGAGGTTCCAGCTGTATTGTGTGGCCAGAATGAACGGAAAGGTCACTAAAGAGAGGAAGAGGCCGCGCTGCCAAATATTGCTGCCCTGGCTTATGATGACGGCCAGGGTCAGCGCAAAAGAGAGCTGTCCACCCATTGTTAACAGTAGTTGCGGGTAGACAATCAATGAACCAATCAACGACCAGGACCAACTTTTTATGGGATCGATTCGCAGGCGAAAATTACGACCGAAAAGCTTCATCTCGCCCGAGAGCATCGCCCGAAAAAGCACCGCCGGCAAACCCGTAAAGAGGAAAAAGAGTGGCAAGAAGAAAGCCAAGAGGCCATCCCCCACTTCACGGCTGATTCTCGCCAGAAGAAACCCTTCCCTTAAAAAACGCGTCAAAAAAGCGACGTGCAAGCCTGACAATGCAAAGAGGTGAATCAGCCCAAGCTCGGCAATCATCGGATTATTGTCATAGAGCTGGCTGCCTTTGCTAGCAAGGATTAAAGACAGCGCGTAGTCCCGCAACGGATTGGGCAGCCGATCCGTCCAGCGCTCAGCTGCGGCATGGGCGCGATGACAGGCAAAAAGGAGTGCTTGCCATGGATTTTGCGCATCAGCCGGCTGAATCGCGACCTCTTTAAAACAAAGCGTGTGGGTCACTTTTTGACTTTGCCAGTAAGCCCGAAAGTCGAACTGATAGTCGTTGGTCGGGCCCATGATAGGCGTCTTATCCGCCTGTCCAAACAACCAGTAGGTGCCAGATAACTGAGCCCACCGATCCACATCTGCTTGATCTTTCGCTGCGTAGGAAAAAAGGAGCTTCTCCCCCCTGGCCGTCTTCCCCTGACCACGAATCCGCCCATCTTCTGCAATTTTCAACTGATCTGCATGAACAAGGAGTCGTTCTTGTCCTTGGCTAGCAGGTCGCAGGGCCTGTTTTTCCAAATGTCCATGTCCCACTTGTAGATACAAAACAAAAGGCAGACAAAGCGTCCAGAAAAGCCGTAATTTTTTGCCAAAGCCCAACGTCAAAGATAACAAGGTCATCCCCACCATCAGCGTGACCGTCAGCGCATTGGGCCGATTAATCACAAGCGAGAGCGCAGCAAAAACCAGGGCCAACAAAAAATGAAAATGCCTCGTCCTCATGGCTGCACTTGGTCCTTCAGCTGCTCGAAACGCTTTGGCCCAATGCCAGAGATTTCTTTTAGCTCATCGACCGACTGAAAAGGGTGTTCTTCCCGGTAGGCGATGATTTGCTCGGCCTTTTTGGGTCCAACGCCGGTCAAGCTTTCCAGCTCCTTTTGACTGGCCGCATTCAGGTGGATTTTGCCAGCAGAAGCTCCTTCAGCAGCAGTCCCTTGACTCGCTGAAACTCCGCCGCCTGGATGCGTTCCCGCATTCTTAATTTCCGGTGCTGTCTCCCCGACTTTCAAGACGTAAACCGCCATGCCGTCCTCTAACAACTGGGCCAGGTTTAACGCATTCGCATCCGCCTCAGCTGTCAATCCACCAGCTTTCTCAATCGCATCAGCCAAACGAGCATCGGCCGAAAGCACATACAATCCCGGCTTTTTGACCGCCCCTTTGACGTCAACTTTGACTGAACTTTTCATTTTCTCATTAGCAGCAGAACCAGTCTTAGCCGCAGGCTTCGTCGCAGTCGATCGACCACCCGCTTTCAAAGTAGCTGGTTCGGCCATTTCCACATGCTTGGGCCGCATCAAAAGCACCAAGAAAACAAGCAGCAAGCCCGCTAACCCAACAGCCGCCAACCAGCGCCAGCGCCTTTTTGCCCAGTCCAGCCAAGCTTGCCAATCCATCATCTCAAACATGTCACCACCTCCTAGTAAATGACACGAAATCGACAATTAAAAGCTTCCAGATTCAACTGGAAGCTTTTTAAATCATGATTCAAAGTGGTCTTGCAAGGCCTTAACCACAACTGGCGGTACGAAAGCCGCCATGCGGTTCGAAGACAGCTTGGAAATTTCTTTGACCATGGAAGACGAGATGTTTTGGTTCTCCGGCTTAGCAAAGAGAAGCACCGTCTCGACATCATCTAAGACGGAGTTAGCACCGGCAATGTCTCGCTCGTATTCGAAGTCTTTACAGTTTCTAAGCCCCCGAATGATATAGCGAGCACCAACTTCTTTCATGTAATCAACCGTCAGGCCATCGATCTGGCCAACCGTCACGTTTGGCAGATGGGCCACGGCCGCTTTGGCCAATGCCAGGCGCTCTTCCGGTTGGAAAAGACCCTTCTTGTTCGTGTTAGTTCCCACCGCCACGACGACCTCGTCAAAGAGCGCCGAAGCACGTTCGATGATGTCCAAATGGCCATTAGTCAGCGGATCAAAGGATCCTGGAAAAACTGCTTTTCTCATGTTCACCCCCTAGGCCTCGTAACGATACAATGAGACCCGCGTTATGCCGTAATCTTTTTGCTTCAATAAAGCCAATCGCTCATCTGCTTTTGGCAAATCGGCCACCTGGTCAGATTCAATCATGACCACAGCACCCTTTGCCAAAAGGCCAGCAGAGATCATCCGATCAATATCTGCCTTCAACTTCTCTTTAGCATATGGTGGATCCAAGAGTACCAAATCAAAACGCAGCTGCTGGGCCGCCAAGCGACCCAAAACGGTAGAAGCCGCACCACGAAGCACGGTAAAGGCTGATTCGGCATGGGTCTTTTCGATGTTCTTTTCGATTACCGCCAAAGCCGCTTGCTGCTTATCGACCAAAACCGCCTCGTCCATCCCCCGCGAAATGGCTTCAATCGCTAAACCACCGGTTCCCGCATAGAGATCCAGCACACGTCCACCATTTAGGTAAGGCAGCAACATCGAGAAGATGGCTTCCTTGACCTTATCCGTTGTCGGACGGGTGGCCCGCCCCTTGACGGCTTCCAAGCGAAGCCCACCAAATTTTCCTGCAATCACACGCATTTATTTGCCCTCGCTTTGCTCGGCTTCATCACCCTTATTTTCAGATGCTGTAGACGGGTTTTCAGCTTTTTCATCAGTCCGCTCGCCTTCCGCCTGCTCCTGATCATAGGCTTCAAAGAAAACATTATCGTGTTGATCGCCCAAATCTGGATCAATATCTGGACGAGGTGACGCCTTAACCGCTTTAACAAAGCGGTACTTTTTTAATTTGGCTGACAATTCAACAACCTGTTCGTCATTAACATAGAGCGCCACGTAATTCATTTTGTTAGAAATATAGGTAATCTCGCCAAACTTTTTTAGCTGATTCACCTGCTTCAAGCCACGCATGTAGACATACAAAGCCCGGCGTTTTTTCATATCAAACATTAGTGTTTTAATTCCCTTCGTGCCGCGTCATCTTGCGGGTTAGGTCGTGCGGGTTGTTTGTTTTGAGCGGCAATGTTTAAAGCAAAGCCAACGGCTGCCGAGAAGAAGACAAATGACGATCCTCCCCCTGAGATAAAGGGAAAAACAACTCCGGTGATGGGCAAAAGACCCAAAACGCCGCCCAGGTTAACAAAGGACTGCATGATCAACAATCCCGCCAACCCGTACAAAAAGAGTCGGTTATATTGCGACTTTTGCCTGATGCCAATCAGAACCAAGCGGCCGATCAAAATCATCATCAAGGAAAGCACAACTACAACCACAACGGCGCCCAATTCTTCGGTGGCAACCGCCATGATAAAGTCGGTGTTTGATTCTGGCAAGTAAGGCTTGATCAATGAGTTTCCCAAGCCAACCCCGAAAAGGCCACCGTGTGAAATCGCGTAATAGGAATACAACAACTGACGACTCTGGTCCATATTATACCAAGGATCAACGAAGTTCGATAACCGTCGGATTGCATAGGAGGAAGATTCCTTCAAATCGAAAAAGGAAATGATCTCCGGCAAAAAAGCCAAAATCAGGAAAAAAGCCACGACCAGAATCAAATTGGCCCTCGGCTTAACCCCCGAGGCCAAAACCAACAGCGTCAAAACGGCTAAGGTAATGAAAAAATTCCCCATATCAGGCATTGCCAATGTTAATGCTAGGATAACGATCGGCCAAAGTAATTTGGCTGGCCTGCCTGGCCTTAACCAAGATCGAATAAAACCGGAAAGACCCTTTCCAGGCTGCCACGGTTGAACGGTTAACCAGTGAGCAAAATACAAAATCAAAACAATCTTGGCCAGCTCAACAGGCTGCAGCGTCACCGGTCCAAGGTTGATCCAACCGTGGGCACCATTAACAGCCGGCGCTAAACGAGCCACCACGAGCAACGCTGTTGTGATCAGTAACAAAGCGTTTAAAAGTGGCTGCGCGCGCAGGACTTTTCGGTTAATTTTAAAAGTGAAAAAAGCGGCCGACCAACCAAAGAAAACGAAAATCGCCTGCTTGGCAAAGGACATCACCGGCGCTAAGTATGCGTTTTGTGTGGCCGAAAAAACCATGACGATTCCTAAAAGCGACAAAACAGCGAATGGAACCGCAATCCAGTAGTCTAAACGTTGCAGTTTTTTAAACATTAGAGCCCCACAATATCATCAACAGTCGCTCGGTCCAACTTTTTGGAAAGGGCAACAATCAGTTCACGAGCAGCGTCAAAGTCTGGGATCGACCAAACGGTTTCATGTGTGTGAATATAACGGGAAGCCACTCCCAAAGCAACGGCTGGCATTCCGTTACCATACTTTTGCACAGCCCCAGCATCCGTGCCCCCCTTTGAGACAAAGTACTGATAGGGAATGCCTTGATCTTCTGCGGTTTGCAGGATAAATTCTTTCAAACGAGGGGAGGTAACGACAGTTGGATCAAAGACACGGATTAACGTTCCCTGGTCTAAGATGCCTTGGCGCCCAGTTGTATTATCCAAGTCATTGGCTGCTGACGAATCCACCGCAAAGAAAATGTCTGGTTGAAGCTGTTGAACAGCTGGCAGAGCCCCCCGCAGGCCAACTTCTTCTTGCCCGTTTGCCCCCATGATCAACGTGTTCGGCGTTACAACTTCTTTTAAGTCCGTCAATGCAGATAAAACAGCTGAAACCCCAAAGCGATTGTCGTATGCTTTGGACAATCCTCGGTTGGGATTGGCCATCTTCACCGTCTTCGTTTCTGGCACAATAAAATCACCTGGGAAAACGCCCATGGCTTCTGCCTGTTCCTTTGATTCAAAGCCAGCATCGAATAGAATATCTTCGATTTTTAGGGCAGCCGCCCCACCTTCTTTCCCCCGTAGTAAATGAGGGGCAACAGAAGAAGACACCACTGGATATTGCCCAAATTTTGTATAAAGGGTAAACCGATGGGCGGGCACCGTCATCGGATTCCAACCGCCAAGGGCAACGACCTGCAGGGCACCGGTTGGTAAGATACCAGCTACCATGAAACCGACCTCATCAAAATGAGCCGCAAACATCACCCGGGGGTCGTCTGCTTTTCCTTCTTTAATACCAAAAAGGCCCCCCATCGCGTTTTTTTCAACTCGATCAACGAGCGGAGTCAGATCCTTTTCAAAGGCCGAACGGACCGCGTCCTCTTGACCTGAAGTTCCTTGCAATTCGGTATACTTCACAATTCGTTCCCAAGTTGTCTGATCCATCTACGTTTCCCCCTAAAAATAATGGTTACTTTATTATAGCCTAGGGACTAACAAGCTGGCAAAGGGAGGGGTCATTTTTCTGATTCAGCCGTTCTTCTTCCTTTGATCAAAGCAGGGAGTTCTTTTGTCTAATACGAACCGAAACGGATCTTAAATGAAAAAATCAGCAGATAAAACGTGAACAATGACTAACTTTTGTTAATAACGTTCGGCTTTTAATCGATATTTTTCCGTTTTTCTCCAAACAAATCCGGTTATTCCTGCTAAACTAGATAAGTAGTCAAATCGAAAACGAGGAGTTTTATATGTCACGCATTGCTTCCTATTTCCAGTTTGAAAAACTGGGCACTTCTTTTAAAAAAGAAGTCACTGCCGGACTGACCACTTTTGTGGCCATGTCCTACATTTTGTTCTTAAATCCCAACGTGTTGTCCGCAGCCGGCATGGATAAGGGCGCCGTCTTTACGGCTTCAGCCATCGCGGCTGCCGTCGCCACGCTCTTCATGGGATTGGTCGCTAAGTACCCGATCGCCATTGGTCCTGGACTTGGCGTGAACGCCTACTTTGCTTATTCCGTTGTCATCGGGATGGGCGTTTCCTGGCAAACGGCCATGGCCGGCATCTTAGTTGCGGCCCTGATCTTCTTGATCTTAACCCTGACCCACATCCGTGAAAAGATCATCGAAGCCATCCCCCACAACCTGCGAATCGCCATTGCGGCTGGAATTGGTCTCTTCATTGCCTTCATCGGCCTGCACAACGCTGGTTTGATTGTGGCCAATCCTGAAACGATGGTGGCCATGGGTAGCCTGACAAAGGGCACGACCTTGCTAGCCATCTTCGGTATCGCCTTAACCTTGATTCTGATTGTCAAAAAAGTACCAGCTGCCATCTTCTTTGGAATGGTCGGTACGGCTCTTGTCGGCATTGTCACCGGCTTGATCGCCTTGCCACACTCAATCGTAGCAACCGCTCCTTCTTTGGAACCAACTTTCGGCCAAGCCTGGTCACACTTGGGCGACATCAACAACTTCGAAATGATCATCGTCGCCTTAACTTTCTTGATCGTTGTCTTCTTTGACACAGCCGGCACCTTGATTGGTTTGACCGAACAGGCCGGCTTGCTTGAAAACGGCAAGATGCCACGCGCTGGTAAAGCTTTGATGGCCGATGCCGTTGGAATGACGGTCGGGGCCACGTTGGGCACGTCCCCAACGTCCGCCTTCGTCGAATCATCTTCTGGTATCGCCGTTGGTGGTCGTTCCGGATTCACGTCGATTGTGACAGGTGGCCTCTTTATCTTGGCCCTCTTCTTCTCACCACTGTTGGCCGTTGTTACCTCTCAGGTTACGGCCCCTGCATTGATCGTGGTCGGCATTATGATGGCCGGCAACTTAAAGAAGATTAAGTGGGAAGACATGGCCATCGCGGCGCCATCTTTCTTGATCGTCATTGGTATGCCGTTGACCTACTCGATTGCAGACGGCATCGCCCTTGGCTTCATTGCTTACCCAATTACGATGATTGCCGCGAAGCGTGGTAAGGAAGTCAACGTGTTGATGTACCTGTTGGCCATCATCTTCATGGCTTTCCTCTTTTATACGCATAGCTAAAATTAATCTAAAAAAGCCTTCCAGTTGGAAGGCTTTTTTGCTTGCTTTTGATTTATAAAAACGGCCCTGCGGGCCTGCTTCAGGACAACGAACAGCGAAACGTCACTTTCCTGCATTCTTCCGCAATTCCTGAGCATTGGCCAAAGCCGCCTCTGAAATCTCATCTCCAGAAAGCATCATGGCCACTGCCTGATCACGCTTTTCCTCAGCCAAATCCGTGACCTGCGTCACCGTCCGGTCGCCTTCTGCACTTTTCTCAATCAAGAAATGGTGGTCGGCTGCCGCTGCCACCTGCGGCAAATGCGTGATGGCCAGCACCTGTGTCTGAGTAGAAATCGCCCGCATCTTTTGGGCGATGGCGGAGCCAACACGACCGGAAACTCCGGTATCGATCTCGTCAAAGACAACCGTCGACAAGCCCTGTTCAGCGATAAAGACCGTCTTCAAGGCAAGCATCAGACGGGAAGCTTCACCACCGGAAGCGGCTTTTTCAAGTGGCTTGACACCTTCTCCCTTGTTGGTCTGGACGTTAAAGGTGACACGATCAGCACCACTTGGCAAGAAGCCCTCAACCGGTTTTAAAGAAACCTCGAAGAAGGCTTCCTTCATCAGCAAGTCTGAAAGCTCTTGATTAACCGCCTCTTCCAACTTCTTGGCAATTCGTTTGCGACCGTCTCGCAAACGTTCGGCAGCAGCTTGGATCTTTTCCTTCATGGCCGCCTTTTCAGCCGTCAACTGGTCGATATCCAATGCGCCCCCATCTAACTGCGAAAGATCGGCCTCGACTTTTTGTTGGAAGGCCAAAATATCGTCAATCGAATCACCGTACTTGCGCTTCAACTGGTGGATAACCTGCAGGCGATCGTCGATTTTTACCAAAGTTCCTTCGTCAAAGGAAAGATTGTTCACCGACTCATCCAACTCACGTCCGGCATCCTGGGCCGCGTAGTAGGCCTCGGACAATGACTGGGCCAAGTTCTCGTAGTTCTTATCAAAGGAAGCGGCCGTCGCCAAAGCCGAGTTGGCCGAAGCCAACAAATCAATGGCCCCACCTTCCAAACCAGGATTGAGCGCCTGCTGGGCCTGGTCCAAAGAATCCGCAATCTTCTTGTAGTTGGAAAGCTTGGCTCGCTCTTCTAAGAGTTCTTCCTCTTCACCAGGCTGCAGGTTGGCTTGCTTCAGCTCTTCTTGCTGGAATGTCAGCAAATCCAAGCGCTGGTTCAGGTCCTGGGCCTGGTTCTTGACTTGATTCAAGCGCATGGCCAGATCGCGGTAACGGTTAAAGAGTTGCTCGTATTCAACCTTGGCCTTCATAAGAGAAGCATCCGCAAAATCATCCAGCAAGCCCAGGTGGGAGTCCGGATTCAAGAGCAAGGACGTGTCATGTTGTCCTTGAATCTCGACCATGCGCCCCCCCAAGTCCGCCAAGGTCTTCAAAGGCACAATCATGCCGTTTATCCGCGAAACCGAGCGGCCCTTCTGGTTAAATTCACGGTAAATCACAACCTGTCCGTCCGAGACATCGACGCCAGCCTCGGCAAAGGCGGCCATCAATTCCGCTTTTCGGGTATTCTTTTTGTCGTTTAGGGAAAAAACGGCTTGCAGGATCGCCTTATCGGCCCCTTTTCGAATCATTTCCGTGCTAGCCCGTCCGCCGGTCAACATAGCTAACGCATCGATGATGATCGACTTTCCAGCACCCGTCTCTCCGGTCAAAACCGTCAAGCGGTCGTCAAAAGACAGGTCGACCTGCTCGATGATGGCAAAATTTTCAATGACTAGTTGTTCAAGCATTTTCTGCCTCCAAACAAAATATGGTCCCGCCTAGCCTGCCGCGAAGGCATTTTCTTAGCCTTCTTGGTCCAGTTGACGATGCGCGGCTTCGATCACGGCATCGATCGTCACGTCTTCTGCAATAGTTGGTTCCTCAGCACGTTTTAAAAAGGCCAGAAACTCGATGTTGCCCTGGCCACCCTTGATGGGCGAATAGGTCAGGCCCTTTACAGAGAAGCCGGATTCGACCATCATCGGCAAGGTCCTTTCCAAAACCTGTCGGTGCACCGTTTTGTCCTTGATGATGCCGTGCTTACCGACCAATTCACGGCCGGCTTCGAACTGGGGCTTAATCAAGGCGGCCACTTCACCACCCTTTGCCAAAATATCCTTTAGCGTTGGCAAAATCAAGCCAAGGGAGATAAAGGACACGTCAATGGTTGCCCGAGTCGGCTGCCCTTCCATAAAGTCAGCCAGCTTAGCGTAACGGAAGTTGGTGTTTTCCATTACTGTCACTCGTTCGTCAATCCGCAACTTCCAGGCCAGTTGGTTGGTCCCAACGTCCAAGGCATAGACGTGCTTAGCCCCGTTTTGCAGCGAAACGTCGGTGAAACCCCCGGTTGAAGAACCGATGTCTAGGACAATCTGGCTGTCCATTTGCATGCCAAAGGTCTCGATGGCCTTAACCAACTTGTAGCCACCACGAGAGACAAAGGGCAACGGTTGTCCCTTAAAATGTAATTCGGTTGTCACCGGAATTTTCTGTCCGGCCTTGTCCAGGCGCTCCTCGTTTTCCCCAAGAATCTGGCCGGCCATGACGGCTCGCTTAGCCTGCTCACGAGAGGTAAAAAGCCCCTGCTGGACAAGTAAAATATCGACACGTTCTTTTAAAACTGCCATCCTTATGCTCCAATTAAATCGATCAAATCAGTCAAGAGTGCCGAATCGAAAGCGGCATCGTAGGCCGCCAATTCCGCCAAGGCTTTCTTGGCTTGCTCGCGCAAATTCATGGCCAACTGCTTCGATTCGTCTAAACCGTAAAAGTGAACCAAGGACAAAACGCCCTCTTCTTCGTCCTGCTCGTAATCGTCGACGTCGTCTTGAATTTGGAACAACAAGCCGAGGTTTTGCGCGTAGCGCTCGACCATCGTTTGCGCCTCTTGGTCCAAGCCGGCGTACTGACTACCAATCAAGGCCGCTGCGACCAGGAGGTCGGCGGTTTTCATTTGGTAGACCTTGTTTAGAATTGAAAATTGCTCAACTCGAGACCCGACATTGTGGTTTTGCATATCTAAAACCTGTCCGTAGACCATGCCAAAGGCACCTGAACGGCCAGACAAAGTCGAGACCATTTGAACCTTTTGCTCGGCAGAAACCTTTTTCAACGAAGACAGGATCTGGTAAGCATGCCCTTGTAAAGCATCTCCGACCAAAACCGCCAGAGCCGGCCCATACATGGCGTGCACGGACAGCTTCCCACGTCGGTAAGCGTCGTTATCCATCTCTGGTAAATCATCGTGAACCAAAGAATAGGCGTGTACCCACTCGATGGCAGAAGCCGCAGTCACCGCGTCCTCGTCGATTTTCTTACCAAAGGAGTCCAAAACAGCCAAAGCCAACAAAGGACGTAAGCGCTTGCCTGGTGTGAGCAAGGCATACTGCAAGGCCGAAACGTAATCGTCGTCTTTTTCGTAGCTTGAAATCTTTGTCAGATCTGGACGAGAAGACTCCTGGACTAAGGCCTCGTCGACGGCCGGCTTATAGCTTTTTATGAAGTCCTGAAACTTAGTCATTGTTGGTCAATTCCAAGTTCGTCATCGAACCATCGTCTTGCATAACCTTGGCCAAGGTTTTCTCGGCTTCAGCCAAAGTCTTCTGCAAGTCCTTCGAAAGCGTCACACCGGTCTTGAAATCAGCCAAGGCCGTTTCTAGTGGGCGATCCCCTTTTTCCAAAGCCGTGACGATCTGGTCTAACTGCTTCAACTTTTCTTCAAATGATGCTTGTTCAGTCATGTTTCTCTCCTAAAATCTCCGCTGACAATTGACCGTCTGCAAAGGTCAAATCAACTTGCTGGCCGGCGTTCAGGTCTTCTTTGGACTTGACCACTTGCCCTTCTGGGCCCTTCACAATTGTGTAGCCAGCAGACAAAATCTTCAATGGCGACACCAGATCCAGCTTTGCTGCAGCCAAAGCCACTCGTTCCTGATATGGGCGAAGGAGCTGGCTTTGTTGCTTGGCCAGGCGTTCGCTCAAGGCTTGATGCTGGTATTTGGCCTGGTCGATCCTGCGACTAAAGGCTTGCAGCAGGCGCTTTTCTAAGGAATCGACTTCCTGCTGGTAGGCCGCATACAGCCGGTCTGGCTGCTTCATGATTGGTCGGTCGATCACGTACTTCAGGTCCTGTTGCTTTTGTTGAATCAGCTTCTGTCCGGCCAAGTTCAAACGGGAGGATAGCTCGACCACCCGGTCGACCAAGTTCTGCTTGGAAATTGGCGTTGCCAGTTCGGCCGCGGCCGTTGGCGTGGCAGCCCGCTGGTCAGCGACCAAGTCGACTAAGGTGTTGTCCGTTTCGTGGCCAACCGAGGCGATAATTGGCGTCTTGAGCGCGGCCACCTTACGAACTAAGGCCTCGTCGTTGAAGGCCCAGAGGTCTTCAATCGATCCCCCACCACGACCAATAATGGCACTATCAAAGCCGAGTTGGTCCACCTTTTCAAGTTGGGCCAAGAGGGACGGCACAGCCCCATCTCCTTGAACAACGGCTGGCAACAAAACCACCTGTGCCTGCGGCAGACGGCGTTCAACCGTCTTGGCCACGTCTTCAACGACCGCACCAGTTGGCGAGGTAATCACGGCGATCTTCTTGGGCAAAGGGGGAATGGGCCGCTTTGGAGCGGAAAAGAGTCCTTCTTTAGCTAATTTGTCCTTTAATTGCTGGAGGGCCAAGAAGAGGTCGCCGACCCCTGCGGGGGTCATTTGCTCTAAGATGATCGAATAGGAACCAGCTGGCTCGTAAATCTGAACCCGTCCAACGGCCTGGACCTTCATTCCCTCTTCCGGCTCGAACTTTAAGCGAGAGGCGTAGGAAAACATGGCCGCACGAATAACCGCCTTTTGTTCCGGATCCTTAATCGAAAAGTAGAGGTGGCGGGAGCGACGGTTACCCAAGTTGGAAATTTCACCAGTCAAATAAACCTTTCCCAGGTGCGGATCCCGGTCGAATTTCGCACTCAAATATTTAGTTAACGCGCCGACGCTGACGTACTGTGATTGAACCACGGATCGTCCTCCAAAATGCTTGTTAGCTTTCTTTATTATATCAGAAAGTGGGTGGAATTTAGGACAGTAAAAAAGGACGAACCGTAGTTCGCCCTTAGTTTGGCATGCCGAATTCGCTTCGACGGGCGGTCTGATTCAGTCACGAACCAGACAAGTCTTGCGTCACCCTAGCTTGCGCTAGTAGTCATGGTGAGAAATGGCAGTTCCACAACAACCAAAACACCTGCACCAATCCGTGGCTTGGAATTTAATCCGAGCAGGCCGCGTGAGCGTCCTAAAAGACGCGTTCGACTCATCGCATACCTTTATTATGCCAGCTGGAGGCTGAAAATGCAAGGGATTTCCTTTACATCAAGAACCTGAGCGCCTATAATGGCGCTATGCTTATCATTGAAAAAATTACCGTACAGGAACTAAAAGCCATCGGCCAAGCCGAGACCATCGCTTACGATGATCTCGCCATCCCTGAAACCGAATACGGCTCCAAAAAAGACCTGGTCCAGGCCGTCATCGAGGCTTATGACCTCGGTGAGCTAACCACCCTTTCCCATATTTCCTCGCCCCACGTGCTCAAAGCTGCCATCGAAAAAAGCGGTCACGATTACCAATTACAAGCCAAAATTCGCCAAGAATAATCAAAAAAGCAGGCCCGCTACAAGACGGACCTGCTTTTCATTTGTCTTATTTTTTGCTTTTAGCAGAAGACTGCTTTTTGGACACCTCTTTTTCGGCCTCCTTTTGTTCTTCTGATTCGTTCATGGCCGCTTCCTGGTTTTCTCGAATCAAATCGAGCAATTCGGCAAAACGACTAGCCGCCTTAGCCAAAACAGAATCCGGATCGTCCAAGAAGGCAGACAGTGACGACAGCTTTTCGATCTTCAAGGCTGACTTGGAAACGTGGGCGTTGTCGACCACCAAGTAAACGTTCAGTTCGTATGCCTGATCCACGTAGACCAGCTTCTTTTCCTGGTTCTTGTACCGCAGTGGCAAATTAATGACGTTCAGCTCCATGGACAAGGTCGTGCCACCCTGCTCGATACCACCTTCAATGTTCAACGCTGCGCGAGCTGGGAGCTCTTCTTTGGCCAGATCAGAAAAGTCCTTGAAGAGCGCGTCCAAGTCAACGGCCGCTTTGGCTTGATTATCTTGAACGTTTTCTTGATAAGACTGGTTGTCGACCAAATCGACGATGGTTTCACCTGATAGTTCCATGCGCAACTCCTTTGCTTAATAAAACGAGTATAGCATAGGCCTGCAAGCTGAAAAAGAAAAATCCACTCCTTTTTTGAAAAGAAGCGGATTTTTGGTTTTAAACGAGTGGCAAACGGCGTTGCAGCGTGTAGGCAATGGATGGGAAGACGTAAACGAAGTCGTTGAGCTCTTCTTTTGTCAAAGCCATCTGAACATATGGCACGATTGTGTTAATCGTTTCCTCCGCAGCGTTGGCCTTTTCAGCGGCACCAACCAATTTCTGATTGGCCTTTTCAAAGATCAAAGCCAATTGACCACGCTGTTCGTTTTCGACTTGGCGGTACCAATCGCCATCGTAAGAAGCCGAAACGACTTCGTACTTGTCCGGATTAGCCTTGGCCTCATCCAAATGAACGCCAACTTGCGCAATTCGTGGTGAGGTAAAGACAATCTCTGAAATGGCTGGATAAGCGATTGGGCCCTCGTTTGTTCCCATGAATTTCGCGGCCAAGTATCGGGATTCGAAAGCAGCCGTTGGCGTCAGCTTTGGGGTTGTCTTGTCAATGGCATCCCCTGCTGCATAAATATGAGGCACGTTTGTCTGCAAGTAGTCGTTTACTTCGATACCGTGCGCGTTGGCTTTAACACCAGCTGCTTCTAGATTCAACTGGTCGTGATTTGGTACGCGACCGGTCGCATCCAAAACATAATCAGTTGTGAGAACGAAGCCTTTTGGCCCGTTCAACGTAATCTGGCCAGAAGAAGTCTTTTCAGCAGACTGAACCGCCATATCCGGAATAAAGCGCACACCGGCTTGCTTTAAGTCCGCCTTGATCGAAGCCACGTATTCACGTGGGAATTGCTTTAAGATATCTGCACCGCGCGTGATGACATCAACTTTAGCGCCGACAGCTGAAGCGATCGTGGCAAACTCAATCCCGACAAAACCGCCGCCCAAAATCGTAACGTGTTCTGGCATGTGTGGCAAAGACAAAAAGTCTGTTGAATTATCAAAGTGCTCGGCACCAGGAATATCCAAGCGGTGAGGACGCATCCCACTTGCAATCACAATTTTGTCCGCTGTATAGGTCTTTTTTCCAACAGCAACGGTGTGGGCGTCAACAAATTCGGCATGGCCGCTAATCGTTGTGATCCCGACATTATCGAGCCGATCCTTGCCGTGCTGATCCTGAGGTACGATTAATTCATGCTTATGGGCCATCAGGTCTTCCCAATTGACATCCGGTACGCCATCTAAACCACGGCCTTGCAACGCTTTAATTTGGTCAATTAACTGCAAGGGCTTATCCAAAATAATCTTGGCATTGCAGCCCTTGTTTGAGCAGACACCACCATATTGTGATTCTTCAATCACACCAATTTTGACACCGGTCTTAGCTAGTGGAACGGCCCCGTTCCAGGTTGCCTGTCCGGATCCAATGTAGAGTACTGAAAAGTCCATTTAGCACACTCCTTTTATACGCATCATCTATCGAACTGCTTGTTTCATTGTAGCATAAATAATTCGTTTTTTCCTATTGGTCTAGCTGTTATTTTATAAAATTAGCAGAGTGAATACCTCGCCTAAACAAAAGAAAAGAACGGCCACAGCCGTCCTTTTCAAATCATTTATTTTTTATGTGGCATGCGATCCCAAAAGTTTTCCTTGTTGGTCTGGCGCGAACGAGCAATTCCCATCGCATGCTTTGAAATATCTTTTGTAATCGTCGAACCGGCTGCGGTGATGGCCTCGTCTGCGATCGTCACTGGGGCAATAATCTTCGTGTTCGACCCAATAAAGGCACGGTCGCCAACCTGGCTATCGAATTTATTCACGCCATCATAGTTAACAAAGATCGTACCAGCCCCAATGTTGACGTCTTGTCCAAGAACGGCATTGCCGACATATGACAAGTGGCCAACTTTAGAACGCCAACCAACCGTCGCTTTCTTAACCTCAACAAAATTTCCTAAGTGCGCTTCATCTTCAATCACTGCTTGAGGGCGCAGGTGAGCGTATGGCCCAATAGTCGTCTTGTTCTTAACCGTCGCTTCTTCCAAGTGAGAAGCCGTAATCACATTATGATCACCGATCGTTGAATCCTCAATGCGCGTGCCAGCAGTCAACACGTTATGGCGGCCAATCACCGTCTTTCCAATCAGTGTCACGTTCCCCTCAATAACTGTGTCTTGTCCGATTTGCACATCTGGTTCAATGTATGTCTGATCTGGCGCCAACAACTCGACGCCGTTTCTCATGTGCCGTTCATTGATGCGGGTACGCATAATCTCGTTTGCCTTGGCCAAGGCCACCCGATCGTTTACACCAAGCGATTCGTCAAAATCCATCGTTTCATAGGCACCGATTGGCTGACCAGATTCCCTTAGAATATCCAGTGTGTCTGGCAAGTAGTACTCGCCTTGAGCATTGTCGTTGCCGACTTTTGAAAGCGATTCGAAAAGCAATTGGTTATCAAAGACGTACACTCCCGTATTGATCTCTTGAATGCGGCGTTCCGTAATGGAGGCATCCTTTTCTTCTACGATCTTCAAGACCATGCCCTCGTCGTTACGAACAATGCGGCCATAACCCGTTGGGTCATCGGCATGGGCGGTCAAAACCGTCACCGCTGCCTTGGTCCGCGCATGTTCGTCTAATAAGGCTTCTAGCGTCTTAGTCGTAAAGAGTGGCGTATCCCCGGACAAAATTAACGTTGAACCAGCTGCTTTGCCCAAGAAATCTTTAGTTTGTAAAACCGCATGCCCAGTACCGAGCTGCTTTTCTTGAATGACAAAATTCGATCGGCCAGCTAAATGGTCTTGCACTTTTTCAGCACCAACGCCCGTCACCGTCAAAATATGGTCGGGCAAAAGCGGTTCCACGGCCGAAATCACCCAGTCAACCATGGCTTTACCGGCCACCTGATGCAAAACCTTTGGTAAAGTTGATTTCATCCGCGACCCGTTGCCAGCCGCCAATATGACTACGTTGTTTCCTTCCATCGTTAACCCTTCTTTTGGTAAATTCTTGTTCGATAGTTACCCGTTTCGACCTTGATTTGTTCCTTGGTCTCAAGGCTCGTTTCAACATGCAAAAGCGAGGTGAAATCCTCAATTAAACGTACGTTCGAGCGGCCTTCTGCAAAAACCGCCGTGCCAACAACCGTGCCGCCAAATTCGCGAACCAAGGTTTGCATTCCTTGAATTGTGCCGCCGGCCTTCATAAAGTCATCGACGATCAGCACACGGGCACCAGAACGTAGCGAGCGCTTTGAAAGCGCCATCTTTTCAACACGCTTGGACGAACCAGTCAAATAGTTGACCGAAATCATCGATCCTTCCGTCACCTTAGCATCGTCTCGAACGATCACAAAAGGGACGTTCAGTTCGCTCGCCACGGCCTGCGCCAAAGGAATCCCCTTCGTGGCGGCCGTCATAACGGCATCGATTTCTTGATCGACATATTCTGTTGTCAGCAAGCGGCCCGTTTGGCGAAGGACGGCTGGATCACCCAACAAATCAGACAAATAGACGTAACCACCAGGTAAAACACGGGCCTCATCGGCAACGTCAGAACGAATCTTTTCAACAAAGGCGTCCGCCTCTTCTTGGCCCATCATTGGCGTGTAGTAAACCCCACCAGCAGCACCTGGATAAGTTTTTAAATCCCCAGTTCCGCGTGTCTTAAAGACACGGCGAACAATGGCTAAATCCTCTGAAATCGAGGACTTAGCCGTCTCATAACGTTCAGCAAAAAAATTCAAAGAGACCAACAAACGTGGGTGCTCCAATAAGTAATGGGTCATATCGACCAAACGGTCAGCGCGACGTGTCTTCATAGCTTGTGTCGGGCACTTTTGCCCGCCCCCTTGTTAAACAAAATATCCCAATAATTATAGCATAAAAAAAGCCTGAAAAAACGAACATTCGTCTTTTCAAGCACAAAATAATCACGATGCCTACCCCTTAATCGACCTTGGCCAAAGAAAGTGACAGCAGATACAAGGCCACTTCGATCAAGGCAATAAAGACCGAGGTCGGCAGGTTGGTCAAATAGGCCAGGGTTAGTCCAGCCCATGTCCCAAATAGAGCAAAGAAAATGGCTAGCCCAATCAACCCGGCAATTGATTTCTGATACATCCGAGCAGAAGCAGCCGGCAAAGTTACCAAAACAAAAACCAAAAGCGAGCCAACAAGCTGAGAAGAGATCGCAACCGATAGCGCCATGATCAATAAGAAAGCCACCCGCAACAAGCCCTTTTTCCTTTCTGATTGAAGTAAGCCGGCTTCATCAAAAGCCAAAAGGGACAAAGGACGAAAAAGCCAAAAAATCAACAAAATGACCACAAAAGCCATCAAAAAGAGTAAGAAAAGATCGCTTGTCGAAATCCCTAACACCGAGCCAAAAAGAATACCGGTCGCAGACGATGCCGCTGAATGGCCAAGGGCCAAAAAGAGAATCCCAAGGCCAATCGCCAAAGCGGAAATGGCCGAGGTCACGTTGTCCGATTTAACTTTGGCATTTTCAAGCGACCCAATCGCCAGAGCCGAAGTGGCCGTTAAAAAAACCATCCCAAGCAAAGGGGCAAAGCCCAGCCAAAAGCCAAGGGCCGCCCCAGCAAAAGCAATTTCTGATAATGAGTGTGTCAAGAAATTATAGGAACGCGCGACGACAAATGTCCCGACCAAAGCCGAGATCACAGCAATCACCGTTCCAGCCACAAAAGCATTCACCATGTAAGCTTCAGAAAACATGTAGGACCTCCTCGCGGTGTTTAGAGTCCGCTTCTTTTGGCAAATCTTTAGCTGCCCCCATCGTCACGGTCTGATCATGGAGCCATAAGAAGGAATCCGCAGTCTTTCGAACCCATGACGTATCGTGCGAAATCCAAAGCACCCCCATCTGAAAGTCTTGTTGAACTTGTCTGATCTGCTCAACCAAAAAAGCGGCGTGCTTCCCATCAAGGGCAGAACTCGGTTCATCCAAAATCAACAGATCCGGCTTTTTCGCCAAAGCTTGCGCAATGTATGCCCGCTGCTTTTGCCCACCCGAAGCTTTAGCCAAAGGTAAGTCCGCAATCTCTGCCAAATCCAATCGTCGTAAGGCATCCGATACTGCAGCCTTTTCTTTTTTGGTCAACCAAGGAAGGCCATGGTCACGGATGCCAAGACCAACAAAGGATTGGATCGATAACGGATAATCCGCTCCCAAGTCCCGAAATTGTGGTACGTAGGCCAAACGCTTGGCTTGAACCTGAATCGTCTGGACAGGCTTACCCTTGCTTTTGACCAGGGCCGCCTGCAAAATGGCCTTAATTAAGGTCGTTTTTCCGGCCCCGTTTTCACCAAGCACAACAGTCAACTGATTACCTGCTAATGAAAAGGACAGATCCTTTAAAATTGTTTTTTTACCAAAGGTCGCCCCATAGTGACTGACCCGAATTTGCTCATTCATTTTGACCTTGCTTTCTATAAATAAAAAAGACCCTAAGGGGCCTTTTTACCAAATCAACTTATTCAGCAAAGTTGACATCGACGTTTTTAGTTAAAACGTCAGCATAGCTGTACGATGCTTGCTTGAACTGGGCTTCTTCGTCCAGCTCAACAACGAATAATGATGGGAAAGTTGAACGTAAAATCCCAGAACGTTTCGTATATTTTTTGCGGCCCGCCTGTGAAACAACCGTAACTGTTTCTCCGATGTGCGCGTCTAACCGTGATTTAATTTCTTCTAAGGTTGACATAAAAACCGCCTTTCTCTATTGACAAGCTTTAGTATAGCCTAATGTTCAGTATTTTTCAAGCAAAAATGGAAAATAGATTAGAACTGTTCGAGATTTATTAGAGAAGCTCTTGCTTTTTCAAGGCCAGATAAAGGTCAGTAAAATCGCTCAAGGTCAACCGTTCAGCTCGAATTCCAGACTCAATTCCAGCTTCTTGCAAGGCTGCTCTTAGCTGATCCTTAACCCCCTCTTCTTTTCCAAAGCGCTGCAAAAGATTGTTCCATAGCGACTTGCGCCGGTGGGCAAAGCAGGACTTGACCAATGAGAAAAGTTGTTTTGGCGAATCAACCGGGCGTTCTGCTGGCTTTGGTGTCAAGGACACGACGGCCGAATCAACGTTTGGTGCCGGATTGAAGGCGGCGGCAGGTACTTTTAAAGCAACCGAGACAGCGGCATAGTAATCCAACATCACCGTCAATACGCCGTATTCTTTGGTGCCTGGTTTAGCTGACAAGCGATCGGCCACTTCTTTTTGCATCATGACGACCAGTTGCTGCCAGTTCAAGTCGGCCTGCAAAAGGGCCAGCAAGATCGGCGTGGTAATGTAGTATGGCAAGTTGGCAACAACCTTAACAGCCGCGCCTTCACCAAAATATTTTGCCAAGACCGTTTTCAAGTCCGCTTCCAACACGTCTTGTTCGCGAACCTGAACGTTGTCATAAGGCGCCAAAGTCTCCGCCAAAATCTTGACCATGTCCGGGTCAATTTCAAAGGCCAAAACAGCCTTTGCCGCCCGAGCCAAGTACTCGGTCAAACCGCCAATTCCGGGACCAATTTCGACCACGTGGTCTTCTGGTCCTAAATCAGCAGCACTGACAATTCCAGACAAAATGTTGCCATCAGTCAAAAAGTTTTGACCGAATTTCTTCTTGGCCCGTAGGCCGTATTGATTCAAAATGGCCTGTGTCCGGGCCGGTGAAGCAATATCAATCGTTTTGGCCATTTGGCCCTCCTTTTAGTGCGGCAATAACCTCTTCTTTGTCAAAACCCAGTGCCTTCAAACGTGCCAGAAGCTGCTTGCCATTCGCATAGCCAATCGACAACTGATCGCCTAAGATTTGCCGGCGTTTCTTAGCATCGCCTGCGCCGATTAAGCCACAGTCAAGCAAAAAAGCCTGATCAATATCAGAGACCTTTCGCTGCTTCTTGGTTTTTGCATCCGCCTTTTGCAAAATCTCTTGCAAAGCTTTTATCGGCGCATGCTCAATGCCCAAGGACTTATGTGGATTATCTTTTTCTGCCCGACCTTGATCACGCGAAATACTTGCTAACGTCACCCCAGGGACCGCAGCCAAAATCAACTGACGCAAACGGTTCCCGTTAAAATCGGGATCTGTTAGCACAATGACACCCCGTTTCTTTTCAGCCAAGGCAATGCGTTCGATGACCGCCTGATTTAAAGCGGATCCGCCCGTTTCGATCGTGTCACAGTAAACGGCCAAGGCCAACCGCTGTGTATCGGACCAGCCTTCAACGACAACCATCGCGTCGATGACCGGGCGTTTTTTGTCAACCGCAGCGGCCCTTTTTGGCTCAGTCATGGCCCAAAAAAGCGCGATGGGCGTTTTTGACGGTCTGCTTAGCCAATTCGTCACGGTCCATGCCTAAGGTTTCAGCCAACGAATCCACGACATACTTCGTCCAGCCAGGTTCGTTAGTCTTGCCACGAAATGGCGTTGGCGCTAGCCAAGGGGCATCCGTTTCCACCAAAAGTTGGTCAAGAGGGACAGCTTTCGCCCCTTCTCGGACCTCTTTTGCCTTCTTGAAAGTGGCTACGCCAGAAAACGACACGTAGTAACCCAGCTCTGCCCAGGCCTTTGCCTGTTCTGCTGTTCCAGAAAAGGAATGAATTACCGCCTTCTTCACGTCGTGTTTCGTCAGCGTTTGATAAACGTCATCAAAGGCCTCGCGATTGTGGATAATGACGGGTAAATCATATTTTTTAGCCAGTTCGATTTGGTACTCAAAGGCCGCCATTTGGACGTTTGGGTCCGTGTCCCAGTGATAGTCCAGACCAGTTTCGCCCACACCGACAACGGCAGCATCTTTCAGCTGCTCTTCCAATTCAGCCCTTGCCGAATCATCAAAGTCCGGTGTATCCTCTGGTTGAAAACCGATCACCGCAGCGATGCCCTCGTATTGGTGGGCCAATTCCAGTGCCCGCCGGTTCCCCTCGCGGTTATAACCAACCACGTTCATTTCAAGCACTTGAAATTCGTGTGCCCGACCCAAATAAGCCGGTACATCAAAGTAGAGCTTGTCATCATTTAAATGAGTATGCGCATCGTAGGTTGGTGCAGGTTGTTCGTTTGGGTGATAGATTGCCATGAAAGCCTCCTCAAATTCTTCTTCTATTTTAGCACAGGATCAGCTGGTTCAGCCCGTCTCAATTCATGAAAGCGACTTCTTTTAAAGACCATCCAAAAATCGTGAGAGATTTTCCCAAAAAATAAAAAAGCCGACCGAAGTCGACTCTTACATTCAGGTTTAGCCTGCAATTTCTGGTGCGTAGTTCTTCAACACGCCATTAACAAATTGGGCATCTTCCTGCGTGGCAAATTCTTTAGCAAGCTCAATTGCTTCATCAACCACTACCTTATAAGGTACTTTTTCTGGCATGGTCAACTCATAGGCTGCAATACGCAAGATGACCAGGTTGACCCGGGCGATCCGATCCAACTTCCAGCCAGTGGCTAAATGTTTTGCCAAATCGTCATCTAAGTCAGAAGACGTGGCCAACACACCGTTAACCAGTTGTGGCAAAAACGCTTCGTAAGAGCGGTCGTTGACAACCAAGTCGTAGTTCAAGTCCATTTGATTATCATCAGGAACTTCTTTCAAAGCGGCAAAAAGAATCTGGACGGCCGCTTGCCGTTCCTCGTGTCGTGACATTTGTGTCATTTGGCAGACTCCTTCTGCGCATGTTCATCAAAGAGGTGTTCTGGGTCAATCGTCTGGTGGTCATCGTCTGGGACCAAAGCGGCAACCGTCACATTGACCGTATCAACCGTTAAGCCAGCCAAATTGGCCAAATCCGTCTTGACGGCCTGTTGCACCGCAAAAGCGACCTTTGGGATCACAGCCCCGTATTCCAAGATGACAGCTAAATCAAAGGAGACGTTGTTATCACCGTCTTTTCTCATCGCCACGCCAGAAACGGCTGGCTGAACGCCCGTTACCTTCGTCAAGTACTTTGGCAGGTGATCGTATACCTTTGCCTGCATCGCCACAACGCCATCAACACCTTGAGCAGCAGCTTTAGCGACCGCCTCGAGAGCAGACTTTGAGACGAGCATTTGCCCGTCTTTCATCTGCTCTTTTGTCAGTAAAAAGTTCTTGTTTGTTAAATCAGTTGACTTTGCCATGGGCCTTCCTCCTTGATTAACCAAAATTGACTGTACGAACAGTCTAAGAAACACAAAAGACTGCCTTACCAAAGCAAAGCAGTCGTCATCTTTATGCGCGACCCTTGTATGAACCGTCTTCCGTGTTAACGATGATCATATCACCTTCGTTAACAAAGTCAGGAACCGTGATCGTAGCACCCGTTTCAACAACGGCTGGCTTACCAGAACCAGTTGCCGTTGCACCCTTGATTCCAGGTTGCGTTTCTTCAACCTTCAAGGTAACGGAAACAGGCAATTCAGCACCGAGCACTTCGTTACCATACATCGTGATCTTGACTTCCATGCCTTCTAGCATGTACTTCAAAGCGTGTTCCAAGTTTGCATCTGGAATATTGATTTGTTCGAACGTTTCCGTATCCATGAAGACACGACCATCGTTTTCGGCGTACAAATAAGACATTGGACGCGTCGTGATTTCGGCTTGTTCAAACTTGTCACCAGGACGGAACGTCACTTCGTTTACCGCACCAGTACGCAAATTCTTCAACTTTGAGCGAACAAAAGCCGCTCCCTTACCAGGCTTAACGTGTTGGAATTCCAAGACGCGCCAGATTGAGTTTGAATACTCAATCGTCAAACCTGTTTTCAAATCGTTCATTCCGATTGCCATAAAGCATATCCCTCGTTTATTCGTAATTGATTCTCATTATAGCAGAAAAAACGCGTTTCCGCACCTTTTCTAAGAGATTTTTCCAATGACTTTTATCTAATAAAAGTCGCCGCTTACTTCTATTTATGGTAAAATGGCTTATAAGGTTTTCGTTTCGTGACAAAAAGAATTTATTATTTTGGAGGAACCAAATGGTTTACAAAGTTTATTATCAAGAAAGTATGGATCAAAACCCAAAGCGGGAAATGACACAATCCTTCTTCTTAGAAGCTGACTCACACGCCGAAGCATACGCCATGGCGCAAAAGAACACGGATTACAACATCGAAACAGTCGAAGAACTCTCTGACGCAGCACTGGTGTACGAACAGGCTGACCCAGAATTTTCACTGACAACGTTTAATTAAGTTTCATGGATAAAATCGATATCAAGCCCAACGAAGTTGCGGTTTACGCCCTTGGGGGCCTTGGCGAAATCGGAAAAAACACCTACGGGATCGAATACCAAGACGAAATCGTCATTGTCGATGCCGGGATTAAGTTTCCGGAAGACTCCCTTTTAGGAATTGACTACGTCATTCCAGACTACTCGTACTTAGTCGAAAATATCGACAAGGTCAAAGGCCTTGTCATTACCCACGGACACGAAGACCACATTGGGGCGATCGCCTACTTCTTACAAGCGGTAAACGTCCCCGTTTACGCGGGTCCTCTGGCCATGGCCTTGATCCGTAACAAATTAGAAGAAAAGCAGATGTTAAACCGGGTGGAACTCCACGAAATCACCGATGGTTCCGTGGTCAACTTCGGCAAGACTTCTGCCGAATTCTTCCGCACCACCCACTCAATCCCGGATGTCTTTGGCATTGCCATTAAAACACCAGTGGGTACCATTGTTGAAACGGGTGACTTTAAGTTCGACTTGACCCCCACTACCAAGCAAAAGCCAAACCTTTGGTCCATGGCTCGCATTGGTGAAGAGGGTGTCTTGCTCTTAATGTCTGATTCAACTAATGCCGAACGGCCGGAATGGACCAAGTCCGAGGCCTGGGTTCAAAAGACAGTTGATAAGCTGTTCAACCAATTGAAGCATGGCCGCATTATCTTTGCCACCTTTGCTTCTAACATGAACCGAATCAAGATGGCGACGGATGCCGCCATTAAGCACGGCCGTAAGATTGCCGTCTTTGGTCGTTCCATGGAATCAGCCATGACCAACGGTCGCGCCCTTGGCTACCTGGACATCCCAGACGACGCCTTAATTGAACAATCGCAAATCAAAAACATCCCAGACGATGAGCTCTTGATTATGTCGACGGGTTCTCAAGGTGAATCCATGGCGGCTTTGGCTCGAATCGCCAACGGTACCCACAAGCAAGTGCGCTTGAAACCAAAGGACAACGTCATCTTCTCTTCTTCACCAATTCCTGGTAACACCGCTTCGGTGAACGCCGTCATTAACAAGTTGGAAGAAGGTGGCGCAAACGTCATTCATGGAAAACTAAACAACATTCACACTTCTGGTCACGGTGGTCAAGAAGAACAGAAGTTGATGCTTTCTCTGATGAAGCCCAAGTACTTCATGCCCGTCCACGGTGAGTACCGCATGTTGAAGGTTCACGCTGGTTTGGCTGAAGAATTAGACATTCCAAAGGAAAACACCTTCATCCAAGAAAATGGTGACGTCCTGGCCCTAGACGGAGTTAACCCGCCACGTTTGGCCGGCCACTTCCCTGCCGACGATACCTACATTGATGGTTCTGGCATTGGTGATATTGGCTCCGTTGTCTTACACGACCGACTCAAGCTATCAGAAGACGGCCTGGTGATCGTAACGGCCACCATTGACTTGAAGAAAAAAGAAATTCTTTCAGGACCAGACATCCTCTCCCGTGGTTTCGTTTACATGCGAGAATCCGGTGATTTGATTAATGACGGTCGCCACGTGATTTTTAATACGATTCGAAAAGCAATGGCTCAAAAGACGCCATCCGAATCCGACATTCGTCAAGCAATCATTGACGACTTGTCCAAATACCTACACAAAGAAACTGCCCGAAAGCCAATGATTTTGCCGATGCTCATCATGGTTTAAGGCCGAAGGCATGCATTCGCATGCCTTTTCTTATCGCCATTTTTAGGAGGCGCAGATGCCAACAGAAGCACACATTTTCATTGAAAGCGCGCTTTTGCCCCACAAGAATCAGCAAGGAGTGCTTGATTCGATCGAAGGTGAAATGACCGCCGTTGGTCTTGCTAAAACACTACAAAAGTCAAAACCACATCATTCCCTTTACCAGAAAGCGCGTTTAGTGGCCCGTGACAAAGAAACTGAAAAAACCGAGTTGCCGATCATCGTCATTGGAAACGAGGCCGCTGTCAATGAGGTCCTTTCAGGTTTTTTGGCCGTTGATCAAGCACAAAAGCGCCCCGTTTTGCTCTATCCATTAGTTAACGGCAAATCACTTGACGTCCACCAGATGATGGAAGCCCTCTTAACTGCCTTGAATAATTGGCAAATAACAAAACAGCCCATGGCAGTCTTGACAGGAAATGTCCCCAACCAAGGAAACCGATACTTCTTGGATTACCTGCAGGTTGGTCCGGACTTTTCCGCGCTTTTGCCAACCTTTAACCAAAGGCTTGTCTGGAAGTATGCTTGGCAGCAATTCTTAGATTTCTGGAATCTGTTTTCTAGAAACCAAGACAAGGTGACCTTTGCCTGGACACTACGCAATGGACACAACTATCAACACAATGCCAAAACACTTGGTTTACAAGTGATGGTCAATCAAGAAGGCGAAAAGGATCCTTTTACGGTACGAATGGTTAATCAAGTCGCCTGGCCAAAGATTCTATTGACTTACCTGCAAGGCAAAAAAGGTCGGGAGAACCCGTCAAGGCGTGGATTCATCACCTTTCCTCTAGATGGCCAGTCTGATTTTCACATCCGCGATCTGCAGCGTTTGGCCCTTGATGGCAATCAGTTAGAAAACGGTGCTTATTCCTTTACTTTGAAGCAGGCGGGCAGCTATCCGATACTCGAATTACCCGTAGCAAAACGAGATAAAAAGAAGAAATAATAAAAAACAGGAAGCGTTTTAAAAACGCTTCCTGTTTTATGTTTACAAAAGAGCTTGTTGAATGGCGTCCACCATGTCCAGTCGTTCCCATGGCAAATCCAGATCTGGCCGGCCAAAATGGCCGTAAGCCGCTGTCTGCTTATAAAGCGGACGTTGCAGATCCAAGGACTGGATAATAGCCAACGGACGGAAGTCGAAGAGTTCTTGAACAATCGCTTCGATTTTGTCTTCTGAAACCTTAGCTGTTCCGAAGGTCTCGATGCTCAACGAGACCGGCTCAGCCACCCCAATGGCATAGGCCACTTGTAATTCAATCTTATCAGCCAAGCCAGCCGCAACCAAATTTTTGGCCACGTAACGGGCGTAATAAGCACCAGAACGATCAACCTTGGTGGCGTCCTTTCCAGAGAAGGCACCCCCACCGTGATGAGCCGCACCACCGTATGTGTCCACAATGATTTTACGGCCAGTCAAACCCGAATCCGCCTGTGGGCCACCATGAACAAAGCGACCGGAAGGGTTAATGTAGAACTTGGTTTTCTCATCAACCAAATTCTCAGGTAGAATTGGGTCAATCACCAAGCGTTTCATATCCTTTCGCAATTGGTCCATGTCGACGTCTTCATCGTGCTGGGTTGACAACACAACGGCCGCGATCCGTTCGATCGAGCCATCATTGCCCAAAGCCAAGGTCACTTCCCCCTTTGCGTCTGGGCGCAAGTAAGTCACTTGTCTTTCTTCACGGACAGCACGAATTTGGCGCATCATTTGGTGCGAGAGATCCAAGGCCAGCGGCAAGTAGTCGGCTGTTTCATTGGTGGCATAACCAAAGACCATCCCCTGGTCGCCGGCCCCCAATTGGTCCGGATCATCATCTGCAGCGTCAACGGCTTGTGCGATGTCTTGTGATTGTTCGACAATCTTGTTGGAAACATTAATCGAATCAGCCGAAAAACCAAGTTCAGGCTTATCGTAGCCAATCGCTGCAACCGTTTCTACCGCAATTTTGCGAATGTTAACGTAAGCCGTTGTTGATAGTTCACCAAAAATGGAGACATCCCCTGTTGACGTGGTGACTTCAATAGCGGCACGGGCCTTTGGATCTTCCGTCAAAACAGCATCCAAGATGGCATCGGCAATCTGGTCAGCTACCTTGTCTGGATGCCCATTTGAAACGGATTCAGCAGTAAAATATTTAGTCATTATCGTTCTCCTCATTCCCACATCAAGAAGGGCAAATAAAAAACGCCCAGGACCAGCCTGAGCGAATCATGTGACTTGGTCTATCTTACAGAATTACCACCGTGCTTTTGCCGGTTGGTGCAGGTTCATCGTGCTGTATCACTTCCCTGCTCTTGATAGTGTTGTAATATATATTTCATATTGTACATGATAGAATAGAAAAGTACAAGAATTCGATTCGAGGATCTTCTGATGAACGATAACAAGCGGCCGAACAATCAAGAACAACATCATCAAGAGCAAAACGCGACCCAGAATTTTTTCTCTCGCAGCAAACGCCGGCATGAAAATGCTCACTCAGTAAGGGATAATCAGCCCCGTTATGCCTCACTGCCTGCCGTGCACCCATCCACCATTCCAGTGATCACGGTGGTGCTTTCCTTGATTTGGTGGCTGAAGCCAATCGTTTCGGGCACGCTCGGTAGCCAGCTACACTTTGAACAGATCTGGCCGTTGTTGGCCTACTCGCTCTTTTGTTCGGCAGCAATCGGTTATCTGGTAGCCAGTCGTTTCGAGCATAAGGACTGGCGCCTATACGCTTGCTTACTCGGCTCAACTTTAGTTCTTTTTTCTTCTTCACTTCGGATGCGCTTTGAAGTCTTGGCGCTACTCTTTTTATTCCTCCTCGTACTGGCACTACTTCCGTTAAACCTGGTTCAGCTGAAAAATGGTATCGGCCTGATCGCCCTTTCCACCTTGGTGACCTTCACCGTTCCAGTCTGCATTGCTTTTCTCGGTCACAATTACGTGGATCAGGCCTTTTTAAAAAGCTCCTGGGACCTTTTTTACGGCAGCCTCTTCTACCTGACACCACTCTTTTTGCCAAAGGCCGCTGGACGTCTAATGGGGCTTGTAACCGGAGCACTTTACCTTAGTCACCTGCTTTTCTTCCATGCTTTTGGGCCGGGCGTCTGCTTTTCCTTGGTACTGGCACTTGGAATCTACACACTGTCCTTCATTCGACCCCTGACCTACCGCTATCAGCCAATCGCCGCAGTGATCGGCCTCTTCCTGTCGGTATTGGCACTGTAACGAAAGACTTTAAACAAAACAACCCCTCTCTAGTAACTAGAGAGGGGTTTTGTTTTGAACCTTTTTATGTGTTCTTGTTCTCGAACGCTTACTGGCGCTTTTTCCATGTCAGCACAAAGGCTGCCAGGGAGAACCCAGAGGCGGTAAAGATTGAAATAGTCTTGACTGGCCAAGACTTTGGTAACTCTTCCCCATCAATGGGCAGGCGGTCTTTGTTCTTTTTGAAGAGGCTGGTTTTGTTGTTCGTCCTGTCCGTTGCGTCGATCACCTCGGCCGACTCGTCAGCAAAATCATTAGCTGACGCCTCTTGGCCAAAGGTCATGGCACGAAAGCTTTGTTGCAAGCGGTTCGACAAAGCTTCGACAGCTTGTTCAGCAAGACCAGAAAGGCTGGTATTGGACTGGCTTTTCTTAGCATTATGACCAGCTCCCTTAGAAGAAGAACTGTTACTGTCGGGTGTGCTGCTTGAACCGGCGTTCGCACTACCAGCGCCGTTGTTTTCTGGGTGATTGGCATGCGGCTTCGTAAAGTCGTCAACGTTCAGGTTGGCCAGGTCAGCGGCATAACCGAGAACGTCAGCGTTGGCACTGTTTTTAATGCGCTTACGATCCTCTTCAGCCTGCTGATTCAAGGCTTCTTTGGCACGGGCTTTTTCTTCACCTGACAAATCATTGATACCGTCAATGATTCCCTCATTGGCTTTTATACGATCGTCCAGCTTATCCTCGGCCGCCTTCTTCTGATCGGCCAAGCTAGCATGCTGATTCTGCTCATCATGCAACCCATCGATGGTTTTTTGATAGTCCAAAGCCGCAGAGGACTTATCCAAATCATCGTGGCGAACAATCTTATCCAGGTCATCCTTGGCTTTCTTCGCCGCGTCATCAACGCGCTTTTTTTGGTCGCGCTTTTCGGCTTGGTTCAGGTCGTTGCGCTTTTCAATTGCGTCTTTTTCGTGCTGGCTCTTGTCATCGATCTTGAGCTTTTCCGACTTCTTCTTCGTGTTCAGCTCACCATTATCGACGCTGTCTTGCTCAACCTGGTCAGCCTTTTTGGCAAAGGCTTCGGATTGATTTTGTTGGTTCAGATCGTCAGCATTCTTGGAATTATCGATAGCTGCCTTGGCCTTGAAGGCCTCGCCATCGACCGCCTTATCGGCTGTCGACTTCTCGTCGTCACTCAACTCGTCTCGACCGTTAATCTTGCCCTTGGCCTTGAAGGCCAAATCGTCGATATTATTTTTGGCAGCGTCCTTCTTCTTAGAAAGATCGGCATTCTTGACCGTGTCATCAATGCCGGCCAAATCGCCCTGAAGGCTTTCAAAACTCGTCTTCTTGGCCTTCTCCAGGTCTTCAGCGTTATCGATACCTTTCAGGGCTTGATATGCTTTATCCGCCGCATGATCCACATCACCAGCCAGCTTATCCTTTTCAGGACGAGTCAGGCCGTCTTGGCCTTCGATGTGGCGCTTTTCTTGGTCGGCCTCCGCGCTGATTGTTTGGTTGGCATCAGACTTTTGCTTGGCAAAGCTGTCGTGTTGGTCCAAATCCTTTTGGACGTCTTGAGCGGCTTTGTCGAAGTCACCATCAATTGGCGTATCCACCAACTTCTGGGCATCCGGCGTGTTTTCAGGTTTTAGCGACTCATTGGCCTTCTTTTCGGCAGCGTCAATGGCTGCCTTAGCCTTGGCCTTTTCATCATTGGTCAAATCCTTGCGATCATTAATGTCTGCACGCTTCTGGTCAGCCTTTTGCTTGATGTCTTCTTGAATGTCCTTCTTCTGATCAGCCAGACTCTTGTGCTTTTGAACATCGTTATCCAAAGCCGCCTTCTTTTGATCAAAATCGTTCTTTGCAGTGGCTGCCTTCCCGGACAAATCATCAGCATCGGTCGCTTTCTTGATGCTTTCCTTGGCTTGTCCAGCCGCCTGGTCGATGGCTGCCTTAGCCTTGGCCTTTTCGTCTTAGTTCAGGTTCTTGTTCTTGTCGATATTGGCCTTTTCTTGCTTGGCTCCGTCATCGATACCAGTTTCGGACTGGTGCTTCTTGTCAAGCAAGCCCTTGTTGTCATTATCCAAGCCATCCACGATGCCGTTGACGGCACTGTCAAATTGTGACAAAGCGTCGTCCTCACCGCCCTTGCCGGTTGGCAATTTATCATCGGATGCCGCTATGTCAATGGCTGTTTTGGCTTTCTTGACCGCGTCGTCAATCTGGTCCTTGGCTTTGTCACGATCCTGTTGGGGCACGTTATCCATGCCGTCAATGGCCTTTTTGTGCAAATCCGCAGCGTGATCAACCTGGTCATCAAGCTTCTGTTTCTTATCCGATAGTGGCAGCAAATGATTCACATCATCGGCAGTCTTTGCCCCCTCCTTTTCTTCAGGCGTCACCGTGTCGGGTAGCTTGTTCTTTTGCTCATCCAAGGATTCATGATTCTTAAATTGATCATCTACCTGATCTTTGGCATCATCAAAGGATTTCGACGCTTCTTTATCAGCTTCGCCTGCCAACTCGTCGGCATTTGTGGCCGAATCGAGACTGTCCTTAGCGCGCTTGGCCCCTTTGTCGATTACATCTTGTTTTTGCTTGCGGTCATAGTCAGTCAGATCCGGGCGGTTCGTAGCATCGAGCTTTTCTTTTTCGACCGTTGCCTTGTGATCGATCGCATCCTTTTTGTCTTGCTTTTGCTTATCAAGGGAAGGCTTTTCATCGACTTGGACAGCTACCTTTTGGACGTCTTCTCCAAAGTCAGTCTTTGCAGCATCCCCCTTGTTATTCAACTCATCCTTATTCTGAGCACCGTCGATGGCCTGCTTGGCCTTATTAGCCGCCTGATCAACGGCTTCTTTAAAGCCAGACTTTTCGCCCGTCGATAAGTTATCCTTTTGATCAATGCCGTCTTTCTTGGATTCAGCCTCCTTGTCGATGGCGTTTTTAGCCGTTTGTTTCTGATCGTCGATTGAAGGTATTTTGTCCAAATCAGCTGAGACATTCTGCTGATCGTTGTCGACCTTTTGCTTTTCTTCAGCAGCCTTTTGGACCAGTTCGTCCTTGTTTTGGGCCTTATCAACAGCATCTTGCGCATCTTTAACAGACTGATCGACCTTACCGGTGGCAGACTTCTTCTCATCCCCACTCAGTTTATCCATGCCATTGATGTCGCCATCCAGCTTTGATTGGTTGGCCGCCAAGGCAGCCTTTGCTTTTTGCTTCTGTTCATCAAAAGAAGGCACGTTATCGATAGCCGCCTTTTTCTCATCGGCATGCGTGCCTGCAGCCTTCGTCGTCGCATCCGTTCCAGCCCAGTCTTCAGCAGACATGGCGGCTTTTTCATCCCGCTGCTTTTGCGCATCTAAGTCAGTCTTTGCTTTGTTGAATTCAGCATCTGTATAGGCAGACTTCTTGCCATCCAAGGCAGTTTCAGCTTTCTTGTAGGCGTCGTCAACAGCCATCTTAGCTTTTTCACGTGCCTTTTCCAAGGCATCTGGATCCGAGTAGCCATCTCCTTGGACTTGCTTGGCATAATCGGATCCTTCACCAGTCTCAAATGCCTTCGAATCGCTTGGTAAAGCGCTGTCAATAACATCCGTGACGTTGTTGAAGTCTTCCTTTACCTTGTTGATCCGTTGCTCACGGTCATCCGGCGACAATCCCTTATTGTTGTTCAGGTCTAAGATTTGCTTCTTGGCAACCTTTTCGGCTTCTGCACGGGCCTCTTTTTTCTTATCCGTCAACCCAGTGATGTCGTTTGCCAAATCAGCCTCTTCGCGGTTGATTTCATCAGCGTTTGTCGCCTGTGAAATCTGGTCTTCCGCTTTTTTGGCAGCCGCTTCAATTGCCTTCTTCTGCTTGTCCTTTTGTTCCTTAGTCAGCAGACCGTTTTGGTCAATGCCAGCTTCGGCTGCTGATTTTGCTTCATCCAAAACCTTTTGCGCAGACTTCGATGCATTATCTAATGCCTCTTGGGCCTTTTTTATCTGGTCTTTTACAGATGGCTTGGCCTTTTCCTGATCCATCAAATCCGTTAAATTCTGAGTCAAATCCGATTGATCAACGGCATCTAACAGGCTTTGTGCATTCGTTGGATTATTGATTTCGTCAGCGGCTTGTGCTTTTTTGACGAGTTCGTCGATGGCTTGCTTGTCGTGATTCTTTTCGTCTTTGGTCAGCTTGTCAAAGATCGAATCATCCAATTCCTTCTTGGCCTCTTCCCCCTTTTGGCGCAACTTTTCTTTCGCATCGCTCACCTGATCGACCAACTTCTTCTTCGCCTCTTGGTGGGCCTTGGCCAGCTTGTCCTTCAAATCCCCGGCATTATTCAAGGCGTCCAAGGCCTTTTGAGCCGATTCGGCCGTCTCGATGTTTTGCTGCATCTGATTGACCGCAGCAGTCACAACTGCCATTTGGTCATCTTTTTCAGTCTTCGTCAAATTGACGTCTGACGTGATTTCATCGATCACCTTTTGAACGTCTGCCTCGTTTTTAAAGCGTTCGAAAAATTCTTGATTGCGCTTGGTGCGATCCACATTTTCGTTGTCTTTTTCAAAGGCTTGGTTTTCCGCGTCCATGACGGCCTTAATGTCATCTAAGGTCTTGGCAGTCGCCAACTCACCCTGAGCTTTAACGTGGTCTTCATCTAACTGTTTCAGGCGAACCGTCTTTTCGGAATCCAGCAAGGTATCATTAGCCTTAATCGCCTTTGTACTTTGTAAATAATCTTCTTCCAGACGGTTCTTTGCAACTTGCAACCGCTCATCGTCTGATAGAACCGGCTTCCAAATTGTCTCGTCATGGCGCTTTTCTTGATCCGTCTCAGTTGCAGCAGGCAGAATCTTGTCCGGAACGTATTCGTTATCCGCTTGATCTTTCGCTTTCTGAATATCTTCGTGGACCTGCTTTTTTTGCCTGTCCTTCGTTTCCTTATCCAAGGTGTTGTTGTGATCGATGTTATCGATCAATGTCTTTTCAGTCTCATCCAACAGTTTCTTGGCTTTATTTGCCTTGTCCGAAACATCGTCGGATGTTTTCAGGGGGCTTTTGATTTCATCTTTTAATGCCTTATCCGAGCGAACTAATTTAATCGGCGCATCGATTGACACATCGGATCCGGTGGCACCATTTCGTTGCTTATTTGAAATATAACCAGCCTTTAATTTTAAGTCATCTGACGTAATGGAGTTGGGCAAGGTATACGATTGGGGCGTATCGAGTGTTTGTGAATGAAACAAAACGGTGTAGAGATCGTCTCCATAACGATTGGGCGCTTCCGTGTTAATGTTGGCCCTAAAATCGCTCTCTGTTTTCACGGTTGACCGAAAAATCTCCTTATAGCCGGTTGAATCATTTCCGACCTGGAGCCATACCGTATTATTATCCCCACGGGGTGTAATCTCAACAACCGTTTTGTTCCCAACATATGAAGCTACTCGGCTTCCTTGGCTATCCATCCGAACAAAAACGTTACGAACAACGTAGTCGATATATTGGGAAGGATCTTTCTTATCTTGGGCCACGTGATCGATTTTAAGGGTCACCCACTTACCAGCAAGCCCTTGAGCCGCCGTCTTGAAGCTCACCTTCGTAATGTCGTCGACAACTTCTTGGTTCGCTTTCCCCGCATCATCCAGCTTATCTTGCGCCTTTTCATCGTAATCAACAGACACTGAGTCGGTGGACTGAGTAGTTGTTGTCGCATCTGCCTGCACATGCATCGTATGAGCTAATGTACCTGCTGCCAAAGGAGTCAAAATGGCGACCGTTGCCAAAGAGGATTGAATCCATTGCCGTTTTGTTTTTTTGCTGATGTTTTGAATGTTTTTCATAATCTTTTTCGCCTAATTATCTCTTATCTTCCCTATTCTAATCCTTTTAAAAAGTCCCTTGGTTACTGATATTTTGGGCTTCTATTGCGATTTTGTACCGAATCATTTCGTTTATGGCAACATACTGAAATCAATTCGTCTCATTCTAAATCAGATGGTAAAATATTCTAAATAACAATAAGAAATGATAAAGCGGACTTCAAAAAGGAAAAAAGACGCGACAACAGTCACCTGTCCGCGTCTTTTTTATCCATTTATTGACGAGACTTCTTCGTCTTAATGAAGAAGAAGGTCGTCATTGACAAGAGAAGAATGGTCAACCAATTTCCATTCTTGATAGCCTGCTTGGCCGTTTGTGGCTGAGCAGTCGTCGTGTCTTCAACCGTTTGAATTTTTGACAAACGATCCATTAACGCTTCTTTTTGACGATCAAACGTCAGATCTTTGCTGTCCAAGAGAATCTCATCTGCTGATTGGTCAGCATCAATTTTGGACTTCGCTCGATTAGAAGCCGCATCGATTTCCGCTTTGGCTTGGGCTTTTTGCTCTTCGGACAAGTTGGGCATGCTGTCAATCGTTGCCTTAGCAGCCGCTACTTTTTTGTCCACCAATGCTTTTGCCGCCGCCTTTTGATCCAAAAGCGAATCGTGGGTTCCTAACTTTTCTAGCACCTGTTGGGATTGATTCGTAAAGGTCGTATCCAACTTGTGTTCGATAACGGCATCCGCGTTGTCATCAGCTGCAATTAAGTTCTTGGCCGTCTTAGCAGAAGCCTTGATTTCAGCTTTCGCCTTGTCTTTTTGCGCCGTTGACAAATTCATCATGCCGTCGATTTTATCTTCAGCCTGCTTGGCCTCTTGATCGATTGCTGCCTGTGCTTTTTGCTTTTGCACCGCTAGCGAATCACGCGTTTGCAAATCCCCCATGATATCTGAAACGTCAGACTTGAAGGTTGACTTCTTCACCAACTCACGAACTTGGTCCGCCGTTTGTCCTTGGTCAATTTGTGACTTAGCCGTTTCAGCCTGCTTATCCAAGTCTTTTTTGGCAGTTGCCTTTTCGTCTTCTGTCAGTTGGTTCATCTGGTCGATCTTGGCCTTTTCGTCAATAATCGCTTGGTCAACGTCCTTCTTAGAGTCCGTCAACGCCTTGGCAAAGGCCTTCACCTTGTTCTTGGCATCCGCGATATCCTGGTCAAAGCTCGTGTGCTTAACAATGTCTGTCAACACACTGTTCTTATCCCCATTGTTCACCAATTGCTTTAAGCCGGCCACCTTGTCTTCGATACCGTCAAAGGCCGCCTTGGCGTCAGCTTGAATCTTACCTTCCAAAGCCTTCTTGCTATCGGCATCAAGATTGTCCATGGCTTCCAATTGGCGCTTGGCTTCATCAATTTTTTCTTGGACAGCCGCCTTGGCAGCTGCCTTTTCCTTGTTCAATTGGTTCAGGTGATCCAATTGATCCGACACACCTTGTGTTGGTGTTTTGACGTCAAAGTTAGTCTGGATACCAGCCAGGTTCTTAACATCGTCAGTGTTGCCGATGTTTTCCTTGACCTTAGCCAAGTCCTCTGCAATCTTTTGACGGGCCGCCTTGGCTTTTTCCTTCATCGATTCGTCAATCTGATCGCCATCCTTGGCCAGTGCTTCCATGGCATCGATTTCAGCCTTGGCGTCTGCTGCTTGCTTTTCGATAGCAGCCGTTGCAGCTTTTTTACCTTCGGCCAAGCCTTTTTCATTGGCGTGGTCTTGGTCAAGGTTCGTTGCTGCAGTTGTCACCTTTTCCAGGTCCGAATTCACATCAAGGCCCTGGTTAATCTGGTCGAAGTCCGCTTCATTTTTGGCAGCATTGATCTTCTGGCGGGCGTCTCCAGCCTTCGTATCAATATCTTGCAACTTGGCTTGCTTTTCATCTTCTGACAAATTCGTCAAGGCGTTAATGACTTTCTTAGCATCCTTCACCTTGTTGTCAATCAATGCGTTTTCAGCCTTTTGCTTGTTTTCAAGCTTCAACTTGGCTTCTGTTGTCTTAGCTGCTTCGAAGCTTTCCGTCAATTGATCTTGCTTCTTCGCATCAGACAAGCCGTCCAATTGCGTCGTGTCATTGATCTTCTTGTTGATGGCTCCTTCGGCCGCCGTGATCGCTTGCTTCATCTTTTCCCGTTGGTTTTCAGACAAAGTGTCCATCTTGTCGATGGCTTCGCGATCTTCTTTGGCCTTCTTCGAAACGACCGCTTGTTCTTCAGCCTTTCGTTCGTCCAGTGACTTCACCTTGGACAAATCACTTTCGGTTCCAGCAATATTGTTCGTTGCATTTGCTTGGGCAGCCGTTACAGCGGTAATGTCTTCGCCATTTTCCGCCTGGTTCACGTCTGCTTCCTTGTGCTTGGTCAACGCATCTTGGGCCTTGTCAAAGTCCGCTTGAGACATGTCGGCTTTCTTCGCGTCCAAGTCGGCTTGTGCCTTGGCATAACGACTTTCCACGTCTGCCTTAGCAGCCGCTTGGGCCTTCTTTAGGGCATCGTGATCGTTAGCCCCTTCTGAGTGAACCGTGTTAGCAAATTCGGATTGGTCGGACACGTCTGGGACAGCCGTTGTTGCTTCGGCATTGTCGATGTTTTTGGTGGTGGCATCATAAGCGGCTTTCACCTTGTTGACCAAGGTTGTCTTTTCATCTGCCGTCAAGCCTTTGTTGGCATTGATGTCATCGATTTGAGCTTGGGCAATCTTTGCGGCAGCCTTTCGTGCTTCACGCTTCTTTTCATTAAACTGTGCCAAATCTTCTGAAGCGCTCTTCTTGATTGCTTCGACTTGGTCAGCCGTCTTCACGTCGGATTGCTTGAGTGCTTCCTTGGCCTTGTCCGTTGCCTTCGTGATAGCCGTCTTTTGGGCTTCTTTTTCATCAGCGGTCAAATCACCATTTTGGTCAATAGCATCTTTAGCCGCCGTTGCTTCCTTGTCCAGGTTCGTTTGCGCAGTTGTCGCTTGCTCAGCCAATTCACTGGCCAAACGAGCGGCACGATCTGCAACGGATTCCTTCGCCTTGTTCGTCTTGTAAATCGAGTCAAAGTCCGACTTCGGATCGTTGTTTTCTTGACGCTTTTTCAAGTCATCTTTATCCGTTGCCCCGTCCAAAGCGTTTTGAGCAGGGGCGACCTTGTTTTGGATTTCTTGCTTGGCTGCATCTTTTTCGTCAGCCGTTAAATTGTCCAATTGGTCGATCATACGAGCTTGGCGATCTGCTTCGTCTTGAATGGCTTGCTTAGCATCTTGGACCTGCTTATCAACCGAATCATTTGGTCGATAGGCATTTTGAATCTTCTTCACGAGTGCCTGTATCGTTACGTCGTCTCCGGCCTCCACGACCCCTTGGGCAGTTGTTGCCGCGTTGATGTGTTCTTCAAGCTCTCGCTGGGCTTCTTCAACGGTATGTTTTTGTGTTTCGCGTTCGCTTTCATCTAAGGTCTTGTCGCCCTTGATCTTTTCCAGCTGCTTTGTCAATTCCGCTTGGGCTTCTAACGCTTGGATCTTGTTGCTTTTTCGATCTGCGACTGCTTCGCCATCTTTGATATCAGTTGTAGCTGCCTGATCAAAAGTCTGCTTGGCTTCGTCAAACTGCGCGGCCTTCGTCGCGCCATTAATGGCCGTGGTCAATTGCTTGTAATCAGCACTAAGTTGGTTTAAGCGCGTCTGCTTTTCGTCTGCGGTCAACGTATCATTTTTTTCAATAGCTGCAACTGCTTTTTGGTTTGCTTCTGTTGCCTTTGAAACGGCTTCTTTTTTTTGTTGGTCGAAGCTTTCTTTAGGCGCAATGACAATATCTTGGTAAGCCGGGCGCTGACCAGTATCATCGGCCAATAATCCCTTTAAAGTCGTATTAATCGCTTTCGTGGCTTGATCTGGATCAGACTTAGCCAACTTTTCAGCGTCACTAATCGCTTGATAAAGCTTATCGGTGTCCGTCTGCACTTTAGCCAAAAGTTCCTCTTGTTCGGCTAAACTTAAGTCTTTATTGTCTTTAATCGCCGCTACCTGAGCTTCGTTTGCTAAATAAATGGCCGACCTGGCAGCTTCGATTCGCTTTTCAATCGATGGATTGGAATGAACGTCTTGAGCGTCTAACACCGCTTGTGTCACGATGTCCGTGACGTTTTTGGCATTATCTTGCTTTGCCAGATTTTCTTTGGCCTTATCGATAATCTCATCAATCTTTTGCTTTTTTGCGCCCTTTTCAGTTGAATTAATGGTGTTGTCATTATCAACATCATCTTTCATCTTAGTCCGGGCCGTTTCCAACTTCTGATACCCTTCTTCTTTGGCTGCATAAGATGCCTGAGCTTGGGCCTGGGCTTGTTGAATTTCTACCTTCAAATCAGGAGCTGTACGCATCTGAATCTTGGGTGTGGTATAAAAAGCATCGTTACCTGAAGCCTTTTTACCTGCATTGTTGGAGGTGTAGGCTACTCGAAGGGTATCATCCCCTTTTTTAAATGTTTCGGGCAGTGTAAAAGGCATGGCCTTATCTTGCGATTTACCATCCGGTGCGTAAACGACTTCTCCGTCCTGGTCGGTTTTTGACTTATCTCCTGGAGCTGTTGAAAACCTCTTGATTTGGTGGAAATTCCCATTGGATCCCGCCTCAATCCAAACCGAATTATTCGAACCACGAGGCGTAATCGTTACAACCGTTTTTCCACCAACATAAGCTGAAATAAGCTGACCAGTGTCCTTGTCCTTACGAACAAAAACATTATTAATCTTGTAGTCGATGCTCTGATTACCATCAACAGCAACCCCAGAAACCGTCGCTAAATTCACCCACATACCAACCAAGGCTTTTTCTGGGTCGTCAAATTTGACGTCTTCAATCGTTTGAAACTCTGGATGATCACCAGTTGCATCGTCAACAATGGATCCGGCATCTTTATTCGTATTGGAGTCGTCACTAGTTGAGGCATTCGCCAAAAGGCCAATCCCGGATGGGGTTTCTGTCATTGGCAACGCCGTACTTCCTGCCATCAAGGCCATGGTAATGACTGAAACGTAAAGCCAGCCCTTCCTTTTTTGTCCTCTCTTCACCACCATATTCATTCAATACTCCTCATTTTTTATCTCTAAACAGTTTACGAAAGGACTATTACAACTTTAAGACGAATTGTAACAAAGTTGTTTTAATCACATTGTTTTTTAATAACTTTGTATCAATTTTGACTCGTTCTAGATACATTCGTCGCATGAGGACGTGAACTAAAAAAGCCATCCGTCGGTGCGGATGGCTTTTTTATCTTTTTACATGTAAATCATCGTATAAGATTTTTCGTCAGACTTACGATTCAAAATAACCTGCGTTTCATTGGCTGTCTTAATCGTGATCTGAACAGGAGCTGACGATGGCAGGAACTTAACGGCTGCCGATGCGACATAGTTCGCAAAGGCTTCAATTTCGGTCTGTGAATAGAACTGGGTCGTCACGGTCGCTTTCATCGAAGTCAACTTAGAATTCGTGAAGTGACCAATGGCCGTTGCGCCAGCAATGTTTGGGAAGAAGTTGGCGATATCGTTTTTAAAGTTGGTAAAGCCAGTGTTCTCATCGTTTCCAACAGAAGATGAATCCGAGCTTTCCTTTGGGAAGACGACGGTCTTATCATCAATGTTGGTCCAAGCAGAAATGTTGGTGCCGGACTTAGACGTGGCTTCCGAATAGAAGGCGCCGCCGCCAAGCGAATCTTCCGGTGCATTGGCATACATGGCAATCACAATCGGAATGTTTTTGGCCACACCCGTCTGCGCACGGATCTGCTTAATTAATTTAGGTGCAATTTTTTTACCATAGGCAATTCGCGCTTCTTCTGAAATCGACTGGTAGTAGTTCGCTCCATACTGTTCTTTTTGGTAGACGTCTTGGGTGTTCATGGCAACACCAACAACCATTCCGGCTAGCTTAAGGTTTGAGCCTTCCTTGGTCATGAAGTCTTGCTCCGTCAAGCTTTGAACATAAATCGGTTCTCGAGAAGAATCCGTCTTACCGTTATCCTTTGGATTCAAAGCAGTTAAGTTCGAATCTGTCTGACGACTGAGCAGACCGTTCACCGTATCTGATGACAGGTATTGGCCCTCTTGGAAGATATAGCGCCCCGTCTTAAAGTGATTTTTGGCCAAATTCAACAAGCCGGATTCAAAATCCTTAGTATCCACTTGATTTCCCTGCGAAGTGGCCGTCAAGCCCCGGGCTGCAGAGGTCAAATAATGACCGTCTTTGATAACCGTTTGATACTGACCTGCCGAATTTTGTGTCAATTGGACACCCTTGGTTTTTGAAACCGATGGCGACATCGTCGCTCGGTTCATGAAGAAAAAGAAAAGAGCGAGCACGATGATAGCGCCAGCACCAATGATTAGCCAGGTCTTTAATTTAATACGTTTCAGCATGAGTAATCCTCTTAGAAAAGCCGGCTTTTAAGCCTGCTCATTTTGCTTAGCGGACAGGAAATCCTGTTCGTTCCACACAGTGATGCCGAGATCTTCTGCTTTGGTCAGCTTGGAACCGGCGTCTTTTCCAGCAATCAGCAGATCGGTTTTTTTCGAAACCGATCCCGTAACGGCTGCTCCGTGGCCTTCAAGCCAGGCCGCCATTTCACTGCGTGAGCTTACCTCTAGTTTACCAGTCAAAACAATCTTTTTACCATAGAAAAATGAATTTTCATCAATTGGCCCCTGATCGGACTGATAGGTCATGTTAACCCCAGCCTGTGCAAGTTCAGCAAGCAGTGCTTGAGCTTCTGGTTCCTTAAAATATTTGACTAAGGAATCGGCAATTGCTTGACCAACCCCATCGATGGCAACGATGTCTTCTACCGAAGCACGAGCGACCTTTAAAAGATCTCCTAGAGACTGCAGGATCGTCTTGGCAGCTTTTGCACCGACCAGACGAATGCCTAAACCGAAGAGCAGGCGATCAGCGGAGTTTTCCTTGGAAGTGGCGATAGCAGCCAAAAGGTTGTCGGCCGACTTTTCCTTGAACTTATCCAAGGTCAGCAATTCTTCTCGAGTCAAGGAATAGATCGAAGCCACATCTTTCACCAAATCTTTTTCCAAAAGTTGAGAAACAATCTGTGGTCCAAGGCCGTCGATATTCATCGCATTTCGCGAGGCAAAGTGGGTTAACCCTTCTTGAATCTGTGCTGGACAGGCCGGGTTCATGCAGCGCAAAACCACCTCGCCCTCCACGTGCACCAGATCCGCTCCACAGGCTGGACAAGTCGTTGGAATTGGATAAGGCTTAGCCTCATCTGGCCGTTTTGACAACACCACCTGGCCGATTTCTGGAATAATGTCACCGGCCTTGTGCAAGGTCACGGTGTCGCCAACGCGAACATCTTTCATCTTCAGATAGTCGGGGTTATGGAGCGAAGCTCGTTGAACTGTTGTGCCAGCCAAAAGAACGGGCTTCATGGCCGCCGTTGGCGTGACAGCCCCGGTTCGACCGACCGTCCATTCGATGTCTAAGACAACCGTCTCCTCTTCTTCTGGTGGGAATTTGTAAGCGATGGCCCAACGTGGGACTTTGACCGTGTTGCCCAAATCGACTTGATCATCAAAGTTATTGACTTTGACAACAACGCCATCGATACCGTAGGGCAGGCTGTCGCGTTTTTCGGTATATTCTTCCAAATAAGGGCGGATATCGGTCATCTGATCGATCACCCGGTTATCCGGATTCGTTGGTAGGCCGAGCTCACGAAAGCGTTCTAGCAAACCGTCTTGGGTCGTCACGCCAATCTGGTCAGGTTCGGCAGTGTAGTAGATGAAAGCAGACAATTGGCGCTTTTTTGTCTCGTTAGCATCCAACTGACGCAAAGACCCAGCCGCTGCATTGCGAGGGTTGGCGAAAGGTTCTTGTCCCTCTGCTTCCCGTTCTTCGTTTAATTTGGCAAAGGAAGCCTTGGGCATGTAGATCTCGCCTCGAACTTCCACCGTAACCGGCTCTTTCAAAATCTTTGGCACATCATCAATCGTGTTCACGTTGGCCGTCACGTCTTCTCCGACCAACCCGTTGCCACGGGTTGAGGCCTGGATAAGCTTGCCTTGTTCGTATTTCAAATTGATCGCCAGCCCATCAATTTTCAGCTCCAAATTGTACTTTGGTTGGAAGCCCAGCGATTTTTTGGTACGATCTTCCCAATCCTGCAATTCGTCTAGAGAAAAGACATCCCCCAAAGATAACATGGGCACGGGGTGCTGCACCTTTGGTAGACCCGATTTAGTCGCAGCACCACCAACGTTTTGTGTGGGTGAATCCTGGCTGATGAACTGTGGAAAAGCTTGTTCTAACGCTTGCAAACGTGCGTACTGCGCATCGTAGACATGGTCTTCAACCAGTGGGGCGTCTTTTTCGTAATAAGCGATGCCATAATCAGTCAAACGATCTTGGAGTTCTTGAATCTCCTGCTTGGCTTCCTTTGTTGTCAGCTGCTTGATCTCTTTTTCTGCCATGATTTTTCCTTTCATCGCTTGCTATGTACGAGCAGAAGTAGGCCGGGCCTTCTTCTACTCTTTTAACGTTCATTTTTTTAAAGCCAGACTTCCTAATCCGCCTTTTTAATCGGCGCAAAGGCAGCCAGCAACTGCTTAATGCCATCATCTGGAAAGGCCACCTTCAGCTCCTGATCCTCGCCAGATCCAGTCGCTGAAACCACGGTTCCAATGCCCCACTTCTTGTGTTGGACCTTATCGCCAGCCTGCCAAGAAACGCCTTCGGCACCAGTTGTAGCCGCCGATGACTTTTGCACGGCAGAAGCCTGAACCGGACGCCCGTTATAAGTCGTCTGTGTGGCCCGCAAGAACTTCGAGGACAACCCGGGTTGGGTGGCCGATGAGCCAGCTGGGTAAGCCTTTTCAATCAAGTTGTCTGAGATCTCATCAATGAAGCGTGAAGGCTGATTGGCCTGTGTCTTTCCGTACAGCATGCGCGAAAAGGCGTTGGTCAAATATAATTTCTGCTCCGCACGAGTGATCCCAACGTAGGCCAAACGGCGCTCTTCTTCCAGCAAATCCTCGTCTTGGGCCGAGCGTCCCAGTGGGAAGAGCCCTTCTTCCAAACCGATCAAAAAGACGATTGGGAATTCCAATCCCTTGGCTGCGTGTAAAGTCATCAAGGTCACCTGACCGGAATCTTCTTCGACATTGTCTAACTCCGCCATCAAGGCTGTTGACCCCAAAAAATCAGTTAATGGGTCAACTGCGTCCTCAGCATCTTTGTCGTATTTGGCCTCGAATTCCTTGGTAACCGAAATGAATTCGTCTAAGTTTTCCAAACGAGACTGGGACTCCGGATCCGACTTTTGCTGGAGTTCCTTGCGGTAACCAGACTGATCCAAAATCAGATCCGTCAATTCGGAAACCTCTAAGAATTCGGCTTGCTGGCGGAAGTTGTTGATCATTTCGGCAAAAGCCAGCAACTTCGTGGCAGCTGCCGGCCGAACGTCTGGGGCCATCTCGATTTGGTCAATGGCTTTTAACATTGGCAAGTTGATGGAATCGGCAAAAGCAAAGAGCCGATCAATCGTCGTTTGACCAATCGAACGTTTAGGCACGTTGATAATCCGTTCAAGCGCGGCATTGTCTGCTGGGTTGGCGACCAAGGACAAGTAGGCCATGATGTCTAGAATTTCTTTGCGATCATAGAACTTGTGCCCACCAACAATCGTATAGGGCACGTTTGCTTTGACCAAGGCTTCTTCCATCGCACGGGACTGCGCGTTGGTCCGGTACAAAATGGCAAAGTCCGACAGGGACTTCTTTTGCTCCCGCTGTCCCTTTTGAATCTTACCCAAGACATAATAGGCTTCATCTTGAGCGGATTGGGCGCGATAGTAGGTCAGCTTTTCACCCTGACCGTTTTCCGTCCACAACTTTTTGGGCACCCGCTCATTGTTATTGTTAATGACCTCGTTGGCAGCGTCCAGAATGTTTTGCGTGGACCGGTAGTTTTGTTCCAAGAAGACCGACTTGGCTTCAGGCCAATCTTTTTCGAAGTTTAAAATGTTTTGCATGTTGGCGCCACGCCAACCATAAATCGACTGATCGGCATCCCCAACAACCGCCAAATTTTTAGACCCTTGAGCCAATAAGTTGACGATTTTGTACTGGGCATCGTTGGTATCCTGGTACTCATCGACATGCAGATAGCGGAACTGCTCTTGGTAGCGTTTCAAAACCTCCGGTACTTTTTCAAAGAGATCGATGGTCTTCATAATCAAATCATCAAAGTCGACCGATTGGGCTTGGGCCAAGGCCTTTTGGTAGGCCTTGTACACTTCGGCCACCCGTTCTTCGTAAAAGTTACCAGCCTGTTTCGCATAGTCCTTTGGCGTCAGCAGTTCGTTTTTGGCGTTTGAAATGGTTCCCAAAATGGTCCGCGGATCGTATTGATTGGAATCCAAGTTCAACTCGTTAACCACCCGCTTAACCAAGGTTTTTTGCGCCGATGAATCCAAAATCGTGAAATTCTTGCCCAAGCCAATCTGTTCACCATCGCGGCGCAAAATGCGCACGGCCAAGGCGTGGAAAGTGGAAACCCAGATCATCTGCGCTTGTTCTGGATCGACCAACTTAGCAATTCGCTCACGCATCTCCCGAGCCGCCTTATTGGTGAAGGTGATGGCCAGAATCCGCCATGGTTTCACGTCCAAATCCTCGATCAAATGCGCCACCCGGTGCGTCAACACACGGGTTTTACCTGAGCCGGCACCAGCCATAATTAAAAGCGGCCCCTCTGTCGTGGCAACCGCTTCGGCCTGCTTATCATTCATTCCTTTGGTCAATTCTTCAACAGTCATTTTGCCATCCTAAAGTGTATTCTTGCTCCTTATATTTTAGCATAGAAGAGGCTCCTTGACGGCGAATCCACTAGGTAAAATCAATGCGTTTTTCTTCATTTCTTCACAAAAAAAGTCCGTTAAAACGGACTTTTTGTTCTTTTGTCTAATCAGCCAGATCAAATCGGTGCAAATGGTACTTCTCGATCACCTGGATGAGTTTTTCGGCATAATCAGGGTCGGTCGCATAACGATCGGTTACAAGGCCCTGGGCTGCTTCTCGATAATTCGCAGCAGACAAAACGTGAGCATACTGGGTTGGATTCCAGGAAGTGCCCTCTTTTAGTAATTTGGCGTGGGCCAGCATGGACGCCTGCCAAGAAGCATAGGACACAAAGGGGGCTTCGACCGTCGTCCAACCATCAGCCGTGTACTCCTTGGTTGGCAGCGTCACAGATGGCTGACCGGCGGCCGCCTTTACACCATACAAATTATGGGCTTGTTGCGCCAAAGTAGACTGTCCAAAATCAGATTCCAAAGCGGCCTGGGCCAAGGAGATCGAGGCAAAGACACCGTATTGACGCTGCAGTTGTTGGGCATATGGCGCCCAGGCCTTTAGCTGTTTGGATCTCTGATCTTCAACTTGAGCCTCTTTTCGCTCCGCCAGAAACTCGGGGGTCAAAGAAGCCGCCGCGACGACAAGACTGATGAGGGCAAAGAGGGCAATAAAGTAGCGACGCCGGTCTTTTTTACGACGCGGTAACTTGAACCACTTATGTTTTTTTCGAGCCATCAGCCCCTCCTTTTTTCTTAAACTTTCTAATTTAAAAGTATACAACTTTTTGAAAGCGTTGAAAAAAATCCCCGTGATCAAAAGAAAAAAGCCCGCAAGGCAGGCTTTTTTCAAAGTGATTTCATGGACTGCTTACTTTTTGTAAGTGGAGCCTTGCAGGTTAATCCTCTTCTTGTTGTTCGACAACTGGAAAGCAACCCCGCGGATACCGCCTTCTTTAGCAGCCGTTGAATCCTTGTCGTAAAGCAAAACCAAAACGTTATCCTTCACGTAGTAGTGGCCTGAAAGCGTTTCGCTCTTATTCGTTTTACTGTAGAGTTTATAGCTGTCCTTGTTGAATTTAATGGCCGTTCCACCCTCTTTGTAGGTGTAAGTACCAGACAAACGCTGCGTGTCTTCATAGGCCTTATAAGAGAAGCCAGCAATGGCCAAAAGGAGCACAACCAGCACAATGATGCCAGCGATCCACTTGGTCTTCTTTGAGAAATTCTTAGGGTTCATTTTTTCTAACGAAAGCTTTTTCATGAGTTGATTCTTCCTTTCTTCTCTAGATTAGTCTTCTCATCTGGAAAGTCAAGGTTCTTTCGACTCTTTCTAAGGTAATTTACTCTTTATTGTCTTATAACTGCTGCTTCGATATCGCGTTTCACACGTTTCCCCAGCCTTTTCGACAAAAAAAGCCCGCCTTTAAGCGAGCTTCATGCGTCGTGTTATTCAAAGTTGGCGTCATCATCCAAGAACGTGTTCAACACTTCTTCGACCATGGCCCATTCGGCATCATCTTCGATTGGCATCAAATCGCCATCCTTCGATTCGCCATCTTCTTCAGGGTTAAAGATGTAGGCCTGAACATCAACTTGTTCGTCTTCTTCGACACCATCTGGTACCAACAGAATGTAAGACTTGTCGTATTCTTCTGAGTGGAAAGTAAAGAGGACTTCGTATAATGCCTCGTCACCGTTATCATCCACAAGGGTAATCTTATCAATTTCGGGGTTTTCTTTTGCCATTCGCTTTTCCTTTTTGTTCTTAATTCTTCGTTAGTTTACCGTTGGCATCCAAATAGTTTTGCAAAATGAATTCCGCAGCAATCTTATCGATAACCTTCTTACGCTTCTTGCGCGAGACATCCGCCTCTTCGATTAGCATCCGCTCGGCTTGCACCGTCGTCAGCCGCTCGTCTTGAAAGTCAGTCGGCAAGCCAAAACGTTCTTCAACCATCTTGGCATAGGCCCGCGACGCTTCGGCACGGGGGCCTTCAGAGTTATTCATGTTTTTGGGTAAGCCCAAAACAACGGCTTTGGCACCGGTCTTTTCGATCAATTCACCGAGTCGGTCGAGGCCGAAGACCTTTTCGTCTTCGTTAATCCGGATGATTTCGACTCCTTGGGCCGTCCAGCCCATCGGATCGGAAACCGCCACACCAACTGTTTTGGAACCTACGTCTAATCCGAGTATCCGCATTACTTTTTCAAATAAGCGTGTACGAGCTCTTCGATAATCTCGTCACGTTCGTGGCGCTTGATCAGGTTCCTGGCGTCGTGCAGACGGGGAATGTAAGCGGGGTCACCAGACATCAGGTAGCCCACGATTTGGTTGATTGGGTTATAACCCTTTTCTTCCAAAGCGGCATAAACCAAAAACATCGTATCGTGGATATCTTTTGGCTCCTGTTGTCCAAAATTAAAAATGGCTGTCTTATCACTGACACTCATTGTACACACTCCTTTCTTTATCTAATCTTAAGGTTTTCTGCTTGCTTCTAGTTTAACACGATTTCTCGTGTTCATGAGCCGTTTGTTAAAAAAGCAGGAGATGGTCTAGACCTAGTCAGCAGCTTTTTTAAGCCGCCTTTTTTCTGCAAAATGGACAGATTGCTCACCCAAGAGGTGGGCGCTAGTCCATCTCGCTTGGTGAAAGCCTTAGCCTTCTGCCAAGATTGTCTTGGCCTTTTTTAAGGCTTCATCAATCTTAGAAGCATCCTTACCGCCGGCTTGGGCCATATCCGGACGGCCACCGCCGCCACCGCCAACGATTGGCGCAATGGCTTTGACCAGGTCACCGGCCTTCACACCAGCTTGGTTGGCTTCCTTGTTGGCAGCCACCAGTAAGTTGACCTTTTGGCCGATCGCCGCGGCCAAAATCAAGACGTTTGACGCGTTCTTGTCACGCCAGGCATCGGCCATTTGACGAAGACCGTTGGCGTTGTCCACCTTGACTTGGGCAGCCACGACGGACAGACCATTGATGTCTTCTACACTTTGCAACAATTCCTTGGCTTCTACTGCTGCCAATTGTCCTTGGACACTTTCAAGCTGTGCCTTGATGTCCTTTAATTCAGCCGTCACGTCAGCTACACGATCCGACACGGAAAGCAAGTTTGGCACCTTCAAGTGCTTGGCTACCTTGGCCAAAGTCTGTTCTTCTGCTTGATAGTCCGTCAAAGCAGGCAAGGCCGTCTTGGCTTCAATACGACGAATACCAGCAGCCACACCAGCCTCCCCTGTAATCTTGAAGAGGTTTAGCTCAGCCGTTGACTTGGCGTGCGTGCCACCATCGAATTCTTGGTTGTAGTCACCGATCGAAACAATTCGAACCGTGTCGCCGTACTTGTCGTCAAAGACGGCAACGGCACCGAGCTTCTTTGCATCCTCGATGGACATCTCTTCCCAAGTGATTGTCAAGTTGCGTTGGATTTGCAAGTTGACTTCGTCTTGGACGCGGTTCAACGTTGCTTGATCAACAGGTCCTTCGTGGTTGAAGTCAAAACGCAGGTATTCGGGTTCGACCAATGAACCGGCCTGGTGAATGTCACCACCGATGACGTTACGCAAGGCTTGGTCCAACAAGTGAGTAGCCGTGTGGTTCAGTGAAACGGCGTGGTGCCGTTCCATGTCGACGGCCAAGTCAACCGTTTGGCCAACTTGAATGTCTTCTGCCAGTGTGACTTCGTGGATGTTTTGGCCGTTTGGTCCGGCTTGGACGTCTTGCACTTCGGCAACAATCGTCCCATTTTCGTCCTTGACCGTCCCAAAGTCAGCGACCTGACCGCCCATTTCAGCATAGAATGGCGTTTGGTCAAAGACCAGCCAGGCTCTGTTGCCGGCCTTAGCACTGTTGGTGTTTACCGCCACACCGGAATCATCGTGGGCAATGATAGCCACAATTTTAGCACCAGCAACCGCTGTCTTTGACCAACCAACATAGGTCGAATCAACCGTTAAGTCAGTCAAAGCCGCGTTTTGCACGCCCATGGCATGTTCCTTACCGCGAGCGGCGCGGGCCCGGTCTTTTTGTGCTTGCAAGGCCTTCTTGAAGCCTGCCATATCGACCGTCATCCCGACTTCTTCGGCCTGTTCGGCCGTCAATTCGACTGGGAAGCCGTAAGTATCAGACAACTTGAAGGCATCTTCACCGGCAATTTCCTTGGAACCCTTTTCCTTGGCTGCTGCAACAAACTGGTCAAACATGGCAAGACCGGCCTTCAAGGTTTTGTTGAAGCGCTTTTCTTCGGCCGTCATAATTGATTCGATCAAGCCTTGTTTTTCTTTTAGTTCTGGATAGAAGCTATCCAAAGTCCCGACCATGGCCGGGACAATCTTGGCCAAGAAGTTTTCTTGGATCCCTAACTTTTGACCATGTAAGACCGCACGACGCAAAAGACGGCGGATGACGTAACCACGGCCTTCGTTTGATGGCTTAGCGCCGTCCGCAATGGCAAAGGCCACGGCACGGATGTGGTCGGCAATGACCTTGAAGGAGACGTTATCTTCCGTATCCTTTGTCGTGTCGTAGACTTTTCCTGCAGTCAACGGCTCCGTTGCCCGAATAATTGGCAAAAAGAGGTCCGTATCAAAGTTAGTCCGCGCGTGCTGGAAGACAGAAACCAAGCGCTCGAGTCCCATTCCCGTATCAATGTTTTTGTGGGGCAATTCTGGATATTCGGAGTTATCCGTCAGGCCAGGTAAGTGGTTAAACTGAGAAAAGACAATGTTCCAAATTTCCATGTAGCGTTCGTTTTCACCACCTGGATACATTTCAGGATCGTCTGCTGGCAAATCCGCATATTCCTCGCCCCGGTCGTAAAAGACTTCCGAATCAGGTCCTGATGGGCCTTCCCCGATATCCCAGAAGTTGTCATCGACTTCGTAAATGTGCCCATCTGGCAAATCCGTCTTTTCTTCCCAGATACGTCGGGATTCCTGATCCTTTGGATAGATCGTGACATAGAGCTTTTCCTTATCCAAGGCGTACCAGTCAGGAGAAGTCAACAATTCCCAAGCCCATGGAATAACGTCTTCTTTAAAGTAATCGCCAATGGAGAAGTTCCCCATCATTTCAAACAAGGTGTGGTGGCGAGCCGTCTTACCCACGTTTTCAATATCGTTTGTTCGAATCGCCTTTTGTGCGTTGGTCAACCGGGGCTTTGGCGGCACAACGGAGCCGTCAAAGTACTTCTTCAAGGTGGCAACTCCCGAGTTAATCCACAACAATGAAGGATCGTTTTCTGGAATCAGTGACTTCGAAGGCACCACCAAGTGGTCCTTTGATGCAAAGAAATCCAAGAACATTTGCCGAATTTCGGCTGATGATAATTCTTTCATGATTACTCCTCTAAAAAACAAAAAGCCATCACAAAGAGCGGACGCGTGACCGTGGTACCACCGCTGTTTGTAATGACTGGAAAAGTCTTACCTCAAACCTTGTAACGCCAGGAAAGCGCCCTTTTTGGGCTTGCAATTGGGAGCACGGTCAAAAAAAATCTAACCCCTTTCACCAGCCGGGGCCTCGCTAGAAGATTCGTTAATCACCGCATGACCAATCAATGACTTAATTATAGCATAGAGAACGTCTAGCAGCAGCTGACAGCAAGAAAAAAAATCGCCTGTTCAGGCGACTTTTAAAACATTATTTTGAATTTTTAGCACCATAGAAGGCATACACAATCAAACCAAGAACAAACCAGCCAACGGAGTAGAGTTGGGCCTGAGAATCCAATGTATAGAAAATGTAAGCCGCCCCCAATGCCGCCAATGCCGGAAGAACAGGATAAAGTGGCATCTTAAAGGCTGGCATGGGCAAGTCCACGCCTTCGCGTTTGCGCAGGGCGTAAATACCAAGTGAAACCATAATGAAAGCAATTAAGGTACCAGCTGAAATCAGCCCGGCTAACTCTGTAAAGGAGAAAATCGAGCCAACCAAAACGGCAATGACTGACAAAGCAACCAAAGCGTTGTTGGGTTGTCCCTTCGACGAAACACGGCCCAAGAAAGGTGGCAACAAGCCATCACGACCAAAGGCATAGAGCAAACGGGAGCCTGCCAGCATCATCCCAATTAAGCCGGTAAACATACCAGCCAAGGCCACAACAGAAAGAATGTGGGAGGTCATCGTGTGTCCAGAGGCGAGCAAAGCCCAGGCAGCCGGTGCAGCGTTGTTTTCATACTGGCTATAGTGGAACATACCGACCAAAACAAGGGAGACCGCCACAAAAAGAGTGGTCGCAATGATCAAGGAACCAATGATTCCCCGAGGCATTGTTTTTTGTGGCTCCTTGGCTTCTGCAGAATTGGCCGCGATGGAATCAAAGCCAATATAAGACAAGAAAATTTGAGAAGCCCCAGCCGCAATGCCCTGCCAGCCACCAAAATCCGTGCCCGGCACATGGGCCGGCACAAAGTGCGCGTAATTAACAGGATGGATGGCTGTCGCACCGACAATGATGAAAAGAACAATAACGCCAACCTTTAAGACTACCAGAAGGTTCTCCACTTTGGCCGTATTCTTCGTTCCACGGTACAAAAGCGTGGCGACAATCAAAACCGCTAAAAGCGCGAAAAGATCGATTACCCCGCCCTGCCCGGCAGAGAAAGGATTAGCCAATGATGCCGGCAGTTGCAAAGCAAAAGAAGACAAGAAAAGTTTCATATTGGCCGACCAACCGGATGCCACAAAGGCAACCGCAATAAAGTATTCGGCTAATAGTGCCCAACCGGCAATCCAGCCAAAGACTTTCCCAAAGACAACGGAGGCCCAGGAATAGGCGGAACCGGCAAAGGGCAGGACCGCAGCAAATTCCGCGTAAGCAAAGGCCGTCAAGCCGGAAACAATGGCCGCCAAAATAAAGGAGATCGTCACGGCTGCTCCGGCATGGGTAGCAGCGACAATTCCTGGCAAAGTGAAGATGGCGGCGCCGACAATGGTCCCCACACCAAGTGCCAACATTTCTTTGACCCCAAGGGTTTTTTGCAAGTGCTGATCCGACTGTTCAAAGGCCGTTGGATCAGCCTTTTTGAACCAATTACCACGCTGTTTTTTCGTCATTTTTTTGCCTCATATTTTTTTAACAAACTAGCCTTTACTCTACCAGCAGCACCTCTTCTTGTCAATTCGAAAGCAACCGTCACCGCCTTTTTAAAAACAAAAAAGCCCGACCTTTCCAGTCGGACTTTCATCGTTTATTCAGCCTGTTCAAGCGGTTCTTCATAATCAACCGTATCGTTGACTTTCTTAGCCCGCTTGAAGTGCTTGGTGATCAAGTGTGATCCCTTACCCCAGGCGTAGAACGCCAAGGCAACCAAGGCAACCATCAAGAAATCCCATGGGTAGTGAATCCAACCTGCACCGTTAAATTCGGTCGACCCAATGTAGGATTCGATCGAAAGAGCGACTAGGTAGAAGAGCAACCATGAGGAACCATGAAGCTGCTTTTTTGCACGTTCCCAAGAGAAGCCTTGCTTCCACTCGTAAAAGAAGTAGAAAGGCAAGCCCAAAATGATGATCAAGATCACTTCAATCGTTGTTGGCCACATTGCCCAATACGTTGCCAAAGAGGCCAAAACGAAGGCTAATGGGGCCACCCACTTCATTGACTTTGACTTAAATGGACGAGTAAAGTTTGGTGCCATTTCACGAAGTGACATCACCGTCACCGGACCAGTCAAATAGGCAATCAACGTCGCCGTTGAGATAACGGCTGCCAAGGTTCCCCAAGAACGGAACAAGGTCACCATGATCATGGACAAAACCGCATCGGTAACCATGGCCATACGAGGAATACCGTACTTTTCGTTAATCTTTCCAATAAATTGCGGAATGTGCTTATCAGAAGCCATCGCTGCCAACACACGACCAGTAGAAGCCGCAAAGGAAACGCCAGTACCAAATGGTGAAATGAAAGCATCCGTGTAAAGCAAGATCGACAACCAATTCAAGCCAAGCAAGATGGCCAAATCAGCAAATGGTGATTGGAAATCAATGTTGTGCCAACCGTGTGTTGCGATTTCCCAAGGTTCAATAGCCGTAATGAAGGTTGATTGAATCAAGATGTAAAGCAAAGCGGCAATTCCAAGAGAAATCACGATTCCACGTGAGATGTCCTTGGTTGGGTCCTTCACTTCCGAACCAAAGTTAATGATGGTCTGGAAGGCGTTGAAGGAGAAGATGATTCCAGAAACGGTTGTGGCCGCAAAGATTGGTGCCGAACCGTAAGGCATGAATTCATGCATGTTGGAACCGTAGTTTGATGGGTGGAAGGATGCAAAGGTCAACATCACGATCGTCAAGAGAGGAACACCTAACTTGAAGAAGGAGATAAATGACGTAAACTTTGTCAACAGTGAAACAGACCAGTAGTTCAACAACGTGAAGATGATGATGAACGCAAAGACCACCAACAATCCAGGGGTCGTAATCTGGTTATTTTCCAAGAAGTGGTGTGTCCAGTTCGCCCAAGACCATGGCCAAGTAGCCATGTATTGAACGGCAGCAACCGCTTCAATTGGAATTAACGTGATGAGTGAGACCCAGTTCGCCCATGAGGCGATGAAACCAAGCAACGACCCGTGGGTATACTGAGCAAACTTCGACATACCACCCGATTGTGGAAACATCGTGCCCAATTCCACGTAGGTGTAGGCGATGACACCGATCACAATCGCTCCAACAATCCAAGAGATGATAGCCGCTGGTCCTGCCACTCGAGTGGCCTCCCATGATCCGAAGAGCCAACCAGAACCGATTAACGATCCCAGTCCAAGCAAAACCAGCTGCAATAAACCAATTTTATTAGATTTCATAATAACCTTTCAACTCATTTTCAAAGTGACCACTCCTATGTGATCATCCGATGGTCACTATTTTACCAGAGTGTGTCAAAAATGCCAAATAAGATTCTAAAAAAACCACCGGAATTTTATCCGGTGGTTTCGGATCTTATACTAAGACCGCCGTTAAAATCAAGATAATGGCCAATCCGACCACTGAAATGACCGTTTCCAGGACAGTCCAGATTTGGAAGGTCTGCTTAACCGTCAAGTCGAAGAATTCCTTGAAAATCCAGAATCCCGCGTCGTTAACGTGTGAAGCAATCAATGAACCGGCACCGATGGCCAAGGCCACCAAAACTAAGAGCAAGTCGCCGTGTGGGTTAGCGGCCAAAATACCGTTTACCACACCAACGGCCGTGATACCGGCTACCGTGGCAGAACCAACGGCGATACGGAGCAATGAAGCGACTGCCCAGGCAAAGACCACAATGGCAACGGGCGACATTGAGCCTGATGACTGGAAGAGGTCAGCAATTTTGTCTGACAGTCCGGAAGTGACCAAGACACCACGCAGGGCGCCACCACCACCAACAATCAGCAAAATACCAGAAACCGCATTCATTCCTTCATTCAAAGAAGAACCGACCGTCTTCATGTCACGTTTTTGCATGAGACCCATGGTGAAGATAGCCAAAACCAAAGAAATCGTCATGGCGATCGCTGGGTTAGCCAAGAAGTCAATGACTTGGTAGAGGGCATCCGGATTCTTTGGTGTTTTTCCACCGGTCACCACCAGCTTGTAAACCGTTGCAATGATCATGAAGACCAATGGGAAGACGGAGGTCAAAACAGAAAGACCAAAGGATGGCGTCTTGTCCAAGTCGTATTCCTTGACGTCCCCAACCGCTTCAATGTGTTCCTTGAATTTGAAGGCGTCTGGTGCGTACTTTTGAGCCAACTTGGTAAAGACAGGTCCGGCTACAACAGCCGTGATGACAGAAACAAGCAAGCCAACCAAAAGCATCAACCCGATATTGGCCCCCAATTGGGAGGCAACGGCCGTTGGTGCTGGTTGTGGTGGTAAGAAGCCTTGAGCAGATGACAAAGCAGCCGTCATCGAAACGCCCAAATAAAGCAATGGGACGCCGGCTTCGATCGCAACTGCAAAAACAATCGGGATCAAAAGAACCATTCCAACACCGAAAATCATCGAAATTCCGATAATGAAGGAAGCCAGCAAAACGGCCCACTGTAAACGCTTCAAGCCAAACCAGGCGATCAACGTCTTAGCAATTCGGTACGAACCGCCGGCATCGGCAACCAAACGGCCGATCATGCCACCAAAAATGAAGATGACAGCATTTGATCCCAGGATGTTTCCCATTCCTTGGTTACCCAAGACAGCGTCAGGAATTTTGGATGGGTTCATTCCCAAGAGCAAGGCCAAAACAACAGCAGTAATGACCAAGGAAACGAAGGTGTTCAATTTGAATTTGGTGATCAAGAGCAACAAAAGCAAAATGGACACGATTAACATGATAAATTCCATCGTATTTGTTAGGGCTAATCCCTACTCCTTATTTTTCTTCTACCGGCCGAGCGTGCTTACGCTGGAAGTCGGCAATGTTGTCGTATTCGGTCTGCAATTGACGTGACAGACGAATAAAGATTGGGGCCAATTCACGATAAGCTTCGAAATTTTCAGGTTCTGGCTGGTAAGTGTTTGACTTACCGATGTACTTTGAAATTTCGTACAAATCATCAATTTGACCAAGTGCCTTTTGAGCCACCACAACGGCTGCCAAAGCCCCTGATTCAAAGGCCTGTGGCACCGTCACTGGCTGCTCAAAAATGTCAGCAAACATTTGACGCCAAAGTGGTGAACGCGCAAAGCCACCCGTTGCTTGGATGGACTTCAGTGAGCCAACCACTTCTTCTAGAGCAAGTGAGACCATGTAGACGTTGAAGGTGATCCCTTCCAAAACAGCGCGGAGCATGTTGGCGCGGGTGTGCGAGTGGTTCAAACCGAAGAAGGAACCACGAGCGTTAGCGTCCCAAATGGGCGCCCGTTCCCCACCCAAGTATGGGTGGAAGAGCAGACCGTCAGAACCGGCCGGAATCTTTGAGGCAATTTCTGTCATCAAATCATAGGCGTCTTGGCCAAGCAAGGCAGCCGTTGATTTTTCAGCATCGAACAAGTTGTCTTTGGCCCAACGGAAGACATCGCCTCCGTTGTTAACTGGCCCACCGACAACCCAGTGATCCTTATCCAAGGCATAGGTAAAGGTACGCCCCTTTGGATCAATCACTGGTTTGTCTGAAACAACACGGATGGCACCAGACGTTCCAATGGTGATGGCCGCTACTCCTGGTTGGACAGCATCCACGCCGAGGTTGGACAGCGGACCGTCACCGGCTCCGTAGACAAAGGGCACGTCTTCTGGCAAGCCAAGCACAACGGCCAATTCCTTGTTCATTCCCGTTTCATACTCATATGGGGAAACGGGTTCTGGCAACTGGTCCTTCGAGACACCGGTGACTTCCAGTGCCTGAGGATCCCAGTCAAGGTCAAAAATGTTAAACATTCCGGTACCAGAAGCAATCGAAATATCCATCTTATTCGTACCAAAGAGACGGTAGAAGAGATATTCCTTAATTCCTAAGTAGTGTGCGGCGTTTTTAAAGATTTCGTTTTGGTCGTTTTTCAACCACAACATCTTAGACAAAGGCGCCATCGGGTGAATTGGTGTCCCAGTCTTTTGGTAGATTTCCATCCCAAGTCCAGAAGCCTTCAATTCATCCGTGTACTTAACCGCACGGGTGTCGGCCCAGGTGATCACCCGAGTAAGTGGTTGCCAATCCTTATCAAAGGCAATCAGTGAGTGCATGGCCGAGGAGAAGGAAACAGCCTTAATGGTGTTTCCCTTTCCCAATTCCGCCTTGCGGACAACAGCCCCCAAAGCGTTCGTGAAGGCCACGAAAATTTCATCCAAGTCTTCTTCGGCCATATCGGTCGTTTCCCGATAAAGGGGGTAACCGTAGTTGGCCTGCGCAACGACTTGGTTTTGGTCATCGAATAAAACGGCCTTTGTTGAGGTCGTTCCTAAATCGATTCCGATCATGTAGTCCATGTCATGTCTCCATTTGCTTCAATACGAGACAAAGTGGTGCCCAAAAGTATAATTTTGGTAACGCTTACTTTATCTAACAAACAAAAAGCTCCCGCGTTTGGTGGGGAGCTTTTGACTGTTTTTCGAAATTACTTGCTTGCTGAGTCCATTGCGTGACCACCGAAGCCGTTACGCAAAGCAGAAACAACCTTTCCAGTAAACGTGTCTTCTTGCAATGAACGGTAACGCATCGCAAGTGACAAGTAGATAACTGGAGCAGGAACTTCCAAGTCAAGTGATTCTTCGACCGTCCACTTACCTTCACCAGATGAGTGCATGCGACCAGAAATTGCTGACAACTTAGGGTCCTTGGCGAATTGTTCTTCGATCAATTCCATCAACCATGAACGGACAACAGAACCGTTGTTCCAAAGCTTAGCAACGGCTTCGTAGTCGTAGTCGAATTGTGAAGCTTCCAATACTTCGAAACCTTCGGCGATGGCTTGCATCATACCGTATTCGATTCCGTTGTGGACCATCTTCAAGTAGTGACCTGAGCCAAGGCGACCCGTGTACAAGTAACCGTCCTTTTGGGCGATTGATTCGAACAAAGGTTCCAAGGTCTTCCATGCTTCGGCGTTGTCGCCACCGATCATGAAGTTACCACCGTTACGGGCACCTGACATTCCACCAGACGTACCAGCATCGAACAAGTTGATACCAGCAGCAGTCGTGCGCTTGTTTTGTTCCAAGTTGTCCTTGTAGTTTGAGTTTCCACCATCGATGATGATGTCGCCCTTGTCCATCTTTTCGATCAACGTGTCGATCGTTGAGTTCGTTGGCTTACCAGCTGGTACCATTACCCAAACAACCTTTGGTGATGGCAACTTAGCAAGCATGTCATCAAGTGAGTTCACACCTTCAACCTTGTCTGAGTATGCATCTGCTTCTGCGACAAAGTCCTTGTTCAAATCAAATGCAACAACTTCGTGGCCATTGTCAACGGCGTTCTTAACCAAGTTAAGACCCATCTTTCCAAGACCGATCATGGCAAACTTCATGTGTATTACCTCTTTTATCAAATATCTTTATTTACTACGCTTCCTATTATATGAAAAACATTTTCAGAACACAAGCTATAAATTGAAAATAACTTTCATCTTCTGTATAGTAAACATAACAAAGGACGTTAACTATGAAAGAAAGCACCGCACGGGTCATCTTTGCCCAACTTGGCAAGGGACCCAACAATTATAATCAAACCGAACAAAAACTGGTCGACTACATCTCAGACAACCTCGATCAGGCAGCCGAAGACACGATCCAATCGATGGCTCAAAAAGCCAACGTATCCGCCGCATCGATTTCGCGCTTTGTCAAAAAAATCGGTTTTTCCTCTTACCGCGATTTTTCGGTCGCCTTAGCCTCTTATCAGCAGGGAAAGGCACCACTCGACCTGTTTGGTGAAATTTTAGACGACGACAATACCGAAGCCATCAAGAAAAAAGTGTTCTCAGGTGCCCAAAATGCGCTAACCATGACCTCAGAAGCCCTTTCAGCCGAAATGTTAGATAAAGCCTTGTCTTGGCTCATCTCAGCCAAGCGGGTTGGCTTCTTTGGAATTGGCGGTTCCTCGATTGTCGCTTTTAACGCTTATCACAAATTCTTGCGTACCCCCATCGATGTCATCTCTCATCCAGACTATGATATCCAACTCATGCAAGCCGTCAAATTAACACCCCAGGACACCGCTGTTGTCATCTCACACTCAGGGCGAAACGACGACACGCTCTTTTTAGCCCAAAAACTAAACGAACACCAGGTTCCCTTCATCGCCATCACCTCTTTTGCTGACTCCCCCCTTGCACAAATGGCCGACATCGTCTTGCTCTCGCTTGCTGAAGAGGTCAATTACCGCTCCGAATCAATGTCTTCTTTAATCGCACAATTAACGATTATCGACACCCTTTTCACCCTGACCGGATCCAAACTCCCAAAGGCCACGCAATCTGTTGTTGACACCATGCGTGACGTCATCGAAGGAACCAGAAGACAATAAAAAAAGACGCGCCCCACAATGTGGTCGCGTCTTTTTATTTTTAATCTTCTTTTTTCACCATGGCAATCGCCTGGTTCATCAAAATGTCGATGGCGACATAGTTACCGCCACCTTCTGGAACGATGATATCAGCGTAGCGCTTGGTTGGTTCCACAAATTGATTGTGCATGGGCTTGACCGTTGCCGTGTATTGTTCGATCACCCCTTCAACCGTTCGACCTCGTTCGTGCGTGTCTCGTTGAAGCCGACGAATAAAGCGAACATCATCATCGGTGTCGACATAGACTTTCAAATCCATCAACTCCCGAACGCGAGAATCATTAAAGAGCAACACCCCATCAACAATGACGACATCGCCAGGCTCAATGTGTGTTGTCTCTTTAGAACGTGTGTGCTCGGCATAATCATAAACCGGCGCATCGATTGCCTCTTGATGGATCAGCTTTTTTAAATCAGCCACAAAACGATCAACCTCGATTGAATCGGGATGGTCATAATTGGTCTTCATCCGCTCCTCCATTGGCTTAGCGGATTGATCTTTATAATAGACATCCTCTTGAAGCAAAATCGGGTTATTATCCGAAAGACGGGTAATCAACGCCCTCGAAACAGTGGTCTTACCCGAACCAGAACCACCTGCAATCCCAATCAAAAACGGTTTCTTAGCCACAATAGCCTCCATACATCACGTACGCTGTCTGTCCAAAAAAATTCTCATTTCATCCATTGTACGTGATTTTCTATACAAAAACCAGTAAAAAAAAGACGACCTTTCGTCGTCTGTTGGCTTACTTTTTGGATTTAATGCGGCTCGCCAAGAAATAGCCCGTTAATGGGACCAAAACAAACCAAGCGGCCGTCAAGTTCAGCGCCGAACCGTAACTGTGTTCCTGATGGAAGAAGCCGATTAAGAGACCGGCTAGCAAAATGGACAAAGCCCCGATCAACTGACGCATGGTCGTGATAATGGCTGTTCCGTGAGAAATCAAATGCTTTGGTAGCGCGTTGGACGCTGCGGTCACGGCCGGCATCATGATGAAGGCGTTACCTCCTTCAAGCATCATGGCACCCAGGATGGCAAGCAAGAGGAACTTCGTCCCAAAGACGGCCAAGAACAGGTAACCTAAAAGCATCATCGAGGATCCAATGTAAACCAGAGGACGAAGCCCGATTTGCCCAAGAAGCCGGCCTGCTTTTGGATTTAGAAAGGACAGGAAGACCGCGCCTGGAATCATCAAAAGGCCGGACCAAATTGGGGCTAATAAGAAAACTTTTTGGAAGTACAAGGGCATGATCACAGTGGCCGTAATCAATCCGGAATATGACATCCCCGTCAGCAACATGGCTGGCAAGTAGCCCCGGTGCTCAAAAACACGCAGATCCAAGAAAGGATTGTCCATCTTCAATTGGCGAATCACAAAGATGACCAACAGCAAGAGCGAAACAATTAGCGTGACGATCAACGTCCATGACCAACCCTTTGCTGGCAAGATCGAAACAGTGTACAAGATTCCAGCAAAGCCAATCAGCAAAAAGGCCGATAAGAAATCAAAATCCCGCTTGTTTAATTGATGCGTATTTTGAATTTGCTTTTGCATGAAAAGAATCAGGCCAAGCAAGACCACAAAGAAAAAGGCAAAGAGCAAGCGCCAGGTCCCAAATTGCAAGACGATACCAGACACGATTGGACCAACGGCCAAAGCCGATGACATCACCAGCCCAACGGCCCCCATGGCAATCCCGCGATCTTCTTTATTCGTGTTCTCCATGATGACGGCTTGGTAAGTTGGAAAGAGCGCCCCAACAGCCACCCCTTCGAGCAAGCGACCGACAATCACGCCCAAAAAGTTTGGGGTCACCATTGCAATAGCAGTCCCGACTAAGAAAACAGCCACAATTAAGTTCAGTAACTTCTTCAAATGCAGATTATCAAGCAGCCATGGCGAAAGGGGCATCACCAAAGTCATCGCCACCATGAAACCAGACGTTACCCACTGAACGGCAGCGGCATCGATGCCAAACTGCTTCATCAAAATCGGGTAAGCCGTCGTCATCGTCGATTGGGAAATCGACATGGTAAAAGAAATCATTAATAACACCAAGGAAAATGGTGAAAGAAAACGTATATTTTTCAAGAACCTAACCTCCAAAGACTATCTTTGACTAGTTTAGCGGAGCTGGCACAAAAAGGCAATTACTTTATTTTCATTCTAAATAAAAAGAAGTAAATCCAAATTCGGTTCACTTCCCAGCACTTATTTTGTTGAATTTCTCTTAACCATCGTATAAGGCAGTAGCACTTGCTTTTCAGATAGATTTTCATGATCCATCAGTTTGGTTAGCATCCGCATGGCGACCGCACCGATGTCATACTTTGGCTGATCGATGGACGACAATTCTGGCCGGGCTACCAGGGTGAAGGTAGTGTTATTAGCCGAAACGATCTCGACTTCTTCTGGCACATTGACTCCCCGATCCTGCAGGCCGTTCAAGACCCCCAAAGCCACCTCATCATCGTAAGCCACAACAGCGCTAGCCTTTGCCGCAATGACACCTGCCGCCATCTCTTGCCCGTCTTGATAAGAACGCGCACCAGTAAAAATCAACGACTCGTCTAAAATCTGACCGGATGTTTGCAAGGCTTCTTCATAACCTGCTCTACGATAATCGACATCAATGGCCCGATCCTTCGAACCAAGCACCAATGCCAGGCGCTCTTGTCCCTTTTTTAAGAAATGCTGACTGACTTCAAAAAAAGCTTTTTGGTAGTCGATGTTTACAGAAGGCAGCACCCGACCGTGGTCGACAGATCCGGCCAAAACGACGGGAACACCGGTTGCCTGAATAGCGGACAACACTTCGTCTGACAGCTGGCTACCCATAAAAATCAGGCCATCGATCTGCTTATCAGCCAAATTTTTGACAGCCGTTAGCGCTCGTTTCGGGTCATCATCCGTATTGGTCAACAACACATCATACTGGTACATGTTGGCCACGTCATCAATGCCACGTGTTAATTCCGAGTAAAATAAGTTGGTCATATCTGGCATGACGACCCCAACCGTTGTGGTCTTTTTTGAGGCAAGTCCACGGGCCACGGCGTTTGGCCGGTAGCCAAGGTCTTTGATGGCCGCTAAGACTTTATCACGAGTGGCTGGTCGAACGTTGTCCGAGCCGTTAACAACTCGTGAAACCGTCGCCAAAGAAACGCCAACTGCTGCGGCAACATCGTAAATTGTAGCGTTTTTCTTTTCGTCGACCATCGTTTCAATCCTCTTTTTGAAAGCGCTTTATTACTGAAATTTATCATAGCAAAAAAAGCGCCCTGTCGCAAATAACGGAACGCTTTTGACTCGAACAAAAAAATTGATCGAAAGGCGATCTTGCCTATCCTAAATCACTTTCTAAATGTAAACGGCCACGACACTGGCCACAGCGATAGCGCCTGACGTCGATTCGTCGAACGCGCTCGATCAGATGACCATTATCGCAGCGATACCGGTACTTTTTGTTCATCTGACGCCGGTTGCCAATATCCGGTGCATAACGCGAACCACCGACCGCCGCAAGCAGGTGCTTAAAATCCTGCTGTCGATGTTGATAGCCGCGCCCAGCCAAATGCAAATGATAATGGCAGAGCTCATGCTTGATAATCGCATCAAAATCGCTTCGATCGGCCATTTTTGGATTAAAATCCAAGTGATGGTCCGACAGATGATAGCGGCCCCCGGTCGTTTGCAACCGGTTATTATAAACCGCTTGGTGCAAAAAAGGCTGCTGGAAGGCAGAAAGGGACACCGCCGCCACTCGCTTTTGTAAGGCGAGTTGTGCAGGTGTCCCAATCGTCTTTTGCCAAGCCATATGCGCTTGATTGACTGTCTTTTGCTTTTTTCTTTTGACCATGGGTCGAGCGGATTGCTTCCCTTCCTTCTTAAAAAAGGAAAAGGCGTTACTTCGACTTCGACTCATGTGCATAAATATAGTCCGTGACCTTATTCAACGATGTCAACTCGTCCAAATCCTCGTCTGGAATTTCAATATCGAATTCGTCTTCCACTTCCACAACGAGTTCGACAACATCGATCGAGTCGGCGCCGATTTCTTTTACAAAATCGTGATCCCCTTGAATCTTGTCTTTCGACACCTCGAAGCGTTTGGCTACTTCGTCTTCGAGTTTTGCATAAATCTGCTCTTTCGATAAGGCCATTGTTCTCTCCTCAAGCTAAATCAAATCGAACTAATACTACCACAAAATGAAGGCCTTGCGGTATTTATTTTGCGTTCTTTTTTACCTTCATCTTGTCGGCGTTTTCCTTGATGAAGTCAGTCGTCTTTTGAACCAAGTTCTCTTCGACCATCTTTTGAATCTGGCCCATGGAGTTGGCCACCGCCGTCGCTTTGGCAGAACCGTGCGTCTTAACAACCGGTGCCTTGACACCAAGGACGACGGCCCCACCATTTTCGTTAAAGTCCAACTTGTGCTTCAACGAACGCAGGGCTGGCTTCAGCAAAAGCGCACCCAAGATACCACGAATTCCAGAAGCCTTGATGGATTCCTTAATTTGCCCCATCATCGTCAAGGCCGTTCCCTCAATGGCCTTTAACGTAGCATTTCCAGAAAAGCCGTCAGCCACAACCACATCAGCCGTGCCATCCATGATTTCACGGGCTTCAACGTTTCCTAAGAAGTTGAAGGCTTCCGTGTCCTTCATTAATTGATGGGCGGCCTTGTGGACGTCATCACCCTTATCCTCTTCGCCACCGTTGTTCAACAGGCGAACACGTGGATTTGAAATTCCCATGACAGATTCTGCATAGAAAGTTCCCAAGATCCCGTATTGGTAAAGGTGGGAAGGTTTGTTTTCAGCGTTGGCACCCAAGTCCATAAAGACGAACTCGTCGCTTTTTTCGCCAAAGCTTGGGAAGGCCGTTGCCAAAGCAGGACGCTCCACGCCACGGATGCGACCGACAATAAAGATCGCAGAAGCCAAAATAGCCCCTGTGTTACCCGCTGAGAAGAAGGCATCCGCTTCCCCGTTTTTAACGGCCGTTGCAGCACGAACCATGGAAGAATCCGGCTTGTTTTTCATTGCCTTAACAGGCTCTTCGCCCATTTCGATTTCTTCTGTCGTGGGCACCAAAGTCAACCGGTCCATGTTTTGGATCAAAGGCTTGACCTTTGCTTCCGTTCCGAACAACAAGAATTCCAATTCAGGGTATCGGTCACGGGCAAGCTCAACACCCTTTACAATTTCGTCTGGGGCATAATCGCCACCCATCGCATCAATCGCAATCTTAATCACAACAAATCTCCTTCGAGTCTTTCTTTAACTATAAAACATTATCAATCAAAGTGTCTAAAAGCGGCCATCGTTTGGGAAAGGTGATCAACCAAGGCTTGGTGGCCTGGCTTCTCGTCCCATTTGTCCGTTCGAACCAGCTTTAACGCTTCTTCTTGGGCAATCGTCAGCATCGTCAAATCCTTGACCGGATCGCCGACCTTGAAGTCCGGCATCCCCGACTGCTTCGTGCCCAAAATATCACCGGAACCACGCAGTTCCAAATCGCGCTGCGCCAGCTCAAAGCCGTCCGTCGTCTCAACCAAAGCTGAAAGCCGTTCCTTTCCATAATCGGTCTTCGGATCGGCCAAAAGCACCGTGTAGGACTGGCGTTCCCCACGGCCGACACGACCACGCAACTGGTGCAGCTGCGCCAGGCCAAAACGGTCAGCATCTAATATTAACATAACCGAGGCATTTGACACATCCACGCCAACTTCGACAACGGTTGTCGACACCAAGACCTGAATCTGGTTGGCCGAAAAGCCGGCCATCAAAACATCCTTGTCTTCTTTTGGCAAGCGACCATGCAGGAGACCGACCTGATAATCCGGCAGTTCTTCCTGTAGTTCTTGGTAGACGGCCGTCACGTTTTGGACATCTAGGCTTTCCGACTCTTCAATCAGGGGCGTGACCACGTAGGCCTGCGCGCCTTTAGAAAGCTCCCCCTTCAGCAAATCCATCGCCTGATCGTACTGGCGGTTGGACAGCTGGCTGGTGATAATCGGCTTTCGACCAGCCGGCAACTCGTCGATGATCGACACTTCCATTTCGCCATATGAAGTGATCGCTAAGGTTCGTGGAATTGGTGTGGCGGTCATGGCCAAAATGTCTGGGTTCACGCCACCTTCTCGAAGCTTCGCCCGCTGCTTGACACCAAAACGGTGCTGCTCGTCGATGACGGCCAGCCCGAGGTGGTGGAAGTAAACGCCTTCTTGGACCAAGGCGTGGGTTCCGACGACAATGTCGATGTCACCCGCCTCCAAATCTTCTAAGATCTGACGTCGTTGTCCAGCCTTCAAGCCCGACGTGAGCAATTCCACCCGCAGTGAAATCCCCGCTGAATCAAAAAGCTTGGCCAGCCCCTTGGCGTGCTGCTGAGCTAAAATTTCGGTTGGCGCCATGATCGCCCCCTGGGCGCCGGCCGTGACCGCCGCGTACATGGCAATCGCAGCCACAACCGTCTTACCGGAACCAACGTCTCCTTGCAGGAGGCGGTTCATGTGCTGTGGGGCAGCTTGATCAGCTAAGATCTCGTCGACCACCCGCTTTTGCGCGTCGGTTAGCGTAAAGGGCAGGGCGTCGATGAAGGCTTGCACCTGCTTAGCGTCGTAGGCCAAAGCCTCGCCCAAAAAGGACTTATCGGCCTGCTTGACCAACTGTAGGCGCATTTGGAAGAGGAAAAATTCTTCAAAGGCGGCTGAACGACGGCCAGCTTTGGATTCCACTTTATCCTTTGGAAAATGCGAGTATTCCACCTGCTCATTCTTGTCCAAGAGCCGGTACTTTTCTCGCAGTTCGTCTGGCACCAAATTGGGTAAAGTACCACGAAGTTGTCCCCAGGCCTGCTCAACCAATTCTGCGATGGTCTTAGCCTTAATGGCCTTGGAGACCGGGTAGATCGGTGCCAGACCGTCAACGGAGGCCGGCACTAATTTGATCGCTGTCAAAGCCGCCCGGGCCGCGTTATAGGTCCCGTAGACAGCCACCTCCTGGCCAACTTCGAGGTTCTTGCTGATCCAGGGCTGATTGAAGAAAGTCACGCGGACGTTCTCCCGGTCGACCAGCAGGCCGACCACCGTTTGCGAACGCTTCCCATAACGACGAACGACGGGCGGTGTGGAAATCACGCCTTTAAAAGTGACCTTTTCACCATCCAAGGTCTCGGATGGCAGGCGCTCGCCCAAATCATCATAGCGATAAGGATAGTAGGAAAGCAGATCGTCGATTGTAAAAATTCCGAGGTCCTGGAGCGCTTTTTCGCGCTTTGGCCCGACGCCAGACAAAACGGATACAGCATCAGTTAATTGAATCGACATCGACTCCCCTCCCTTCATTCGATAAGCATTATTTTACCACCAGCATCTCGGAAATGAAACGAGTCCGCCACGCCTTTGTTAAGCGCAATAAAAAAGGTCAGCACCCTCGGGTGCTGACCAACATTATAACTGCTATTAGTGAATGTAAATCGTCACAATTGTGACCAATCCAAAGAAAATACCAGGCACATTAGAAATAATGATTGGCCAATCCTTGTAAGTCTTCAACCAACCATAACCGGTCCAAAGCGTTGCGTTAATCATTGCAACCGCTGGCTGAACAGGGTTTACTGGATTACCGGAAAAGTTCGCGATAATCTGCGGGATGTATGAGACATACATCAAAATACAAGTTGCCGTCGCAATCTTTGAGAAAAGCTTCAGCATCTTGATTCGCTTTTCGTCAACCACTTTCTTTTCTTCCGGATGGACATAATTATCAACACGCATTCCCATGAATTGTATCTCCTATTCCATTATTCGCTCGAATAACTGCCTTTAGTATAACACATTTCGAGAATATTTCAGTAAATTTGATCATCTTTGTTCAATTATTATTTTAATAATAACCTGATAACAAGCCTTTTTTAATAATTGATCACCCGTTTTGTTCAGTTACGAACAAGTCGTAATCATTCTAAAAAGAGCCACTAAAAAGCATCGGTGACTTGCGCGCAGCTTCGTTCCATCCATGATCTTTTTGCGGTCTTTGATTCGACAACACAGCGAACCTTAGGCACCGTAACCGGTTATGCCCTTTTATACCAACGTTTACAAAGAAAAAAGGCCATCTTCCAGAAATCCTAGAAAATGGCCGAAAAGGTGGTAACCACATCAACCGACGACTTAATATCAGTACATTAACCAATATTGTGGCAAAAATGTGGCAAATTAAAAAGGAAGCTTATTGTCATCGCTTCCCGGAAGTCGTCTGGCAGTTGACGACGATTTTATTATAACATTTTACGTCTTTCTTCTATTAATAGTGACAATTCGTCTAAGTCATATCTTTAAATAAAAAAGGCCCGCAATTAAGCAGGCCAACCATCATTATCTAATCCATTTCATCGACTTTATTTCAGTCAATCTACGTTCAGTAAAAATGTTAGGTGTTTTCCTAACATGAAGAGTAGCAGGTACATAGTACCCCTTATTATTTGGAGAAAAGCCGATGAGTACCATCTTTTTTCTTTTTGGATCAAGATAATCATAGATAAGAAATTCAACATTACCTAACCTAGGCGGGCGAATATCTCTAGTAATTACCATTAGTTGCGACGAATTACTTTTGAATACTTCGTTAAAAAATTCATGATACTTGAACCTATCCTTAATCCGATCCCCAAATGATGGATCTCGTTTAATATCTTCTATAGTTAAAGTTCCAGATTTTATCATCTCAATATTTTTACTAGCAGACCTTCGCTTTGATAAATATTGAAGTCCTAAAAGATGTGGAACATCTAAAACATCAAAGTTTATTACGATATTCTGGAGGGGCTTAAAATTAGTTGTGATTTCTACTGTATGTCCATGAAAGTCACGTTCATAATTATCAACAATTTCTTTCAATGTATTCAATTCTATGTAATCAAAGGATTTATACACTTACTATTCTCCAAAACTAAAAAAAATGCCCGGGATTTTACCCGAGCAACAATATGTACGCTGGCGTACCGTCAGGCGTCACGGTAGAGACATACAATGATGTACAAGGCCCAATCATTAGGCTTCCATTTTCGCCAGTCTAAAAATGGTGGGTTCAAACAAGACGGAACTATGAAATTAAGTCTTGTTCGTGACTACAGTATATCACAGGTTTTTAATTTTGTATTCAATTTATATGTACAGGGCCGAAGCCCTTTAATCAAGGATGCGCCAGAAACTTATCAGCATCAAACCAAATCATGTCACGATATCCTGCAAAGTAAATACCAACAGCGTTGTCGTTGTTATCGTATGCAGAAATGACACCAGAGTTAACGCCATCCTTAAATCTAACAGCAGCACCATCTTCGAATGAACGTCCTTCTGGATCAGATACATCTTCAAGAAGTCCAGTAGGAATTCCGTTATAATACCAAGAATTTGGTTCGACATTAAGGTCATCCGTCAATACTTGGAACATGCCATATACCTTTTGGCACGTACGAATCGTGAACTTCCCACGAATAGCCCACCGTTTTTTCCACTTGTTTTGGAATTCCTTGATAGATGCTGAACGGTTGTCTACTTCCTGCTGTTCGGGTTGTGACGTTTGTGCTGCTTGAGTAGCAACGTTTCCATTACCATCAGCAATAATGTCATTGGCCTTGTCGGCAATTTCCTGCAGCTTGTCCTTCAACTTACCAGGGCAAGCCGTGGACGTGAATGATGAGTGTGGGAACAAATTCTGATATGGGACAACTCGTCCAAATCCATAGCGCTGTGCAATATCCGCAACTAGCTTAGCTGAGGCATCAATCGTTGCTTGAGCGATATCATAATCGGGAGCGCCAGTTAGATTTGCATGTTCGATACCAATAGAGGATGAGTTAGCATCCCAGTTACCAGCGTGCCATGCCGTGTTATCTTCATTCGTCGGGGTTACTCCGAATGCAGCCATCAATGAACCACGCTTAGCGTATGCGGCAGCTTTCATCGATTCCTGACTGTTGTTAGAGGAAGTGACTGGTAATCCCTCAATGGCTAAGCTCTCTCCTGACTTGTGCGGGATGTAAGTAACAACGTGTCGGCTATCATGTCCTGAAGCGTTCATATTTGTGATGATTGCCTGTGAGAATGAAAGGCCGGGCTTGGCTTCCTTGTTCGCCTTTCGAATCGCTTGTGCTACATCGTTCAGGTCAGCATACTTCGCCCCTGAACTCCAGTCCTTGTTTTAGTTGGTTGCTTAAGTTTATCTTGCAACTTACTCAACGCCTCGAAAAATTCGGCCTGTGGCTTATCGATGTTGTAGTTCTCAATCATAAGTTCTCCATCTCTTCTTCATATTCACGAAATTCTTCGTCACATTCCTCAATTTGTTCATCGAGTTCTTCAACTTTTGATTGGTATTCTTTAAATTGTTGAACAGACAGTTCAACAAAATCTTCATACACTTCATCGAGAATGTCTTCTCGCCTACTATTTAGTTGGTGACGCTTTTTTCAGAAAACTCGATTACATCACGCCAATCTTCGTACTCTTATTCTTTTTGAATGTTTTCTTGGTACATCAGCATGCTGTTTTCAATTGTCATAGTTCTCGTGCCTCTTGTTCTAACTGTTCGATTTCTTCCAGCAACTTTTGTCGGTCTATGGTTAGATCTTCGATCATTTACGCATTTTTAGCTAAAGCATCACGCTTCGCATAAACAGCATCTTGCAATACTTCATAAAGCCGCAGATCTTTCTGCTTCATTTTCTTTTGTTCAAACGTCATATAGTTCCCCTCCGTGATATAATAGGGCATAATTTTCTGTCTTGGAAATATTATGCCTAAGCTCTCTTGGTTGCAGCCTTGAGAGCTTTTTTCTGTTCTTTAATGATTCCATTAATTTCCGATTCATGATTTTTTCGAATGTCATTTTGAATGTCGTTTTCGTTGTATGTTGATTTTTGATATTTGTAAAAAAACACCGTTAACGAAATACCAGCTCCTGATAAGCAAATACCAAGAACAACATTGTTACAAAACATAATTTCGTTCATCATGCACCTCCATATTTTTCTATCTTGTCGCAAAATTCTTCAATTTTTATTCCGCGAAATAAAACCTTATTTCCAGACTGTGTAATTGGTTTTGGAAACCATTTGTGATTCCGCCAATGTGAATCGAAAAATTGTCTAGAAAATCCTGCATACTCACAGATTTCAGAAATCGACCACGAATATTTTGATTTAAAACTAGTCATTGTTATTCCTTTCTTTTGGTATGATTTAGATATTAATAATCAAAACGGAGTTAACCAATGCTTACAAAAAATGCTGAACACCTTCTAAAAAAATTCGTAAATGATGAATTTCAAACAATCCACCAAAATGATCAATACATTCCTGAAGGAGAAATTTATAGAAACTTTTCGCCAAACTATCAATCAAAAACAGAACTGGCATTAGCTGAACTAATTGAAAACGGATATGTATCAAAAATTGCTCAATCTCTTTTCTATACAACAACATCAGGAAAAACATATTTCGATATAAAGAAAATCAATTTTAAAAACAAGATCATTTGGAATATTACTATTCCAGCACTTCTTGGTTTTATCGGTGGTACTATTCCTGTCTGGTTTAATGCGTTAATAAGATAGTTACTATAGTTCCTAAAAGTAATCCGACAAGTTAAGATAAAATTCTTACCCGCCATTAGAAATCTTCATCTTCATTTCTCATTTCAATTCCTTTCTTTTGGTATCCTTTATTTACAGGCACTGCTATGCCGAGTAAATGAAAGGAGAACACTATGCCAGCAAATATTGAAGGTCTCGATGAATTGATGAATTCCCTTGAAAGCCATCAATTCATCGAAGAATTTGCCAAAAAACAAAAGTTTGAAATTGAATGTGGTAGTTGTGGCAAAACGTATAAAGCAACTAGCGGTAAAAACGTTTGCCCTCACTGTGGTGCGATTACCAATCTAAACCTTACATTCAACGAAGAATCATAATTCTTCAATTTCGCGCTTCAGCTGTTTAGCTCTGATAGTTTCTTGTCAAACTTTCGGAGCTTTTTCTTTTTCTTCTTACCTACGTTAATCGAAATAAAAGCATCAAATTCGTTGTCGCTTATTTGATCAATACGATTAAGCGTACATGGGTCACGTTTCATCAATTACCTCACGCCATCTCTTCATATTCCTGTTCCTTCAACAACTTGTTTACGAAGTAAATCTGCCCTTTACCAGTAATCTTCGTCGTTCGAGCCGTTCGAACAGAACCGTCTGTGTTATTAAAAGTGCGAACCTTTGTTTCCATAATCCCACGGTCAACACTCTTTTGCGTGGGTTGATTATAGTTCTCACCTCGCGTACCAAGGTAACCGTTCTTTCGCATCCATAGGAACAATCGGTTTTGTCCAATTTCCACACCGTTTTGTCTCAAAATCTTAGCAAGCTGTCCGATCAGAATGCTGTTATTACTTCTGTTGACTGCATCTGCGAACAATGCCTTTGATTTCATTTCTGAAATCTGCAAGTCTTTAGCCTTGAGCTGTTCACCAGCTTGGATGAGCAAGTCTGACAAGGTATTATCACGATTACTAATCAGCGCCGCTGCCTTTTCGTCTGTCATGTATACCCCGCGTTGCCCAAACTCGTTCCCATTTTGGGATTGAGTTTTGTCTTCATCATCAACGTGATTCTGAACAGCTTTATTGCTGTTAGAATAACCAAGAGTTTGCGCAATATCTTTACCTACGAACCACACTTCTTTATTAATGATTACTGTTCTAACGTCATCGCTTTCAAAGTTGAAAGTCTTTACTTCGTTTGGCATTTCGCCTCCTTACAATCCAATTCCTAAGATTTTTGCAGCTTCCTTTTGAATCTCACGATCTTTCGGCGCAACGTTTCCTTGGAATGCCCGACTTACTTGAGCATGAGAAATTCCAATCATTTCAGCAATTTCAACTTACTTCAGTCCTCGCTCAAATAACGCAATCTTAAATTTTTTCGAATATCAAACGCCGCTTTTTCACTTTCCGTCATTTTTTCTCTCCTTTCAGTATTTTTTATCAAGTTATTGACTATTTTTACCGTTAACAGTAAAATCAAGTCATAAGTAAATAAGCAGTACAAAATTACATTAAGGCCGCCGACAAGCTAGTTTTTGAATATGTTTGTTTTTTATTGCTTAATAACTCGATGAATTAATAATATCTGTTTACAGTAATTTCGTCAACACATTAGTTCTGTATTAGGTAATTTTTATTCATCAGAACTCAAAGGAGTGCTGATATGACGCTTTTTGAAAATATCAAAGAAATATCGAAAAAAAGAGGAATCAACCTTAAAACGGTTGCCAAAGAATCCGGTCTTGGAGAAAACGCCATTTATAGATGGAAAACTGAAACGCCCCGTATTGATTCGCTTAAAAAAGTCGCTAATACACTAAATGTTGATGTTAAAGAACTACTTGGAGATGATGCCATTGATCATACGCGAATAGAAGATTCTTTTGATAATATCCAAATCGCCGGTATGTTCCGTAAATATACTGAGGATAACCACCTCAGTTCTGACGAAAAAGAAAAATTAGTGGATGATATTTCAGATTACATGAAATTCAGAGCAGAACGAATTGCTAAAGAAAGAGAATAAACAATGAGCAATTACGAAGAAGTCATAAAAAAAGCCGATTCATACTCAAAAATATTCCAAACCAAATATATGGGGTCAAAGGACCTAAGTCAGTATGCGCTTTCCATGCAGGCAGATAGTTTTGCAAACGTCGTAATTGACGAAATTGGACATGTGGATTTTTTTAAATTCAATAATGAAGACTTGCTTGGTTTTGCTTTTTCTGATGAATACGAATCAACAATTGTTATTAATGAAAGGCTACACTACAAAAATCAAGACGTTCGACTAGGATTTACAATCGCACATGAAATTGGACATGTGGTTTTAGGACATCCGATATCAAAAACGTTCACAATCAGTGAAAGTTTGTATGATGAAACCAATCATTATGAATTTGAAGCAAATACTTTCGCAGCTAACCTTTTACTTCCATTCAATGTTTTTTGTAGACAAATTAATAAAGGATTCCATTTGAAGCAGATTAGTGCAGCTTCTAAAATTTCAAAATCGGTAGTCACGAACAGAATAAAATCTATACTGTCTAGACGATTTCTACTTTCAGAAGAAGATGTAAACTTTATATATGAAGAGTATGCACAATGTAATAATAAATACTCAGTTAAAAAAAGTATGCTTCATAGAATGTTGGATCAATACAATATGTTGTATTCTGTTCAGCAGCAATCTAGTTTGTATGTAAGGCTTCAACAATTCGGGAATACAATTGCCAACGACGTTCTTCATTTCCACAATTCGATTTATAATCAAGAAGAACTTGCGTAACTTTTAAGATCATATTGAAAATTTGATATGTGCAGTACGGAACCACGTAAAAAACTGAACGGGAGAGAGAAGTGAAGTCAAAACGTTTTTATCAACATGTATGGTTCTGGATCATGGCATTAATAACAATTTTCGCAATTGGATTTGCTACATACGTTGCAAATAATGACGGGCAATTACCTACATTTTGTAAGTCGAAGACAAGTAATAAATGGCATTTTAGAGGAAATACATATTACGCTGGTAAACTGAACACAACTTTCACTTCCGGAGAAATAATCGATGGAATGAACGGCACAAAGGTTTTCATTTTACATGGAAAAATGACTAACGTATCGAAAGAAGAAGCTGATGCGTCAGCAATGTATGCAGTCGTTCATGCTTATCAAAAAACAAATTCAACAAATCAGAAGCTAGATCCAGGCGTTCCTGCTGTTAATGATGATTTTAGTGTTCCTTATCAAACTGAAAGTGATAACTTAAACCAGAAAGTTTTGCCAGGTAAAACGGTTCCTGTTGTACTTGAATACACGCTTGTTAATAATAATCCAATCAACGTAACTTTCGAAGATGCAAAGTTCAATAAAGTTGGAAGCAAGTCATATAAAATTAAGATGTAATCAATGCCCTTTTGGGCGTACATACCTACCGAAAGGCCTAGGCCTTTTTATTTTTACCTAAAAGGAGGAAATCATGGCTATTTCGAAGCGTGAAAGCACTTGGCAAGTTCGAGTTTCTTACAAAGATAATAATGGAAATTATAAACGTAAGACCAAAGGTGGATTCAAAACAAAATGAGAATCCATGGCGTGGGAAACGGACCAAGACCATGACAAGTACCACAACAAAATGAACATAAAAGATGGCATGTTTTCTGACCTATATTGGTCATGGTATGAAACATTCAAAGAACCTCACCTTGAAACCAATGCAAAAAGTACTTACAAGCAAGGATTCAACTCACTGAAAAAGCACTTTAATGATGTTGATATTACTGAAGTCAAGGCATCCATGTTTCAGCGAGCTATTAACGACTATGGAAAAACACATGCCATGATTACCGTTTCAAAGGTAAAAAACGTTATACAGCAATTTGTAAGATATGCTGTTGACGAAGAATATATTGGACGAGATTTTACTAGAAGCACAAAAAGTTATTCTGCCATACCATCAAAAGATAAATCGTTGAAGTTTCTTGAAAACGATGAACTAGAATTATTAAAGAAAAACACCTTGGAATCTGATGATGTAACATCTCACATGATATTGACGGGCATTTATTCAGGATGCCGCTATTCTGAAGTAGCAGCTCTTGGTAAAGATGATTTTGATTTTAAAAATAAAACACTAACAATCAACAAAGCTTGGCAAGCAACTGACCGTGAGATTAAGAAGACAAAAACACCTTACTCTGTTCGAACGATTGACATGCCAGAAAGACTCTTTGAAATCGCTAAAAATTGGAAGTTCGGCGAACACTTTGCATTTACTTACGATGACCAAACACCACCAACTAATAATGCCTGCAATAAGAAGTTAGCTAAATTATTAGGCAACGATTCAAAGACCGTCACATTCCACGCTCTTAGGCACACACGCTTCATATCTACTGCTAATGATATTGCTCTACAATACGTTAGCGAGCGTCTTGGACACTCTGGTATTAATATTACGTTGCGTACCTACACACATCTTTTGGAAGACAAGCGAACTACTGAACGTGAAAAAAAACAATTCAACTTCTAGAAGGTTTTTAAACCTTCTTTTTTTATTTATGGCAAATTATTCCTCAGTAAATATTCAAATCAAAAATAGAGCAAACAGAAACGCTGATAAACACTCAGTTTACTTTAGTTTACCTCAGCTAAAATTGTGGCAAAAATGTGGCAAATCATTGGAAAATATAAGTAAACTGACGTTAACTTACAATAACAAGAAACCATTATAAACGCTTTTATACCAACGTTTACAAAGAAAAAAAGGCCATCTTCCAGAAATCCTAGAAAATGGCCGAAAAGGTGGTAACCACGTTAATCGTTGCTTTAATACCAGTAGTTTTATACGTTTTGGTCTTAATTTGGTCTAAATATTAAAGATTGATATTTTGCAATAATTGAGAACGGCTAATTTAAACTTGGGGCATGTTTTAAAATAAACCTTCCTTATTTATATAGATTTACTGTTAAATTATACTTTATCTTCAAAACTTCAACAGCATCCATGACTGCGTCAACATTTCCTGGATTATACGATGCTACTTCACGAGAAATAGTGGCCCGCCCAATCTTGTTCCATTCAAAAAAGACATTGATGTCATGCTTAAACTCTGGCATTACGACACGAATAGCATAAATGGTGTTTGGTTGTTTCTTCCATAACGGTTCAATCTCTTTAAAAACTTCCCAAGCTATTTGTTTACTATCCTTCTTTGCCAATATTCTTACTTCTTTCTTCTATCAATTTAGTCAATTCCTTTAAGTCTTCTTCTGTGGCTAAATTTCGAATAAATGATCGTGACGTGGAACGATACTTCAAGTACTTACTATGTTCCTTATTTTTTTCCTGCCAAAGTTTATTTTTTTCTGTTTGTGTTAGTGCCATTTAAATCACCCATGCAATAACTGCAATCACAAGCGCCAAAACGCTAATAGCCAATGTAATATAGTTATATTTTGTTTTCTTGTTCATAATTTGTTAATATGAAGGTACACAAAACAGCCCTTGCGGGCTGACTGTTCATTTGAACAGGTTTGATAATAAGCTGATTAGTGCAGCGATTAAGTTGATTACAGCAACTTGTCGCATAATTCTTGCATTGGTCAGCTTTTTTCTTTTGTGTTTCTTCATATCTTTCCTCCTTCCTATACTTATTATAATACTACTGATAGTACTATTTGTCAACATTTTTTAGACTTTTTTGGCACAAAAAAAAGACGGGCACACGTCTGCGTTTTCCCCGTCTTTTTCGCTATCCCACTGCGTACAGCCCGAGTAGCTTTCTAATAAATTAGATTAGGTCATTGTATACAAAAAGACCTACTTAATTGCAGGTCTTTTTGTATAATCTAAGCTCTTCGGTAGTTACCAAACAAATCCTCCGAATAAACTTTGTCTCTATTTTCGACTACTTTATTCTGAATTTCTTTAGTTAATTCTTTTGAGTATGCTTCAAATATTTTTTCCATCTGATTCACCTCTTTATTCCTATAATCATCTTTACAAATAATTTTCATTATGTCAACAATCAAAAAATATAATTACTTTTTCCAATTATCATATAATGTCCTAATATTAATAAACGGTACCTCATCAGTTATTAAATGATCAAAAACATCTTTATTCCGTTCTATAAAATTACAAAATACGTTATGAACTGCATTATATATTAATGAATCATCAACCAATCCATAATTAATATATACAGAAACATGTTCTAAACTATTAAATGTTTTTAATAAGTTAGATTCCATTTTGGTTGCCAATACTATCTGATCAACTAACTCACTAGGCAAATCTTCAACGGTTATTATATTCGCTAATCCGGATTCTTTTGAAGCTTTATTAATAGCATCAACAGCCTTTTTCTTATTCTTTGGTATTTCTTCATAAACTTCTTGTTCGTATTTTCCCATATCAGGTATTATACGATTGGAAAATATTTCTAGAACTTGAATGGACGTAAGTATAATCCGCCTATCCTCACTCTTAGATTGAATAATTTTACCTTCTTTATATGTTTTAATCGTTAAAAATAGTCCAATAACACCTACTACTGTTGCTAATGCAGAAAATATCTGTAGTACTTTTAATATTAAGTCTAGCACGTTAAAACTCTCTTCACTATAATGTATGTCAAATTATACCAGTGATATGCACAGGGTAAAAGCCTTATTTAGTTGATTTATGTACGCCCCGAAGGGCTTTTTTATTCGTGATTCCAGAACTTGTCAGCGTCAAACCAGATGATACCGTTACCGTCTAAGAAGTCAATACCAACTGCATTAGCTGAACGGTCGTACTTATCAATCGTGCCACGTTGGTTGTTCTTCTTGAATGCGACACGATGGCCATCTTCAAATGAACGGCCGTCCATGTCGTCCAAGTCATCCAACAGCTTAGTTGGAATACCATTATGCGACCAGTCGAATGGGTCAGCACACAACTCTTCCGACTTAACCTGATAAATATCATTTTGTAACTCACATGTATCAATCACAAACGATCCTGCGAGGATGAACTTGTTAGCCACGCTGATAAACTTATCAATCGCAGAAGTTGCAGGCTCGCTTCGAAACGTCGCTTGGTTATCACTAGGTTGTGAGTCGCTACCCGTTCCACCGGCTAGCTTATCCCACGTCCCTTCATCGCCATAGAAGACGGAACGATCATATGGAACAGAATCATATTGCCACATCGTGACTGTTGACCAGTACTTCAACACGTTAAAATGGTGGCTGTCTTCCCACTCTTGCAACTCTTGTGAGTATGGCGAACCGTCATTACTTGGGTAGTCAGCTACCCACAGTGGGCGGTCTTTCATGTCGTTCCATGTGTAACCGCTTTGAATGTCTGCATAGCCGATATACAACCAAGTTGTCTTGCCCGTCTTGGCGTCGATATAATCCGCAATCGCCTTTGGTTCATTGCCCGTCAACGTTGGATATTGCGTACGGTTTGACATGTTTTCAAAGTCGAGCATAAGGGCTACGCCAGCTTGATTAGCATACCCACCGATCGTATCCAAGAAATATTGGGCCTGCGTATTGTTATCAACACCGGCATTGATGAAATGGTACAACCCCAACTTCTTACCAGCGTTAAGAACTTTTTGCGCCTGTGTCTGCCAATTTGGGTTCACATAATAGTTACCCTCTGTGACTTTAACAATCACAGCGTTGTTATCTGCAACAATTCCGTCAATATTGTCACCCTGGTGTGAAGAAACATCGCCTACGTATAATGTCATTACTTAGCCTCCTTATTTAACTGCGCCACTGCCTGTTCAATAACCGCTGATAGCTGTTCCTGTGAGAACTTACCTGCTAGCTTGTTTGCCACGAGTCGCTGCGAAACGAAATCAATCGCCTCCTGCTTCTTCTGTGTGCCAGCTAGATCACTCTTTTCAAGCAAAGCAACGGCCTGGTCTGCCCAGGTAAGCAATAGCTGGACGTTCCCATTCTTCGTCTTCGTTCGCAACCAGCGAATCAAGGCGTGCTCTGCCGGTGCAGCAACGGCCGCAAAAGCCAATGACAACACCAATGTATCGGTTAAATTCATCTTTATTCCTCCAATAAAAAAGACGACTAATTAGCCGTCATCAATTCATCAATTTTGTTAGTCAAACTACGGACTTCGATTCGCAACTCTCGATTTTCGTTCGTTAAGTTTTCGTTGTCTGTCCGTAACTTTTTGATTTCCGTGTTAAGATCGCTAACCTGTAACGAAAGGTCTTTCACTAAGTCACTTTGAGCTTTAAACATCAGGCTCAACGTGTCATCATGTTTTTGTGTTGTGTCCTCACGTTTCCCTCGCCAAGCAAAAAAGGCGGTGGCAATTGTCCCAATCACAGCAAAAAAAGCACCTAGATTTTCAAACATGCTCACCTCCCTTCAACTTATAACGTGGTTCGTCCCATGCACTAAGAAACACGTTTAGTGTGATAATTCCAAAGATAAATGGAACAATCGTGACATTGTTTGTCACATAATCGTTAATAGCATAGCTAAACGTCAGGGCTGTCCACATACCACCAGATAAAGCAATCAATACTAACCGAATGCGATACCAATAGAAGTCCCAAAGAGAGTTAACTAGTAGCACTACTCCAACTGTGATGTACAGCATTCCAAAAGGTGCATCATCTAGTAACCCTAGTGCGGGTGGCAACCGAATATCAAGTTGCTGGTAGTGCAACATAACCACAAGACCAACAACAATTTCCTCAACCGCAATGGTTACCCACTGACGATTTTTCCAAAAATGTCGCTTCATTTAACCTCCTTAAAACGAATACAAAGTACCAGTGATTTGCTGGTATTGGTCCGCTGTGATAACCTCTCCGATTACCCAATTCTTAAGACTATCGTTGCTTTCTAGTCCCATCTCATACCAATTTTTTAAAACGTCAAACATCACTTAGCCTCCCTTTCAAGAGCCGATACTCGTTGTGACAATGCAATATTTTGTTTCAAAAGCTGATTAGCAATCGTGTTTAATTGCTGTTGCTGTGGGTCTAACTGTTGCTTTGCATTTGCCTTTTGTTCTGCCAAATAATCACCAATCGACTGACCTGTCCATGAGTTAGTGGATGGATTCCACTTAGGAAGTCCATAGAATCCAGTTGGTTCAATATCTGTTGTATTCTCCGGCTGTTCTTCAGCTCGAATAGCTCCTGGGATAAATTCAAAAGTGTTTGGGTTATATTTAAAATACCATTGCATTTATTAGTCCTCCTTATTCTGGGAAATCGTCTTGCGTTATCCAAACAGATGAACCCTGAACACCACGTTCTCCTCCGTTTGAAGACCCATGTGTGCCTGTCATAACTTGACCACCGGTCGTGACAAGAAACGTCATTAAATTGTCCCAAATCCCTTCTACAATGAAATAATTGTTAGAAATTGGGCGGTAACCAGCTGGGACAGTTGCCAACAAAACGTTAGAACCTGTTGCGGTTGGATTCCCGCTGAAAAAAGCAAACACAATATTTCCAATTCGATTGATTGTAAATTGAAGTCCATTATTATCGGTAATTGTTTTTGAGTAATTTTTTTGATTTGGCGCAATAGTCAATTGACCATTCACTGTCAAATCATTAACCGTCACATCACGCTTTGGGTCTGACAATTCGTTGAAGTTGCCATTAATTACATCTGGTCCGTTATCCATGCCCTTAAAAATCTTTTCCATGATTTCTCCTTTATTCTAATTTGAACTTCAAAGACTTAATGCCTTCGACTAAATACCAGCTATTACCATGTTGTTCGATTGTGCCGTCCATCTTGTAATCTAGTGGAAGCACCACTTTGACCGTATTCACGTCTGAATAGACAACATTGCTGGCAACCGATACTGGATTAGTTCCACCAAATAACCCTTCTGGTTCTGTTCCAAAACCATTAGGCGCTGTTCCAATTCCCCACTCATAACTGAATGCAGACACCGTTGGCATGCGATTTAAGTTGTGCTTAATCGTTACTTCAAAACCTTGTGGCACGTACTTGGCAAGCAAGGTCTCAATGTTTTCAAAGCGCTTGTCTAGTACATCGAACTGGCCGTATGTCTGGCTGTTGCGTGCGTCAATAACCTCACTATCTTTAGTCGCTCCACTTAATACTCCAGTAAAACGAGTTTCAAGGTCAGTCTGTCGTTTTTCAACCTGTGATTGACGATTAGCGTTTTGATCAATCAATTCTTTGTTTCTGTGCCATTTGGTACTTAACCACTCAACAAAAAGAGCCAATGCCTCTCGGACATCGACTCCCCATTGTTTTTCACGTAACCATTTAGCTAACGTGCGGCTGTTCTTGTCAACAACACCATTATTAATGTCTTGAGAAAACTCATTTTCGCTGGGAATATGAGTCGGGTCATGGTACTGATCGCCGTTACCAGCCTGTGGCGTAATATCCACGAAGCCATTATCATTTGCCATTTACTACTCCTTTTTTAAGTATTGATTCTTGAAGCGGTCCGAGTAATTTTTGCTCATATCAACATTTCCGTTAATGCCACTAACCGAACCAGAACTGGTGTACTGCCACAAGTCATAAGCATGGTCTGGTGGTGTTGAACGATAAGCCGGAATCATGATTGAACCAGCACGTCCCACATTTAAATTGAGTTGGCTGTACAGTTGATTAGCAATGTACAAAACAATTCGATTATCCGGAACACCTAAACTATTCAACTTGTTCATGTAAGCATCAACAATCCCTCGCATATCGTTGCCTGTGGTCTCTTCCACATCAATCATATAGAAGCGAGGTTGCTTGCCATTTCCTGCTTGCTGCGCCCTCGTATAAAGCGCCTCTGCCTCCCTTTCAGCACTCGCTGTATCACTAGCAGTCATGTAGGAATAAACGGCGTAATTAGCGCCTAGATTTCCTACTGCTGACAAATTTTGTTGATATTTTAAATCAGCACGATTAGCACCGTACTGCACTCTAACAATGGCCAACGATAAACCACTAGCAGTTACTTTTGACCAATCAATATCACCTTGGAACTCGGATACATCAATAATCACACCATCAAAATACTGTGTTTGTTGCGCTTCAAGTTCTGCCAGCCTCTTCTTTAGTTCCTCAATCTCGGCATCCTGCTCCGGAATACGGTTAGTTGTCTCAACTAGCTCCTTGATTCGATTCTTCAAATCGTTAGCCGTCTGTTGTGCATTCTGTCGTTGTTGTTCGGCATACTGCATGGCGGCCTGATAGTCGAGCTGATACTGGGAAAGGGTTCGATTCTTCGTACCAATCGTTAAGGACATCTTGTGTGGTTGTGTTATATCAATTTTCTTAGCGACAACCTGCAAGTCTTCAACCAATCCCAAGAATTGGTCATGAATGGGGTAAAAGTTCCCCATTTCAAAGGACTTGTAAGTCGGGTCTAAAAGCGAAATATCAACCACCTCAACGGACCAAGTCAAGAGAGCCACTCGTTGCTTTTGCAAGTATTCTTGTCCCTTACTCATCAAGATACTAGGCACCTTCACGTTGTTCCACTCGACTGCTTTTTGAATAATGCCAAAGCGACTAATCAAGGCCGTGTCATCTAAGTAGCGAATCCCATTATTGACCGACTCAATCGTCGTTTTTGGTTGAGCAGCGGCCGTGTCATCACTGGACTGTTCCGTCTGCCCCTGTTCAAGCGGCGACCCAATTGGTACTAGTCGAGTGATAATGTCTCGGACATCATACTCACGCTTGGCACTCTTAAGGTTCTTACCAAGCTTGATGGGTGTATCAATATGTTCGCCAACACTGGCTAAATACTCCAACACTAGTTGCCCGTTGACGTCACGATGCCAAATTAAAAAGCCGCCTAAGCGACTGACTAGCTTGTCTTTAATTGTGTCAAAAGTGTCCTGTGCGTCGTCTGTGTATCGATAGACGTTATCTGTACTATTCGATACGGTCACACGCCCTAACTGGAAACGCTTGTAGGGTTCAACCTGCCGATTGTGTTCATCTACAATCATCTGCAAGAAGTCTCGAACGCTCGTGTTTTGGACCTTGCGATAAACCTGCGTGCTATCGTGCAAATAGGCCAAGCAGTCCTCACACTGTAACGTCTGGGTGTGGCTGCCACGAAAAGACCCGTCAATTTTCACCACACGGCCGTCAAAGACGACTTTACTTGTGTTGGTGTCAATCACCTTAACAAGGTTAGCAATGGCTTCTGCCTGACGATAGAGGCTATTTTTCATTGTGATAGTAAATGAAGCCGTCGACACACCGTTAAACTGCATGTCCAACTCACCAGAAATTGCTTTGTTTCCATAGTTACGTGGCTCATGAAGGACCTCGCCCACTTGGTCACTGGCGTTCTTATAAACAATTACTCGATACATTACAACAACACCTCACTTTGGATGACAAAACGAACCGTTGCCTTGCCCTTAACCGTCACATGGTTGTTGCCACGCTCCAGAGAAAACAGGTAGTCCTTTGCCTTGTCGGGGCCGAACTGATATGACTGCCCGTTTTTAATTACTTCAATAACATCACTCGTCACAACGGTTGGACTTAGACTATTCTCACCAATGTTCATCAAATCAAGTTCACGTTGCCCGTCAACCTCATATGAAAACGGTTGAATGAAATCATTAGCAAAATCAAAGCTATCCCAATCATCATAGTTATCAATACCACTATTATTTTTGATAGCAAACGGGTAAAGGTCAAAATCGATACTTAAAACTAACTTGTTGTTAGCTTGGTCATCATCAATTTTAACGCTCTTGGCTTTGCCAACCCAGTAATAACCATTATCGTGACTGTCATAGAGGCGTTGGTCAAACGGCGCCATAATCATTCGCTTAACCTTGTTTTCTACGAGCTTTCGTTCCGAATAAGCAACGTTTGGCATCGTAAACTGATAATTAATTGTCCGCTGGTCATAAAAGCGTTCACCAGTGATATTGGAGAAGTCCAAGATTCCGTTGGCATAACTTAAGTTTTCAGTGACCGTCTTTTCCGAAGGAGTGGGAGCGTCTCGCTCGACCAAATAAAACCCTTCTTCCTTAGAATCAAACTGACCAAATTGTATTTTTTCAACAATGTCAATCATAGTTGGTTACGCCTCCTATCAGTCATAATGTCTCCCAGTGCGCCGTCATATCCATTGGCAGTAGCGCCAATCATTTGATTACCGTTAATGGTAATAACCTGTCCCTCACGAATAGCCTTCACGACTTCTCGCAATAACCCATTGGTTGAGTTATTAGCCGTCAATTCAACTTGGTTAATGCTTCGGTTTGTTTGTGTTGTATCCGCACTCAATTGTCCACTAAATTGAGTTTGCAAGTCATCTGCCATACTGGACACGCTTGACTTCACATCCTTGTATGAGTCTTGTAGCCCTTGATTAAGGCCATTCATAATAGCATTACCAGCAGGAATTAGTAAGCGAGCATCATAACTAATTGGTCCCTTATGTTCCTTAATCCAATCAGCAATTCCACTAACGAATTTCTTACCAGCTTCCCAAGCTGATTTAAGACCTTTGACAAAACCATCAATAATCGCCTTGCCTGCACCCAACAAATCGATGTTCATGGCCGCATGAATTGTGTTCTTAACACCATTCCAAATCGAAGAAACGATAGAACCTAAACCAGACCAAGCATTTTGCAACTGTGATAATATCCACTTACCTAATTCGCCAACGATTCCACCAATAGCATTCAGACTATTTGAGAATATAGCAGTTACGCCATTCCAAATGGCTCCAGCGATGTTCGAGATAGCTTGCATTGCCCCCGACCAATCGCCTGTGAAAATACTAGTAACTAACTTAATAATGTTAGCAACAACATTAATAGCTGTTGAAATAATTGTTGTGATGTTATTCCAAGCGGTTGAAATTACAATAGCGATAATATTCCAAATCGTTTGTATCGTAATCATGATTGAATTAAAAACTGTCGTGATAACATTCCACGCCACACTAAGCCACATGCCAATCTCATTAACAATCACACCTAATATAGGAATAATAACCATTTGAATGGCTTGCCATATTCCTTGGAAATAAGGAACTAAGAAATTCCAAGCAATGACAATAGCACCAATTGTGCCAGTCATCATAGCAATCATTGGTGCGAAAGCGACTGCAATACCTGCTAACAATACGGGGAAGAAATCCTTTAATGAATTCCACAAATTCTTTATAGCTTCAATAATCGGTTTCAAACCATCAACTATCCCGTTCCACAAGTTAGTAAAAAATTCGGCAATTGGTGACCATACTGGTTTAATAACTTCAACTGCCGTTCTAAAAATTCCTGTAATGGTATTCCAAACGTTTTTAGATACTTCAACCAATCCATTCCAAGCGCCAGTTAACCAACCGATAAATCCTTGCCATATTTTCTGACCAGTCTTTGTCTGAGTAAAAAACCAAACAAGTGCACCAACAAGCGCTACGACTGCTAATACAATTGCCCCTATAGGATTAGCCCCTGTCGCAACATTAAAAGCAACCATGGCTGCTTTAGCTGCGCCTATAGAGGCACGGACATTATTAAACGCAAATACAATTAGTTGGATTTCTTTAACAATACTAGATATTACAGCTGTTGCTTTCATCGTTATCATGAATGCTTTAAAAGCAATTGTAGCGGATAGTACCCCAGCTACTAAAGGACCTAGCCAATCTTTGTTGTTTTCAACAAAGCTAAACAAGCCGCTTAGTATGGCTACAATTTCAGGAATAGCTGAACTAATAAATTTATTAATGTTCGCAGAGGCTGATTTGATAGTCGCTGTCACTTGATCTAATAGTCCTGCAATGCCCCGGTTAATGCCCGCGCTTTTTAAACCGTTATCAACAGATGTCAGAGTATCCGTAATCCCTTTAACAACGGCATTCTTCATGTTTGCAAATGATGTGTTAATACCACCAGTTGCAGTACGTGCAGTATTAGCGAATCCGTTTAGTCCGCCATCCAGTTGCATAAATCGATCATTCAGCTGGGACATTGTGATGTCTCCGCTTTGCAACTTATCATATAGGTCTTTCTGCGCAGAAGCTCCCGTTAGTCCAAAGGATTTGGCTACCTCATTTAACGCATAGGGCATTGTTTCTTGAAGCGTTCTCCAAGACTGCATATCAACCTTACCGGCCGCTAACATTTGGCTATATTGTTCAACACCACGACTTGCGTCAGCAGCACTGGCACCCGAAGCCAAAAAAGCATCATTCAATGCATTAGCCGTATCAGCTCCTTTTTTTGCAGATCCAGTAATAATCGAAAATCGCTGCGCACTCTTGGTGATGTCCTGTAAAGCAGTAGGCAGGCCTTCAATTCCACTCTTCAAAACATTAATAGCCTGGTTCGTATCATCAGTACTGTAGCCCATTTGCTTCATCACTTTTGGATACTGATTTAGCGTATCAAAACGAGAAACCGCGCTACCTACACTATCTTTAACTGCATCTAGTCCTTTACTAACAACAGTAAAAGCGCCAGCTCCCTTAGCAATATCCATTAAGCTTGCCGTCAGCTTTTTAGGCTGTTGAGCAGTTTCGTTCATGTTCCGTTTAATCTTATCAAGAGGGCCTGAGAACATGTCTTTCAAACTAAAAACAGCATTAATACTGTAATTATCTGCCATTAATTACCTCCTTTCTTCAAGTCTTTTAAGGCTTCTTCTCGGGCCCTTTGTGCTCGATCAGAAAGTTCCTTTAATTGATTAACCTTGGCCTCGTCTTTTTCGATTTCTCCAGTAATCTTCTTACGGATTTTTGTGTAATTGGCGATTTGAGATGGCTCCTTAACAACATAATTGCCATCTTTGTCAGCACCCTGGACCATACGATTTTCGAAAGCAAAGTTTGTCATCAACTCTTGCTTGTCTATCAATTGCAAATTATGGGCTTCCTCTCTAAGATGAAGCTCCTTCATAGTCATCATTTCAATTTGTTCCATGCTGGCACCAGGCCATACATAGAATGCTCGACGAATTAAGCTGGAATATTTGACTTTGCCGTCAGGTTTCCGTCCTTCATTGCTTCTTCCATCTTCTTGTCCATGTTGTCGAACGTTTCCTTGATTGGCTTGATAATCTTTGACACCGTCGTCTTGGTTAATGGACTTGTTACCAATAAATTTTCAACTGCTTGGAACGCTTCGTCTAAATCATCAGCATTTTCAACGTCCGCTTGAACATCTGCTTCGCTTTTACCTGACATTGCAGACAATGCTTTTGTAAGAGCGAAGGCGTCCCCACCTACAATTCCCATGACGATGTTTCCCATCGCTTCGATATTGTTTTCAAAATCGTTCTTCACAATTCCAAAAGCAGACAAGAACTTAAATGTAACCTTCAAGTCGTATTGGTTTCCGTTAATAGTAATCGTTGTTTGTGCCATAATTAATTCCTTTCATAATCAGCCGCCCTTTCCAGTACTGTGTATTTACTCGGCGACGTTTAGTTAATTTACTTAGATGGTGTAGCAGAGGAAGATTGTGTGCTCTTTTGTTCAGTCCCATAATCTGGGGCTTCATCAATTGGAGCGACTTCTGTTGGGTTTTTCACCGTGTCACGGAAGAAGTTTTTAACAGTGGCCACATCAACGGCTGATACCGTAGCAAGGCCCTTAACCAATTCACCAGAAATGGTCAAAGTAGTCTTGATTGTGGTATTGCTGTCAACTTCTGCTGGCACTTCCCAATCAGACAAGTACCCAACGCCATATTGCGCCACATACTTACCGTTTTGAGGTTCTTGAGAAAAGTCAATTTCCCATACTTCAACTTCCAGGCCCTTCTTTTGGGCATAAGCCAAAACTTGATTTGTCAAATCATCCGAAGCGATGGCCTCAATGTCGATTGTTGTTTCCAATGTTCCGGGAGAAACAATGTTTCCATCTTTAGTTGCCGTTGAGTCGGTCTTACGACTATTCTTAATTGAATGAGTCGTTTGCAATCCCAAACGTGTTGCATCTGCCTTGTTCTTATCCTGGAACAAGCGGAACATCAAGACCTTGTCCTTACCCTTTTTAGGTGTATTCATTCCTAAATCTCCTTCTTATAAATACTGAATATCAAGTTCCAAAATACCGTGCCACAACGGGATTTCCGTTGATTGATCAGCAATCATTTGTTGATTAGTATTAGTCACTTGATACTTGAAATTCTCTGTACGTTGGCAATCAATAACCGTAGCTTGCAAATCGTCCATGATATTCATTACTTCCGACCGATAGTTAAACTCGGCATACACATCGACTTGAATGTGTGTCGTCCCTAACGTTCGGCCCTTAGTAGGAATATCTGTGTTTTGCTGATTACCGACAAAAACAAAAGGATATGACTGGTTTTCATCCGGCAAATAGTCGAATGTGTCATATCCTTTCTTCCTAGACAGTTCAATGACCGTCTGAAATATTTCGTTGTATGGGTTGTTCATTTTGCCAACCTCTTTAGCTTTGAAATAAAGCTATTTCTTTCTTTGATGAATGGCGTACCAAGATACTTACGTGCCGTTTGATAACGTGTTCCGTATTCCTGATAGGCTGCGTAGTCAGTATTGAACGAAATCATGCCAGTGTAGTCAGTAATCGTTACTTTTTGGCTACGCTTCAATGTTCCACCTACATATCCAGCAGGCTTCTTTGACTTAACAGGGTAGCGTTCTCCATATCCAACAGGAACAAGTTCTTGGCTCTTTCTTGCGACGTTGACTGTTGACTCTTTGACAATAGCTTTGGCTTCCTGCATCTTGCCAACTTCATCAATTCGCTTAATCAAATCATCAAAACCATCAAATTTTACTTCAAAGTCTGCCACGATATTCCACCCCATAAATGGTTGATGAGCGATCAGTATAGGTACTGTTCTCAATCTTAAAATTATCGCCATCGATTACCATGTATCCTGACCGGACATTCACCCTATTTTGGAAACGAACCGCAATTCGCCCCTGCTTGAACGACCCAAACACTAGATTCTGGGCTTTAATACCCATACTCGTGACATTCACTGGGTATACGTCTTCTTGCTTAGCTAACTTGTCATCAATGAACTGTAATCGCTTGTTATACCGCATATAATCACCACATGATAATCTTTCCACGATTTTGCTCAGACATATAACGAGAGATTGTTGAGGAATATTCATCGAAATCACTGCTAGGATAGCTAATTGACTCACCTTCTTGTGAATATGAAGAATAGCCCTCGTTACCTAATCGATTGAACCGAGCAAGTACTACGTTCTTAACAATTGGTTCGAGCTTTTGAGGAACAGTTTGTTCGTCTACCATCATCGCCAATTGGTCACGGGTCATCAATTCTAGCGTTTGGATTACGTCATCTTGTAAATTGTCCTTAATGCCAGCCAATGTCTTGACCGTATCAAGGACACTTGGCTTATCAGTCATTTAAGGACTCCTTACTTTGCATCAGTAGCTGGCTTTGCCTTAGTGTTAGCCTTTGCGTTCTTGTCATTAGAGTCTGTTCCTTCTCCAGGAACGGCACCTAGAACATCATCACCAGTGGTTACATTCAATGTTGCAAATGCGTCCTGACGTACTGGCAATACGGCAACGTCCATTGTCACCTTCATAGCGACCATGTCCTGTTCGTACAAGTTGATAGGCGTACCATCAGCATTCGTCAATGTTGACAATTGAGCTGACTTGTCCAGTTCAACTTCCAAATTACCTGGCAATCCGTAGTACAAGTAATCAAAGTTACCAAATACCAAGTCGCCCTTGTTCAATACGCCTTGTTGCGTGTCAACGACAGGCATACCGTCCAATGTCTTTGCTGCTGAATCATACAACTTATCTGGATACAAACCAGCATCCTTTTGAATAGATGTACGCAAGGCTGGGTTATTCGTCAAAGTTGACAGGAAGGCGTTACCTTGCAATCCCTTGTCATAGAGCTTGTTTTCCAAAGCCAAAATGTTTTCATAGTTGATATCGCCAGTCAATACTGCGCCATTCGTCTTAGCAGCGTTAGCCAAAGAATCAGCGTAAGGGGTGTTAATTCCCTTGATAACGGCCAGATCAATTGCCTTGTCCATTTGTTCAACGATCAATGGTGTTACTTCTGAGAAAAAGTTTGAGTATGAGTAGCTCAAGAATTCCTTAGACACAGGAATAATCACTGCCAACTTCTTTGCTTCCAACTTTGCCTGCAAGAATGTAGGCTTGGAAGTGGCAATACGCTGTGTTTCACCAGTCCAGTAAGCACCGCCCACTCCAGTCATGAATGAGAACTTCTTCGTCTTTTGGCCTTGCATTTCAACGTTCTTAGCGACTTGCAAGATAGCTGATTGCCCCATGATTCGGTCAATAATAGTTGTGGCCACGTCTGATGGAACAGATTGAGTGGTCATCACGTTGTTCGGGTTAAATTGTTGTACCATGTTTTATTCTCCTTTATTTGATTACACGGTTTTTTTGTGCCAATTCAGCAATTGAAACAGAACCACTTAGCTTGGTAGATGAAGAACTCGGAGTCTTTTGCTTAGAAAGCTCATCAACTCGTTTATTGACAGAATCGGCAATCACCTTCTTGAGATAATTGATGTTATTGTTGGTCGTCTCCACTTCATCGCTTAGAATCAACGACACCAATTCATCTTCGTTAGGTAATCCAGCTTCAGCCAATGTAGACTTGGCTTGAATTGAATATTCGAGTCGCTTCAATTCCTGCTCACGCTTCGACAATTCCTTATCTCGGTCAGCTTGTTCTGCCTTAATTCGGTCAGCCTCTGTCATGCGGGCCAACTTCTTAGCCTTGTCTTCACGTTCTTTTGCTTCTTCTTCCCACTTACCACGGGCAGTTTCAATCGCTTTGGACACCTTCTTGTCCATGAAGCTATCGAGTTCAGATTGAGATTCAAAGCTGATGCCGTCTTTATTGGTTTCAGCTTGTTTATCTTCTGTCTGTTCTTCAACAGCTTCGTTTTGTGGTTCGTTTTCCATTTCTTACTCCTCCCATACACACCTAATCGACAGCAAAATAAAAAGACCCATACACGGCTCACAGAACCCCATACACGCCTTTAAATTCTTATTGCTATCAAATACTAGTCCGTACACGATAATTGTTATTTGAACAGTTTAAGGACTTATTCAGGTCACGTTATTAATCACCTAATACTGGCATAATAGAACACATACAATTCGGGTGGAACGGGTACATATTCGTCCCAACCTCCGCTTCCGATAATTTATATGGCCCTTCTTTGGCTATGCTAATGCACGTCTGGCAAGCTCTTCGTTCATACACAATGTCGTACTTATCAATTCCTGACTGCTTGTAAGAGTCACGCTGAACGTCACCTTGTACCCTGGCCGTCTCAGTGATTAACAAGCGCCCTGATTGTGATGGCTGAACATCGAACATATCTCGAAATTCCTTGTTGAATTGGTTAGGATTCTTTCCCTGCAAGATAACCTTATTCAACGTCTCATTTAGCTTATTCTTAAGCTGTTCTGTGTTCTTCCAGATGTTTGTACTAAACGTGTAAGAACCTTCTCCAGCAAGCGAATAAGCGGCATTAACAAGTTGTTTTGCTGACAGAACGCTGTAAGCAACACTTTTTCCCAGTATTGTTGACTGGCGCTTGTATTCATCAACAGCTTGTTGCGTTAAATAGTCTTCAGTACTGCTTGTTATTCGACCGTTTAATCTGTCAATTTCAAGAGACATTTCAAGCTGTAATAACTTGAGCCGGCTAACACGAATTTTAAGATTGTAGATTTTCAAATCAGAGTTAGCTTGTTCAGAGAAGTCTTTGTCGGCAACATATTGCTTCACTTTGTCAACGAATCGAGTCACATCAGTTTTATCAGCCAACTTCATCGCTTCGTCCATCGTCATTCCCTGACCTTTGGCGTACCGAATGAAGCTGCGGTTGATGTCATCAGTAATATCATCAAGTGCTTGGTCATATAGCTTGTTAAGCACTTTTAGCTGGTCGCCAGCGGACTTTTTGATATCGTCAGCGTGATCTAACTCACGTTGAACCCAATATGATTTACTCTGTTTGTCCGCCATCTACTTCATCTCCTTTGTTGGAGTCAAATTTGACGTTATTCATTGGCTCTGACTGGTCTAGCTGCTCTTCTTGTTCGTTGGCTAGATTGTTCTCTTCGGTAGTAGCATCCGTGAAGTGAGTCTGGTCATACATTGTCTTACGAGATAGTGGAATACCAGCATTTGTAAGCATTTGTACTTCTTCGCTAACTGCGTATGGCAAGTTCGGTGTAAATGTGACATTGACCGGAACATAGTCAGACAAGCCACCCTTCAAGTTAGAAGTTAGTGTTCCTAACAATTCATACCGCCGACCAAGTGACCGTTTGAATGAGTTCATCGTCTGGGCGATTGCCTGTTCAAATCCAAAAATCTTATAGCGCATTGCAACGCCACTAGCATTTCCACCAAACGATTCATCAGCCAGATTAGGCACGTTCGACATCATGAAAATGTCCTTGAACAGCCGTTGCTGATAGTTTTCACTCGCCGTTGAATTAAACTCTGGGTTAATGTACTTGGCATCAATACTAGTACTGTTACCTTCTCTGTCCGTTCCTGACTGCAAGGCCAACACACCATACTGCTTGATATTATTGATAAGCCGGCTCACACCATCCTTGCCATTAGGAGCTTGAAAGTCGCCACTAATGACCAGCAATGAATTAACCACATCAGTCATGTAGTTAGAAGTGTCAGAATTAACAGCATCATAGGCATCAATCAGACTGATCACATCCTCATACCACCCTGTGCGGTATCGATTGCTTGAATACTCGATAATTGGCACTTGGTTGTAGAAGTGAGGCGTGCTGTCTGTTACCTTCAACGAACCAACAGCCTGTGTAATGTTAGCGAACGTGATAATCTCATTATCTGTATACAAGTTGACACTGTACTGCGTCTGGTTATTATCCAGCGTATCGATTTCAACCATTCGAACGGCCGCCAACGGATTGCGCTCAATCGTGTTGTCATAAATCACGAACGTCTCGAACACATTAGACAACTTAACATTGTTGTTCGAGTTTTCATCACGATACTGCAATTCATACGCTCGTCCATACTTGGCCACGTCATACATCAATTCGTTGTCAAGCGTAGGAACATCGTTGTATTGATTGAATTTATCGATTAACTCCTGCTCGCTGTCATCACCAACTGTGTATTTAACTGGAACTGAAGTCGTGTATCCAGCCACAAACTGTGCAATAATCTTGCCGAAGTTGTGCGCTCTACGATAGTCAGCCTTGTTTTCTTCCTTCTTCTTGGGACGGCTATAGATTGTTGAATTAAGCCCCTTAGAATATTCGTCCAACACTTGCAATCGTGGAACTTGATTGTCTAAAAAATGCTTGATAATCTTACCAAGCATTAGATAGTTATTCTTAGTTAAGTCGTCTAGTGAATCGACTAAATAATTGATATTGCTTGCCGTATCGAACGGGAATGATTCACCGTTCATAATCGACTTAATATCTCTCTCAAAATTATTAACTACTGCCATTACATATATCCTTTCAGCTTGGCCAAATCAGCAACATCCATTGTGTTCTGTTCCATAGCTAGCTTGTCGTTATAAATTACATAGCGGATGGCATCCATTAAGTGGTCATTCTCCTTCACCACATCACCGTTCTTGCCCCACACATAGCGATATATTTCGCTCCTGAATGTCGGGCAGTCGTCATAGACAACATCGAACTGATTGTTGTGAATCTTATCAGCAACCGCTTCAATACCATTCGCTACATTCTTGTTGGCCTTGAGTGCCCTGATTCCGTTCTGCTTCAAGTCATAAATATGCTCTGGGTTGGCCGTATCACAGTAGAAGATAATATCGCCGAATCTTTCTTGAATATCTTTGGCAACGTTGATCCAATGGTCAATCGACTTCTTACTGTCTACATGCTCTTCCATCAGCGTATACTTGCCGTCTTTGAAGCCAATCACTGCAAATGCTGTGGGGTGATTGAACCCCCAATCGACACCGACCATAAATCTCTCGTAACTCTGACCAAACGCCTTATCACGAGTAACTGTCATTGTGTCCTTGTTAAATTCAGGATAGACAGCACCTTCACCACTGACCCAGAGCCCTTTGATGTAACGGTCATAAAACATACCAGGCGGAACAGTTGCCTTGTAATTTTGTTTGTATCCTTCGTCCAACATCTCGTTGTCATCGAACTCGAAGTGATAAGCTCGGATACCGTCCTTACCTGACTTTTCGATATAGTCTTTCAATAACCAATGCTCTGGATTGTCTGGGTTGGTATCACAAATAACAACAGCCCCCTTACCAGAACAACGGGAACGAATCTCATCAAAAACAACCTTATTGCAAAGACTTGCTTCGTTGATGTATGCGCCAAATGCCGTCATTCCACGAATACGTCCTATACCCGATATTGAACCAGTCGAAGTCTGTACGATGCGGACACCCATTAATTCAAACTCGTTGTACTTGTTCATTTGAATACTGATGCCCATATTCTGCAGTTCGGCAATGATGTTTCGTTGAATGTTGGCCATAGTATAACCAGCCAGAATGTACTGCGGATTCGTTACACCAACTTTGTCAGCATTCTTCTTAGCATTAGCCACTAGCATGAGGAAAAGTAAGTTATCTAGGAAGGTTTTTCCACTTCGCTTAGCCCCGTACAAAATAAGCAATTTTAGATCGCCTAATGTACGATTTACCTCGGCAATTACTTGATGTTGTTTAGTTGTTAGTTTCATTCAACATCTCCTAGACTATCTGCAATACTACGTAGCAAATCATCTTGGTTATCACCACCTTGCAACTCTTTAGCCTTAGCTTCCATCAAATCGGCTTCAGCTTTGTCTTTGCGTTGCTTGTTTGTTCTGATATATATTGACCCATCATCTCGCAAATACTCCAGTAACTCCTTACGAGCCTTATTGCGATCATGCAGCTCTACAATCGGGCCATCTTTACCAACGGTAATCTTCTTAATAGCCTTAGTATCGACTTTGGATTTATCTTTTAAGGCAACCCAAGACTTGTGTCCTGTTAGCTCTTTTCCGGTTGCTTCATCTTTGTATTGAAACTCATCAGAACCCCAATCAGCATACGATCCAATATCAGCTTTGGCCTCTTTGACCATATCGTCAACCAACGAAAAAACGTCTATGTCTAGCTCTGATAATCGAGCCTGACGTAGACGTTTTATTTCGGTTTGAATCCTAGCATTTCCTAGCAATCTAGGGCCGTTAACTGTTGCTATATTGTAGTCAACATCATACACATTGATATAAGCCTGTGTCGCATTAGCAAGTCTCACATACTCGATAACAAAGCGCTTTTGCTTGTCATTTAGGTTGCTATCCTCTAACTCTTGAATAGCTGGATGTAACTCTTTTTTATGTGTAACCTTTTTTGTAACTTTTTTTGTAACTTTTTTAGGTTTGGTTACATCACTATCTGACCAGTATCTTCGTTTCCATTGCTTGACTGTGCTCTCAGATACTCCGTATTTTTCTGCAATTTCCTTATATTTCATTCCAGCTAAGTAGTCTTGCTTAGCTTCATCACGTTTTGTCATGTCATTGTAGCTCCTCCTTTCTTTTTGATATATGTACTAAAAAAGACAGCCTAAACTGCCTCAGTTATCATTCACTTTTTTACAAATGCAATCGAATGAACAAGCTTAAGATTGTATTCAAACACTCTCTTTTCTGTTTTTAATACAAGCACATTACCCTTATTCTTTAAATCAGTAACTCCCTGAACCAGAACACCATCAGAATTTTGAAAATTTAACTGTACAGCCATTCCTTCATCTGAAACATTCACAACAGTTATTTTATATTTCATCCATCCACCTCATGTGCTTTGCATATATGCTACTGTTCTTCAACTCATCACGCATTGCCGCATGACGTCTTTTTCTGTCTTCCATACTGCGGTTGCTCTTTTTAATTTCACGCTGGTTAACTTCCGTTGATTGAATCTTGCGCACGACTTCCTTTGGCAGATACTGCGCTGCTACTTCACTACTGACTTCCATGATTACAACGTCACTCCGAACCAAGCTAACTTAATTGCAATCATGATGATCCCAACACTGGCAATCATGACAGCTAACAAAATACTAAATGCGATAGACAGCCCGAGAACCAGAACTCCTTCTTTTAACTTGCTGATAACCTTTTTCATTCTTCTCCTCCAAAAAAAATGAACTATTGCATGATTTGCAACAGTTCGTTATGTACACAAAGCAATTAATAATGCAACTATGCCAATTACTACTTTGCTTTTGTGTTGACCGTCAGGCGTCACGGCCGGGATATACGATGATGTATAAGGCCCAATCATCAGGCACGTATGTACACAGGTAGCGACCCTGCCTACCGCCTCAAACCTAAACAAACGGATTAACTCTTCCGGATAGAGCGTTTTTAATCAAAGACGACTTACTCTCGCACATTCGCTTCCACGCGCTCTGACATAGGGAATATGTACCGTGGCCATAACCGCCAGGAAATGGTCACATTTGCTCGCTACCAAGGTATCTAATCTTGGGTCTCGGCAAGCTAAGAACAACACGGGAATTGCACCCGTAACGATATTTCTAACCGTGGCGTTGATTTAACAACCGCTTGCAGGCAACCACGAGCCACTCGGCTTTGTTCATAACGGGAACGAGCTAACCAATGAGATAAATTGAAAGGCAGGTACCCATGAAAAGACACCATGTGGAGATGGCCGCTCATTCCCTTGGCTATCTGAAATAACCACAATACAAATATAACACGTTTTTTAAGGCAAAAAGTGCAATAAAAGTGAAGTCTTTTGACACTACAAAGTTTTCCACAGGAATGATGGGTCCCAGTAAGCTCCTTCTGAAAATTCTTGCTTGATTCGCTTCAAGTCGTTGTAGCACTGACGCTTTGATTTGTAGAGTTCTTTGGCCACTTTATCCCAACTGTAAGGCTTACGTCGGTATCGCATTAGAATAAGTTGTCGTTCATGTTGAGTTAGCGTAAGCATAAACTGCTCCACGTTCCATTTGTCCTTATTCCACTGCGCAATATTCCAGTCGTCCGTCTTTTTGATGATTCGATTCTCAATGCCATTTTTGGCAACGTTGACGTTTTGGACTCTTCCTCCGCCATAGTTCTCATCTGCACTACCAGTATCTTCCTCTAATTTTTTGATTCGACACTTGATTAGTGCATCAATCTTACCTGATATACATGCCTTAAAATATCGGTCAATTTCGTCCGCCAATTCAATCACCCCCTTTAATACTGATTGTCGTTAATCTTGCTTACCTCAATGACAATTCTCTCTTCGTCGCTAAATCGCTTCTTAGCGTTAATGTCACATAGCATGGCATCGTCCTTCCACAGAATGCCGTTTAAGGCGTCCTCGGTACTCTTAATGTAGTTGCTAAGGTCTGGCTTCTTGAAGGGCAACAGCTCGCCCTTAGTAGCCATTGCGTGCCTAACCTTACTTAGTGACTTAGGAGGCAGAATGTAGAATGTCACGTTCAGTGCCAGCGCCCCACTCAATGGTTCGAAGTAATTTACACTTTTCTCAAGATTAGCGAGGTAAGCCAATTGCTTTTTATATTCGGTTGTCTTTTTCGGATCATACAAGAAAGGCTTCCGCCTCGTGTATGTCTTCGAGCGGTTATATTCACTCTTCATTCCAATACGAGGACGTTCTTGTTGCTGTGGCTTGATGTCAAACTCAATCTTTATCGTTTCCGCCATCTAATTCTCCCCGTTAAAATTAAAGCCATCACGATTAACTAATCCTTGTGATTCCAGCTCCCTGTAGTAGTCAGAAAAGCGCCCGTACATAATCATGAAACCACCGTCTATCTTATCAACTGACAACTGCTCCCAGTCATCGTCAATCATGTTTAGAATTTCAGGAGTATGTTTGTTCAAGTTACTTACGATGATTACTTTTGTTTCAAAAAATATATCCATCAGAGACCCTTCTATGGTTTCTTTTCATAGGGTGTCAACTTCTCAAATTCGAAATCAGTTTTTTTAGCTTCTGTTTCGGTAATTTTGATAGCCTTATTTAAATTAACGTCAGAAGTCACCATTCCGGAAATATTATCCTTTACCAACCAGAAACCATTAAATGTTCGCCAGTAATATGGATTTTCTCCTCTAAAACCTTCTGAAATTTTTTTACCATGCATTTTCAAATCTGTTTCACTGCTCATCACTCCACCTCTTCTCGGTCGAACATTTCTGGCGTGTAGCCCCATCCCCTAATTTCTGACTCGGTAACTACAGCGGCAGGAAAAATTTTAGTGTTACAAATTGACTTAAGCGTAACAACACCGTAATCATCAATCGTGATATAAACCGGGTCGTCATCATTGTCCTTTTTCTTACTACGCCAGCGATACTTCTTCTCTTTCTCGACGAACTGGTCATGCGCCCATTCACGAGATTTTGGAAGTGCGATTAAAGTAAGTTCTTGCCTCGGTTCCTTGAATTTTTTATATTCTTTTAGCGTTGAGGACTCTTGAACTAGTTCATAAACTTGTGTAAGCGCTGTTGTGTTAATCAAGTCTAAATAATTGATATTACCGTCAGCAATATCAACAATCTTCTGATATTCTTCTTCAGTGAATTTTTTAGTCATTTTTTCGTCTTCCTTTTCTTCAAAGTGATCAGCAACCATTTTTGCCATAAGCTTAGCAATCATTTTTGCTGCTTCATCAGATAATGGCCCGTTCATTGAACGAATGCCATACTTTTTATTTTCAAAAACCATCTATACCAATTCCTCTTTTACCAGTAATTCAAGTTGTAAATTCTTGCAATTTCTTCGTTCACCGGAACACCCTGCAAATGATATTCAGCCATGCGTTCTTTTTCCTCGTGATGGAACAAGTCGTGATGTTCGCGACACAAGGCAATCAAGCGCCGGCCTTTATGGTTAACCTTCGTGCGGTCGTTACCCATGCCGACCTTGCTGCCTGTGATGTGATGATGGTCTGCCTTAAGTCCGCAAATCACGCAGCGCTTATTCATTAGGCAGGAATACTCATATCGAGCAATGGACGGATCATCTAATGCATCTAGCGGATGATGGCTTAATGCAACGTTGTGTTGCAGGCAAAACTCCAGCAGCATGTTGATAAACGTGTTGGCATCCGACATATTTCCCCGACCGTTTGACAAGCTAAAATTTTCGATACCATAGAACATATCCATGGCGAAGTAGAATGCCCGCTTAATTAGTTCAGGTTCGCCTGCCCATTTGCCACCAATTTCAGCTTTGGCAATATCGCCGATAAGAGCAAATGCAAAATTACGCTGTTTAGGGCTCACAGAGCGTCCGTCATGTATGTTTAGTGTGATTACACTATCCTGCACTTTATCGAGCTCATTGAGCTTCTCTGGCTCTGAGACATCAATCGTAACGACAGACCCTTGGCGACTAATCAGATTTCCTGTTATTTCCATCTGCCACCTTGCGAAAATCTATCGCACTCTCCGGTCAGACGCACCAATCAAATAGCTGACCCAAACACCGAAGTACTCAGAAAACATCTGCCATGTATCCGTGGCCGGTTCGTTAACTTGCTTCTCTACTCCGCGAACCAATGACACATCAACACCTAAATCTTTAGCTAGCTGTTCTTGACTGATTCTTTTTTCTTCTCGAAGTTCCTTGATTAGGTTCTTGGCCTGTAATCTGCTATATCGTCTATCAAACTTATACAGCTTATCTGCCAACTTTTCATAAACGCTGAGTTGAACAGCAGTGCGCTTTCGATTCACCAGTCCGCTCAATAATGTTTTACTGACTCCTGTTAGTTGATGAAGCTCTTCATACGAATAGAACATCAAGTAATCGTTCAAGACCCCTAACTGCCATTCAGAAATTTCTTTCATCATGTGGTTAGTCTGATTACTCTCTTGGCGCTTCTTTTTCTCTTCCAGCTTTTGCTTCATCATCTCCGGTGCAGCAATCAACTTATTGACATGTTCCTGCCTCATTCGCTGAACGATGTTGCGAGCCACTCCAATTCTTTCGGCAGCATATCGATTCGACCAATTTAATCGAGCCATTAAATCAAGCACTTCTTGCCTTGCTTCGGATGGCACCTCGACAGTATTAGAAAAATGCTTTTCCATTACTGCTCCTTTCATTCTTCGTCATCATTAATTTCATACATTTGCATCTTATTGCCATAATCTTTTTGCTTTTGGTAGGCCGGAGTCGTGAGATGGTACAAGTGATCCACACGCTTCCCCGTCATTTCAGCAATTTCTTTAAAGGTTCCACTGGCAATAAAAGTGTCCCCCTTGTACATCGCCCAAATGCGATTTGCTTTCTTTACTCGTGCCATAGGCTAATCCTTAGTTTTAAAGTTCTTCATCAACGCCAAAGTATCCTGCACATCTTGCTGGTTAACTGGTTCAGTCACTTCATTCTTGGCCATTGGTGGCTCTTGTTTAACAGGCTTTCCATTGCCATTAGTTGGAATAGATGGCGTCAGGTCATCCTCCCAAACTCGGTTACGAAAGAACGTATCCCCATTTTTCATGTATTTCTTTTCAGTGTTTTCAGCACTGACTTTTTTGGCGTAAGCAACAATGCCGTCTTGAATCGTTTTATTAGTAACCCCATCTCTAACCGCCTTCACATAGGCTCGTTTAGCTGGTGTCTTACCTTCCTTGCAGGGATACAACTTCCAAAGTGCCTCGAAGTCTTTTTCTTCCTGCTTGGTGATTCCAGATGATTTACGAGACTTTTTCAATTCCCCCTCTGGGGGTTTGGGGGTATCTTTATCTATCTTTATCTCTAACTCTTTCTCTAACTCTTTCTCTGTTGGACGGTTGTTGGACTCCGGTTGGACATTGTCCAATTTTTCTTGTTTTCGTGACTCTCTCTTATATCTTGCCCAGTTGGTCTCCTGACTGATAAGGGCAGGTACTTGAGCCATTTTCACATTTTGACCGTCTTCAATTTGAATCAACCCAGACTTTGTGAAATATGCAAGTGTCATTGCAACTTGATCAACATCTTCATCAATCATCAAAGCAAGTTCTTCTTCAAGTTTTCCATACAGCCCTTCGTAATAAATTACGCCATTCGTTTCTAGAGAACTGAGCATCAATTTTTGGTAGATGACGACCATTGTGTCGCCTCCGGCAAGTTTCCTAACTTTTTTAATTGCTAGATTTTTATAAAAGTTATTGTCGAGCCTCAACCAAAAGTAAATAGGTTTCTTTTTGGCCACTGATTACCTCCTTTCTCTTTCAACAAGATCATCTAGTGACATCTCGAAGTAGTCCGCAATGTCAATCAAGACGTCAAAGCTTGGCTTTGAATAACCGTTCTCAAGGTTTGCAATCGTTCCTGCTGACATGCCGGTATGCTTCGCCATTTGTCGCTGTGTGACCCCTTCTTTTTCTCGTAGACTCTTAAGTCGTTTTGAAAACTGATACATAGCTATACCAATTCATTAAAATGGCAGGTCATTTGGATCAATATCTACCCCACCGTTTCCATTAAATGGGTTCAAGTCACCTTGCTGTGCTTGTTGATTACCTACAAATGAGCTTGCATTTGTTTGCTGTTTTGAACCATTAGCCACTTGGTCACGAGTGATTCCGTTTGGCTTTGAACCTTCTTGATCAACCTTGTTCTTTGCTTTAACCACCAAGTTCGTCTTTCCGTTATAATCGCTAGTTTCCCATTCGACCTTGATGTTGATTGTCTTTCCGACCAACGTCTGAACAAATTGTTGGATAGATGTGAAGCTAACGCCACTCTTTGCTCCAGCAGCAACTGCCATGTTGTTGAAGTTCTTTTGGGAACGTTCAGCAGCTTCTTGCGTGTCATCCTTCCACACCATGTTGTCGTATCGAACTTGACCACCAGCGTAAACACCATCTACAACTTCATAATCGAATACAGCCATCTCATTACCGTTTGATGATGTCTTAACTTCTGACTGTGGCAAAATCTTAACGTTATATGTCCCTGCTTCTTGTACTGATTGTCCGAATACGTTGTTCTCGTCTGTAGTAAATCCAAATGCCATGTTAGTTATCCTCTTTCTTTTCTTCTTCGTTATTTAGTAGTTCGTTTGCCTTAATCAAGGTACGGTCATCAATACGATTCTTCGCATGATTTCCGTTCTCTGTGTCCATGTCGATGAACCGCTCACCTTTCTCTTTGTAAATACGGCCAACAACATCAAACGGTCCTGTAAAGGCGTTAAACGTCTTCTGGTTCATGTCCGCTTCAAAACGTCCTTTCCCATCAAGACCGTTTCCACCGTTGTCAATCTGATGGGCAGTCGCCAAAATGGTTTTATGACTATCCCGCAATGAGTTCGCCAATGATCGGAACCACGCCTGTAACTTCTGATAATTCTGGCGTCCGTCCTTACTAGCCCCGTCAATGTTTTCAAGAACAAAATTTTGCAAAGCAGTCACGTTATCCAAAATGATTACATCGAAAGCATCATTAACTAGGTACTGGTTAAGATACTTATCTACCGTGCGTTGTAGCGTCGCCTCATCCGACTTACCAAACGCCATCACAGCAGTGTCTGTCGTACCTACTAAGGCGTTCCATGAACCATCGAATGTAAGTAGCAGCTTCTTTCCAGAAAACAACTTGGACAGGCTAGTTTTTCCTGTTCCTCCGTCTCCATAGATGAAGTACATATCACCGGACTTCTTGATTTCTCCTGGTTTAAAAGTAATCATCTCGCCTCCTTATTTGTACGTCAGTCGTTTTTGTTCGGAGTACACAGTGACCTTTTCTAGGTCTTCTTCGATAGCTTTTCCAAACTCTCGCTTTAGTTGTGCTGGTGTATTAACACTTACCGCTCCCCAACCGTACTTCTTAACAAATGCCATCTTCGTTGCTTCTGATTGGTCAACCGCAGAACGCTTTGAGGTAGAGTAGCTAATATTCTTAAACTGCTGTCCTTCGTTTAAACGTTCCTTGACCATGTCTTCAACATTTTTCAAAGGTTTCTTAAGTTCCTTAGCTTGGTATGCTAGACCTTCCGCTTGCTCGACAGTGAGTCCGTCTAAGTATTCCTTACTTAACATCTCGCTTACTGGTGTTGGTTCGCCATAAGCGTTAACAATCATCATTTCATGTGTCATAGTTCAGTTACCTCCCTTTGCAAGTCACCAAGCTCCTCGTACTTCTCGTCAATGTCAGCTTCCAAGTCTTCCTTGGTGCTTTCCATCTTCTTTATTTCGTCACGCTTGGCATAGATTTCGTCTTGCAGTTGCTCGTATCGTTTAAGCCGTTGCGTGTTTTCTGGGTACATCAACATACTATTTTCAATTGTCATCGTTACCTCCTACCTAAATACGTCTAAACTGACTTCCAGAGCATCAGCTATGGCAACCATCTTCTCGAAACTTGGCTGCATATCCCTATCTCTTTTGATTGAATAAATAGTCTGGACAGGTATTCCCGTCTGCTTTGCAAGCCAATATCCTGTTTTATTTTTCTTATTTAACTGTTCTTCAATTTTTTCCCACATATCAACCTCATTCCGGACAGCTTTAGGCCTTGAAGTTATTATCATATTTGATAACATTACTTATGCGAACAAAAGGGGAATAAAAAAACAAAAAACGAAATTCCGTTCTTGCTAAATTCGCAAATTACCGGTTATCCACCAAGAAAGGAGAAAGAATTTGGCTAAAACTTCAACCTCACGAGTTTCTTCTCGTAAATCAGCTTCAAAGGCTTCAAAGGCTTTGAAAAATAAGGGCACTAGTAAGCTAACTAAATCATTAGCTGGCAGTGTTTTGTCACAATCACGCTCACGTCATAAGTGATTATTTTTTGGAAAACCCTGTTACTACAACCTCTTCTGATAATTGCTCTGTTAAATCACTAATCAATTCAGTTAAAGTTTTGATTGTTTCTGATTGTGACTTGATGATGGTGATATAGTTGTTTTCCATCTCTATCTCCTTGTTGTGGTAGAATGGTGGCATAAATTTCTGTCTACGAATATTTATGCCTTAGCTCTCTTGGTTGCAGCCTTGAGAGCTTTTTTCTGTTGCTTGTACAAACGTTGCGCTTTCTTGCGCTCATTATTTGCAATGTCTCGATCGGTATCGTTATCGCCAAATAACGGCTTTTTATCCAGCGAAAGAGTAACCAAGTAGATAAATCCACCTACTGCTAAGCTGGTGAACACCCATCCAATAACTTCATTCCAAAACATGCTATTTGTCATCACACACCTCCATGCTTTTCTATCCTTTCTACAAACTCTTCAATTTTTGTGCCTCGATAAAGAACCAAATTTCCTGATTTAAAATATGGCTTTGGAAACCATTTATGATTACGCCAATGCGCTTCAAATGTTTGGCGAGAAAATCCAACATTTTTGCAAATTTCTTCGATAGACCATGAATATTTTGATTTGAAACTAATCATTTTGTCATCCTTTCTTTTGGCATCATTTTGAAAACATATACATTAGGAATGTAGTTGTTAGTGAACCAATGAGCCCGCCGATTACACTAACGACTATAGAAACCCAATTGGGGATTTGATAAAACTCTTCATCTTCTTTTTTCATGCTTTGCTCCTTTTTTGCTATCCTTTAGTTACTGGCATTGCAGTGCCTAGTAAATTGAAAGGAGATTGTTAATGAATAAATTTATTGTGTATTTTAATATGCCTTTGAATGGGTCTGATGAAAAAAGCATTGAGTCTCGTGGTTTACTTGAGGACTTGGTCGGACAAGGAAATTGGCTTCAGCTAACCGGTGAACTAATTGTTATCAAAACAAAAATGTCATTAAATGATTTTTCTCATGAATTTTTAGAGATGAATCCTCCCCATGATTTTTTTGTACTTGATGTCCACGACTTTTCTTCAAGTTATGATTCAGATTACAAGCGCAACTTGTTTAACGACTTGTAATTCGCTTAGCCAATTCATTCAGAATTGAAGCTAGTTCAGGGTCACCATTAAAGTTCCTACCTCTAAAATAGTTTTCCTGAATAACATTTGAGTCAGCCTTATCGTCTGTCTCTTTTGCGTCTATCTCTAGTTGGTATTCTTTAACTTTTTTAGCTAAATGCATAATTCTTGCAGAAGTGGAGAGTAGTGTATCAGCACTGCTCTTTTTATTTACATCGATACTATCGAACATATTTTTAATGTTATCTAAGGCTTTAGATAGCTCTTGTTGCGGACTTTCTAACTTCTTCCCAGTTCGTGACATTGAGATAATGTAGTCAACCTTATTGGTTGGCTTATTTTTTTTGTCCATTTTTCGTTGAACCCTTAATCCGTCAACATTCCAATTTTCAAAATATCGATTTAATGAATTCAATATTTCTTTCTTTTGTTCTAATTGCGATTTACTTTCCATGTCTCTCCCTTTACGCCGTCTGGTCTTGTTCAATCAATGGCAGGACGCCGTTATCTTTCAACAGCTCATACAACCCAAGACGTCCCTTTTGAGTCCACTTAGTACTTGCTACAAGCTTCTTTGAACCATCAGCACGCCGAACTTCCTTCGTTTCTGACTGTGTCCATCCCTTTTTCTGATGCTTTGCATACAATAACCAGGTGTCGCCTTGTCGGTATTGAACGCCCAACTCGTGAAGCAATTTGTTCATCGCTGCGCCACTCATTCCATAGTCCTTGGCAATGAACGTGATGGTTACCAACGCCTTGTTCTGCAAGATTGAGTCAGTGTAATCAGCCTTTGGCTGTAGCTCGTTCACACGCTGCTTCAATAGCAATTTCTCTTGTCGTTCTTGCTTAAGGGTTGTTGCCAATCGAATAATCGTATCTGGATCAGTTAGCGCCTCTTCAATCTTCGAATCCGTCATGTAAGCACCGTGCTTGCGAATGCTTGGCAGGACTTCTGATGTGACCCACTTTTTAAACTTTTTGGCACTATCGAGCGTGCTTCCAAAAATAAGAGCATGAACACCAGATTCGTTAATTAGTGTTGTCTTAGATTTATAGTTAGAACCAGTTCCCTGAATCAGGGATGTGGTTTTATCATCACTATCAACATGAGTAAGCACCGCATTACTTGGTTTTTGATATCCTAATATGCTTGCTACATCTTTCCCTACGAACCATGGTTCGTTATCAATAAGTACAGTTCGTACTTCATTACTTTCAAAGTTGAAAGCTTTTACTTCGTTCATTTGTTTCTCCTTTTTGGTAAAATGAATTTAAATGTCGTCAAGTTAATTTAAGGTAACTCTAACGATAGTTACCTTGTTCTAACCATCTAATGATCTGAAATAACTAAAGGGTGTGATAGGTATGAACAATGAAAATTATGCTAACCTAAGCGAAAAAGAAATCGAAGAGCTACAATCTTTACACTTGTTAAACATTTATTTAGAAGAAAGTTTAATCAAAGGTGATAAGTCGTTTTCTATCCCATTAATCACTTTCGACGGTATCTTTAGCTATAAAGAGCATATTTTAAAGTTTGAAAGCACTAACAAACATTCAATAACGCATACCATCGATTATGTTGAGCGTGTTGTTAAATTTCGTATTGATTCATAATGTCTTCTGCACGGATACTAGATAACGTAAATAACCTCTTGTTTACGACTAGCAAAGTTGATAGTTCGCCTTCAAATGAGTTATCAAGTAGAATTTGAGAAACTAGCAAACCATTGTATGGAACAGAGTTAATCATGAACGTTCCAAAATTGGCTCGCCCTTGAAACGATATATTCTCTCGAGAATTTTTGATCAACAACAAGGCATACTCTTCATTGTTTCTCTTCTCTGCTTCTCTTTTAACTATTCGATAATGCGTAATCAACTTATCAATTGTTGTTTTCATCATTTTTCCTTTATCACTACTGCCAGTCATACAGCCACCTATATGGTGGTTTTTTTATTGCCGGACACTCGTGGACTGATTATTGTTAGCTACCTACGCTATTTGACTTTAAGGTTGTCAAACACCCTTACTTCATTTGCCATGTTGGCCTCCTTTATGCTGGTTGCTTATTATCTTCTGGTGAGAAAAGGTAAACTAAATCGAATTCTGGGAAGAAGTTCTGTTGAATCATCACAGCTTCTTTGAATTTGAAGTCTGAATCTCCAGAAATCTTATCTGACACAGTTTGATAACGAATATGAAGCAAATCAGCAATATCAACCAAAGTAACACCACGTTCTTTGCGTAACTTTTCCAAATTGTTAAGCATACGTCCTCCTTATCTATACGAAAATTCGTATTTTTTGTTTAAAAATTTTTGTGCTATCTCTCAAGCACATCTTTATGTTATACGAAAATTCGTACAGAGTCAATACGAAAATTAGTATTTATTTAACTTTTTTCGTTGTTATACGATTTTTCGCATGTTATAATTTATGTACGGAGGTTCATTATGAATCGAGAAATTTATCTTAAAGATCTTATTGAAACTAAATATGGTAGTGTTAGGCGTTTTGCAGAAACGATATCAGTTCCTTATACAACGATTCGATCAATTCTTGAAAGAGGAGTTCTTAACGCAAAGATGGATAACATTATTCATATTTGTAAGGGATTAGGAATAACTCCTGAACAATTATATAATTTTGATTCATCAATCATCACAAACATAAATAAGACCCTTATCCAATTAAATGAAGAACGTAAGAATAATGTATATAATTTTGCCAACAACCAACTAGATGAGCAGAACAAAGTCGTTCAAATGCCAACGTCTAACACAGTTGAAGTATACGGTGCAGTATCTGCCGGAACTGGCGAATACATGGTTGATAACCAGCCAGAAGAAGTTTACTACAGTGGTACTGTTCCAGAACACGACTTTGCCGTTACTGTTAATGGCGACTCGATGACTCCCTTATTTGATGACAAGCAAATCATTTTCGTTAAAAAAGCACAAGAGGCCCGCTCTGGTCAAATTGTCATTGCTGACTATGACGGACAAGCTTACGTTAAAAAGTTCGTACAGGACGAAAACGGGTGCCGTCTAGTATCACTTAATAAGAAGTATCATGACCTACCCATCAATGAAGAGCGCGAAATGTCCCTATTTGGTATCGTCGTTCTATAAGGAGGAACAATGAACGTTGATGAATTAGATCAATACATTAAATCTGAATGTAAGGCTTACGATATTTTCATCGAAAAAGCTAGAGAAAATCAAAAAGAGAAAAATCTTAATCGCCAATTCAAAAAACGATTTAATCCAGAAAAAGTTGAGCGTGAAGCCCAAAAAATGTGGGTATCAGTCGTTACCAATCTGCAGGGTAAGTTAAAAAGTGATAAGTCACTAAAAAAAGCTCCCTCCTTGCGATGGAAAAGCTTTATGATGGAGAACAACATTCTGGAAAGCTTTGAAGATAGCATGGGTGAACTTGAATTGAACGAATAAACCGCATTAGCGGTGTACATATTACGTGCAGGACGGAAACACGTTAAAAGCTGATAGGAGAAATATCGTGAGCAAGAACATTACTGACGAAAACGGAAATACATACGTGCAAAAGAAGCCATTCTACAAGCGTATTTGGTTTTGGGCCCTCGTTGTTGTGCTTATCGCTGTAGGCTCAACTGCAGGAAGTGGTGCAAAGGACTCATCAGATTCAAATGGTTCTTCAAAAACGTCAAAAACGGCTAAGGCCTCCAAAGATGTTATCAAGACAACACCAGAAGAAATTGTTGCCAACTACACACAGAAGACTTCTTCACAGGCTGATGCCATTTATAAGGGTAAAACAACTCAAGTAACAGGTAAGGTTCTTGATGTTAAAGATGGTGTTATTAGCGGTCACGATGTCACAATCGATGCCGGAACTGCTGAAGGTAACGAGTTTGAAAAGCAGTCGCTTTCATTCAACTTTAAGGGTTCTAACAAGAACGACGCCCTTTCTATCCAACCTGGTTCAACCATTACTGTAGAAGGAAAGTTTAGCAATGCCATGATCATGGGTGGAGACGATGGAGACCCAAAGTGGGTTAGCTCCGTTTCATTCACCAATGCTTCATTAGTAAAGTAAAACAATGCCCTTTTGGGCGTACATACCTACCGAGAGGCCACAGGCCTTTTTATTTGTGCCAAAAAGGAGGAAACATGGCAACTTTTGAAAAAAGAGGCAATAAATGGCGTGCCAGAGTTAGCTTTAAGGAAAACGGTACATTTCGACAAAAATCTAAAGGTTCATTCAAAACCAAAAAAGAAGCCTTGGAGTGGGCTAATGAACAGGAACACGAAAAATACCATGATCGCATGAATATTCGTGATGGCCTGTTTTCTGATTTATATTGGTCATGGTTCGAAACGTTTAAAGAGCCTCAACTCGAAACAAACTCTAAGAGCACCTACAAACAAGGACTTAACCTTATAAATAAGTACTTCAATGATATGAAAGTCTCAGAAATTAGGGCATCAATGTTCCAACGTGCAATCAATGACTATGGAAAAACGCATGCCATGATCACCGTGTCAAAAGTTAAGAACGTAATTCAGCAATTTGTTATCTACGCTGTTGATGAAGAATATATCGGCCGTGATTTTACCAGAAGCACAAAAAGCTATTCTGCTATTCCAGCGAAAGATAAGTCTCTTAAATTTCTTGAAAACGATGAACTTGAATCGTTAAAGAAGAACGCCATGGAGTCTGACGATGTCACCTCTCACATGATATTAACTGGTATTTACTCTGGTTGTCGCTATTCTGAAATAGCGGCACTTACTAAAGGCGACTTCGATTTCAAAAATCACACCCTAACAATCGATAAAGCATGGCAAGCAACTGATCGGGAAATCAAGAAAACTAAAACCCCTTATTCCGTTCGCACAATTGATATGCCAAAAAAATTCTTTGATATGGCCGAAGATTGGCATTTTGGAAAAAACTTTGCATTCACATATGATGACAAAATGCCCCCAACTAATAATGCTTGCAATAAAAAATTAGCCAAGTTACTCGGTGACAACTCTAAAACAATCACATTTCACGCCCTAAGGCACACACATGCTTCTTATCTACTTGCTAATGACATAGCTTTACAATACGTCAGCGAGCGTCTAGGACACTCTGGTGTTAATATAACGCTTCGCACTTATGCTCACTTATTGGATGACAAGCGTACCAGTGAGCGAGATAAAACGATATCGCTCCTGGAAGGATTTTAGGCCTTCCTTTTTTATTGGTCTAAATAATTTTTCCAATAATTATCTAACAGCTAACAAGCGCTCAAGCAAGCCAGTTTACTTCAGTTTACGAGAGTTTGTTTTGGTCTAAATTTGGTCTAAATAGTATGAAAACTGACGTAATCTTAGGTAAACTGACGACAATTGAAACTCACAAACAAACCGCTATATATCAACGTTTTCAAACAAAAAAGGCCACTCCCTAGGAATCCTAGAAAATGGCCGAAAAGGTGGTAACCGGGATCGAACCGGTGATCAGGGTGTTGCAGACCCATGCCTTACCGCTTGGCTATACCACCAAAAAGCGTTAAACAACGCTTATGATTATAAAGAAAAACGTGGGGCTTTTCAAGCGATTCCAAGAAAGTTGAAAAAGCTTTTGGCGGTTACTCGCCCTGAGCAGACTGTCTCAGCCAAAAACTAGCCCAGTTTGTTATCCAAAAGCACTTGCTGCATTTCCTTTTGGATTTCTTCTGGTTTGACCCACTCGTCAAAGTGATCAGTCTCGATTGGTAATTCCTCGTAGGTCTCGTTCAAATACTCTTCGACTTTGATCAAGTGGGACGAACGAGGCACGTTCATCTTCAAAATTCGAACTTCTTTAATGAAACCATGATCCGCGGCATATTCAGCGCGGGAATTTTCAGAAACATTACCAAGCTCATAGTAAATGCTGCCATCATTTCGTGTAATTTCTTCGATTAAATTAAATGTCTGGTTCATTTAAAATTTCCCTTCCTTCTCGTCGGAATGCGCGTTCAACCAGGTAGATAGCAAGTTTGATCGAACTTAAAATACCAATCATGCCAAGTAACATCGTGACAATTTCAAAAATGAGCAGCTTGCCATTTAGAAATTCAGCCAACGAATAATGCAAGCGAAAAAACCAAACGAGCAACGGAATATTGGCACCAAGCATCCCGAAGAAAAGCGTATTCATCGCTGTTCCTAAGATTTGCGAGCCAATAATCCGTCCCTGCTCGTGCAAATTAGCGGCCGAAATGGCCGGCGTTCGTTCGACCACTTCGAACAAATCAGCCGTCACGGCCATGGCCGCTTCCGCGATCGCCCCAAGGGCAGAGATCACCATGACGACAATCGCCAGATCACCAAAGTCAATGCCCACCGCCAAAGACAGGCCTTCCAACTCATCGGAGTTTTCGAGCGTGTAGCCCTGCAGATGGCCCTGGTTTTGAGCGAAATAAGCCAGTGCAATGATCAAAACAAGCACCATCACCGAGGCCTGCCAGGTAATGGTCAGAACGCGAGCACGCCCAGCCGACAGGTAGATCGCCACCGACAAGATCAAAAGCGCCATCACCGGCAGCACAACGATCGTGGCAAAGCCCCAGTTGATCAGCGTAATCAAGAGGAAAATCAGAAGGCAGTTCAGAAAAAGTCCGAAGTACGTCAGCAGCCCTTGTTTGCCAGCGACTGAAAACAAGGACAAGAGCAACAAAACAATCAGAATCAAAATCGCGTTCATGCCTTTGCCCCCTTCCTTTTGGTCAGAATGCTTGCGGTCAAAAAGGCCGTCACGGGTACCGACCAGACGATTCCAAGGGCTGAAACGACCGTTTGCAGGATGCCCAGGTTCATTGTTTGGTCTAAAATGTAGGACCAGGTGTTGCCGTTTTGCAGCATCAAAATGACCATTGGCAGTGTTTCGGCGATAAAGATCATGAAGAGCACGTTGGTCAGAGTACCGAGAATTTCCCGTCCGACCGAAAGGCCGGATGTCCAATACTCAGACCAGGCCCTGTCCGCATGCTCACGATGCAAACCAAAGAGCCCAGCAACGATGTCGCCCGACTCGTCCATGACAGCACCCAAAACGCCAATCACCGCCTGCGCGTAAAAGATCGGCTCTGGAACCTGAGTCACGTAGGACATTGTTTCAAAATGAACACCCTTTGCCCCAGTCAAAAAGATCACGACCGCCATAACGAAAAGCGCCAGCATCGTCGAAAGGCAAGTGGCCAGCCAGGTGATCAAGGCCTGCTTTCCATGACCTAGCACAAAGTACAAGGCTAGAGCGGACAGCAAAACAGCTAAGACCGCAAAGACAGCAAGCACCGGCAATGATCGAGCCGAGGCGTCCCAGATGATGACGGCCAAAAATAGCCCAGCATTCACCAGCAAAGACAAGAACAAGAAAGAAAACTTCTTTTTACTCATCGACAGATAAAGGCCGGAAGCAAGCAGGCCCAGCAAAGCAAAAAGCAGCGAATCCCGCTTCGGCATATCGATTTGATACTGTTTGTTTCGATGATTTAACAAGATCTGATCATATTTTTGATAGCGCTCACTTTCAGCCTTGGAATCCAAATAGCGGTTCTCAATCGACACGACTTTTTCGTTTCGGTTCAGCAACTTGACCTTGAGCTTTTGGCTGTGCGATTCGTCCTGATTGCCGTGTTCATCGGTCGATTGGTCGCTCGAAACTGTCTTTGAAGATAGCACCTCACCAACTGGCTGCTGGTAAAAAGAACTATCGAAGCGCCCGACCAAAAAACAAAACAGCGTCAGGCTGAAGATAAAGAGTATTTTTTGCCAATTTTTCTTCATAAACTGCCTTCTTTAAAGAACATTTAGGGTGAAAGTGTATCAAAAGGCCCGCACGGACCACACAAACTGCACAAAGTCGAACAAACCGCACCCGACCGATATGCGCCACGTACCACAGCACGAAGCCCCACGCCACTCCTATCGATCCAAGCGACGATTCTTTCCCGCCATCGCCACCGGCTTTGACAAGAATAGCACCCGTTGCATCAACCGAGCAGCCTTACCAGGCTCCTGGCCGTCACGGGTCTGTGCCAGGTACTTTTCCAAGGAGTCCAAATCGAAGTTGGACGTAAAGCAGGTCGTCAACTCATGCTGCATCCGGTATTCCAGAATGACAGCCAAAACGGAGTCACGGGACCATGAGGAAAGCGTATCAGCCCCCAGGTCATCCAAGATCAAGACTGGCGCCTTCTTGGCCTCGTCTATCATGTCCAGAAGGGACTGGTCACCATTGCTTCCAAAGGACCCCTTCAAGCGCTCGATCATCGTCGACCAGTGAACCATCATGACCCCGATGCCGTTGTAGGCCAAGGCGTTGGCCAAGGCCCCCATGAGGTAGGTCTTTCCGATTCCAAAGTCCCCGGACAAATAAACACCGGGTACGAAGTCGTCGTTCGTTCCCCGCTGGTTTTCTTTGTTCACCAGCGCGGAGAAGGTGGCGACAACGGCCGCAACCGCAGGGGCGCGGCCTTCGTCGTCTTGCACTTCAGAAACGATCTGGTTCAGGTCCGCCTTGGCCACCGACTTTGGCACCGCAACCGACTTCAGCAAAGCGGCCTGGCGCAGCGCCTTCTTCGTGTCTTCGCTTGGTTCGTAGGCCACGTGTGGATAGCCTTTTTCCAATACCAAACGAGGGTGGTAACCAGGATAGAGCGCCTGCTTACCTTCTTTCACCCGCTTCTTTTCACGGACGAATTCGAAGAGATCGGTAATCGAGACGACCAAAGCGTCTGGCTTCAGCGCTGCTTGATTGTCGTTGAAGAAAGCCTTCACTTCTTCATCTTGTTGGATGGCTTCAAAAGCATCTGCTGCGCGCGACTCGGTCAAGGCCGGGAAGCGCTTTTGAAAATCCTTCAAAACCGTTGCTAAATCTTGCATGAATTAATCCTTCGTCTTGTAATTCTTCATCAAATCCAGGGCCTTCTTCACAGCGTCTTGATCGACGTTCTGCTTGGCCGCCGCCTCGTTGGAGGTGAAGCTTGGCTCCTGCTTGTTGCCGCCACGCTGCCAGCTGCCGCGGGCTGAGCCCGCAGACGGGCCGTTTTGGCCAGCTTGGCTTTTCTGCTTGTGGGCCTTAATGGCGGCCACCGCGTCTTCGGCCGACTTCACGCCGGCCTTAGCCCAGGAGTTGGCGATGGCATCAACCAGGTTACGCTTCAAATCGGACTGGTCCATGTTCACCAAGACCTGGTAAGAAAGCATGTTTAAAGCCGGCACTGGCAAAATCCGTCGCTCGACCAAATGGGCGAGCAAGTTTCGCTCACTATTCGTCACATAACCATGGTTTTGTTCTTTAATTTGTCCGATAAAGTCCACTGGCGACAGGTTGTTAGCCGCCTGATAAAGCGCGTCCAAGGCGGCATTACCGGTCTTCTTAGATTGGGCGGGAGTGGTTTTTTCACTGTCAGTCGAGCCAGCAGCGCTTTTGCCGTCAGCCGCATTTTCTGTAGCCGCCTGCCTCTTACCCTGATCAACCAGCTGTTCTTGCTGGCGGTTGTCAGACCATGTTCGCTCCAAATAAGAAAGAAAGGCCGCTTTGTTCAGCTCGTGATCGTCTAGGTTGATCGAGCGAGTGACGGCCGTGGCCATTTGCGCTTCGTTAATACCGTAGAGTACCTGCTCGGTTAAAATGAGTTCACGGGCCTTTTCGACCTTATCTTTTGTCGTCCCGTGAACCAGTTCGGCCATCCCCTCAAAGTCAAAGACGACCTCGTCCAAACCAGAATCGATCGGCGCACCAGAAGCAGAACCAGCGCGCTCCGCGCCAGCCACATCAGCACCCGACACCTTTGCCACATCCACCTTCGGCTTCAATGACGCATCCGGCAACTCAAAGACAGACAAGAACGAGGCCGTTGCCTCGTGCTCGCCCTGCAATTTGCCAATCGCTGCTTGCTCGTAGCGCTTGGCCAAGGCTAAATAGCGCGCCTCGCCAACGTAGTGGAAGAGCAGTCCGGACAACAAATCTTCCTTAAAGAAAGCAGTGGCCGTCAACGGCTTCAAGAGCAGATAACGCACCGCCTGCTTCCCGTGGACACTCCCCTCATAGTGTTTGAGCAACCCGACACCCTCCAGTGCGCGACGAGCGCGCACGAAGTCAGGTGCAGACAGCGAAAGGGAGTCGAGCAACAAATAATGGTCCGGCTCTTCAGCCTTTTCCATCCCCGCTGCCCGCTTTTCTTCCAAAAAGAATTGGTACAAAGCAAAGCCCTTGGGTCCCAAAAACGGCAGGTACAAGTTGAAAAGTAGTGAAAGATCGCTTGCATCCACCACCCCACTCTGGTCAATCAGCAGGGCATCGCTTGCCTGAAAATTGTCTGTGTGCATCTCTGCCATTACTTCTTCTCCAAGTTTTTCAATAATTCGGCCACTTGTGCAGCCAGTTCGGCCTCGCTGCCATCGTTATTGATCACGAGGTCCGCTTTTTTAATCTTTTCTTGAACGGGCATTTGCGACTTGATACGCGCCTGTGCGGCCCACTCGTCCAAATGATCGCGGGCCATCAACCGTTCCAGTTGCTTTCTTTCGCTAGAAGCAACCACGACAACTTCGTCGAACCAGCCCGTTTTTTCATAGTGCTGCTCGAAAAAAAGCGGAATGGCGGCAAAGACCACCGGTTCGCCCTTAATCTTAAAGAAACTCAGCTGATCTTTGATGACGGATTGAATTTCCGGACTAGTGATCTTGGTCAGCTGCTTGAGCAAGGCATCGTTTCCAAAAACCTTTTGCCCGAGCGCTTTTCGATCCAAAACCCCATTTTGGACAATGGCTTGCCCAAATACTTCTTTGATTTCTTCTAAGGTATGCGTGCCTGGCTCGACCACTTGCCGAGAAACCAGGTCGGCATCGACCACCTTGTAGCCGGCTTTTCGAATCTGATTGGTAACAGCGGACTTACCAGAAGCAATACCGCCCGTTATGGCAATAACCTTCATGACTGCACTCCTTCGATCGCTTTGGCAAAAACCTGTGTCGAGTAGACGACGCGACAAGTGTTCAAATAAGGCGTGACAAAAAGATACCCCAGTCCAAGGGTCAAAATAGCAAACAAATGCCAGCCAATAAAAGACAATTCTAAGAGAAAAAGTTCTCTTTTCCGTCCCTGCATAACCCGCCTTGAGATCGTGATGTAATCCGTCAAAGATCGTTGCTTACGATCAAAAAGCAAATCCATTTTGTAGGCGTAATAAGTTTGCGAGTAAGAAAAGACTTTAACGAGTGGTGGAAGGACCAGAAATGACCAGAAAAAGAGCTGAATTCGTTGCACGAAAGCCAACAAAAAAGCAGCCGAAAAGCGACGCGGCGAAAAGGCCTGAAGCGCCGTCCAGAAACTTTTCTTCACGTCTGGCTTTTGGAAAAAATCAACGATGGCCCACTTCGCAGACCAGGTCAACAAAAGACCTAGTGCTGAAAAGAAAGTCCGACTAAGATACCAACTGCCATCGGCCGACGATGGGGACAGCACGTAACCCTGATAGACAAAAAAAGCGATCACAAAGAGCAGAGCTGTCTGTGCGATTTGCCAAAAAACCAGCGGCCAAGTGGCTCGCAGGCTGTTTTGAAATTGTTCCTTCAATTGTTTTTTAGCCGTCAACTTGATTCGCCGACGAGAAATTGGTTCGAATGTGTTCATAAGGCTTAATCATCAACTACCTATTTTTTTATTTGACATTTTGGGCAAAAAGTCGTGCCCCGTTGGCCGACCTTGATCTTTTTCAACGTTGTGCCACAACGAAGACAAGGCAAGTTCGCTCGACCGTATACCTGCAGTTTATTTTGAAAATGACCGGTCTCACCAAAAATATTGGAAAAGGAATGGACGGTTGTACCATGGTGTTCGGTCGCCCGATTGATTTCTTTAATAATGTTTGCCCGCAGTTCGGTTAACTTCCGAGTCGAAATCTTGTCGGTCCTCGTTTCCGGATGAATGCGGGTCATCCAAAGCACTTCGTCAGCGTAGATATTGCCTAAGCCAGCAATGTTGGACTGGTCCAACAAGAAACTTTTGACCACCCGATGACTCTTATGAAAAATTGTTTTCATATAGTCTAATGTGAGCTCTGACTCGGTTGGCTCTGGTCCTAAATCTTTCAGACCAGAGACATCCTGCAGTTCATCACCCGTTTTCACCAAGGTCATTCGGCCAAAACGTCTGGTGTCATTGTAAAAGAGCTGCCGGTCGTCTGCCAAATGAAAAGCAACTTCGGTGTGCTTGTGAAGCTTGGCCCCTTCGGGTTCGACCGAATACTGCCCCTCCATACGCAAGTGGGAAACCATGGTTTGGTCATTGGACAAACGGAAAAGTAGGTATTTACCGCGGCGATCTATCCGGTCAATCGTCACACCAGCCAACTCTTTTTTAAAGTCCTTTAAATCCGACGTGACCACCTTTGGATAAGGCACATCGACCGTTTTGATTTTAACGCCTTCAATCAGACTTGTTAGTCCCCGGCGAACCGTTTCGACTTCTGGGAGTTCGGGCATTTCTCTTCCTCCATCCAATTATGCAATCCACCACTGATGGACTTAATACTTCCTCCATTTTAGCATAGGCCGGGATTGATTTTACCAGAAAGAACGTTAGACACTTTTGGCTAAATTTTCTAATAAGATCCGCATTTATCTTCTTGATTAGAAAAACAAATGTTTTGATACGACAAATCGTTTTTGCTTATTTTAGAATCAAAAAAACAAATGAAAAATCCATTGATTTCAATACTCAAAGGAACTATGATTAAAAAGTTCTAATTTTTAGGAGGAAAGAAATATGAAAATTGCCATTACAGCCGATGTCAACTTACAAGACACGCCGATTATCAATATGCAGTACGCAAGTTACGTACCAAAACCAATTGTCGATATCGTCATGGAACAGGGGCACCTGCCCGTCGTCTTCCCAATCGCCAAAAAAGAATTGGCGGCGGAATTTGTTTCCATGGTCGATGCCGTCATTATACCCGGTGGTCCCGATGTTTCACCCTTTGTTTACGAAGAAGAACCCCACCAAATGATTGGCACGACCTACCCGGAAAGAGACATCTTCGAACTCGCCATCATCAAAGAAGCCGTTAAGGCGGGTAAGCCGGTCTTTGGTATTTGTCGAGGGGCCCAAATTATCAACGCCTACTACGGTGGGACCATGTACCAGGACTTGACCAGTCAATACCAACAGGATCATTTAATGCAGCATAGTCAAGCTGCCCGGGGATTCATTCCCGTCCACCACGTCAATGTCGAAAAAGATTCCTTTCTTGGACAGGTGTTTGGGGACAAGGCTTTCGTCAATTCCCGTCATCACCAGGCCATTCACCAGGTTGGCGACGGCTTGGAAGTCACGGCCTGTTCGGCAGACGGCATTGTCGAGGGAATCGAACACCAAGTCGATCCCGTCTTGGCCGTTCAATGGCACCCCGAAAACCTCTGGCTGGACATGCCAGAAGAAAAAGCCCTCTTCACTCACTTCTTTGATTACGTAAAGGAACAGCAACATGGAAAATAAAAAAGCAGCAGTCCAAAAAATGGGCTTTCTCTCATTAATTCTCTTCGGCATTAATGCCGTCATCGGGTCCGGAATCTTCTTGTTACCTTCTGCAGGAATGAAGATGTTTGGGCCGGCCAGCATTCTGGTCTTAGTCTTTGATGCCGTCTTGGCCTTCTTAATCGCCATGTGTTTTGCTGAATGTGCTTCCTACTTTAAGCAGACCGGTGGCGCCTATGTTTACGCGAAAGAGGCCTTTGGTAACTTTGTCGGCTACGAAGTCGGCTTTGTCACTTGGGCCATTCGAATCATCGCCGAAGCCACCATGTACGTTGCCTTTGCAACCGCTCTTGGAAGTGTCTTCCCCTCACTTGCAACGTCAATGGCAAAGGACATCATCGTCACCGTTCTCTTCATCGGCCTTGGCCTTTTGAACATTGCCGGCGTTCGTTTGACGACCTTGATTTCAAACGTCGTGACCGTCGGAAAGTTAGTGCCAATCTTTTTGGTTATCATCTGCGGCCTTTTCTTTATCAAGCCCACCCACTTCGATCCCTTCTTTGTTCAAAAGCTGGCAACGACACCAAACTTTGCTGCCGCAGCCATCACCCTTTTCTACATCTTTACCGGTTTTGAAGGCGTGGTCATCACGGCCGGGGACATGAAGAACGTCAAGAAAAACCTGCCCAAGGCCCTCTTGATCTCACTTGGAACAGTTGTTGCCACCTATGTACTGATCATGGTCGTTTCAATCGGTGTCCTGGGTGGTAATCTAGCCCACTCAACCGCCCCACTGAAGGATGTCTTTACGGTCATTGCCGGAAACTTTGGTGGTAACCTCGTGTCATTTGGTACCCTGCTTTCTATCGGGGGTCTCTGTGTGGCTTCCTCCTTTGTCACGCCACGTTCCGGTGTCGCCTTAGCCGAAAACAAAATGATGCCACAGGTATTGGCCAAGAAGAACCGGCGCGAGGCTCCTTATGTCGCCATCGTTGTCTCTTCTGCCATCTCATTGATCATCGCCTTCTCTGGTTCCTTCACGGCCCTGGCTCAGATTTCAGCAGTCTCCCGATTTGCCCAGTTTATCCCAACCATCATTGCCGTCATGGTCTTCCGTCGCACTAAAAAGGACACGGAACACTCATTCAGCATGCCATTTGGCCCGGTCATTCCAGTCTTGGCATTGGCCGTTTCGGCCTGGTTGCTATGGCACGTGGATGTCAAGAGCCTGATTTGGGGACTTGGCGCACTGCTTGTCGCAGTACCCTTCTATTTTTTCACGGGCAACCACAAAAAAGCCTAAACTACAAAAACACGCGAGTTTGTCCCTCGGGTGTTTTTTATTGACACTAAAGGCCTCGTCCTATCAACCTTCGTTGACAGATGATTTCAATTAAACTATCATTAGAAAAGCATATTTTCTATCAGGCAGCCCTTTGACTGCCTTTTTCAATGAAAAAGTAGGGGAAACCATGGGACAAGATCGCACAAGCACACAAAAAATGGGCTTTATCAGCCTGATTCTCTTCGGAATTAACGCCATTATCGGCTCTGGCATCTTCCTTCTGCCTTCAACAGGGATGAAACTTTTCGGACCGGCAAGTATCTTAGTATTGCTTTTCGATGGTTGCTTAGCTTTCTTCATTGCCATGTGCTTTGCCGAGTGTGCGTCCTACTTTAAGGAATCCGGTGGGGCCTATGTCTATGCCCGCGAGGCCTTTGGCCGCTTTGTCGGTTACGAGGTCGGCTTTGTCACCTGGGCTATCTGGATCATTGCCGAAGCCACCATGTACACGGCTTTTGCCACCGCATTAGGTGGGATTTTCCCTGCTTTGGCTGGCCCGGTTGCTAAAAACGTGATTATCACCTTACTTTATCTATGTTTGATCACCTTAAACATCTCAGGCGTTCGCCTGACGACCATTATTTCAAACGTCGTCACGGTCGGTAAGCTCGTGCCCATCTTTCTGGTTATCATTGTCGGCCTCTTCTTCATCAAACCAACCCACTTTGACCCATTCTTCGTTCAAAAACTTGCCACAGTGCCCAACTTTGCGACTGCCGCCATTACCATGTTTTACATTTTTTCAGGATTTGAACGGGTGGTCATCACGGCAGGCGACATGAAAAACGTGCAAAAGAACCTACCAAAGGCCTTGCTCATCTCTCTTGGAACGGTCGTAACGGTCTACATCCTGGTTATGACAACTTCGATCGGCGTACTTGGCAACCGTTTGGCTAGCTCAACCGTACCGTTAAAAGATACCTTTCAAGCCGTAGCCGGTAACTTCGGCGGTAATCTGATTTCCTTTGGGACCATCGTTTCCATCGGGGGAATCTGCCTGGCTTCTTCCTTCGTATCACCACGTTCCGGAATGGCTTTGGCTGAAAATAAAATGATGCCTGCTTTCTTAGCCAAGAAAAACCGACGTAACGCTCCTTACGCAGCCATTCTGGTATCCGCCACGACGTCGCTTTTGATCGCCTACTCCGGTTCCTTTGCGGTTTTGGCGCAGATTTCAGCCGTCTCCCGCTTTGCCCAATTCATCCCAACGATCTTGGCGGTGCTGGTCTTCCGGAAGACGATGAAGACCAGCGATTCCGGCTTCCGCGTTCCATTCGGGCCGCTCGTGCCAATCCTGGCCTTGATCGCTTCGATCTGGCTGCTCTTCCACGTTTCCGCAGCGAACCTGCTTTGGGGATTGGGCGCCTTGATTTTGGCCGTTCCATTTTACTTCTTAACGAAGCGACACCATCAATAATGAAACAAAAGAAGCAGGAAAGTTAAATAACTTTCCTGCTTCTTTTTTCTACTTTGATAAGGTAAAGAGGCGCATTTAGTCTCTCTTCTCCGCCCATTTTGGCTTTCCCTTGTTCTTCTTTTTGCGGGCTTGGTGCTTTTGCTTGGCCTTCTTCAAGGCTTTTGGATCCTCTTGCTTTTTCAACGCGGCCTTTTTAGCAGCAAAGCCCTGGCCAGGTTTCTTAGGTGAGGCAGCCGGCTTTGCTTTCTTTGTTAAAGCAACCGAAACCGCTGGCCGACCTTCGACTTCCGCTGCTTCTTCACGGAGAACAGCCGCCACCTTTTTATCTGCCACCGTTGCCCAAGAGAACTTGTTCAGCGCAACATCTTCTGGCAGATACTGCTTCAGCATTCGAATATCATGATCATTTCCAAGCGTGAGCACCTGACCAGGCAAACCGGCACGACCGGTACGACCGGAACGGTGCAAATAAGCGGTCAGGTTTCTTGGCACCTGGGCATTGACTACCAGTGGCAAGCCCGTGATATCCAGCCCACGGCCAGCCACATCCGTTGCTAAAAGCAAGTCCAAATCCCCTTTCTTGAAGGCCTTGAGCGCATCGGCGCGTTTCAAGTGGGACTTTTCGTTGTTACCAACCGACATCACTGAAGCATGTTCGTGCCGCAAAGCCGCTTGAGCAGCCACCAAGGCGTTAATCGAGTTAAAGAAGACCAGCGCCTGCACGTGCCGTCGGGCCAGTTCGATCAAGACCTTGTGACTGGAACGGGCGTCCACGTGCAAATAGGTGTGCGCAATTTCCTTTGGTGACTGCTGACCAACGGAGACCGGCTTGACGGATTGCCCGAAAAGCTCCTGTACCCAGGCTAAATCAACACCGGAAGTCGCCGAAAAGAGCGTCACTTGCTGTAAAGCCGGCAAGTTGTCGGCCAGTTTTTCCAAATCCTCTCGGTGCTCGTCCGTCAAGGTCGCGTCGGCTTCATCAACAACCAACATGGAAAAATCCTTGGTCTTCAAGGCTTTCCCATCGATCATCGTTTGGATTCGGCCCAAAGTTCCAACCACAACGGCTGGCTTTTCCTTTTTCAGCTTGTCCGCTTGGCGCTTCCCGTTCGCCCCACCTATCAAAGAAGCGACCTTGACGCCAATCAGGGCTGCATAGGGACGAATAACCTGAGCCAACTGAGCACCCAGTTCTTGGGAAGGGGCCAGAATCAAGAGCTGGTGGCTCTTCTTTGTTCGGTCCAATCGCGAAAGCAAGGGCAAAGCGAAGGCCAAGGTCTTTCCAGAACCGGTTGGCGCCAGACCAAAAAGCGACTGCCCTTCTGAAAGTGGTTCGAAAAGGGCCTCTTGAATGGGCGTTTTTTGCTCAAAATGTTTCGTAAATTCTTGTTCAAGTTCGGGTAAGATCATGTCATTCTCCACGGAAATATCCGCTGTTTACTTTTCTTTATTATAACAGTCGAGGCCGTCGTCATAAAAAGGACGAAGCGACTTTTCCAATAAAAAAACCTGGTTGCCCAGGTTTTTTCTTAATCAGAATATTCAAAGACAAAGTTCGTATTGTTGATGCGAACGTCGTCGCCGTCCTTGGCCCCGACTTCGCGAAGCTTGTCGTCGACACCCATATGACGGAGCTGACGGGCAAAGCGCATCACCGTCGCTTCACGCTGCAAGTTCGTCATGGCAGCCAACTTCTCGACTTCTGGTCCAGAAATCAACCAGCAACCATACTCGTTGTCCCAATCGACCGAAACAACCGGCTTCTTGTCCTCTTCGAACTTATAAACCTTGCTGTTGTCGTCTTCTGCTTCTTCCTTTGCCTTGTAGGCTTCGGCAACCGGTGCCTTGTCCAGCAAGTCGGCTGTTTCACGAAGAAGCGTATCGACACCGTCGTGGGTCACAGCCGAAATGGCCATGATCTCAGGGGTTTCCTTCAGCCCAGAGTCAGCCTTAACCTGCTTGACGAATTCCTTGTAGTTTTCTTCGGAATCCGGCATGTCCATCTTGGTTCCAACCACGATCTGTGGTCGTTCCAAAATGGTTGGGTCGTACTGTTCCAACTCAGTTAAGATCTTTCGATACTGCGTGTAGGGATCTTGTCCTTCAATACCAGACATATCGACCAAATGCAGGATCACACGGGTCCGCTCCACGTGACGAAGGAACTGGAAGCCCAGCCCAACGCCTTCAGAAGCCCCTTCGATCAAACCTGGTAAATCGGCCATGACGAAGTCGCGGTCGTCAGACAGACGAACCATCCCGATGTTGGGATCAATGGTCGTAAAGTGGTAAGCGGCAATCTTTGGCTTCGCGTTAGAAACAACGGACAGCAAGGTCGACTTACCAGCAGAAGGGAAACCAACTAGGCCGACATCGGCCAGAACGCGCAATTCCATCTTCAGGTTACGAATCTGACCCGGCTCTCCGTTTTCAGAGAGCTCAGGGGCTGGGTTTGCTGGCGTGGCAAAGTGGATGTTACCACGGCCGCCACGGCCTCCGCGAGCCACGACAAGCGTTTGCCCGTCGTGAACCATGTCCCCAAGAACTTCGCCAGTGTCGGCGTCAGAAACAATGGTTCCTTGTGGGACCTTGATGATGCGGTCTTCGGCAGACGCACCGGTCATTCCCTTGGTACCACCCTTTCCACCGGACTGGGCCTTAAAGTGGCGGTTATAACGGAAGTCCATCAACGTGCGTAGTCCTTCGTCTACCTTCAAAATGATGGAGCCACCATGACCACCATCCCCACCGAAGGGACCGCCCATGGCGACAAACTTTTCGTGTCGGAAGGAGACGATCCCATCGCCACCCTTACCGGCTTTTAATTCTACTTGTGCTTGATCGACGAATGCCATGACCGGTCTCTCCTTTTACTCAATCGTACTACAGACATATAATTTTAACACAGAAAAGTCAGACTAGCTACATGCAAAGGCCTGCTATAAGGGAATTTCTGGGAAAATTTGTCTATTTTATTCGATCGCTATCCTTTACTAGCCCATCACTTCGAGCTGCTACAGAAAAGACCTGCTTTTATCCGCTGGATAAGGAGCAGGTCCACGTATTTAATTGATTTGACCAAAATTACCATTTTATCCCAATAGATAAGGCTGCTACACCAATAGAATAGCACAACAATCCAGCAATTTCTAACGGCGATCCAGCATTTTTGGTCGCTTGAACCCACTAAACTTAAGATATTCTGCTCTTGAGCATTTTTCTTTTGCTGACTTTCAAAACCACTATGAACACAGCTAAATCGATCAGGCCGTATAAAAAAGAGAGCAACAACCCGCCCCGTTCATTAGCAAGCGTCGACTGCACCAACCAAAAAGGAAAGATTCGGCTAAACATCGCCAGCCAATCCGGATAAAAACGAATGGGCGCAATGGCAACCGAGATAACGGGCAACAGGCCGATCAACAGATTGCTAAAGAAATACGGGTTAGGACGGGTAATGGACAAAAAGGACACAATCAAGCCTAAAAGTTCCGCAAATAGCATTGCCTGCCCCATTCCCAACAAAAACGTTGGCCAAGATTGTATCCATAGCTCCCCCGTAATTCCAAAGAGCACTACAAAAGCCAAGCTTTGCAGCAAGATGACGAAAAAAGAAACACCTACCATAATGCCAATCAAATAAACCAGCGAACGGAAACTGAGATAAAAATCGAGTAGCAAGCCATCCACTAATGCTCCGACTAAAATCTGTGCCAAAATAGCGACAACCTGCATTTCAATTGATAATGCGATAAAAGATTGTAGGGCGGACGCTTCCAAAAAGTTAGTACGCAAAAAGGAAAAAAATAAAACCGTAAAAAGGGGTTCAATAAAAAAGCTAACCAGCAGCGTTTTGGGATTGGCAAAAACGCCCAAATTTCTCATAACTGTCAATATCATCTACAACACCTCCAGCTCGGCACTCACTCGAATTCGCAACAAAATCTTTCGAAAGAGGGCATCCGAAGCGAATAGAAAAAGAGATATGTCGATCAACCAAATAGCCCAAAACCACCAGCACGGCCAATCCGAAAAAAGCACCAAACGAATCGGCAATCGCATTGGTAAAAGATAGCTGAGCACATCCAAAAACGAACCCGAGGGGAACAACGGTCCAAGAAGCCCTGAAATCAAAAGCAAAGGCAACACGCATAGTCCCTCATAGACAAAGGCATGGCGACTTAATAAAAACAAACTGGCCAAAACATAGGTGATTGGTAATGCTGATAGCCAAAAGAGCAGCATGCCAAATACAACCTGCGAAGAAATAAAGGGCATCGAACAGCCGTTAAGCAAAAAGGCCAGTCCAAAAACGATTGGCAGAGCAATCAAACCAAAAGTTGAAGATGAACTAATTAGAGCCAATAGCGCTGTTCTTGGATTTTTCGAAGCGTTCACCAAATAGACCAACACCCCTTGGTTCCGCTGAAAATGTAAAATGCCAGCAGCCGTTACTGCACTATTCCAAATACCAAATAGCACACTTGTCGCAACAGCTCGCCCAGACAAAAGATGATTATTGGCAAAAGAGCCAATGTATTGCAGCAATAACAACGAGACAGCGTTCATTAAAACCAGAAAGAAGAAATAGGACTGAGTGGCTGTATTTTTCAAATGAAAAAACAGCATCGATAAAAAGCTCATGCTCATCCTCCTAACTGATCGATAAGGGCTAAGTAAGATTCCTCCAACGTTGCCGGTCGGTCAATTCGTTTCAAGCCAGAAGCCTCAGCTAGTTCGGCCACGGATCCCTCAAAAGAAAAGTGACCTTGGTACAGCAATTGGATACGATCAGCCAAATCACTCACTTCGTGAAGTTGGTGACTCGTCAGAATAATCGCACGGCCACCTAGGGCAATTTTTTTGATTAGTTGGCGAATGGCTACTGCCGTTTTGGCGTCAACACCGTTCGTGGGTTCGTCCAATAACAAAACTGGCGTTTCTTTCAGCAAGCCACGTGCAATGTGCAGGCGCTGAAGAAGCCCCATCGAGAGTGCTGAAACTTTTTTATCCGCATGTTCGAGAAGCGCAGTGTCGCCCAAGACTTTTTCAATTCGACTTTTACGTTCTTTTTGGGGGATTCCCATTAAAGTTGCAAAGAAGACCAAGTTTGACAAAACCGAACTGTTCCGATAAAAACCACGACTGCCACCAAAGACTACCGCAACATGACGATTCAAAACGTTCAGCTGGTTGGTTCGATCTTTGTCATAAAGAAAAACGCGGCCTTCATCAGCTGTCATGTATCCTGCAGCGATTTGTAGCAAGGTTGTTTTTCCGGCACCGTTTGGCCCAATCACCGATAAAATTTCGCCAGGGTATACGTCTAAAGAGACAGCAGCCAACGCTTGATCATCGCCATATTTCTTCGCCACATTTTGTAGCTGTAAAACAGGCCGAAGCTTTCTTTTTTCGTTCATAAATAGAGTTCCCAATGATTTTCTTTTAATGCAAGCGCAAGGCCTTTTGTCTTTTCAAAATCCCCCAGCTTGTTATACGAAGCCAATAAGATTTTATAGACACTTTTCATGGCCGTGACATTTCCAAACAACCGATAATTCTCTATGGCCGCTCGACCGTTTTCAATTGCTGTTTGGTAGTTTTCACTCTTATACTCTAGAGCCGCTAGGGCACCTAAAGTTTCAGCAATGTATTCCGAATCATGTTGAACATTTCGTTCAAGATTGTGCTGTAAAATCTTTCGCGCTCGATCGTGTTGTTGGGCCAACAGATAGACTTGCGCTCGATTCAACGCCACCTGTCCAAGATAGCGTAAAATCATGTCACGCCGTTCGTCATCCGTTTCTCGTTCCAGAGCAACATTCAGCACAATATCAGCGTTAATCATCGTCAATTCCAAGGTCGCATTGTTTCCCTCTTCTTTAATCAAATAAAGACCAAAAAGGTTATCAATCAAGCCAGTCACTAGCAAAGAGGCTTCATATTCCTTTGCTTGGTAACTAGCTAGTATCTCAGCAATCGCACCCTTAAACTTCTCGACGTCATGCATCCGTTTTAGCTCACTCACCGCAATGCGATGTAAGAGAACGAGTCGTTGCTCAGTTGTCACGTTTTCAAGACGACTAGCGTTCGTAAAGAGCTCACGAAAGCCCGGGTCTTGATTGGCTGATAAAATCGTTGCGCTATACAAAAACAGAAGAAAATCATTTTCTTGACTGATCTCATCCAATCTTTTTCGAACAACCTGTTCCAAAGCTTCATAATTACCCGTTAGTAAAACGACAATATCAAGCCAATATTTCAGACGATTAATCGGTACAGCCAATAGCTCATCTACCAAAGCATCTGTTTCCGGCAGTTTCATCTCAAACTTAGCAGCTACTAACTCGGCATATTTTTGGCCATCCGACAATCGACGAACACCTAAATCGCTCAGATAATGTGGTGTCGATAAGCTTCGATTTAGGTCAATATCATTATCGCCATTCAGCACTCGCCTGGCTAGTTTTAGTCTAGTAAAAAAGGCCGGGACCTCTTGTAATTCAGCAAGGCCGACCTTTTCATACTGACCAATGTATTCTTTAAAATTCATTGATCACTCCTTTTAATGTGCCCATGAAAACATCATGTCACTGATAACGATTGTCATTCGTTCATCGAGTTCGTTATTGACATCATCAACAACTTCTTGAATATCATCTTTTTCTACAAGATCGATCATTGTCGGCCTCCTTTTTACTAATGTAATTTCTTTGTTCACCCCAATCCTACTCCCAAAGTCAAGAAATATAAGAAAAAGCAAGAAATTTGGACAAAACGAGCCCTAACCAACCGTTATAAAACAGTTCTATTAATTCCGTCCTTTTTCCCATCAAAAAAGCCAAGGAGTCTTTGCTCCCTGGCTTTTCAAAAATTGATTTACTTTTCCACTTTTGACTGCGATAGCGACCAGTGCACCAACTGCGCTGTTTTTTGTGACAGCCCTAGCTCTTGCAATTCGTCAATCGAAGCCGCTTCGATTTTAGCAAGGGAGCCAAAATTGCTGAGCAATTTCTGCCTCGTCTTTGGCCCCACACCCGAAATGGCGTCCAGCCTTGAAGCCAAGGACTTTTTCGACCGGGATTTGCGGTGGAAGGTGATAACGAAGCGGTGCACTTCGTCTTGTACCCGCTGGACTAAGAAGAAGCCCTGCGAGTGGTGGTCCAAAGGCACGATTTCTTCGGTCTTACCCGAAATCAAATCAGCCGTCTTGTGCTTGTCGTTTTTGACCATGGCTGCCACCGGAATGTCTAAGCCAAGCTCGTCCTCCAGGACTTCCTTGGCCGCGTGCAGCTGGGCAATGCCCCCATCCATCAGAATCAGGTCTGGCATCTCCTCGTGTTCCTTTAGCAAACGGGAATAACGACGGCGGATGACTTCCTGGGTCTCCGCCCATTCGTCTGCGTGGTGAACCGTTCGGATTTTGTACTTACGATACAAATCCTTGTTCGGCCGGCCATCTTCGAAGACAACCATTGCCGAGACGATCTCATCCCCCTGGGTGTGCGAGTGGTCGAAGGCCTCAATTCGGTGCCCCATCGAAATGCCCAGGGCATCGGTGACTTCCTTCATCGCCTGGGTCGTCTTTTGTTCGTTTAATTCCATCAAGCGGAATTTTTCTTCTAAGGAAATCCGGGCGTTCTTTTCCGCCAGATCCAACAGGTCCTTTTTCTCCCCGCGAACCGGTGTCCGCACGGGTAGGTCCAAGGCTTCCGACAGCAAATCCGTATCGATCACGTCAGGTACCAGGACTTCACGCGGCTTCTGGATATTCTTTTGCAGGTAGAATTGCTGAATGAAGGTCGTCAATTCGTCGACACCGTCTGAGACGACCGCAAAGGTCTGCTTGGACTGACGAATCAAGCGGGCCTGCCGCAAGAAGAAGACCGAAACGGTCATCCAGCCCTTGTCCATGTAGAAGTTGAAGAGATCGCGTGGTGTCGAGTCCTTGGACAGCATCCGCTGGCTTTCAACCGTCTCATCGATGTACTTGAGCTGGTCGCGCAGATCAGCGGCCCGCTCGAACTCCATTTTGTCGGCCGCCTCTGCCATCTCTTTTTCTAAGCGCTTTTTAACCACTTTCGTGTCACCAGACAAGAAGCGCTTAATCCGATCGACCTGAGCGTCGTATTCGGCCATCGGCACGGTCTTGAAACAAGCACCCAGGCACTGTCCCATTGAATAGTAAAGGCAAGGCCGTCCCTGCCGTCCTTTACAACGGCGCAGAGGATAGTTCTTTTCTAAAAAGTGCAAGGTTTCTTGTGCGGCAAAGACGTTGGGATAAGGCCCAAAGTAGAAGGCCCCGTCCTTTTTAACTTCAGATACCAAAGCCAAACGCGGATTGCGTTCCTTGGTGATCTTGATATAAGGATAGCCCGTTCCGTATTTCAGCCGAATGTTGTAATAAGGCTTGTACTTCTTGATCAATTCGTTTTCAAGCAAAAAGGCTTCTTTATCGGAATTGGTCACGATAAAGTCAAAGTCGACGATGTTTTGGACCAATTCAGCCGTCTTACCTTCATGATCTTGCTTAAAATACGAGCGGACACGATTTTTAAGATTCTTCGCCTTACCGACGTAGATAATTTTGCCCTGAGCGTCCTTCATCTGATAGGAACCAGGCTCGCTTGGTAGAAGCGATAACTTATCTTCGATATGTTTTGACGTCTTTGCTAACATAGGTCCATTATATCCTTTTCGTCACAAAAAGACCGCCTGTAAAGCGGTCTTTTTAAGAACAAATTTACTTGTGTTGTCTTATTAGTTCTTTTCGTCTTGTGCGATCGCAGCCTTGATGAAGGCGTGGTAAAGGCCTTCTGGCTTGTTCGGACGAGAGATGAATTCTGGGTGATACTGTGCCGCGATGAAGAAGTCGTTCTTTGGATATTCGATGACTTCCATCAATTTGTCGTCAGGTGACGTGGCAGAGAAGAGCATACCATTTTCTTCGAATTCCTTACGGAACTTCGTGTTGAATTCATAGCGGTGACGGTGACGTTCGTCAACTTCTTGCTTGTTGCCATAGGCAGCAGCCGTCTTGGAACCTTCAAGTAAGCAAGTTGGGTAGAAGCCCAAACGTTGCGTACCACCGAGGTCCGTCACTTCGTTTTGCTCGTTCATCAAGGAGATGACCGGGTGGGTCGTTTCTGGGTTCAACTCGATTGAGTTAGCATCCTTGTAGCCCAAGACATCACGGGCAAATTCCACGGAAGCCAACTGCATTCCCAAACATACCCCAAGGAATGGGATGTTGTTTTCACGGGCGTACTTGATGGCCTGGATCTTGCCTTCAGTACCGCGAGGGCCGAAGCCACCGGGAACCATGATGCCATCGTAACCCTTCAACATGTCAGCCACGTTGTCGGCCGTCACCGTTTCAGACTTGATGTGATCAATGTGCACATCCGTGTCTTCGCTGTAACCACCATGCTTCAGTGATTCGTTGACAGAGATGTAAGCATCGGGCAAGTCCGTATACTTACCAACAACAGCAACCTTGATTTCCTTCTTAGGGTGCTTGATGCCTTCGACCATCTTGGCCCAATCTGACATGTCTGCTTCCGGTGCTTTGATTTGCAACTTGTCCAAAACCACATCATCCATGTGTTGGGCTTGCAAGTTCAAAGGAATTTCATAAAGTGTTTCCACGTCACGCGATTCCACAACAGCCTTGGGATTGACATCCGTGAAGGTGGCTAGCTTTTCGACAATGCTTTCTGACAAAGGCTTTTCCGTACGCAAGACCAGCATGTCTGGTTGGATCCCAAGCGAACGCAACTGTGTGACCGAGTGCTGCGTTGGCTTCGTCTTAGCTTCCCCTGCAGCGCGGAGGTAAACAATCAAAGACGTGTGAATATAAAAGACGTTTTCGTTACCAAAGTCTGACTTCATTTGACGCAAAGCTTCAATGAAAGGCAGTGATTCGATATCACCAACCGTTCCACCAACTTCGACGATGACCACATCGGCGTCCGTTGATTCCCCGGCTTTGACGATCTTATCCTTAATGGCGTTGGTGATGTGAGGAATGACCTGAACCGTGCCACCGTTGTAATCACCGCGACGTTCTTTAGCCAACACCTCAGAATAAATGCGACCAGTCGTCACATTAGAGTACATGTTGGTATTGATGTCCATGAAACGCTCATAGTGTCCCATGTCCAAATCAGTTTCCAAACCATCTCCCGTCACGTACGTTTCACCGTGTTGGTAAGGTGACATCGTACCTGGGTCGACGTTAATGTATGGATCCAGCTTTTGGATGGCCAACTTGAGGCCGCGGTTTTTCAGCAAGCGTCCCAAAGATGCTGCCACAATTCCCTTTCCAAGTGAGGAAACGACCCCACCGGTCACGAAGATGTACTTGGTTTGTTTCTTAGCCATACTGCCTCCTATGTAGCTCGACTGCTTTCGGCGATCTCAACCCGATGGGATTCGGTCAACCAGCCATATAAAAATAGAAAAACTCCCAAGCAATGCTTGGGAGCTATAAACGTTTTCACATTAAATGTGAGCCCTAATATATATTACTGATTGCCCCTATTGATGTCAAGAAATTTTCTGAAAAAGTATGTGTCGGAATTTTAGTTAAACAGCAATAAATTCTAAAGAGCAATAGAAAAAGGACAACAGGCCCAGTTGGCGCCTATGTATGCGTCGGAATTTTAGTTAAACAACAATAAATTCTAGAGAGTAATCGATACCATCCACAAGAGGCACGGACACTTGCACAGTCTGAATAACCCCCAACCTAGCAAAGCAGCGGCGGTTATATTTTAGCTTTGTTCAACGAACTTAATCAGGTGGTTGATTCTTTTTTTATATTTTCTCAGCCCTTCCAATGCCAGGGATCGGCGTGCCAAGAAGCATAGGAAGCTGTCTTTTCATCCGACAGGCCGACTTTGTCACGGTATTCGGCAAGTAGAGCCGAATAGGTCACGATGGGCTTAAAAGTCAGCCCGGCCGCCGCAAAATTCTGGCTAGCATCCGGAAAGTCGTAGGAAAAGATGCTCAGCACCCCGGTCACTTGGTAACCGGCTTCTGAAACCGCCTTGGCGGCCTGCAAGACCGAACCGCCGGTTGAAATCAAGTCGTCAATTAAAAGCACCTGATCACTTTCGTTCAAGACCCCTTCAATTTGGCTTTTCGTTCCGTGATCCTTTGGCTTCGAGCGGACGTAGACCATGGGCAGATCCAGTTTTTCAGCTACCAAAGCAGCCTGTGGAATCCCGGCGGTCGCCACACCGGCAATCACCGTGGTCTTCGGATAAGCCGTCTGAACTAAATCCGCCAGTGCTTCAGTAATTAAACGCCGGGTCTTTGGATAGGAAATCGTCTGCCGTAAGTCCGCGTAGATGGGCGAATGAATCCCCGAGGCGAAGGTGAAGAAACCCTCTTCCTTAAATTGGACAATCTTTTCTTCAATCAACTGGTCGATAATCATCTTTGCAACAGTCATCAAAATAGCTCCTTCATTCTTCTTTTGTTCCCTCTTGCCAGTCTGCCAAATACCGTTCGTAGGCCCTTTTTGGCTGGGGACTTTGGTTAATTGGCCGACCTACCACAATGGCTGAAGCCCCGGCCTTTGAAGCCATGGCTGGCGTGGCCACCCGAACCTGATCGCCAACTTGATCATCTGCCATACGAATGCCTGGCACCAGGTAGAAAAAGTCATCCCCCACCGCTCGCCTTAAGGCTTCGACTTCTAAAGCCGAGCAAACCACGCCATCACAGCCGCTATCCTTGGCCAACTTAGCTAAGGAGAGCACCTGCTCCTTTAAAGACAACCGGCAGTTTTGCTCCCTTGTTACGATTTCTTCTGAAGCAGAGGTTAGCTCGGTAATCGCTAACAGTTTGGGTGCTGGTAAGCCGCTTTCAGCAGCTCCTTGAACCAAGCCGCGCTTTGCTGCCTGCAACATTTCGCGCCCCCCCATGGCATGAACCGTCACGTAGTCGACACCAAGCCGCGCTAACTGCAGCATCGCCTTTTCAACCGTATGCGGGATATCATAAAGCTTTAGATCTAAGAAGATCGCGTATCCTAGTTCTTGAAGTTTTTGTAAAATTTGAGCGCCCTCTTTATAGTAGAGTTCCATGCCAACTTTGACGGTCTTTCCCCGGCCGTCTGGCCCAAGGGCCTGGGCTAGCTTCAGAGCCGTCTGCTGATTCGAGACGTCAAATGCCACCATTAATGGTCGATTCATCATGCTTCCTTTCACAGTTCGCGTAGCTGACCACGAAAATCCGAAAGACGTTCATAGCCCTTTTCTGTCATGATCGCCTGCAGTTCTTCAGTCAACCGATCGTAGACCCCAAGGCCTTCCTTAATCACCTGAGTTCCAACGGAAACCATGTCCGCGCCGCAAAGGATGTGGGCAAAAACGTCAGCTCCCGATGTGATGCCACCAGTTCCAATAATGGCAATCGACTTGTTCAAGCGCTGGCGCAAGGCACGAACATTGGCAAGCGCCGTTGGTAAGATCATGGTTTTGACCGCCCGTTTCAAAGTCGGCGCCGCCTTGCCATCCTGATAGGCCAGCGCCAAGTCGACCAAGGCCAGCAAGTCCTCCTTGGACAAGTCCGCTAAATCCACCATGTTTTCTACTTCAACTGCCATCTCTTCCCCCATTTACCCGACAAAAAAAGCCCTGATCTGTGATCAGAGCTTTACCGTTTGATATCTTATTGGGGTCTTCCGCTAACAGCTTGGCTTTTTGCTTGCACAAAAAAGCTGTCCGTCTTCATCTTTTTTGATGGACTGCTCCCGCGTATTCTGGGAGGGGTCAACCGCAATCGCATACCTTGGTGATTCTCTGATCAACATTAAAGGTGTGATTCGATTTTTTATAGTTTACCACTTCACAAAGTAGAAAACAAGAAAAATTCTAAGAAAGTTGACCATCCTTTTGACTTTCCTTTATTGAAGCCTGAAAACGCTTTGCTATAATAAACTTATTCCAATTAGAAAGTGTATCCCCTTTGTTTTCTTATTTTTTTAAAACCAAAAAAGGCAAAACAAACCTGGTCATTGCTGGCCTTTCACTCATCATTGTTATTTTATTTAGTCTTTTACAACAGCCCTTTAATAGGCAAACCACCCGTTACCAACAGGCCGTGCACTTTACCCGGGCCAATATGAATCAGCTCCAAGAGCAGATGCAAAACGTGAACTATCGCATGCCTAACTTCAATGCGGATAAGCTCGGAAAAACCATTCCCAATGCCAAGGTTTACGATCAAAACGGCCAGGCCCATCAAGTCGTGCTTTGGGATTCTTGGCCCGTTACCGATCAAGAGGGGACGCTTGCTAATTATCACGGCTACCATCTGACCATCGCCTTGTCTGCCGTTGATAAAAGGCGGGACAAGAAAGGGGTCAAAATGGTCCTATTAGCCCAAAAAGCAAACGCCAAAAATCAGGGCGTCGCTTCTTGGACCTACTTAGGTCCCCTCATGAACACGTTCACGGAGGGAAGTCGTCAGCCCGACCGTTTACTATCTAAAATCAACAATGAATGGTCCGGTTCTGCTGTCTTGATGAATGAACAAGATGACCACATCAGGCTCTTCTATACGGGAGCCATGACAAAAAATGGGCAGGCTCAGGCTTTGACCACTGCACAGATCAGTATCCAGGCCAAAGACAAAAAGAATTGGGCATCTGGCTTGACCATTGCCCATGAACAGACAACCGATCACAAAACGGTCTTTTCTGGTGATGGTCAGCTCTACCAAAAAGTCAGCCAATTAAGCAATCAAAAAACCGACTCCTTTGCCATGCGTGATCCGCACTTTGTTGTCGATCATGGGCACTACTACCTTGTTTTTGAGGCGAACACGACGGAAAGTGGCCAGCAAGTTTTCAATAATCCAGCCAATTACGGCAGTCTTTTTGATTACCAAAAGGACAAATCGGCCCTCTTAAAGAGTCATCTGGACACCATTAGCCAAACTTCTTCCGTTTCCTTGTCCAATGCTAGCAAGATGGCTAACAGCGCGATCGGTCTCGTTGAATTAAATCGGGACTTTACCGTTAAAAAAGTTGAAAAACCACTCATGGTTGCCTCTGGAGCAAACGATATCACCGAACGTCCCAACCTATTGAAATATCAGGGGAAATGGTACCTCTTCACCTGCTTTCAAGGCAAGTCCCTCGCCTCTTCTAACAAGCAGTTTTTGAACCAAAACTACCTCCTTGGTTATGTTTCTTCAGACGGGCTCACTGGTCACTATCAAAAATTGAACAAAACAGGCCTTGTTCTTGGTTCCAACAGCAAACGTAAAACCAAGAAGTTCACCTATGCCTACCTCGTGGTCCCTTCGAAAGAAAACGGACAAACAAAGTTTGTCATCACGGCCTTTGCTGGTGACCGAACGTTGGCACCATCCGTTGCGCTCAAGATTAACAAACAAACAACCAAGGTTGACAATCAATATGTGTTCAATCAAGGCGCGTTAACAACAACCGGAAAACGCTTCAAAACCAGTCCGCAAAATTGGTCTTAGAAGGAATAGTAAAAAAAGAAGCACAAAAAAAGATCCAGATTCCCCATCTGGATCTTTTTTATTGCCTTATTTAATGTGTCACCTTTTCTAAACCGCTGTAATGCCAATAAGTCAAGGCGATCAACCAAGAAAAAGCAAAAAGGGAGACCAAAACGATGCCGAGCTGATTAAAATCAAGGGCAGACACATGCTCGATCAAGCTGTTTTCCCAACCAAAGGCCGCATGCAAAACCTGAACAAAATCAACACCAGCAATCATCGCTGCAGCCAACACCGAAATAGCCGTCATCACCAAATTAAAGTAAACTTTGCGAAAGGAAGAAGCGATCATCCAAGAGTAAGCGTGGGACATAAAAAAGCCATCCAAAGTGTCTAAGGTGCACATCCCAACGGTGAAAAAAAGCGGAACGGAAAGGGTGGCATACCAGGGAACACCAGCAGTTGCTGCAGTCGCCGAAGTCGCTAAGACCGCAACTTGGGTGGCTGTGTCAAAACCTAAGCCAAACAAAAAGCCAACGAGGGCCACTTGCCAATCATGATGGATTAGCGATAAAAATTTTTGAAAAAGACGGTAAACAAATGATTTTTCAGCCAATTTTTGACTCGTCTTCTGATCACCACCTTGACGAAGCATCTTGAACTGTCGCCAAATACCAAAAAGAATGGATGTATTCGCCAAAGCTAAGATAAGAAGCAGAGTGGCTGCAATACTTGTGCCAACAATCCCACCAACTGCCTCAAAATCAGGAAGGGCCTTTTTTGCCCAATCAACAAAACAAACGGTCAAAATCGTCAATAGCAGCACAACAGAAGAATGTCCCAAAGAGAAGGCAAAACCAATACTTGTTTTCTTTCGTCCCTCATGTAACATCTTACGGGTCATGTTATCGATGGCTGCGATGTGATCAATATCAAAGGCGTGACGCAGGCCAAAAGTAAAGGCCAAAAAACACATCCCACCAAGTGGTGGGTAAGCGCTCACCCCAGTTGAAAGAAACAGCGTCCCAAAAAGACCAATCAGCCCGATGACCACGCCATACTTCAAAAGGATATAAACTGTTTGCTGTTTTTCTGTCATATTTATTTTCTCCTGTTCGGATCGGTTGCCTTGTTTAAACCGGCCAGCTGGGTCTTGTGTTCAGCCAACCGATCCAGTCATTTCAAATTTCATTAGTCGATTTAATTCCACGGCGTATTCCATCGGTAGTTCTTTTGTAAAGGGCTCCACAAAACCCATCACAATCATTTCCGTTGCTTTTTCTGCAGAAATACCGCGAGACATCAAGTAATAGAGCTGTTGTTCAGAAACTTTTGATACCTTCGCCTCATGCTCCATCGTGACCTGCCCATTTTTGACGGTGTTATAAGGAATCGTATCTGCTGAAGAAGCTGCATCAACAAGAATCGTATCGCACTCAACATGGGCGAAGGAACCAGCTGCCTTGCGACCAAATTTAACTGTCCCACGATAGTCCGTTCGACCTCCTTGGTGAGCAATTGATTTGGAAATAATCGAAGAAGAGGTATTGGGTGCTCGATGAATCATTTGCGCACCCGAATCAAGGGTCACTCCCTGTCCAGCCACCGCAATGGAGAGCATGGTGCCCTGTGCCCCCTCCCCGTCGAGGTAAACAGAGGGATACTTCATCGTTGTTTTCGAACCAAAATTACCATCTACCCATTCCATCGTGGCATTCTGCCCCGCAGACGCCCGTTTTGTTTCCAACGAGTAGACGTTATTCGACCAATTTTGAATGGTGGTATACCGACAATAGCCATCTTTTTTGATCACCACTTCCACAACGGCTGCATGCAAAGCGTCCGCTGAATACATGGGCGCCGAGCAACCCTCTACATAGTCAACAGAAGCACCCTCGTCGACAATGATTAACGTCCGCTCAAACTGCCCTTCATTTTCCATGTTAATTCGAAAGTATGACTGAATGGGCGTGGTGACGCGGACGCCTTTTGGAACGTAGATAAAGGTTCCACCTGACCAAACGGCTGTATTCAAGGCCGCCAGTTTATTGTTTGTTGGCTTTACTAAAGAGGCAAAGTACTCTCGAAAAAGCGTCGGATATTCTTGCAAAGCAGTATCCGTATCCGTGAAAATAATGCCGCTTTTTTCAAACTCTTCTTTCATTCGGTGGTAGATAACTTCCGATTCGTATTGGGCAGATGAGCCAGCCAACCACTTCTTTTCTGCCTCTGGTACGCCAATCCGGTCAAAGGTTTCCTTCAAGTCATCCGGCACTTCTTCCCAGTCACGGTACTTTTGGTCCGTCGGCTTATTGTAGTAATAGATGTTTTCAAAATCGATGCCCGACAAATCTGGTCCCCATTCTTGCATCGGCATCGCCAAATAGGCCGCATAGGCACGCATCCGATAATCAAGCATCCACTGCGGTTCCTTTTTCTTTCTCGAAATACGGCGAATCACCGCTTCATTTAGCCCCTTCCCCGTTGAATACACATTTTGATGATCATCATGAAAGAAAAGGTCTCCATGCTTCCCCGTGTTTTTTAACAGGGCTTTTGTTTGAGAACGGCCTACCCGTTGATCTTGTTCGTTTTGGTCCTTTTGTGTCATTTACTTGCTCCTCAAACCGACTGGTCCATTCGGGCTTTCGCTAAAGCATCGGATAAGGCGTGCCCCGTCAAAGTCGCACATTTCACGCGACTCGGATAATGCCCCACATGAATGATCATTTCCAATTCGCCTAATCCCGTCACGTCTGGTTTTTGTTTACAGCCAACAGCCACAACCGCATCAAAATATCTTCGAATGATGCTTTCGGCCTCCTCTATGGTTTTTCCTTGAACTTGATCGAAGAGCATCGATGAAGCGGCCATCGAAATCGCGCAGCCATCTCCATCAAAAGCTAAACGACGAATTCTCCCTTTTTCGATCTCCACCTCGACACCATAGGCATCCCCGCAACTTTGATTGATCTTTTTGGCAAAAAAAGTATTGGCTCGCTTTTTCAATGGATGAAGGTGATGAGGCGCTCTTGCATGATCCATCATCACTTGCCGATAGAGTTGTCGGCTAACCTCTTTTTGATTCATGAAAAAACCTCCAATACCCGTTTTAACGACAGAATCAACCGATCAATCTCTTCTTTTTGAGAGTACACGGAAAAAGAGAGTCTCAAAGTCGAAGAGACCCCTAAAGCAGTCATCAATGGTTGGGCACAATGTTGTCCTGCTCTTAGAGTCAGCCCATCCATATCCAAAATAGTGCCCACATCATGCGGATGCACGCCCCGAACATTGAAGGCGATTAAACCAGAACGACGGGCTGCAGAAAGCGGCCCGTAGATCACGATTTCTGGCAGTTTCGCTAATTCTTTTAAGGCATAAGAAAGTAGGCCCTGCTCTTCTTTTTCAATTTGACTAAGGCCAATCTCTTCTAGATAGGTCATCGCACGGGCCAGACCAATGGCGCCAGCAATATTTGGAGTGCCTGCTTCGAATTTAAAAGGACTTTTGGCAAAAGTAGCACTGGTCTTTGTCACGGTTTCAATCATTTCCCCGCCCAGTTGAACCGGGGCCATTTCTTCTAGTAAGGCTGATTTTCCATAAAGCACCCCAATTCCTGTCGGCCCTAAGGCCTTATGTCCGGAAAAGGCATAAAAGTCAACATCCAAATCCTTTAGATCAACTGGAAAATGGCCGATCGCCTGAGCGCCATCAACCACCACTGTGGCTCCATAAGCATGGGCCAAACGTGTTAACGCTTTAACTGGAGCTACAGAGCCAAGCACATTGGAGACATGGGCGAAAGCGACCAATTTTGTCTTTTGATTCAGCTTCTTTTCAAACGCCGCCCAATCAATTTCACCATTAGCATTCAGGTCAACAAACCGCAGACGAGCCCCCTTCTGTTGAGCCACGCGCTGCCAAGGCAGTAAATTCGCGTGGTGTTCGGCTACTGTCAAAAGGATTTCATCACCCGGCTGCACTTCGCTCAACGCAAAACTCTGAGCGACAAGATTCAATCCATCGGTCGTCGATTTTGTAAAAATAATGGTCGAAGAAGGCACCTTTAGGGCATCGGCAATCGTTTTTCGGGCCCCTTCGTAAGCCTCAGTTGCTTCTTCTGCTAACTGGTAATTTCCCCGATGCACGTTGGCATTGCTTTTTTGATAAAAGGCGCGCATCGCCTCTAACACAACCGTTGGTTTTTGACTTGTCGAAGCAGAATCCAAATAAGCCAAGGGCGCCCCGTTTTCTTGTCTTTGCAACATGGCAAAATCATCTTGTCGGTTCATAGTAGGTGATTTTCCTTTCAATGGAATTTTCTAAAAAGGCCAAGAGTTCATCTTGTCCAATACCCGTTTGAATGTGATTCAAAACCCCTCGAATCACGAGTTGTTCGGCCTGTTCCTTTCTCAATCCACGGGACATCAAATAGGCCAATTGCTCTTGATCGATTTGACCAACTGAAGCTGCATGACCAGCTGTCACATCAGGCTCATCAATTAGCAAAAGCGGATTCGCCTCCCCGCGGCCTTTTTCAGACAACATCATAATCGACGATTTTTGATCCGCATCGGCTTCCTTGGCGCCCAAGTTAATCCGACCAATCCCATTGAAGATCAATTGGCCGGCCTCCATGTTAACGCCTCGCTGGTCGATTCTGGCCACCGTGTGGCGGCCGACATGATTGACTTGAGATTGAAAGCCCAACTGTTCTTTTTCTCTTGCTAAGGCGACCACCTGAACTTTGGCTTGACTGCCATGCCCCTTTAACAACACACCTTGCGAACTAGCTACCTGATGAGCAGATAAACCAGCCAAGCGCCAATCTAAATTAGCCCCTTCTTCCAAAAGAATCTGCCGATTGAGATAGGCCGTGGTCTGCTTGTTTAACTCGTCAATTGTGATCAGCCGCACGTCAGCTTCACGTTCTATAACCAGTTCTTCAACTAAACTTCCCCACACTTTCTTTTGTAAATTTGTTTCATCTGTGGGTCCTTCGATCTTTTCAAGAATCGTGACTTTGGCACCCGCTCCAATGTGGATGGCGGCGCGACTAGCGAAGTTTTCATGACCAAGAATTTGTTGAACGAATATCGGTTTGGTCAGTTGAACACCGGCCGGTACCAAAAGTTGATAGCCCCCCTGATAAGACGCTTGATTTTCTTCAGTTAAGCGGTCTTGATTCGCTTTTGCGACCTGCCCGAAGGCTTTAAAACCAGGGACAGTGTTTTTTTCTTGATTGGCTAGATCAATAAGCGTGACCCCCGCCTTTGTTGCCTCATCGGGGACAACCGCTTTTAAAAAATGCTGCGCCGTTTTATTTAAATCAAGGTCCTCCAGCTGCCAAGCCTTCAGGTTCACCTTGTCAAAACGCGGCAGTGGTGCACGACTTTTTTGTTCTTTCATCTCGTCTCGCATTATTCTTCACTCAAGCCCAGTCCTCTTCTTCATCCGTCAATGAAAGATCAAGACCAAGCTCATCGCGCAGTCCAGCATAGCCTTCTTTTTCCAAGCGTTTTGCCAAATCAGGACCAGCACTTTTAACAATTTGACCGCCCATCATCACATGCACCTGATCCGGTACAATATAGTCCAACAAGCGCTGATAATGCGTAATCATCAAAGTGGAAAAATGAGCCGATCGCATTGAGTTAACGCCTTTTGCAACGACTTTCAAAGCATCGATATCAAGTCCAGAATCAATTTCATCCAAAATCGCGAGGTTCGGTTGAATTAAAAGCATTTGTAAGATCTCGTTTCGTTTCTTTTCACCGCCAGAAAATCCTTCGTTTAAGTAACGATGGCCCACTTCTTCTTTCATCGCTAAAAAGGCCCGCTTTTCTTCAAATTGCTTCATAAATTGCAAAGAAGAGACAGGTTTATCTGGTCTTCTAGCATTCACCGCCGCCTTCATAAATTCAAAATTCGTGACACCCGGAACAACAGACGGATACTGCATCGCTTGAAAAAGGCCAGATCGTGCACGCTCATCAACGCTAAGTTCGGTTACGTCCTCTCCATCGATTTCAATTTTTCCAGCAGTTATCTGATAGTTTGGATCGCCCATAATGGCAGCCGATAAAGTCGATTTACCCGTTCCATTCGGTCCCATGATGGCATGCATCTCCCCGGACCGAATGACCAGATTGACCCCGGTCAGAATTTCCTTGTCATGGACACTAACGTGTAAATTTTTAATGGTCAGTTCGTTCATTTATACTTTCTCGCTTTCTTAAGGGGGCAGGTCCAAATTAATGCACAATCACGGGTAAAAACTTAACGCTTTAGATCGGCCCAAATAATGACTTGATCCTTTTCAATGGACTTCGGCACATCAATGATGCGTTGATTGGAGGAACCTCGGAACTGAAGGGTCAGATCCTTCTTTTCTTCTAAGAAACGACCATCAACCAAGATATCCAGATAAGAAAGCAATTCGGCCTTATCTTGCGTTTCGTCTTTCAACTCATCCCAGGTATAGCCTGTCCAAGACCAAATGTCTTTTTGATGACCAAATTCGCGGCGAATCCGTTTTACCAATTGCAAGCAAACCGGTGTATTCAAGAAGGGTTCCCCACCAAGCAAAGTCAATCCTTGAACATAAGGCTGCCTCAGATCTTCGATAATCTGGTCCTCTAAATCCTTCGTGTAAGCCTGGCCGTAGTTAAAATTCTGAGCCACCACGTTATAACAGCCAGGACAAAGAAACTGGCAGCCAGAAACATAGAGCGAACAACGAATGCCCTCCCCATCAACAAAGTTAAAGGGCTTGTAGTCTGCGATCTTATTTTTGGATAACTGATCGGCTCGCCATTCTTTGGGCATCGGATTGTTTGGTTTTCGAATAGGACGCGGCATGTTGTAACATCTCCTGACTTAAATGTTTTTCACGTGAGGAAATTTCGACGTGACGACCATGAACCATCGGCCGTTGTTGCGGGTTCCCCAGGTAACCGCAAGTTCTTTTGACGACGTCACAGGTTTGGGGATCATGATTGCCACATTGTGGACATGAAAAGCCCCGGGCTGTGGCTTTAAACTCCCCGGAAAAACCACAGGCAAAGCATTTATCGATGGCGGCATTGGTTCCCAGATACCCTACGTGATTGTAGGCCCAATCCCAGACCGCTTCTAAAGCCTTTGGATTTTGGGTCAAATTAGGATACTCACAGTAGTGGATAAAACCACCGGAAGCATACTTCGGAAAGACTTCCTCAAAGGTGATTTTGTCAAAGGGCAGCGGATGTTTGCGAACATCATAGTGGAAGGAATTCGTGTAGTATTCCTTGTCGGTAATGTCTGCTACCTGGCCAAACTTCGCTTCATCGTCCCGACAAAAAGTATCGGTTAATGATTCCGCTGGGGTGGAATAAAGGCTGTAATGATAACCCGATTCCTTCGACCATTTCACACAGGCTGCGTGCATTTCTTTTACAATCGTCTCAGCAAAGTCATGGGCCGCCTGATTGCCTTCCCAGTGCGAGCCATAAAAGGCCGTAGCAGTTTCGTAGAGCCCAATGTAGCCAAGGGAAACCGTCGCCCGTTCATTCTTAAAGACCTCATCGACGTCGTCTTCTGGTCTGAGGCGTTTGCCAAAAGCCCCATACATATAAAGAAGTGGTGCGTTTTCTGGCCGCGCCTCCTTCGTACGTTGAACCCGGTAGAAAAGGGCCTGCTTTGCAAGCGCCAGCTTATCCTTAAAAATCGTCCAAAAAAGTTCTTGATTACCATCTGCAAGCAAGGCAATTCGAGGTAGGTTAATGGTGACCACGCCCAGGTTCATCCGGCCAGAATTGACTTCATTCCCATTTTCATCTCTCCATCCCTGCAAAAAAGAGCGACAGCCCATTGGAGTTTTAAAGGAACCGGTCAACTCGACCAGCTTGTCATACATCAAAAGATCGGGGTACATGCGCTTGGTAGAACATTCCAGTGCTAATTGCTTAATATCGTAGTTCGGGTCATCTGGCTTTAAGTTCAACCCCTTTTTCACTGTAAAGGTCAGTTTCGGGAAAATGGCGGTTCGGCCTTCTTTACCAAGACCATCAATGCGAACTTGCAAAATGGCTCTTGAAATCTCTTTTTCAAACCATGAAGTTCCTAATCCAAAGTTAATGGTAGTAAAAGGTGTCTGCCCCTGGGAGGAATAGAGCGTGTTGATCTCGTATTCGAGCGCCTGCATGGCCTCCTTAATATCCTTCTTCGTCTTTTCCTTAGCGTAGGGTTCCTCTTGCCCTTTTTGCACCCATTTTTTGGCGTCTTGCAAATGTTGCTCGTAATTTTTCTTGGCAAATGGTGCTAAGAGCTGATCGATTCGGTTGGCTGACGCGCCACCGTATTGAGAAGAGGCTACGTTGGCAAAGATTTGGGCCATTTGTGCAGTGGCCGTTTGAATGGAATGGGGCTGTCCTACCCAAGAATTACCGATCTTATAGCCATTGTTTAGCAGGTTATCAAAATCAATGAGGCAACAATTCGTCGATGGTAAAACGGGAGAATAATCAAGATCATGCCAGTGGATATCCCCCCGCATGTGACCCTTCGCCACCATTTCAGGTAACATTTGTAGACCAAGTGCCCGCGATGCTGTTCCGGCCTGTAAATCTCGTTTTGTATTAAAGACTTTGGCATCTTTATTAGCATTTTCGTGAACAATCGCCTCGTCTTTTGAAAAAAGTTTTGCCATATTTTTTGAAACACTCTTGGCCTCAGCAAAACGCGTCTCTTCCAGCTGACGGTATCGCCGATAGGATAACAGGCCTTGTTCTTGATCAAAATCGGCAAGCAGTGTTTCTATCATTTGTCGAATGGTTTCGGATTCAATCAGACCCACCACTTTTGAAAAGGCTTGATTTAGTTCATGATAAACACTTTTTTGCACTTCCTCATCTAATGAAAGTTCTGCCAGAATAAAGTTTATTTTGTACGCATAGAAGGGTGTTTTTACCCCGGAATGCTTAACAACCGTTATTTGTGGCTGCTCCATAATTTGTTTTGATTGCATGTTCCCCCTCCTTTTTCAAGTGCACGATTAGCATACAAAATAAACGTTTGTGAGAACAGATGTTCGAATGCTTCTAAAAAAATTGAGCAAGGAATAAACATAGGGACGAACGGGATTTTCAAGACAAATTACCTTTTGATATCAATTCCAAGCACATTTAACGTAATTGTTATCTCAGTTTAGACCACTTCTTTCTTCTCTTTAAAAGAAAGCTCACGCTCATCCAATTCAAAAAGAAAATCAAACTAAAATAACAAACAAACCAACCGCACCGCTTTCTGTCATCAAAACGCAATCAAGACAACCATTGACCTAGCCAAAAAATGAATAAAAAAACTTTCACAAGTTGATTTCACAAAGCCAGCACCTGGGACTTCATTAAAAAAAGGCTTGTGCACTCAAGACAACAAAAGCCATCAACAAGGGATCAAAATCACTATCATTAATCACAAAAAAAGAGCGAACCGTTTGAAACGGTTCGCTCTTTTTTTAATTTTAGTCTGCAACTTCTTGTTGTGCCGCATCCTCTTTCAAATAATCATAAAATCCGGCATATGTCAGGTACATGTATGGCAAAAGGATAATCATTCCGATCCCCATCACCATGTTAGCTAAGATCAGCCAACCGATGAACGACAGTTGCAAAACAAAATATTCCCACTTATGGCCCACCATCAATTGACGAGAGCGCGTGATGGCATCGCGGAAACGAATTGATTCGCCATCAGCCTTTGCATCCTTGTACACATAAAAGGCCTGTGAGTAGGAAAAGCTCTTAATTACGCCGGGAATAAAGAAAAGAAGCGTCCACAGGAAGGTCCACACAAATTGCAAAATTGCAATCCCAATAGTCCCGAGGAAAAGTCCTTTCTCGCGGTAAACTTCAATGGCCTGCAGGAATGGATGAGACTGCTTTTCTTCGAAACGCATAAAGTTCAGCAATGAATACATGGCGGCCGTTCCAGCAAAGAAAGCTAGAATGCCCATAGCGGTACCATCGCCAATTGATAGATAGGTTCCCGTTCCATCTACCCATGGAAAATCGCCATTCATGATGGCAAAGGTATCCACTACTTGAAAACTACGGTCCCCAATCCAGCCAAAGAGAACGGCTGGTAAAGTCACCAGAACCAAATAAATCCAGTTGTTGGCCAATTGTTCCTTGGCCTTCGCCTTAATTTGACGACGTACTTCTCTCTTTGTCATGTTTCCTCCAGAAACTCTTTAAATTACATTCAATGTAACATGTTTTTAAAAGTTTTACCAATTAAAAAGACGCCCAAAGGACGTCTTTTAACTATTATGACCGGTTGCGGTGCTTGATAAAATAGAAAACTAACACAAGCGCTAGCAAGGAGAAACCAATCAACAGTGGAATCTGCGTGTCCGGGTTGATGGTCATGAAGACCAGCGTAATGATCAGCATGAACATGGCAAAGTAATTGGAGATTGGCGAGAGGGCCAACTTGAACGGGTGCCCCTCCAAATACTCTGGGTGTTCCTTTCGGAACTTAATTTGTGACCAAAGAATAACAAACCATGGGACCATTCCTGGCAAAGTCGAGGCCGAGTAGACCATGACAAAAATCTTCGATGAGTCGTGCCAGATCAATGGCAAAATGGCATTCAACACAATGCCAAGCAAGATACCGGCTGACATAGCCAAAACGGCGACTTCAGGAACACGACGCTTTGACAGCTTCAAAAACTTTGGTGAAATTTCCTTGTTCATGGCAAGCGTGTAGAGCATTCGAGAAGATGAGAAGAGACCAGAATTCAAAGCCGAAATGGCCGCCGTCATCATGACGAAGTTGATGATTCCGGCTGCGGCCGTAATTCCAACACGAGCAAAAGTTTCAACGAACGGTGAGCCCACCTGGTCCAACTGATTCCATGGGTAAATCGTGATAATGACAAAGATGGACCCAACGTAGAAAATCAAGATTCGGGCCACAATTGACTTGATGGACTTCACGATGGCCACCTGTGGATCCTTGGCTTCACCAGCCGTGATGCCAATCAATTCAATAGCCTGGTAAGAAGTCATGACAATTGACAAGGCGAACATGAAGCCCTTAATGCCACCAGCAAAGAAGGAACCATGTGACCAAAGGTTTGAAAAGCCAAGCGGGTGACCGTGGTTACCAACACCAAGCAAGATGACCAAGAAGCCCAGGATAATCATGAAGACAATCGTCAAGACTTTAATCAAAGAGAACCAAGATTCCATGGAACCATAAGCCTTAACTGTGACCAAGTTAGCAGCCGTTAAAGTTGCCAAAACGATCACACCGGTTACCCAAGTTGGAATACCTGGCCACCAGTAATCGAGATAAACACCAACGGCAATGGTTTCAGAAATTCCAACCATCAGCCACTGAATCACGTTGGCCCAGACCGTCAGATACCCGGCTGCTGGGTGAATGTAGTGTTTGGCATAGTTGGCAAAGGAACCAACTTCGGGATCGATGTAAAGCATTTCACCCAGGGCCCGCATCACAATATAAAGGACTAAACCTGAGATCAGGTAGGCCAAAATGACGGATGGACCGGTCCAGGCAATGGTTGAAGAGGCCCCCATGAAGAGACCAACACCAATTGTGCCCCCCAATGCAATCATTTCCATTTGGAAAGATGAAAGGGAGCGATTTAATTCTTTATTATTTTCTGCCATGAAAGACACTCCTAAATTTCAGTTCGTCGTTATCCTGTGTTAACAAAAAAAGGCGCCCCTAGCCAAAAAGCTAGGGACGCCGGCGCGTGGTACCACCCAAATTTGCTACGTTAACACACGTAACCTTAATCTGACCGAGGTAACGGTTGGTCAAACCGGGCATACTTTCACGCGCTACTCGTATGTCATCAACAAGAGGTAGTCTTCAATCGATCCGGCCGCCATTCTCACCAACCATGACGTCGCTTAATGCCAGAACCGATTTACTCGTCCTCTTTCATGTTGTGTCTATCATATAGGATACCATCTTCCTTTGCAAGCCTTTTTCAAGAAAAATGAAAGAAAAATGAAAAAAACTAGAGCGTAACCTTCCGCTCTAGCCAAAACTACAAATTAATATTTTACGTAGAACCCTGCCCATGAAATTAGGAACCGATTACTTGCCCACCGCACTTGCTTAGCACGTCTGCGCGATCTCGCAATCGCTTTACGGATTAAATTGCTATCCTCATAACTTTCGATTTCATTTTTTTTGATATATAAAATCTTTTGCTCATTCCGCTTTTTGATATTTATTAGGACAATCCCATAGGTGTCGTCATACTCAATGATTCCCCATGTCCAGTAGTATGATGGTTGACGAAAAAGGGCAACAAAGACACCAAAAGTAGTGAATCTATAAAAAACATTTTTCCTGTTTTCTTCTAGCCACTCTTTTGTCTGAGAAAAACCAGATAGCATGGATACAGATTGCTCGTTAATTTTAGGAATGATCGAAAAGAAAGGTTTAAGCAATAAAAGCCGGCCGACTAATACAGGGTCAGCAACACAGATAAGTAAGCTATATTCCCAAAAAAGGTAGGGCTGATTCATGTACATGAATGGAATAAAATTACTATATGCAACAAGCACAAGGGCGAAAATGATCCATTTTGTATTCTTTTTTCTTTTCAATAGTAATTCATTTTTTATTTTTAAAAAATCAGACAAATGATACTCCAACTATACATAAATAATCTAAATCGGTGCAACAAAAAAGATAAGAATCAAAGCAATCACAAATCCTACACCGGCAATACTACTTGTTTGAAAACTAGCAGGAATTTGTCCCACACTTTGCAAAATTGATGAAATTGCACTCATCAATCCGAATAAAGCTTGCCCAATCAGATTTAGGCCACCTTCAAGCAAAGCAATCATGCTTTTAGAAGATTTTTGCAACGCATTAGTCGTTGGCTTAACCGCTTCTTCTAACAACTCATTTTTAATCTTGCTCCAATTAAATTCAACATCAATAACAACAACATCATGATTAGAGAAGTCATCACCTTGTGGGCGAAGTTTTTCATCCGAAATTTCAATTGAAACCTTATTCAGATAGTGAGAATTTTTCTCCATTTCTGCGTTAATTGTAACATAACCCGATTCTAAACCGGCCGTGAATTTATTTAACAGTTGATTCAACTCACTAGAAACGTGCACACCGCCCTTTGCAAAATCCATTGAAATAGATGAATCAATTTTTCCATTCTTGATCGGATAAGAAAAAGTAATATCATTGTCTGTATTTACAGAAGTGACATTTTTGTAGGAAACAGATACCTTCATCATCGCATCATTGATTAACACGTAAGGCTTTCCGTTTAACTCTACTTCATGCGTTCCAATTAACTGCTTCATCACTTTCCAGTTGGAGTCCTCAATCCAGTTTGTTGGCTGGCGACTATCCACTAGATTAGTAACCCCTTCGTCTTCATATGAGACACCAACCTTGTCACGAGCTGGCAGATTACCTTCAGAGCCAACTTCATCGAATTGATGAAGGCCCAGTTAAGGGGTTGGGAGAATCCGAGGTTTCCTGAAAACCCAGTCGACATATTCGATACGTAGGAATACTTTACAGCTGACACAGCATCTGAAACCATCAGGCAGGTGTTTCGTGGACCATACACACCAATCTTGTAGTGATTCATGACGGAGGCGACACCCTTAAAGTAAGGAATCGCATTGGCCAAGTTTTCATCTTCGGTCATGTCAGTATCAACAGCGAAGTAAATGGTATGGCCGTCAGGAATACCGAGTTCTAGTGCGGCATTACGAGCCTTACGACCATCGGATTGACCGGAAGAGTAAGTATAATCGTCAATATCTCCGGTATTATCTTGATCGATTGGAACTAGATGAAGACCAGCATTCAGAATATTCTGGGTGGCAAAAACCGTTATCGCGGTCAATATTCAACCTATCAAAATGAGTAATGTGAAATTTGTATCTAAAACCCCCTTCATGATAAAATTATTCTAAATTAAACGTATTTCAAAGAACTATAGAAAGGGAATCCATGGTAAAAAAAGCCATTTCAATCGTTTTATCATTTGTGCTCATTAGTACTGTTTTTATTCTAAAAAACATCAATACTACCGTCCTTGCAGACGATACGCTTTCACCAGATGAAGCACGGAGAACGTTGATTCATTCGCTCCCTGTTCCTGCTGGTGTTTCAAAAGAAAACTTTTATTACTATGCAAACTATGCCAATGTGATTTCCCTTCCAGATCAAGATATTGCGGATGACTGTCTAGTATTCAAAGATACTCAATCAAACGTTCTAATTGGAAACACATTCCATCTGTTGGAAAAAGATTCTGATGGCCACGTCCTTCGTCATCTTGATGTAAAAGATGGTCAGTTCCACCTGACCACCGTTGGCGAGTTAAAAACGATTTTAGAAACCGTGAAAACCAACTACCCTTGGCTGATGAACGCCCAGCAGAACGACGATGCATCGTAAAAAGCCCCTGAACTTTCTTAGGGGTTTTTATTTAGCAATTTTCCCAAAACAAAAAGCGTCCGACATTTCTGTCGAACGCTTTTTTGGAATCTCCCAAGGTCTCCTGATAAGAATATCAGTGCTTCCGCTCGGATTCGAACCGAGGACCTTGGGATTAAAAATCCCCTACTCTAACCAACTGAGTTACGGAAGCAATCAGTGCGTTAACACATTTATATAGTTTACCGAAGGACCTTCCAAAAAGCAAGGGTTTTTGGAGGACTTTTTAGTAAAATTAATTCTCGGCGTCACCATCTGAAAGATCATCCAAGTCGTCAGATCCGGCCAACTCCGTCAAATGTTCGTCAATGGACTCATCCTTTGAGTCTTCATCATCGGCGTCATCATCGTCGTCGGTTTTTTCTTCTTCTGGTACGTCATCAAAGTCATCGTCTTCTGGATCATCATCGTTGTAATCGATGACGTCATCATCGTTAGCGTTATCCGCAAAGACATTGACCTTTTTGGCAGCCTTCTTTTTCTTCTTTGGCTTTTCTTCTTCGTCATCGATTTCGTGAATGGATTCATCGATGGCATCAACTGGGTACCAGGCACGCAATGCCCATTCGTTGTTTCCAAGGGAAATGAATGAACCGTCTGTGTTCAAGTCCGTGTAGAACTGTGACAGACGTGACTTGAAGCTCTCGTCATCGACTCCCAGGAAGTTTTCGATGGCTTGAACCAAATCAGCAAAGGCCATGGCCTGCTTTTGCTCGGATAGGATGGCAGTGGCGATTTCCACCAGGGCCATTTCTTCTTTTAGTTGACCGTTTTCAATTTGTGACATGGCTGATATCCTTTCGCGCTTCTAACTAGTTAACTATACTGAATTATTGGACAAAATGCAAGGAAACCTGGTATTGACCAACAACTCGACCATTGGCTGACAGGCTGTAGTCCAACAGAACTTTTCCTTCTTTGCCCACTTCGTCAATGCTGACCAGAAAATCCTTCGTATTGGTGGCCAAGATGAACATCCCCGCCGCCGTTTGGTATGGCTGATTATCGACTAAGCCTTTTTCAAAGACCAAGCGGGTCTTGGTCACGTTCGAGCGAGTAATCGCTACCCGGTCATCTTCGATCTTGACCAGGACTTTGGTGACCGGTTGTTCGGGCAACGCCTCATCATAGGTCAAATACCAGGCTGCGCCCTTTTGAACGAGCTGGCCGGAGGCTGTCACCTCGTAGGATTCATCCCCGCCATCTTGATAAATTTTGGATTGAAAGGTCACCTTGACGGTTTGTCCAGCCATGTTTTGCCTCATTTTTCGCAAGTTTTTCTTCTTTCTATTATAATAGGTATATCGACGAAGGGAAAGGTGAAAGTTTTGCAAAAATTGGCCCAAGAAAAAGTCCTCCGGGACCCGATTCATGACTTTATCCATATCCAAGATCAACTGATCTTAGACCTGATTAATACCAAGGAATTTCAGCGACTCCGCCGCGTGCAACAACTCGGCGTCGCCAACACGATCTTCCACGGCGCAACTCACGATCGGTTTGGCCACTGTACCGGGGCCTATGAACTAGCCCGGCGTGTAACCGATTACTTTGGGCGCTACTATGCGACCAAAGAAGCTGGTGACGGGTTGTGGAATCCAGAAGAACGCATGGTCACTTTGGCCGCTGCTCTTTTGCACGATGTCGGCCACGGGGCTTTTTCACATACCTTTGAACATCTCTTCCATACGGATCACGAAGCGATGACCCAACAGATTATCATGGGCGACACCGAGATTCACCAGGTTTTGCTCCAAGAGGGGCCTGACTTTCCAAATAAAGTTGCCTCTGTCATCGCCAAAACATATGAAAACCAACAAGTCGTCCAGTTAATTTCTTCCCAGCTGGACGTCGATCGGATGGATTACCTGTTGCGCGATGCCTACTACACGGGCGCTTCTTATGGTGAGTTCGACCTGTCGCGCATTTTACGCATGTTGCGTCCTTGCGAACGTGGCATTGCGGTGAACATTGGCGGCATGCATGCAGTCGAATCCTACCTGGTTGCCCGCTACCAAATGTACTTACAAGTGTACTTCCACCCCGTTTCTCGTGGGATGGAAATTTTGCTGGAGCACTTGCTCGGCCGGGTTAAGGAACTCTTGGCTTCCGGTAAGGAGCCACAATCTTTGGTTGGCCCTCTTTTGGCACCGGTCTTTCAGCCCGATCATGATCTAACGGTAGCCGAATACTTGCGTTTGGATGACAATCTTTTCTTAACAGCGATCAACGGCTGGCAGGATTCGGACGACACGATTTTAGCTGACCTGTCCCAGCGTTTCTTGGGTCGCAAGCCATTAAAGTCCATTCAGATCAACGAGCAATCGGCACCACAATTAGACAGTTTGGAAACGATTGTCAAAGAAGCCGGCTTCGATCCCCGTTACTACACAGCTCGAAACGACGCTTATGATCTGCCATACGACGACTACAAACCCGCATCAAAGAAGCCTCGGACTCAGATCGAACTTGTTTTGGCCGACGGTAGCCACCGCGAGCTGTCCGAACTTTCCACTTTGGTCGGTGCCATTAAGGGAAGAGCTTCACTGGACCAGCGCTTCTTCTTCCCACGAGAAATGTTGGACAATGGTCCAGACGACCTCTTCACCGAGGTCCACACCGACTTCCAATCCTTGATTAAAAACGACACCTTTATTCCGGGTGAAGATTAAAAAGCGGCCCAATTCATCCACATATGACCCAATAAAAAAACGCCCTCACGGGCGTTTTTTATTTACTTCACTAAACCGTTCAAGGCCTTGGCAACAGCTGCTTCCTGCTCTTCCACCAATTTCACACGGTTTTCAATCATTTGGGCATCGACTACGATTTCACGAGCAATCCCCGGTTGGTTCTTCTTATCTTCAAAGAAGGCGTTGAATTCGTCCAACTTTTCACGGGTCTTAAAGATACGGGCAATGACCGTGATGTAGGAAGAAAAGGACATGTCCCCACCGAGGCGGTCAACCAACCAGTCCCAGTTCTCTTGGAACCAAGCCCAAGCAGCATCTTGACCAACGGGGTTGGCCAGAACACCAGCGAACCAGTTCCGCAAATCCTGCGGCTTAATCACCTCAGGATCTTGGAAAGAAGCGATCAACGTCTGAATCTGCAAAGAATTTGGCGTTGCGGCCAAGGCAGAAGACAAGTCACGCTTCAAGGAAGCATTCGCTGTTTCTTGGTAGTCGGCCAATAGACCAGCAAAGCTTTCTTGGTTGTTGAAGTTAACCAATTCATTCTTCAAAATTTCAGTACGGCCGTCTGCTGGCAGCTTCTGAGCAGACCCAGCCTTGGCAAAGACCTGGTGGGCTTCAGCCAACAATTCAGGATTCTTACCAAAAAGGGCAGCACCCACAACCACTGGACGGGCCAATTCATCCGAAACGGAATCGTCTGCCTTTTTGGCTAAGCCAAGGGCTTCGAAACGTTTTGTTGACAAACCACGGGTGAAGACCTGCAGATAAGCTTCCGTCTTGGAATCGGGTTCTGCAAAGACCTTGATCGCCGCAATCGCCTGATAGAGGAAGTTTTGGACAAGGGCTGACTTTGAATCAGCCAACAGAGGCATGATCGGCAAAAGATCCGCATAGCTCACTTGATTATTCTGCGCTAACAAGAGAGCGTTTTGTACGAACTGGGCCTGGTCGATCGCTGACAAAGTGGTCAAAGCCTTCACTTGTTCGGCCAAGATCTCGTCATCGTATGAAACAATGTAGTGACCGGCGTTGCCAACGTTCAGACGGAATGGTCCCTTAGAAGCAGCCTTGATCGCTTCCCAATCGCCCAAATCGGCGCTTTCTTTCGTCAGCAACTTTGGCAAGCCAGGAGCTGAAGCAGCCAAAGGCACCTGCCAGAGGCGCTTGTCGTCTGCTTGCTTATCACCAAGAACAAACGGTGTCTGGGAAACCTTCACCCGGCCATCTTCGATCGTAACGGACAACACTGGGTAGCCCGGTTGGTCCAACCAGGTTTTCATAATTGCTCCGATATCTTGTCCAGAAGCAGCCCCAAGGGCAGCCCAGAGGTCATCTCCAGTAGCATTACCATAAGCCTTCTTATCAAAGTAGGCTTTGAGTCCCTGACGTAAGGCGTCGTCACCAATCAAAGAACGCAACATGACAAGCAAGTGGGCACCCTTGGCATAAACGATGGCAGGGTCAAAGAGCGCATCAATTTCTTCTGGGTGGTGTACGGCCACGTGGACTGGTTGAACACCTGGCAATGCATCGCGACGAAGGGCTGCTTGCGCATCATTAGCGTTGAAAGTTTCCCAAATGTGCCAATCAGGTTCAATGGCATCGATCGCCACGAATTCCATCATGTTGGCAAAGGATTCGTTCAACCAAAGTTCATCCCACCACTTCATCGTGACCAGATCCCCGAACCACTGGTGAGCCAATTCATGGGCAATCACAGTGGCAACCGTTTGCTTCATTGACAACTCAGTGTTATCTGGATCCACTAACAAGTATGCTTCACGGTAGGTTACCATCCCCCAGTTTTCCATGGCGCCGGCTGAAAAGTCAGGCAAGGCCACTTGCAACGATTGCGCCAATGGATAAGGCGTCTGGTAAAAGCCCTCGTAAAAGTCAATTGACCGCTTGGCGATGTCCAAGGCGAAGTCCATATCCTTTGCGGGATGGGCCTTTGTCGCATAGACACCGACCTTAATCCCTGACTTTGTCGTCGTTTCGATCGATTGGAAATCACCAAAAGCAAAGGCGACCAGGTAGGTCGACATCTTGACCGTTTTTTCAAAGTAGTGCACACCGTCTTCTACACGTGTTTCTGGCATGTTGGCAATCGCCACTTCGCCCGGTTTTTCATCGAACTTTAGCGCCAATGAGAACGTTGCCTTGGCCTCGGGCTCATCGATACTTGGGAAGGCTTGGCGGGCAAAGTAAGTCTCAAATTGCGTGGAGACCACTTGCTTGGCTTTTCCATCAACAGAATAATAGGAAGGATAGATCCCGTTCATATTATCAGTCAAAGGGGCCTGATAAGAAACTTCGATGGTTTGTTCGCCAGCTTCTTTCACGTCAAAGCGAATCTGGTCGTTGGCCTTATCGACATTAAAGTCGACGGATTGTCCATTAACTTTGACGGATTCGACTGCCAAATCATGTTGGTGCAAAGCCATGGCCGTCTGCTTCGCCCTTCCCTTAACGATCGTCTTTCCCTTGATGCGCTTATCTTCACGCGACACATCCAAAAAGAGATCGTAGTGTTCAGGTTCAAAAAAATCATAGAGCCGTTCAATACTTGCCATCGATATACCTACCTTTTATTAAAGAATTATGATAAAATCTCACGTTGATTTCATTATAGCGAATGTCCATTCAAAAGAAAAGGGAAAAGAATCGATTGACCCCCTGTTGCTTCAATTTGAAACTTTTGACACATTTCTTCACTACTGATTATAATAGAAATAACGAGACACTGTTCCCGCTATCTGTAAAGGAAGAAATATGTCCCAACTTTATTTAATTGCCCTCTTATTACTGGCTGTCATCGCTGCCAACATCGTAAAGCCTTTCATCCCCCGCGTACCGGAGGCCTTAGTTCTCATTGCGGTCGGTGGCCTTTTTACCGCCATCCCAGTCTTTCGTGGCTTTGAACTCGATCCGGAGTTCTTCTTATTTCTAATCATCGCGCCGTTGATGTTCCAAGAAGGACAAGGGATTTCCTTTGCCACGATGAAAAAACACTTCAACGCCATCTTCCAGTTGTCGGTTATCTTGGCCCTTTTCGTGGTCGCCATCGTTGCGATGATCACAGACAAGATCAACGCCGACTGGCCGTTGACTTTAGCCATCGCCTTAGCCGCCATTGTCGTGCCAACTGATGCGGTGGCCGTCAAATCCATGACGACTGGCTTGAAAATGCCAAAAGGTCTCAACCAATCCCTAGAGCTTGAATCGCTTTTTAACGACGCGACAGGAATCGTTTTGCTGGATTTGGCTTTATCCGTCTACAAGCAAGGAAGCTTTAACCTGACAGAAGCCATTGGTCACTTTGTCATTGTTGCCTTGGGCGGCCTTATCGTCGGTGCTCTGGCTTCTGCAGTAATTGTCGCTTTGCGCCTCTATCTTTCCTTTCATGCGTCATCAGCCCAAGCGACAACAATTCCCTTAAACATTTTGACCCCCTTTGCCATCTATTTACTAGCTGAACACTTTCATTTATCTGGTATTTTGGCCGTGGTGGCGGCTGGAATCGTTCATAATTACGAACAGTCTCGCTTACAGTTAATCGCAACGGAATCGCGGGTCGTTTCTGGAACAATCTGGCAAACTTTGACAACACTTCTAAACGGAGTCGTTTTTGTCATTTTGGGACTGTCGATGCCAAAGATCTTAAATCTAATCGGTGATTTTGGTTTTTCAAAATCCCTCGGTCTTTTCTGGCTGGCCATCTTGATTTATCTGGCCATGTACGCCGCCCGTTATCTTTGGGTGACCTTCCAAAAACAGCAACGGCTAGTCGGCTTCTTCGGTAAGCACCAGACAAAAGACCGGGCCAAGCGCGCCCAAATCTTTGGTATTGCCGGAGTTCACGGCGCCGTGACATTAGCTTTAGCGATGTCATTACCAAAAACGGTGCACGGACAGCCGCTGCCCTTCTTAAATGAAATTTTGCTAGTATCAACACTCGTTATTTTGATTTCCTTAATCGCTGCTGCTTTCGTTTTGCCTCAGTTATTGGACAAAGAAGAGAAGATTTACAGCGATGAAGAGCTAAACCAGGCCCGCTCAGCCATGATCGACTCAGCCATCATCCAAGTTGAACAGCGCTTAACAGATCATGCGACAAAGACGGCTATCGTCCAAACTTTGCAGACGCAAAAACTGACGGTTGGTCATCCAAAGGTCGATCACGAGCAGTCGTCTTTGGTTCTTTTGACCAAGATCTCAGATGAACTGCAAGCAAAGCTTGATCAAATGTCAGAAGAAGGTTACGACCAAGACATTCTTGATCGCTACGGCCGGTTCTTACAGCGTGGCCTTTTGTCTCCTGCTGCTTCAAGGCACCCCTTAGTTCGATTCAACCAGCAACTTCACCACTTGCACCACGAGCTTGCCTGGCACTGGAAGACCAAAACATTTACCAGGGCCCAACGCCTTCGCTACCGCGAAAAGTTGATCCAGGAAAATCCAAAGATCGCGCAAAAGGTGGCCCGCTGGAAAAGTGGTCGTTTAGCGATGTTGGCCATCAATGACGAGATGCAACAATTGGCCGATCGTTTGCTTTCACAAATGCTACAAAAAGCGCTCGATGAGAAGAAAGACACAGAAGACGTCGCCGAAGTAAGGCTCTTACTTGAGCGTTTCTTCCGTATTGTGGCCCACGACAATCGCCAAGAAAACGTGGCGGTCAAAGCCTCTGAATACATCCAAGCCTTTGCTGATGAGTACGCTTATCTGTCCACTCAACTGGCTGCCGGACAGGTGAAAGCCGCCGTTGCAGACGAGCTTTACACCGAAATCAACCAAGCTCAGACCCTCCTCTTAATGGAGCGGGGTGAAAGCGAAGAAGAGGCGGTCGTAACAGAAGAAGAAGCCTCAAGAGACCAATAAACACCCGCGATAAAAAAGCCTGATGAAACGCTTCAAAGCGTCATCAGGCTTTTTTATTTGTCATTAACCGTCAGTCTCTGCCAAGCGTTCATAAAGTGGCAGCAGCTCTTTCAAGGTTGCTAATAAAAAGGCGGGCAATTCGTTGGCACGTTCATTTAAAAGTGGCGCATCCTTTTTTATTTGTCTTCCAATCAAGACTTCGGCCGCTTTCACTTTTCCAAAACGTTTTACAATGGCTTGATACTCGTCTTTTGCATGTTGGTTATTGACCATATGATCGGTCGACAAAACGAAGTCAGCCGGCAAAGCCGATACAGCATCCGCCAGGCGGTCAAGCGCAAGGGCGATCCTTGGCCCATCCGTTTTTTCTTTTTTCATATTTTCTTCAATTGCTAAATACAAATACAGATGGTCATCAAAAAGCCCCAATTCAAAATGCGGCTCCATTTTATAGCCCCGCTTGTTCGGCGCAAAAGCCACCCAGGTGTTCTTTGGTGGATGAACCTTGCGCATTTTATGCTTGGCCACGTGCGTCACCCACTGACGTCCATCCGCCTGTAAAATCGGCTGAGCCTCTTCGGCAAAAGCCTCGAATTTTGGATCGATGATCCGGCGAATTTTATCCATCCGGGCCGCTAAGGTTGGATCATCGAAAATGGCAAAATCACTTTTCTGAAACATGTCGCTCCCCTCTCAACTGACGAAAACCGGAAAGCCAGTTCATCACAACAAAGCCAAAAACCAAGACCATGGCCACCAGGTTTAACCAAAGCAAAAAAACAATGATCGATGTCAACGACTCATAAAAACTGTATTTACCAAATTGCAAATTCGCCAAAAGTGCAAAAATCTTGTTCAACCCGTTCAGCAACAACAAGTCCAAAAGCGACCCGGCCAAAGAAGCCAAAAATGGTGGCCGAGCGGCTTTTGCTGGCAACTGGTAGTTCATCCACAGCAAGACCAGCCAGAGACCAATTAAGAGCAAAAAGCGCGTTGGCGTGACCCAAATGCCCATTCCTGTGATTTCGCTCAAATAAACCCCCAGAATATTACCGGAGAATACCAAAACGGTAAAGGCCACAACCATCAACAATAGCCACAAAAAAGACCAAAAGCGAGCCAGAATTGGCAAGAAAGGTTCTTCGACATCCGCAATCCGATTAAAGGCTTCCCGTAGCACGGTGATCACACGCGAAAGCGACCAAAAAATGAAGACCAAAGAAATCGACCAATACGACTGCGTATTCGAATGCGCGACAGACGTCAAGACAGGCCCTAAAAAGTCATTCACCGAGCTTGGCAGAAAATCAGCCATCATCGTTGTCAGGCGACCCGTTGACATGTGCACGGCTGAAATCAAGAGGGCCACTGCAATCAATAGGGGAAAGAGCGTCAGCAAGACATAGTAGGCAAAAGTTGGCCCAACCATGTTGATTTGTGACCGACTAAAGTAAGTCACCAGATCGTTTAAGTGAAGCTTCTTATCTAAAAAAGCCCACATTTTTTTGATTGAATTCGTCATAGTATCCCTATTATATAAAAAAAAGACGTCCGAAGACGTCTTTTTTTTGACTTTTGGCCCATTAAACGGATGGAATCTGTCCCAAAGCCGTCTGTGCGGCCAAGTTCAAGACAGACCACTGACGGTCAAAACCAGGTTGGAAGAAGAAGTCAGCTTCTGCCAAATCCTCCAAGGTCATCTTGCCCTTAATGGCCAAGGCGATCGTGTTGGCGTGAGCCGTCACGTCTTGCTTTGATAAGATTTGACCACCCAAAATTTCGTGGTTTTCTGGGTTATACGTCAACTTCACCAAAATTTCTGGGTTACCATCCGTGACAAAGCTTGGGCGAACCGTTGCCTTGTACAAGGAAGTGGCCACGTCCAGATTCATCTTGGCGGCGTTATTGGCATTCACGCCAGTTGTTGCTAACTTATAGCCAAAGACAGAAAGAGCAGACGAACCATTCACGCCGGCAAAGGCACGGGCTGGCTTGTCAATACCGATATTTTCAACCACATAGCGGGCTTCACGGCGAGCCGTCGAAGCCAACGCAATCGGTGCAGGCGCTCCAGCCGGTGCAAAGAGTGGCTGAATCGCATCGCCAATGGCGTAGACGTTTTTAGCTGACGTTTGCAAATAGGCATTCGTTTGGATAAAGCCTCGTGAATCCAAATCCACGGTGTCCTTCAAGTAAGCCGTATTTGGCTTCACACCAGCGGCGACGATCACCAAGTCGGCAGCAAAGCTTTGGCCAGCGTCATCCTTAACTGCGGATACAACATCCGATCCTTCGAAGGCTGAAACCCCATGACCCAAGTGCAAGTTCACACCGTGAGCGCTCAGCTCGTCAGCGATTGGATTAGCCAATTCTTCGTCTAAGTAGTTGCCCAAAGGCCGGTTAATCATATCGATCACCGTCACCTTTTTGCCTGCTTCTGCAAAGACTTGAGCCGCTTCGATACCAATGTATCCCGTACCAACAACCACGACATTTTGCACAGCATCATCGTGAAGCTTCTCATCAATTTTTGTCGCCCAGTCACGGCCACGCATCAAAAAGACGTTTTTTAGGTCAGAACCCGGAACTGGCAAAGTCATCGGCGTTACACCTGATGAAATGACCAACTTATCGTAAGAATCGGTCAACTGCTCTCCAGTTTCAAGGTTTTTAACCGTTACTTCTTGCTTGTCTGTATCGATTCCTTGAACAAGATGGTTGGCAAGCACCTTGCCACCATATTGTTCAATATCTGCCGGCTTGAAGTTCCGGACATCATCACGCTTCGTGACCTTCCCCTCCAAGAACAACTCCATGCCACAGGACATAAAGGAGATAAAATCACCCGCTTCATACACTGTGACCTCTACATCGTCGTAACGCGTCAATAATTCATGCGCTGTCTCGTGGCCTCCGTGCGAGGCACCAATGACTACTACTTTCATGTCGACATCCTCCGTATAATTACTAATAAACACCTCTATTATAGTGTTTATCATCACAAAAGAAAAGCCCGAATTTCATAAAATTCGAACTAAACCAATTATTTATATTAGAATAACAAACCAATCCCATAGTGAATGGCAATCGTCACCAATCCGACCCAAATATTTCGCCAGATCGCCCGCTTAGCCATTCCCTGTGAGAACAAAGCCGAAAGCAAACCGGTCAAGGCGGAAGCCACAACCGTCGCCAAAATAGCAGCTAAATACTGGTATTCCACTGGAAAAATCAAAAGAGCGACTAGGGGGAAAACACCGCCCAAAGCTGCGGAAAAAGTTGACGACACTGCCGCTGCAATTGGCGACACATAGTGTCCCAAAGTCATGTCGTATTTGACCGACAAAACGGTTTCCAAAGGCTTTTCAGCCAACAACTCCACGGCGATAGCTTTAGCCGTTTCAGGGCTCACCCCACGGTCCTCATAGAAAGCAGAAACCGTGGCAACCTGCTCATCAAAAGCTGACTTCAGCAACGCTTGCTCGCGCACGACCGCCACTTTTTCAGAATCTGACTGAGAAGAAACAGCGGCAAACTCGCCAGAACCCATCGATAAGGCACAGGCAAAAAGATCCGAAAGACCAGCCAGCACGATCACCAGTCGATTGGAGGTGGCTGCAGCAACGGAGAAAACAACACCAACAACAGTCAAGATACCGTCGTTTGAACCAAGAATACCAGCACGAATCGTGTTCAACCGTTCCTCCATCGTTTGTCCCGATTTTTTATCGGCACGGTTTTTCTGCCATTTTTTAAAGAATGCAGTCATTGTTCCCCTCCCTTATTTAAAGAGTGACCCGATCAAAAAGGTCACGACCATGGTCAAAATACCAGACAAAAGATTTCGAATCGCACCCTTTGTCCGGTTAGCCCCATTCACCACAGCAGCCAGATATCCTGTCACGAGTAGGGCAATCAAAACCGCCAAAAAAGTCGCCATGACCCGAAGCCGAGGCGCAGCCAAAGCCATGAAGGCCATTGGTAAAGCGGCACCAGTTGGAAATGTCACAAAGGACACCAATGCAGCCCCACCCGCCGAAACTTGGGATTTTAACGAAAAGCCATGGCGCTCACGGACCGTCGTTTCCAAGGGATCCTTTGTCATCATTTCTTCGGTGGCCTGAGTTGCCAGCTCTTCTGAAATGCCTGCTGCTTGATACTTTTGTTTAACGAAATCAAATTCTTCGTCATAGTGATCCTTTAATGCGCTTTCTTGACTCATGCGCGCCTTTTCTTGCGCATCGTGTGAGGATCGAACCGAAACGAACTCACCCATGGCCATTGAGACCATGCCAGCTAAGGTCCCGGCAAAACCTGACAACATGATTGCTGCCAAGCTTTGCCCGGCCGAAGCGACGCCAACGATGATACCGGCAACAGACAAAATCCCGTCATTACCGCCCATTACGCCGGCGCGCACCAAATTGTTGTGCGCCATCAATGATTGCTTTTCCATAAAAACTTCTCCTGTGTAGTTAAGAATGATTCTAAACTATTATACTAAGAAATGATTCAGATGTCAATCTTTTGTATTGTTTCATTCTAATGTTATAATTGACATGAAGTTAATATTAATTAGGAGGTTAACATGCTGAATCCATTGAAAAACGTTCTACAAGAACATCAATTGAAGGCAACCAGTCAACGTTTAACGTTGTTGGAATACATGATGACACATGATAATCACCCGACAGCCGAAATGATCCACAACGATTTACCACATATTTCGTTGGCGACCGTTTACAACACGCTTGAAAAGTTTGTTGAAAAAAAGCTTGTCGTGATTATCGATGGCATCTCAGACGGTAAGCGTCACTACGATGCCGCCGATCACCCACATTACCACGTCATCAACACGCGCACCAATGAAATCATCGATGCCGCTAACTTTGATCCCGCGCCTTTGATTAAAGCCGCCCAAGCGGCCACCGGCTTGAAGATCACGGAATACCGCATCGACTTGTACGGAGTTGAACCGGATGATCAAACAAAACAATAAACGACTCAAAAAGCCTTCTTGATGGTGTCACCATCAAGAAGGCTTTTTTTAATGACAATTGTGTCACGATCACTCGTTTGTTTCGATTTGGTCAAAACAAATGCCGTTTATTTTAGAATTAATTTTGTTGCGCCACTACCATCTGCCAAAAGGCTTCGATGATCTGCTTGGCAATCCGGCCGTTCGTACCATCCAAATAAGAATCCATACCAGGAATGGCCAAGGACATCGCAAATGGCGTGCCTGGCACATAGACAACCATCGACTCGGTGAAGGTTGTGTTCCCATTTGTCTTGGTTTCAGCCGTTCCCGTCTTGGCATAGACCTTTGGGGTCATGTTGTGCAAGGCAGAACCCGTGTTGTGAGAAGACGAACCGTTTGCCACTTGGTACATTCCGTCCTTAATGACCTTCCATTCATCATCTGTCAAAGAAATTTGCGATTGCAATTGTGGTTGAGCCGTCCAGACCGTCTTTTGGTACTTGGCATCCTTATCCGTTTGCATCACAGAACCAACGAGGTGTGGCTGAACCAAGTAACCGCCGTTGGCGATCGCCGACACGTAGCGAGCCAGTTGCAATGTTGTATAAGAATCGTACTGACCAAAGGATTCATACAAATACTTACCAATGTTGGTTCCCGTTGTGAGCCCCTTATAACCGGCTGTTTCGCCCTCGACATCGATACCAGTCTTTGTTCCAAGGCCAAACTGGCCAAGGCCATTTCGAAGCGTCTGGAAGGCGTCTGAGCGCAAGTGTAAGGAAGAACCAGCTGAATAAGTCTGTCCACCAATTTTCATCCCCAATTGAACGAAATAAGTGTTCGAAGACGTTTCCAAAGCCGTCCGGGCATCAATTGCGGTTGGGGTTCCGTTTTTGTTCCAGTAAGACGTAATCTCTGGTGTTCCCTGAATCTTAATTGCCTGATCGTTCATCGTGTTCGAACTTGGCGTGACAATGCCGCGTTGGAAGCCAGTCGCCAAAATAGCTGGCTTCACGACAGATCCCATGACAATCGCCTGGTTAATGTTTCCCAGCTGGTTGGGGGTCTTTTTGCCAGTTGACGAGTCCCGACTAACGCCCGCCATGGCATAAATACCACCAGTATATGGGTTAATGACCGTCGAATAAGCTCCCTGAACGTTTCCACCCGGCAAATTATCTTCCAGAATCTGTTGCACTTTTTTCTGATACTCTGCGTTGATGGTCAGTTTCAAAGCATCCCCTGCCTGACCCTCGTACTTGATCTGCGAGGTCTTCAGGTTACCCAGAGTCGTCACTGTTGTCTGTGATGGCGACCCCTTCAACAAAGATTCATACTGACGCTCCAGAGCAGAAGTTCCCACCGGCTCATTGTGGGAGTAACCCTGGGCCAACAAACGATGCAAGCGATCAGCAGGTAATCCTGCGGACTCGTCCGAGACCGTACCGGTTAAGGATTTAAAATCATCGCCTTCCGGATAATTACGAGACCACGATTCACCAATCTTAACACCAGGCATCGTTGACAGACGCTCGGCAATTTTTGCCTGTGCATCATCAGAAATATCGGAATCCTTAATATAAGTGGTCGACAGAGCCGATGCACCCGACATCTTTTGGAAGATCATCGCCACGTTGTTGTCGACATTTTTCGCCAAGTTGTGTTTCATCACATACTGGGCCATCTCATTGTTTAGTCGTGTGGTTGACCAAGAAGAAGCCTGGCCAGGATTTTCTTTCTTGACCGCGTTTTGAACCTTTTCAGCAGCCTTTTCGTCCGAAATCAAATAGTAATCCGATTTTGAGCGGTCGTTTAGTCTGGTTGAATCAATGGTAATGTATTTGGCTAATTTTTTAGCCACCTCAGCAATCTGAGATGTCGTGGTCGTTGCGCCACGGGTATAAGTAATCGCCAAAGACGATTGGTTCCCCGTGATAACTTTGCCAGTCGAATCATAGATTAAACCGCGGGGGGCATTCCCCTTTTCCACCGTTTGATCGGAACGGTCCACTTCGGACTGAAAGCCGGGTCCTTGTTTAATGGTCAAAAAGGCCAACTGTAAAATTAAGGCCGCGATCATGGCGATCACTAACCCCAACAGCAGCTTCAAACGACCAGGTAAGTTGGCCCGGGCGTCATTTTTATTGGCATCTTCTAAATAACGATTACGATTCATAATTAATGGCTCGTCTTTCCAAGAAAAATTCGAGTGAAACAGTCTTTCTCAATCCCTTCTACTTTACCATATTGACCGAATTTTCCGCTAAAAATTGCTGATTTTTTGGTATTCTTAAACCATGACAAAGCACACAAACAACATCAAAAAAATAACTTACGGGCCACTTGCCCTCTCTTTTTGGCTGCCCTTCTTTTTCCTATTAACCTATTTTATCTATCGCCACATGGCGCCCTTTGGCTCGCAGACGATTTTAACGGTTGATTTAGGTCAGCAATACTTAGACTATTTTGCTCAGTTTAAAGAAACCATTTTACATGACCCGTCTGCTTTCTTTTATTCCTTTTCCTCTGGCCTGGGCGGCGACATGATCGGGGAGTGGTCGTATTACTTGATGTCACCCTTCAACTTATTCTTCCTCTTTGCCAACGCCACGACCCTGCCAGCTTGGATTTTACTGGTGACCCTCTTTAAAATTTCTTCTGCCGGCCTCACGATGGCTTTCTATTTGAAAAAAGTAGCCAAACTAACTGGTTATGAAATCACCCTCTTTGCCATCAACTACCCCTTGTCCGCCTGGTTTATCGCCAATGCATTGAATTTACTTTGGCTAGACACCGCCGTCTTACTGCCCCTTTTACTCTGGTCGCTACACCGGTTAATCACCCAAAAAAAGGCAGGGGCTTTCACGTTATTGTTAATGGCCACCATTCTGTCCAATTACTACGTGGCATGGATGATCGGGCTCTTTTTGTTACTCTACCTACCCATCGCACTCGCACAAGAGAAGCGTTTTAAGCAGGCTTTTAGCAGCAGGCGCTTCTTTTGCCAACTGTTTTTTTCTGGCTTAACTGCCATTTTAGCCACCGCCTGGCTTTGGCTGCCAACGATTGCCCAGCTAAAGTTAGGCAAAACGACTCACAACCCCAATTGGACATTCGGCTTTGAAAATAACCCAGCCGACCTTTTCTTCAAGCTAATTCCCGGATCCTTTGATTTTGACCAAATGCAAACGGGCATGGCCAATTTTTTAGTTGCCCCAATCGTTTTCTTCTTCCTTTGGCCCTTTTTTACGTCGAAAAGCATCCGAATGGCAGAGAAAATAGCGAGTGGCGCAGCCTTAACCATTCTATTCTTAGCCACCACTTGGACGCCGCTGGTCTTACTTTTTCATGGGGGTCAATACCCAGTTTGGTACCCGGTTCGTTTTTCTTTTTTAATTTCCTTTTTACTGATTTTCTTGGCTGCGCGTGGCTATCAGCAAAGCGAAGTAAAAAACGCCTGGCTCCCTTCTATTCCGGCACGCCTCCTTTATTTGCTGTCACCCGTTTCGATCACCATCACGGGGTCGCTTATGATCGGAAAGCTTTCTTACATCAATAAAACGGAGCTGTTAGTCTTTTTATTTGCTTATCTCCTCATTCTTTTGGTGCTTCTTTTTGCTCGAAAGAATACCCGTTTCTGGACCTTATTTGCGCTGACCGCTCTTTTCTTGGCGGCTAACCTGGCCCTGACGCTAAACCACTTAGCCTACTTGACCAATCAGGAATATCAATCCGGGGCCAGCCAACTCGTGAAAGTTAATCAGGCGCTTAAAAAGGATTCTTCCTGGTATCGAGTGGAAGAGGGCTTGGGGCGCACCTACAATGACGGCTTTCTCGGCCAGTTCAAGGCCGGTTCGCACTTTTCTTCCCTGCTACCTGCCCAGTCCAGCAGCTTTTACCAGAATATGGGCCAGATTTCAGGTGATTCCAAGCTTTCTTATAATAACGGGACGACCGTTTTAGATAGCTTGCTGTCATTCAAATACTATCTGACAGACAACGCGACAGCAAGACAAAAGACGGATAACAGTCTTATTAAAAGCAGTCGTTTCGACTACGATCAGAAAAAAACCTTTGCTTCTGGAAGAGGCTGGGCGCTGAAAGAAAACGACCAAGCCCTTAGTGTGGCCTATGCCGCTTCCAAAGAAGCGCTGAAAACGCCGATCAATAACCGCTATCCACTAGCCAATCAGGAACGTCTTTTGACTTATTTGGCTGGTAAACCCGATCAAATTTTACTCACACAACAACCAATTAAGATGACCGGTTCCTATAATCTGAAACCAATGAGCCGGTTAACCGGCGGTGTGATGCGCCCCATCAATAAAAAAAAGGCAATGTCGCTGGTTCTAAGCTTTACGCCCACAACCGATGGTGCATACTACCTCAACCTTGGTGGTGCCTTGGACTTATCGGCAGTCACGCTCAAGCTAAACGATCAAAAGTTAACACAAGAAACCGGCTACAATCATACGGTGGCGCTAAATGTCGCAAACGATCAATTGGGAAAGGTGCAGACCTTATCCATTTCAGTTTCCCCAGGGGTTGAAAGTCGCTATTTGGATGATTTTTCTCTGTATGCCTTTGATCAAAAAGCAGTAGCAGAAGATCTCAGTCTTTTGAACAAGCACGAACTCCACATTGAAAAATCAAACGCCCGCCGCATTGAAGGCCGTATCCAAACGACCAAGTCGCAATCACTGATTATGACTAGTATCCCAACCGCTCCAGGATGGACAGCCAAAGTGGATGGCAAAACCGCCAAAATTAAAACCGTTGCCGGCGGTCTGATCGCAGTCCCAACCAAGCCAGGACAACACCAGCTGGTTTTGACTTACACCCCGCCACTATTTTGGCCTGGTGTTGCCCTTTTGCTTTTAACGCTTTCAAGCTACTTTGGCTTTCTGATTTATAAACGAAAGTTCTCACTTGCGCCCAAGAAGCGGCCGTGATATAGTCAGTTTGCTGTATTTTTTATGCCAAAGGCATTGAAAGGATGAATAACCATGGCGGAAGAAAAAACATTCCCAATGACGGCCGAGGGCCGCGACAAATTGCAAGCTGAGGTGGAAGACTTAATCACCCGGCAACGTCCCGAAATCACAAAGCGCATTCAAATTGCTCGTTCATATGGTGACCTTTCGGAAAATTCCGAATACCAATCCGCTAAGGACGAGCAAGCCTTTGTTGAAGGCCGAATCGTAACCTTGCGCAAGATGATCGAAAACGCTGAAATTATTTCTGCTGACGATTCAGCTGCTGATGAAGTGGCGATGGGAAAGACTGTGACATTCCAAGAATTGCCTGATGAAGAACCAGAAACCTATTCGATTGTTGGTTCTGTCGAAGCTGATCCATTGTCTGGTAAGATTTCAAACGAATCACCAATGGCAACAGCTTTGATCGGCAAGCGCCAAGGTGAAACGGTCAACGTCCCATTACCAAACGGGGTTCAAATCAAAGTGAAGATCTTAAAGGTTGAAACAGCCAAATAAAAAAATAACGTAAAAGGGCTTTCGAAAAGCCCTTTTTCTTTTTGCCTTTAACGCATTAAAAAAGCCAGAAAGTCACATAATGACTTTCTGGCTTTCCATTTATATTAATCAGTTAGGCAAAGGAGTGGATATTTCCGATAATCATCGCACCAACCACCACCAGGATGGTTCCGAAGACGATTGCCTTCATCTGTGCAGAAGACTTCTTTTCCTTCAAGATGTAGATACCACCAAACGTTCCAACGATGATGTTCAATTGTGACAACGTCGTTGCGATCGTTTGACCAACGTGTGGGTTGGCTGCGGAGATGAACATGAAGATGTTTCCAAGTCCCCAAACGATACCCGTAATGATATTCTTCAACGCTGGCTTTTCAACCATCTTGCTCGTTTCGCGGAAAGCAACCACGACGATGAGGGCACCGATGAATTGACCGATTCCTTGTGGACCGACAATCGCCGTCATATAGTTCAGGCCCTTACCTGCAGCCCGAGTCGTTTCCGATACGTAACCGATCTTGGCCAAGAAGTTTGGCAAAATGAAGTAAAGCATGAAGCCAACCGTTGACAAGACCAGGTACAAAACAGCCTTAGCATCGAAGTTTGACTTAACTGCCGCTGCCTTGTCAGGCTTTGAAATGAAGACGGCACCCGTGACAACCAAAGCGATTGAGATGATACCGACTAACCACATTGCCCCGTTTGACCATTCACCAAGCATCGTGGCCGCCAACAAGGCGTTCATGATAATTTGACCTGCCGTTGACAATGGCACACCGAGAGAGACACCCATTTGCTTGAACAACAAGAATTGGAAAGCCATTCCCATGGCCCAAACAAGTCCGGATAGCAAACCAACGACCCAGACGTCCATTCCCATGTAGAAGCCGTTTGGCAACACAAAGGCAAACATCGTAGCCAAGCCGAAGATCAAAGCACCGGTTGCCATTCCGATTGTTTGTTGTGGCGCCGTTCCACCCATCTTAGATGAGACCAGTCCGACTGACCCCCAGAAAAGCGCTGGCAAAAGCGCCAAAATAATTGCAAAGTCCATATCGTGAACTCCTTTCATCTGTTTACAAAAACTATTATAACCTGATGTAAACGCTTACACAACCTTTTTTTGATTTTTTTATCAATTATGTCAAAAAAACGTCTCATGCCAACAATTTCACGCCCTATTTAGCTGGAACATTCTAAAAAATCGCCTTACTTTTGAAAAGTAAGGCGATTCATTTAAGTTACTTATCGTATTTTGCTAAGTTCCAGTTTTGAATGATCCGGATAATGGCTGCTGGATAGTTGGGATCCGTAGCATACGCATCATCATACAGAGCCTGCGCTGCTTCCTTATAATTTGAAGCAGCCAAAACATCCTTGAATTGATCCGCATTCCAAGTGTTTCCCTGTACCAGGGTCTTGGCATGGGCCTTCATCGAATCTTTATACGAAGCATAAGCAGCAAAGCGCGCATTCTTCGTAACCGTTTCACCATTTTCCACTTCTTGCGTCTGCAAGACAACCGACTTACCTGGCGTTGTATCGTCACTTTTGACTCCGTAGAAGTTATTGTACTTAGACGAAAGTTCCGAGTCATCCCAGTTGGATTCATGGATAGCCTGTGCAATCGAAATCGATGGCAAAATGCCATATTGGCTCTTCAATTCTTTTGCATAAGACGAAATTTTCTTAATAAAGGCCAGGCGACGATCGAATTCCTTTTTCCCACCATTTTCAGCAAGTAACACAGCAGTTGAAACCGGCAACCCGTTTTCCTTCAGTTCCGCATAATAGCTCTTCATCTCTTTGTCGGTCCGCTTCAAGAAGAAACGAACGAGATCATCAGCGGACTTTTGATCCTTAATCTTGTAGATTCCAGGCATGACTAGGTCATACAAGGTCAGGCCTGACTTCGCATTTAAGAAGAGCTTCGGATACTTCGCCTTCATTTCCTTCATCAGTTCTTTGTCCGTGTAGGCTTTCAAAAGAGCGGCGCGCGAAACGTTAGCAGCGTCAGCTAAGCCTTGCGCTGTTTGTTCATCCGTTTTGTTGCCATCAATGTAAGTGTAGGCAGCATCGAGCACCGGCTGTTCGCTTGGCCCCTGTGCCAATTCTTGATAGACGTTATCAATGCTTTGAACCGGTGAGAACAGATAAGTACCGGCCGTAATCGGCTTGGCTCCGTAACGCTTGGCATAGCGCGTCAAGTACTTTTCATTTCGAATTAAGCCCTTTTGCCGTAATTTCTTTCCAACCTGTGAAACGGACTCGGAAGAAGAAACCTGAACTTCCGTTAATGACATATCATTTGGATTCTTGGCTTGGTAGCCCTCGTGGTTGACGTAGGCAAAGGCTCCAGCTCCCACAAGCAAAATGGCGACAAGAGCCAACAATGTATTGCGCACCGGGTGTTTTTTCTTCGTCTTACGACGCTTTGTGAATTCCGTATCCATCATAATCTGATTCCTGATCCATTCATGGAAAAGACACCGTGCTGTTTCAGCCGGTGCCTTTTCTTGCTTTTCAATTTCGAATCGTTTACTTCATCAATGACTGCACGTCACGCGCGATCATCAATTCTTCATCCGTTGGGACAACCAAAGTCTTGATCTTAGCGTCGTCAGCTGAGATGTCCGCTTCTTTCCGGCAACCTTCGTTCTTTTCAGCATCAATCTTAATACCGAAGTAACCAAGGCGGGCCACCACTTCTTCACGAACCCAATCCGCGTTTTCACCGATTCCAGCAGTGAAGACGATGGCATCTGCCCCGTCCATCTTGGCGATGTATTGGCCGATGTATGAAACAACACGGTCAACGAAGATGTTGATGGCCAATTCAGCCTTGTCGTTGTCCTTACGGGCAGCACGCAAGTCACGCATGTCAGATGACAATTCGGAGATTCCTTGCAAACCTGATTTCTTGTTCAAGACGGTCAACATGTCGTCGTTGGACAAGTTTTCCTTTCCTTGAATGAAAGAAACCAGTGAGGCATCGACATCACCCGAACGAGTGGCCATTGTCACACCAGCTAGTGGTGTGAAGCCCATGGACGTATCAAATGACTTGCCATTCTTAACGGCGGTAATCGAAGCACCAGCACCCAGGTGGAGGGTGATCAACTTCAAATCGTCAAGCTTCTTACCCAAAAGTTCGGCTGCCTTACCGGCAACGTAACGGTGTGACGTTCCGTGGGCACCGTACTTACGAGCACCATACTTTTCGTAGTATTCATATGGCAATGAGTAGAGGTAGTTCACCTTTGGCATACTTTGGTGGAAAGACGTGTCAAAGACAGCGACTTCCGTTGCCTGAGGCAAAAGCTTTTGAAAGACCCGAATCCCCATGGCATTGGCGGGATTATGCAATGGCGCATAATCAGCCAATTCGTCAATTTTAGCCAAAACGTCGTCTGTGATCAAAACAGACTGGTCAAAGTATTCACCACCAGCCACAACGCGGTGACCAACGCCAACGATTTCATTGAAATCGCCAATGATATCGAGCGAAGACAGCTGCTCTAACATCATGTTAATGGCCACGCTGTGATCCTTGATGGCCGTTGTTGTTTGGAACTTGGCTTTTTGTCCCTTCACTTCGACTTGATCATTTTCTTCCGCCTTTTTATTGGCAGTGAACTTAATCGTAAAGATGGCGTCTTCCATCCCAATTCGTTCGACCAATCCTTGGGCAATCACTTCTTCCTTTGGCATCTCCAACAATTGGAACTTTAATGAAGATGAACCAGCGTTAACGGCCATAATCTTTGCCATGAATTTTCCACCTATCCTTAGTCTAATCTACGCTTTTTCTTTATTCAGTTTACCCCAGTCACTTAAATCTTGCAAAAATTCTTCAAGTGCCTGACTCTCCTTAACGGATGGGTACTGGCCAAGCATTACCTCGGTCTTTGGCTTGGCGCCATTCTTGCGAATCACAAGGAGGGCCTTTTGCTGATTCTGCTGCTGGAAAAAGCTAGCTGGCAAAGTCAAGAAAGCCTTCAATTGCGCCTTTTGTGCAAAGAGTTTCAAAATACTTTCCCGCTTTTCACCAGACAAAATGTCTGCTGGCACAACTAAGTACGCCCAGCCGTCATCCTTCAATAAATCAATCGCCTTTTCGATCATCAAAAAGTGGGCATAGGACTTTCCATCCTGAAAAGCCGTCACCATTCCCTTAGGCGCTTCGCCTGGGTAGTATCCGATTGGCAGATCGCCAATAACGACATCCGATGGCAGTAGCTCACCTTCTGGCAAAGAGACGACATCCCCTAAGAAAAAGTCTGCCTGGTTGTCTTGCAACAAATCGGCAGAAACGGAAGCCAAAGCCAATTGTGGCTCGGCAATATCAATTCCAGTTGTTTTAACTTCAGCTTTTTTGGCTTGCAAAACTTCTTGGACTGTCCAAAGCAAGTTAGCCGATCCAACCGCCAAGTCCGTGATTGTCGTAGCTTGGCCATTCGCCTTTTCAAGCTTAGCCGTTTTAGCCACCAAATCACCGACCAAATAACCAATCCCATCTGGGGTCAACTGGTCGTTTGCAGGCAATTGATCATCTTTATCAGCTTTTAAGATTAGGAGCTGTAAAAGATGCCTTTTTTCTTGAAAAGAAAAAGCCGACCACTTAATGGAAAAAAGTCCTTTCAAAGCCAGTTGGCTATCGGCTGAAAGAATTTCTTTGTCTTTTTCCGTAATTTCTTGTTCGTTCAAAGTCGATAGCACCTGAACCAAAGCTTGTCGCTGATTAACCTGTTCATTTGCTTTCACTTGGTTGACCACCTCGTTGATGGCCGTGAATTGTTCTGGAATATTTACTTTTGTCATACCTTTATTTTAGCTTCTTTTAGATACCTAAACAAGCTCGGGACGCAAAAGTGGCCGGCTGGCTTTCCGCCCGTTTAAAAAGGTGATCACCTGGTCTTGATCGATACGGTAATCCAGGCCAAATAACCGCCCCTGTTCTTGACCATTTTCAGCAAAATCCTTGGAGGCGCGAAGTTGAATGGTGTCGATTTGCTGGCGTTTCTGAACAGCTCGAATGCCTGCCACTTCTTCTGCAAAAAGTCGAGCTTGAAAGAGATACGTTAAAGACATAGCAGCCAAAATCACCAACGTTGGCAAAAGCACGTACCCTTTTTTGACCTTAGTTCCGACCATCTGCTTCCTCCGTTATGCGTGGTAAAAATAGTAAACCTTTCAATTCCAACCCATGCCGACTTCGGGCCCGGAGTTCTTGATAACTCCCGTGATCGATAACAGCAAAAGATCGGATGTTTCCCAACACGACCATTCGCCCATTGTGTCGACCGTCCACAACCAGCTGGTTCTTGTGTTGTTGTAGCCGCCTGTCATCTTGTTGATCCCCTTCTTTTACGATCACTATCCGCTTTCTTTCGACCCGCTTTAGCCTGTAGCCCTGGTCTTGTAGCTGCTGACAAGCAACCTGCAGGCTTTCAGGTCCTAGATTCGGCTCAGAAGCGTGAAAAGCCTGGTGAAGATTGGCCAAACCAAAGAAGACAAGGCAGGCCACAATCAGAGCCAAAACAACTTCGACCAAGGTAAAAGCTGGCCGACCGCCGTTAATCCTTTGCATGTGCTTTCTCCTTTTCCAGGTATTGATTCCAGTCCTTTAACGCCCGTTCTTTTTCCGAAAGCGCCTGCTTCAACGCTTCTTGTGCGGCTGCCTTTTGGACACGGTGCTGTTCTAACAAACTTTGTTCCAACAATACTGCACCCGTTAACACTGTTAGCGCAAGCAGTGACTCAGCCAGCACAAAGGCCGGTCGTTCACATCTCTTTAAAATAAACATCCCCTCCTCCAAAAACGATAACGAACCGTAAGCGCTGCCTCCCTTTCGTCCAGTAAACGGATTGGGGTGCGATAAAGCCACTTTCCTGTACCTTGATCGTCCGGCTTTTCTCAATTTGGTAGCCCCGGGGGTAGGCAATGTGCCGACCGGAAACGTCTAAACCATCACTTGCAAAGTCAAGCATCTGCTGCTCGTTTTGAACCTGTGCCCGCTTCTTCGCCTGATCAAATGATTGAATGACCGCGCGTTCAAAGTCTTTTTGGCTCGGTCGAAAAAAGCCAGCACCCGGACGAAATTGCAACCCCAATAGCAAAAGGAGCGCTACCAAACTCAACACGATCACCGACTCAACCAAGGTAAACGCTTCCCTAGGCCTTTGCTTCATGACCCTGAATACTGATCTTCAGCTGCTTAGCCTTTTCCAACTGGGCCTCCGTCAAATAATCTTCTTTCTTAAGATCAGCAAAAGAGACGGACTGTTGCCCAGGGTGATCATTCAGATACAAATCAACTTGCGTTTGTACCGTACCGACCATGGCTTTCCGGTGCGTTGCTTCTGCCTTATCCCGCTGTTTATTCAGATTTGGCAGTATCAGCAGCATGAGCAAGGCAATGATGAAGAGGACAACCGTCGCTTCAATTAGTGTAAAACCAGGCTGCGCTTTTTTCAGAAAATGACTTTTCTTTATTAACTTCGTTTGGTTCTTCATACTTGATAACCTCCTAGATTTTGGTACAAGGGTAGTAACATCGCCAAGTAAAGCAGCACAATTGTCAGACCAATCAGTCCAAATAAAATCGGTTGCAGCAAAGCAAAAGCCCGTTTCGCCGTTCGATCAAAAGTGGCTAACTCCAACTTGGCGTAATAAGACAAATAAGCAGCTAACGTTTTTGAATCAAATCCCCGTGTTAGGTATGCCGCCAATCCCGGTTGAAGATAGGATTGCTGGTTCAACCAGGAAGCTAATTCGCCACCGGCCTGTAAATGTTGCTGGGCTGAGCGAGCCAATTCCTGACTAAAATGTGCCTTTTTGGATGGCTGAACAGAAAAATGATCAATTAAACCGGCCAAGGTCAAACCCGCACCCAAAAAAATGGCTAAGTTCTCCGCCAAAAGGCCAGTCAATAAGGGCTTTTCAAGCGGTCTCACCAGACGCAAAGCAGCCAGTAACCGCCATCTTTGCAGTGGACTTTGCCGCATCAGATACAGATAGAAGAGGACCAAGGTCAACCCGAGCAAGACAATTAAACCAAACAAGCCATGGAGCGCCCAGAGCACCCCATTTCCATTCGCTTGCTTGCTAGACATGCCCGACAACTGGTCGAAGACTGGATAAAGGGTCCTTTCCAAACCAAGCACCATCAAAAACAACAAAGCCATTAGAAAAAGCGGATAAGTCAGTGCCTGCTTCAGCTGTCGTTGATAGTTTGAAAGACGATCGACTTTTTCGACCAGGAGCCCAAGCGTCTGATCAAAGCGGCCGTGCTGCTTGGCTAATGCCAGATAGCTAACAAAGTTTTCGGACAAAAGACCAGCAAAAGCCTGTGAAAAATCACTACCGACCGAAAAAGCACGCTGCACTTCGCTAATCTGATCGGACCAATTCGGATGTCCGCTTTTAATCATGTCCAAGGCCTGCGGCAAAGCATAGCCAGCCGTCGTTAGCTCGGACAGTTCGGACAATAACACGGCCTGTTCTCTTTGCTTCAACCGCTTTCTTCTTTTATTTACCATCTTCTTCTCCATTCGTTGTCATCCCCCAATCAACCCGAACAAAGGCCGCAGCCAAGTGACCAGCCCCATCTGGCTCTAACCACTGGTACATAGTCGAGACCAAAGCTTCTTTGACCAAAACTTCTGGCAAACCAAGTTCCACCAGACGAGACAATACCTGCTCCGCCGAATTGGCATGAATCGTCGTCAAGACCAAGTGTCCTGACAAAGCGGCCTGCAAAGCCGCCTCGGCTGTTTTACCATCCCGAGTCTCCCCAATCACCAAAATATCGGGCCGATGGCGCAAAGCAACTTTGATCAAATCCTGATAATCAACGCCCGCCTGCTCGTTGACCTGCAGCTGCAAAAAACTCTCTTGCGCCACCTCGACTGGGTCTTCAACCGTCAGCACCACTTTGTCCTTTGCCCATTCTTGAAGCAAAGCATATAAGGTGCTCGTTTTCCCCGAGCCAGTCGGCCCGGCAATGGCAAAGAGTCCAGCCCGAGGCACCCGTGCAACAAGTTTTCGCCAAGCTGCACCATCGACAAAGCGGCCTTTTCTCTTTCCATCATCAATTAAACGTAAGACCACACTTTCCCGATCTAAATAATCGCCGACTGAAGATAGCCGCACGAACCGCCCCTCAAATTCAAAACGACCCAACTGCGGCCGCCTGTTTTCCGCCAGATCTAACTGGGCCCAATACTTCATTAAGGCAATCAACGATTGGGCAAAGTCGCTGCTGACCTTGGCCACTGTGACAAAGCAATTACGCTGCTGACCAGACAGCAGATAACCGTCTCGTTTTGGCAAAAAATACAAATCCGAATACCCGGCGGAAAAGGCCAAACAGAGTAATTCACGTAAATACTTTGGCACTGACTGACCGTCTGCCGACAAGCCCTGCACGTTCACGTCCAAAAGATTCGAGCGCTGCTTTTCTTCCATCGTTTCGTCCCCCTTCACCTTAATAACACGAAATAAAATATTTTTTGCCACACAAAAAAAGCCGGACCGAAGTCCGACTTTTATCATTACCGATTAAAACTGTGCCGATGCAGCTCAGCCACTAAGTCGTTGTAAGAGCAACCGGGTACGAAGCCAATTAGCAACGAACACAGCCTGCCAGTTCCTTTATTTTGCTTGTTCCAGCGCCGCTTCCATCGTCGACTCCAAAAGAGTGGCAATCGTCATCGGCCCAACGCCCCCAGGCACCGGGGTCAGCCAGCCGGCCTTATCGGCCGCAGCCGCCTCAACATCCCCGCAAGCTTTGCCGTCAACTAAGTTCATTCCCACGTCGATGACAACCGCCCCTTCTTTGATCTGCGAAGCCTTGATAAAGCCGGGAATCCCGACGCCGACCACGATGATGTCCGCTTCGGCCAGTAAATTATTCAGCGTTTCTTCTTTCGTGTAGCGGTGCGCCACCGTCACGGTCGCATCGGCGTTTAAGAGCAAAGCCGCCATCGGACGACCAAATAATTGCGAGCGGCCCACTACGACGGCGCGTTTACCCCGGGGATCGATATCGTAGTAGTTGAGCAAGGTCATGACACCCTTGGGGGTTGCCGCCACCGGATAGTTACCGGCTTCGTTGGCAAATAAGCGTCCCTGGTTGGTCACACCAAGCCCATCGACGTCTTTTTCCGGTGCGACCTTGGCAAAAATCGCCGCGTCATCGACTTCCTTTGGTAGTGGGGCTTGAATCAAAATTCCAGATACCGAAGCGTCCTGGTTCAGTTTGGCCACGATTTTCTCGACCGACTCAGTCGTTGCATCGGCCGAAACCGCGATATCCCGGGTTTCAATACCGACCTTGGCGGCTGCCTTCTGCTTCATGCCAACGTACAAACGAGAGCCGTCATCTGCTGGATCAAAAACCACGGCCAACGTAGGCTTCAGACCCGATGCCGCTAATTCCGTCGTTAATTGCTCGCGCAAGGCTTTGGCTACTGCTTTTCCATCTAAAATCTGAACCATTTTGCTTCCTTATCTCGCCCATTTTGATGAACTGTTGTAAAATAACGTTATTATCTATTTTAGCAGAAGCATTTTTCCAAAACTAGCTCAGTAAAGCAAAGGAGACACCATGGCCGATCAACGCATTTCTTGGGACCAGTACTTCATCGCACAGTCCGCCATTCTCTCAACCCGCTCAACTTGTACCCGCCGCCACGTTGGTGCCATTTTGGTGAAAGACAACCGCATTATCGCATCCGGCTACAACGGTGCCGTTTCCGGCACGCCCCACTGTACCGAAATTGGGGATTACATTGTCGACGGCCACTGTATTCGGGCCGTTCACGCCGAACAAAACGCCCTAATGCAAGCCGCGGCCATGGGCATTCCAGTCGAAGGATCGACCCTTTACGTGACCGATGCCCCCTGCGTCTTTTGTACCAAGCTCCTGCTTCAGGCCGGGATCAAGAAAATCAATTTCATGCGCGATTACCGCAACGACGCGTTCGCCGAAAACCTCTTGTCAGAAAAGCAGGTGCCACTCGTCCAAGTACCCTTTGAGGCAGAAACAGCTGACCAAATCAATTTGGCCCAATTTATCAAATAAAAAAGACTGACTTTCACTCTGCCAGTCTTTTTTATTGGAAAGCATTCTTTTTTATCTTGTAAAAGTTCCAAAAGTTCTGCATACTGAATAAAAGAATTAGCATGAAATTGAGGTTGTAAAATGAGCAAGAATGAAGAACAATACCTGAATTTGGCCCAACGCATTTTGGACGAAGGCCACGCAAAGGGTGACCGGACCGGGACCGGAACCTACTCGATTTTCGGAACACAGATGCGCTTTGATCTATCCGAAGGCTTCCCAATGTTGACGACTAAGAAGGTCTTCTTCAAGCTTATCAAATCCGAGTTGCTCTGGTTCTTGCGCGGGGACAACAACATTCGTTTCTTGCTCCAGCACAACAACCACATTTGGGACGAATGGGCCTTCCAGCAATGGGTTGAATCTTCTGACTACGATGGTCCTGACATGACCAACTTCGGTTTGCGTTCCGAGCAAGACCCCGAATTCAAGGCCGAATACTTGAAGCAAAAGGACCGCTTCGTCCAATTGATTCTAGAAGACGACGACTTCATGGAAAAGTTCGGTTACATCGGTGAAGTCTATGGAAAGCTCTGGCGCTCATGGGCATCGGTTAAGCCTGGCGGCCAAGAAGTCGATCAGATCAGCAACTTGATTGAACAAATCAAGAAAAACCCGAACTCCCGCCGCCTCATCTTGACGGCCTGGAACGCGGAAACGACGCCAGAGGCACCATTGCCATCTTGCCACGTTCTGTCCCAGTTCTACGTGGCCGATGGTAAGCTGTCCGCCCAACTCTACCAGCGCTCCGGCGACTTCTTCTTGGGCGTGCCATTCAACATTGCCTCCTACTCACTGCTGATTCACATGATTGCAGCGCAGACTGGCCTAGAAGTCGGTGACTTCGTCCACACGATTGGCGATACCCACATCTATAAGAACCATGTCGAGCAAGTCGAGGAGCAACTCTCTCGGCCAATGCATGACCTGCCAAAAATCTGGCTGAACCCAGAAGTAAAATCCATCTTTGATTACACGATGGACGACATCAAGCTGGTTGACTATGAATCGGAACCCGCCATCAAGGCCCCAGTTGCGGTTTAACAAATGAAAAGAACGCCCGACGACCGATGGAGGTGGTGGGGCGTTTTTTTGGACAAGGAAAAAAGGCCCGTTCTTTCCAGCTGGGGCCTTTTTTGTTTGACTATTTTTGTGATAACCGTTTCCCTTGAGCGATGGCATCAGCTTCGGTCATTGTCACAATGTTTGCATGATTCGTCCGTGCCGGCATCCGACTAGTATCATACCAATAGACAGCTGACTTCCCACCGCCAGTCACATAAACTGTTCGATCAGAGCCATTCTGCGTTGCAGCGGCCTGTTGGGCCGCTTGTTGCTCACGTTGCGCTTGTTCGCGAGCCTGCTGTTCACGCTGCGCTTGTTCTTGTGCTTGCTGCTCACGTTGCGCTTGCTGGGCTGCTTGACGGTCAGCCTTTTCCGCCGAACGCTTTTGACGAGCTGATTTTTCCGCTTCGGCCTTTTGCGCGCTAGCTTTGCCAACCGTGTTGGTTGCTCGACCCGTTGCATAATCAATCTCTGCATTCGGCGATACATTATCCAAAACGACGTGCGTGATACCATTTTCGTCAACGTTTTCTTTGTCAGAATCAAACTTAATGGTAAGCAGCTTACCATCGGAATCCAAACCAACATAAGACAGTTGCACCTGACGAGGAATCAACTCATCCCCTTGATAAATTGGCTTCACCTTATAATCTAGCCAATAGTGTGGATGATTAGCCAACCAAGAATCGAGTCGGTTTTCATAATAAAGCATAGCGCTTTTGTTCTTATCATCTGCACCCCGATAATTACCGGCGTTCATCCAAGCCGTTTCAGGAACCAGATTCTTTGGTTCGTCATTCAACCCACTGAACTGATAACCGATCAAATGACCACGGTTCATCAGCCAAGCTTGTTTCGAGCCATCCCCGTAGTAAAACTTAAAGTTGTGCCAACCAACCGGGTTAAAGGTCAAACGAGCCGCGCGCTTTTTCTTAGGTTCATCCTTATCTTGCAACTGAATATGCGAATAAGTGGCACGCTTCAAGCTGTCCAACTTTCCCATCGTGTGTTGCTTTTTACCAGTGAAATCAAGAATACCGTCCGGTTCTTGAACATTACTGTTGGACTTTTTCTTTTTGTCAGAAGACTTTGAGCTCGTTTTTTTCGAACTCGACTTCTTCGAACTTTCTTTCTTAACTGAGTTTGTTTTAGCTGGCTGATTAGCGTTAGAGCTATCCTTATCATCGCCATCAGCTGTCATCCCACCTAACAAGCTGAATGCAATCGCAACCCCAAGCAACCACTTCGTTTTCTTTTGCATTTTTAATCCAGCTTTTCGATTCTTTCGCCACTCAACGAAGAACCAAACGATCGAAATCAAAAATACAAGTACAAAAAAATTCGCCATAATATTTATACCTTTTCTCCCAATTTGTATAAAAACAATACTCATTTATTCTATCGGAGTAGGCAGCAAAGCAGTAGGTATAAAAGAAGAATGTTATCGCAATGTTAGATTTGAAATTATCGCATCATTTGAGCACAAGAAAAAAGGCCCCCGCTCTTTCGAGCGGAGGCCTTTTCTTATAAAAACATCAATTCTCCGACAACGTCTTCTGCTCATTCTTATTAAAGTAAGCAAAGCCGCGTACCATGTAGTTCTTGACGTGCTTTTTCTTCTTGAATTTGTTGGCCTCGATCAGAGTGTCCTTATTGCCATCCTTGTTGGCCAAGAAATCATGAAAAGCTTGCAGGTCGGCCTTGTTCAACTCGTTAACTGTATCACCGGGCACAATTCGGGCCGTTTTGACAAAGGAGCCCTTGTGAATAACCATGACGTAAGGGGCGTCGTAGCCAGGGTTGACGCCTGTAGCAAGCGTCAGCTTCCACCATTCGTTGCCCATCATGTTGTCCGTGAACCAGCCAGTCCAACGGCCGTTGTTCTTGTCTGTTGGCGTGACAACACTTTCCGCCGGCAGCTTCGTGTAGGCCGTCTGGTAGCCCAAGAAAGGATTCACGCGATCAATTTGCTCAACGCCCTTGGCGTAACCAAAGGTCAGCGTGCCCGCCCAGAGGACGACCAAACCGATGACCGTTGCGAGTATAAGGGTCGTGTTTTTGTACCATTTCTTCTTCATGCGATCGCCATCCACCCGGTTGGCAATCGTGTCATCTTTTTTCGTCATGTGATCTTCTCCAAAAACTAATTTTTCAAAAGAGAGGCCAAACAAATCGCTCAGTTTGCGCAAGACTTCCAAACTTGGATAGTTCTTGCCCCGCTCCCAGGTCGAAACGGTCTGTCGGCTGACGTGTACTTTGTCAGCCAAATCCTGCTGAGTTAAGGAATGTTCCTCGCGTAATTGTTTAATATCTTTCTCGAAGCTCATCTCTTTCTCCTCTAGTTAAATGCTTTGGCTCCTACAATACTAGCAAGAAGGACTAGCATTTGTATAGCAAGTAGGACTAGCGGAGGGTAGAAAGCTGCGATTTCTTATACAATGGCTTGCCAGTTGTATTCACGAAAAAGATTATGACAGTTATAATCCCTGCCATGATAGTTATCGCTATTCGTTATGAAACGTTTCTTTTATAATTGTTTCACAAATGAAAAAAATCAAAACTTACGTTTGATAAGATGATTCTAAACTAAGTTCTCGAAATCACTATAAAAGTTGTAGGAGAATCTCATGCTCAAAAACAAGAAATTCGTTCTGTCAGCCATTGTAGTAGCTGTTGTCGCCGTTCTTGGTGTCGCCTTTTCTACTTTCCAGTCACAGAATACAGAAAAAGCTAGCACAACTTCTAAGACTACGAAGTCAGAAAAGACCCAGGGTAACGACAAAGAATGGTCCGTTAAAGGGCACGTTTTCCACGGTGGTAGCTTGGTATTTGATATGAAGAATTCTGAAGTTGTCGACAGCACCGATGGTTCGAAAATCATCGCCATCCACACTAAGTTGTCAGACGTTTCGGACATCAAGACGGTGTCATCTGCCGCAGTATACGGAGCGATTACAGCCAGTCAAAAGGTCAACGGGCAAGACAAAGAGCTTTATCCAGCACCAAGCCAGTCGAAGAATGATCAGGTCAACGAAGCGTCACGCCAATTAAAGCAAAAACTAGAACCAGGACAAAGCCACAACATCGCGCTCATGTTCGCACTTGAAAACAACAGTGACGTCACGCTCCACTTCCAGAATCCAGATAAAAAGGAAATTGGAACGACGACTTTCAAAGTCAACTAACTAACCAATAAAACGGGCAAAACTCGGAATCGAGTTGCCCGTTTTTTTATCAAAAGTTTCTCTTTCCATCCGCCAAAGTATCCTTGTAAAGAAAAAATGTCAGTTAAGACGCAAAAACACCCCTCCTAGCTCTATTCATTTCAATCACGACACTAAGAATAGAAAAGAAAACGAAAACAACGATAACCTTCAATATTATTGGGGACAGAAAGCCCAGACGGTCCCAACGACCAATGGATAAATCACACCCGACAACAACCATAAGACGGCAGCACCTACTGGACAGCCAAGTTGACGGTGAACGGCAAGGAGCAAACGGTTGTTGCTGCTTACGAGCGCATGGGCTACTTCCAGATTTTGACAAAGACGCCAACTGATCAGAGCCAGATAATTTCTAATAATTAGACAGCAAAAAAGCCAACACCGAAGTGTTGGCCTTTTCATTTAATAGCCCCAGAGGGAGTCGAACCCTCGATTTCGGCCTGAGAAGCCGACGTCTTAACCACTTGACCATAGGGCCATGTTTTTAGCACTTAATCAGTTTACTAAATTCTGCCAGGTCGGTCAACCTTTCCAAGCGATTTGTTTTCCGCTCCTTTCAAATAAACAAAGCAACCAAGCGTTCATCACCATGAAACCTGATGAGCTGTCCATCCCCTCGTTTCCTTTCCAGTTGCCATCCCCGCACACAAGCGACCCCCCCTTTTCTGTATAATGGAAAGGAATGAGTGCCAAGCGCACGAAATACAATAAAAAGGAGCGGCCTATGATCAAGATTTCTCATCTGAATAAGTCATTTGGCGACCACCAAGCGGTTTCTGATTTATCATTTACCATCGATCCGGGTGAAGTCCTTGGCTTAATCGGACAAAACGGAGCGGGAAAGACAACCACTTTCCGCATGATTTTAGACTTTATCAAAGCTGATTTTGGCAGCATTACCTGGAACGACAAGCCCATTACGGATACCATGCGTCAGCAAATTGGCTTTCTACCAGAAGAACGCGGGCTTTACCAAAAAGAAACCATTGAAAATCAGGTGATCTATTTGGCAGAACTGCACGGCATGAACAAACAGCAGGCCAGAAAAGAATTACAAGATTGGCTGAACAAACTTCAAGTCGTTGGCAAACCGACCGACTTGGTACAGACCTTGTCCAAGGGAAACGCTCAGAAAATTCAGATGATTTTGGCCTTGATCTTTAAGCCAAAATTCATCATTTTGGATGAACCTTTTTCCGGCTTGGATCCAATCAACGCGGCAATCTTTATGGATACGATCAAGGAACTCAAAAAGCAAGGGGCCATGATCATCTTCTCTTCTCACAACATGGACAACGTCACAGAAATCTCCGATCACTTGATCATGTTAAAGAACGGTCGCACGGTTTTGCAAGGCGAAGTTCAAGCCATCCGCGAGTCCTTTGGCCGCATTCGACTCTATGTTGAAGCACCAGACTACACGCCAGCTGATTATCAGGCCATGGATGGTGTGGAGCGCGTGATCAAGCAAGGCGCTGGTTATTTGCTTTATTTGGCTAATGAAGCAGCTGGCTACAAGATCTTTGATCAAGTGACCCAAAACGGTTACATCCCCGCCTTCTCGCAACAGCCGCCGACGCTGGCCGAGATTTTTAAAACGGAGGTGATGAACCATGAATAAGCAAATGTCAATCGTTGCCAAGCACACCTATAAGACACGGATCAAGAAAAAGTCCTTCTGGTGGCTCCTGCTGACCCCACTAGCACCGGTTTTGGTTGGTGGTATCGTTGGCTTGGCAGTCGCCGCCTTCTCCTCCAACAACACAGCTGATATCGCGGTGATTGCGCCGGAAGAAGTCCGCCAAGCCATCCAACATGAAGAAAAGAGCCTCAATCTCTCCGTTAGCTCGGACCAAAACGAAGACAAGGCTCGCAAGTCCCTTGAAAAAGAAACCATTGACGGTGTCTTAATCGTAAAAGACAACGAGGGCACCTTACTCACCCAGCCAAAGTCTGAAGAGATAAAAACTGAAAACTTGCAGAATCTCTTGTCCAAGATCACAGTTTCAAAAAAGGCTCAGAAGTACAAACTGACCCAAGCGCAGGTACAAGACTTGCAGACCCCTTTCAAGCTGACAGCAAAGGTTCAAGACAAGAACGCAAGCAAGGACTCGGACGCTGCTGATACCGTTAAATCGATGTTAACAATGGCGGTCGGTGTGCTCGTTTTCATCATCGTGTCGATTTATGCGTCGATTATCGGAAACGAGATTGCAAACGAAAAGTCATCCCGAATCATGGAAACGCTCTTAGCAGCCTCTTCTGCCAAGGCCCAGTACTACGGTAAGATCGTCGGTGTAGCCGGCTTGCTCCTAACACAGATCGGCATCTATGCCGTTGTTGGAACAATCGGAACGGTGGTAACGATGCGTGCTTCTTGGTATGCATCCCTCGCGCCTTACCTGTCCGCCTTAACGCCCGGCTTTTGGATCTTCACGTTACTCTTCGTGTTGATCTCAACTGCCTCTTACTTGGTTTTATCGGCTATTACAGCTTCATTGGTCAACGACCAGAGCCAGATTTCCCAAGCCATGACACCCATTTCCATGCTGGCCTTGATTCCATACATCGTGGCCATCAGCTCATCGTCAACCTCTGGACAAAACCTCTTTATTCAGGCCTTGTCCTACGTGCCATTAATGGGACAATCCATCATGCCTAGCCAGCTTGCAAACAACTACGCCACGTGGTGGCAAGCTAGCCTATCGCTTGTCCTTGCGCTTCTTGCCTTGGTTTTGTTACTACATTTTGGTTTAGCTTTGTACAAGAAAAACGTTCTCTCCTATTCAGAAGAAAACATTACAAAGCAGCTTCTAGCCGGTATCTTACCTCACAAAAAGCACAAGCGTCACAAGTAAACGCATAAAAAAGACCGATCCAAAGGGATCGGCCTTTTTTTTACTGACAAATGAATGTCTTTTTTTGTTTTTTACTTAAACCAAGAGTTAACCTGCGACTTGTGCGCCTTGATATAGTCGTCGGCTGCCTGCTTAGGCGACTTACCATTTTGGATATCAAGCATCACAGACTGCATCTCGTCTTGTGACCAGTGGAAGTTCTTCATGACCTTGTAGGCGTCTGGGTTGGCCTTCTTAAAGTCCTTGCGAACCATCGTTTTAATTGCTTCAGAAGTTCCCATCGTCTTCTTAGGATCGTCCAAGAACTTCAAGTGGTACTTGTTGAAGATCCAGTGTGGCGTCCAACCAGTAATAACAATTGGTTGCTTTGCCTTGTAGGCCTTATCCAAGGCGGCAGGCATGGCACCTGATGATGAAGGCGTCAACTTCCAACCGTTCAAGTTCGAGTAAGTATCGATTGTCTTTTGAGCCGCCGACATGATACCAGCACCGGCTTCAATTCCGACAATTTGCTTATCGGCTTGGTTGTTCAAATCAGAGATAGAGTTCACATCCATGTAATCCGGAACAACCAAACCAAGCTTAACATCCTCCAAGTTAGGGCCTAGGATATCGACCTGATTCTTGTATTTGTCATACATGGCCTTTTGCGTGTTAGGCAACCAAGCAGAAACCGTACCATCGATTTGCTTGTTGGCAATTGACTGCCAGTTCACCGCGTTATCCAAAGGCGTCATGTTGACTTGGTAACCGTGCTGACGCATTGCTTCAGCTAAGACGTTTGTCGAGGCAACTTCGGAATCCCATTCAACATATCCCAAGTCTACCTTCTTACCAGCTTCCTTTTGTGCTGCAAAGGAACCAGCAATACCAGCAATGGCAATAATGGCAACCATTGCCCAAGCAGCAATTTTACGCCACTTTGGCAACTTTGGCGTTGTCACTGGGTTCGTGTTCAACTTTTGCACGAAACGGTCGATAATGATGGCCAAGATAACCAAAGCCAATCCGTTTACGAATCCAGCTCCAACATCAGCGTGTTGTACGGCTGAGAGGACACCACGACCAAGTCCTGGTGCACCAATCATTGAAGCCGTCACAACCATTGACAAAGCCAACATGATCGTTTGCTTTGAACCGGCGATGATCGATGGCTTAGCAGATGGCAATTCTAACTTAAACAACTTTTGCCAAGTCGTTGATCCAAAGGAGTCCGCGGCTTCGACCAAACCAACGTCCACTTGCTTCAAACCAAGGTAAGTCAAGTTAACAACTGGAGGCAAAGCAAAGATCACTGAGGCAAAGGTTCCTGGAACCATTCCGATACCAAAGAAGGCAACGGCTGGAATCAAGTAAACAAAGGCCGGCATCGTCTGCATGAAATCCAAAATTGGCTTGATAACAGCGTATGCACGTGGTGACTTTGATGACCAGATTCCAAGTGGAATTCCAATAACCAAGGCAATCAATGATGACGTGAAGACCAATGTCAAGGTCTGCATCATGTCACCCCAAAGTCCCTGGTTAAAGACCAATGTCAACCCAAGAACGATCAACGTAGGCAGACCGTACTTCTTAGGCGTAGTGAAATAAGCCAAAAGAGCAAGGGCAATCACGAATACAGGAACTGGAATGGCGTTCAAGAAGCCAGTTGTGGCATCCATCATGCTTTGTCCAGAAGTTTGGATGGCGTTGAAGAAACCAGAAAGGTTTTCCGTCATCCAGTTTACGCCATCAGAAACCCATTGACTCAAAGGCAACTTGGCAATTTTGAATAAACTATTCAGCATCTTGTCCGTCTCCTTCCGTTTGTGCTAAGGCTTCGATGACCGCACCACGAATGATAATACCGCGCATCTTGTTATCGTCATCAACAACTGCAACTGGCGTGTGGGCATCGTAGATAATCGTCATGATATCGGCAACCAGCGTATCTGGCTTAACCGTTGGCATGTCAGACATCACATCACGCAAAGGCAACTTTTCGCGACGGGCCTTAACGGCCGCATCGGATGTAATATAACCTGCAAATTGACGCTTTGAATCAACGGCAACCAGTCCAGAAACTTCTTCTTCTGACATCCGGTGCAAGGCCACGTTTGGCCCATCCGCATCGACGTTAATCGTCAATCCCGGAATCATGATTGATTCAGCATTTAACACCTTCGAACGATCCACATCTTCAACGAAGTTTTCAACGTAATCATTGGCTGGGCTAGTCAAAATTTCTTCACCAGTACCAATTTGTTGCAACTTTCCATCCTTCATGATGGCGATACGGTCACCGATCCGAAGCGCTTCGTTCAAATCGTGGGTAATGAAGATAATTGTCTTCTTCACGTTTTGCTGTAAGTCCAACAATTCGTCTTGCATTTCGTGACGAACCAATGGATCCAAGGCAGAAAAGGCCTCATCCATAAGCAAAATGTCAGGATCGTTCGTCAACGCACGGGACAAACCAACACGTTGTTGCATTCCACCAGAAAGTTGTGATGGATACTGATCCTTAAAGGAAAGCAACTTGGAGTTTTCCAAGGCCTTTTCGGCACGTTGCTTGCGTTCTGCAGCTGGCACCCCTTGGATTTCCAAACCGTATTCGGTGTTTTCAAGAATCGTGCGGTGTGGGAACAAGGCAAAGTTCTGGAAGACCATGGACATCTTCTTGCGACGAATGTCTAGCATTTCCTTCTTGTTGTAGTGGGTGATATCCTTACCGTCAAGAATGATCTGTCCTGACGTTGGTTCTATCAAACGGTTCAGCAAACGAATCAACGTTGACTTACCTGAACCTGAGAGACCCATGATCACGAAGATTTCACCTTCGTTGACTTCGAGATTAATGTCATAGACACCAACTGTCGAACCAGTCTTTTCAAAGATCTCGTTTTTCGACTTATTTTCCTTAACCATCTTCAAAGCAGCCTTCTGCTTCTTACCGAAGATCTTGGTTAAGTGCTTGATTTGCACTTTTGGCATAAATCCTCCTATAAGTTGACTATCGCATTAATTTAAAATAAACTAACAAGTGACCACCTGTTTAAAATGACAGATGGGCAATAGTGACCATCTACTATAATACAGGGATTGGCACTTTTGTCAAATGAAGATTAAAAGAAAAATACCCTTGTTAAAGGATTTCACAAGATGCCAAAAATCAAAGAACCCCGCTATCACAAGATTGCTCAGGAAATTTCCGAAGCCATCGTCAACAAAAAATTCGAAGTTGGCCAAAAACTTCACGCACGCTCGACCCTAGCGGCAACTTTTGGTGTGTCTGCCGAAACCGCTCGAAAGGCGATTTCGGTTCTCGCCGATTTAGACATTGTTAAACCCGTTCACGGATCTGGTGTCGAAGTGCTGTCACGTGAAAAAGCACGTGAGTTCTTGGCCCAGGCCAAAGAATCTCGCAATCTCCACGAGACACATAGTGAAATCAAGGACTTAATCCAAAAACAAAAAGAAGATTTAAGCAACTTAGAACAATCCTTTTCCCTACTTTTGGATCAAACCCAGCGGGTTCGACAACAAAACCCAATGTCACCTTACGAATTTCTGCCCGACCAAAATTCTGAAAAGCTCAATCAATCGATTGGCTCGTTGAACATCTGGCAAAATACCGGGGCAACGATTGTGGCTATCTTGCATGATGACGATCTAATTCTATCACCTGGTCCTTACGCCAACATTTTACCCGGTGACAGGATCTACTTCATCGGGTCCGACAAAACGGTTGAAGCCATGCAACAATTCTTTAATGGGGTCAGCACCGATTAGATAAATGTGTTCAATAAAAAAAGCAGACCGACTGGTCTGCTTTTTTTATTCTCTTTTATGACGGAGCCGCGCGCGATACTTTTCCGTTTCGTCTTCATAACCCGGCTTACCTAAGAGTGCAAACATAGCCGTTTTATAGGCTTCTACTCCCGGCTGATTAAAGGGATTAATGGCAAATAGATACCCCGAAATGGCCACAGCCATCTCAAAGAAGTAGATTAGTTCACCCAAACTCTTCTCATCTTGTTTTGCCACATAAACAGCCATGTTAGGCACACCACCGTCAATATGAGCCAGTGCCACACCATCGGCTGCCGTCTGATTCACTTCTTCTAATGTTTTTTCTTCGAGGTAGGCAAGGCCATCCCCATCGCCCACCATTTTTGGAATGGCCAGGTCACTTTCAATCTGATCGACTCGAACGACGGTTTCAAAGAGATCACGACGGCCTTCTTGAATATATTGACCAAAGGAGTGCAAATCCGTTGAGTAATTGGCAGACGATGGGTAGATTCCCTTTCGATTCTTTCCCTCAGATTCGCCCATTAACTGTTTCCACCACTCGGAAAAGTATTGAAGTGATGGCTCCCAATTGGCCAAGATTTCAGTCGTATACCCCTTGTCGTAAAGGATTCGGCGACTAGCGGCATATTGCAGCGCTGGATTATCCGTGAAGCTTTCTTTCTGGTAGGTTTTTTCAGCTTGAGCTGCCCCTTCTAAGAGTTCGTCAATGGCAACCCCAGCAACGGCAAGCGGTAAAAGTCCTACTGCTGTCAGAACAGAAAAACGGCCACCAATCCCACTTGGCACAACCAAATTATCATATGAAGCGGCTTTTGTTTCTTGCCGAAGCGTTCCTTGACTGGCGTCTGTTGTCGCAATAATCCGTTTGGCTGCACCATCTTGCCCATAACGCTTCATCAGTTCATCTTTAAAGAAGCGAAAAGCCAAAGCAGCCTCAGTGGTCTGTCCAGATTTAGAAATCACGTTAACAGAAAAATCCTGGTCACCAATCACCTGAAGCAGCTGATTTAAAGCCATAGCGGAAAGTTGGTTCCCAGCAAAGTAAACCTTTGTCTCCTGATCGTCGGCCAAATCGTTATACCAAGGGGACTTCAAAAAATCGAGCGCCATCTTGGCTCCCAGATAGGAGCCGCCAATCCCGATCACGACCAGGACTCGCGATTGCTGTTGCACCTTTTTTGCCAATTGTTTAATTTTAGCTAAGCATTTACCGTCAAAATTAGAAGCCCAATCGATCCAATCGGTATAGGCTGCACCAGCCCCCGACTTTTCCTTTAGCAGCGTTTGGGCCACCTTTAGCTGGGGGGCTAATTCTTCGTATTCATGTTCTTTGATAAAGGACCTTAAACCAAAGGAATCGAATTGAATCGCGTTCATGAGCATAGCTCCTTTCGTCTGCATATCTATAGATAGTATAACATTATTCAAAAAGAAAAGGACTTGTTTAAAATTATTAAACAAATCCTTTTCTTTTATTCTGTATCGACTGGTTGTCCGGCTAATTCCAGTGGAATTTCTTTTTGCTTTTCTGTTGTTTCTGGCAACCATTCCGCCTTGATCTTAACCGCAATGTGCGCCAATGTATGCGTTTCAGAACCACTTGGTCGATGCTGCAACGTTGGCGTATCCAATAACTCAAGAGAAGACTTAGACTTGGTCCAGTAAGTTGTCAACTTAGCGACCTGAACTTTAGCCCGCGTTTTTTCGTTTTTGATCGGCAAGGTGGATACGCCAGACAGGGTTGAACCGGCTTGATAGTCGTGTGGCGTCATTTCGTCCAAAACTTGCCCGACCATATCAACCGTCTTTTGGAAGCGTTCTGTGCTATCTGTATAGTTCGCTGCCCCATTGATGACCGTCAAGAAAAGGTGTCCCTTTTGATCTTTCACAATTCCGGTATATGATGCCCCCGATTCAGGCGTTGACCCCGTTTTTAATCCAAGTAACTGTAAGTTATTGGGATTGTCTAAATTGGCCACCATATTGGCAAAGGAAGACCCAAAATCCGAATTTTGCCGAATCTTAGACTGGTTCTTCGTGTAGGTTAACGTATTCGAAGCGGTAAGCTTCATCAAATTCGGATCCATCTGGACAATTTTCATCGCAATCTGGGCGACCTGCTTGGCTGATGCTTTATTGTAGGCCGATGACGAAGCCGATGAAATTTGGTTATCCAAGGCATCGCCGTTCTTTTGTCCAGCGCCGTTATACCACTCTGAACCGTCCAATTTTAATTCCTTGGCCCAGGTCTGCAAGAGATGCTGATCCTTTGACGAACTACCCGAAAGATAAGTGACCAAGGCAAAGGCAGCATCATTAGCCGAGTTGGTGAACATCGCCCAGTAGAGGTCTTTTACTGCTACCTTGTCACCGGCTTGGATGTTCAGGTGCGAAAAAAGATTTTTGCTTTGCTTAGATAGGTCAGCAGAGGCTGGAATCGTGACCTGATCCGTCCATTTAATCTGACCATCCTCGACGGCTTTTAAGACGCCATAGGCCACCAGCATCTTGGATTGCGAAGCGATGGCCACCTGTTTATCCGCATTTTTTTGTCCGAGCACCTGCCCCGTATTCAAATCCACCACAAGGGCCGACTTAGCGTCTACTGATAACTTGACGGGTTGCTCTTTTTTAGTCGTCGTTTGAACCACGGTCTGGTGCACATGCGGCCAAAAAACAATGGTTAAGGCAGCCACGACCATGACCACAAGCGCGCAGAGCGCTGCAAACATGTGCCACTTTTGGCGGTTTTTGTTGTTCACCGGTTGGCTGTAGACCTGCCGCTTTTTCTTAAACATAAGCTATTCTTCTTTTTCTTGTTTTTTTGGAAGCGTGATAATAAAAGCCGTCAGCTCGTCGTTGGATTCCACGCGAACTTTTCCATGATGCTTGTCAATCACACCCTTGACGATGGACAGGCCAAGACCGGTTCCACCAGTTTTAGTATTTCGAGACGATTCCACCCGATAGAAACGGTCAAAAAGCTGTTTTTGCGCTTCCTTTGGGATGGCTGGTCCGTTGTTTACGACACGAATTTCGACTTTACCATCCGACCGCTCTTGGCCAGTAAATTTAATAAAGGAAGCGCCATTTCCATACTTTAACGCATTCTCTAGCAAATTAATTAAGACCCGAGCCAACTTTTCGGAATCGCCAGCCATGACGATTAGCTCAGGAGCTAATTGCGTCGTAAGCTGAATTCCCTTCTTTTCGGCCTCGACTGCGTAGTTAGCCAGCACTTGTTCAAATAGATCGCCCAATGAAAAATCATTGATGTTTAACGAAATCTGCGAAGATTGGAGCTTAGCGAATTCAAAAAGATCTTCGACAAGCATCTTCATCTGGTTGGCTTTTCGATAAGCTGTTTCCAAATATTTTTGCTGATCGTCTTTGGCCATCACGGTGTTTGGCGTCACCACCAAGCCCAAATAGCCGATGATTGCGGTCAGTGGCGTCCTCAAATCATGGGAAATGTTGGTCATCATTTCTTCTTTGGAAGCCACTTCACGCAGTTGTTTTTGATGCTCTTTTAAGAACTGGTCAAAAGACAATTCAAAGAGTTGGCGGAGTGCTTTATCCGTGGCACGCTTTTGCTTTTTGGGCAGCCTTTCTCTTATGTCAGCCGGCAATTTGGCCGTCATGTCACTTAGTAAATTGGCCAAACGGATCTTTTGACGGGCTGCCTGAATCACTAAGAGGAGTTCCATCAAGAAAAGCAAGCCAGCAAAAAGGCAAAAAGAAGGCCAACCAGTCCATGATGACCAGCTGGGCCTTACTTTTAACAGATCAAAAAAGAGCACCCAGGCCGCTGCCAGGATAAAGCCAGCGCCAAAAATTAATTTGAGAAGGCTCCGGCTGATAATTGTCGCTTTTTTAACCATCTTAATTCACTTCTATTTTGTAACCAACGCCCCAGACAGTCTGGATGACTTGGTCCCCACCGGTTGCTTCTTCTAACTTATCACGAAGGTGGGAAACGTGGACCATAACCGTCTTGGCAGATACGACAGACTCTTGCTGCCAGACACGCTCAAAAATGTCATCGGCAGAAAAGACGCGGTTCGGATGGGACGCTAACAGATAAAGAATACCAAATTCCAGAGCCGTCAAATTAACTAGTTCCCCAGAAGTTGTCTTGACGTCGTGAGAATCTTTGTTAATGACCAAAGAAGCAATGGACAAAACATCGGGCTTTGCTTCTTGAACGGCGTTTTTTGATCGACGAATTAAGGACCGGATTCGCGCCATCACTTCAAGTGGATTGAACGGCTTGGTGACATAATCATCTGCTCCAGAGATTAACCCTTGGATCTTATCCATGTCAGAAGACTTTGCCGAAAGCATTAGGATTGGAATATGCGTGTCTTTACGAACTTCCTTCAAGACATCAAAGCCCGTCATATTTGGCATCATGATGTCCAAAACCATGAGCGCAATGTCAGGATTCGTGTTGAATTTCGACAGTGCTTCTTTTCCATCTTTTGCAATTAGAGGTTCGTAGCCTTCGTTTTTCAGATAAATTTCGAGTAATTCAGCAATCTCTTGATCGTCATCAACAACTAAAATTTTCATGTTAGCCTCGCTTTTCTTCCTCTTGCTTCATCCGTTCTTGTTGTGCTAAGCGTGAAATGGCCAAGAGACCACCCTGCTTCAAGCCAGCGTGTTTGCGGTTCCAAATGTAGGCAATAAAGGCTAAGAAGAAAACGATCGCATTGCCCCAAACCGGCAAAACTGGGTTAATCACGGAAGGCAAAAGCAAAATCATCGAGAATCCACCAACCCACAAAACGACCACAAGAATCATCATTAACCAAACAGGCATCCGCTTCTTGTTAGGGTCAACGTTTGCGTTAGGAACCAGCCGTTGCATGGCCTTCGTGTAGATCACCCCACCCCAAATAGCCAAGAACAAGACAGAAGTCATGCCAATGCCCTCAGAGCCTTGCTTGGAACCGGAAAAGGCCATGGTCACCGTAAAGAAACCAGTCAAGAACATGATCAAGACCAAGGCCGTGTCGGCTGCCAAGAAAGCAAAGGAATAATCGTGAAAGCCCTTTGCTAGACGCACCGGATTCAAGTACTTTTGCATGGCTTCAGCCGGCGTGCCGAAAAGTTGGGCCGCCGTGTGGCCCAGCTTTTGACCTGCAGTCAGCTTTTCTTCCACTTCAGCTAGAATTTCTTCTTTTTGCTCCTCTGAGATTTGGTCAGAATCGGCTAATCCTTTGTTTAACCGGAAAAGAAAATCCTGGTTCTTTTTCGTTAATTTGTGTTCGACCTCAGTCATTTTCTCACCTTTTTCTTAATTAAACGTTAAAGCGGAACTCGATAATGTCGCCATCTTGAACAACGTATTCTTTTCCTTCGGAACGGAGTTTACCCGCCTCTTTAACGGCTTTTTCTGAACCATATTCGTCCAAGTCAGCAAAGGCAAAGGTTTCAGCGCGAATAAAGCCACGTTCGAAGTCGGAGTGAATGACACCGGCAGCTTGTGGCGCTTTGGCCCCGGCCTTAAATGTCCAGGCACGCGTTTCCTTTTCACCAGCAGTGAAGAAAGTCCGCAAATCAAGCAGGTGGTAGGCAGAGCGAATCAACTTGTTCAAGCCAGGTTCCAAAACGCCGGCCAATTCAAGATAATCCGCCTTTTCGTCTTCATCCAACTGAGCGATTTCTTCCTCAGCGTTAGCAGAAAGCGCAATCACCTCGGCCTTTTCCGTATCCGCAAATTCTTTAATTTGCTTAAAATAAGGGGAGTTTTCAGGGTTTGCCATATCGTCTTCTGCAATGTTGGCCACGTAAAGCGTTGGCTTTGACGTGAGCAAGAAAAGGCCCTTGACGACGGCTTGTTCTTCTTCTGAGAAGTCAATCGTACGAACAGCCTTGCCTTCTTCCAAGACCGGCTTGATCTTTTCCAAAACAGCCGCTTCGGCCTTGGCATTCTTGTCAGAACCCTTGGCTGCACGGGCAACCTTAGCATAGCGCTTTTCAACCGATTCCAAGTCAGCCAAAATCAACTCGGTGTTGATGGTTGAGATGTCATCCAATGGGTCAACCTTTCCGTTAACGTGAATGATTTCATCGTCGTCAAAAGCACGCACAACCTGCACGATGGCGTTTACCTGACGGATGTTTTCCAAGAACTTGTTACCCAGTCCTTCACCCTTGGAAGCCCCCTTCACGATACCGGCAATGTCGGTAAATTCGAAGGTCGTGGGCACGACTTTGTCGGCCGGGATCAACTCTTGGATACGAGCCAAGCGGCTGTCAGGCACTTCCACGATGCCCACGTTTGGTTCGATCGTGGCAAATGGATAGTTGGCCATTTCGGCTCCGGCCTTTGTAATTGCGTTAAATAGTGTTGATTTTCCAACGTTTGGCAAACCAACGATACCAGCTGTTAAAGCCATGTTGCTTGTCTCCTCTTTTGACTAATCTTTTCTTTCGTCTGCCTTTTTTAAGACTTTTTTCAAGCGCTTGTCAAAGTTAAATCGGGTCAGCATAATCGTACGCTTGCAAGCCGAACAAGTCAGCTTGATGTCAGCGCCCATGCGATTGATCACCCAGGCATTGGTCCCACAGGCGTGGGGCTTTTTCATTTCGACAAGGTCGCCTAAACCATACTCTTTTTTTTCAACCATTAGTCAACCTCGATGGCTAAAATTTCCATGATACGTTCCAGGTCGCGGGCGGAAACGTAATTGATTTCAATCTTTCCAGATCCCTTCTTGCCCGCATTGACCTTCACTTTTGTACCGAACTTTTCTTCCAAACGAAGAGCCAAATCATCAGCAAATGGTGATGACTTCTTATCTTGCTTCTTTGGTTGCTCTCCCTGGTTCGCCTTCTTGACGAGGGCTTCAACCTGGCGAACGTTCAAGCCTTCTTTCAAAACAGTCGAGAGCACGCCGTTCAGCTGCGCTTCTTTCTCCAAACCGAGCAAAGCGCGGGCCTGTCCCATCGACAATTCACCCTTTTGAACTAATTCTTGAACTTTGTCCGGTAACTTCAGCAAGCGCAGCGCATTCGCCACTGTTGTTCGCTCTTTTCCGACCCGGTCGGCCAACTTGGATTGCGTTAAGTCAAGCTGTGCCATCAGGTTCGCATAAGCGCGCGCTTCTTCAATCGGATCCAGATTATCACGCTGCAAGTTTTCAATTAAGGCGAGCGTGGCCATGGTCTCATCGTTGGTTTCACGGACAATGGCCGTGATCGTCTTTGTCTTTAACGTCTTTGTGGCCCGAAAGCGACGTTCCCCGGCGATGATTTGATATTTAGCCCCGGTCTTACGAACGATGATCGGTGTCAGCAAGCCATTTTCCTTAATCGATTGAGCCAATTCCTTGATGGAGTCTTCGTCAAATTTCAGACGAGGTTGAAAGGGATTGGCTTCGATTTTGGCCAGTGGTAAGTCGACAACCTTCTCACTATCATCGGCCGCACGGGCAACCGTTTTGGAATGTTCCAAGGCTTGTTTTGAAATGCCATTTGATCCGAAAAGTGAATCCATGTTCTTGCCCAAACCGCTTTTTTGCTTAACCATATTGCGCGATGACCTCCTTGGCAAAATCGGTGTAGAGTCTTGCACCGGGTGACTTTGGATCGAAGTCAATAATGGCTTGTCCATAAGATGGTGCTTCTGATAATCGAACGGAACGTGGAATAACAGTCTCATAAACCCGGTTTTCAAAATAACCACGAACTTGTTCGGAAACTTGTTTAGCCAAATTTGTTCGACTGTCGTACATGGTAAGCAAGATGCCCGCCATCTCGAGTTCCGGATTCAAGCCCTGACGAACCAATTCAATCGTGTTAATCAACTGGCCTAAACCTTCTAGCGCATAGAATTCTGTTTGAACCGGAATCAGTACAGCATCCGCTGCAGTAAACGAATTGATCGTTAATAAACCAAGGGACGGTGGGTTATCAATGATGACATAGTCATAATTTCCCTGTACCTTAGACAAAGCCTGCGACAGGCGATATTCGCGCTCTTCCATCTCAACCAATTGGACTTCAGCTTCTGAAAGTTGGATCGTCGTTGGTAAAATGTCTAGGCCCTCTGTTGAAGACGTCATAATCGCTTCTTGGACCGGATAGTCTTGCACCAAGACATCGTAAATATCGTGTCCTAGCGTCGACTTATCGACCCCGACACCTGAAGAAGCGTTACCCTGAGGATCGGCATCCACTAAAAGAACCTTCTTACCAGCTTTTGCTAAGGCAGCCGCAAGGTTAATACTGGTCGTTGTCTTGCCGACACCACCTTTTTGGTTCGCCAATGCAATGATTTTTGCCACAGTTGGCTCCTTTCATTTTTACAGGGGTTTTTTCGTAGGAGTTCCCGCTTGGCGGGGATATTTCTTTGGCGTTTTGCCGATTTTGTCAACAACTTGGACAACACGCGGATCGCCATTTGGCAGCGTAAAGGTCATTTCCTGAACCATCTTTCCGCCAAGAAGCTGCAAAGCTTTCTGCCCAGCTGCCATCTCTTCTTGACCAGCCGATCCCTTCATGACCAGAAATTGTCCGCCGACTTTGACAAAGGGCAACGTGTATTCTGCCAACACTTGAGTGCGGGCTACCGCCCTTGCCGTCGCAAAGTCAAAAGACTCACGCAAGGAAGGGTCTTTCCCTAGGTCTTCGGCACGGCCGTGCAATACCGTCACGCCAGAAAGGCCCAGTTTATCGACCATTTCTTTCAAAAAGTTCACTCGCTTATTCAACGAGTCAACCATCGTCACCTGCAAGTCAGGCAAGGCAATCTTTAATGGTAAGGCAGGAAAACCAGCACCAGAGCCAACATCAATCAGGCTAGCACGGCTGTTTTTCAATTCAGGAACCTTTAAAAGCAGTGTTAAGGAATCAAAAAAATGCTTTAAATACACCTCTTCTTTTTCCGTAATGGCGGTTAAATTAAAGGACTGGTTGGCAAGCACTAATTCTTTAAAATAAGTGTCGAACTGGGCCAGCTGCGTTTCAGAAAGCGAAATGCCCGCTTCATTTAACGTTTTTTCAAATTGTGATTGGTCCAAAATTTTCCTCCAAACCAGGCCACTTGTCCCTAGTTTACTAATACCAAGAATACCTAAAAAAGCCCTGATAATCAAGGATCTTTCGCTTTCATTTTGCTTACAAAAAAACCTGGACCAAAGTCCAGGTTTATTGAAATGCCCTCGGTGGGAGTCGAACCCACACGGTGTTGCCACCACTGGATTTTGAGTCCAGCGCGTCTACCAGTTCCGCCACAAGGGCAATATAAAGTAGAAATACTTTATTAGGGCGATAGAAGGGGATCGAACCCTCGCATGCTGGATCCACAAACCAGTGTGTTAACCACTTCACCACTACCGCCATGGCAGGGATAGAGGGATTCGAACCCCCATCAACGGTTTTGGAGACCGCTATTCTGCCCTTGAACTATATCCCTAAATTAGTAAAATAATCAGTCTGAAAACTGAACAACATGCTAGGGACTCGCACCCTACAAGACACTCTTGCCCATGCTGTGAAAATAAAAAAGAGAATAGAATGGACGCTACAGGGATCGAACCTGTGACCCCCTGCTTGTAAGGCAGGTGCTCTCCCAGCTGAGCTAAGCGTCCGAAGAAATGGAGAAGAAGGGATTCGAACCCTCGAAGCGGCGTTAACCGCTTACACGGTTTCCAACCGTGCTCCTTAAGCCTGACTCGGACACCTCTCCAAAACTCTTTTTTATTTTCATATGTACAGGCATCGCGTCGTCCTATCCTCGCAGCCAGCGTTCCGGCAACTACTTTTGGCGCTAAAGAGCTTAACTTCTGTGTTCGAGATGGGTACAGGTGGTTCCTCTTTGCCATCAACACGACACCTTTTGAGCTTTTACACTCAAAACTAAATAATCCTTACTTCTCTTTTTCCTTAAATATCCCTTTACTCATTTGACTCTTTGGTTAAGTCCTCGACCGATTAGTACTAGTCCGCTCCATCCGTCACCGAACTTTCACTTCTAGCCTATCTACCTCATCATCTCTGAGAGGTCTTACTCTATTCATTAGATGGGAAATCTCATCTCGAGGCGAGTTTCACACTTAGATGCTT
>NZ_JAAMFI010000002.1 GCF_018437225.1 Fructobacillus papyriferae
GTTGCTATCTCTCGATAACGCCTATCCGTTTATTGTTTGTTACGAATTGACTTCGCAAATTTGTTAGATCTAGCTGTCATAGCTAAATCTCGTTACAGATTTGTTTGTTCAAAGTTTTGTTCAGTTTTCAATGTGCGTACCCGATTGGGCAACTCATTTATCATAGCAGCTTAACCTCTTTCGGTCAACTACTTTTTTGAGTTTTTTTATCGCGCCTCGCAAGTTGCCTTGCTTAGCGCCGCCCCTCGTAAGGAACAATAATTAGTATACGGTCTTTGTTGCTTCAGGTCAATGCTTTTTTTATCTTTTTTTCTACGACTTTTCGATTATTTTTTTAAAAACTAATTTTGTTATACTTTTTTCCTTATTTTATTTAATATTTTTAACAATGAAGCATCGGAATTAATTATTTTAAATAAAAAATCCCTTTTCGGTCTTTTTTTCGTATAATAAAGATAAAGATTTAAAGGAAAGGAGCACGCGATGGCTTGCTACATTTTAACCGATAACACTCGAGACCGACGTTATTTTAAGAGAGTTTTAGTGGATCCCTATTTTTACGAGACGCCATCTGCCATTATTCATGCACTTGGTCGTCTCAAAAAAGGACAGGTTGTCATTTTGGATTCGTCTATCCGAGGTTTTGAGTCGGCTGGCTTGCAAACCGCCCAACTGATTCGCCAGCACGATCCAGATGCCCAACTAATTATGATTTCCGATAATGCCACCATGGCAGCCCGCTGCTTCGAAGCACAGATTGGTTTGCTTGATTTCATTATTAAGAAAGAATTGAGTCCAAGCTTCTTCGATCGGTTGCTGCGCGCGATTGCCAAAGCTAACTTAAATTTGCGACGAATTTTTGAATTGCGTCCAATTCCGATTCGATTACCAGACGGGGCAACAACTCGGGTATTTGATCTCACCCGAATCGTTTATTTTACAACTGATAGTGGTAGCCACCATCTTTTTGTTCACGAAACAAACCATCTCACACGCATTCGGGCCAACCTTAGGGACTTGGAGTCCGTCCATAGCAACTTGTACCGGGTACATGCTTCTTATGTCATCAACATTGCTTTTTTGCATACCTACCAACCGCATGACCACGCTTTGACCATGGTGACTGGCCATCGCATCCCAGTTTCAAGAAATTACTCGGTTGCCTTAAGAAAAGCCTTGCGTTGGCCGTCGCCATATCGTGGTTTGCCGCAACCGATTTATTAAAAAAAAGTTGTTGGGACTCTTGTCCCAACAACTTTTTTATTTAATCCTTATTGTTCATCTGTCGTCTCATTAGCCGAATCAGCTTCAACTTCTTCTGTCATCGGTTCCAACTTTGTAAAGGTTGCGACCTTTGATTCTTCTTCCAGACGAATCAAGCGAACACCTTGTGTCGAACGACCAGTATTTGACACATCGTTGATAGCAAAACGGATCATGACACCCATGTTTGTCGTCACCATGATGTCTTCATCGCCATCGACGGTGACCATCCCAGCCAAAGGCCCGTTCTTTTCGGTAATGGTTGCTGTTTTAATTCCCTTACCGCCACGGCCCTTAACCGGGTATTCGCTAGCAGCCGTCTGCTTTCCATAACCCTTTTCCGTGATAACCAAAACGTTTTGATCATCCATCAAGATATCGGCACCAACGACTTCATCGCCTTCACGCAAATTGATTCCACGAACACCGGCAGCAGCACGACCCATCAAGCGAACCGCTTCTTCTGCAAAGGTGACGGAATAACCATTATGCGTAGCAATGATAATGTTTTGGTTTCCATCCGTTTCAAGTACCTTCAAGATTTCGTCATCTTCGCGAAGGGTCAACGCCTTCAAACCAGACGTCCGGATGTTGGCAAAGTCATGAACCTTGGTCCGCTTCACGACACCCTTGCGCGTAACAAAGAAGAGGTTATCATCACTTTCAGCCGGATTACCGTGAACCGTGAGCAAACTTTGGATCGCTTCGTCTTGGTCAAAGTTCAACAAGTTAATGACTGGGATTCCCTTGGCAGAGCGACCATACTCAGGGATTTCATACCCCTTCATGCGATACACCTTACCCTTATTGGTAAAGAAGAAGAGCGAATCGTGCGTTGACAGGTTAGCCAACTGCGCCACGAAGTCTTCGTCGTTCAAGTTCATTCCCTGGACACCACGACCACCACGGTTTTGAGCCTTGAATTCGGAGGCCGCCACTCGTTTGATGTAGCCATTGTGCGTCAAGGTCACGATGACGTCTTCTTCTTCGATCAAATCTTCATCTTCGATGCTTGTTACGTCACCGACCTGCAATTCAGTACGACGGTCATCACCAAAGCGGTTTTGGATCTCCAACAATTCGTCGTAAATCACTTGATCGATTCGTTCTTGGTGGGCCAAAATGTCTTTCAAGTCCGCGATCAAAGCAATCAACTTCTGGTATTCGTCTTCGATCTTGTCCCGTTCCAGTCCGGTCAAACGAACCAAACGCATGTCCAAGATGGCCTGGGACTGCTTGTCCGACAGGTCATAACCATCAATCAAACGCCCCTTCGCTTCGTCAGAAGTTTTAGATGACCGAATGATGTGAATGATTTCGTCAATGTGGTCTAAGGCAATCCGCAATCCCTCAAGGATGTGGGCGCGCGCTTCAGCCTTCTTCAAATCAAATTGAGTTCGACGACGAACAACCGAACGTTGGTGTTCCAAATAAGCTTCCAGGATTTCTTTCAAGGAAAGCGTCTTCGGTGCGCCATGGTCAATGGCCAGCATGTTGAATGAGAAACCGGTCTGCAAAAGCGTTTGCTTGTAGAGGTTGTTCAAAATAACGGATGCAGACGCATCACGCCGAACGTCGATTGAAACACGAAGGCCGTCACGATCGGATTCATCACGGATAGCCGTGATACCGTCGATCTTCTTGTCACGAACCAATTCAGAAATTCGTTCGATCAAGCGAGCCTTGTTAACTGCGTATGGCAGCTCGGTCACAATGATTTGTTCCTTGCCCGTCTTGGTCTGCTCAATGTCGACTTTAGCACGGACGGTAATTGTTCCACGACCCGTTTCGTAGGCCTTTCGAATACCGGCCTTTCCCATGACGATTCCACCAGTTGGGAAATCAGGTCCTGGGAGTGCTTCCATCAAATCAGCCGTCGTAGCGTCTGGATTGCCCATCAAAACGTGCAAAGCCGAGATGACTTCGCCCAAGTTGTGGGTAGGGATGTTAGTCGTCATTCCGACGGCAATTCCAGTTGCACCGTTGACCAAGAGGTTTGGAATACGAGCTGGCAAAACTTCCGGCTCACGTTCTTCGCCATCGTAGTTCGGTACGAAGTCAACCGTGTCCTTGTTCAGGTCACGGACCATTTCCATGGCGACCTTTGACAAACGGGCCTCGGTATAACGCATGGCGGCGGCAGAATCACCGTCGACCGATCCAAAGTTCCCGTGGCCATCGGCCAACATATAACGGTAAGAGAAGTCTTGGGCCATGCGGACCATCGACTCGTAGATGGCAGAATCACCGTGGGGGTGATACTTACCCATGACGTCACCGACGATACGGGCCGACTTCTTGTGTGGCTTGTCCGGTGTGTTTCCCTGTTCAATCATTGAATAGAGAATACGACGGTGAACGGGCTTCATTCCATCACGCACGTCTGGTAAAGCACGCGCCACAATAACCGACATCGCATAAGACAAAAACGATGTCTTCATTTGCGCGGCTAGGTGGGTGTTTTTAATACGACTATCTTGTTCTTCTGGCATTTCTTACTCCGAATCAAGCAGTTTCTTAAATATCAAGGTCTTCTACATAGACCGCATTGTCTTCGATGAATTGACGACGTGGTGGCACATCGCCTCCCATCAACATGTCAATCACGGAATCCGCTTCTTCCGCATCGGCCGGATCGACACGGAGCAAACGACGGTTAGCCGGATCCATGGTCGTGTCAGCCAATTGATCGTAATCCATTTCACCAAGCCCCTTGTAACGTTGAACCTTTGGTTTGGCGTTTGCTGGCAATTGTGCCAAATAATCCGCCAACTCCTCATCAGAATCCAAGTAGGTCATGTTTTTTGAGTTACCAAGCGAGACACCGTACAGCGGTGGCTGGGCGATGTAAATGTAACCGGCATCAACCATTGGCCGCATGTAACGGTAGAAAAGCGTCAACAACAACGTCCGGATGTGGGCGCCATCAACATCGGCATCGGTCATGATGATGATCTTGTGGTAGTTAGCCTTGGAAACATCAAAGTCCTTTCCAAAACCGGCCCCCAAGGCCGTGAAGAGGGAACGAATTTCTTCGTTAGCCAAAACGCGATCCAATGAGGCCTTTCCAACGTTTAAAATCTTTCCACGAATTGGCAAGATGGCCTGCGTCAAACGATTCCGGCCTTGCTTAGCAGAACCACCGGCCGAGTCACCCTCGACGATAAAGAGCTCAGAAATTTCTGGTTCCTTCGAAGTGTTGTCCGCCAGTTTACCTGGCAAATTGGAGATTTCCAATCCCGACTGCTTCCGGGTCATCTCGCGGGCGCGCTTAGCAGAAAGGCGGGCCTTTTGTGCCAAAGATCCCTTTTCAACGATTTGCTTTGCAACCGTTGGATTTTCCATCATAAACCGTGAAAAGGTGTCAGAGAACATGCGGTCAACGGCCTGACGAGCGTCGGAATTTCCTAACTTCGTCTTCGTCTGGCCCTCGAACTGTGGATCCGGGTGCTTGATCGAAACGATCGCCGTCATTCCTTCACGCACGTCTTCCCCAGTCAGTGAGTCGCCGTTTTCCTTGATCATGTTTTGCTTACGCGCGTAGTCGTTAATGACACGCGTCAAAGCTGTTTTGAATCCGGTTTCGTGGGTTCCACCTTCATAGGTGTTGATGTTGTTGGTAAAGGTCTTTAAGTTTTCTTTGACTTCAGTTGTATATTGCAAAGCAACTTCGACCACGATGCCGTTTTCTTCGCCTTCGACATAAACCGGTTGGTCAAAGAGCACTTGCTTGCCTTCGTCCAAGTAGGAAACGTATTCCTTGATTCCGCCTTCGAAGTGGAAGGTTTCAGACAAAGGTTCCTCTGGACGCTTGTCCGTGATGGAAATCTTCAAGCCCTTGTTCAAAAAGGCTAATTCGCGAACACGGGAAAGAAGGGTCTGGTAGTTATAAACCGTGGTTTCTTGGAAAATATCTGGATCTGGCTTGAAGTGAACGATCGTGCCACGTTCAATTGGCAAATCGCCCGTCTTCTTGGTCATCTTTGTCTTCACGCGACCCGTTTCAAAGTCCATGTAGTACATTTGACCGTCGCGAACAACGCGGACGTCCAAGGAAGAAGACAAGGCGTTCACAACAGAGGCACCAACACCGTGCAGACCACCGGACACCTTATAGCCACCACCGCCGAACTTTCCACCGGCGTGCAGAATGGTAAAGACCGTTTCCAAAGCGGGCTTACCCGTCTTGGTCTGGATATCAACCGGAATACCACGACCATCATCAGTGACCGTAATCGAGTTATCCTTTTCGATTGTCACCGTGATGTGGGAAGCAAAGCCAGCCAAGGCTTCATCGATACCGTTATCGACAATTTCCCAAACCAAGTGGTGCAGCCCCTGTGCCGTGGTGGTTCCGATATACATACCAGGACGCTTCCGAACGGCTTCCAATCCTTCCAGGACCTGGATCTGATCGGCATTATAGGCGTCAGCGTCGGTGGTCATCTTGCTAGCATTTTCGATGTCTTCAGGTGAAACTGAAACGTCATCCATTACCTTGTTTTCTTCTTCAGCCATGATTCTCCTTTTGCCTCCTAATGCTGTTCTTCCTGGATGGTTCCATCTTTGACCAAAAAGACTTTCGGCTCTTTGATCAACGACCGAGCGACCTCGGAAAGGGAGGGGGCGGTAATAAAGGTTTGTACCTTGTTTTCGATGGTCATCAAGAGATGGGTCTGCCGATTGGCATCCAACTCTGACAAGACATCATCGAGTAATAAGACCGGGTATTCGCCAGTTTCCTGGTGCATGAGGTCAATTTCGCCAAGCTTCAAAGCCAGGGCAGCGGTTCGCTGCTGGCCTTGTGAGCCGAAGTTAGAAACATCGACACCGTTCACCTCAATCACGAAATCATCCCGGTGTGGCCCGACCAGGGTCGTGCCCTGTTTCTTTTCGCGCTCCGCTTGCTTTTTAAAAGCGGCAGTCAAAGCTTCTTCGGCCGTTTTTTGGTCGGTCAGTTGACTCAAATCAACACCCGTTTTGTAGTGAAGGACCAATTCCTCTTGCTGATTGGCCACCGCTGCGTGAATTCGCGCAGCCGCCTGGCCTAATTCAGTTAGGAACCGTTTTTTTAACAGCATCAACTTAGCGCCCAGTTCAACGAGCTGATCCGTCAGTACGGTCAAAAAAACATCGTCTTTCTTTTGGCCAAAAGACCAAGCCTTCAAATAGGCGTTTCGATCCTTTAATACCCGTTTGTACTGCGCAGATAGCTGCAGATAGGTGCGATTCATTTGACCAAACTCGATGTCAATGAAGCGCCGCCGAACGGCCGGTGGTCCTTTAACCAAATCAAGATCCTCTGGAGCAAAGAGAATCACGTTTAACTGGCCAATATAGCCAGATAAGCGGGGTTGATCTAAATGGTTGACCCGAGCTTGCTTGCCTCTATTGGTCCAAGACAACGAAAGCGGCAGCTTACCAAAGCGGTTCTTTACCAGGCCTTCAATGCGCGCTTGGCTCTGCCCCCACTGAACCAGATCTTTATCGATCTTCGTTCGATGGGAACGGGCCAATGCTAAGGCGTAAATGCTTTCCAGCAAGTTCGTTTTTCCTTGCGCATTTTGTCCTAAAAAGACGTTAACTCCGGGTTGAAAATGAAGCGTCGCCGCTTCGTAATTACGAAAGTGATGCAGCTTTAAGTCTGTTAACTCCACGAAGAAGGTCCTGCCGGCTTCTTTTTCGAAGTCTTATTCTGCTCCAACTTCGAAGCGCCTGCCTTTTTTTTAGCGGGTTGTTGTGCTTGAAAACGCGCTAAGATGGCCTTCTGTTCGGCTCGTTCATCGGCTTCCTCTTTAGATTCAGCGTTGATCGAAAAGATGCGTCCAGCTGTTTCAATCTGATCACCCGGATACAGCTTTTTGCCTCGGCGGTTTTCTTCTTCGCCATTTAGAAGAACTTTTTCTGTTGCTAGATAGGCTTTCGCCTGTCCCCCAGAAGGAATAAGGTCTTCAATTTTCAACAATTGCTGAAGGGTGATGTAGTCAGTTGTAATTGCCAAACGCTCAGCCATAATCTTCCCCTAAATTCATACAGACTTACCCTATTATTATACCATACTTATCGCTATTTGCCCCTAAGAGCTCATTTTAGCTTTTTTTCTTTCAACCGGTCTCTTTCGCTTCATTTTGAAAAAATCGCTTCTTGCTTTTACAACAAAGAAAAAAGGCCTGAAAAGGCCTTTTTTAGAATCTTTAGAATGTACGAACGGGTGTCACCAACTGTAATTGCTTATTGTCTGTTTCACCTTCTGGAATGATGATGAACGGCCGCAAGTTAGTTGTAAACTTCAATTCAACGGTCTTGCCTTGCAACACCCGCAGGGCATCGCGCACATAATCTGGGTTGAATGAAATTTCTAAGTCGTCCCCAGAAATCTTATCAGCTTTCAAAGCTTCCTTCACTTGTCCGACTTCTTGGGAATTACCAGAGAGTTCGGCTTGTTGATCCTTAATTGTCAGTAGAACCACGTTATTTCGTGATTCGTGTGACAAAAGGGAAGCACGATCGATTGCCCCAGACAAAGCGCCAGCGTCAATTTCGATTTCGGTATTGGCTTCTGAAGGAATCAAGCGATCCGTTTCGGGATAGTTTCCTTCAAGTAAGCGAGAATAGAAGGTTGTGTTGCCAAAAGTGAAAACCGCTTGGTTTGAAGACAACTTTACTTCAACAACATTTTGGCCTTCTAATAACGACTGCAATTCGTTAAAGGCCTTGGCTGGAATGATGACCGAAGCATCCGCAACGTTTTCTGCTCCCACCAACGTAATGATGCGCTGTGACAAACGGTGTGAATCGGTCGTCACCGCTTTAATTTGGTTACCAGACAACGACAGGTGGATTCCTGTCAAGATCGGCCGACTTTCTTGTGTTGAAGCCGAAATTTTGGTTTGCGCAATCAATTCAATCAATTGGGCAGCCGATAGTTTCAAGGATTTCGATTCAGATAATTCCGGTAGCTTAGGGTAAGCCGAACTTGGTTGTCCATTAATCTTGAAAGAAGCCGAACCCGATGTGATCAATGCTTGGAGTCCTTCAATTGATAAGGTCATGTTGTCGGCTGGCAAGTGCTTGACGATATTGATGAAGAAAGTAGCGGGCAAAGTGATGCCACCCGTTGATTCAATGGTCAACTCGTTTGAGGTATCGTCAGCTGTCAACGTCATTTGAATTGAAATATCCGCATTGGAACCTGTCAAAACTAATTGTTCTTCTTGCAAATCCAATTTTAAATTCGTCAGAATTGGAATCGTCGTTTTTGATGAAATTGCTCGAGAAACATCGTTTAAAGCTTTGATAAAGGCTTGTCGATTAATCGTAAATTTCATAGCACATGGCCTCCTTTGTGGCAGGTGCGATTAGTAAATCAATAGAGTAATAAATAACTAGTAATAGTAATAAGGCCTGTGGGTTATGGGGATTAGGGCAGCAGGCCTGATAGCAATGGTTTTTGCCTGTGGAAAACACCGTGTAAAAGATGCGTGTAAATCGCCGACTTTTCCCCAGGCACTATTGCCCCGATCGGATGTCTTCAGCTAGTGCCTGAATCATTTCCTTCATTCGGGCTTCTTTTTCGACTTGTTCTTCGATCTTAGTAAATGCGTGAGAAATGGATGAGTGGTCTCGGTTTCCAAAAGCCTGTCCGATTTGTGGTAGCGACATGTCCGTCATCGTTCGTGTCAGATAAATCGCAACGTGTCGTGCCATAACCAGATCCGATTGGCGACGGCCAGATTTCATGTCGTCAACTGTCTGCATGTAGTAGGCGGCAACCACTTGTTGGATTCGGTCAACGGTGACCACTGTTTTTTTGTTTGCGTTGATTTCATCCAAAATTGTTTTGGCCGTTTCGATTGTGGCGGGCTTATTCATGAAGCGAATTTTGGCTTCAAACTTGTGAAAAGCACCTTCTAAAGTTCGTACGTTGTCGTCAACCGTTTCGCCAATTAACTGTAAGACATCGTTTGGAATATCTAAATCGTTTTGATCTTGCATGTTGCGCAAGATCGCCACACGGGTCTGGACATCTGGCTTTTGAATATCTGACGTAACTCCTTGTTCGAAGCGGGACTTCAAACGGTCTTGAAGATCTGGAATATCATTTGGATAACGATCCGAGGTCATCACAATTTGCTTATTGGCTTTGGTCAACGCATTGAAGGTATTGAAGAACTCTTCTTGGACTTGCGGTTTGCCGGCCCAGAATTGAATATCATCGACCAACAGCATGTCAAGTGAGCGATAGGTCTTTTTAAAGAGGGCGGTGGCGTTGGTATCGCCACCCTTACGAAGGGAATTGGTAAAGTCGTTTAGGAAATCTTCAGCGGTTGCATATTTAATGCGGGCATTTGGATTATCCTTGGCGTATTGATTACCAATCGCCTGCATCAAGTGGGTCTTTCCTAAGCCGACACCACCGTAAATGAGGTAGGGGTTGTAGACTTTACCCGGCCCTTCAGCAACGGCTTGCGCGATGGCCCGTGCATTTTCGTTACCAGAGCCAACCACGAATTTTTCGAAGGTGTAATCGGGGTCTAGGCCAGCGTCTTGGGAGAAGGGAATATGTTTTTCTGATTCACTTTCGCTCTGATTTGAAAGGGGGGACATTCCTTGATTTGGACTAGCGGTAATGCCTTCGTCTGTGGACCGAAATTCCGGTCGAATGAATTTACCAGTGATCTTGTTGGCATATTCGACAAATTTCATGGAAATTTCTGTATTCCATTGATTAATAATCTTGTCAGCATATTCCGAAGGAACTTTAAAAACGAAGCGGTTTTCTTCAAGTCCAACAGGTGAAAGAGGGTCCACGAAGGTCCCAAAGCTGATGGCGCCAAGGTCCTGGAAGAGGGAAAAGCTGATTTTATCCCATAATTCAGATGAGTTGAGGTTGTCAGACATGAAAATCTCCAGTAAATAAGAATGAAAAGGATTGTTCTTTACAAAAAACAGTATAGCAAAAAAAAAAGAAGGAGCCTAGTTTTCCACAGAAATGCAAGAAAAAGTTAATTAATCCCCAGAGGAGGAAAATGGAAAGACGGATTGGGCAAAACAGAGGGAACAAACTTTCGGTTTTCCCCATATCCAAAGACTTATCCCCAGAAAGAAGCTTGTTATGATCAGTTTCCGGATAACTATCAACGTTTTCCACAGTTTGGAAGTCACAACTTGTGGAAAAGTGGAAAAGACGTGGATAAGCACTGGATAACCTCACGATCAAGCAGACTTTTGCAAGGGGGTTGGAAAGGATTTGGATAAGTCCGTGGAAAAGTTTTTACTATTATATAGTCGATTTTTGTGTGAACTTCTGGTTCTGCTTGTCAGACCGGGGTATCCATGGTATGATTAATCTCGAATTGCGAAGAAATTTGCAGACAAATAGTTAATGGAGGTAAATCCTAATGAAGCGTACATTCCAACCAAAGAAGCGTCATCGCGCACGCGTACACGGTTTCCGTAAGCGTATGTTAACGAGCAACGGTCGTAAGGTTTTGGCTCGCCGCCGCGCGAAGGGCCGCAAGGTATTATCTGCCTAAACAGGTCGCTGCTTGCAGTGGCCTTTTTATTTTCATTGATTCATGCAGGATAACCTGCGTACATAAGAGTTTAGGTGGAAACTAATGCGTAAGTCATTTCGGATTAAAAAGCCAGAGGAGTTCCAGCAAGTCTTTGACCATCATCATTCGGTGGCCAATAAGTACTTTGTGGTCTACCGGCTAAAAAAAGAAGGTCAAAAGCATTTTCGCTTAGGTCTTTCGGTTGGAAAGAAGGTCGGAAAAGCGCATGACCGGGTGCATGTCAAACGTCGGATTCGCCAGACAATGTTGGAGTTGAAGCCGATTTTGGACCAAAAAAGCGATATACTAGTCATTGCAAGGCCAAATATTGCTGGGGCCTCACAGGCATTTATCAAAAAACAGCTCACCCATGTTTTGGGATTAGCAAAACTATTAAAGGATGAACAACATGGCAAAAATTAATAAATGGATTAAAACGATTGGTTGGTTGCCGCTTTTCTTAGCAGCGATTGCGATTGTCGGGATCATCGGTGCCGATCTTTCATACAGTGGACATGTTCCGGGATCCGGTATTTGGGGCGGCTTTGTGGCCTTCTTTATTCGCTCGATTTTGGGGGTGTCTTCTTGGTTCTCATCTTCTTACGGTCTTGGAATCGTGATCTTTACGATTTTCATCCGTTTCATGATCCTTCCTTTGATGGTCTATCAAATGGATTCAATGAAGAAGATGCAGCGTTTGCAACCAGAATTGAAGGTCTTGCAAGAAAAGTACGCGGGTCGTGACACCGAAACGCGGACGCTTTTGGCACAAGAACAGCAAGCCTTATATAAGGAACACGGGGTGTCGCCATTTGCCTCGATGTTGCCTTTGCTTGTCCAGATGCCTGTTTTGATCGCGTTATACCAAGGAATTCATAATTCTTCGGTTCTTCGTTCTGGCTCATTTCTTTGGTTGAACCTTGGAAACCAAGATCCATACTTTGTTTTGCCTGTTTTGGCAGCACTTTTTACTTTTGGTTCTTCTTGGCTTTCGACGCAGGCCAACCCGCAACAGAACACGATGACGAAGGTGTTGCCATTCATCTTCCCATTCATCATTTTCTTTACTTCATTGGCTGTGCCTTCCGCTGTTTCCCTTTACTGGGCAGTCGGTAACCTTTTCCAAATGGTGCAGACTTTCTTCTTGCAAAATCCTTTCAAACTAAAGAAGGAGCGTGAAGAAGCCCGCGCTAAGGAAAAGGCGATGGCGCGTAAGATGCGTAAGGCCACGCGTTCAAAGAAGCACTAATCGGAAGTGGCCATTTTCTTGATATTTTAAAAAGGGTGGGGCACCATGATTGAAATGTTAAAAGAAAATTCAAATTTTCGTTGGTACCATGTCACCAATATGACGGAAGACGACCGTGCCTTGTTAGTTCACAAGCACGGGTTGACGGAGCAGATGTTGGGTTATGCCACGGATAACAATGAGTCGGTCCGGATGGAATTTGATCCTGAGGCAGATGAAGCACTCATTATTTTGGATATCATTTCGGCTGAACCGGAGCCGGTGTTGACTCGTCCGATCGGTATTGTGCTTGTTCATGGTGATCTTTTTACGTTTGCACACCGGCCAACGGATTATATGAAAAAGGAACTGTTGAACGGTAAGGTTAGCGGGCACCAACTTGCAAATAAAGAATTGTCTGTTTTTGAATTTTTGATTTCAGGAATTTATCCGCTGATGACCATGTATGGGGAAGAAATCACCGAGATTAATCGGCAACGTCGTGCGATTCAGGCGCAGTTTGGGAATCGGAAACAGTTAACCAAACAGACAAATGATTTGTTGCATCTTCAGATACAAATGATTTATCTGCAAAATTCGTTAGCCAATAATTTGATCATGTTGGACCAAATTCGTCGGTCATATGAAAAGCATGTGACGGATGACGATTTGGATTTGCTAGATGCCGTTCGTGTCGAAGTGGAACAGGCTCGCGATATGGCTGGCCTAGCTATGGAAGTGATTAACGCGGTGACCAAAGCGACTGGGACACTTGGTAATCGTGACCTAAACTGGACGATGAAGGTGCTGACCGTTTATTCCATTGTCTTTACCATTCCAACGGTGGTGTCCGGCTTTTATGGCGAAAACGTTGATTATTTGCCTTTTGCCAACCATGCTTCCGGTTGGTGGGTCACCATCGTCATTATGATTTTGTTGATGATTGCGGCCACTTATGCTTTCTATCGCTATGGTTTTTTAAAAAAATAAAAGCGAGAAGACCTTTCGAGTTGAAAGGTTTTTTTATTTGTAAGAAAGCCTTGCTGGGCTTTTTTCAAAGTAAAATCTGACGTATAATAGTAATGAACGTAATCTTAAACCTACTGGAGAAAATATGTTATTTAAATCCCGGCAAGCAGAAGAATTAAAACAGCAACGTGCACGATTGGTCAAGAAATCTTCGGAGGGCATGATTGCTTTTCGTCGGTTTCTCTTCGCGCCCAACTTACTGACGTTCGTGATTTCTGTTGTGGTTGGTAATGCCTTCGGTTCAACAGTAAGAGAGTTAGTTAGCACACTTTTTCATTTCTTTTCCGCCATTTGGCGCTGGTTAATTCAGGCCAATCATCCGATTCGTTTTGATAGTACTTGGACGGCGCTCTCTGCTTTTTTGACTTCGGCTTTAACCTTGCTAGCCATTGCTTTAGCGGTCTTTTATTTCATCCAATTTATCAATAATTGGTTGATTGGGACAGAAGATGAAAAGTGGGGCTATGATGAACCCCACCAGGATTCGCTAAACGAGCAAGCGCTGCAGCGAGAGAATAATAAGCTCGTCGAGAAGAACATTGCGTTACAAGAAGAAATCATCCAACTATTGAAAAATAAATCAGAAGGGAAGTAGTTAACATGAAAATTACGACAGTCTACACGGCAATCGCCGCTCTAGTTTTACTCTTTATCTCAGTTTCCTCGTGGGTATTTGGCGCAGTGGATGTGGCCTTGGTTACCTCTAATTTGACAACAGTGATGTTACTCATTGTTTACTTGTGGAATAACCGCAACAATCGAAAAGATTAAGGTATCCTTAAGAAGGTTACCGAAAAGTAAAGCTAGGCCTCTGGTTTAGCTTTTTCTTTAGGAATGTTTCACGTGAAACAATTCCCGTCGGATGTTTCACGTGAAACAGAAAGGGTGAAGATGTTATTTAAAGACCAAAAAATCAGTTTTTCTGACGTCGTTGTCCCAGATTCAGTTGGAAGGGTTAGTTTAGATCAAACTTATGGACCAAAAGACTGGCAACGCTACGATGTTTATTTGCCAATCAAAAATAAAGAGAAATGTCCGGTTGTGCTCGACTTGCAAGGTGGGGGACTGGTGCGGGGGCGCAAATCGTCTGAGAAGTTAGCCCCTAACCTGAAATTAACGGCTGCTGGTCTTGCTGTTGTTTCGATGAATTACGCACTGATTTCCGATCGAGATTACGCTTTTCCAAAGCAGGTTGCGGAAGTACGAGCTGTTCTCGGTCAGTTGAAAAAACGATCTGATGAGTTTGGAATTGATGAAAATAAAATCTACTTAGCAGGAGAATCTTCTGGGGCCCAATTAGCCTTATTGACTGTTGGTTCAATTAGTGCAGGAGTAAAAGTGGGGCATGAATTTGGATTAAAAGATGAGCTTGAAGCGATGCCGAAAATCAAAAAGGTACTGGCTGCATATGGCCCTTATGAATTTGATGTATTCAAGGAACAATTTGCTGAACTTGGTGTACAACCAAAATATAGCGAATCTGGATCGAAAAATTCTTTCGAAGGGTTAGCGCTTGCGGGTCATCAGGTCAACGAAAATCCGATCGCAGTGAGCCAAGGAAATCCGGCAAATTATTTCACTCCGGCGATGCCCGACCTATTTGCAATGGCCGGTTCAGCTGATCAAGTGGTACCGGAATTGCAAAGCATGGAGATGGTTGACCGGTATGAAAAACTAACGGGTAAAAAAGCGCTAACCTACTGGTTAGACGGCGCTCACCATGGAATCAAAGACTTTGATACAAAACAGGTTTATCAAATGAAGTGTGCTTTTTTTAAAGCATGAAAAAAAGGACTGATTGAATCAGTCCTTTTTTGTTCGTAATTTTGAAGTGCCGGACCGTCGTTTTAAGAGGCCGTCCACCACGCGCTTGGATTCTTGAAAGATCAAAGTGTTCACGTATGGCCTTGGAATGACCGTATTGAACCAACGGGTTCCCTCAAGCGGAATACCCGACACGAAGAAACCGTTAACTGGTCGGTTCATCTTGTCGATTACCGTTAAAGTATTGAGATCGACTTTGATGGAATGACTAAGCAAAGGTCGACCACTCGCTGTTTTTAACCGGTCATTTGACCGTAACAATCCTTGTTTGACCAGGGATTGGATGAGCGGTGACCGAGAAATTCTGAAGTCAATGGTAGAAAGTCGCGCTTCCACCAAGACATTACCAGTAAAGTGGTGTCCTAAATGGTCGCTTGCAAGGAAATCTTTTCCGTCTGTTTGGGTTGTAAAACCAGGCCCAGCAATTTTTAGCACACCAGCCTCTAGTAAGGCCAGCAATTGTCGCATTCGAACAAGGGGAGGACCGGCCGAAAGTTGGTTATCAAACTGTCGGAAAGTGGTCAGCATCTTCTGATAGCCATCAGCATCGAAATAATTTTCATTGTAAAGTTTACGAACGGTTTCGCGCATATCGCGTAAGAGGTCGTAAGAACCGGTTAAGGGTGACCAATCATTTCCAACTTCGGCCGAGTGAATATCTGCATTGATGTGTTCTTCTAGCTGTTGGTCAAAATTTTCGGTATCCTGCCATTTTAACGCAGGATAAACCAGTTCCTGCCAGTCAATATCCGTGTCCAAATGAAGGCCAAACTTATCATTGATGTTAGGCCAATTATCGGGATCTTCCAAGGCTTGGATAATCTCCGGTTTTTTTGATGGATCGGGAAGGACTGCCTGTTGAACTTGATTGAATAGGAACTTAAAAGTTAATTCTTCCTTTAAGAGATTCATGAAGCTGTCGAAAGGCACTTTTCCAGAGTGTTCTTCTGCTATGAACTTCAATTTTGGAAGTGTAAAGAAGCGTGGTTGGTAAAGCTGTGACGCTTCTTTTTGATTGATCCCCTTGGAACGAGGGGGAAGTCCGTTAAAAGAACCGGCTACGATGGTTGGCTCGTGTCCGGAACGACGGTAAGATAAAGACCCATCTTGGTTGGTAATAAAAGTGCCACCTTTACCAGCCGTTAGTGAAAGTAAAACATCAAAGAAGGAAAGACCTAATCCCTCGATTAAAACATGATCGTGCTCATCTAAATGCGAAAAATCATTTTCAGCAGGATGAGAAGCAGGGTAATAGGTGTAGCCTGCTTTTTTACCGACTTGTGCAAGCCCAGATTGCTTGTCGTTTAACTGGTTATCGACATGGCCAGGAGCCAAAACAACACGGTCGTATTTTCCTTCAAACCCGTTTTTACCATGGATGGTAAAGCGGCGAGGGTTCTTTTCCATCCCGACAATTTCTGTTTGGTGGAAGTTGATCGTCATGTTATCTGGTCGTGCCGCTTTGATGGTTTCATAATACCAATTAGCATACACGCCAAAAAGACCACGCGATGCAAACGTGTTAGAAGAAACTAAAGCTAAGACTTCGTTTCGGTAGGCTGAATTGTATTCTGGATGGTCATTTAAGTAATCGAAGGCATCCGTTTGGGCCCAAGTTAAGAGGTTGGGGCGACTGATGGGAACATCGTGATCGAAAAGCTCATAATCGTCAAAAAGTGTCACTTGATTGGCAAAGGAGTTCATCAAAAACGTGTGGTTATTTTTTAAAAAGGGATTCCAAACTCGACCCCCAATGGGGGCGGGATCGAAAAGATCGACTTCATAATGCACCTTGGTGTTAATTGTAAAAATTAACCGGCCAAGAATTGCTAAGTTACGTGGTCCTGCACCAATCAATGCGATTTTCATCGAACGTTTGCTCCTGTTATTTCAAACAAAAAAGCTAACAAAGGAAGTTTGCGTAGCAAACTACGGGCAATGCCAGGATAATTTGCGAAGTAAAAACTATCTACTACTTCATATTTTAATTCCGCTTTGAAAGTATGTCAAAAATTACAGAGCCCGCAAAATGGAACAGAATGCGCACCGTCAGCCAGTTATGCTATAATATAGACATCATTTGTTGCAGAGAGAAGGGGCACTGGTTTTAAGAGAACTGACGGTTGGTGAAAGTCAGTCTACCCCCTTCAGGTACACAACAGAATCGTAAATGACGTGAGTGCCGCGTTAAGGCTATGTAAGCGACCCCAAAGGGGTAATTTAGGTGGTACCGCGGTTTAGTCGCCCTAATCAGAAGAGGATTAGGGCGACTTTTTTAGTAGACAAAAGGAGTAGGCATGAATTTTATTGAAGATTTGAAATGGCGTGGTGCATTGAACCAGGTCACAGACGAAGAAGGCTTGTTAAAAACTATGGCTGAAGGGCAAATCGGCGCCTACGTCGGGACCGATCCAACTGCTGATTCCCTGCACCTTGGCCACTTGATTCCTTTCATGGTGTTGAAGCGTTTCCAAAATGCTGGTGGAAAGGCCGTGATTATTGTTGGAGGGGCAACTGGTTCAATTGGCGACCCTCGCCCAACCACTGAACGTAAGCTACTTTCAGAAGAACAACTAAAGCGAAATGAACAGGGCATCGCTGCACAGGTGACCAAGCTTTTTGGGCAAAATGGAACGAAGATCGTCAACAATGCTGATTGGCTGAACACGATGACACTGCCAACTTTCTTACGAGAGTACGGAAAGCTTTTTTCAATTAACGTCATGCTGAAAAAAGATGTTGTCGCTTCCCGTTTGGAAACGGGAATTTCTTATACGGAATTTACTTACCAAATTCTTCAAGCTATTGATTTCTTACACCTTTACCAAGAAGAAAACGTTCGCCTTGAAATTGGCGGATCCGATCAGTGGGGAAACATTACGGCTGGTGTCGACCTGATTCACACGATTGAAGGGCCAGAGGCTGCTGCCTTTGGCTTGACGATTCCCTTAATGACCGACTCAACCGGTAAGAAATTTGGAAAATCAGAAGGCAATGCCATTTGGTTAAACGCTGACAAAACATCACCCTATACCTTCTACCAGTTCTGGTATAACCAGGCGGATGCCGATGTCGTTAAATACTTGAAGTACTTTACCTTCTTGTCAAAAGAAGAAATCGAAGCGCTTGAAAAAGAAGTCCAAGAGAACCCAGGTGCCCGTCTCGGACAAAAGCGTTTGGCAGAAGAAGTGACCGCTTTTGTTCACGGAGAAAAAGCAGTTGAAGAAGCTGAAGCACTGTCAAAGGCCTTGTTCTCTGGGGACGTTGCTGAATTAACGGTTCAACAAATCAAGGATGTGTTCTCAGGTGTACCTGGTTTTGAAACAGCGAAAAAGAAGCAAAACATCGTCGACTTCTTGGTGGCTGCTGAAATCGAAAAGTCCAAACGTCAAGCTCGCGAAGACGTGACGAATGGCGCTATCCGCATCAATGGCGAAAAGGTGACGGATGTTGAAACAGAAATCGATCCTTCTTCCGCCTATGAAGGACAGTACGTCTTAGTCCGGCGCGGTAAGAAAAAGTACTTCTTGGGCACGGTTAAATAAGCATTGATCAAAGTTTGAAAATAAATTAGGAAAAAATATTCTACTTTAACGTGGATTTAATCTGGGAAACGCATAATAAAACCATGATATAGAAATATATCAAAAAACCAGGCATCTAGTTTACTATAAATACTTCTCTCTAAACCTAATTTATACCTTCTCTCCCATAACTAGGTGCCTGTATTTTGAATGCCCTCCGTAAGGAGGGCTTTTTTTTATAGAAACATTAAGATGCGACACGATGCTGAATGTGTCTGACCGCTTTGTTATAATGAGGAAGAATCACAAGAAAACACAAATAAAATAAGCCCTTCTATAAGGGAATAAAGGAGACTGTGCATATGTCATTATTAGAACTACGCCACGTATCCAAACGCTTTGGCTCCTACAAAGCGTTGGACGACGTGTCATTTTCAGTCGAACCAGGCCGAATTGTTGGGTTAATCGGCCCAAACGGTGCTGGAAAATCAACGGCCATGCGCGCCATGACGGGTTTGATGCGTTTTGATGAAGGCGAGATTGTTTTCGATGGGCAACCCGTTCAATTTTCTAAAACTCGGGCCCTGGCTAAGATGGGAAACTTGATCGAATACCCTTCGATCTATCCTAACTTCACGGCGCGCGACCACATGAAGTATTATGCCATGGACAGCAAAGATCCAGAAGACATCGATGAATTGATGGCGTTGACTGGGATTGATGGGGACAACTTTGGTAAGCGTAAGGCCAAGCACTTTTCATTAGGAATGAAGCAGCGTCTGGGCATTGCGATTGCCTTAGTTCGAAAGCCTAAGTTGGTGATCCTAGATGAACCAATGAACGGCTTGGATCCACAATCCGTTCGCGAGATTCGTGAATTGATCCAGCAATTGTCTGAAAAGGGCATCGCCTTTGTTGTTTCTTCGCACATTCTAGACGAACTGCAGCGCTTGGCAGATGATGTGGTCATTATCAACAAGGGACAAATCATTCGTCAAACGACAATGGCTGACTTTTTGTCTGAAAACAAGGCGCAGGTCAAGGTCAAGACTTCGGATAATGAAGCGATGCTCGAAGCAGCTAAAGCTGCCGGTTGGCAGGCCAAGCTGGGCGAAGACAAGGACGTGATGATCACTGTCGAAGAAGGTGTCAACGCCCAAGCCGTTTTGCGAAAGGCGACTGCCGAAAAGATTGACGTGCAAGATATCCAAACGGGAACGGCTAATTTGGAAGAGCACTTGATGGAAGTGTTGTCTGACAAAGAAAAGAAAGCCTAAGCCAGTTTAAAAAGGAGAAATTCAATGCTTACCTTAATAAAACAAGAATGGATGAAGGCGCTGAAGCAAAATCGCTTCTACGTCTGGGCCATCATTGCCTTTTTGATGCCCATTGTGACATTAGTTTGGTTTATTCCAGCAGAAACACAAACCATTGGCTATATGGCGCTTGGCGGTGCAAAGATTGTTGTCGCCATCGCTGGGTCAGTGATTGCCGCTTTAACCTTTACCCAAGAGTTTAGTTATGGGACAATCCGCCCTTTGCTTTCGCGACAATACTCACGTTTTTTCATCTTTTTATCAAAGATTATCATGATTGTTTGCGAATACGTAATCGTTTTGCTTTCTGCTATTTTTGGAACCTTGATTGGTCGTTTCATCTTCCAAATGCTAAATGGCAAGAATGGAACGGAAATTGACTGGCAGCCATTCTTCTTTAGCCAAGTCATGGACGTCCTCATGACGCTCTTCTTCTTTGCCGTCGTGTTGTTAGTAGCGAATATGGTCAAATCTTCGGCAGCTGCCGTTTCACTCGGGATCGTGATGTCGGTTGCTACATCGATTATCGCGGCGCTGACGACTTTCTTGGTGCAGTTCTTTGAGCCATTGAAGTGGAACCCCTTTACCGTTGAATCGTTGTTGGCTAATTTCGACGGAACAACGGCGCATAATCAAGCCTTAGAACTTTATTTTGGGGCCAATATTTCGATCATTTGGGTGGTTTACTTACTCTACTTGGCCGCTATTTACGCGCTAACTTTCTTAATTTTCCAGCGACGCTCAGTCTAAATTGAAAAAAAGCAGACCGTTTGGTCTGCTTTTTTGTTGCGCTTTTGCTAGGTTTTGGGACTTTTTTTTGCTACAATCAGTTGAGGAGTTGCCACATGTCACGAGAAAAAAACGTCTTTAACGATAAACAGCGCATCTTACGCTTATATTCGATTCTGATTTCCAAGCAAGCGATGTCAGTCGATCAGATTGAAGACCTGTTTTTCGTTGGCCAAAAGACGGTTCAGCGAGATATTGCGGCGATCCGGGAGTTCCTTTTGGATCTACAACAGGGTGAAGACGTGCAGTCTGAGGTCGTCTACGATCGGAAGATGAAGAAGTATAAGATCACAGAACGTGACCACCTTTTTCAGGTCTTTGACAAAATCAACTCAGAGGAAAATCCCTTTGATTTTTAAAACAATTAAAAAGGACAACCATTGCTATGGTTGTCCTTTTTCTCTGCTCGATTAATGAACAAAATACGTTAATAAGTCCGCTTCGGTGAGCTTTTCTTTTTCGTTGTCTCGAACGTCTAAGACAATTTGTCCGGCGTTCAAAACAATCAAGCGGTTACCGTAAGTGAGCGCGTCCTTCAAATTGTGCGTGATCATCAAGGCAGTCAGCTGGTTGCCTTTTACCTGCTGGTTCGTGGCAGCCATCAGCTGGTCCGATGTTTTGGGATCCAAAGCCGCTGTGTGTTCGTCCAACAAAAGCAAGCCAGGCTTGACCCGGGTTGCCATCAAGAAGGAGAGGGCTTGGCGTTGACCGCCTGAAAGTGAGCCGGTGGCCGTTTGCAAGCGTTCTTCAAGGTTGTTGCCCATCGTTTTGGTCAGGTCATAGTAAGCAGCTAGCTTTTCTTTTGTCAGCTGACGGCTTTTAAGTGTCCGCTTGCTACCGCGTTTTTCTGCAAGCAAGAGGTTTTCAGCAACCGTCATGCGTGGGGCGGTTCCGAGCTTTGGATCCTGGAAGACCCGGGCAAGGAAAGAGGTTCGTTTGACAGCTGAAAGGTGGGAAATATCCTGCCCGTTATGTTCAAGCGATCCAGAAGTTAGGGGGAGGTCGCCAGAAATGACGTTGAAAAGCGTCGACTTACCAGCCCCGTTTGTTCCAAGGACCGTGATGAAGTCCTCTGGGTAGATATCCAAGTTTAAGTTGTTTAAGATCGTGGTACCGTTTGAAACCGTGACCGTTGCGTCTTTTAAAGAAAAAACTGGCTTAGTCATGTGCTTTACCTCCAAAGTGTAAGACTTTATCGAGCTTCAAGTACTTGCGAACCTGTGGCAGCATCATGGCCAAAGCTAAGATGATCGATGAAATCAGGTTCAGATCGTTGGTTGAGAAACCGAGCTGCAAAACAGCTAGCAGGACTAAACGGTAAATAATGGAACCAATCACAACAGCAATCAACCGTTGATTTAAGGAAAGATCCCCAAAGGCCACTTCACCAATGATGATCGATGCCAAAGCGATGACGATGATACCGATTCCCATGTTGATGTCGGCAAAGCCATTGTTTTGCGCGATGACTGCACCACCAAAGGCGATCAAAGCATTTGAGACCATCAGACCCATGATCGTCATTTGATCGGTCTTGATCCCAAAGGCCGCCGCCATGGTCTTGTTATCACCTGTTGCGATGAAGGCCTGTCCGAGTTCGGTTTGTAAAAACCAGATTAAGAAGGCCAAGATAATGGCAATGACAATCAAGCCAAGCACGACACCGTCGTAGTACTTTGGCAGGTCGGAAAGGAAGGGCAGGGAGAAAATCGTTTTTTGGTCCAGCAAGGAGATGTTGGCCGAACCCATGATTCGCAGGTTGATTGACAGGCAGGCGGTCATGACCAGGATTCCGGCTAAAAGGATGGGAATCTTGCCCTTCGTATAGAGAAGACCAGTCAGAAGACCAGCGATGGAACCGACCAAAAGAGCGGCGATTGTTGCCAAAAATGGATTGGTGCCGTGGGCAATCAAAGAAACGGCCGTTGAGGCACCAAGGGGGAAGGAACCTTCCACCGTCATATCCGCAAAGTTTAGGATACGGAAAGTCAGGTAGAGGGCGACCCCGAGGACAGCCCAGAGGATGCCCTGTGAGATGGAAGAAACGATAATAGACATTAGTAGGCCTCCTGATTTTCTTTAGCTTCCTTTACAATGGCATCGGGCAACCGGATGCCAAGGTCAGCAGCAGTTTGTAAGTTTACGGCATAGGTCCCTTTATCCACTGTTTGGACTGGCATGGTTTGGGCTTTTTCGCCCTTCAAAACCCGGGCAGCCATTTGACCAGCTTGGTAGCCAACTTGGTACTGAGATTGGGAATAGGTGATTAAGCCCCCATCCTTCACCATGGTGTCGTTGGATGGAATAACGGGGACGTTTTTGTCCTTTGCAGCAGCGACCAAGGTCTTCATGGCCGTTGCCACAGAGTTATCTTGAGGCGCATAGATGGCATCCACTTCCCCAGCCATTGTGGTGGCCACTTGAAGCATGTCATTTGTCGACGAGATGGTGTAGTTTTTGACCGTGTAGCCGGCTTTTTTCAAAGTCTTGGTCATTTGAGCTGCGTTGTAGGTACCGCCGGCATCCGATGTTGTTGAAATGATCCCGATGGTTTTAGCCTTTGGCAAAATATCCTTGAAGACTTGCGCTTGTTTGGCATAGGGTGAGTCACCGGATACGCCGGTGATGTTTTTTCCAGGCTGCTTGAGGCTATTGACTAGTTTTGCGCCAACAGGATTGGTAATTCCTGCCAATAGCGTCGACGTTTCATTTTTAGAAGCCTGTGCTAATGATAAAGCCGCAGGGGTGGCAATGCCGACATTCAAGTCCGTATCCTTGTTCACGAAGTCTTGTGCCATGGTTTTTAGATTGGCCTGGTTGGCTTGTGCGTTTTGATAGGAAATTTTTAGGTTTTTTCCTTCTGTAAAACCACCATCTTTTAGCCCTTGAACAACCCCTTGATGAATCTGATCCAAAGCGGGGTGCGTCACTAGCTGCAAGATTCCAACTGTTTTCGTTTGTTGTGATTTGGCATGGTTTCCTAATCCTTCGGTGAAGAAGGCAAAAACTAAGAAAGCACCAATCACTGAGGTCGCGATTAGTAAACGTTTATTCATCATCTATCTCCCTTTTTTACTGCACCCAGGAGGTTTTTTGGCATGAAAAAAGCCTGCCTGGGTGTTGTGTAATACCCAAACAGACTTTTAACCATTGAAAAGAAGCCGGTTGGGACAAAACTGTCGTTACAGCTTGTCCGTCAACCGAAAAGCTGCATTCCTACCGGCGCCACCATTGGCGATTCAATTGTGATTGGCATGCAGTCATGAAAATGCTCCTAAAGTATTAAAAGTTAACCTAAGCATACAAGAGTCACTTTACGCTGTCAAGAAAAATGAAAAAATAAAAAGAAAACCCGGAGGTTTTCTCAGAAAAATTACTTAAAATGCTTGAAACGAGCATCATCATCAGTATATGTCTTTTCAGCAGCAGGGGCTTTGATGGCGCCAAATGGCATTTCACCGCGCAACACCCAGTTTTCTGGAATGTGGAATTCTTGCTTTACCGCTTCGTCAATTAATGGGTTATAGTGTTGCAAAGAAGCACCAATACCGGCTTCAGCAAGGGCTAACCAAACGGCATAGAGGCTAATCCCAACCGCTTCTTCTGCCCAGTCATCAAAATTATCAGCGTAAAGAGGGGCTTGCTCTTTTAAGCCTTGCACAATCTTTTGGTCGGTGAAGTACAACACGGTACCATAACCGGATTGGAAGGCGCCCTTGATTTTTTGTGTGGTTTGTTCAAAGGCTTCCTCAGAAGAAGAAACCTTCGCCAATTCGTTTAAGGTCATGTCCCAGAGCTTGTCGTGAGCATCACCGGTTAAGACCACGGCCTGAACGGATTGTGAATTAAAAGCAGACGGCGTGTTTTTGATGGCTGTCTTGACTAATTGGAAGAGTTCGTCGTCGGTTTTTTCGATTTCTTTTGATAAAGCGTAGATGGATCGACGCTTTTCTTGTAGATCATTAAAATGGGTCATGGCAATTCCTCTTTTGTATTTTTATAAAGTACATATGTTATAGTATACTAGTACTAATAAAAATACAAGGGATTTTTAGAAATGAAACCTTCTTTAAAATTAACGAATGCCATTCATATCCTTCTATATATTGCCCGGGCGGATAATGAAACAAAATTTTCTTCAAAGGACATTGCGGCTTCCGTCAACACAAATCCATCAAGAATTCGCGCTTTAATGGCCGATATGATGGCCGCCGATATTATTAAGCGAGAAGGCGACCACTTTTCTCGTCCAATTCTTTCAAAACCGGCATCGGCCATTTCCATGGCAGCCATTTTGAAGGCAGTCGATCCTGATTCTTCTGTTTTTCCCCTGGACAACAAAGTCAATAATGACTGCCCAATTGCAAAACAAGTGAATCCGGTACTTTCTAGTTACTATGAAAGTCTAGATCAGAGCCTTTATCAGCAAATGGCGACAATTTCCTTGGAAGATATCTTAGAAGATGTCAATCAAATGGCAGGAGCAAAGCTTTGTGAGACAGGTGAAAAACAACATGTCTGAGGAAAAACTACCCGTCACGTTGCTCGCAGTCTTTTTAGGCGGTTGCTTGGGCGGCGCTTTTCGTTATTTGCTGGGGTTGCTGCCCGGAATCGGGGCTTGGCCTTTGGTGACGGTCTTCATTAACACGGTTGGAACCGGCTGTTTGGCCTCCTTGGCTGCCTATATGAAGCAAAGAAAGGATGGTCTGGCCTATGTTCAATCCTTTTTGGGGACCGGTCTTTTAGGCGGTTTTACGACTTTTGGTGCCTTGATTCTCGAATTGGATACGTTGTTCGTTAATCGATTGTTTAGTAGCTTTTTCCTCCTGTTGGCCGCTTCCTTACTTTTGGCTTTTTTTTCGATTTGGGTCGGAAAAAAAGTCGGTTACCTGCTGGCCAGAAAGACAACGGGAGGGCACAGACATGGTTAAACAGCTGCTTGTCGTGATGCTTGGGACGGGAATCGGGTCGGTTTTACGTTCTTTGATCTTGATGTTTTGGCCGAGTCAACGGACGGTATTGACCGGCGTTTTAGCGGTTAATTTGCTAGGTTCTTTTTTCCTAGGCGTCCTGTCATCCTTATCACTTGTCAAAGTCTTGACGCTCTTTTTAGAAACGGGCCTTTTGGGTGGTTTGACGACCTTTTCGTCCATGATGACTGAAAGTGAGCAGTTCGGCGCTTTTATGAAACAAGCCGGCTACTTAACTTTGCAGTTTGTATCGGGCTTTGCGGCCTTTGGAATCGGTTATCTGCTCTTTTAAGTGGTCGCCTTTTTCCTTATAATAACTATTGAAACATTTTTAGGAGAAGAATTATGTCAAAAATCGGGGTAATCGTCGATTCATCCGCTGCAATGCCGCAAGGTATTCGCAACTCGTATCATATTATTGAAGTCGCTATTCCTGTTTTGTTTGGCCAAGAAACTTTCTTGGGTGGACAAGATCTCACGTCAATCGAACAGCTTATTTCGTTAATGAATGAAAAGAAAGAATTGCCAACGACTTCACAGCCCTCGCCTGCTCAGTGGGAAAAAGCGTTGAACGAAGCCAAGGATGCCGGGTACGATCAAGCGATTATCGTGACCTTATCTTCTGGGATTTCTGGTGCTTTTCAGACAGCTAAATTAGTGGCAGCAGACTACGAAGGATTGGACCGGGTGGAAGTGGTTGATTCCAAGTTGGTCAACATGGCGCAAGCCGATCAAGCGTTGTTAGCTGCGAAGTTGGCCTCTGAGGGTCAGGCAATGGATGACATTTTGACCCAGCTTGCTGATTTCAAAACGCATTTAGGGGTTCGCTTTGTGGTGAATGACATTTCCCATTTGAAGCGCACAGGCCGCCTGTCTCGTGGGCAGGCCTTGATTGGTGGTTTGCTTAATATTAAGCCAATTTTGGACTTCGACATTGCAGGTGACGGTAAGATCGGCGCTGTTGGTAAGGTTCGGAAGATGTCTGGGGCCAAAGAAGAAATTCAAGGGGCTTTTGAGGATTATTTGTCCAAAGCCGATTTTCCAGTTCGGGCCTACATTGTCGACGGAAACAATCAAAAGCTTGGCGCCAAATGGCTGAAAGACTTTTCGGCTAAGTATCCGGCAGTTACCTTTGAACGGGCTGAAATGGATGCGGTCATTGGGGTGCATACTGGTGACGGCGCCATGGCGGTAATTTGGTCAAGGGATTATCAATCCTATGGAAAATAAGCGATAAAAAAGCAAAAAAAACAGCCCAACGGGCTGTTTTTTTTTAAAGTGTTTTAATGCCAAGGGCGGGATCCAAAACACCACCACGGCCAGAAAGAGTATAACGCAAGTACTTCTCATTCACATCGACCGTCATTTCTTCGTCCATTTGCTCTAATGAATATGGTTTTGCATGAATTGTGCCCATGTTGGAATCAAACGTTGCCCCAAATTCTGACAAATCGGTATCATTTGGAACAAAGAGTAAATTAAAGGAAAGCGCTAAGGTGCAGTTGGCTTCATTTGAGAATGGGCCAACCCCGTCATCAAAATCCAAAACGAGTTTCTTGTTGTCACCAGCAAGCTTTTCCAAACGTGCCTTGGCCTTATCAGTAAACGTTAACTTCATGTTCTGACCTCCTACGTGGTTTTTTCTAATTAAGAATACAAACTTAGTATAAACTTTCTAAAATAAATTGTCAATTGGTATAGTTTTAATATTTCAAAATGAAGCGTTTTTTTGCTTAATCTGAGAAACTAGGATAAACTGGTATCAAGCGATTTTAACCCCCTTTCGGAGGAAAGAACATGAAAAAACAGACAAAAGCTTATCAAATTGTCTATGAAGTATTAAATGCAGTCACCCATGGTTTGGGCTTTGTTTTGGCCATCATTGCCGCGGTTTTTTTAATTTTGAAAATCGCAAAGCAGCCATTGACGCCGTTAGAAATCGGCGCGGTAACCATTTACCTTTCATCAATCTCCTTGTTCTTGTTGGCCTCCACGCTTTTTCATGCCCTAGTCTTTACTAAGGCGGCTAAACTTTTTCAGTTTATGGATCATGCCGGGATATACTTGGTAATTCTTGGTTCGTATACACCGTATACCTGGCTTGTCTTGAAAGGACCTTTGGGTTGGGGGATCTGGACGGCCATTTTGTTGATGGCCATTGCTGGGTTGATCTATGACATTTTCTTTGTTGGACGCTGGCCTTGGGTTGCCGTAACCATCTATCTAGTCATGGGTTGGTTGATTATTTTGGTCATGCCCATTATTTGGGCAAGCCTTGCGCCAAGTGCCTTTTGGCTTTTGTTAGCAGGGGGGATTGTCTACTCATTAGGCACGATATTTTACCTGGTACCAAGCATCCCAATGGGGCATGTGTACTGGCATGTTTTTGTTCTGCTGGGCGCAGGACTCATGTACTTCTCGATCTATCAAACGATTTAAGACACGAAGTGAATCAAGCAAAAGCTGATTGGGGCCTCTTCTTATGGATAAATTAGATTATCAGGAACAGTCGGCCTGGCGCTACACGACAAAAGAAAGAGCGCAATCACCAATTGACGTCACTCAGTCGGCCATCCAAAAGGGCGAGGACTGGTCGGTTGATTGGTCTGGTTTGGGGAAAACGGCCGTTTTAAAAAAGAAGCCGGTCATTGGTGATCAGTTCTTTGCAACGGGACAGCTGAAGGTGAACGACCGTTCTTATGACCTTGTCCGCTTTCATTTGCACGACGGCGCAGAACATTACTTGTTTGGCAAAAAAGCGGCTGCGGAATTGCATTTGGTCTTTCAGCGGCCAGATGGCGGCACCTTGGTATTGGCGATTTTTTTGGAAAAAGATGAGGCGTCTGCTCTGCAGCTGGCACCGATTTTAAACGGAGAAGAGGCTTTTGTCGATTTACAGGACTTATTGCCTAAAAACATTCAAAAAGGATGGGCCTATCAAGGTACACTAACCACGCCACCTTTGAAAGAAGATGTCGCTTGGCTCCTTGTCGATGCGCCATTAGCCGTTCACCAAAGCGACTTGGCCTTTTTGAAAAAAAGTTATCCTGACAATCACCGAAAAGTGCAGCCACTAAACGGCCGAGCGGTTATCGAACACCGTCTTGTCGAAAGCTAAGAGGGCTTTTTGTTCTTGACGGAATTTCTAGAAAAAAGTACAGTTAGAGTGTTTTTGAAAAGAAACAGGACAACGCTTGTTGGCCCTGTTTTTATTTTTTGTTAAAGGAAGATCTAATGAAAGAAGCAACGTTAAAACGGGCCGCCCTGGTCGTGGCGGCCGCACTTTTTATGCAAATGCTGGATTCAACCATCGTGACCACGGCTTTGCCACAAATCGCCTTCGATCTGTCGGTTAGTCAGTCATCGGCCTCGCTCTTAGTGTCGGTCTACATGCTTTTTGCAGCCATCTTTATTCCACTGTCAGGTTGGTTGGCCAAAAAAATGAGTCGCAAAACGCTCTTTTTGATCGCCGTCATCGTCTTTACCATTTCATCGGTGGCCGTTGGCTTGGTTGATAACCTGACTTATATTTTGATCATGCGAGCCATCCAAGGGATGGCAGGTGCCATGATGATTCCGGTCGGCAAGCTGATCATTCTTGAAAACGTGGCTTCGAAAAATCTGTTGCAAATCCTCTCCTTTTTGATCTGGCCAGCCTTGATTGCACCAGCCATTGCACCTTTGCTTGGGGGTTGGGTTGTCTCAGCACTTTCCTGGCACTGGATTTTCTTTTTGAATTTTCCGATTGGTTTATCCATTTTGATTGCCGGGTACTTCTTAATTCACGATGAAAATCGAAAAGAAAACGTGTCCTTTGACTGGTTGGGCTTTCTTGAAGTAGCGGTTGCTGCTGGATTGATTCTCATTTCAGCCGAATTGCTTTCGAGGGGATTACAGTACTTGCTGGTCGGTGGGATTATGTTGCTACTGGGATTGCTCATGTCCGTTTTGGCCTTCTTTCACTTGTCTAAAGCTGACGAACCACTCTTTTCGCTGAATGCTTTATCGATCAAGTCCTTTCGCATTTACCAAACGGGTGGGTCGATTTTTTGGATGACGATTGGGGCCTTGCCATATCTGCTGACGCTTTTGCTTCAAGTTCCTTTCCACTGGTCGGCCATTGAGGCTGGAACCTATGTCATCTTCATCTTTTTGGGCAATCTGGCAATCAAGCCATTTACGACGCCGATCATCCGTTTTATGGGCTACAAGTACGCCTTGGCCTTGGCCCTTGGGTTGGCCACGATGTCGACTTTCTTAATGGCAGCCTTCAACATGGAAACGGTGAAAGTTTGGATTGCGACGGTCGCTTTTGTTTCCGGTGTTGGCCGTTCACTTGCGCTGACATCTTATAATTCTTTGGCCTTTGCTGAACTGTCGAAAGAAGAAAAGAACGCGGCCAACACCCTCCAGTCGGTGATGCAGATGTTGTCGCAAGCCTTTGGTGTCGGCTTTGTGGCCACTTTGGTTGCGCTTTTTTCACAAGTTGTCGTGATTTCTTTGGCCTATCAGCTGACCCTGTTCTTGGTTGGACTCCTGTCGCTTTACCCTCTTTTTGAAGTGTTGACTTTGCCAAAAAACGTTGGTGAAAAAACCTTATAAATCCGATAAAGTCCGCGATGCGGACTTTTTTATTGCAAAAAAATGAGGAATACAGGATAATGACGTTAAGTAAAGGACAAGAAAAGGGGATCACAATGGCGAAAAGCAGAATGCAAGATGATTTTTACGACGCAGTCAATGGGGACTGGATCGAACAAGCAACCATTCCCGCAGATCGGCCCGTAACCGGCGGTTTCTACGACCTTGTCGAAGGAATCGAAAAGGAAGAACGGCGTGTTGTAAAAGCGATTGAAGAGGGAAAAGAGCAAGCGCCCGATGCGTTGACGGAGTTTGTCAAAATGCATCAGCTTACTAAGGATTGGACCTCTCGTGCGGCAAGTCAAAAGCAAGCAGTTCGTGATTTTTTGGCCCCCTTATTTGCTCTGGATTCGTTTGAAGCATTACAAAATCAGGAAGCCGCTTTGATCAAAGCGGGCTATACAACGATTTTGGCCCCAACGGTTAGCCCGGATTCGAAAAACACGAGTCGTAATGAATTGTGGCTCGGCAATCCGGATTTGATTTTGCCAGATACGACGTCGTATAAGGACGCAAAACAAAAGGATGCACTGTTAGCTACCTGGGCAGCCATGGTTCGTGAATTGTTGGTTCACTTGGATTTTGACGCTGAAAGTGAACGTTTGGTCGAACAAGCGATGCGCTTTGATCAATTGCTGGCTGATCGGCAATCCTCTTCAGAAGAGCTGTCCGATTCATGGAAAAATTACCATCCAATGACTTTGGAAAAAGCGGAAGAAGCACTGCCGGAAGTGACGTTGAAAAAGACGCTGGCCAGTCTTTTGGGCGAAGAGCCGGACAAGGTGATCATCTATGATGGCGCTTTCTTTAAGTCAGCGCATGAGGTCTACACGAAAACGAATTTCGAAGCCATCAAGGGGTGGTTAATTGTTGAAAATTTGCTTGATGTGGCAGGGCTCTTAGGAAACCAAACGCGGGTCATTGCCGGTCAATATAGTCGGGCATTGTCGGGGACCAAAGAAGCTGCTAATCCTGAAAAGTCCGCCTTTCGTCAAGCGCGTGCCTTCTTCAGCCAGGCGGTTGGTAAGTGGTATGGCGAAAAGTATTTTGGGCCAAAAGCCAAAAAAGATGTTGAAACAATGGTACAAGAGTTGATTCAGGTCTATGAGCGTCGCTTCGACCAGATTGATTGGCTATCTGACGAGACCCGGGCCAAAGCCAAGGTGAAGTTGCATGCTTTGGGTGTTAAGGTTGGCTATCCGGAAAAGTTGCCGGAATATTTGGCCAAGCGCAAGGTCGACGAACAAGCTAGCTTGCTTGAAAATGTCCAGCGCTTTTCAAAAGAAACGGTTGCCGAACACTTTTCAAAGTGGGGAAAAGAGCCGGACAAGGAGCGCTGGGGAATGCCGGCTGATATGGTTAACGCTTATTATTCACCCGATTTCAATCACATTGTTTTTCCTGCGGCCATTTTGCAGGCGCCCTTCTATGATTTGAAGCAGTCGCCAAGTCAAAATTTCGGCGGTATCGGAACGGTGATTGCCCACGAAATCACGCATGCTTTTGATACGAATGGTGCCCGCTTTGATGAGAAAGGAAACCTGAAAGAATGGTGGACTAAAGCGGATTTTGACCACTTTGAGAAAAAGACTGAAGCGGTCATTCAGGCTTTCGATGGGGTGGATTCTGCCGGCGCTAAAGTAAATGGGCACCTGACCGTTTCCGAAAACGTGGCGGATCTTGGTGGGGTTTCGGCTGCGCTTGCTGCGACAAAGGCTGGTGATGATGCTAACATCAAGGCCTTTTTTGAGAACTTTGCCACGCTTTGGCGGCAAAAGGCTGAGCCCGAGTATTTGGCTTTGCTGGCCACAATCGATGTCCACGCTCCTGCTAAATTACGGACGAACGTGACGGTCAAGAACTTTGATGACTTTGCCAAGTACTTTGATGTCAAAGAAGGAGACGGCATGTATTTGGCACCGGAAAAGCGCATTCAAATCTGGTAAAAAAATTCCATAAAAAACTTGTCAGACAACAGCTTTCTTGTTACTATAGAGAAGTTGTTTAAGACATGGGGGTGTAGCGAAGTCTGGCTAAACGCGACGGACTGTAACTCCGTTCCTTCGGGTTCGTAGGTTCGAATCCTACCGCCCCCATTGCCTCGCTTCAGGCAAATTTGAAGCATTGCCCCTTGGCCAAGTGGTAAGGCAGAGGTTTTTGGTACCTCCATGCGCTGGTTCGATCCCAGCAGGGGCAATGAAGTAAAAAAAGCAGACCGAAAGGTCTGCTTTTTTTGTTGCCTTGAAAAGTCGGGGGAAGGCTTTAATGGGAACTTTTATACCTTCGCCAGCCTATTCATTATCATTTCATTCTTTATCATCGGCAGTGCTACTCTTGCCCTGCTTCGCTTTGGCAAGGCCTTTGATATGGAACTGGCCTTTCCTTGGCAGTTGCCTGCACAAGTAACAAACGGTACAAAATTAGCAGACCGTGCAGACATTTGCCAGCATTTGCTTTATAATTGTCTTGTTAAATAAAGAATTTATTTGGAGGCACACATGGCAAAATTGACTGTTCAAGATTTGAAGAATTTGGCCGGTAAGAAAGTATTGATGCGCGTGGACTTTAACGTCCCTATCAAGAATGGCGTGATCGGTAACGATAACCGTATCGTGGCAGCATTGCCAACGATTAAGCACGTGATGAAGGAAAACGGCCGCGCCGTTTTGTTCTCACACTTGGGTCGTATCAAGTCAGAAGATGACAAGAAGGAATTGTCATTGGCACCCGTTGCCAAGCGTTTGGGCGAATTGCTCGGACAAGAAGTGATCTTCGTTCCTGAAACGCGCGGTGCTAAGTTGGAAGAAGCCATCAACAACTTGGAAGATGGCCAAGTCTTGATGGTCGAAAACACGCGTTTTGAAGACGTCAAGGATGGCGAAGTAGTCAAGTTGGAATCCAAGAACGACCCTGAATTGGGTAAGTACTGGGCTTCCCTCGGCGATGACCTCTTCATCAACGATGCATTCGGAACGGCTCACCGTTCACACGCTTCTAACGTGGGAATCGCATCTAACGTTGACCAAGCCGCTGCTGGTTACTTGATGGAAAAGGAAATCAAGTTCTTGGGTGATGCGGTTGAAGAACCAAAGCGGCCATTTGTTGCCATCATTGGTGGTGCCAAGGTTTCTGACAAGATAGACGTTGTGAAGTCATTGTTGAACAAAGCTGACAAGGTTATCGTTGGTGGTGGAATGGCTTACACATTCGACGCAGCCAAGGGGAACAAGATTGGAAACTCCTTGTTTGAAGAAGACAAGATCCAAACTGCTAAGGATTTGATGGCTGAAGCTGGCGACAAGTTGGTTTTGCCTGTTGATTCAGTCGCAGCCGACGCCTTTTCAAACGATGCCAAGACGGAAGTTGTTGATGCCGAAGCTGGTATTCCTGACGGTTACATGGGCTTGGACATCGGTCCTAAGTCAGTGAAGTTGTTCGACGATGTTTTGGCATCAGCTAAGACAGTTGTTTGGAACGGCCCAATGGGTGTCTTTGAAATGGAGAACTTCGCTAAGGGAACTTTGGCCATCGGAAACGAATTGGTTAAGGTTACTGAAAACGGTGGAACGACCATTGTCGGTGGTGGTGACTCAACGGCCGCTGTTCAAGCCTTGGGTGTGGCGGACAAGTTGTCCCACATCTCAACGGGTGGTGGTGCTTCCCTTGAATACCTCGAAGGTAAGGAATTGCCAGGTATCGCATCGCTTTCAAACAAGTAATGAATGTTTAAAAACCGGTTTCGGCCGGTTTTTTTTATTTATCTCCGAATAAATTTGTGAAATTTCCAATTAATGTTGTATCTTTCTAAATTGGATAGGCGTATAATGGATACAACGTAATTTTAGAAGGGGTGTACTGTGTCAAACGAGCAAAAAGTCCGCGAACAAGAATACCTAGATCAAACGCTAAAGCAAATCGACCTGGCGCAATTGGAAGCGCAAGAGGAAATCAAGAAGTCCAAAGGCTCTCTTTCGGATGTCGCTGCTGGCTGGGATGACGTCCGGGTCAAGACGTCGACTTACTCCGGGATTGTCGAAACGGCGATGTCGATTCGTCAGCAACAACAGGCGATTCAAGAGCGCCAATCCGCTAAATCTCGTGCGGAAGACCGTTATCAAACACTTGCCAAGCAAAAGGAAAAGCCTTACTTTGCCCGGATCGACTTTTTGGACAACGCCGAAGAGAATCGGGAAAAAGAGACGGTTTACATCGGTCTGGCTTCTTTTGCTGATGACGACGGCCGTTTTTGGGTCTATGATTGGCGAACGCCAGTTGCTTCTATCTATTATGATGGTGGTCTTGGCAAGGTCGACTACATGACGCCAGCTGGGAAGCAGCAGGCTGAAGTCACCTTGAAACGCCAATTTGAAATTGAAGATGGGGTAATCGTCACGCTCTTTGATACAGAAGAGGCGATCGGGGATCAGATGTTACTAAACGCCTTGTCTGGTGAATCAACAACCAAGATGAAGTCGATTGTTACGACTATTCAAAAAGAACAAAACAAGATCATCCGTAACACGGATGCAGATTTGCTCTTTGTTCAGGGTGCTGCAGGGTCTGGAAAGACTGCGGCGATTATGCAACGCGTCGCCTATTTGCTGTACCGCTACCGCGGAAAGTTGAACTCGGGCCAAGTGGTGATGTTTTCACCAAACCAACTTTTTAACGACTATGTTGATCAAGTGCTGCCGGAATTAGGGGAGCAAAACTTGGTGCAGTTGACTTTCTATCAGTATGCTTCCCACCGGTTGCCGCACTTTGAAGTGCAGACCTTAGAAGACCGTTTTGAGACGAACAATCAAAACGAAAAAATCGAGCGAATGCTTGGTTCGCTCGATATGTTCCGGGCGGTCCAGGCCTATGCCAAGGATTTGAACCAAGCGGGATTGAAAGTGCGCAATCTGAATTTCCGCGGTGAAGCGCTCCTGTCGAAGGAAAAAATTCAGTCGATTTATTACCAATATAATGACAATTACAAGTTGTCTCAGCGGTTGGAAGCCACTCAGGAGAGTTTGATTCGCTCGCTACGTTCTCAAGTTGGCGTTCAAATGAAAAAAGAGTGGGTCGAACTGGCGATTGAAAACTTGTCCAAGCAAGAATACGACGAGCTGGTTGGCGCTGGCCAAGTCCGGATTGGCGATGATGAAATCAACGATGCTGGTGATCTGACACGTCGCCATCAATTAGGAGATGGGCCAAAAGAACGGACCTTTGCTTCCGACCAACAGGAACGGCAGTTCTTGGCTAAAAAAATCGTGACACAGGCACTACGTCCACTGGCTAAACGTGTTCGGCGGGCTGGTTTCATTAATATCAACGCCCAGTTCGTTGATTTGCTACGCGCCTTACCAAAGTATTTGTCGCTATCAGACTTTGCCATCAGCGAGAGCGAATGGACGGCCTATGTCGAGGACTTCATCCAATCCTTAAAGGAAAAGAAGTTATCTCTGCCCACAACGACGATTTACCTTTACCTTTATGATTTGATCACGGGAAAGCATGGGCAACGAGAAATCCGCTACCTCTTCATCGACGAAATTCAGGATTACACGCCATTCCAGCTGGCCTTCTTGAAGTTCTCCTTCCCAAATGCCAAATTCACGGTCTTAGGCGATTTGAATCAAGCCATCTTCACCCAAGATTGGGCATCTTCTTTAGAAGACGACTTCGCCTCCCTTTTTCCGAGTGACAAAGTCGACTTCGTCGAACTGACGCAGACTTATCGCTCGACCAAGCAGATCACCGATTTCTCAAAGGGTTTGTTGAAGGATGGCAAGACCATCGAAGCCTTCAACCGAAATGGGGATGTACCAGTCATGAAATTGGCGGACAATGATGAAGCCGCTTTGAAGGCCCTTAAGGCTCAGTTAATCCAAAACGACGATGATAATGAACAGACGGCGGTGATTACCCGGACACTTGCCGAAGCCAAGGCTTTGGCTAAGGAGTTGGAAGACGAAAAGATCACCTTGATTCGCTCTGAAAATCAGCGCCTGGCGCCCGGGGCTGTCATTTTGCCTTCCTATTTAGCAAAGGGATTGGAATTTGACGCCGTGATCGTCTGGCAGGCGGACGCCAAGCATTATCCATCGGATGAGCTGCGTCGGTTGCTTTACACGGTCACGTCCCGTGCCATGCACCGCCTAACGTTGCTTGGTGTTGGTGCCCAATCACCACTTATCGAACAACTTCCAGATTCGCTCTATCGATTGGAGACAGTTCATGATTGAAAACGTAATGAAGCAGATCGAAAAAGCCCAAACAGGGGCTTTTTTTACCGTCGGACTAACCGGGTCGGTGGCGGTGGGAAAGTCCACTCTAGCCGAGCGGTTATCCACAGGTCTTGAAGCAGCAGGTTATCGTGTAGCCATTATGTCCACGGATGACTTTTTGAAAAGCAATGCGGAGCTGCACGAAGAAGGTTTTTTTGATGAGAAGGGCTTTCCCCAATCGTATGACTTGAAGGGCTTGCGCGATTTTGTGCAGAATTTTCGTGACGGTCAAGCAGTGCAGACCACACAAAAATATTCGCAAACTTTGGCCGACATTGTGCCGGGCCGGTTCGTGCGGATTGATCGACCGGACATCTTGATCTTAGAAGGTGTCGTCTCATTGCAGCTACCAAGCGAACTACTTGATTTCACTGTGTTTATCGAGGCAGCTATGTCAGATATTAAAGACTGGTATTTGTCCCGCAACTTACTTGCCACCGTTAAATCAATCGGTGATGATAAGTCCTGGCGTTCACAATACAGCCACATGGCACTATCGGATTTTTATGATTTGGCCATGACGGTTTGGGAAAAGACGAATCAGAAAAACTATGATGAGTACATCGTCAAAAGTAAGCGGAAAGCGGACTGGGTACTGCATCTTGATTCCTATCATCAGCTGACTGGAATTGAAAAAGGACCACGAACCCTTTAGCGAAAGGGTCTTTGTGCACTTTTTCGCCAAGTTGACTTTCTGTCTTTTTGGAAGTAACATACCTATCTGGATTATTTCTTATGTAATGGAGGAAGAAATGGCAAATTCAAATGAAAAACCCTCCGCGCAAGCGGTGAATAAAATTGCCATGATGGCCTTGCTGATGATCGGATCATTTGTGATCATCTTGATGCAGACCTCATTGGGAACTGCGCTGCCAGCATTGATGACAGCTTTTAACGTTGACTCAGCAACGGTGCAGTGGTTGACGACGATCTTTTTGATGGTCAATGGTATCATGGTGCCGGTCTCAGCCTACATGACCACGCGTATTCCAACGAAGTATCTTTACTTGGGTGCTTTGGCCATCTATATTGCTGGAACGTTTATGGCCTGGACCGCTCCAACTTCAGCCTTTTGGGTATTGATGTTGGCCCGTGCGCTCCAAGCCATGGCGGCCGGAATTGTGATGCCTTTGATGCAGGTGGTGGCCTTAACGCTATTTTCACCTGAATCACGGGGAAAGGCCATGGGATCAATTGGATTGGTTATCGGAATGGCACCTGCCATCGGTCCAACGTTGTCTGGTTGGATCTTGGACGGAAAGCACAACTTCTTAGGGATGACCTGGGGTGGTGATTGGCGTTCGATCTTTGGTCTTGTGATGCCACTTGCCATCCTTGTCTTCTTACTTTCCATCTTCTTCTTTAAGAATGTGTTGGAAACCAAGAAGGTATCCTTGGATATCCGTTCGTTGATCGAATCAACAGTTGGCTTTGGCCTGCTGCTCTTCGGTTTTGCAATGGTCTCTGACCATGGTTGGGGATCGTTCTCATACGTGATTGCACCAATCATTGTCGGGGCCATGGTGATTGCCGAGTTTACTCGTCACCAGCTCCACATGGAAAAGCCATTCCTGGACATGACTGTGTTGATGAATAAGCAATTCGCCATTACCACTGCCTTAGTATCATTGACTTTCATCGCCATGTTGGGTGTTGAAATGGTCTTGCCAACCTATATGCAAACAGTTCGCGGATTGTCTGCTTTGGATTCTGGTTTGACTTTGCTGCCCGGTGCCTTGATGATGGGAGCCATTTCACCAATCGCCGGTTCTTTCTATGATAAATATGGGGCCAAGCGCTTGGCGATCTTTGGTTTTGCTTTGGTTACCTTGGCTACTTTGCCTTACTACTTCTTGACTGAAACGACGCCAACGATTTACATTACGAGCTTGTACATGGTTCGAATGGCTGGTATTGCCTTTACCATGATGCCGTTGACTTCATCGGCCATGGGGGTTTTGACAAGGGCACAAAATGCGCAAGGAACGGCGGTTAACAACACGGCACGCCAAATTGCGGCATCGCTTGGAACGGCCATTTTGGCTTCTGTCATGCAATCCGTTGCAAACGATAACATGCCAAGCGCCGGGTTAAAGACGGCTGATCCGCTGGCATACGGGTCAAAAGCATTAGACGCAATGCTAGATGGATTCCACACGTCGTTTTTCGTCGCTGCGATGTTTGCTTTGGCAGCCTTCGCATTGACTTTCTTCTTGCACAATGGCAAGGTAAACGCAGCGGAAAAGGGGGGCAAGTAACATGATTATCTTTCTTTTGATTCTATTCGTTATTTTAGCTTTCCTATCCATCATGTTGATTAAGGAAATGAAGGTGCGTGTGCTTGCCACTGTTCTTTCCTTTGCGATGGTGGCTTTGTCACTTGTTTTACTCACTGGAAACGCCCACGAACATTGGGGAATGAAGGTTAAGACGACAACGGAAAAGTCACAAATTTATTCGGCCCAAGACCAAAACACCTACGGCGTTTTGGCTTACCAACAATTGGGAACGAGCGGTAAGGAAAAAGTCTTTGTCTACAAGAACAAACAAGATGCCAAAGACACAACGGTAAAAAAGCCTGACCTGCAAACGACTACGAAGATTCAAGACATTGCAGGAAACCAAGCGTTCGAGCAAACGACAACCAAAGAATACGTTTACGAAAATGGCTTCTATCAATTCCTTTTTGGCATTGCTGGTAACAATCACGATGTGAAGTCAAAGACGGTCATTTATCAAGTGCCGGAAACGTGGATTGCGATGTCAACAGCTGACGGCGCCAAGTTGAAGGCGGCCCTAGCACAAAAGATGGGGGATGCCGAATTTATTTCTTGGATCCAGCAAAATAAGCAAATGGCAGCTGAAGATCCGGATGCTGCTGCCCGTGATGCGGTGGCCACTTACAAGAACATCTTGGCCAACAGTTAAAAGAAAAACGAGCCTATTTTTGTAACTTTTGTAACTTAATTCCTTGATTTGATTGTAAAGTCTTTTCCGGTGTGTTACAGTTAACTAGTAATTTAAGTTTGAAATTTTGATTTTGATTTGTTTTTTTCGAAAGGCGTCATACCAAAACTATCTTAATTACAGCACAACGAGATGGGATGACCCAGAGGAGAAACAATCATGGAAAAAGGCACTGTAAAGTGGTTTAACAGCGAAAAGGGCTACGGCTTCATTACGCGCGAAAACGGTGAAGATGTGTTCGCACACTTCTCAGCTATCCAAGGCGATGGCTTCAAGACGTTGGAAGACGGCCAAAACGTAACGTTTGATGTTGAAAACTCAGACCGCGGTTTGCAAGCTGTTAACATCGTAAAGGACTAATTCATTGAATTAGTTGAAAGATCCGAGTTTTTACTCGGGTCTTTTTCTTTTACTTTAAACCTGCAAAGGTTACCCAGATTGTTGTATAATAAGCAGGAATCATTCAAGCAAACAAAGGAGCTAGAATATGGCAAAATTAGTTTTGATCCGTCACGGACAAAGTGAATGGAACGCATTGAACTTGTTTAACGGTTGGGTAGATACGAAGTTGTCTGACAAGGGTATTGAACAAGCCAAGCACGCAGGTGAATTGTTGAAGCAAGAAGGGATTGCTTTTGACAAGGCCTACACGTCAGTTTTGACTCGTGCTATCACGACTTTGCACTATGCTTTGGAAGAAGCTGGCCAACTGTATGTACCAGAAGAAAAGTCATGGCGCTTAAACGAACGCCACTACGGTGCTTTGCAGGGACAAAACAAGGCAGAAGCTGCTAAGAAGTGGGGCGACGAACAAGTCCACATCTGGCGTCGTTCATACGACGTTTTGCCACCAATGCTTGAAAACTATGAAAAGGAAGTCGAAGTACAGGGCAACACTTACCCTGCTTTTGATGCGCGCTATGCTGACGTTCCTTATGGTGAATTGCCACTTGGCGAAAACTTGAAGGTAACCTTGGAACGTGTTTTGCCATTCTTTGAAGCCAAAATTAAAAAGGATTTGGAAGCTGGCAAGAACGTTGTCATCGGGGCCCACGGAAACTCATTGCGTGCCTTGGTTAAGCACTTGGAAAACATTTCTGATGATGAAATTTTGAACGTCGAAATCGCAAACGGTCAACCAATCGTTTATGATTTGAACACTGATCTTTCGATCAATGACAAGAAGACGTTGAAGTAAGGGATAAAGTCAATTGACTACTTTTGTAGTTGGTTGGCTTTTTTTCTTTAGCCATGGGGTAGAGGCGTGTTTTTCTAAATGAAAGACGATACATGAATTTTCAATCATTTTTTGGTGTTCATTTCACAAAATTTGTAAAAACAGGGGTTGAAACGGGCCTGATTTTACAAAATTGGGAGCCTTTATTTTCTCATTTAATTGCCAATAAACCTTATGCAAAGCCTTTTTTAAGCATTTCTTCAACAGAAACGACATTCTGTCTCATAATTGAGGAACACTTTGAATAATCTGTTGATTTGTTGTGAATTAAGCACAAAATCACTTGTATTTAGAAAATAGGGGGCGTATTATTGGACTTATATTTTGAGGGTAAGGATGATGTCTTGCATCAAAATAAAAACCTGCAGAAAGGAGAAAACCGATGGATGAACCGACAGCAACCTTTTCTCTTCTAGGGCTGACTTTCACCTGGACAACAGTGCTTTCAACATTACTGGCGATGAGCGTTGTTGTCTTGGTGGCCGTCTTTTTAACCAGAAAAGTCGCCATTCGACCGTCACGTGGTCAAAACGTGATCGAGTATGTTTTGGACTTTGTCAAGGGAATTCTTGGTGACCAGTTACCAAATAACTTGGCGCGCCAGTTTGGTTTGTACAGTTTCACCTTATTTTTGTTCCTGTTGATCTCAAACGAAATGGGACTCTTATTGCAGGTGAAAACAGCCTCTGGTGTCACCTGGATCAAATCGCCAACGGCCGATCCACTGATTGCCTTTAGTTTGGCCATCATGTCCCTCACCTTGGCTCACGCAACCGGTATTAAAACACTTGGATTGGGTGGCTACTTGAAGAACATGTTCTTGAAGCCATACGCCGCTTTGTTCCCGTTGAATGTTGTCGAGCAGATTACGAACTTCTTGACACTGGCACTTCGACTCTTTGGAAACATTTTTGCTGGTGAGTTAATGTTGAACTTACTGGCCAGCATGGCTTCATCATTACACGGGTTTGGCTGGATTCCGGCCTTACCACTGGAAATGGCCTGGCAAGGCTTTTCACTCTTGATCGGTGGCATCCAGGCCTACGTCTTTGTCATGCTGACAGCTGTCTTTACGGCGCAGCTTTCAGGAGAAGAGTAGGGGTGTGCTGCTGATGCAGACGCGGGGGACCGTTATCATCCACTAGTACAGAAAAAAGCTCTTTCGTATCAAAAGGAGAAAGCAAATGGATTTACAGAACTTAGGTGTTATCGCAGCTGGAATCGCCTTCGCCGGAGCCGCCATTGGTGGTGGAATCGGTGTTGGTGTCATGTTTTCACAGTTTTTGGCCGGAATGTCTCGCCAACCTGAATTAGCTGGTAAGCTTTTGTCACGTGCCTTCCTTGGATTGGCCTTGGCCGAAGCTTTGCCAATTATCGTTGTTGGTATGGCCTTTACTTTGATCAACAAGTAAACAGATCCTTAGAGGAGATAGAAGATGGCGCAAACATTCATTATGACAAAGGCAATGCCACTTGGTGATATGGTCTTTATTATCGTCGCCTTCCTCCTACTGATGGTCATTTTAAAGAAGGTGGCCTACGGACCTTTGACAAAGGTCTTAGACCAGCGAGCAGACAAGATCAACAAGGATTTGGACGATGCCTCTAAGAAGAGTGCGGATGCCAACACTTTGGTTGAACAGCGTCAAAAGGAATTGTCTGAATCAAAGACTCAGGCGAGTCAAATGATTGCTACGGCGAAGAAATCCGCAAAGGAACAATCAGACGCTTTGATTCAAGCAGCCAATACGCAGGTGGCTGGCATGCGCCAGTCGGCTGAAGACGACGCTGTCCAGATGAAAGAAGAAGCGATGACGACAGCCAAAAAGGACGTGGCGGACTTATCCGTTAACATCGCATCCAAGTTGATTCAAAAAGAATTATCTGCAGATGACCAGCGGGCCTTAATCGATGCCTATTTGGCAGAGTTAGGTCAGCAGTAAGGAGGACAGATGGCTACTAAAAAGGAAAAAGTGGTCGAGCAATATGCAAAGGCACTCCTTTCATACGGCGAAGATCAAGATTCTTTTTTCAGCCTACTGGCTGATTTGAAAGTCGTACAACAAGTGGTGAAAGCAGAGCCAGCATTAACTGCTTTGCTTTCCGCCCAGACGATTTCAGAAGAGGACCAAGTCTCCTTATTGGACGCACTCACGAAAGGCGCCGATCAAGGCGTAAAAAACCTCGTGAAGATTCTATTGAGCCACCACCACTTCGATTTGTTCGACGCAGTGGCCAACCGATTCTTTGCTCTCTATCAGCAAAGTCAGGGCATTGAAACCGTGACGATCACTTCTGCAGTAGCAGTTGATGATGAGCAAAAGGGTCGATTAGAAAAAGCTTTTCAAAAGCAAAGTGGTGCAAAGAAGGTCGAAGCAACTTATCAGGTGGATCCTGACTTAGTTGCTGGTGTGTCCATGCAGTCCAAGTCAATCTTGATTGACGGATCGCTGAAGACAAAGATTGCCAAATTGAAGGCAGAGTTACTAGGTTAGTGAGGAAAAGACATGGCGATTCAAGCTGAAGAAATTTCTGCTTTAATTAAGCAGCAGCTCGAAAAGTTCGACACAAAACTGACTGTAGAAGAGATTGGAACTGTTACCTATATCGGAGATGGTGTAGCCAGAGCGACTGGCTTGGCCAACGCGCTCTCCGGTGAATTGGTTACCTTTAACAACGGTGCCTATGGAATGGTCCAAAACCTGGAAGAATCCGAAGTCGGAATCATTATCTTAGGTTCCTCTGAAGGAATTCGTGAAGGGGATACAGTTAAGCGGACAGGACACGTAATGGAGGTTCCTGTTGGTGACGAACTGATCGGGCGTGTCGTCAACGCTTTGGGACAACCCATTGACGGATTAGGCGACTTAAAAACAACAAAGACGAGACCAGTTGAAGCCAAGGCACCAGGTGTTATGGCACGTAAGTCGGTTTCTGAACCAGTTCAGACTGGAATTAAGGCGATTGATGCCCTTGTCCCAATCGGTCGTGGTCAGCGTGAGTTGATCATTGGTGACCGTAAGACGGGTAAGACATCGATTGCCATCGATACGATTTTGAACCAAAAAGATCAAGACATGATCGTCATTTATGTGGCGGTTGGTCAAAAAGACTCGACGGTTCGTGAACAAGTCGAAACCTTGAAGAAGATGGGCGCAATGGATTACACCATTGTCGTGAATGCTGGCCCTGCAGAAGCAGCCGCTTTGCTTTACTTAGCACCTTATGCTGGTGCGGCCATGGGTGAAGAATTCATGTACAACGGCAAGCACGTCTTGATTGTCTTTGATGACTTGTCAAAGCAAGCAACGGCTTACCGTGAGATATCCTTGATTCTTCGTCGTCCGCCTGGTCGTGAAGCCTACCCTGGTGACGTCTTCTACTTGCACTCTCGTTTGCTAGAACGAGCAGCCAAGTTGTCAGACGACCTCGGTGGGGGTTCGATGACGGCTTTGCCAATCATCGAAACGCAGGCTGGTGACGTGTCGGCTTATATTCCAACGAACGTGATCTCCATTACTGATGGACAGATCTTCTTGGATGCAGACCAATTCTATGCTGGTGTTCGTCCAGCCATTGATGCCGGAACATCTGTTTCCCGTGTGGGTGGAGACGCTCAAATCAAGGCGATGAAGAAGGTTTCTGGAACGTTGCGTCTGGATCTTGCGTCATACCGTGAATTGGAGTCCTTTGCGCAGTTCGGATCTGATTTGGATGCCTCGACACAAGCCAAGTTGAGTCGTGGTAAGCGCACAGTCGAAGTCTTGAAGCAGCCATTGCACAAGCCAATGGCCGTGCAGCATCAGGTCTTTGTGCTCTTTGCTTTGACGCACGGCTACTTGGATGATGTGGCTGTCGAGGATATTCAGCACTTCCAAGATGAATTCATTGCTTATCTGAATGCCAGCCAAACGGCTTTGTTGGACGAAATTGTGAAGACAAAGCAGCTGCCTGACGAAGACAAGATGGATGCCGCAGTGAAGACCTTTAAGGATAGCTACGCAGGTTCTTCATCTGATCAATAAAAGGAGGCAAAATGGCTTCTTTACAAGATATTAAACGGCGTATTGGCTCGACGAAAAAGACCCGGCAGATTACCTCAGCCATGCAAATGGTATCGACGGCTAAACTGAGTCAGATTCAGCGGTCCACAACGGGCTATCACGAGTATGCTTACCGTTTGAAAGCGGTGGTGTCACACTTGATCGAGGCCCATGTCTTAGACAATGTGGATGCTTCTCATCTGCCAATGGTTGCCAAGCGTCCGGTTAAAAAAACTGGGCTGTTGATTGTAACCTCAGACCGCGGTCTGGTCGGCTCATACAACGCCAACATCATCAAGAAGACAAACGCCTTGATGAAAGAACAAAACTTAACGCCAGAAAATACCGTAATCTTGGCGATCGGTGGTAACGGGGCCGACTTCTATAAGAAGCGTGGCTTTACCGTTGCTTTGGAACACCGCGGCATTTCAGATGTCCCAACCTTTAACGAGGTTCGAAAAGTCTTAAAGACCGTGATTTCCTTGTACGAGGCCGAAGCTTTCGATTCCCTTCACCTGGTTTACAATCACTTTATCAACCGTTTGCAAGCGGACCAGCGAAACGTTCAATTGCTACCGTTGACAAGAGAAGTGGTCGAAGAAGCCAAGATGGAAGAGGGCGAAGACGGGCGCGATCAATCATTTAAAACCAGTTCGGCCTATGATTCCGAACCGGATACAACGACTGTCTTGAACGTGGTTTTGCCACAATACATCCAGTCATTGGTTTTTGAGGCATTGCTTGATGCTAAGACTGCAGAACACGCAGCTTCGTCAACAGCTATGTCTTCTGCGACCGATTCGGCCGATGATTTGATCTCAACGCTTGGTTTGCAGTACAACCGAGCACGTCAGTCACAGATTACGACCGAAATCACCGAAATTACTGGTGGAATGGTTGCTCTGGAATAAGAAAATGACGACGGTGTAGATACCGTCTAAACAGAAAGGAAACAAGCATGACTACTGGAAAAGTCGTACAAGTGATCGGTCCAGTCGTTGATGTGGCCTTTGACGAAGGTGTCGAAATTCCTGAAATCAACAACGCTTTGTTGGTTGATTTGGGCGATGAAAAGACGCTGACGGTTGAAGTTTCATTAGCTTTGGGAAACGGTGTTGTCCGTACCATTGCCATGGACGGAACCGATGGGTTGCAACGCGGCATGGAAGTGACAGACACTGGTAAGCCAATCGAAGTTCCTGTTGGGGAAGCCACGCTTGGTCGTGTCTTCAACGTTTTGGGGCAACCTGTTGATAACGCGGGTGCAGTCGATAGCTCTGTCCCTCGTCACCCCATTCACCGAGCTGCTCCTGAATATGACGAATTGACGACTTCTCGTGAAGTGTTGGAAACGGGAATCAAGGTCATCGATTTGCTCGCGCCATATATTCGTGGTGGAAAGATTGGACTCTTCGGTGGTGCCGGTGTTGGTAAGACCGTTTTGATCCAAGAGTTGATTCACAATATCGCTCAGGGACACAATGGAATTTCTGTCTTCACAGGTGTCGGAGAACGTACCCGTGAAGGTAACGACATGTACCACGAAATGAAGGAATCTGGCGTTTTGAAACAAACGGCCATGGTTTATGGACAAATGAACGAACCACCAGGGGCACGTATGCGTGTTGCCTTGACAGGTTTGACAATGGCCGAATCATTCCGTGATAACGAAGGAAAAGATGTTTTGCTCTTTATCGATAACATCTACCGTTTCACGCAAGCTGGATCTGAAGTGTCTGCCTTGCTTGGACGTATTCCTTCAGCCGTTGGTTACCAACCAACTTTGGCTTCTGAAATGGGAAAGCTCCAAGAACGAATCACGTCAACGAAGAAGGGTGCCGTTACGTCAATTCAGGCTGTTTATGTGCCTGCCGATGATTACACCGACCCAGCTCCAGCGACGACCTTCGCCCACTTGGATGCCACGACTAACTTGGAACGTTCATTGACGCAGCAGGGAATTTATCCAGCCGTTGATCCATTGGCATCAACGTCATCTGCCTTGGATCCTGAAGTGGTTGGACAAGATCACTACGAAGTGGCAACTGAAGTTCAACGAACGCTACAGCGTTACCGCGAATTGCAAGACATCATCGCCATTTTGGGAATGGATGAATTGTCCGATGACGAAAAGGTGACCGTTAACCGGGCTCGTCGGATTCAATTCTTCTTGTCACAACCATTCTCCGTTGCCGAAACCTTCACTGGTGTGAAGGGTGAGTATGTCCCAGTTTCAGAAACAGTCCGTTCCTTCAAGGAAATTTTGGACGGTAAGTATGATGACTTGCCAGAAGATGCCTTCCGAAATGTTGGTGTCATCGAACAGGTAGTGGACAAGGCGAAGTCAATGGCCCAATAAGGGGGTAATCCATGGCTGAACAAGCACAAGAAATGAAGGGTATTACCGTTAAAATTGTAACGCCAGAGGGTCAGATTTATGACCAAGCTGGTGCAGAAATTGCGGTAATTAACACCCAGGGTGGCCAATTCGGAATTATGGCGGGACACGAGCCGATCTTGGCTGCGCTTGCCATTGATGAATTGGTTGTCAAAAAAGATGGTCAAAAGCGTTCGCTTGCGGTCAATGGCGGGGTTGCCGAGTTTTCCAATAACTTGCTAACCGTGATTGCCGATTCTGCGGAAGTGGCTGACAATATCGATATCGATCGTGCGCAAAATGCCAAAAAGCGGGCGCAAGACCGTTTGGCACATGCACAAGAAGTGGCGAACCAACGTGAAATTGAAATGGCGCACATCGCCTTGATGCGGGCCGTTAACCGAATTCATGTTGGCTCTGTTAAAGGACATCGATAAATCAAAAGGATCGAGTGAACGCTCGGTCCTTTTTTTATTGGATTGGATTGTCTTTTATATTTTCTTATCGATTATTTAATCAGGATTTAAACTTTAAAGGCGTATCATATGAGATAAGAGTAATTTCGAAGAATTGGTATTTTTCGAAATGAGTCATAGCAAAGGAGAATATCAATGACGATAAAAAATAAATTGTTGTTCGCTGCTGGATTAGCAGGTTCGGTGGCTTTGGGCCACCAAGCTGCTTCTGCTGACCAAGTTCAACAACACACGATTAAGTCTGGAGAGACGTTGTCAGCGATTGCCAAGTTGTATAACACAACTGTTGCGCAATTAGCAGAGGATAATCATATCCAAAACGTGAACCAAATTTATGCGGGTGAGAACCTGGTAATTGGCCAAGCCGCTTCAGAAAACGATGCTTCAGAAAAAGCGTCAGCAAAAGCTTCAACAACGGAGGATCAGTCGACTGGTTCGTACACTGTTAAGTCTGGTGATAACTTGTGGACTTTGGCCCAGCGCTTCAATACAAGCGTTTCAAACTTGGCTTCTTGGAATAACATTCAAAACCCCAACCAGCTTTCAGTTGGTCAGGTATTAAAGACGGCAGCAGCTTCATCAGCTGTTGAAAACCAAGAGAACAGTCAAAACACTGATTCACAAAGCATGGCCGACTCACAGGCCCAAGCCGATTCTGCCGCTGCCCAAAGTCAAGCAGAAGCACAAGCCGCAGCGCAAGCCCAAGCAGATGCCGAGGCCAAAGCAAAGGCTGACCAAGCCGCTGCTCAATCTCAGGCGCAAGCTGAAGCCGAAGCTCAGGCTAAAGCTCAGTCAGAAGCAGCTGCTGCAAAGGCCGCAGCTGATGCGGAAGCTGCTCAGTCAAATAGTAATGATAATGCGGAACAAGATGCCTTGAACACCATTATCATGAAAGAATCTGGTGGTAACGTAAATGCCCGAAACGGTGTTTACTTTGGAATTGGCCAGTTATCACCAAGTTTGCGTGCGAAGTATGGTGTGTTTGACAGCACCGACTATCAAGCACAGTTGCGTGCCATGAAGCAGTATATTGCGGATCGCTACGGTTCAGCACAAGCTGCTTTGCAACACCACCGTGACTTCAATTGGTATTAAAATAAAAATTTTTTATTTTTTCTATTGACGGACTAAGCGTCAGCTTGCTATACTAACATAGTTGTTTGATAGCGATATGAAACAACAACTGACCATGGCCCGTTGGTCAAGTGGCTAAGACGCTGCCCTTTCACGGCGGAATCGAGAGTTCGATTCTCTCACGGGCTACTAAAGAGGTTTCACATCATTTATTGGTGTGAAGCCTTTTTTGTTTGCATTCGACAGGATACCGATAAATAAAAAAGCCCAGGGGGGCTTTAGTTTGAACCGGATAATTGGTTAATTGGCGGGTTAAACTGACGCATTGCTTCTGCCAAGTGAACCAAATTGGTAATGAAACGCTGGGTGGGCGCAGAACGGCCATTTGCCTCAGCTAGGTCAGCAATCCAACCGTTAATGTAATCGACTTCTGTTGGGCGGTTTTTAACAAAGTCTTGGTACATGGAAGGGAAGTGGAGGGGCACGACTTCACGAGCGACGTAATCGACTTGGACAAGCATCTCTTCTCTTGTTTCAAGTAGGGTGATGCCGGCTGCTTGGGCCGCATCGTAAGCTTCATCTACCAGCGGTTTTGCAATCGTCGGTACGAATTGATCGTAAGATAATAAGTCACCCATTCGAGCTTGAAACATGGTAGCAATCGAGTTTTCAACAGCGTTGAAGAAAACCTTAGTTAGCAGGGTGCCCATAAAGTTATCGGAATAGCTTGGGTTTAAGTGAGCCGCCTGAAAGTCCTCTAGAATCGCTTTGGTTTCTGCTGTTTTTTGACCAGAAAGATTTGAGTAGGCTGAACGACCGCTGTTTTCTTTGCCAATAAAGTCGACATCACCAAAATCATTTAAAATGGTGGCGATCATGGCCGTTCCACCAATGATTTTGTCGTCGTCGAAGTAACTTTGCAACTTTTCAATGTGGCCCATTCCGTTCATCGCACCAACCGCCACTTGATGCGCCATAAAGTGGGGCGCCAAACGCGTTAAGGTTTCGCCCAATTGCATCTGCTTCATGAAAAAGATCCAAACGTCGGGCTCGCCAGTGTATTCTTCCGGCGAGTAAATGTTGACAAAAACCGGGTGTTTATCTTGATGATCACGAGATTGAAAGACTAGCTCTCCCTGGCCCTTAATTTTTTCAAGAGAGGCTTTTGTTGGCTCGATAAAATCAACTGATTGACCAGCTACTTCTTGAAGTAACAACCCATAACGCAACCCCATGGCACCTGCACCGACAACGGCATATTTCATATAAAAGCCTCCTTTTATTAAAAGTTTATTATATTATTCTAATAATATACCAATAACAAAGCCGGCCTGCAAGGAAAGAGACAATTCGTTATAATAAAGGAGTTAGAAAATAAAGGGAATTCACTCACTTATGGAAAAAGAAATCTATCTGACCGGTGATCGTCCAACCGGTAAATTACATATTGGGCACTACATTGGTTCATTGAAGAACCGTGTTGCCATGCAAAACGAAGGGGTCTACGATCCTTATATCATGATTGCTGATACGCAGGCTTTTACCGACAATGCGCGTGATCCAGAAAAAATCCAACGCTCTTTGGCAGAGGTCGCTTTGGATTATTTGGCTGTCGGAATTGACCCAAGCAAGTCAACGATTTTCGTCCAGTCGCAAATTCCGGCTTTAGCCGAGTTGACCATGTATTATATGAACTTGGTTTCGTTGGGCCGTTTGGAACGCAACCCAACGGTTAAAACGGAGATTAAACAAAAGGGCTTTGGTGAAAGTATTCCGGCTGGCTTCTTGACCTATCCAGTCTCACAAGCTGCTGACATTACGCTTTTCAAGGCAACGAAAGTGCCGGTTGGGGATGATCAAAAACCCATGATCGAGCAAACCAGAGAATTGGTTCGCTCTTTCAACAATGCTTATGACACTGACATTTTGGTGGAGCCAGAAGGCGTCTTCCCACCAAAGGGACAGGGCCGCTTGCCTGGTATTGACGGAAATGCCAAGATGTCAAAGTCATTGAACAACGGGATTTACCTGTCGGATGACGCCCAAACGCTGGCTAAAAAGGTGAAGGCCATGTATACGGACCCCACCCACGTTCGTGTAGACGATCCTGGACACGTGGAAGGCAACGTTGTCTTCACTTATTTGGATATTTTTGATCCAGATAAGCAGCGTGTCCAAGAATTGAAAGAACATTATCAACGCGGTGGCTTAGGCGATATGAAATTAAAAAAGCACCTACTTGATGTGATGGAAGCCGAATTGGCACCGATTCGTGAGCGTCGTGCTGAACTGGCAAAGGATATGCCGGCTATTTTGAAGATGCTTCAAGAAGGCTCCGAAAAGGCTAATGCTAAGGCCGAAGAGACCATGGCGCAAGTCCGCGCTGCAATGGGCATTAATTACTTTGATTAATGTTGTTGGCTACACTATAGGAAAGGTCGCAATTTCTTGATTTATCCATTGAAAAAAAGACGCTTTTTACCTGTCTTTGCTTTGTTTGCTTTTGTTGTACTCTCCGTCATGCTGCGTTTTAGCAGTTCGATTCTGACCCTTTTGGATGCAGTGGTTTCGATTGGAATCCAAGCAGTGGCCACGTCAAAAATCGGCGGCCTGCTCATTCCAGCTTACTTCTTTAAAAACTTCTGGGTAGTTTGGATTGCCATTATGATCTGGGCCGTCTTTCTTCGCCTACTCGGTTTTAAAGTTGGTTTTTGGTGGTCGTTAGCCTCCGCTTCAATTTTAATTGTTATTACCTGGGGATGGTCGCTTTTGACTTTCTTTTACTGGGATGGTGGTCCGATCATGGTGCAAAACATGCCTGCTGTGGCTAATGTTTTGTGGGCCTTTCTTTTTTACCAAATTCAGCAAATTTTGGTAGTTCGTTTGCCGCTTTTGGCTTGGGTAAAACAAGCCATTGGCGCTTTGATGGTCATTGCTTGGCTCTTCATGGCCGCGGCATCGATTGTTGAATATGACTTGTCGGCAACGACATTGGTTGGTTCCGCACTTTTTGGTTATGCCTTCTTCCGTGTTTTGGCCATGCTCTACATCCGTCAAGGAAAGCGTTGGCAGCAATTCTTTGGTGTTGACGGTAAAATCTAGTTGTGCTATTCTAAGTGCAACAAACAAAGAGGTTGCAACCAAGATGAGTTGCACCGGTGAGTCCGCCCAGGACTAAGACCCGGTGTGAAAGGCGCGGTTGCCGAAAGGATTAGACGGGGCAGTCTAAGACCTTGGGACAGCAGGAAAGACCTGTTGGACTGTCGTTTTTTGAAACGGTGCGCTTTGCTATCATTTATTCAATTATGATGACAGACCGACTCTTTGTTTTTAGACAAGAGTCGGTTTTTTGCTTGTTAATAACAAACGGGAGGTTTTTGCCCATGGCAGAAACAGATGCAAATTCAATGAAACAACAGCTGAAGACGCGGCACGTGTCGATGATTGCACTTGGTGGCTCGATTGGAACGGGGCTCTTCTTGACCTCCGGCTCATCGGTTGCTCAAGCGGGACCATTCGGGGCCATCGCTGCCTACATCGCGATCGGCATCATGGTCTACTTCTTGATGACCTCGCTGGGTGAAATGGCGACCTTTGCGCCGACGTCTGGTTCCTTTGCTGAATACGGAAACCGTTTCGTCGACCCTGCCTTTGGCTTTGCTTTAGGTTGGAACTACTGGTTCAACTGGGCAATCACTTTGGCGGTTGACACGGTAACAGTCGGGCTGGTCGCGCAATTTTGGCTGCCTCAGGTGCCATCCTGGATTTTCTCGGCCATCGCCTTGACCCTGATCTTCTTAATCAACCTTTTCTCCGTCAAAACCTTCGGTGAAACGGAGTTTTGGTTGTCTTTGATCAAGGTCGTGACGATTTCCTTCTTCCTCTTCATCGGCGTTTTGGCCATCTTTGGTATCATTCACTCCGATGTCGACGTGATGAAGAACCTGAACGTTGGCCAACACGGCTTTGTTGGCGGTTGGCAGGGCGTCCTGTCCGTCTTTGTTGTCGCTGGGTTCTCTTTTCAAGGAACCGAGCTGATCGGAATCACGGCTGGGGAGGCGAAAGATCCAAGCAAGTCCGTGCCAAAGGCCATCCACTCGGTCTTCTGGCGCATCTTGCTCTTCTACATCGGGGCCATCTTCGTGATTTCGGCTCTGGTCTACTACCAAGATCCACGCCTGATGTCATCGGCTGATTCTGGCAACGTGATGATGTCGCCATTCACGATTGTATTCAAGAATGCCGGCATTGCCTTTGCGGCTTCTCTGATGAACGCGGTCATTTTGACCTCCGTTCTTTCAGCGGCTAACTCCGGGACTTATGCCTCAACCCGTACGCTTTACTCCCTTGCTCAAAAGGGGCAGGCGCCCAAAATTTTCGGTCGCCTGACGAAAAACGGCGTCCCACTGGCTTCCTTGCTCTTGACCATGGCCGTCGGCCTGGTCGCCTTCACCTCTGAAATGAAGGGTGGCAACGTCGTCTACGGTTGGCTGGTTTCCGCCTCTGGTTTGACCGGCTTCCTGGCCTGGATGGGGATCGCCATTTCCCACCTGCGTTTCCGTCGGGCCTATGTTGCCCAAGGTAACAAGGTCGAAGACTTGATCTATAAGGCCAAGTGGTTCCCAGCCGGACCAATCATCGCTTTGGTGATGTCTTTGGCGGTCATCTGCTTGCAGGATCCGCAGTCCTTTGCTAACTGGCAGTGGGACAAGATTGCCGTGACCTACCTGTCCGTGCCGATCTTTGTCATCCCATACCTGGGCTACAAGATCATCAAAAAGACCAAGGTCGTCCCACTCAAAGAAGTGGATTTGAAAGATTAATGAATACAAAAACCGGGCGCTACCTAGTGTAGCGTCCGGTTTTAATTTGTTTAACGTTTAAGCGCTTGTTACTTAACTTTAATTTTTCGTAACATTCGATCGATAGTTAATTGGATTTTAATTTGAATCAATTTAAACAAGATGATAAAGTGAATTTTGTTGTTTAGTATCACACAAAGTATTTTAGGGAGAGAATATGAACATTAAAAAGACGATTGCTTCACTTGTATTTATCGGTGCATTATTTTTTAGTATTAGCACACCAACTTATGCTTCCGGTTTTTGGGAAGGGTATTGGTTTACGCTTCGTGGCGGTCAAGATGAGTCGATGACCAGTGCACATTATCGCTCTACATCATCTTCTTCTAATCCTTGGGGGTTGGGAGTTTACCAATCAGATGAAGGAAATGGATCGTACTATACGGCATACTTATTAGGCCAAAAGAACGCTGCAGCAGCATCTCCAGAAGCGACCGCTTATACAGGACCGGCTTATCCGTACGTTTATACTGGAACTTATTGGAATGCAAACAAAACAAATGTACGGATGGTGATGTTTAATCCAGAATGGACTTGGAATACGCCACGTGTAACGGGCTCCTGGAATCACCAAGTTTGGTAAATTTTAAATGTTAAAGTATAGCATCCAAAGAATTCTTCATACGAAACGATTCTGGATTGTCCTAATAGTGATGTCTGCGATCACGATAATTGATGCTATCGAACATGTCATCATATTAGGTGGTATTTCGTTAGCAAAGGTGTTTTGGTTAAATACTTTTATGGCCAGCAGCGTTGCTGGACCTTACGGGCATTTGTTGACAACATTCTTGCTTGGTTTGTTCCCAGTATGGTTGCTACTAGGCGTTGGATTTGTCGTCTCAACCGATTTTCGAAGTGGGCAATCTTATAATTTGGTAAGTCGAGTTGGTATCCCTACTTACATTAAATCGAATTATTATGCTGCAGCAATTTGTGGAGTTTTGCTTTACGTAATTCCTCTTATATTGAATTTGATTTTTGTAATAGTAATTCAATTTATAAATGTAAGGAAATCGGATTGCCGTATGGGCATGCTACAAGATCGTAGTCGCATACCAGATTTAGAAAAATATCATTTTTTGTGGTGGCAATTAGAAAATCCAGTACTTACATTTTTCATTTATTTGGTGCTTTTTCTTATAGTTGTCGTTTTAGTTTCTATGTTATTAGTATCTTTGACTCTAATTTTAAATCAATTTTTTCAAGTTTTGACAGTTGTAGTCCTGGCTTCGGTGCTTTTAGGTAGTCAACTGTTCAATATTGGAAGTTTACTGCAGACCTTTGCTTACTTACAGTACGCCAGCGATTGGATTCAAAGTTGGGTAATATTCATTGTAGCCCTGATTGGCTTTAATGTTGCTATTTACTATTGGCAGCGCAAAGGAGAGTTGCAGTGATACGTGAACGGAAATTTATAATATCTACTGCAGCTTTATTTCTCATTCTGTCTTTGTTTTATTTGATAAGTATTCATTGGGCAGTTGTTAGTTACAATGACTGGACTGAGTATGAAGTAGTCTATGGTAGTTATTTTCAACTATGGACTTGGCAATCGTTGCTGACAATTCTTGGAGGCCTTTATTGGATTGTAAACTATAAGTTATCAATTCAGAAATTGATTCGAAGTAATGAAAATGAAACTTTTCCAAATGTAGTAATACATAGAACCAGGCAGATTATTATATGCTATTGTTCTTTGTTTTATTTGGTTCCATACTTTAGATTGTTTTTTTTACATCCAACGGTAGAGGAGTTTTGTCAGTTTTCTTCAGTTTGGAGTTGCCAGGTTATATTGTATGCCTTAACGATGATTATAATGATCTACACTGTAATGATTGTATACAGTTACAAGCCGATGAACATTGTGTTTATTTTTTGTTCGGTCATGGTTATATTTACAGTTCTACTGCATGTTTGGCCATTTGAAAGTTCGATTTTTTCTGATGTTCAAGTTACTGGCTATATTCGAGCAATACCTATTCAGCGCTTAATTTCAAAGACTGTTTATAGTGCTATTCTCATGTTTGTTATCATTCAGTATTTACAACATTTTTTAAAGAAATTAATTAGGAGATGGGAATGGTTCGGATGAGCTGGAAGAACTTATTCACGATTTTTATAGTGATGATTCTTCTTTTTCAGATGCTCATTTATGGAAACGGAACTACAAGTTCGATAATTTATTTTGGAAACTATTTTTCCAAACCTATCATAATTAAAATAACTTACTTTGGATTACTCTTATGCCCATTTACAATTTGCATTGGAGTAATGGAAGTTTGGCAAAGTGGATATTACTTAAATCGTTTGATCCGAGCGGAAAATGTTGGCACTTTGATAACGAAAACATATCTAAAAATCTTAACGCAAATCATGACCCCAATTTTCATTCTTGATTTAGGGGAACAGTTAATTATGGGTGGCTTTTTATATCTCCAAATCATTAGCTTGATTTCAATCTATAGTTTGTTATTGGGAATGTTTTTGATAGTAGATTTTCGATTTGGGTCTACTGTGGCTATTTTAATGGTTTCTCTGTATCTTTTAGTTGCTGTATTTTCGCCGTTTGAATGGCGTGTATTGGGCGCATTTGTTTTTAGAGAAACAGATGAAATGTGGTCTTTAGCTGCAATTTTAATTATTACAGTTATAGAACTATGTTGGTTAAAAGAAATTATAAAACGTAAAGACTTTTTTGGAGAAGAATATGATTGAAGTAGAAAACGCTGTTAAAACCATTGGGAAAAAGAATGTATTAAAGGGTATAAATCTGAAATTTGACAGTGGTAAGGTGTATGGCTTAAAAGGACGAAATGGCGCGGGGAAAACAATGCTTTTACGAGCGGTTGCTGGTCTGATTCATTTGGATCGTGGCCAGGTTTCAATCGATGGGCAAATACTTCATCGTGATATTGATTTCCCAAAAGATCTGGGGCTTTTGATTGAAAGTAATAATGTCTTGCCGGATTTTACACTTAGAAAAAATCTACAGATGCTTGCAAAGATTAAAAAAGTGGCAACAGATGAAATGATTGATGAGGCGATTAGGAGAGTTGGGTTAGAACCAGGTGATCGACGGAAAGTCCGTGAGTATTCATTGGGAATGAAACAACGTGCTGCCATTGCTCAGGCTATTTTTGAACGACCAAGAGTCATTTTACTAGATGAACCAACTAATGCCATTGATATCGAGGGTGTTAAGTCGATTAGAGAGCTTTTTGAAGAGGAAAAAAAGCGTGGTGCAACGATTTTGATGGCGAGCCACAATCCTGAAGATCTGAGTCTTTTAGCAGATGAAGTTATTGAGATGTCAGAAGGGAGTGTAGCGAATGCGGAATAGCAAAACAATTACGCGGCTCATTTTTATAAGCATCGTTGTTGTACTTTTTGGTGCTTTGCTTACTAACTATATCGGAAAGCAAATGAGTAAAAGTTCAGCAAAACGCTACGTGCCTCAAGGTGGTAAGGCTCCTGGAAAAATCAGTACGAAAAACAATCCAGCTAAGGAGTTCGCGTTAACTGGTCCTTCTACAAAAAAGAATGTCAAAGAATTAGGTTTTAAATCAGGGTTCTACGATATTCACTTGGAAGGTGGAAATTCGCAGTATTGGGATGGTGCTAGCTCTGTTAAAGATGAGTATGGTCATTTACTAACTGACTATGAACCAATGAATCTGGAAAAAGGTAAGAAGCTCACTTTCACACCGGCAAAGTTTTCCCCATTAAGTAGGCAGGGGGAGAGTTATGTGATTACGAATCCTGGGACATACTTACCAGAAACTCAAATTCCAACTGGACAATATAGAGTGACTTATGAAGGGAAGCTGACACCTCAATCAGCGACTCCGAATTCTAAGGCTGGATCGATGTTGATGGTGAACTTACTAACCTATGATCAGCAAACGATTCCAGAGTCATCGGAGAGTGACCATTATAATGTCACACTTTATAAAGGTGATGCGGGTCGCGATGCACCAGCTGACGGGTTGCTTTCGATTGAAAAAGACCGTTTGGTGCATGTAACCATGTCGTTTGTTTCTGATCCACAAGTGAAGATTATTTTGACGCCGGTCAATGGGGCTGAGTAATCTGAAAAAGAGATTCTGATAAAATTCAGAGTCTCTTTTTTCAAATTCTTTATTACCCCTTTTCCGAAAATTCCAAGTCAACAAGGTCAAAGACCTGAACTTGGGTTCGATGTCGTCCCACTCAAAGAAGTGGATTTGAAAGATTAATGAATACAAAAACCGGGCGCTACCTAGTGTAGCGTCCGGTTTTGATTTGCTTAACGTTGCAGCTCCGTGACTTGCTTAAAGTAAGTGCGGGAGGTGATCTTGTAAATGGCGAAGTAGATGACGATCATCAGTAGAATCGTGATGGCCATAATCCAGTAAACTGCCACGCTCATTGGCACCGCGAAGGCGAGCAAGAGTTTTTGAATCATTGGGAAGGCGAAACCGAGGTGGGCAATCGAGACCACGATTGGTAGGCCGAAAAGCCAAACAATCTGCGAACGAATCGTTTTCTTGATTTCGTTTTTGGACATGCCGACCTTCTGAAGAATGTCGAACTGATCGCGATCGGCCTTTCCTTCTGAGATTTGCTTGTAGTAAATCATCAGCCCCGTGGCCAAAATGAAGGACAGGGAGAAGAGGATGCCGATGAAGAAGAACCCACCGTAGAGGGCGTTGGACATCTTCAAGACTATCGATTTATCCTGAACTGAAATAATCGATTTGTTGTAAGGAGTAGCGCTGTTTTTGTTCTGTAAGTCACCGAAGAATTGGTCCTTTTGGTCGTCGTTGGCGTCGGTGTCAAAAAGGATTTGGCGGGTGGTCCAAGAAGCCATGTGTTCGTCAACTAGGTCGCTTGCCTTTGAATCAAAGTAGGTTGAGGCCAGCTCTTGGTAGTCAGCGTCGTTAGCCGTCACGATAATGATTTCAGGATAGACACTGTTCGTTCCATCTGGGTAGTTCTTGATGGAAGACAACTTATCCTTGATTTGGTAGCGTTGCTTGCCATCGGAAAGGCTGCTTTTGTGAGCTAGTTGCTTGGCGTCTTTGCTGTCGCCACCCTTTTGGTAAACCAGGATCTCGTGATCGGAAAGGTTGGCCTTTTGCTTGGTCAGTTTTTCGTAGTCACTTTTCTTCATCAGCGTTCCCTGATGAACACCTTCATTATCTGATTGCGGAACAGGAATAAACTGTCCCTTTTCGTTGAACTTAGCATAGAAGGGGACGGACGTATCGAAATCGTATTCATTCGTTATCGAGATACCGTCTTTTTTTGCGCTGCCTTGAATGGATTGGAAGCTGGGGTGATTACTTGCTGAACTCTGAGTGGAGCTAACAATTGTCGTCCTTGGGAAAAGGTTGTTCACGAGGCTGCTTTTTCCAAAGAACATGGAAGCAGTCGTCAAGGCCACCACCAAGGTCATGGTCGAGAGCAAGGTGATGGAAGCTAATCCGACTGCATTTTGCTTCATTCGAAAGAGCATGTTGGAGACGGTGATGAAGTGCTTGCTTTGGTAGTAGTAGCTATCCTTCTTCTGCAGTGCTTTTAGAACCAAGGTCGAGGCTGCCATGAAGAGCAGGTAGGTCGCGATGATGATCAAAAGGGCCGCGACAAAGAACTGCTTGATGGCCTTAACGGGTGTTGGCACTGTCAAAGACAGGCCGTAACCAATAACCAAAGCGGTCAAACCGAGCAAGAAGAGCAGCCAACGATTCTTTGGCTGGTTAGCGGCCTTCTTTTCGGACTTCATCAAGTCCAAGGTCTTGGTCCGGTAAACTGCCACACCGTCAACAATCGTCAAGACGAAGAAGATGGCGGTGAAAATGGCTACCGTGAAGAGCAGGGCGGGGATGGAGAAGTCCAGTTTGAATGAGGCGCCGTTGATTAATTTGATCAAGAGCAGAATCATCAACTTGGCGAAAACAAAGCCGGAAACCAGGCCAATCAAGAGGCTGGCTACAAAGGAAATTCCTTGTTGGATGAAGGAAATCTTGAGCAGATCCTTCTTCTTTAAGCCGAGAATGCTATAGAGTCCGAACTCCTTTTGCTTGCCTTTTCGCAAAAAGGAGTAGGAGTAGATCATAATGACAACGGACAGCAAGCCGATGACCACCTGGCCTAGGACCAAAAGGAGGCGGACAATGTCAGCCATCATCAGACTTTTAACGCCCGGTGCGTCAATCAACAACTGCATCAAGAAGTTTAAGGCGATGGCGGTGGAGGCCGCTAGCAAGAAAGGTAGGTAGCTTTCCCGATTTTTGCGAAGCGAATCGAAAGCGAGTTTGAAATGAAACATCTTAAGCTTGCCCTCCCAGCATGTTGGTCATCGCATCGTTGATGGCAACCAACATTTCCTGTTCGGATTTGTCACCGCGGTAGAGCTGGTGGAAGACGGTTCCGTCCTTAATAAAGAGGACACGGCCAGCGTGCGATGCGGAAAGAGAAGAGTGGGTCACCATCAGAATCGTCTGGCCGGCTTCGTGGCAGTCACCAAAGACGTTTAGAATATCTTCGGCATTCTTGGAATCCAAAGCCCCGGTTGGCTCGTCACAGAGCAACAACTCTGGTTTGGTAATCAAGGCGCGACCGATGGCCACGCGTTGCTGCTGTCCTCCGGACAATTCGTAGGGGTATTTGTTCAGCAAATCGGCGATCCCCAACTGCTTGGCCAAGACGTCCAACTTTTCTTCCTTGCCCTTGGTATTTTTGGCCAAGACCAATGGTAAGTAGATGTTGTCTTTAACCGAAAGCGTGTCCAGCAAATTAAAGTCCTGGAAAACGAAGCCCAAGTGGTCTCGTCGGTATTCGGCCAAGTTCTTGTCCTTCAATGAAGCGAGTTCGTCGCCGTTCAAAAGAATGTGACCAGCCGTTGGCTTGTCTAAAGTGGCGATACAGTTCAGCAAGGTCGACTTACCGGAACCGGACTCGCCCATGATGGCAATGAATTCGCCTTCATCGACTTGGAAGTCGACGTCCTTTAAGGCCTGAACCTTCTGCGTGGAACGCTTGGATTTGTATTCTTTTTTGAGATGATTTACGGATAATAGTGCCATGTTTTTGGCTCCTTTATTGATTGATGACTCTAGCTTAACGTAAAAAGGACGGCGCCCGTGCTTACAGGCCGGGCCGCCATCCTTACAAAGTTGTTAGCTTACTGTAAATGCTGTTGTCGGCAGTCAATGGTCACCGTCGTTCCGACGCCAACGGTCGATTCGATCTGGATAGGGTGACCCAGCCGGTCCAGAATTTCTTTGACCAAATAAAGGCCAAGTCCGGAGGCGTTATCTTCCACTCGGCCATTGAAACCGGTGTAACCTTGATTGAAGACCTGGGGTAGATCAGCGGCATCGATGCCGATTCCGCTGTCTTTGATGACGATCTGCTGATCCTTGGTGCAGGCAATCTGCAACCCACCTTCTTTGGTGTACTTAATGGCGTTAAAAATTACTTGCTCCAGGGCAAAACGGAGCCATTTGCTATCGGAAACCATGGTGAAGTCGGCGTCTTCAATCTGCAAAGACAAGTCCTTTTCGATGAAGAAGACCTTGTATTCTTTGACGACTTTTAAGACAAGCTTTCGGGCAGACAGCGGCTGCAGCTCGAGGTCAGCGTTCATGTCTTGCAGCCGGATGAAGGATAGGAGCATGTCCAGATACTGGTTGATCAAAAAGAGCTGTTCTTTGGTCTGCTTGACGTTGATTGTTTCGGTCTGGTTCATCAGATCCAAGACGGATAGGGGCACTTTAATTTGATGGACCCAAAGGGCGTAGTAGTCTTCTAACTTTTGCTTCTCTTCGAAATTGGCTTCGGCCAATTTTTTGTTTTGCTCAGCAAGCTTTTCGAGTAATTCAGCCAAGAGTGTTTCCTGACTGCTTTGAGCCAAGCCGGCCTCGAGCTCGTCTACTTCCTTTTCGGCAAGGGCAGCTTTGGCCAAACGACGCTTTTTGCACCAGCGAACCGCCACAATCAAGGTGATGATTAGCAGCAGATAGCATTGGGGGATGAGCAAGGTCGACAAAAGGGTCTCGTCTTGATCCTGTAGGATGGTCACCCAGAACTCGAGGACTACCGTTAGCAAAAAGAAACAGTATAGGTAGAAATAGTCTTTTAAAAAGGCAAGGGCCTCCTTCAGAAAATGCTTAATCATGAAGAACCAGCCCTTCTCCCTTAATGGTCTGCAGGTGTTGGTCGAAGGCGATGGACTTGGTCTTGGTGCGAATTCGGTTGACCATAACCGAAAGGGTGTTGCGGTCAACAAAGAGATCGTCGTCCCACAGTTCACTCATTAACTCTTCTTTGGAAACGACCTGGCCGGCGTTTTCAAAGAGTGGGAAGAGCAGTTTGGTTTCGTTTTTGCTTAGTGAGACTTGCTCCTTGCCAAAGGCCAGGCTGTTATCCAAAATGTTTAGGGCAAAGCCGGCAAAGGAAAGGGTGGCCGAATTGATGCCGCCTTGTGCTTCGGTTCGTTTAAGCAACGCTTGGATTTTGACAATTAGCAAATCCAAATTAAAGGGCTTGGTCATGTAGTCGTCTGCCCCGAGGTTCATCGCCATAATTTGGTCGGCATCTTCGGTCCGTGAAGACAGGAAAATGATGGGCAGATCAGAGGATTTGCGAATGGCCTGCGTCCAATAGAAGCCGTTAAAGAAGGGCAGGTTCACGTCCATCAAGACAAGATCTGGCGCAAAGGCCGCCACTTCGGTAGCAACCTGGTGGAAGTCCTGGCAGGATGCAGTGGAAAAACCCCAACCGGTGAGGCCCTTTTCCAAAAGGTCGACGATTTCTTGATTGTCTTCAACGATGAAAAGACGCTTGTCCATGGGCTTTCCTTTCTACATATATAAAGGTGGAGAAACTATGGTTATTTTACCACAGGGAGTGTTTTAGAAAATCTTATTAAAAGTTAGAATTTTTGAGCCAATCATCTATTACCCTTTTCCCACAAATTTGTCAAGAATTTTCCTTGTATTTTTCGAAAAGACTCGTATAATAGTACTTAGTAACACTGTAAATAAATATGGCGACTGGTGATCTATTGTCCATCAGCGCCCTCATAGCAGGCAAGGTCCGCGCTTTTTAAAGTTGCGAGACTTGCTTTTTTTGTGCCTTTCGACGCAAAAATGAGGGCTTTTTCGTTAATTTTTCCAAAAAATTTTATATTTATTTTGCATGAACAGTGAATTTTAGATGAGGTGATAAGTGTGGCAGGACATTTAGTAAAATACGGTAAATATCGTACCCGTCGGTCTTATTCGAAGATTAAGGAAGTCCTTGATCTCCCTAATTTGATCGAAGTGCAAACAGCATCTTATAAGTGGTTCCTTGATGAAGGAATCAAAGAGATGTTTAACGATATCATGCCAATTGAGGACTTCCAAGGCAATCTGTCGTTGGAGTACGTTGACTACCAATTGATGGAGCCAAAGTACAACATCGATGAAGCCCGTGAGCATGATGCAAACTACTCAGCACCGTTGCACGTGACGTTGCGCTTGACGAACAAGGAAACTGGTGAAATCAAGTCGCAAGACGTCTTCTTTGGTGATTTCCCATTGATGACGGAGCAAGGTACTTTCATTATTAATGGTGCCGAACGAGTTATCGTTTCACAACTTGTGCGCTCACCTGGTATCTATTACAACCAGGAAGCGGACAAGAACGGTCGCCCACACTTTGGTACGACGGTGATCCCAAACCGTGGTGCTTGGTTGGAATATGAAACGGATGCCAAGGGAATTGCCAACGTTCGAATCGATCGGACGCGTAAGCTCTTGATGACGGAATTGGTTCGCGCCCTCGGGTTCGGTTCAGATTCTGACATCTTGGACATTTTCTCTGACCAATACGACGCCTTGAACATGACGTTGGAAAAGGACGTTCACAAGAACATGTCCGATTCCCGTGTTGAAGAATCATTGAAGGACATCTACGAACGTTTGCGTCCAGGCGAACCAAAGACGGCCGACTCATCTCGTGCCCTTTTGGTTGCCCGCTTCTTCGATCCAAAGCGTTACGATTTGGCACCCGTTGGTCGCTATAAGATCAACAAGAAGTTGTCACTCAAAAACCGTTTGTTGAACCAGACTTTGGCCGAAACGTTGGCTGATCCTGACTCTGGTGAAATCATCGCGGAAAAGGGAACGGTTGTCGACAAGGCTGTGATGGCCAAGTTGGCCCCATTCTTGGACAACCCTGACTTCAAGACGGTGACCTACACGCCATCTGGCGATGCGGTTTTGCAAGACGAAGTGGTGTTGCAAAAGATCAAGATTGAATCACCTGAAAACCCAGACAAGACCTTGCTCTTGATTGGTAACGGTCACTTGCCAGAATCCGAACACAACGTTCGGCCAGCCGACATTATCGCTGGTATGAACTACTTCATGAACTTGCAAGAAGGCGTTGGCCAAGTTGATGATATCGATCACTTGGGTAACCGTCGGATTCGTTCCGTTGGTGAATTGTTGCAAAACCAATTCCGAATTGGTTTGACTCGTATGGAACGTGTCGTTCGTGAACGCATGTCCATCCAAGATGCCGCAACGGTTACGCCACAACAATTGATCAACATCCGTCCGGTTGTTGCCTCAATTAAGGAATTCTTCGGTTCATCACAGCTGTCACAGTTCATGGATCAGACGAACCCACTTGGCGAAATGAACCACAAGCGTCGTCTGTCAGCCCTTGGACCTGGTGGTTTGACGCGTGACCGTGCCGGCGTTGAAGTTCGAGACGTTCACTACACGCACTACGGCCGTATTGACCCAATCGAAACGCCCGAAGGTCCTAACATTGGTTTGATTAACTCTTTGGCCACTTACGGTCGCATCAACAAGTATGGCTTCATCGAAACGCCATACCGTCGTGTTGATTGGGGAACCCACAAGGTTACCGAAAAGATCGATTACTTGACGGCCGATGAAGAAGATAACTACATCGTCGCTCAGGCCAACACGGAATTGAACGATGACGGTTCCTTCATTCACAAGACAGCCATGGCCCGTTATGGTGAAGAAAACATCGAAACGCCAGTTGAAAAGATTGACTACGTCGACGTTTCGCCAAAGCAGGTTGTTTCGGTTGGAACGTCTGTTATTCCTTTCTTGGAAAACGATGATTCCAACCGTGCTTTGATGGGTGCCAACATGCAGCGTCAGGCCGTTCCTTTGCTCGACCCACACGCCCCAATTGTTGGTACTGGTGTTGAATACAAGGCTGCCCACGATTCCGGTGCCGCTGTGATCTCAACGGCTGCAGGTGAAGTCGAATACGTGGATGCAACGCAAATCCGTGTTCGTCGTGAAGACGGTCAGTTGGATACTTATGAGTTGATGAAGTTCCGCCGTTCGAACGGTGGTAAAAACTATAACCAAAAGCCAATCGTCAAAGTCGGTGAACAAATCGACGAAGACCAAATCTTGGCCGATGGTCCATCAATGGAAAAGGGTGAATTGGCCCTTGGACAAAACCCAGTTATTGCCTTCATGACTTGGCATGGCTACAACTTCGAAGATGCCATCGTGTTGAACGAACGTTTGGTCCGTGAAGACGTTTATACGTCAATTCACATCGAAGAATATGATTCAGAGGCTCGCGATACGAAGCTTGGCCCTGAAGAAATCACCCGCGAAATTCCAAACACTGGAGAAGAACAACTCCGTGATTTGGACGAAAACGGCATCATCCGTGTCGGTGCAGAAGTCAAGGATGGCGACATCCTGGTTGGTAAGGTCACGCCTAAGGGTGTCACTGATCTGTCAGCCGAAGAACGATTGTTGCACGCCATCTTCGGTGAAAAGGCTCGCGAAGTTCGCGATACATCATTGAAGGTACCGCACGGTGGTGGCGGAGTTGTGCAATCCGTTCGCGTCTTCACGCCTGAAAACGGGGACGAATTGGCTCCTGGCGTGAACCAAATGGTTCGTGTCTACATCGCACAGAAGCGTAAGATCCAAGTCGGTGATAAGATGGCCGGTCGTCACGGAAACAAGGGTACTGTTTCAGTCGTTGTTCCCGAAGAAGATATGCCATACTTGCCAGATGGAACGCCAATTGATATCTGTTTGTCACCCATGGGTGTGCCATCTCGTATGAACATCGGACAGGTTTTGGAATTGCACTTGGGTTATGCCGCTAAGAAGCTTGGCATCCACGTGGCTTCTCCTGTCTTTGATGGTGCAACCGATGACGAAATCGAAGATGCTTTGGCCGAAGCTGGTTTGCCAGCCGATGGTAAGTCCGTTGTCTATGACGGACAAACTGGTGAAGCCTTCGATAAGCGTGTTGCGGTTGGTGTGATGCACTACTTGAAGTTGGCCCACATGGTCGACGACAAGATCCACGCCCGTTCAATCGGACCTTACTCACTGGTTACGCAACAACCACTTGGTGGAAAAGCGCAGTTCGGTGGACAGCGTTTCGGAGAAATGGAAGTTTGGGCACTGGAAGCTTATGGTGCCGCTTACACCTTGCAAGAAATCTTGACGTACAAGTCAGATGACGTTGCCGGTCGTGTGAAGGTTTATGAATCAATCATCAAGGGTGATGCCATTCCTAAGCCAGGTGTTCCAGAGTCATTCCGTGTTTTGGTCAAGGAATTACAAGCGCTTGGACTTGACATGCGTGTCTTGAACCAAGAAGGCGAAGCGGTTCAATTGAAGCAAATGGACGAAGACGATTCTGTCTTGCCTGTTGACGCTTTGGAAAAGTTGGCGCGCACGAACCCTGACTTGCTTAACCGCGAAGACGACGAAGTAAAGGTTGCCTTTGATAAGGTAGATGGTCAAGAAGTGACCCAAGAACAAAGCACCTTGAGCGATGAAGAAAAATAATTTTAGAAAGGTGACCGAATAGATGGCAATCGATGTTAATAAGTTCGAATCTATGCAAATCGGTCTTGCTTCTCCCGACCAAATCCATGACTGGTCTCATGGTGAGGTTAAGAAGCCAGAAACGATTAACTATCGAACGTTAAAGCCTGAAAAAGACGGCTTGTTTGATGAACGAATCTTTGGGCCAACCAAGGATTACGAGTGTGCCTGTGGAAAGTACAAGCGAATCCGGTATAAGGGAATCGTCTGTGACCGCTGTGGTGTTGAAGTCACGTCAGCGAAGGTCCGCCGTGAACGGATGGGTCACATTGAATTGGCCGCACCCGTGACACACATCTGGTACTTCAAGGGAATCCCATCACGGATGGGTCTTGTCTTGGACATGTCACCACGTTCTCTGGAAGAAGTCATTTACTTTGCTTCTTATGTCGTGGTTGATCCAGGTGATGCCCCTGTTGAAAAGAAGCGCCTTTTGACGGAACGCGAATACCGCGACCTGAAGAAGGAATACGGTGCGAACTTTAAGGCCGGGATGGGTGCCGAAGCCATTAAGGAATTGTTGGCTTCCGTTGATTTGGCAGCTGAAGCTGCTTCCTTGAAGGCCGAATTGCAAGAAGCAACGGGTCAAAAGCGTGTTCGTGCGGTCCGCCGCTTGGACATCATTGAGGCCTTCTTGCAATCTGACAACAAGCCGGAATGGATGGTCATGGATGTGATTCCTGTCATCCCACCTGACTTGCGTCCAATGGTTCAGTTGGAAGGTGGCCGTTTTGCTACTTCCGATTTGAACGACTTGTACCGTCGTGTGATTAACCGTAACAACCGTTTGAAGCGTTTGTTCGACTTGCACGCTCCTGGTATCATTGTTCAAAACGAAAAGCGGATGCTCCAAGAAGCCGTCGATGCGTTGATGGATAACGGTCGCCGTGGCCGTCCCGTGGCCGGTCCTGGTAACCGTCCATTGAAGTCCCTTTCACACATGTTGAAGGGAAAGCAAGGACGTTTCCGTCAAAACTTGCTTGGTAAGCGTGTCGACTACTCTGGTCGTTCCGTTATCGATGTTGGACCATTCTTGAAGATGAACCAAATGGGATTGCCACGTCCAATGGCCATCGAATTGTTCCGTCCGTTCATCATGAAGGAATTGACGGCCCGTGGTTTGGCTGGCAACGTTAAGTCTGCTAAGCGTAAGATTGACAAGGCCGACGAAGACGTCATGGACGTATTGGAAGACGTGATCAAGGAACACCCTGTTCTTTTGAACCGCGCACCTACCTTGCACCGTCTTGGAATTCAGGCCTTCGAACCCGTTTTGGTTTCAGGTAAGGCCATGCGTTTGCATCCATTGATCTGTGAGGCCTATAACGCCGATTTCGATGGTGATCAGATGGCCATTCACGTGCCTTTGTCTGACGAAGCACAGGCGGAAGCCCGTTTGCTGATGTTGGCCGCTGGCCACATTTTGGCACCTAAGGATGGAAAGCCAATCGTTGCCCCTTCTCAGGATATGGTGATCGGTAACTACTACTTGACCACTGAAGAAGCCGGCCGCGAAGGCGAAGGCATGATCTTCTCTTCTGTTGACGAAGCCCGTTTGGCCTTTGAAAACAAGTTGGTTCACTACCACACCCGTGTTGGTATTCAGACTTCTTCATTTGATGAAGCTAAGCCATTTACGGATGCGCAACGTGAAAAGATCATGGTTACTTCAGTTGGTAAGCTCTTCTTCAACGAAATCTTGCCAGTTGATTTCCCATACATCAATGAACCATCCGATGAAAACTTTGAAGGCATCTCTGATGACTTCTTCATGGACGCCGGTGAAAACATCCACGACTTCTTGGCCAAGCAAGATGTCATCAAGCCTTTCAAGAAGGGCTTCTTGTCAGACATCATCGCTGCGGTTTACAAGCAGTACAAGGTGACGGAAACGTCCCTTCTCTTGGACCGCATGAAGGATATCGGTTACGATATCTCAACCAAGTCTGGTTTGACGGTTGCCATGACGGACGTGACCGAATTGGCCGACAAGCCAATGATTTTGGAAAATGCCCACAAGGAAGTGTCAACGGTTACCAAGCAATTCCGTCGTGGTTTGATTACCGACGCCGAACGTTACCAGCGTGTCATCGATATCTGGTCAAAGGCTAAGGATGTTATCCAAGACGAATTGATCGAAACCTTCGACCTCCGAAACCCAATCTACATGATGCAGGATTCTGGAGCTCGTGGTAACATCTCGAACTTCGTTCAGTTGGCCGGAATGCGTGGTTTGATGGCTGGACCTGGCGGTAAGATTATCGAATTGCCAGTTACGTCGAACTTCCGTGACGGGTTGACGGTTATGGAAATGTTTATTTCAACCCACGGTGCCCGTAAGGGTATGTCCGATACGGCCTTGAAGACGGCCAACTCAGGTTACTTGACCCGTCGTTTGGTCGATGTTGCCCAAGACGTCATTGTGCGTGAATACGACAACGGTTCGGATCGTGGTGTGAAGGTGACGGCGATTACGGATGGTTCGTCAATTGTCGAACCATTGGTCGATCGTATCCTTGGTCGTTACGCCATGAAGACGGTCTTTGATCCAGAAACTGGCGAAAAGATTGTTGCTCGTAACGAAATGATTGATGAAGCCGCTGCTAAGAAGATCGACGCTGCTGGTATTGAAGAAGTGACGATTCGCTCTGTCTTCACGTCAACGACGGAACACGGTGTTTCTGTTCTCGATTACGGTCGTAACTTGGCGACCGGTGAAGAAGTTGAAGTCGGTGAAGCTGTTGGTACGGTTGCTGCCCAGTCAATCGGTGAACCGGGTACTCAGTTGACCATGCGTAACTTCCACACGGGTGGTGTTGCCGGTGGAAACGATATCACGCAAGGTTTGCCTCGTGTGCAAGAAATTGTGGAAGCACGTATCCCGAAGGGTCGCGCTGAAATTTCTGAAGTCACGGGTAAGATTGCGTCAATTGAAGAAAACCCAGCCGAACGGACGAAGGACGTCACAATTGAAGGTGAGACCGATACTCGGACTTACACTTTGCCATTGACGGCTCGCATGCGCTTTGGGGAAGGAGACTTCATCGAGCGTGGACAAGCCATCAATGAAGGACCAATTGATCCGAAGGAATTGTTGGCTGTTACCGACACGTTGACGACGGAATCATACATGCTTTCTGAAATCCAGAAGGTTTACCGTTTGCAGGGTATCGAAGTGTCTGATAAGCACATCGAAGTAATGATTCGTCAGATGCTTCGTAAGGTGCGCGTCATGGATCCAGGTCAGACTGACTTGCTTCCAGGAACGCTTCTTGATATCGCTGACTTTAAGCGGGCTAACGAACCAGCACTCTTTGCTGGTAAGGTACCTGCCACAGCCCGCCCAGTTCTTCTTGGAATTACGAAGGCTGCTTTGGAGACGAACTCCTTCTTGTCAGCCGCTTCCTTCCAAGAAACGACGCGTGTCTTGACGGACGCTGCCATCCGTGGAAAGAACGATCCACTTGTTGGATTGAAGGAAAATGTTATCATTGGTAAGATTATTCCTGCCGGAACGGGTATGACGGAATACCGCAAGATTAAGCCGGAAGTTGTTGGGGAAGTCGTGGCACAGCCCGACCAACCAACAGAAGAAATTCAATCATTAGACGACGTTGCCCAAAAGATGGATAGCGAAGACTAATGGAACAAGAAAGCCAGTTTGTGACGCATATCGTGTTGCAGACTGGCTTTTATATTGGGCTAAAATGGGGTAGACTAGAGGTAGTATTTGAAGGAGGCCTTTATGGCACAAGTAAAAATTGACTGGGTCGATTGGGTAAAAAAGAGTTCAAAAAAGCAACTCTGGGCGTTGGCTCTCGGACCAGCTGTCCTGATTCTTATTTTGTTTTTCTGGCGTGTTTTTTCAGGTAACTCGCAGTACGACGCTAATTGGTTTGCTTATGCGCTGTCGATTTATTACGCCTTGGCCTTTAGCCCAGCTGGTGAACAAATTCAATACCGGCTCTTCCCTAAGGCGATTCCGCATAACCAATATCAAGTGACTTCTTGGACACAGTGGGCGCAAGCCTTGATGAGTGCAGTTGTCCTCTTGATCTTGGCTTTGCTCTTCTTTCCGCCAAAAAATCAAAGTGAAATTGCGGTACACGTGATTGCATCCGTCGTTTTGGGCTTTGTCGCCATGTGGGCTTGGCGTTGGTATAAGGGAATCAGGTCCCAAAAAGCAACTAAATAATCACAATTAAAAGGCCCGGTCTGGCGCGTTTTTCAGGCATGGGTTCTTTTTATGTCAGCGCACATGTCGGCATTTTGATAGACGATACCAATAAGGAAGTCTTGCAACAGTTAGCTGGGTCAAAATTGACCGCCATTCGGCAGCTTTCATCCAATTATTCCAAATCGGAATTATACTGAAGCTGTTCGAACGGGTAATCAGAACGGAAAAAACATGGAAAAACTCGATTACGAACAAATGAACGGGCTGTCTCTTGCCTATATAGGCGATGCCATCTACGAAATTAAAGTTCGCACGCACCTCGTGAAGACTGGGTTGACCAAAGTCAACGATCTTCAGAAAAAATCGCGTCATTACGTGTCGGCCAAAGCACATGCGGCTCTTTTTGCCATCATGCAGGAAGCCGATTACTTGACTGAAGAGGAGCTACACTATTTTAAACGTGGGCGCAATGCGAAGTCCTATACGAAGGCCAAAAACACGAACGTGGTGGCCTATCGTATCTCCACTGGCGTTGAGGCCATGGTTGGCTATCTTTATTTATCCGGACAGGAAAAGCGACTGGATCAGATGATGGACTGGATTTATCAGCAGGTGGAAGATGGGAGAACAGACGATGCCAAAGCAAAGTGAACAAGCCTTTATCTATGGTCACCACGCCGTAATTGAAGCCTTGAAAGGCGGCCAGAGCCTGAATAAACTCTGGATTCAAACTGGGTTAAACCCGCGGATGGCTCAAGAAGCAACCAAACTGGCCAAAGAACGTGGCTTAGTCATTACGCAGGGACCTAAAGGAAAATTAGATGAACTGGCGGATCGGGGAAATCATCAAGGACTGGTGCTTTCGGTTGCCGCTTACGATTACGCTGATTTGGATGACCTGTTCAACAAAGCCAAGGAAGCAGGGGAAGAACCCTTTTTCCTGATTCTTGACGAAATTGAAGATCCGCATAATTTGGGTTCGATCATGCGAACAGCTGATGCAGCGGGTGTACACGGAATTATCATTCCGAAACGTCGTTCCGTTCAGTTAACCGGTACGGTCGCCAAAGCATCAACTGGAGCCATTGAGCATGTGCCGGTCTGCCGGGTGACTAATTTAGTCCAGACAGTCAAAACATTGAAAGAACGTGGGCTTTGGGTCTTTGGAACGGATATGAACGGGCAAGACTATCGTACTTGGGACGCCAAAGGGGCAACGGCTCTGATTATTGGAAACGAAGGAAAGGGCATTTCACCACTTTTGAAAAAGCAAGTGGATGCGATGTTGACCATTCCAATGATCGGCCATGTCCAGTCACTGAACGCTTCTGTTGCCGCATCGCTTCTTATCTATCAAGCCTTTGGCACGAGACACCCTAAAAACTAGGTAGGTCTTTTTCTGGCCTACCGAAATTCGGGAGGTTGCAATGAGAAAAGACGCATTAATGCCAGCAGTACGTGCGGCAAAGCAGGGGCACGAATGTGCTTACCATTACCTGAAAAGGGAAACGCGGGGTTTAGTCAAACGTGTTTATGACGATCATCTGTCAGGACGGGCTCGTTTTGATGATTGGGAATCCGAAGCGCTGATTGTGCTAATTAATTCGGTGCGCTGCTTTGTCTTACTTGAACAAAGGGCTCGTTTTTCCACTTATTATATGCAAGCCTTGATTAATAAAGCGACTGACCTGAAGCGCCGGGCCTTGTCTAAAAAAGAACAGTTTAATAGTCAGCTTCTGCCTTATGAACTTTTAACATGTGAAGTGGAATCGAAAGCTGATTTGGATAATCCAGAAGAACTTTTAATTGCAAAAGAAGCGTTGCGCTCGATTCATATTCGAAAAAATACGCGGTATGCCAAAGGAATTTTGACGCTAGTTGGGGTCAAGCCGTTGAGCCGTTGCTTGAAAAAACAAGATAAACGACAACTCGAACAGGTGCAGTACCGGTTCAAAAAACTCTTGCAGGACGCATTAGATTACGATTAGTGGCTCTTTTCTAATGCCACTTTGGGGACCGGGTTTCTTGTCCTTCCACTCAAATCGTGCTATGATAGCAGGAAGTGAGGATACATTATGCCGAGTCAAAAAGCATCATTAGCCTGTGACGTTTGTGGTTCAAGAAACTATACCGTGACCCTGTCAAAGGGACGCACAGAACGTCTAGGCGTTAAAAAATTCTGTCCGCACTGCGGAAAACACACCTTCCATCGGGAAACTAAGTGAGGTCTTTTCATGATTACTTATTTTAAAAATGTCGCTTTGGAAATGAAAAAAGTGACCTGGTTATCTTGGGCGCAGACTAATCGTGAGACGATCGCGGTGATTGCGATGTCAGTTGTCTTTGCCATTGTTATTGGCGCCTTTGACTGGGTCTTAAAGCAAGGTGTGAATTTCTTGGTGGCACACTAAGAAAAGCTGTAGTATACTAAAAGCAGCGAAAAAGGAGTCGAACGACTCTTTTTTATTTACCAAAAAATTAAAGGAGGGCGAGCAAGCAAGCGCTCGCAGGAATATGACCGATTCAATCGAAAAAGCATGGTTTGTCGTGCACACTTACTCAGGATACGAACACAAGGTTCAAACGAACTTGGAATCCCGGACGCAAACGATGGGGATGGCGGACCAGATCTTCCGCGTGTTGGTGCCCGAACAAGAAGTGTCAACGGTCCAAGATGGTGAAGTGAAGACGTCGATTGAAAACGATTTCCCAGGTTATGTCCTGGTCGAAATGGCCACCCCGCAAGACGGTAACATGACCGACGAAGCCTGGTATGTGGTTCGTAACACGCCAGGTGTGACCGGCTTCCTTGGTTCTCACGGTGCTGGTTCAAAGCCAAATTCGCTCTTGCCTGAAGAAGTGGACTTGCTCATGAAGCGCATGGGCATGACGGGTGAAAAGGTCGTTGACTTGGACGTTGAAGTTGGGCAAACGATCAAGATTGTCGCTGGTCCATTTAACGGTATGGAAGGGATCATTCGTTCCATCGATCCTGAAAAGCAGGAAGTGGAAGCAACGGTCGAAGTCTTTGGCCGCGAAACACCAACGGAACTTGGCTTCAACGATATCGATACCAACATCTAATGAAAGATCAAGCTGCGGCGAACGATCTTTAAAAGCTCCCTTTACGAAGGGGGCTTTTTTTGTTATGATAATAGGGCATGTCAAAGACATGTGTGGAAGTAGCACTGAAGCTACGCGATACCACAACACGAGGAGGAAAATATCGTGGCTAAAAAAGTTATCAATGTTGTGAAACTGCAAATTGCCGCTGCTAAAGCAACGCCAGCTCCACCAGTTGGACCTGCTTTGGGACAAGCCGGTATTAACATTGCACAGTTTACTAAGGAATTCAACGCACGGACTGCGGACCAAGTTGGTTCAACGATCCCTGTTGAAATCTCTGTTTTCGACGATCGTTCATTCGAATTCGTAACGAAGACGCCACCAGCAGCTGACCAATTGCGTAAGCTTGTTGGTAAGGGTTCTGGTGAACCTAACAAGACCAAGGTCGGAAACGTTACTCTTGACCAAATTCGTGCCATTGCGGAAAACAAGATGGCCGATTTGAACGCCAACGACGTCACTGCCGCCATGAAGATGATCGAAGGAACTGCCCGTTCAATGGGTGTTACGGTCGATGGTGTGGACTTGACTGTTGAAGGTACAGCAATCAAGGAGGACGCAGAATAATGACTACTAAGCACGGAAAGAAGTATTTAGAAGCCCAAGCCAAGGTTGAAGCCGAAAAGGCTTACAACTTGACGGAAGGTGTTTCCTTGTTGAAGGAAGTTTCATACGCCAACTTTGACGCGTCAGTTGAATTGACTTTCAAGTTGAACGTTGATACGCGTCAAGCTGACCAACAATTGCGTGGTGCCGTTGTTTTGCCTAACGGTTCTGGTAAGGACAAGAAGGTTGTTGTCTTTGCACAAGGCGACAAGGCGAAGGAAGCGGAAGCTGCCGGTGCTGACTTTGTTGGCGCTGCTGACTTGGTTCAAAAGATCCAAGACGGTTGGTTGGACTTTGATGTTGCCATTGCAACGCCTGACATGATGGCTCAAGTTGGACGTGTTGGTCGTGCCTTGGGTCCTAAGGGCTTGATGCCAAACCCTAAGACCGGAACGGTGACGATGGACGTCTCAAAGGCCGTTTCTGATGCCAAGGGTGGTCAAGTGACCTACCGTACTGATCGTGACGGAAACGTGGCGGTTACTGTTGGCCGTGTCTCATTTGATGAGGCTAAGTTGGCAGAAAACATCAAGGCAATCGCTGCTGTTATCTTGAAGGCTCGTCCAGCCGCTGTTAAGGGAACTTATGTTTCAAACGTGGCCTTGGCTTCAACGATGTCACCAGCCGTTACCTTGAATGTCTCATCTCTTTAATTGACAGCCGTCAGTTAAGCTGATAGACTAAACAAGTAAATGAAATCAATTTTGCCTAAGACTCAGGTGGTGCTTGCACCTTAATCTCCTGCCGAGGAAGTTATGAAACTAACTACCCGTCTGTCTTTTGGCAGGCGGGTTTCTTTTGCAAAAAAATCTTGAGGAAGGAGAATTTCACATGAGTGAACAAGCTATTGCTGTAAAGGCGCAAAAAGTTGCTGAAGTTGCTGATCAGTTCAAAAACTCCACTTCTGCCGTTGTTGTTAACCCTCGTGGTTTGACGGTTGCAGAATCAACTGACTTGCGTCACCAATTACGTCAAGAAGGTGTCGTATTGGAAGTTATCAAGAACAAGGTTCTTGTCCGTGCTACCAAGGATGCTGGCTTTGAAGAATTGAACGAATTGTTTGCTGGTCCTACTGCTGTTGCCTTCTCTGAAGACGATGCCGTTGCCCCAGCCCGCATTTTGAAGAAGTATGCTGACGAAAACGAAAAGCTCGTTTTGAAGGGTGGTGTGATTGATGGTTCAATCGTATCCCTTGATGATCTTTACAAGTATGCTTCATTGCCTTCACGCGAAGGTTTGCTTGGTCAATTGATGGCCGAGTTCCAGTTCCCAATCCGGAGCTTTGCTTATGCTGTTAAGGCATTGCAAGAAAAGAAGGAAGCAGAAGGCGAAACTGCCGAAGCTGCCGAATAAGTTTGACTTATACTTATTACGAAACATTTATAAATTGGAGGAAATTAATCATGGCTTTTGATAAAGACGCGATTATCGCATCATTGAAGGATGCAACGATTTTGGACTTGGCTGACTTGGTTTCAGCTATCGAAGAAGAATTTGACGTTTCAGCTGCTGCTCCAGTAGCCGCTGCTGGTGCTGACGGTGCTGCTGGTGCCGCTGCTAAGTCAGACTTCGACGTTGAATTGACTTCTGCAGGTACTGCAAAGGTTAAGGTTATCAAGGCAGTTCGTGAAGCAACTGGTCTTGGTTTGAAGGAAGCAAAGGACTTGGTTGACAACGCACCTTCTGTCATCAAGGAAGCTGTTCCTGAAGCAGATGCCAACGCAATGAAGGAAGCTTTGGAAGAAACTGGTGCCTCAGTTACTTTGAAGTAATTCATTCAAAAAAGAGGAGCACATCGTGCTCTTTTTTTGTACATAAATATGACGTTGTATATGAAGGAGAAGAAGATGACTGAGAAAACAGGCGGACAACAGTATTTTACTGCTGACCCAACGGCCGAACATGACTATCAACAGTTTGATTTTGAATTGTTAGGTCAAAGGCTGCATTTTCAAACGGATGCTGGGGTCTTTTCGAAGAAAACGATCGATTTTGGAACCCGGGTGATGCTTTCAGCTGCTGCTGAACAGGAGTATGTCGCTGGTAAAATTTTGGATCTGGGCTGTGGCTATGGACCAGTCGGTAACGCCGTGGCGAAGGCATGGGGACGGGAAGTCGACATGGTCGACGTGAACGACCGGGCCCTTGAACTAGCGAAGGGAAACTGTGACCGGAATGGCGTCGCTTCCCTGACCCATGTCTTTCAATCCTCCATTTACGACAATGTTGTGGATAGGTACGCCTTAATTCTGGTTAATCCCCCGATCCGGGCCGGAAAAAAAGTCGTGACGGCGATGCTTCAAGAAGCGACCAAGCATTTAGTTGCTGGCGGGGCTATCGTGGCTGTCTTGCAAAAAAAGCAGGGGGCGCCATCTGCTCAAAAGAACCTGGAAGCCGTCTTCGACGATGTATCGGTGATTGGTAAGAAAAAGGGCTATTTTGTCTTGATGGCCAAGCACCCGAAGGAGGGCTAAGATGGCGGTCATTCCAAGCTTATCATCCAAGCAAGTGAAAACCTTTATGGAAGCGGCTGTAAAAGAGGCTGAAGCAGCCGGTAAGCGCGGAGAAGTACCGATTGGGGCCGTTATTGTGAAGGATGGCCAAATCATTGCTTCTGCTGGTAACCGTCGAGAAGAGGATCAAAAAACGGATGCCCATGCTGAGATGCACGCGATTTTAAAAGCCAATGAGATAATGGGGAGTTGGCGTTTGGAAGAAACGGCGCTTTTTGTGACTTTAGAACCCTGTCTCATGTGTGCTGGAGCCATTTTGAACGCTCGCATTCCCTTGGTTTACTTCGGTGCCCAAGATAAGAAGGCGGGAGCCGTGACCTCCCTTTACTCCGTCTTTGATGATGACCGGTTGAATCACCAGGTTAAAGTAGTACCGGGTGTGTTGAAGGAGGAATCGGCCGCTTTATTAAAGACCTTTTTTCAAGGTCTACGAGCCAAGCAAAAAGCAGCCAAGAAGGCCTTAAAGGAGTCAGCGGCAAGGGGCTTCGAAAAGGGAGCACAAGCTGAAAAATAGTCGTGTCAAATTTCTGTGATTTGTTTGCGCCCCTTCCTTATTTTCGATATAATAAAGGAGCAGGCAAGGGTTTTCTTTCGAACCGAGTCAGGACAGAGATGTAGCAGCTCTAAGATTGCTTGACCTTGTGCTTGTGTACATAGCAAAACCGCCTAAAGGCGGCTTTTTTTGTAAGGGAGAAACGATGGCGTATCAAGCACTGTACCGGGTTTACCGGCCAAAGACTTTTTCTGAGATGGTTGGCCAAGAGGTCATTACCAAGACCCTACAAAACGCCATCGATAAAAAGCAAACGGGACACGCTTACCTTTTTGCTGGACCACGCGGAACGGGAAAGACCTCGGCGGCTAAGATTTTTGCTCGCGAAGTTAATGGGATTAGTGCCGATCAGGCTGGTAAATCCCAACCCGACATTATTGAAATTGATGCCGCATCGAACAACGGCGTCGATGAAATTCGCTCAATCCGCGATTCGGCCAATTATGCGCCGATAAAAGCCCCTTACAAAATTTACATTATTGATGAAGCGCATATGTTATCAACCGGGGCTTTCAACGCTTTATTGAAAACGTTGGAAGAGCCACCCGCACAGGTGAAGTTCATCTTGGCCACCACCGAAATTCAAAAGATGCCGGCGACGATTCTTTCCCGTACGCAGCGCTTCGAATTTAAACGCTTGTCCAACCAAACGATTAAGAAGCGGTTGGAAGAAATCTTACAAGAAGAAAAGCAAGCCTATGAAGAAGCGGCTTTGGATATCGTTGCGACAGCTGCCGAAGGTGGGATGCGTGATGCATTGTCCATTATGGATCAAGTGATTGCCTTTGGTCCTGACAAAGTGACGGTTCAAAATGCTTTGACCGTCACGGGATCCGTTGATATTGATCAGGTCCTATCGTATTTGCAGCAGGTTCTTTCTGGCGATACGGCCGCTGCCATGGAAACGTTGTCAGAGATTTTACTTTCTGGAAAAGATGCTAACCGCTTTTTGTCTGATTTAATCGCGACCCTACGCGATGTCATGTTAGTTGATTTGGCGCCAGACTTGGTTAAGGCGAAATCGAAAGAAAGTGAATTGAAAGCTTTTTTGGCTGAAAGTTCGCAAGCACAAATCCAAGAGATGCTACAGGTTATCGATCAAATCAAGACAGCGCTGACGCAATCCTTGCAGTCGGACATCTACCTGGAAATCTTGACGGTTCAGTTGGCACAGAAAAAAAAGATAGAAAACAAGGTGCCGGCATCCAATTCAAAGGAAGTGTTCGCTCAAGAACCTGAAGCAAGTGCAAAGCCAACAATTGAAAAAAAGCAGGCGGCAGAAGAAACGCTGCGTGAACAAGCACCGAACAAAGAAACACTGGGCGATCAAGTACCGGTCGAAAAAGCACCGGCTGAAAAAGCAGCAGTTGCTGAAGCACATGAAAATCATGATCAGGCAACTGGCCAACCAGGGGTCGCACAAGAATCAAAAGAATTGGTGCACGAACAGCCGGCTCAACATATCAAAGTTGCTTCTCCAAAAGAAAAAGAAGCGCCAACAATGGCCGACTGGCAGCTCTACCTCTATACGGGCAATGAGCCGGTGCAAGCTGTTTTGGCTCAGGCTAAGCGCGATCAATTGAACAAGATTCAGTCGGAATGGCCAGGACTGGTTGCTGAAATGCCAGTAAAAGACCAGGCGATTCTTCAAACAGCTGAGCCGGTCGCCGCTTCACTGGAAGCCACGGTGCTTTCGTTTGATTATCCAGCTTTACAAGATAAAGCCGAAAAGGATAACCACTTACAAGAACAACTAGCCAAGGCGTTGGACACACTTCATTTGCCAAAAACGTTGGTGCTTCGAAGCCAAGATCAGTGGAAGAACGATCGTGCGGATTACGTTAAAGCATTGAAGGCGGGCCAAACGGTCAAGATCGCCTTATCGGATCTGACACCAACAATTGTTGCCAAAAACACCGCTGAACCAGCCGCTGACTCTAAAAAAAAGATAACGAACGAAAAAGCTGCTACTGACGATATCGTCGCTGCAGCACAAGCACTCTTCGGTGATGAACTTGTCCAAGTCGAAGAGGACCATTCATAAGGAAGTATGATGCAATATCCTGAACCGATTGCTAAATTAATTGATTCCTATTCCAAATTACCGGGAATTGGTGCGAAGACCGCGTCAAGACTGGCTTTTTACACGCTATCTATGGACCAAGAAGACGTGCAAAATTTCTCTAAGGCTCTCTCTTCAGCTAAAGAGTCGATTACTTTTTGTGAGATTTGCGGTAACATTACCAGTAGGGACGAAAATCCATGTAGTATCTGCACGGATCCGTCGCGTGATCGATCTACGGTGCTGGTGCTACAGAACCCAAAAGATGTCATGGCCATGGAACAGACTCAGGAGTACCACGGACTATATCACGTCTTAAACGGCGTCATCTCTCCTGCTGCTGGAACCGGTCCGGAAGATATCAACTTACCATCCTTAATTCGGCGTTTGTCAAAAGACGACGAGATTAAAGAAGTCATCGTTGGTACGAATGCCAATACAGATGGTGAAGCAACAGCCATGTACATTGCCCGATTGGTTAAGCCAGCCAATATCAAAGTGACTCGATTAGCTTCTGGCTTGGCCGTTGGCTCCGATATCGATTATGCCGACCAACTCACGTTGATTAAATCTATCGAAGGTAGGAATGAACTGTGATGTTTAAGAAAAAAGCAGGTAAACACCGCAATCTGAAGGCGGAATACGATCAGATTCTCTTAGATGAAGTTGATCATGCCAGACAAGATTACCATCAAGCCCAAGACTCTGAGACCGCATTAGTGGATGCTCGTGTAAACGGCCATATGGTGCAAGCCCAAACGGCTTTGAAGAAAGCCCGGTTTACGTACCTATATAAAGAAGCTAAGCGCCGTAAAACGGTGGCCAAAAGCTTACGCGTTTATGGTTCCAACGACGACTAAGGGGTTTGTATGACAAAAGCCAACTTTATTTCATTTGAGGGCCCGGAAGGGGCAGGCAAAACGACCGTGATTCAGTCGGTTTTACCAGAAATCGAAAAATTAACCCAAAAACCGGTCTTATTGACTCGAGAACCAGGTGGAAATGCGATGGCCGAAGCCATTCGCAACCTGTTAAAAGTACAGACCGAGCCGGCAATTGATTCTTGGACAGAAGTTTTTCTCCTGGCGGCCTCACGACGGGAGCACGTTATCCAGACAATTTTGCCAGCCCTGAAAGCCGGGCATGTTGTGGTTTCGGATCGCTACTTAGATTCTTCTTTGGCCTATCAGGGCGGCGGTCGCGGATTGGGCTTAGAAAAAGTCCAAAAAATCAACGATTTTGCGATCATGGATCCGAAAACCGGCCAAGCGGTGATGCCTGAACTAACCATCTATTTAGACCTGCCAGTGGCAGAAGGGCTGGAACGAATTTTTAAAAATCGGACCGATAAGATTGACCGACTCGACCAAGAAAGTCTGGCTTTTCATGAAAAGGTTCGGCAAAGCTACCTGGCTTTAGCTGAAGATAATCCAAAGCGAATCAAACGCGTTGATGCAACACAGTCCAAAGAAAAGGTACTAGAAGACGTTAAAGCCATTATTGCAAAAAATTGGAGGTAAACCATGAAATTAATCAATGCCATTGTGCAAGATAAGGATGCCACGAAGTTGGCCAACGCCCTGGTCAAGGAAAAGATTCAAGCAACACGTCTGTCAACGTCTGGCGGGTTCTTGCGATCCGGAAACACGACTTTTTTGGTGGCCATCGATGATGAGCGCGTCGAAGAGGTGTTAGATATTATCAAAGAAGTCTCTCAGAAGCGTAAGCAGTTCATGGTGCCACCGATGGGTGTTGAAGGGGAACGGGCTGCTGCCTTTCCAGTGGAAATCGAGGTTGGCGGTGCCACTGTCTTCACGCAAACCATCGATGACTTTTACCAGTTTTAATGGTTGCCTCGATGAAAAAAAACGGGGGCAACAAGTTGGAAGAGTCGGCCGTTTTTACGATGGCCGATTTTTTAAAACGTGCAGAAGCGGCTTATCCAGATAATTGGGCGCAGTTCCAACAGGCAGTAAAAGAAGATCGTCGCTCCCACCTATATTTGCTTTCTGGGCTGGGACAAGAAGAAAAACTCGCCTTAAGCTTAGCTTTTGCTAGCCAGGTGTTAGGGGATGACGAAACGACAGAAGAACGAATTGGGCAATTCGATCATCCGGACTTAGTGACGGTCTTGCCTGAAAAGAAAGGCGCATCGATTAAGATCGCACAGATTCGAGCAATCGTACCTGAACTGACGACGACCGCACTCGAGGCGCCCGTTAAGGTCTTTATCATCGATCGGGCGGAGACGCTGACGACAGCCGCGGCTAACTCCTTGCTGAAGTTTATCGAAGAGCCCGCCGGCCCGCAGTTAATTCTTTTGCTTGCAGAAAAAAGCGAGGAGGTCTTGCCAACCATTGTCTCCCGTGCCCAAGTTGTCCATTTAAAGCCAAGTGCAGAAGTGGCCGAGAAGGCAAAAGAGGGGCTGGCTAGCTTTGAACGGGAGGTTCAACCCGCGGTCTTTAAGTGGTTTGAAAAAGTGGTTAGTCGAGACGTCTCGTCCATGGCCTATCTTCAGACGACATTGATCAAGAACGTGTCGGAAAAAGAGCAAGAAGAAACTGTCCTGCTCTGGTTGCAACAGCTTGCACGAGATGTCTTTATGCAAAAGACAGTTTCAAACCCAACCCTCTACTTCCCGCAATTAACAGGCTTTTATCAACAAGCAGCCAAGCATTATAGCAGCCAACAGCTGCAGGCTTTAGTGGAAGAATTTTTAAGCGTTGACAAACTAAAGAAGGTTCAACTGGCCTTCCAATCAAAGTTAGAAAAACTGGCGCTTGAAAGCGCCATTTTATTGGGATAAGCATGCAAAGACAACATTCTTTTACAACTCATGAAACGGGTACCTTGTATTTGGTCGGAACGCCGATTGGCAATTTGCAGGACATCTCCAATCGGGCCATTGACGTCTTATCGTCGGTTGATCTGATTGCCGCTGAAGACACGCGGCATACTCAGCTGCTCTTGAATTATTTTGAGATTAAGCAAAACAAAACCTCGCTTCACGAGCACAACTGGCAGGAAAAGGCGCCGGAATTGGTTGGCGAATTGCTAGCCGGGAAATCGGTTGCGCAAGTATCCGATGCCGGACTGCCTTCCATTTCTGACCCGGGAAAAGAACTGGTGGCACAAGCTGTCGAAGCCGGCATTCCGGTTGTGCCGGTGCCCGGCGCCTCAGCGGGCATCACGGCCTTGATTGCTTCCGGACTGGTGCCACAGCCTTTTTACTTCCACGGTTTTTTACCACGGAAGAAACAAGAACAGTTGGCTGAATGGCAAAAGCTTTCTTGGCGGGCAGAAACGATGATCTTTTATGAAGCGCCTCATCGTTTGAAGAAGACCTTGGCTAATTTGGTCGAGGCTTTGGGGGCTGAGCGGAAAGTTGTTTTGGCTCGGGAACTCACCAAGCGCTACGAGGAATTCTTGCGTGGAACAGCAAGCGAGGCTTTAAAGTGGGCCGAAAACTCAGAAATCCGTGGCGAATTCGTTTTGCTGGTCGAAGGACAAAGGGGTGACAACCCGGAGCTGCAGGCAGCCGAACGGGGGCAGGAAGAAGTCGAGGCCGCCCAAGTGGCCGAAAGTGATCCGATCGCTGCCGTGACCGCTTTAGTCGAATCAGGCATGAAACCAAACGCGGCCATTAAGCAGGTCGCAAAGAAGAGCGGTCAAAGCCGCCAAGATATCTACAAACTCTACCACCACATCGAGGAAGAAAATGGCTGATATTTACTCCATCACGCAACCAATTGAATACTACCAGGTCGATCTCACTCGGAAGCTCTCTTTAGCCATGATGCTGAATTTAGCCATTCTCTGTTCCCGTAAGCAGGGCGAACACCTGCAGGTCGGATACGCGGAAACCGATAAGCGCGGGCTGGGTTGGGTCATTTTACAATACGACGTGGTGATTAAGCGTCGGCCCGAACTAGGGGAAACCATTACGATTGAAACCAAGGCTGGTGAATGGGGCGCCTACTTTGCCAAGCGGGGCTTCTTGTTTAAGGATGAAAGTGGTGAAGTGATCATCGATATGGATTCCCTTTGGGCCTTGATTGACCTGGAGGACCGACGGATGGTCAAGCTGCCTCTTGATTTGGTTGAACCGTACGGTGGCGAGCAGAAGAAGCGCTTAGACAAGATGGTTCGGATTCCAAAGATCAAAGATGAGACGCCTGACTTTGATAGGCCTTACCAAGTTCGTTTCCTAGACATCGATGGCAACCGGCACGTCAACAACTCTAAGTATCTGGAGTGGATGGTTGATGTCTTGCCTCTTGATTTTTTGAAAGAGCATGAGGCGACGGCCTTTTCCATTCGCTACGAGAACGAAGTCCACTATGGCCATCAAGTTGATTCTCAGGTCGTAATGGGGGATAATAAAACAAAACACCGCGTGAAAAACGGGGATCAGACAGCAGCCGAAGCGATCATTACTTGGGCTGCTTCAGATGAACAATAAGTGAGGATGCAACATGTCAGTATTAGTATTGGGTGGTGCCGGCTACATCGGTTCCCACATGGTTCGTCAGCTCTTGGCAGATGGGCAAGACGTTGTCGTTGTCGATAATTTGGTCAAGGGCCACCGGGCAGCGGTTGCCCCAGAAGCCAAGTTCTACGAAGTGGATATTCGTGACAAGAAGGCCTTGTCCGAAGTTTTTGAAAAAGAGGCTATCGAAGCCGTCGTGCACTTTGCCGCCTTTTCGATCGTGCCTGAATCTGTTGCTGAACCGTTGAAGTACTTCGACAACAACACGGCCGGCATGGTGACGTTGCTCGAAGTGATGAAGGAACACGACGTCAAGAAGATCGTCTTCTCATCAACGGCGGCTACTTACGGGAACCCTGTCAACATTCCAATCAAGGAAACGGACCCCCAAAATCCCATCAACCCTTACGGTGAATCCAAGTTGATGATGGAAAAGATGATGGCCTGGGCGGATTCAGCTTACGACATCAAATGGGTTGCTTTGCGTTACTTCAACGTGGCCGGTGCCATGCCAGACGGTTCAATCGGTGAAGATCACGGACCCGAAACACACTTGGTGCCAATTATCTTGCAAGCCGCATCTGGTAAGCGCGATTACATCGAAATGTTCGGGGATGACTACAACACGCCTGACGGTTTCAACGTTCGTGACTACGTCCACGTTGTTGATCTGGCCGATGCCCACCTTTTGGCATTGGACTACTTGAAAAACGGTAATCCATCGGCGCAGTTCAACCTTGGTTCAGCGACTGGCTTCTCCGTTAAGGAAATGGTCGAAGCGGCCCGCAAGGCCACTGGTGTCGACATCACGGCCAAAGTTGGCCCACGTCGTGCCGGTGATCCCGACATCTTGGTTGCCGACTCAACAGCTGCCCGTGAGACCCTTGGCTGGGCACCAAAGTACGATAACGTCGAAGACATTATCCGTACGGCCTGGAACTGGGTTGAAAAGCACCCAAACGGGTATGACGATAAGAAATAAACAGCAAGTAAAAAAGCCAGCGCTCGGGTTGGCTTTTTTTGTTTGGCAGCAACTCTTTGGGAGCCAACGGGCTATTCTTTTGCTCTTTTCCCGGTGTAATAGACCAAATGCGCTAAAGAATCCTTTTACTCTGTTAATAGCGATCTTTCGGACTAGACCATTTAGTCAAATTGGCCGATTCGGCTATTGTTTGACCAAAGGAAAGCCCGTACAATAGAAATGCAAGAACGAGAAGAAAGGGCGTCTTTATGTCATTAATCGGCGCAATTGAAGCTGGTGGCACCAAGTTTATCTTAGCCGTCAGCGATGAAGATTTTAATATTCTTGATCGAAAGGTCCTGAACACAACGGATGGTCCGTCAACGTTGGCCCAAGTGACGGCTTATTTCGATGGCTTTCCTGACGTCGCAGCGATTGGGGTGGCGGCCTTTGGTCCGATTGATCTGAATCCACAGTCACCCACCTACGGCTTTGTCTTGGACACGCCAAAGCCTGGTTGGGCCAACTTTGATTTCTTAGGTTACTTGAAGAACTGGCGCGACATTCCCTATTATTGGACGACGGATGTGAACGGTTCGGCCTGGGCCGAATACCGTCACGGGGCGAACTCCGAAGTGGCCTCCTTACTTTATTTGACGGTTGGTACTGGTGTTGGCGCGGGGATTATTGTCAACGGCCAATTGCTTTCAGGCTTTGGCCATCCTGAAGCGGGGCACATGATGGTCCAAAAGAATCCAAGGGATCGCTACGAAGGACATTGTCCTTTCCACCATGATCGCTGTCTGGAGGGGGTGGCTTCCGGGCCTGCTATGGAAGACCGCTGGGGAATGTCTGCCAAAGAATTGAAAGACGACCACGAAGCCTGGATGATCGAAGCTGATTACCTGGCGCAAGCAGCGATGACCTATACGACGATTTTGCGTCCTGACCGGATTGTTTTTGGTGGTGGGGTCAGCCACCGCGATGTGCTGCTGCCATTGGTTCGCCAGCGCTTTGCTGAATTAATGAATGGTTACTTGGCAACGCCGGTATTAGATGATTATCTTGTGCCGGTTGCAAACGGCGATGATGCCGGCATTTTGGGTTGTTTTTATTTAGCCAAATCAGCGATGACACGCGCCTAAGCATCCGGGCCATTGAACTAAGCGACCGAGTGTTGGACTTCTTTGTTGCAAGTGCTTTATTTTTGAACGAAAAGTTCTTGCCAGCCGCTTCAAGCTATGGTATGATATCTTTTGTTGATGAGACATCATGGTCAGTTAGCTCAGTTGGTAGAGCAACGGACTCTTAATCCGTGGGTCCAGGGTTCGAGCCCCTGACTGACCATCTTAGGACCGGCCTTGCCGGTCTTTTTTTTGTATATAGGAGGATAAAATGTCTAAGAAAAAGTTCTTGGCTATTTTACTTAGCCTTGTCGTACTGGCCGCTGTCGTCAGTGCTGGTGTTTACTGGCAGACGGGCCGTTCGACTGAGCAAGAACGCAGTCAGAAGAGTGACTCGTCGAAAAGCGACCAAAGCGTGCGGTTGACGAATCTGCCAAAGGGCGTGAAGTCTACCGATTGGGATTTGATTTTAGTCAACAAATGGCACAAAAAAGATTCTGAAATTAACTTTGATAAGGCCACAGTTTCCGGCGTGACGGTTGATCAACGAATCAAGCAGGCCGTCTTAGACTTTCAGTCTGGGGCACGGGCAGCGGGCTACCAAACCAATCTGATTTCGGGCTACCGTTCGATCCAGTACCAAAAGGAAGTCTTTGCTGGTGTGAAAAAGAATAACCTGGCCGAAGGGATGAACGATGCGGCTGCTGAAAAGGCGACTGCGGCCGTTGTCCAGTATCCCGGTTCTTCCGAACACCAAACCGGTTTGGCTATCGATATGGCTGGTTCTGATGCTTTCGAACGGTACCCAAGCTTGGAAGCCAACATGGATCAGTTCGACTCGCAGAAGTGGTTGATTGATCACGCCGCCGATTATGGTTTCGTCCTTCGTTACCCAAAGGAAAAGGAACAAATGAAGCAAACGGGTATCGATTACGAATCATGGCACTTCCGTTACGTTGGTGTTGCTAACGCCAAGTACATGAAGGCCCATAATTTGACGCTCGAAGCCTACGTGAAGGGCTTGCAAGAGGCAGGCCGCTAATCGATAAAAGCAGGACAAGATGTCCTGCTTTTTTTATTTTGTTATGGCTTTGTAAAAGTCAAGAGTGGGGAATGATGGATTCTCGACTAGACCAATTAAAGAATGCATGTTCGGTTGTTTTGGGGTAAAATCTATGCATTGGGACTTTTGAAAATGACCCGTTCGTCTTTTTTATTCTGCTTTAACATTGGTTTAACCTAAGAATCGGCTTTCTCGAGTAAGAACTTAGCAAAAAACCGAAGAATAAAAGGCGAAAAGTGACCGAACAAATGTACTTATCACCAGCTGTGGATAACCTTGTGGATAAAATGGGTATTTCGGGGATAAAGCCGCTATTTAAGCCCTTTTTGACTTTTGAAAAGTCTGGGCCAAAAGAATGGTGAAAACCCACCGTTTTGTGGATAACTATAGTAAAATGCGGTCATAAGCGGACTTTTTTGTCAAAAAAGAGGGGATAACTGTGGATAAGTCGGTGGATAAGTGTTCTTTTCGGGGATAACTTCTTGACTTAGACCAAAAAGAAAGGCTGAAATTTAAATGAAAATAAAAGTTGTAACAGTTGGTAAATTAAAGGAAAAATACCTGAAAGACGGTATCGCGGAGTACGCAAAGCGCCTGCAACGCTTTGCCAAAGTCGAACTAGTCGAACTGGCCGATGAAAAGACGCCGGAAAAGGCTTCAGAAGCTGAAAATCAAGCCATCATGGCAAAAGAAGGCGCGCGTATCTGGACTAAGATTGGGGAAAGGGATTATGTTGTCGTTTTGGCGATCGAAGGAAAACAGCTGCCATCCGAAAAGTTATCCAAGACTTTAGAGCAGGCTAAGTTGTCTGGCCATGGCACACTGACCTTTGTCATCGGTGGGTCACTTGGTTTAACCGATCAGATCAAAAAACGGGCGGACTTACTTCTGTCTTTTGGTTTGCTAACTTTGCCACACCAGCTGATGCGCTTGGTTTTGATGGAACAAATTTATCGGGCCCAAATGATTGCGGTCGGGTCGCCTTACCACAAATAAAAAAACCAGACGTTTTTGTCTGGTTGAAGTAAATTTATTGAATGGAAAAGGTGAAATCCGTTGGGGTGATCAGACCGATGTTTTGGGTCATCACTCGGCCAGCCATCTTTTTACCTTGCCCCCGGGCGCAACCGGCTTTTTCAAAGCCAAAGGCGATCGTGGCCTTCGCATTCAAAGCAGCGCCACGAACTTCCCCAGTGTCAGCATCAATTCCGGTCGGTAGATCCAAGGCCACCACGGTGTTGTCGATGTGGTTGGCGGCTTTGACCATCTTTTGTAAACCTTCGGGTAGGTCTTTGTTCAAACCAGCCCCGAAAATGGCATCGACAATCAGCGAGGGTTCTTTGAAATCCGATTTTTCAGAACGGCTTACGCCAGCAGCGTTGGCGGCTTTCAGCTGGTTCAAGACGGCTTGATTGGCCCGCTTCAAATTGCCAACAAACTGTAAAGTGACCGGAATATGTGCTTGATGCAGTAAACGGGCCAAGGCGATACCATCGGCGCCGTTGCCACCAAGGCCTGCCAAGACAAGGACTTTTGACAGGTCAAAGTGTCCCGCCGCCAAGACATTCAACGCAGCCATGGCGGCGCGTTCTGTCAAGACTTCAGCTGACAAAGCACCGTCTGTTATGGTGTAGGCCTCGATGGCCCGAATTTCATCGCCCGTTACGAGTTGTGTCATGTTATCCACCTTAGTATAATAGTTATAGTTATTATAGTATAGAAGCCAAAAAATAACAGGAAAAAGGAGGGGGATAATGGATAATCTGGAAGTTGCAGATGACTATCAACAAGTACAAGACCAACTGGCCATTTTGAATGCTCGTGGTGAAGACGTGACCGAGGATCAGTTGATCAAGCGCACCTTAAAGCGTGGCCTTGAAGAAATTCTCGACTACCGGATGGACGGGACTTACTACAGGGTTGCTTGGGATGAGGCGGGCAACCTGAGCTTAACCGATGTATACGGAAATAAAGCCGGCGTGATTACCCCCATCAAGAATTCGTTAATCGAGGATTTTAAAGCAGACGATCAGGGCGTCTGGGATCACTTTAACCTGGCGATCATGAAATCGATCGCCCGCTAAACTAAGATGAACTGGCTGGTCAAAGTCAGCGCCGTCCTTGTCGGCAAGCGGATAATCTGGTATAGTATTATCTGTTATTGGAGAAGTACTCAAGAGGCTGAAGAGGCGCCCTTGCTAAGGGTGTAGACGTGTTAAAGCGTGCGAGGGTTCGAATCCCTTCTTCTCCACTACAAAGAAAAACGCACAACCTGTGTTGTGCGTTTTTTTAGTACGGTTGAAACTGTTTCCGATTGGCATTATTTTTTTTGGCGACCTGGATTCGCTGGCCGGGGGTGTTTCTTTGACAAGGATAACAAAAGGGTCCGCACCTTTCAGTCGACTGCCACCTCTACCCCGCCCCCTCTTAAAAAAGAGTACAATGGACTTAACTGGTTAGAGAAAGGAAGTGTTGTACGATGAAAGTTGCCATTTTAGTCGGGTCGAATCGGCGGTATTCGGTGTCTCGAAAGGTTGCCCATTGGTTGGCGCCCATCTTACAAATGAAGGGCCTTGATGCTGAAGTTCTTGATTTGGCTGAGATTAATTTGCCTTGGTTAGATGAACCGGAATTGCCGGCCTTGGGGATGTATCAGGTTGAAGCAACTAAGACTTGGTCTTCCATGATCCAAGAGTTCGATGCGCTGGTGATTGTCTTTCCGCAGTATAACTGGGGCTACCCAGCCGTTTTGAAAAATGCCTTGGATACGCTTTATCAGGAATGGCAGGGGATGCCAGTGGCCACCGTTGCGATTGGCTCACATGGTGGCTTTCAAGGTGAACTTGCCCTGTCATTAGTCCTTCAGGGCTTGAAAATGAAGCGACTTTCCGTCAATTTGAAATTGACAATGAAGCCAGATGAGATTAGCCGTGAAGCAGAAAAAGCAGCGACGGCCGCGTTCTTGGCACCTTATTTGGATCAGGTCGATCTGTTGGCTCGTGATTTGAAAGCAGAAGGAGGAGTGGAGTGATGGGAATGATTTGGCTTCAGATTTTAGCCGTGTTGGTCGCACTTGAATTTTTCTATATTATGTATTTAGAAACCGTTGTGCCAACCTCGGAAGCGACTGGTCGCGTTTTTTCGATGTCGCAAGCTGACCTCAAACACGAAAAGGTGCAGCTGCTCTTTAAGAATCAGGGCGTTTACAATGGCCTGATTGGCCTTTTCGTGCTGGTCGCTGCCTTCTGGCAGCTGACCTGGCTTCTGCCATTGTTGCTATACATTCTCTTGGTTGCAGCATACGGCGCTTTTTCAGCCGGCAAGGTTGGCCTGTTTTTTAAACAGGGCGGCTTGGCCTTGCTTACACTTGTTGTTTTGTTGTTTGTCTAAAATGGCAGCGATTAAAATTTTTGGCCAAGACATCGGGCCAACCGGTACCTGTCGGCACTACCATTCTGATGTTGACGTGGTCGCTTTACGCTGTGAGAAGTGTCAGCAGTATTTTGCTTGCTATCAATGCCATGATGCCATGCGAAAACATGCCTTTCAGCCAGCTGCCAGGCAGGTTGGCCGACCCGTTCTTTGTGGGGTCTGCCACAAGACCTTAACATACGCTGAGTACAAAGAAACGGCTTGCCCCTACTGCGGGGCAGCCTTTAACCCAAACTGTGTCTTACACCAGGACCGCTACTTTCAAGATTAGTCGAGCGCTGCTCGACTTTTTATTTTAAATGAGGATTTTTTAATAAAACGGTTGACTTTGCTGATCAGTACGCCTATCCTTGAGGAAAAGAAAGCGGGGATTGTGATGCGAAAAGTTGGAATTATTGGCATGGGCCACGTTGGTTCAGCCGTCGCCCACGCCATGGTGCAAGAAGGCGACTTTGACGAATACGTTTTAATTGACAAAAAGGCTGAAAAAGTCCGGGCCGAGGTCTTGGATTTGGAAGACGCCGCGGCCAATCAGGATGCCGCCTACAAGATTATTGAAAACGACTACCAGGCTTTGGCGGATGCGGATGTGGTCATTTCGGCTGTCGGTAACATTCTCTTGCAGCACAACAATCCATCAAAGGATCGCTTCATTGAACTACCCTACAACGTCGAGCAGGTGAAAGACGTCGCTTCCAAGTTGAAGCAGACCGACTTTTCCGGTGTGCTGATCGTCATTACCAACCCCTGTGATGCTATTGCGGCCCTCTACCAAAAAGAAACGGGCTACCCTAAGGAGAAGGTGATCGCCACGGGAACGCTGCTCGATACCGCTCGGATGCGCCGAGCCACGGGAGCGGCCTTTAAGGTGTCGCCTAAGTCCGTTTCGGGCTACAACCTAGGAGAACACGGCAACACGCAGTTTACCGCTTGGTCAACGGTCCAAATCGCCGGACAATCGGCTGCCACTTTGGCCGAAGCAAGGAGCATTGACCTTTCTGAAATCGAAAAGGATTCGATTGTCGGTGGCTACACGGTCTTCATGGGCAAGGGCTTCACGTCATACGGGATTGCCTCCGCAGCCGTTCGCCTGGCCAAAGTCGTTGTTTCGGACGCCCACGAAGAACTGCCGGTTTCCCACTATCAGGCGCGCTTTGGTACGTACTTGTCCACGCCAGCCATCGTTGGACGGGCGGGTGTAATCGCTGAAGCGATGCTGACTTTGACGGCAAATGAGGAAGAAAAGCTGGCGGCTTCCGCCAAGTCTATTGCGACGAAGTTTGAAGAAGTGGTTGGGAAGTAACTTCATTAAAAATAAATGAAAAAGTGGTTGTTTTTTATCATTTCGTGTTGTAAACTCTTTGGTATTGAAGCGAAGAAAAGAAAAAGTAAGAATCGCGATTGCTTAGAGAGCTGGTGTTTGGTGAAAACCAGTCAATTTAAATTCTGAAAAATGGTCTTGGAGCTTTTATTGAGGTGAGCCTTTGTGAGCCTCAAACGGGAATCGCCCGTTATAGCGAATGGTTTTCAAAAAGGAGAACCTAATAAGGGTATTTCTGTGAGGAAATACTGAACACACCAGGTGGTAACGCGAAATTTCGTCCCGGGTAGGTCTTTTGACCTATCCGGGTTTTTTAGTTGCAAAAAATTAGGGACGCCTAATGAATAGGGAGAAAAAATGAAAGAAGCACTCGTATTACAAACAGATTTTGGTTTAAATGATGGCGCAGTTTCGACAATGTATGGTGTCGCGCGTCAGGTCGATGCAGATGTGACTGTGGCTGATCTCACACATGGTATTACGCCTTTTAATATTTTTGAGGGGTCTTTCCGACTTTCACAAACAGTTAAGTATTGGCCAGCAGGAACAGTTTTTGTTTCGGTTGTCGATCCTGGAGTAGGATCCAAGCGGCTTTCCTTAGTGGCTAAGCTTAAAACCGGGCACTATGTTGTCACACCGGATAATGGCACGTTGACGCATTTGGAAAGACTATACGGAATCGAAGCGGTGCGCGTAATCGATGAAACAATCGATCGTTTACCAGGTTCTGAGAAGTCAGCGACCTTCCATGGACGCGACATTTACGTTTATAACGGGGCTCGTTTGGCTGGTGGTGAGGTGACTTTTGACCAAATCGGTAAGGAATTACCGGTGCAAGACATTGTCCGCCTGCCTTTGAACCCGGCCCGGGTTGAAGGAAACAAAATTCTTGGAAACGTCGACATCACGGATGTTAACTTTGGCTCGCTTTGGACTAACATTGATGAAGATCTTTGGGAAGATTTTGGCGCCCGTTATGGGGATGTCTTCAACGTATCGGTCTTTTATGAAGGGAAACGAGTTTATCAAGCGAAGCTGCCCTACTATAAGACTTTTGCCGACGTAAAAAATGGCGAAACGTTAATTTATGTCAACTCAGTCTACACAGTAGGTATTGCCATTCGCATGGGTTCAATGGCAGCAGAAAACCATCTTTCAGCCGGTCAGCACTGGACGATTGAAATTGAAAAGGGGGACTAAGATGAAGAAAAAGGGATTATCAACAAAGGATGTTGTTGCCATTGGAATCGGAGCAGCGGTGTTCTTGATTTTGTTTAAATTTATTGCCATTCCAACGGGAATACCAAATACGCAGATTAACGTGGCTCAATCATGGTTATCGCTTCTTTCCGTGATCTTTTCACCAATTGTTGGTTTCTTTGTGGCCATCATTGGGCACAGCCTAAATGATGCCATTTCTTATGGATCGGTTTGGTGGTCTTGGGTCATTGCAGATGGCATCTATGCCTTGATTTTCGGGGTGCTGGTCAAGCGAGTAAAATTGTTGCGGGGAAAGTTAACTGCTTTCAAGTTGCTCTGGTTTAACATTAGCCAGGCCATTGCCAATGTCATTGCTTGGTTAGTTGTAGCACCCAGCCTAGACATTTTGATTTATGCCGAACCAGCTAACAAAGTCTTCTTGCAAGGGGGTCTCTCTGTTGTAGTGAACATCATTTCGACGGCAATTATTGGAACGACTCTGTTATCGCTGTATATTAAAAACAAAGGCCAACAAGAACTGTTGCGCAAAGAAGATTAGAAAGAGAACTGAATGACTGATTCTGTCTTACAATTTAAGGACCTCTCCTTTCGTTATCACAGTCAAGCGGAAGAAACGTTGAAGAATCTCAACTTTACCATTCAAAGGGGGAGTAAAACACTCGTTTTAGGCCCATCTGGTTCAGGAAAGTCAACACTGATTGCTCTTATCAATGCTTTAGTCACTGAAAAAGAAGGCGAAATCGACGGACAAGTCATCATTAACGATGAGGACCAAGCTGGAACTGACTCTTTTGACCGTTCGCTTTTGGTTGGAACTATTTTACAAGACACTGATCGCCAGTTTGTTGGCCTAACGGTGGCTGAAGACATTGCTTTCGTGCTCGAAAACGAGGCGGAAGCGGTTGAAAAACTGCGGGCTGCCGTCGCTAACATCGCCGATAAATTAGGCTTGACTAACTTGCTGCCGTTGGGTCCGGAGGCGCTCTCGGGTGGACAAAAGCAACGGGTTGCCATGGCGGGGGTGCTGGTTGGGAATAGTCCCATTTTAGTTTTGGATGAGCCCCTGGCAAGTCTTGATCCCCAAACCGGTCAAGCGGTGCTGGCGACTATCGAACAGCTGCATCAAGATGGTATTACCATTATGATGGTGGAACATCGTCTGGATGAGGTGTTGCGTCAAGGCGTTGATCATGTTTTGGTTCTGAAAAACGGGGAACTGGTCTTTGACGGACAGGCCGAGGATTTGCTTAAAAACTCTCGTTTTCACGATTGGCAATTGGCCCAACCGGCCTATCTGTCACTTATTGAACAAGCGGGTTATTCAATGCAGAATCTTGAGCACATTGACGATGTTCAAAAGGTAACCGGCCCCAACCTGAAGCAGCAACTGCAACAGGCGCCAAAAGCTAGAAAAACAGCGGGTAAGGGAGCACAAGAAAGACTCCCGGCCGCCTTGGAGGCAAAAAACCTGACCTATTCCTATGGCCATCGAACCATTTTAGACGATGTTTCGTTGACTATTGATGCTAACCAATGGTTGGCCCTGATTGGTGAAAATGGTTCTGGGAAGTCGACCTTAGCCCGTTTGATTGCTGGTTTCTTACCTGTTCAACAGGGACGTGTTTTTTCAAAGAGTGACGAGGTTAATGACGCAACGGTCGACCTTGCTGAACTGAGCTTAGCAGAGCAGGCGCGATACGTGGGCTATGTTTCGCAAAACCCCAATGAGATGCTAATTGGCTTGTCGGTTTTTGAGGAAGTAGCTACTGGCTTGCGTCTACATCACGTGGCGGAAGAGGTCATTGAGGAAACGGTTCATTTTGCTTTAAAAAAGGCGAATCTCTACCCCTATCGTCATTGGCAAAGTCAATCGCTGTCTTTTGGTCAAAAGAGGCGTTTATCCGTTTTGTCAGTAGCCATTTTGGAACCCAAGGTCCTAATTTTGGACGAACCAACGGCTGGACAAGACGATGTTTCCGCCAAGGGATTGCTAGAATACTTGCGTTTGCTGCAAGATTCCGGAATTGCTCTGGTGACGGTTACGCACGATATGGGCCTGATTGAAAAATGGGCGGATCAGGTGGTTTCCCTGGTAGCGGGGCGCCTAACGGCGAAAATGACGCCGGTCGAACTCTTTAGCCAACGCTCATTATTGGAACAGACGTCACTGATTGTGCCATCGGACCAAATTTTGCTGACGCGCATTGAAAGGGAGGGGAGTCATGACTGATTTTCTTGGTTATCAAGACCGCGATTCGGTCATTCACCGATTAAATGCAACGAGTAAGTTGCTCGTCTTTTTGTTGCTTACGGTCGCGGGGATTCTTTCCTTTGACATCCGCTTCCTGTTTTTGTTGACGGTTTTTGCTGGTTTTGTTTTATATCTATCAAAAATCTCTTGGCGATCGATTCGAATACTGGTTTATTTAACCGTCGTTTTTGCGCTACTTAATTTGGTGTTGATTTATGTTTTTGCACCTCGATATGGTGTCGAGTTATACCAGGATAAGACGGTCTTACTTGGTTCGGGTTACTATGCCTTGACAAGTCAGCAACTCTTCTATGAACTGCTAGTACTATTAAAGTACTGCTTTTCGGTGCCACTTTCCCTTGCCTTCTTGCTCATGACCCAACCTTCTCAATTGGCAGCGGGGCTGAATCGAGTGGGGATTTCTTATAAAATTGCTTACGCCTTTTCGTTGACGTTACGCTATTTGCCGACGATTCAAAACGAGTTTCAAACCACAAAAAAGGTGCAGGAAGCCCGTGGTTTCGCCCTTGGTAAAAAAGCATCCTTAGGCAAGAAAATAATGGCTTCGACCCGCCTCTTGCTTTCACTGGCTTTTTCAACTTTGGAGAAAGTGGAAACGATTTCAGAAGCCATGGCGTTGCGACGCTTCGGCAAGAAGCAAAAGAGAACCTGGTATTATAGTCAAAAATGGCAGTTGCCAGATTGGTTCGCTTTAATGGTAGGAGGGGTTCTTTTGCTACTGGCTGTCTGGTTGGTATCGGTTGATGGTGGCCGATTTTGGAATCCTTTCTAACAAATAAATTAAAATATTTTCATAAAACGGTTGTTTTTGCTTTGAATATAGGATATATTAATAACAACAATTATTAATTGTCTTGTAGTTCAGTTGGTAGAACACCGCACTGTTAATGCGAAGGTCGCTGGTTCGAGCCCAGCCGGGACAGTCTTTTGGAAGCACGTACCGAATGAAAACGGTAGGTGCTTTTTGTTTGCTTATTTGATATCCATGTGAAGAAAGTTCACAAAAGAAAGGATTTCCCCAATTCATCGAGCTACAATAAAAGAAATGTCTCTTTTAGCAGAGAACCGCATAGGGAGGAAGCGCGATGTCAATGATTGAATTTAAAGACGTGGAAAAATACTACGGTGATTTTCACGCATTAAAGGATATTAACTTAACGATCGATGCTGGTGAAACCGTTGTGTTGATTGGTCCTTCGGGGTCTGGAAAGTCGACCTTAATTCGAACGGTTAACGGGTTAGAAGAAATTCAAGAAGGTCAGTTGCTTGTCGACGGCTTTGATTTGCACGATCCGAAAACCGACATGAATAAAATCCGGAAAAACGTCGGCATGGTTTTCCAACACTTTAATCTGTATAACAACAAGACGGTTTTGGAGAATATTATGCTGGCTCCGCGCTTAGTTCTTAAGCGTGATGAAGAAGAAAACAAGCAATTGGCCATGGCGCTTTTGGAGCGAGTGGGCTTAGCGGATAAGGCCAATAACAGGCCGTCTGCTCTGTCAGGTGGACAAAAGCAGCGGGTCGCGATTGCCCGTTCCTTAGCCATGAAGCCAAAGTGTTTGCTTTTTGACGAACCAACGTCTGCTTTGGATCCAGAAATGATCGGCGATGTGTTACGGGTCATGAAAGAAATTGCCGAAGACTCCGACATGACCATGTTGGTCGTGACCCATGAAATGGGCTTTGCTAAAGCGGTTGCGGACCGTGTCATTTTTATGGCCGACGGACAGATTTTAGAAGATTCGTCAACGGAACAGTTCTTTCAAGAACCAAGCAATGAACGGGCTAAGAAATTTTTGAGCCAAGTGGCTAACCACTAGGAGAGGAGGCAAGATGGAAAAGAATAAGAAACGTCTTTTTGGCATGGTGGCCGCCCTCCTTTTGGTATTGTTCCTGCTTCTCTTGGGTTTTTGGGCCGCCAACCGTGCGCATGAAAATAAACGTCATCAAGACACGCTGGAACGCGTTAAAAAAACCAAGATGATTCATTGGGGAGTAAAAACAGATACCAAGCTGTTTGGTTTAGTAAACACCAAGTCTGGCCAATCAGAAGGCTTTGATGTTGATTTGGCGAAGGCCTTGACCAAGCAAATTGGAAAACAACTGGGGCTGGAGCTGACGCCTTCTTTTACACCAGTGAACGCTTCATCGAAGGTACAATTGCTAAAAAACACCAACATTGACGGCGTCATGGCTGTCATGACCATTACCAAGGAGCGGGCAAAAGTTGTGGACTTCTCGAATCCTTATTTCCCTGCAGGAAATGCCCTATTGGTTCGAAAGGATTCAGGTGTTCAGTCGATTAAAGATCTGAACGATCCGTCTAAGACTATCCTGATCGCTTTGGGAACGACGGCTGCGGATACCGTGAAAAAGGAAGCGCCCAAAGCTAAAGTTTTGGCACTGCAGGATTATGCTTCGGCGATGCAAGCTTTAAAAGCTGGTCAAGGACAAGCCATTGTGACCGATAACGCCATTTTGTATGGTTTGGTTGCTGAGAACCCTGATTACCAAGTCGTTGGTGGCATCATGGGTTATGCCCCATATGGTATTGCCTTTGACCACAACCAACCGGGGATGGTCAAGCAGGCCAACCAGGCATTGGAATCTCTGGAAAAAGACGGTACCTACAACACCTTGATTAAGAAATGGTTTAGCCAAGTACCGGGCCTTGATCTTAGTCAACTGGAGGTGCAATCATGACACTTTTTAATCATTACAGCGCCCTCTTTTTCTCCGGATTCGGTTATACCATTTTGGCTTCTCTCATTGCGCTCGTGGCTTCCCTGATTCTCGGGACGTTTTTTGCCCTTTTACAGCTGTCAAAAAAACGTTTTTTGGCCATGCTTGGCAATGCCTATGTTCAGTTTTTAAGAAACGTTCCTTTGCTGATCATTACACTGTTCTTTTATTTGGCCGTCGCAAAGGTAATCAAGATGACGGGCTTTGTTTCGGGGACGGTGGCGCTATCCCTTTATACCTCAGCCTTTATTGCCGAATCGGTTCGTGCAGGTATTTTGGCCATTGATCATGGGCAAATGGAAGGGGCTTTGGCCAATGGACTATCCTATGGTCAGGCCATGAGCCGGGTCGTGTTGCCCCAGGCATTCAAAGTCGCCCTCCCATCTTTGGGAAACCAATTGATTAATTTGGTTAAGAATTCGTCGATCCTTGCCTTTGTCGGCGGTTTGGATTTGATGTATCAGGGGAATCTGGTGGCCGCTAGTTCCTTTGATACGTTCACGTCTTACCTTGTGGTGGGCCTTTTCTATCTTGTGTTGACCTTGCCGTTAAGCTATGTCATGCAATACTTAGAAGAACACTTACAAGAAAGTCGATAGGAGAAAGAAAAATGACGGACTTTATCAATGCGTTAACCCAAGATAACCTGAGTTACCTGTTGCAGGGATTAGGGATAACGGTCGCGGTTTCCCTGCTTTCGATCATCATTTCGCTTATTCTTGGCTCGGTGGTTGGAATTGTGATGTTTGAAAAAATTCCTTACTTTTCTTCTTTAGTTGGGACGTTGAATAATATCGTTCGGAACTTACCACTGCTCTTGATTATTTTCTTTTCTTACTTTGCCCTGCCTCAAATTGGTATTCGTCTGCCGGTTTTTTGGTCAACGGTGGTTGCGATGTCCTTTTTTGAAGCAGCCATGTTGTCTGAAATCATTCGCGGTGGGCTCGATGCCATTGATAAAGGGCAGTTTGAAGGGGCGCGATCGACCGGGTTGTCTAACCGGCAGACGATGACACACATCATCTTACCCCAGGCCTACAAGAAAATGATTCCACCTTTGATTTCACAATTGATTTCACTGGTGAAGGACACGTCCCTTGCTTCTGGCGTTGTGTTGGCCGATTTAACCTTCCGGGGCCAAGTGGTCTACGCACAAAACAGCCACTTTATTGTGCCAGTTTTGATTTTTATGACTTTTTGTTATTTTATCGTGAATTATTTGCTATCACTTTTGGCCAAGCACCTGGATCGTCTTTTAGCCTAAAAAGGAAAAATCCTGCGCTCATGATTTGAGAACAGGATTTTTTTAATGAATTAAGTTGTTTTTTGATACCAATACCACGTGCCGTAGAGGGCGTTTGAAAGCATCACGAGTTGCAAGACGAGCATGGAAACGGCATAGGAACCGTCGAGGACAAAGAGATTTTTCGACCAAACCATCACTTGCACGATGTCGACTAAAATCCAAAAGAACCACTGAAAGCGATAGCCGTAGGTCATAAGAATCTGTCCGACGATGTTTAACGGAAGAACGGCCGAATCCAAATAAACTTGTAAGCCGTGAAGGTGTTTGGAGACCATCAAGACGGTCAGATAAGTCAAAACGGTGAGGACCAAGGTGGTCAAGACAAGCCCTTTAGTCATTTTTTTGACTTTTAATTCGCCTTTTGAAGCATCGCGGGCCTTTCCCCAGAGATGGATGCCGTAAAATTGCATGATGAAGGCAAAGCCCTGGGCAAAGACATCACCAAAGGTTCTCGAATGGAAGGCGACCAGTAGCCAAGCGGATGTAGCAAGTAGTCCCCAAAAGAAATTGGATTGTTTTCCTTGATCGACTAAGGCAAGGTTGGTGACCGCGGCTAAACCAGTAAAAAGGCTGAGCCAAGCGAGATTCGAACGATCGGCGGAAAGAGCGAAGGTGAGAAGCTGGGCGCCAACCATGATCAATAGCAAGCCTTTGGTCGCTTTCTTTAGTGTGAGAAGGTCCGAAGCGATCGCTTTTGGATGGAAGGTCAGGGCCAGTGTGGTTTCTTTTTGGTTCATGTTTTTCTCCTATTGTTTTTTAGGTGCCGTTATCGGAAGCAACGCACCGGATTAGAAGCTTATCAGGATTGATAAACGTGTCGATTATAGCATAGTTGACAGGCGTTTCTTTTGAAAAGAATAGCTAGTAACGATAAGGAAAGCAGAAAAAAGGAAGGGCTGAATTCCGAACAATTTGACTGATTTTCATGAAATGTTCGGCTAAAAAACGTCAGAAAAATAAAATTTGGCTGTGCATTTTACTTTCACCAGGTATAATTAAAGTGTTTATGTATTGTTGTCGGAATTACACAGGGGGTATCGACATGTACTTATTGGTTAACGCGATAGGACTGCTAATCTTTATTGGTTTAGCAGTCCTATTTTCGAAGAATCGGTCCAAAATTCGCTGGCGCTCGATTCTAACGATGGTCGTGGTGAACTTGGCCTTGGCTTGGTTCTTCACCGCCTTTTCGGTTGGTCGTGAGATGGTGGACGCGGCGGCTGGTGGCTTTACCGAATTGGTTTCCGTTGCACGCGAAGGAATCGATTTTGCTTTGAAGCCAACGGGAATGAGCCTACCGGGAAACTTCTTTATTTCTGTTTTGCTGCCTATTTTGTTGGTCGTGCCACTCTTTGACATCTTGACGTATTTTGGTATTTTGCCATTCATTATCAAGTGGTTGGGGAAGGGCTTGTCCAAGCTTTTCGGACAACCTAAGTTTGAATCTTTCTTCTCTATTGAAATGATGTTTTTGGGGAATACGGAAGCCTTGGCCGTCTCTGCTTTGCAATTGAAGAAGATGAAAGCGGATCGTATGTTAACGCTGGCCATGATGTCCATGTCTTGTGTGACGGCTTCGGTTATTGGTTCCTACACGCTCATGATGCCTGGTCGTTACATTTTAACGGCGGTTCCGATCAACGTGATTAACGCATTGATCGTCACGGCGATCTTGAACCCGGTTGATGTGACGCCTGAAGAGGACACGATTGCAACCATTGGGGCGGCACCAGCTGCTGCTGAAGATATTGATTCTGGTTCCGAAAAGTTGGCCGAATCAGAAGCAAAGGAAGCGCAAAAAGAAGAACGTGAACCATTCTTCTCTTTCTTGGGTGATTCGATCCTTGGCGCTGGAAGGCTGATTTTGATTATTGCGGCCAACGTGATCGCCTTCGTCGCCTTGGCGGCAATGGTTGATAAGCTCTTGAGCTTTGTCAACCCATGGCTGTCTCTTGAACATATTTTGGGTATTATCATGTATCCATTTGCTTGGTTGCTTGGTGTTGGATCTCACGCCTTTGATCTAGCCCAACTCATGGGAACGAAGTTGGTCACCAACGAATTCGTTGTCATGGGAACGGTAACCAATAAGATGAGTCATTTCCCAGACCACTATGCGGCGGTTTTGACAGTCTTTTTGACTTCCTTTGCCAACTTCTCGACGGTCGGTATGATCGTTGGTTGTTTTAAGGGAATGGTCTCAGATGAAAAGAGCAAGGTCATTGCTAAAAACGTTAGCTACCTGCTCTTGTCAGGTATTTTGGTTTCGCTTTTCTCAGCGGCCATGGTTGGCCTTTTCGTCTGGTAACAACTGAATTAAAAGGCGGCCTCCGGGCCGTTTTTTGCGTTTTAAAAAGCCAATGTTCCCCTGCATTGGTTTTTTGATTGCCATTGGCTCTTTTATCTGAATCCTGCTAGAATAGGAAGTGAACTCAAGTTTGTTTTGAAAGGATTTTGCAGATGGCAGAGGAAACGAACGACACAGAAAAGAAGAACCAGGCAGCACAACCGGTCGAAGAAAAAGACGCGCCGGATCGATTGACGCAAGCCAAAGAAGATGTCCAAAAAGGGGCGCTTTCCGCCGTTGATTCTGCAAAGACCGCATACGGGAAGGTAAAAGGGCGCACGGAATGGTCCAACCCCGTGGTGGTTGTGGTTGCAGTGATCGTCTTTTTGGTCTTGATTCGCTTGTTGTTCGGATCGCTTTTTAACGCGGTCTTTAACTATCTGGGCGAGCTCTTAATGGCGATTATGACGAAAAGTGCTTGGCCGGTTGTCTTTGCTGCCTTTATCATTTATTATCGTAAAGAGATTCGCGACCTCTTAAATCGAATCGGTCGCTAAATCATTGTTTTTTGTTATGGAAGGGATTTTGAAATATGTTATCACGTTCAAAACGTCGTCAAACCGATAAGCGCGGATTGACTTTTTATAAGAAGTGGTGGTTTTGGTTGTTGATCGTGTTGGTTGTTGGGGGAATTGCCCTCTACGCAGTTGGCGCTTCATCATCCAAGTCAGAAGATGATTCCCCAACGCCAGACATCTCTTATTCCGCTAAGAAGCACACGTCAAAGGTCAGCGAATCATCTAGCGACGATGATACTGAAGACGAAGACACGGAAGAGGAAGATGCTGCTGCCAAGGCTAGCTCCGAGGCAAAGGCCAAGTCAGAAGAAAATGCCAAGGCCGCTTCGGATGCACAAGCTGCAGCCGATTCATCACGCCGGGCCGCATCCTCAGCTGCTGCGTCAGATGCAGCGAAGAAATCTTCTGAAGATGCTGCTAAAAAGGCTTCTGAAGATGCCGCTGCCAAGGCGAACCAAAACAACACAAACAACAATAACCAAACGAATAACGGAAACAATAATCAGCAAGACAACAAGCAAAACTGATTAAAAACTTAATTCCGGTTAAAATGTTTAAGAACAGTCTAAAATGGCTGTTTTTTTGTATACAAAAACCCCGTCAAGAGTATACTAAAATCTATTGGAACTATTGAATAGGGTTATTGGTATGAAACGTAAACAAATCATTTGGTCGGCCGTTGTGATTCTTTTGACAGCACTTACTGTGACGGTGGTCTTGCTGCAGCAGGCGCAAGCTCGCAGTAAAGAGCGGGCAGCTGCACGATCAAAATCCGTGAAGCTACGTAAGACTGTTGAGCCAATGCTAAACATGAAAAGTGGCGACACGAAAACGGTCAATGGGCTAAAAATTCATGTGAAGTCCTTAAAAAAGACGGACTACAAGGCCTTTAATACACGCAGTGTTGTGAAACTTCAACTGGAAATGAAGAACACAACCGATTCAAAACTCTACGTGGTGGCCGCAGCTCCTCATGGGGCCTTTGATGTAGGCTTTGCCAATTCAGAAAACTGGAATTTGACGGGGATGGCAACGGACAGCATTTCGGCTAAGTACTGGACGTCTTCTGTCAGCATGTATGCTAACGACAAGGGCAATCTGAAGGATAGCAACTTGATCTCCGACCGCTTGAAGAAAAAGGGCGGTGTCACCCTTGGTGTCGGGGCTAATTACAAGTACCTCTGCTGGACGTTGAAGCCTGGTGAGACGATTTCCGGAAACGCCTACGGTATCTATGATGAAAACCAAGATAATCCAGATGAGTTGCCTGTTCTGAAGATTAACACGGATCAGATCGGGGTATCGAAGAAGACGGTTGATTTGTATAAAGACGAATACAAGCGTCAAGTAAAAGAAGGAACCGAACGCGAAAAAGCGCTAAAGGAACAGCAGGAAGCTGAAGAAAAAGAAGCGCAGCAAGCAACGGAAGATCCTGAAGAATAACGATTTAAAAGCCAGCTGTGATACAGCTGGCTTTTTTGCTGGGATGATTAAAACGGGAGCGACTCCTCCTTAACAAAAGCTTGACTATCCTTAAAAAGCTTTGTAAACTGAAGTGAACTAGAGGAGTAGGCAAGCGCTACTGATAGAGACCCGTTGGCTGGTGGAAAACGGGAGAGTTAATGCCGAAGGTTGCTAGCCGTTAAAAACTGTTCATAATGAAGTGGTGCTTGGCTAGCCAAGCGCAATTTAGGTGGTACCACGTGTTAGGCGTCCTAATCGAGAGATTAGGGCGTTTTTTGATTTAAAAACCGCCGCGAAGAATAAGGAGAAGCGCATGCGTGAAGTGAACATGTCAACTAAATACGACCCAACAGCGGTCGAGGCCGGTCGTTACCAAGACTGGTTGGATAACCAACTTTTTGCACCGGAAGCCAACAAGGCCATCCAGGGCAATGAACCAGAACCCTACTCAGTCGTGATTCCACCACCAAACGTGACGGGAAAGCTCCACTTGGGTCACGCTTGGGATACGACCTTGCAAGACATGATTATCCGTCAAAAGCGGATGCAAGGCTTTGATACACTCTGGTTACCTGGAATGGATCACGCCGGAATTGCCACGCAAGCCAAAGTCGAACAACGCCTTCGTGGTGAAGGAATTTCTCGCTACGACTTGGGTCGTGAAAAGTTCGTGGAACAAGTCTGGGACTGGAAGAATGAATACGCTTCGACCATTAAGACCCAGTGGGGAAAGATGGGCCTCTCACTGGATTATGGCCGCGAACGCTTTACTTTGGACAAGGGCTTGAACGAAGCGGTGAACAAAGTCTTCATCGACCTCTACAACAAGGGCTTGATTTACCGTGGTGAATACATCATCAACTGGGATCCACAGGCTCGTACGGCTTTGTCCGATATCGAAGTGATCTACCAAGACGATGAAGGGGCCTTCTACCACGTCAAGTACCCATTCACAGACGGTACGACTTTGGATGGTAAGGACTACATCGAAATCGCCACAACCCGTCCCGAAACGATTTTTGGTGACGTGGCCGTTGCGGTCAATCCTTCGGATGAACGCTACAAGGACATCGTTGGTAAGACGGTCAAGGTGCCGTTGGTTGGTCGTGAAATTCCAATTATCGCAGACGAATACGTCGAAAAGGACTTTGGAACGGGAATGGTGAAGATTACGCCAGCTCACGATCCAAACGATTTCCAAGTTGGTAACCGCCATGATTTGGAACGCATTAACACGATGACCGAAGACGCCCACATGAACGAAAACGCGGGCAAGTACGAAGGCTTAGACCGTTTCGAAGCCCGTAAGGCCATGGTTGCTGATATGGAAGCAGCGGGCGACATGCTCCGCATTGAACCATACACGCACTCGGTTGGTCACTCCGAACGGACTGGTGTAGCCATCGAATCCCGATTGTCGACCCAGTGGTTTGTCAAAATGGCGCCATTGGCGAAGCAAATCTTGGCCATGCAGCAAAACGAAGATGAGAAAGTCAACTTCGTTCCTGGTCGTTTCGAAGATACCTTTACCCGTTGGATGGACAACATCCGCGATTGGGTCATCTCTCGTCAACTCTGGTGGGGTCACCAAATCCCTGCTTGGTACAAGAACAAGGGAACGGCTCAAGAAGAAATCTTCGTTGGTGAAGAAGCGCCTGGTGAAGACTGGGTTCGTGACGAAGACGTTTTGGACACTTGGTTCTCATCAGCCCTCTGGCCATTTTCAACTATGGGTTGGCCAAACGAAGACGCCGCAGACTTCAAGAAGTACTACCCAACCAACACCTTGGTAACGGGTTATGACATCATCTTCTTCTGGGTTGCCCGCATGATGTTCCAGGGTAAGGAATTTACTGGCGAACGGCCATTTAAAAACGTTTTGATTCACGGGTTGATCCGTGACGGGGAAGGACGCAAGATGTCCAAGTCACTCGGAAACGGTGTCGACCCAATGGACGTCATCGAAAAGTACGGGGCCGATGCGTTGCGTTGGTTCTTGGCAACCGGCTCAACGCCTGGTCAAGACGTTCGCTTTACTTATGAAAAGATGGACGCGGCCTGGAACTTTATCAACAAGATTTGGAACGCTTCCCGTTACGTCATCATGAATTTGGAAGAAGACACGGTGGCCCGTGTACCGGAAGCTTCCAAGTTGTCACTGGCTGACAAGTGGATCCTGGATCGTTTGAACAAGACGGTCAAGGATGTGACAGCGATGTTTGATAAGTTCGAATTCGGTGAAGCTGGACGTGACTTGTACAACTTCATCTGGTCGGACTTTGCCGACTGGTACATCGAAATGACCAAGGAATCCTTGAATGGGGATGGCGACAAGACGGCCGTGCAAGAAACGCTGGCTTACGTCTTGGACCAGACTTTGCGTTTGCTCCAACCAATCATGCCGTTCATGGCCGAAGCCATTTGGCAAGAAATGCCAGAACAAGCTGGCAAGGATGCGCACTTGGGTATTCAGGCTTACCCGGTTTATCAAAAGGAACTGGAAAACGCTGAAGCAGCCGCTTCCTTCAAGTCTTTGCAGGACTTGATCGTGGCGGTTCGGACGATTCGTGCCGAAGCTAAGGCGCCAATGTCTAAGGAAATCGACGTCATGATTAAGGTTAAGGACGCTGATTTGGTTGCAATCTTTAACGATAACGCGGATTACATCAATCGTTTCGTTAAGCCAAAGTCTTTGACGATTGCAAAAGATGTGGACGTGCCTGATTTGGCCATGTCACAAGTTATCACGGGTGCGGAGGTTTACGTACCCCTTGCGGGCTTGATTGATATCGATGCCGAAATCGAGCGTTTGGAAGGGGAACTCGCCAAGTTTGACAAGGAAGTCAAGCGAGGTCAGGGCAAGCTTGCAAACGAAAAGTTTGTTTCTTCAGCTCCTGCAGCCGTTGTGGCCAAGGAAAAGGAAAAGCTTTCGGATTGGCAAGAAAAGGCGGAAGCGACAAAGAAGCGCCTATCCGACTTGAAGAAGGCTTAAAGAGTTCATATAATGAACAAAGGTTAAATTCCTCACCGTCAGGTGGGGTTTTTATGTTAGTTTAGTATAGGTTGAGTACAGTAAATTGAAGCTCGAGGCATCGGCCGAAAGCTTCAATCAAGTATAGGAATGATTATGACTGGAAGTAAGATACTGGCCTCTGGCCATTATGTGCCAAAAGATATCGTAACTAACGATGAGTTAGCGGAAGTGGTTGACACTTCGGATGAGTGGATTGTGGCCCACACTGGAATTAAAAGTCGGCGGGTTTCTTTGCGAGGAGAAAATACCTCGGATTTAGCGACAAAGGCCGCTGAAATTGCCCTAAAACGAGCCGGTGTGGTAGCTGAGGAAGTCGGCTTCATCATCGTGACGACCTTTACGCCAGATGGTTTGGCCCCGTCGACGGCCGCTTTGGTGCAGCGTAATTTGGGGGCCAAAAACGCCTGGGGATTTGACTTATCAACCGCTTGTGCAGGCTTTGTTTTTGGTTTGTCAACGGCTGACAAATTTATGAAAACGGGCAGCTATAAGTATGGCTTGGTGATCTCTGCAGAAGTGAATTCCAAGATGATGGACTTTTCTGATCGGACGTCTACGGTCTTCTTCGGTGATGGGGCCGGGGCGGTTTTACTTGGCTTAGGCGAAGAGGGGCAATTGGTCGGTGAGGAGATGCACACAATCGGGGATGAAAAAGTGGTTCACTCCGGTCGCATTGCCCCCTTGACAAGCCTTTCTGCGGATAACTACCCCAAGATCGATGCTTTTGCCCAAGAGGGACGGTCCGTCTTCAACGAAGTGACAACCAAAATTCCTGCTCACATCAAAGATTTTTTGGCAAAGCAGAAGCTGACTTTGGACGACGTTGACTATTTCTTGTTGCATCAAGCCAATTTGCGCATGATTGAAAACGTAGCGGACACGTTAAGACAACCAATGGATAAGTTTGTCACAAATGTCGAAGAGTACGGTAATGCCTCTTCTGCTGGAATTGCCATGGCCTTTGACCAGCTGAACTCGGCGGTCGACCTGACGAAAAAGAAGGTGCTGCTGACTGGCTTTGGGGCTGGCTTTACCTACGGGTCGCTCTTGCTTTCATTTTAAGTTGCGCGAATTCCTGTTTTATTGTAATATGAATGTAACCTGAGGGTTATCTCACAGAAATGCGGGAAGCCTAAAATGGTACTATAGATTAGCACTTGGCATGGTGTCTTGTGCGAAATATCCCTAGACATTAATATAATGGAGACTCTCTCATGAAGAATAATGTAACTAAGACGATCTTAGCTGCTTTGGCCTCCGCAACTGCTTTCGCGGCTGCTGGCGCTCAAGCATCTGCTAACGAATTGACTATCCAAGATGGTGACACATTGTCACAAATCGCGGAAGATAACAACACAACGGTTGAAGAATTGGTTGCGAAGAACAACATCGCCAACGCTGATTTGATCATCGCAGGAAGCACGATCTCAACGGATGGTGTTGCGAACGTTGATGCTTCTGCTACGGCAACGGCTTCAACGGATGAAGGTGTTCAAGCAACTTCTTCTGATGACGATACGAACCAAGCAGCGGTGACAAATGTCAACACGCAAGCTGAAGCCGCAACGACTTCATCTGTTGATTACTCATCATATGCGGCCGGTGCAGGCTCAATGCAAACGGTTGTGAACGCAATGAACGCTAAGCGTGCAGCTGCCGGTTTGGCACCTGTATCATACGATGCCTCATTGGCTTCAACTGCTTATTCACGTGCCCAAAACGCGGTTGCTAACGGCGGCCTTCCATCAGGACACTTCCAACAAGTTGCTGGTCCTGAAGTTGTTGCCATCGGTTGGGCACCATCAGCTGTCGTTGATGCATGGTACAACGAAACTGGTATGGTTGCCGCTCCTGCTCACCACAACTGGTTGATGAACGCTTCATTTACTCGCGTTGGTTTCGCCATGGTTGGTGACACGATCGTCGGTATCGCAGGTTAATGAATAAAACTTTCCTAAACGGCTAGGTTTTCCTAGTCGTTTTTTTATTTCAAAAGTAAAGCTTTTTCTAAGAAAGCCCATTTTTACAGGACTTTAACTTCTGTTTAACATGTGCTGTGATAGAATAAGAAAAGTTAAGAGCTATACCAAAATTCTTTAGAAAGAAGAGCACTAGTTTTATGCAACAGAATCCAAATCAGTACTCGCGGAAAGCGCGGTACGATGGCGTTCGAGAAAAGAGAAAGAAAAAGAGTCGCCTCCGAAAATGGATCATGTCGATTCTTGTCGTTATTATTCTAGCAGTCGCTGGCTGGGGAACTTATCTCTATGCGCAATACAAAGGCTCAATCGATGATATTCAAAAGTCCGCTAAGATCAATAAGACGCGGAACGTGTCGAACTTGATTGCAACGGGTAAGCCTTTCTCCATTTTGGTTATGGGGGCCGATGTCGGTGAATTAGACCGTGATCGGACGGCTTTGACTGATTCGATGATGTTGGTAACGGTTAATCCGAAGACGAACAAGGTCACGATGGTGTCGATTCCTCGTGATATCATGACGGCCATTCCCGATCATGAAGATTCTTTCCCACAAAAGCTAAACGCAGCCTATGCCTTTGGAGGCGTTGGCGCAACGATGCAAGCCGTTCAAAACTACTTGAACGTGCCGGTTGATTCTTATGCCATGGTTAACATGAAGGGGCTTTCAACCTTGGTTGATAAGGTTGGTGGTGTCTCTGTTGAATCGCCAATGGACTTCCAGTACAGTCAAGAAACGGCGCATGCTTATGGTTCTGATCTGTATCGTTTCCACAAGGGCTCAACGAAGTGGGAATACTCGGATGACAATGGGGCTACCTGGTCTTCTTCTAAGACAAAGTTGACCGGTGATGCTGCCTTGGCCTTCTCAAGAATGCGATATGACGATCCACAAGGAGACTATGGTCGTCAGCAACGGCAACGTTTGGTCATGCAAGCGATGATTAAAAAAGCGGTGAATGCCGAGACGCTGCTGAACGCTTCCTTTATCCGTTCGCTTTCCAAGTATGCACAGACGGATTTGTCCTTTAATGATATCGTCAAGGTAGCACAGAAGTATCGTTCAGCTGCCAAGCATCAAGACTCCGATCACTTACAAGGAACGGGCGTTGATTACAACGGTTCCTACCAAGCGGTTAAGGTGGAAGAAAAGCAACGAATTACCAACAAGCTTCGTTCGCAACTTGACCTCAAGGAAAAAGAGACTGGTTCGCAGTTCGGTGGTGAGGTACCAACGTCTGGTCGAACCATTGCCAAGTATGTTATGGCGCAAATCGGTGAAGCACTAGATGATTAAGAAAGTGAAGCACGAGACTTGTTCTCGTGCTTTTTTTCTTTGCCTTAAATCCGTGTTATACTGGAGAATAATCCCTAAATGAGGCCTCTGATGCGTGAAAAAACGATTGCCATTATTGACCTGGGCAGTAATTCAGCTCGCCTGGTCGTTGAAAAATTAAAAGAGAACGGCTCATACCGGGAACTTTATCGAGTGAAAGAAGATACCCGTTTGTCCAAAGGAATGGGGACTGCCTTACTGTTAAAAGAAGAGCAAATTCAAAAGACCTTTTCAGTCTTAGAAAAGTATCAACAGGTGATTCGGACCTACTCGGTGGATCAGGTTTATGCCATTACCACAGCGGCAGTACGGACGGCTAAGAATCAAGCAGACTTTTTGCAACGCGTCAAAGCGCGCTTTGGTTTTGATCTGCGGGTTTTAACCGGAGAAGAGGAAGCACACTATGACTATCTCGGTGTTTTGACCTCGCTTCCAGAAGAACGTTCTGCCGTTATTTTGGATACCGGGGGCGCCTCGGTTGAATTGGTTCCTTATCGTGATCGAAAGGCTGAAGCGGAGGTGTCGCTTCCCTTTGGTGCGGTGAATTTATCGGAAAAATACCACCTGGCCGACAAGGTCAAGCAAGCAGATATTTTGGCGGCTTGCCGGGAAGTGGCGACTTCTTACGCCCAATTGCCTTTTATCAAAAGCAATCAAGGGCAGCCGATCATTTTGTTGGGGGGCGCTAACCGTTCCCTTGCAAAAATGGCGGAAAAAAAGGGCTGGACACAACAAGGCCAAAAGAGCCTGCACGGTCTCTTTTTGACGGCTGAGCATGTCGAAGAGGTCTTTTTTGAAATTGCACAAATGGACCGTCAGGAACGTGAACATTTCGCTGGTCTGGAAAAAAGCCGAGCAGATATTATTATTTCCGGTTTGTTGCCCGTCTTGAATTTGGTTCGACAACTCCATTCACCAAAGGTTATTTTCTCTGAGTCTGGTGTTCGTGAAGGGCTCATTTTTGAGTTGATTCAAAAGGAATTTCATTAAATATGAGCGAAAAGTTTTATCAATTATCGCCAGAAAAACGACTGGAAAAGATGACCACCGACGAGTCGCTACAACGCTTTTTTTTGGCTCGACAGTCATCTGAAATGCCTGATTTGATCGAAAACTACGTGGCGGATTTTAAGTTACCGGAAGGTGTGTTGCCTGACCTAACTGTTAATGAAAAGCACTACCGAGTGCCCATGGTTGTTGAGGAACCATCCGTCGTGGCCGCGGCTGCCAACGGAGCCAGAATGGTTGCACTTGGGGGTGGCTTTCAAGAAGAAGGGCAAAGTCAAGCCCTTGTTGGCGGACAGTTGCTTTTTTTGGATGCGGATCTGGATGCCTTGGGCGAATATATTGAAGCCAACGAAGCAGCCATTTTCGAAACCGCGGCGCTTGCCAAGCCCTCGCTTGTCGCGCGTGGCGATGGACTGAAGAAGGTTGATTTTCGAATAATTGACCAGCGCCACAGTGTTCTTGAACTTTCGGTACAGTCTGGAAAGGCCATGGGGGCTAATGCCGTCAATACGATTCTAGAGGCGGTAAAAGACGTGATGGCACCTTTTTCAGAAAAGCTGGTTGGCGCCATTTTGACCAATGCCGGCCACGGTGCCGAAGTCAGTGTTTCTGCCCAACTGCCAGTCGAGATTGTCGGTGGGATAAAAGCGGCTGAGCGAATCGTTTCTTTGTCTGAATTTGGTAAAGTCGATTCGGATCGTGCGGTCACTGAGAACAAAGGCATTTTTAACGGTCTATCCGCGGTTTTGTTGGCAACTGGTAATGATTACCGAGCGGTGGAAGCGGCTGGACATGCCTTTGCCTCACAATCGGGTCACTATCAGTCCCTGTCGAGTTGGCAGCTAAGTGCTGACCAAAAATTTTTGCAGGGGCGGCTAACCCTGCCGTTGAATATCGGAATTCTTGGCGGGGCGATTGGTGCTTTGCCGATGGCACAAAAGAACTTGGAACTCATGGGCAATCCCACGGTTGCCGAACTAAAGGCCATTATGCTTTCAGTTGGCTTAGCCAATAACTTGGCCGCGTTAAAGGCGGTATCTGGTAAAGGTATTCAAGAGGGACACATGCGCATGCAGGCACGGGCGCTCGCCATTCAAGTTGGGGCAAGCGGCAGCGAAGTCAACCGTGTCGCTGACCGCTTAGCAAAAGAAAAAACGATCGACGAAAAAACGGCCACACGAATTTTAGGAGAAGAACGACAACATGACGCCTAAACTAGAACAATTATTGGAACAAGTGAATCAGACCTACCCTGGAACCGTTATGGTTCGAACGGGGGATGCGCATTCTGGACTCTTGCGAATGGATCGGGTTCAGCAATCTTTTTTGGCTGACCGACTTTTGATTGAATTGCCCGACACGACCGAATCCGACTTCGTGATCGGAAATGAACTACTCCAACTGTTGCTTTCGTTGAACGGGATCGTACCCCAAATTTTCTTTGGCTTGACCTTTGAAGATGACGGCTTGGATCAACAGCTTGTGACGATTGCAAGTCGCTTGCATCACTTGGTGATGCATGGCATTACCTACCGGGAGTTGGCAAAGCAGGGCTTTTTGACTGCACAAACGGTCGAGGCTTTCAAAAAAGGAATCGAAGACGAGTTGTCGCCTGAAGATGATGTCATTGACGGGCAGCATCTTTTCCGTTTGCTCTCATTAACGGATGCGCAGGTTTTCTTGATGGTTGCTGAAAACGCCGGACAAAAAGCTGGTGCACAGGAGAGCGCAAAGCGTTATCAACAACTTTACCCAAAGGCGAACGCCGCAGCCAAGAGCTTAGCGGACCTGATCATGTCTTCTGACCTGAAGGATTCTCGGGTTATAAGAAAGACGATTGTACAGGTCTTTTCCGGCTTGGATGACTTGTTACAGCAGGTCGACTTACCAACGGTTAATGCCAAGCAATACGTAACTTTGACGCCCGTTTTGTCTGAGCGTCAGTTGAACGGGCCAGTGAAGAACACCTTTGAGATTTTCCATTCCGAAATGACGGATTTTGCTTCCAAAGAAAAGGCCTATGTCGGCCTTGGCAAAAACGATCAGCAAAACGCCTTCGTGATTGCACCGCCAAAAAATCCTGCTGACCGACCAAAGTTCTTTACCGAGCTCTATGCTTTGTCAGTTAAGGCACTCTTGGAAAAGTTAGCCTTACCATACATTTTGCGTCGATAAGTACAAGAAAAGAGGGGCTTCATGGCATTGGTGACAGCAGAAATACAGGCAGCTTTCGATCGGGCCGAGCGGATCGTTTTTTTGACGGGCGCAGGCGTATCGACCAAATCAGGAATTCCAGATTACCGGTCGAAAAACGGTGTGTACCAAGGGTTGAACTACTCACCCGAGTACTTGTTGTCGGACCAGGCCTTTTCCGAAATCCCAGAAATTCAATACCATTTCATGCAAGAAAATCTCTATTTTCCGGAGGCCAAACCGAATGTGATCCATGACAAAATGGCAGCTTTTGTTCATGAGGATCGGGCCAAAGTCATTACCCAAAACATTGATGACCTTGACGTGAAAGCTGGCTTGTCAGAGGATCAGCTGATTCGTTTCCATGGCTCGCTTTATGATTTATACTGCCCAAAAGACGGGAAAAAGGCGAGCCTTTCGGCTTATCAACAATCGCTCTACCGGAAAAGCGATCATGAAAAAATCAGACCGGCGATTACCTTTTATGGGGAAGTGCCCTTTCGGGTAGAAGAGGCATTAAAATGGGTCTCAAAAGCGGACTTGGTTTGCCTGGTCGGGACTTCCTTTAAGGTCTATCCATTTGCTGGTTTGTTGAATGCGGCCAGGCGAAATGTGCCAATACTAGCAGTTAATTTGACACCACTGCCAGAAATGGCGGGTGTGAAACAAATCATCGGCGATGCCGCCATCTTTTTTGACGAATTGAAAAACTAAGCCCGAAGGGCTTTTTTTTATTTGAAAAAACGGTATGATACAAAAAGGAGGAAGAGAAGATGTCACAATATGACAAAAAGACAGGTCAGCAAAAGGTAAATCAGGTTCACGAACACGATGTTCACAGGGCACAACCCTCCCAAAAACCTTACTTAATCGGGATTAGCTTGAACTTGATTTTCGTTTTGTCTGAATTGCTTTTTTCTAAAATAGCGCATTCGACGGCTTTATTCGCCGATGCTTTTCACAATTTATCGGATGTTTTGGCCCTTGTCATTGCATGGCTAGCGGTCTTAGTTTTTGGCATTAAGGCCACCCGGAATAAAACCTATGGGTTCCATAACGTTTCGATCTTGGCTTCGATTTTTAATACGGTTTTGCTATTATTTGCTGTCGGGACGATTTTCATCGAGGGCTTCAATAATTTAATGAATCCTGAACATATTCAGACCAACGGCTTGATGATTACGGTGGTGGCGGCTGTCGGAATTGTGGTCAATGTATCGACGGCCTTGCTTTTCAAGGCTTCTGGCGTACCAGATGCACATGAGCATGGTCATGAACAGGGACCAAAGCAGGACCTTAACGCCAAGACTGCCTACATTCATTTGTTGTCGGATGCAGGGGTGTCGATTGGCGTCATTTTGGCCGGCTGGTTGATTAAAGTAACCGGATGGCAATTGATCGATCCGATTGTGTCTCTATTGATCGGGTTGATTATTCTGATTTCAGCTTGGCCGGTGATGAAAGAGACGGTTAACCTGGCGATCAACGGAGTACCAGATGAGATCGACGCCGTGGCGGTCTTCGATTACTTGCTGAACAAACCCGGTGTTGAAAACTTGCATGATTTGCACATTTGGCCCCTTTCAACAACGGAAACCGCTTTGACGGTGCATCTGTCATTGACAGAAGAACAGTTAGATGACCAACACGGCATTCGCCTTCTAAACGAAATCGAAAACGAATTGAAGACGGATTTTGGTATTTCGCACGTGACGATTCAGATCGAAGGCGGACAAACTGAAGAGAATTGTAATGTAATTTAGAATCGTTATACGGTACGTGAACGATCAATAACTTTTTGGAAAGGCTGGGAAGATTGTTCCTATGCCTTTTTTTATCGCTATTATACGAATGTAGATAAAAAGTTACAAAAATTTCTCTTGACCTGAGCGCCTCCTCGTGTAATATTAAATCTAGACTTAGGAAAAGTCATTGAGTTAAGTAGCTTTCATAAGCTTTCAACAACCAAGTTGAATGAAATCCTTTATGAAAATTATTTAGCGCTTTTAAAATAAGAACGAAGTAATCGTCTTCTAGATTAGAATGGTTGAATACCAGCAAGGAATTCTTGCGGCCTTTTTTGCTTTTGGCAAGTTTTTTAGAAACGTTTTTCAATGACCTTCCTGAGGAGAAATCCAAAGGAGACAATTATGGACAATTCCGTAAAACAAAAGCCTCATCACTCACTGATTGAGCACACCGGTAACAAATCACTGGAAGAAGTGAACGGATCCATTGAAGTACCAAAGAATGGATCTTTCTGGCGTCGTTTATTCGCCTTCTCAGGACCAGGAGCCTTGGTTGCTGTTGGTTACATGGATCCAGGTAACTGGGTGACGTCAATCAAGGGTGGAGCGGCCTACCACTATTTGCTGCTCTCTGTTATCTTGATTTCCTCATTGATCGCCATGCTTTTGCAGTACATGGCAGGTAAACTTGGAATCGTTAAGCAAGAAGATTTGGCCCAGGCCACTGGTAACCGAACGAACAAGTTTGGTCGTTACGCCTTGTGGATCATGACCGAGTTGGCCTTGATCGCAACGGATATCGCCGAAGTTGTCGGTGGTGCCATTGCCTTGTCCTTGCTCTTCGGTTGGCCATTGTTGGTCACGGTCTTCTTGACTGCCTTTGACGTTGTGATCTTGCTTCTCTTGATGAAGTTTGGTTTCCGTAAGATCGAAGCGATCGTCATGACATTGATCTTGACGATTTTGGTTGTCTTTGTTTATTTGACGATTTTGTCACGTCCTGACTGGATGGCTATCGTTGGGAACTACGTGCCTCGTCCAGAAACGTTGTCAATGAAGTCAGTCGGCGGACTTGATAACCCAATCACCTTGACTGCTGGTATCATCGGTGCCACGGTTATGCCGCACAACCTTTACTTGCACTCATCGATCTCGCAGACTCGTAAGATTAACCACGATGATCCTGCAGAAGTGAAGGATGCCATCAAGTTGATGACTTGGGATTCTAACATCCAACTAACCCTGGCCTTCTTCATCAACTCCATGCTTTTGATTGTGGGGGCGGCCTTGTTCTTCGGACACGCCGCTGAATTGGATGGTTTCCACCAATTGTACGATGCCTTGAACAATCGCAACATTGCGGGAGCAATCGCCTCTCCAATCTTGTCAACGCTCTTCGCCTTGGCCCTCTTGGCTTCAGGTCAGAATTCAACGATCACTGGTACGTTGACTGGTGAAATTATCATGGAAGGTTTCTTGCACTTCCGAATCCCAATGTGGCTTCGTCGTGTGATTACTCGTGGTATCGCCATCACACCTGTTTTGGTTATCGCGATCATGTTTGGTGGTAACGAATCACAAATGGATGCGTTGATTGAATCAACGCAGGTCTTCTTGTCAATCGCCTTGCCATTCTCAATGGCACCATTGATCTACTTCACGTCATCGAAGAAGATCATGGGCGATTACGCTAACTCAGCTTGGGTTAAGTGGACTGGTTGGGTCTGCTTCGTCGCATTGACGATTATCAACATTGTTCTTGTTTACGGGATGCACTTGTTCTGGTAATCAAGAAAGAAAGAGGAGGCTATCATGGCTGAATTACAATTAAACGTTGAACCAAAGGATTTTAAGACCATCTTGGTTGGTGTTGACGAATCCGAACAAGGATACAACGCCTTGGCTAACGCCATTCACCAAGCGCGCGAAGACGATGCGCACTTGATTATTGCGTCAATCTTGGAAATGGGTGACTTGTCAGCCGTTGCTGCTTTGCACTTGGATGTGATCAAGGAAAAGCGCCAAGAAATCGAAGAAAACTTGGAAAAGTACCGCGCATTTGCTGAAAAAGCCGGTGTTAAGTCGGTTGACACGGTCTTTGATGATGGTGTTAAGGCTGGTGAAATTTTAGTTGAAGAAATTGCACCACGTGTGAAGGCTGACCTAATTGTGGTTGGTGCTCACTCACACGAAGGCTTCTGGGCATCACTTGGTTCCCAAGCTTCCTACATTGCTCGTAACTCAAAGATTTCGACTTTGATCGTGCAAAACTAAGGGCTTTCATAAAAGCAGCTGAATTCGTTCAGCTGCTTTTTTTATTTGGCTTTTAATATTGCTTAACAGCTATTCCTTGCTATAATAGCGTTATGAAAAAAGAAATCCAAGCTGAACTGAGTCATATCTTCAAGTTGCTTTCCTCTGAGAAGCGCTTGGCCATTTTGATGTTGCTCCAGGAAAAACCGTACTCTGTAACTGAGTTAATTCAGGTCCTTCAAATGGAGCAATCGGCCGTTTCCCATCAACTGAAAAAACTTCGCGAAGAGCAAGTTGTTGCTGTCGAAAAAATCGGCCGGACGGTTTACTACCGTTTAACAGACTCACATATCATTGACTTGCTAGCCAGTGCCGAAAAGCACGTCGAGCACGTGGTCAACAATGAGACCCATGAAGAATGGCTGCACAAAAAATCCGCTTCGTTTAAAAAATGAGCTGCGAGCCATTAAAAATGCTTTTTACTGTTGACAGGGGGACTTGCCCTTGATAAACTAATATAGTTGTGAAAAGCAATGCCCTTGTGGCGGAACTGGTAGACGCGCTGGACTCAAAATCCAGTGGTGGCAACACCGTGTGGGTTCGACTCCCACCGAGGGCATCCGAAAAGAGAAGCGAGTGATCGCTTCTCTTTTTTTTATGAAAATAAAAAAAGGCCTGACTAGAAAGTCGGGCCTTTTTACGTGAGAAGTATTTTATTGAATCGTTGCCGCACCGGTCATATAATTGATCGAAACACCTGGCTGAACGTTGAAAATCCAATAGTTTAAGTTTAGCGTTTGTCCGTTGTCTTCAACAGATTTGGCCATGTAATGAACGCCTCGTGGCAGTAGTTCATTGCCAGAATAAATCGGGGTCACCTGGCCGCGAATCGTAATGTTTGGATTCTGTTTGATGGCATAGCGAATGTCGTCTTCTGGCACAAGCTGTCCCGGATAAGCGTTTTCGACACGGGTGCCCGTTGTCATGTTTTCGGTCACCATGGTTGGCATGCCGAAGAATTGGTAGCCGACGATATGCGACTTGTTATAAAGAGCCTGTTTCGTTCCGCCAAGAGAGACCTTAGGGTTTTGATGGTAACCACCAACCCAAGCTGTGCCATTAAAACGATCGCCTTGGTTCCAGCCAGACGGACGCACTGACTTTGGAATCTGGCTTGGACGCTTTGTGACTTGATCCATGGCTTTTTTAGAAACAACGAAGTTGGCTTGGCCGGACCGCCCGAGGGTGTCTAAAGGCGAAAGGGATAGACCATTGACAGGATTAAGTTTGGATCCATCCGCTTGAAAAGTTTGGCGGAGTTCTTCTGCTGTAAAGGTGGCTCGATTATCGTTTAGATGCACAATGTCGCCGTCAAGCGTGCCATCCCATGATATGGTCAAAAGGTCTTGATCGGAAGCGGCAGTTTGAACATTTTTCGCGTCTTTGGTGGAGTGGAAAACTTGTGACTGCTGCTTTTCTTCTTTTGGTGCTTGCTTGGTTTGTCCTTTTTGATCGTATTGAAAGGCAAAAACCGCCACTAACGCAATAATGATGGTGACGGTTTGAGTGAAACGCTTTTGATTTGGTTGTTGTTTTGCCATTAGAAGGACATTGCTCCTAGGAATTGCTTAATACGGGCATTTTCTGAATGGAAAAAAGCCGTGGATGGGCCGGCATAGCCGACTTGACCATTATCAATAAAGACAATCTGGTCCGCGACTTGTTCAGCAAAGGCCATGTTGTGTGTGACGATAATCATCGACACATCCTTTGCAGCTAAATCCTTCAACACGCGCAGGACTTGAGCTTCAAGCTCAGGATCCAAAGCGGAGGTTGGCTCATCTAAAAGTAAGTATTTTGGTTGCATGGCTAGGGCACGCAAAATGGCGACACGCTGTTGTTGCCCACCAGAAAGCTGGTAAGGATAGCGGTTGGAAAGCGCCGACATGTCAAATTGCTCGAGCAATTCGAAGGCCTTTTTTTCCGCTTCTTCTTTGCTTTTCTTTTGGACCTTAATAGGACCTTCCGTTAGGTTTTTAAGCACCGTCAAGTGGGTGAACAGCGCTTTTTCTTGAAAAACCATGGCGGTCTTTTGGCGAACTTTTAGAATCTGATTATTGGTTAAGGGTTTGGCTAAGTCCAATGTCAAATCGTCAATGGATAAAAGACCTTGGTCAGGTCGCTCCAACAGGTTCAAGGCTTGCAACAGAGTGGACTTTCCGGAACCGGATGGGCCGACAATGGCTGTCGTTTTTTCAGCTGGAAAGGCCAAACTAATCTTGTCCAAGGCCACTTTGTCAGGGTAGTGTTTGCTGAGCTCTTTCACTTCAATCATTGTGCGAACCTCGATGTGTACTTCTCTAAGTAGTGCTGTCCAATGGAAAGAATGGTCGTAAAGAAGGCGTAAACCATGGCCACCAGAATGTACATCGACAAGACCTTATAATTGGCCGCAGCAATCTGCTGTGACAAGTAGAAGATTTCGACAATCGTAATAACGGATGCTAGCGACGTATCCTTCAAAAGACCGATCAGGGAGTTGGACAGTGGCGGGATGGAAATCCGGGCTGCTTGTGGCAACACGACGTTCCAATAGATCTGGGCACGGGTCATACCAAGTGATTCAGCCGCTTGTTTTTGGACCTCTGGCACTGACGAAATGGACGCCCGGATTGTTTCGGACGCATAAGCACCGGTGTTCAATGAAAAGACGGTGACGGCCGATACCCAGGCCGACTGGAAGAGGGCAATGTGGGCGTTTGGCAGACCGTAAAAAACAATGAAGAGTTGAACAATCAGCGGGGTTGATCGGAAGAACCAAACGTAGGCTGCAGCGATCCACTTGATGATTTGCAGAAACGCCGATGCCCATTCGTTTTGGGGTAGCTTAGCCACGCGAATCAAAGCGGTTAGCGAGGCAAAGAGCAAACCGAAGACAAACGAAATGGCCGTTAACGGTAGCGTATATTTGAGCGCGGCGGTGAAGAGTTCAGGCAGGTATTTTACTGCCAGGTTGAAAAAGTCAGTCATACTTTCTTCCTATAATAAAGCGTTTGCTTATTCCTTGGTCAAATCTTGGTTGAAGTACTTTTTGGACAACTTCGTCAACGTCCCGTCTTCGTGCAATTCACGCATGGCTTTGTTGAGCCTTTCTTGCAGTTTTTTGTTGTCCTTATTCATCAAAACGCCATCAGGAGTAGAACCCATCGCCTTAGAAACATCGATGGCTTCGACATCCGCATCAGGGTTGGATTGCTTCCAGTTTTCAAAGGCGCCAAGGTCGTTTAAGGAACCGTCTGCCCGGTTGGTTGTCACTAAGTTCATGGCTTCGATGATACCGGCCACGGCCTTGATGTTGGCTCCTTCAGCTTTGGCTTTCTTACCATAGTTGGAAGTGACGGATTGTGCCATTGTCTTGTTCTTGATATCCGAGAGTTGGTTCAATGAACTGTCACCGGTTCTTTTAATCAAAGCAGCCCGTGGATAGAGGTAGGCTTCTGACATGCGGTAGTTTGCTTTACGTTCGTCCGTAATGCCAATGTTATTAATGACAGCGTCATAACGCTTGGCGTTCAAGCCTGCAATCAGCGAATCCCATTTTGATTGGACAAAATTTACTTTTAGGTCCATTTTCTTGGCCAAAGCGCGGGCGATTTCGACTTCAAAACCGGTTAGCTGACCGTTGTCATCATGGTATGAGAAGGGTGCGTAAGTTCCTTCCAAGCCGACAGTGAGTGTGCCTTTCTTGATGTTCATGTTCTCTTGGTTCGAAGAGGTCATCTTGCTGACACCAAAGATACCTGCGAGAATAACAGCCAAGCCGGCGAGGATAATTGCGATTTTCTTATTCATTTGATTACTCCTAATTGACAAAAAGAAAAGACCACCCGAAAGTAGGAAAAAGCGTCCTACATTAATCGGGTGGTCTTTTCGCCTACAAACGCCACCCTAAAAAAGCGGTGCGCAACAGCAAACCGTTTGAGTCAATACAAGGTTTTCATTGTGTGAAGCGAATACGTTCATAGTTACTCTCCTTTTTAATCTGTTTTTAGTGTACCGGTGTGTGATTTCTTTGTCAATAAAGTTCATTGAAATCAATGAGAAGAAATCAAAATTGGTCTGTTAGTAAAAATTGGTTCAGAGACGTTTTCTGATCAGCTTCGTGAATTTTCTAATAAAAACGGTTTATTAGGACTTTGAACGTTTGGCTAAAAAAGACAATGCTTTTCGGATAGGACTGATTTTGCTATAATGAAGGGCAGTAAAGGCACCATTAGCCAGGAAAGGGACTCATATGTCAGAAAACAATACCTTCTATATTACAACACCCATTTACTACCCATCTGGAAAGCTCCAATTGGGGAACACCTATACGACCGTTTTAGCCGATGCGGCGGCTCGCTACCACCGCTTGCTTGGTGATGACGTCTTCTTCTTAACCGGAACCGACGAACACGGTGAAAAGATTCAAAAGAAGGCCGCTTCTGCCGGTACGACCGAAAAAGAATACTTGGACAAGATGGCCAAAGACATCAAAGACCTGTGGTCCTTGATGAACATCTCCTACGATAAGTTCATCCGAACGACGGATAAGGAACACGAAGAAGCCGTTCAGAAAATTTTTCAAAAGCTCTTGGATCAAGGCGACATTTACAAGGGCCAATATGAAGGCTGGTATTCGGTTTCTGATGAAGAGTACTTCACCGAATCACAATTGGCCGAAGTCTACCGTGATGAAGACGGCAAGATGATTGGTGGCAAGGCCCCATCCGGTCACGAAGTGGAAAAGATTCAAGAAGAGACTTACTTCTTCAAGATGTCCAAGTACGCTGACTGGTTGGTCGACTACTACAAGTCCCACCCTGATTTCGTTCAGCCAGAATCGCGCATGAACGAAATGCTGCAGAACTTCATTTTGCCTGGTTTGGAAGACTTGGCTGTGACGCGGACTTCCTTTGACTGGGGGGTTCCAGTTCCCGGTGATGAAAAGCACGTGATCTACGTTTGGATTGACGCCTTGGCCAACTATATCACGGCCTTGGGTTATGGCTCAGACAACGAAGATTTGCTGAAGAAGTTCTGGCCTGCCAACGTCCAGTTGGTCGGGAAGGAAATCGTTCGTTTCCACATCATTTACTGGCCAATCATGCTCCACGCCTTAGGTCTGGAATTGCCAAAGGAAATCATCGGTCACGGTTGGCTGGTGATGAAGGACGGTAAGATGTCCAAGTCCAAGGGAAACGTCATCTATCCAGAAGACCTGACTTCCCGTTACAGCTTGGATGCTGTTCGTTACTATCTTTTGCGTGCCATGCCATTTGGTAACGATGGGGTCTTTTCACCAGAAGACTTCGTCTCACGCGTCAACTACGATTTGGCCAACGATTTGGGAAACCTCTTGAACCGTACGGTCGCCATGATCAATAAGTACGAAGGTGGCGTGATTCCGGAATTTGTTTCCGACAAGACGGCCTTTGATGCAGACTTTGAAGAACTAGTTGCTGAAAAGCTGGCTTCCTACGAAGAGCAAATGCTGGCTGTGCACACGGCCGACGCCCTCGAATCTGTTTGGGGCATCGTTCGTCGTGCTAACAAATACATCGACGAGACGGAACCATGGGTTTTGGCCAAGACGGCTGCTGACGATCCTGAAGCCAAGGAAGCCTTGTCAGCCGTTATGGCGCACTTGGCTGCCGCACTCCGTGTCGTGGCTGCCATGCTCCAACCGGTCATGGTTGATGCGCCAAAGCAAATCTTTGAGCAGCTCGGCTTGCAAATGCCAGAAGCTGGCTTGCCCTTGACGGACATGGCCATGGCCAATTTGCCAGCGGGTGCAACGGTGGTCAAGAAGGGACAGCCAATCTTCCCACGTTTGGATGTCGAAAAAGAAGTGGCCTTCATCGCTGGTTTGGTATCCAAAGACACCAAGGGCAAGGGCCGCGCCGTCAAGGAAGCAGCAAAGAAGAAAGAGCAAGAAACGATGACAGAAGAAACGCACAAGGCAGCCATCGAATACGACGACTTCGATAAGGTCGAAATTTTGGCAGCCAAGATTACGGCTGCTGAATTGGTCGAAAAGTCCAAGAAGTTGGTCAAGTTTACTTTGGATGATGGTTCGGACAAACCACGCCAAATTCTCTCTGGTATTCGTCAGTGGTACCCAGAACCCGAAGTGTTGGTGGGCAAGACGGTGGCCATTGTTGCCAACATGAAACCCCGGAAGATGGCGGGTGAATTGTCCGAAGGAATGGTTCTCTCAGCCGAAAAGAACGGCATCGTTACCGTGACGATCTTGCCAGATTCAATCGAAGCTGGATCGGGAATTGAATAAAAACGTGATTTGAATGCCGGCCTTACAATTTTTTTGTTGGCCGGCTTTTTGTAAAAAATGGTTGAGCATTCGATCAAACCTTACGACGATAAACTGAAAGGTGGCCTTGATGGCAATTCTAAGAAAAATTCCTCTTTTTATCCTCTTGGTTTTACTGTCCAAGTGGATTGGTTACGCGGCAACCAGTGCCGATACTGTTCCAATGCAGTTGCTGGTCAGTGCCTTTTACTGTTTTGGTATTTTTCTGTCGGCCTGGTTTGTTCGAAAAAACACGGTGAATCAGCAACTTTTTGTGAAATTGAACGGCCATGACTACTTTGTTATTGTAAGAAACCTTTTCTTGCAATTTGTTCTTTATAGACTGTTGCGCTTTTTAGGCGTGTACTTGGGCTTGAACGGTCACAGCGTCAATCAGGCGGCTATTTTGCAACATCTTCAAGACCTTAGTGTTGCTGAACTTGTTTTGATGTTTTCCTTTATCATAGTCTGGGGACCGATTTTTGAAGAATTGGTCTTCAGAGGCTATGTCATGAACGCCTTCACAAAGAAGAAGCTGACTTTGGGCATGGGATTGGTCTCTGCTCTGATCTTTGCCTACCTGCACTTACAGACTCTCTTCATTTCTTGGGACAATCTACTTGTCTTTGTTCTGTATTTTAAATCAGGCCTTTTGCTTGCGTTGACCTACCGACAAACGAAAAAATTGACGGCAAGTATGGCCCAGCACGCTATTAGTAACGTGATTGTGTCAATTCCGGTGATTATCTGGTTGGTGAATGGTTGATTTACTTCTAAATTTATGGCATTAAAAAAGGACTTCTTTTCAAAACGAAGTCCTTTTTCTTGTTGATAAGGTGGTTGATCATCCTAGGTTATCCAAAGCCGAGTAGCCGATCGATGGGAAGATCGTGACCAAGCGCTTCAGTTGGGCTTTGGTATAGCCGAATTCAATGGCTGGCAACAAGGCGTTGACCACGTCTTCTGCTTTGTCGGACAATTCGATGACACCAACGAGTTGCTTAGTCTTGTTGTAAATAAGCGTCCGCTGGCCCGGTGTTTCAAAGTCGACTGAGCGATACCAGTCGTCCAACGTGTCTTGTTCGATCATGTCGTACTGATCTGGATTAGCCTTGGCTTCTTTGATTGTGACGCCTGCCTGGGCTAATCGAGGCATTGTGAAGACGGTTTGGGCAATCGCTGGATAATTAATGGGTTCCTTGTCTTCTCCCAAGATGTGAGCGACGACGTACTGCGATTCGAAAGTAGCGGTCGGGGTTAGCTTAGGGACGTCTTTTTTCAAGACGTCACCGGTGGCGTAGATGTTTGGTTGCTTCGTTTGTAAGAAGTCGTTTACGATAATACCTTTGTGGTCGTATTCAACGCCAATCTGATCTAAGTTTAGATCCTGGGTGTTTGGAATTCGGCCGGTGGCATCTAAGATGTAGTTGGCTGGCAGTGAGCCAGTTGTCGTTTCGATCGAGTAAGAGGAGCCGTTTTGCTCGACCTTTTGCACTTCCGTGTTCTTCAAGAAGAGCACGCCTTGCTTGGTCAAAGCTTTGCACAGCTGATCGCTGTATTCCCGGTCAAAGGCAGGTAAGGCTTGTTGGTCACGCAAAATCACGGTGACCTTTGCACCAGCTGTTTGCATGATCGAGGCTGCTTCCAACCCGATGAAGCCGGCTCCGATGATGACCATGCGTTCAGGAACTTCAGGGATGGACAAGAAGTCTTTAGAATCATGTAGGAATTCTTTTCCAGGAATATCTAAGCGGTGGCTATGCTGGCCAGTAGCGATGACGAACTTGTCGGCCGTATAGGTTTTGTCAGCAACTTGAACCGTATGTGCGTCTTTAAAACTTGCGTGGCCGAAGATGAAGTGGATGCCGGCCATTTCCATCCCTTTTTGGATGGCGGGCGCAAAGCCATCGATGATGGCTTGCTTGCGTTCCATGGCCTTTTTCCAGTCAAGCGAGTGGGCGCCGTGGATGATGCCTTGCGATTGCATGCTTTCAGTAAGGAGCTTGGTTGGTGCCTCTAAAATAATTTTGGCGTTGCACCCCCAGTTTGGGCAAGTGCCGCCGACGCGATCTTCTTCGATGAACGCTACTTTTTTACCCGCAGCAGTCAGTGCCGGCGCACCATCAAAGGCACCGTGACCGGCACCAATAAAGACAACGTCGTAATCGTATGTTTGAGACATGAAACTCCTCCTTTTTTTCTACTTGACTCTATTATCGCACCGATTGTTAAGAATGTAAAAAACGTTAAGAAATTGAATTGGAAATTCGATTTATCTGCCGAACCCACTTTTAGAAAAGCTTGTCTGGCATGGCCTTTTTCAAAAGCAGCGCAACGATGAGCCCAAAGAGCGTTTGGGCGATGTTGCCAGGTACAGAACTCAACGCAGCCTGCCAGTTATATAGGAAGGAAGCGGCTAAGAAGTAACCGAGAACCATGATGACGGAAGACAAAAGAAGAAGCAAAACGGTTTGAAAACTTGCTTTTTCTTTAGCCATTCCGGCCACCCAGCCTTCTAGTCCGTGAATCAAAAAGGAAAAAAGGATCCAGTGAGGGTAGCCGGCCAAGAGATCCAGTAATCCGCCGGAAAAGGCCCCGACGAGAAAGCCAGCTTTTTGGCCCATAAAAAGGGCCGCTAAAAAGATGACCCCCTCGAGTAAATTCACATAACCCGAAGTGGCGGGGACCGGAATTCGGATGATATAAGACAAAGCGACGTTGATGGCGACCAGTGCGGCAACCGTTGTGATTTTTTTGCTAGACCAGTTTGACATGGGAAAAGACCTTTCTATTCTTATTATTTAATAGTAGAAAAAGAAATGATGTTTTCTCTTATTCTATCATGCAAAGGCAGTTGAAAAAGCAGAAAATGGGCAAATGGTATGGGCGACCTTGTGAGAAATTTATCCGGTGACTTGCCCAGGCTACGCGCCGTTGTGTTATAATATCTATGTTGACTTAAGTCAAAAAATTATTTGGAGGTCTACACACATGACTGTGAAGATTGGTATTAATGGATTCGGTCGTATTGGTCGTTTGGCATTCCGTCGTATCTTGGAATTGGGCGACACTGCTTCTGACATCGAAGTGGCCGCTATCAACGACTTGACTAGCCCATCAATGTTGGCATACTTGTTGAAGTATGACTCAACGCACGGAACTTTGAATGCTGAAGTTTCTGCTGATGAAACGGGTATCATCGTTAACGGTAAGCACTACACGGTTTACTCAGAACGCGATGCCAAGAACATCCCTTGGGTTAAAAACGACGGGGTTGAATACGTATTGGAAGCCACTGGTTTCTACACGTCAGCCGAAAAGTCACAAGCCCACTTGGACGCCGGTGCCAAGAAGGTCTTGATTTCTGCACCAGCTGGTTCCGTACCAACGGTTGTTTACGGTGTTAACCAAGACATCTTGAAGGCAGACGACAAGATCGTTTCTGCTGGTTCATGTACGACACAGTCATTGGCTCCAATGGCTCGCGTATTGCAAGACAAGTTCGGTGTTGAAGTTGCGACGATGACGACGATTCACGCCTTCACTTCAACGCAAATGATCTTGGATGGACCAAAGTCAAAGAAGTTCCGTTCAAACCGTACGGCTTCTGTTAACACGATTCCTCACTCAACTGGTGCCGCTAAGGCAATCGGTCTTGTTGTTCCTGAATTGAACGGCAAGATTGACGGACACGCACAACGTGTTTCTGTTGTTGATGGATCCGTTACGGAATTGACTTCTGTTTTGTCAAAGAACGTAACTGCTGACGAAGTGAACGCTGCCATGAAGGCTGCTTCATCTGACTCATTCGGTTACAACGAAGACGAAATCGTTTCATCTGACGTCATCGGCGACACGCACGGTGCTACGTTCGACGCTACCCAAACGCAAATCGTCGAAGTTGGCGACAAGCAATTGGTTAAGACGGTTTCATGGTATGACAACGAATACGGTTTCACGTCAAACATGATCCGTACGTTGTTGCACTTTGCACACGTATAAGCATATTAATCGAGAAGAACAGCTATGGCTGTTCTTTTTTTGTGCTTAAAAATGAGCCCGATGCTCTTTTTTAACCGACAATTTTGATAACTACTTCTGTCATTGGATAGTTTGACTATCGAAGTATTTATTGATAAACTACATTTATCCTAAAATTCAAGTGAATTTGTCTGCAAAGGCAAATGAAAGGACCGACAATGCCAGTGTTAACAACAACTGAAATCATGGATTTGATTCCTAACCGCTATCCAATTATTTACATGGATTATGTCGAAGAGATGGTGCCAGACGAATCGATCGTGGCCGTCAAGAATGTGACGATTAATGAACAGTTCTTCCAAGGACACTTTCCAGGAAATCCTGTGATGCCAGGCGTTTTGATTATCGAGTCACTTGCGCAAGCTGCTTCGATTTTGATTTTGTCTTCCCCACAGTTCCGTGGGAAGACGGCTTACATGACGGGAATCGATAATGCGAAGTTCAAGAAAATGGTTGTTCCGGGTGATGTATTGAAGTTACACGTTACCTTTGGAAAGGTTCGTGAAAATATGGGTTCTGTGAACGTCACAGCCAAAGTTGACGGAAAAGTCGCAACGAGTGCGGAGCTTATGTTCGTGGTGGCTCCTGATGAAAAAGACTGAAGCATTGCCAACAAATGTTGACTTTAATTCAGTCAACCAAACACTGATTGATCTGTTGGCCGAAGTAGCTTGGGTTGAAGAAAGTCAGTTGAAAAAAGGACCGTTTTCCGATTTGACGGTGCGTGAAGTGCACACGATTTACGCGATTTCAATGTATGAAGAAAAGACGGCTTCGTACTTAGCAAAGGCCGTCCACCTTTCCCCAAGTGCCATGACGACAGCCATTGATCGTTTAGTTGACAAAGGGTATGTTGAAAGACGGCGTTCGAAAAGTGACCGCCGTGTGGTCAAGCTCGGCTTGACCCATCAGGGTCGCGTGCTCTACCGGGTACATCGAATTTTTCACATGGGCATGACGAAAGCGATTTTTTCAGATGCAACCAATGAAAATGCACCGGTTATTCAACGTGCACTGCATAACTTAAGAGAACACCTAGGCGACTTATTACAAGAATAAAGGCATGTATCAGTAAGATGGAAAAGATGAAAATTGTGGCGACTGCCCGGCAGGTGCCAAAACGAGTGGTTACTAATGATGATTTAGCAGAATTAATGGACACGTCGGATGAATGGATCTACCCTCGAACGGGCATTCATAACCGGCATGTTGTTGAGCAGGAAAATACGTCAGATTTGGCCGCAAAAGTAGCTGAAAAACTTTTGGCAGAAGCCAATTGGCAAGCCTCCGATTTGGACTTCATCATCGTTTCCACGATGTCACCAGACGCCTTGTCACCGCATACGTCGGCCATTGTTCAAGGAAAGATTGGGGCAGAGAAGGCCTTTGCCTTTGACATCAATGCAGCCTGCTCAGGCTTTGTTTATGGCTTGTCGGTCGCTTCGTCTTTTCTTTCTTCCGGTCGCTATCAAAAGGGCATGTTCATCGGAGCGGAAGTTTTATCCAAATTAGTGGATTGGAAAGATCGCACGGTTTCCGTTCTTTTCGGCGATGGGGCCGGTGGCGTGCTTTTGGAGGCAACAAGCGAAGACAAGGGCTTGTTGTCTGAAGAATTGCAGGCCTATGGCGATCGTGGGGAAGCGATTCTGACGGGGCGTTTTGCCAACCAAAACGCTTTTGCAGGTGAGATTTCACCACTCGATCCCTACTTCCACCAAGATGGTCGCGGCGTATACTCTTTTGCGACCCGGGAAGTACCGAAGGTCTTGGATAAGGCCTTAGCAAAAGCTGGATTGATAGCAGATGACGTGGATCTTTACTTGGCGCACCAGGCCAACCACCGCATTATTGAGTCCATTGCCAAGAACTTTGGTCAACCGATGGCTAAGTTCCCAACCAATATGGTGGAATACGGCAACACATCAGCCGCTTCAACAGCCATCCTCTTAGATGAGCTAAAAGAGGCCGGCCAGATCAAAGAAGGCATGAAGTTGGCCTTTGTCGGCTTTGGCGGCGGATTGGCCGCCGGCGCTCAGATTTGGCAATTTTAATTAAAATCAGTTCAATTACGGTGTAGTAGGCTGCACCGTAAAAATCTAACGTATTGCAATACGAAACCTATAGGAGAATGTGCTCATGACACAAGAAGAGATTTTTGACAAGGTAAAGGACATCTTGGTCGACCAATTCGATTTGGAAGACTCAGAAGTGACGATGACAACGAACATGACGGATGATATCGATGCCGATTCATTGGACTTGTTCGAAGTGTTGAACCAAGTCGAAGACGAATTCGACATTAAGTTGGAAGAAACAGAAGAAGTTTCAACGGTTGCTGACTTGGTGAACAAGATCAAGGAACAAACTGACAAGAAGTAAGTTTTCTTATTTTTGTCAGGCGGCGCTTGTCGCCGCGTACATACTAGATAAAAGAAAGCAAAGGGAAGACAAAGATTATGACAGTTAAAGTTGGAAACGAGATTTTTGACAAACTCGGCATGAAGTATCCGATCGTTGAAGGTGGGATGACTTGGGCAGGAACCGGTGCTTTGGCAGCCGCTGTATCCGAAGCCGGTGGTCTTGGCTTTATCGGAACGGGTTACTGGCATGGCGAAGACGTCCGTAAGGAAGTCCGCCGCGCCAAGGAATTGACGGACAAACCATTTGGTGTCAACGTCATGTTGATGTCTCGTCACATTCGCGAAGTTTTTGATGTCATCTTAGAAGAAGGGGTCAAAGTGGTCGCTACTGGTGCCGGTGATCCTTCCCCATTCTTGGAAGAATTGCACGCTGCGGGTATCGTTGTGATGCCCGTTGTGCCCTCCGTTTCACTCGCTAAAATGATGGAACGTAAAGGGGTCGATGCCGTGATTGCTGAAGGAATGGAATCGGGTGGCCACATCGGTCAAATGACGACGATGGCTTTGGTACCACAAGTGGCTGATGCGGTGAATATTCCGGTGATTGCAGCCGGTGGAATTGCGGATGGTCGTGGGGCGGCAGCCGCCTTTGCCTTGGGAGCTTCAGGTATCCAAATGGGGACCCGTTTCTTGGCTTCTCCTGAATCCGAAGTTCACGAGAACTTCAAGAAAAAGATTTTGAAGGCCCGCGATATCGATACGATCGTGACGGGGAACATCGCTGGTTCCCGCGCTCGTGTCTTGAAAAACAAGATGGCCAAGGAATACGTGAAAAAGGAAATTGAGGAAGCTCAAAAGCCTGCCCCTGATTATGAAACCGTTGAAAAGCTGGAATCTGGTACGCTTCGTGCTGCTGTGCAACAGGGTGACAAGGACGGCGGTGCCTTCATGGCCGGCCAAATCTCTGGTTTGATTAAGGAAGAAAAGCCAGTTGCTGCTATCTTGAAGGATACTTGGGAAGAAGCAGCTGACATTCTCGGTTTAAGCAAGTAAGGAAGAAATAAGGAAGTTTCTATGCGCATTGGACTGCTATTTAACGGTCAAGGATCACAAAAGGTTGGCATGGGCCAGGACTTGTATGACAACCTAGCCTCTTTTCAGAAGTACATCGATCAAGCATCTGCTATCTTAGGCTATGATTTAATCGAAGTCTTCAACGACGAGCAAAAGATTAGCCAGACTAAGTGGGCACAGCCTGCAATCGTCGCTTTCGACGCAGCATTGGCTGCTGCTATGGTCGAATGCGGGATGCCAAACGTGGTTGCTGCTTTAGGACTCTCGTTAGGGGAATATCCTGCTTTGGTGGCCAGCGGCATGCTGACCTTTGATCAGACGATTGCCTTGGTCAAAGACCGCGGCGCCTACATGCAGGCGGTTGGGGATGAAAACCCCGGTAAGATGGTAGCGGTTCTAGACGACGATCAGGACATGATCGTTGAAAAAATCAAGGCTTTGCAAGAAGACGGCGCTGCCGTTTACACGGCCAACTTTAACACCTTTGCGCAACTGGTTATTGGTGGAAAAGCAGCTGATGTCGATCAAGCCGTTGCCGTGCTTGAAGAAGCCGGTGTGAAGAAGATGGTCCCATTGCCCGTCTCTGGTGCCTTCCACACGCCGCTTTTACAAGAAGCATCCGATCTGATGGCGGGGCGTTTGGCAGAAGAAGCAGTTGAAGATGCGGCTTACCCCGTCTACTCGAACACGACGAAACAAGTCTTCACGGCCGAGACCCTAAAGGACACGCTGACCAAGCAGATCGTTTCGCCAACTTATTTTGCAGACTGCTTGAAGAACATGGTCGGCGATCAGAAGATCGATACCTTGATCGAAATCGGTCCGGGCGTCACACTGTCGAAGTTTGCCAGAAAGATTGTTTCAAAAGACGTGTCCCGTTATTCAGTCACGGACTGGACGACCTTTGAAAAGGTCTTGGCGCTAGTAAAGGAAGAAGGATAAGATACATGGATTTTTCAGGAAAGACAGTTCTCGTCACCGGTTCTTCACGAGGAATCGGTTTGGCCATCGCCCATGCCTTTGACAAGGCGGGTGCCAACTTGATTTTGCACGGTCGCTCCCCTTTGAAAGAAGAAGTGATCAACTCGTTTTCTAAGACGCCTCGGACTTTGCAATTCGATATTGCCGATGGTGAAGCAGCCGAAGCTTCTTTGAAGGCGTTGTACAAAGAAGACGGCTTTGATGGCATCGATATTCTGGTAAACAACGCCGGGATTACCAAGGATCAGTTGGCCATGGGGATGAAGCTAGAAGACTTTGCCGCTGTTGTCAACACGAACCTGACGGGAACATTCAACGTTTCCCAGCCGGTCTTTAAGAAGATGATCCGCCAAAAGCACGGTGTCATCATCAACATGGCTTCCGTTGTCGGCCAAATGGGCAACATCGGTCAGGCCAACTACGCGGCTTCAAAGGCAGGCGTGATTGGGTTGACCAAGTCCTTGGCCAAGGAAGGCGCCCGCCGTAACATTCGCGTCAACGCCATTGCGCCCGGCATGATTGTTTCTGACATGACGGACGCTTTGTCTGACGATGCCAAAGAAGCGATCAAAAAGGAAATTCCACTTTCCCGATTTGGCAATGTCGAAGACGTCGCCGATGTCGCCCTTTTCTTGGCGGGTAACGATTACATCACCGGTCAAACGATCACCGTTGATGGCGGCCTGTACATCTAAGCAGACTTTTAAGAAAAGCAGTTGAAAGGAAATAACATGACACGAGTTGTAGTTACTGGAATGGGTGCCATTGCACCAAACGGAAACGATACCAAGGCCTTTTTGGATGCCATCTTTGCTGGTCAAAGTGGTATCAAGCCAATCACGAAGTTTGATGCTTCTGAAACGGGCATCACGGTTGCTGGTCAAGTCGATGGCTTTGATGCCACGACCCGCGTTGGAAAGCGCGACGCCCGCAAGTTGGACTTGTTCTCACAATACGCCATTGACGCTTCAACGCAAGCGATGGAACAAGCGGGCCTTTTGCCAGATGAAGGCTCAGAAGAGCGCTCAAAGGTGAAGAATTCCAACCGCTTCGGTGTTATCTTGGGGAACGGTATTGGTGGTTTGACGACCATCCAAGAACAGGTCATCAAGATGCACGAAAAGGGCCCACAACGCGTGTCACCTTTGTTCGTGCCGGAATCAATTCCAAACATGGTGTCTGGTAACGTTTCCTTGCGCTTTGGTGCTAAGGGTACCAACATGACGATCGTGACGGCCTGTGCTTCAGCCACGAACGCCATCGGAGAAGCCTTCTGGCGCGTTCAATCCGGTAAGGAAGACGTTGTCTTGACTGGTGGAGCCGAAGCAACGGTTAACGAAATCGGAATCGCCGGTTTCGCGGCTTTGACGGCTTTGTCAAAGGAAGAAGACCCAGCACAGGCTTCCAAGCCATTTGACAAGAACCGCCACGGCTTCGTCTTGGGTGAAGGTTCTGGTGTCTTGGTTTTGGAATCATTGGAACATGCGGAAGCCCGTGGTGCTAACATCTTGGCCGAAGTGGTTGGCTATGGGGCAACGGCGGATGCCTACCACATGACCTCACCAGCTCCTGATGGTGAAGGGGTGATCCGTGCCTTTGAAGAGGCTTTGGAAGATGCTCACTTGAAGCCAGAACAAATCTCATACATCAACGCTCACGGTACGGCCACTGGGGCCAACGATTCTGGTGAAGCGGAAGCCATCGCTGCTGTCTTTGGTGAAAATTCCGTGCCTGTTTCCTCAACGAAGGGAATGACGGGTCACTTGCTCGGTGCTGCCGGTGCCATCGAAGCGGTGGCTTCGGTTGGTGCGATCGACCGTGGTATGTTGCCAGAAAACGTTGGCTTTGATGAACCAGACGAACACACGAAGAAGGTCAACTTGGTCATGAAGGACAACCAAAAGGTTGCCCCAGAATACGTGATGTCTGCTAACTACGGATTCGGTGGTCACAACGCCGCTGTGATCTTCAAGAAGTTTTAAGGGGAACACTCCAATGAATTTAAACGTCAAAGAAATTCGTGAATTGATGGCTGACTTGGAAAAGTCATCCTTGCGAGACATCGCCATTCAAGACGGTGACTTCTCATTGCACCTGTCGAAAAACGAACAGGTTGCCACACAAGCACCAGTCGCAGCGCCAGCACCTGCTGAAAAGAAAGCGGCTACGACCGCTGCACCAGCAGCCGATGCTGCATCAGTTGCCGCACCTGCCGAAGATGCGCCAACAGCACCGGCAGCTGGTAAGGAAATCAAAGCGCCAATGGTGGGGACGGTTTACTTGAAGCCAAAGCCAGACCAACCCGACTTCAAGAGCGTTGGTGACCACGTCGAAAAGGGCGAAACGGTTGCCATCATCGAAGCCATGAAGTTGATGACAGAAATCAAGGCTGACGTTTCTGGAACGATCGCTGAAATTCTCGTTGAAAACGAAGAAGTGGTTGATTACGACAAGCCACTCTACCGCGTAACGACGGACTAAGTTCCGTTCATTACTACTTAAGCCAGTCCGGTTGCAAAAGGCCTGGCTGGCATACATATCAGGGACAAAAGGAGAGAAAAATGTCTTTAATGAACGCCCAAGAAATTCAAGAAATTTTGCCACACCGCTACCCAATGCTCATGTTGGACACGGTCGAAGAACTCGTTCCTGGTGAAAAGTGTGTCGCCATTAAGAACATTTCCATTAACGAAGAGATTTTCCAAGGCCACTTCCCAGGCAACCCAACGTTCCCAGGTGCCCTGACGGTTGAAGCATTGGCCCAAGCCGGTGCCGTGGCCCTTTTGTCAATGGACCAATTCAAGGGAAAGACGGCTTACTTCGGTGGTATCAAAAAGGCCCGTTACCGCAAGATGGTGCGTCCTGGTGACCAAGTCAAGTTGGAGGTTACTTTGGATCGCTTGCGTGGCCCTGTCGGTTCCGGTAAGGGAATTGCTTGGGTTAACGGAAAGAAGGCAACGACGGCTGAACTGACCTTTATTGTTGGAGAATAAAATGTTCAAAAAAGTATTGGTAGCAAACCGTGGTGAAATCGCGGTGCGAATCATCCGAACGTTGAAGGAAATGGGCATCCAAACGGTGGCCATCTATTCAACGGCTGACAAGAACTCCCTTCACGTTCAGGTGGCTGACGAAGCCGTCTGTGTTGGAGGACCAAAGCCGGCTGATTCTTACATCAACATGAAGAATGTGATTTCTGCAGCGGTTTTGACTGGTTCAGAAGCCATTCACCCGGGATACGGCTTCCTGTCCGAAAACGACCTCTTTGCTGAAATGGTTGGTGAAGTCGGCATCAAATGGATCGGACCACGTCCCGAAACCATCGATTTGATGGGAAACAAGGAACACGCCCGCAAAGAAATGCGCGAGGCCGGCGTTCCGGTTATCCCTGGTTCACTTGGCTACATCCACAACGTGGACGAAGCGCGTGAAGTGGCCAACGAAATTGGTTACCCGGTTTTGCTGAAAGCCGCTGCCGGTGGTGGTGGAAAGGGCATGCGCTTCATCTTCAAGGATGAAGAGCTGGAAGAAAACTTCACTAACGCCCAAGCTGAAGCGAAGCTGAACTACGGTGACGAGCACATGTACATCGAAAAGGTGATGCTCGATTGCCGGCACATCGAAATGCAGGTTATCCGTGATCAGAAGGGAAACGTCGTCTGCTTGCCAGAACGTAACTGTTCCCTGCAGCGTCGGAACCAAAAGGTGATGGAAGAGTCACCGGCTGCTTCGGTGACGCCAGCCATGCGGGCTGACATGATCGAAGTCGTGACCAAAGCGGTCAATGCCATCGACTATGAAAACACGGGAACGATCGAGTTCCTCCAGGACCAAGAAGGAAACTTCTACTTCATGGAGATGAACACGCGTATCCAAGTCGAGCACCCCGTCACCGAAATGGTGACCGGCCTGGACCTCGTTCGCTTGCAGGTCCAAGTAGCGGCCGGTGAAGAATTGCCTTTGCGACAAGAAGACGTGCAGATCAATGGCCATGCGGTCGAAATGCGTTTGACGGCTGAAAAGCCAGAAGCCAACTTCGCGCCATCAGCGGGTAAGGTTGACTTCGTCTTCCTGCCAACTGGTGGCCCTGGTGTCCGTATCGACTCTGCTTTGTACAATGGCGACATGATTCAGCCGTTCTACGATTCGATGATCGCCAAGCTGATTGCCCACGACGATACGCGTGAAGAAGCGATTGCCAAATTGGCCCGCATCGTCGACGAAACGAGCGTGGTTGGTGTCTCAACTTCACAAAATTTCCAGCTCGCCTTGCTTGAAGATGACGGTGTGTTAAACGATCGATTCACGACCAAGTATTTGGAAGAACACTTCTTGCCAGGCTGGGAAGCTTCCCAAGAAAAAGCAGCAGAAGTGGCTGAATAAATTCTGATTCAAGGGCTTTTGGCCAATTGATGAGAGGAGTGGGCATTGCCCAAAGACTATGGATTTGTTTTCTAGCAATAACAAAACAGAGAATAACAAGATTAAGGTCACAGACGAAGTCCGCGACCGGATCCCGGATGGCCTGTTTCTGGCCTGTCCATACTGTGGTACACAAATTTATAACAAGCAGCTCGGCGATTACCGGGTCTGCCCAAACTGTGATTATGGATTTCGTTTGCAAGCCCGTGAGCGTGTCGCTCTCTTTGCAAGTGACTTCGTTGAATTTGATGAAGAACTGACGATTGACCAAACCGATTTTCCGGGTTATCAGGGAAAGTTGGACCGGGCCAAGAAACAGACCGATATGAAAGAATCTGTTCTGACAGGATCTGGTTTGATTGACGAACAGCAGGTTGCGCTTGGCATCATGGATTCGTATTTCATGATGGGCTCGCTTGGTTCAAAGACTGGTGAAAAAATCACTCGCCTCTTCGAGTATGCGACGAAGCATCGCTTGCCCGTTGTGCTCTTCACCGCTTCCGGTGGCGCTCGGATGCAAGAGGGAATTAACTCCCTCATGCAAATGGCCAAGGTGTCAGCCGCCGTTGCAGCCCACCAAGAAGCTGGTTTGCTTTACTTGGTTGTCTTGACCGATCCAACGACCGGTGGCGTGACGGCATCCTTTGCCATGCAAGGCGACATCACTTTGGCAGAACCGCACGCCTTGGTCGGCTTTGCCGGTGCTCGTGTCATCGAATCAACGATTCACGAGAAGCTGCCAAAGGACTTCCAGCGCGTCGAAACTTTGCTTCAAAACGGTTTTGTTGACAAGATTGTGCCAAGACAAAACTTGGCCGAAGTGATCGGCCAAATCGTGTCCATGCACCAACAGGAGGCCTAAAACATGTTCGACTTTATGAAAACGATGTTTAAAAAGGACATCAATCCGGTCGAAGTTGTCAAGAAGTCTCGTGAGGACCGCTTCATGGCCCGCGAACTCATCAATGGCTTGGTGACCGATTTTATCGAGCTGCACGGCGATCGTTTGTCAGCAGATGATTCGTCTGTCATCGGAGGAATTGGGCGCCTGAAGGGGCAGCCGGTTACGGTGATTGCCATCGATAAGGGCACGGACATCAACGACAAATTGTCCAAACGTAATGGATCCCCTCAACCGTGGGGCTACCGAAAGGCGCAGCGTTTGATGAAGCAGGCGGCTAAGTTTAACCGTCCAATCATCACGCTCATTAACACACCCGGTGCTTTCCCTGGAATGGAAGCTGAAGCCAAGGGCCAGGGAGAGGCTATTGCGCAATCGATTCTCGAATCGATGAAGCTGTCCGTTCCAATGATTGCCATCATCTACGGTGAAGGTGGTTCTGGTGGTGCCTTGGCTTTGGCCACGGCCGACCAGGTCTGGATGTTTGAAAACGCGACCTACTCGATTCTCTCACCCGAAGGCTTTGCTTCCATTTTGTGGAAGGATGCCAAACGGGCGGATGAGGCAGCCGGCATTATGGGCATCACCCCAGCTGATCTTTTGGAAAAGAAGGTCATTGATCAAGTGATCCCAGAAGGCCGTCACCATGAAAAAATCTTCGAGGCGATGCAGCAAAATCTTGCCCAGGAATTCAAGGCGATGCAAGCCATGCCAAAGGATGACTTGGTGGCTGCTCGAAGGGCTCGCTACCGTCAATTCTAATTTGGGGTAGAGGCTTTATTGCCAGTTAAAATTTGCTATAATGGTGCTAAGGAGTGATCTCCTTAGCGCTTTTTTATTTGGGTCTGTCCCGGAATTCGACAGGCTGTTGCGAGCGCTAGCTGCATTCCGCCGTCCGGGCGTAAAACGGGCAGACGATTTAACTGCAAAAAACAATAACTCTTACGCTGTCGCTGCCTAAAAACCAGTGACACGTGAGCAAGTCATGTAGGCTGACATGGATGGCTTGCTCTTATAGATGGTCAGATCGGTGGCGGGACGATGTCGGCGCGTCGTCACTTAAAACAATTCGATCCCAGCCAAAGTCAAGTTCTGGACAATGGCTGCTTTGGTTGCGGTAATAATGATTGCCCTATGAATGTAGACGCTAGCGTGGCGGGCGGTTTGGACAGGGGTTCGACTCCCCTCAGATCCATGATGTAAGCACTCACTGTGATGGTGGGTGTTTTTTGTTTTTTCAACTAGCAAAAATAAAAAGGGCTCGTAAAGTCTAACAAAGCGTGTTATACTCACTCACTAAAGAAGAAAGGTTATTTGCACATGATTCTCTTGTCTCTCATTATTTTATTCATTTTCTTCATTTATTTCTCGTTCCGATTCCTATCCTGGATGCCTAGTTTTCTATTCTGGGCCTTGCTTTTGTTGCTTTTGCTCTTCTTGTTGACACATTTGATCCCGATTTTGCTCATTGTGGCCATCATTTGGGGGATTGCCTATTATGGCAAAAAGCACCGCAATGAAAAGAAGACAGCAGCCTTCACCGAGCAGACAGTCAAAGAAGCCCGGGACATCAACGACGGCGATGCAGCCCCCGAATCTTTCAAAAGCAAGCTGAAGAACCGGTCGCTGGAAAAGGTGCAAGCTGAATTCCAGGAAAACCACGCCCTCAACTTAGGGGATGGTTTGTGGATTGATCAAGCAAATCAAGAACTTCTGCTTGTCCTTTCAGACGATCAAAAAACCACTTACATCCGGGCAAACTTCCAAGACATTTCAACCTATTTTGTTCAATTTGAATCAGATTACAGCAAGACCTTTGCGATCCACTTTGCGGGGATGGCTGAACATGACGCTGCCAACGTGACCTTGTCAAAGCAAGAAAACGACCTCTTGGGTCAAAGCCCAGCTGATTATCTCGCCGTGCTCTTGTCTCGCTACGGCATGCCACTGAAAAAAGATTAAGAAAATGTAGCACTATCGTGAAGGTAGTGCTTTTTTATTTTCAAAATGTTCGGTTTTTGTAATTCTGACATGTAATATTCGTTTAACGTTCGGTTTTAGATTAAATAAAGATAAAATAGTTATTGCAAGTAGCAGAAAAATAAGAGATACTTAACTCGTAACGAATGATGGTCGTTATTGAACGACTAATATTCGCTACAGTGCGAACGATTTTGTTGCCTATCTGCATATTAGGAGAAAAAAAGGGAAAATGAAAAAGCTTCTTGTTGCTGTCGCGGTAGTGATTGTCGCTGTTGGTGGTTTCTTCGCTTTCAATTCTGCGGGAAAGAAATCGGATTCAGGCAAGTCAAGTTCGGGGATGGATTTAAAAGAATTGAATGTTCAATTCATTCCTTCGTCCCAGTCGGATAGCTTGCTAGCCAAGGCAAAGCCACTGGAAACGTTGTTGAGTAAGCAACTTGGAATTCCAGTGCACGTGTCATTGTCAACGGACACGAACTCAGTTATTGAAGCAATGGGTGCCAAGAAAGTTGATATGGGCTTCTTATCACCAGCCGCCTATGTCATGGCACACAAGCAGTATGGTGCGAAAGTCATTATGCAGTCAACGCGTTATGGGATTAAAAATGACAATACCGGAGCGAAGACGGATAAGTTAGTTGATGACTATAACTCAATGGTTATCGTCAAAAAGGATTCAAACATTAAGTCAGTAGCGGACTTGAAGGGCAAAAAGATTGCGGTTCAAGGCCCAACTTCGGATGCGGGATATATTTTCCCAGCCGTCGAATTGAACAAGAAGGGTGTTAACGTCTTGAAGGACGCAACGCTGGTTCAGGTGAAGGGTCACGATCAAGGTGTCCTCTCAGTCATGAATGGTGATACGGATGCTGCCTTTATCTTCGGTGATGCTCGTAACATCGTGAAGAAGGATCAGCCGGATGTCTTTGATAAGACGCGCATCTTGTATACCACGGATGGTATTCCAAACGACACGATCTCACTCCGTAAGGGTGTCAGCGCTTCTGATTCTGAAAAGATTGAAAAAGCAATGGAAAAGATCGCCAAGACTGATGAAGGTAAGAAGGTCTTGCACGACGTTTACTCATGGGATGGCGTGACGAGCTCAAAGGATTCACACTTTGACATCGTCCGTAAGTACCAGAGTCAATTGCAAAAAATGCAATAACGATTAATTTTGCCAAAATGGTCGCCACCATTGGTGGACGGCCATTTTGTGCCGTATAGAGTAGTTTGAATCGGATAACGAAGAGAAAATTATGACTGAAAATAAAGGGAACATTGAAATCAAGAATGTCTCAAAAGTGTATCCAAACGGTACAATTGGACTAAAGGACATTAACTTAGACATTAAGCAGGGCGAATTCGTGATGATTGTGGGGCTATCTGGTTCCGGTAAGTCCACGTTGCTGCGGGCCATTAACCGTTTGCATGACGTCACCGAGGGCGAAATTCTGATCGATGGTCAAAATATCACCAAGGCGACGGGCGATAAGCTACACAAGATTCGTCGCTCAACGGCTATGATTTTCCAAAACTATAATTTGGTTAAGACCTCATCGGTCTATCGAAACGTGATGTCCGGTCGCGTTGGGTATTACCCAGCCTGGAAGGCGGCGCTTGGGCTGTTTACAAAAGAAGATCAAGAGATGGTTAAGACTAACCTTTCTCGTGTGAATTTGCTTGATAAGTACTACGTAAAGGCCCGTGATCTCTCTGGTGGCCAACAGCAGCGTGTTGGGATCGCCCGTGCGCTGATGCAAGAACCATCGGTTATCTTAGCCGACGAACCGGTTTCTGGTTTGGATCCTAAAACGACTAAGCAGGTCATGAATGATTTGAAGAAGTTGAACGAAGAAGATGGTATGACCATCGTCTTAAACGTTCACTCCATTGGGCTGGCGCTCAAATACTCAAGTCGAATTGTTGGTTTGAAAGACGGTCGCATCATTTACGATAAGCCAATCGAAGAAGTCGACAAGCGGGACTTTAAGGAAATTTATCGTGAAGCAGGAGATGACAGCCACCTTGATGCTGGCGACGATGTGGAGGCAGATTGATGGCACAATCGCTTCCAAAACGGTCAATGATGAAGGAATGGCACATCATTGGCTTTACAATCTTTTTGTTCTTGGTCTTTGCCGTTATTTTATCAGCGCAAGCAACCGGGGTCGGCCAGGAGTTCTCAGCCGACCAGTTCATTGACTTATGGACTAAGATGGCTAGTCCAGACTGGTCTTATATTCCGGCCGTGATCACGCCTTTGCTTCAAACCATTCAAATGGCCATTGTCGGCACGTTGATTGGTTGTGTGGCGGCGATTCCGGTTGCCCTTGTATCGGCTTCAAACATCGTGCGCAACTCTTTTGTTCGTGGCATTGTCCGCTTTATCATGAACTTAGTTCGTTCCATTCCTGAAATGTTGTTGGCTGCACTCTTTGTGGCGGTTGTCGGAATTGGTGCCTTATCCGGTGTTTTGGCCTTATCGGTTTTCTCCTTTGGAATGATGTTCAAATTGCTTTACGAGGCAATCGAAACTGTCGACGAGGGACCAATCGAAGCCATGCGCGCTGCTGGTGGAAACCGTAACCAGGTGATTATCTTTGCGGTGATTCCACAGGTTTTGAATCAGTACTTGTCCTTTTTCCTCTACACTTTGGAAATCAACGTTCGTGCTTCTGCCGTTCTTGGTTACCTTGGTGCCGGTGGAATCGGGCTTTACTTAAACACGACGCTTGAAATGTTCCGTTATGACCGAACGTCGGTTGTGATCTTGGCCATTCTCGTGGTGGTTGTTCTGGTTGATGCACTATCCAATAAACTCCGGGAGGCTTTGTCATGATGGTAAAAAAACGTTCATTTTATGAGCAAAGTCGCCCATATCTCATTGCATTCATCGTCTTGGTGATTGTCATCTGGGCATTTTCTGGGATTCAATTTTCTGGGATTAAGGCATCTGCTGGCCAGATTCTTGGTTCGATCTTTTCAGGACTATTCCATCCCGATTGGTCCTATGTCTATTCTGGGCACGGAGAAGATTTGGTATCGGCGTTGATTGAAACGCTGGCGATTGCCTTTCTTGGAACGATTATTTCGTCCTTTATCGCGGTGCCCTTTGCTTTCTGGGCAGCCCGGACGTCAAAGAAGTTCTCTAGCCGTTCGACTTTTGGAAAGTTTCTGCTCACGGTTATTCGTGTGTTCCCAGAATTAGTGTTGGCCATTATGTTTATTAAGGCGGTTGGCCCAGGTGCTTTTGCAGGTGTCTTGGCCATGGGCGTGCACTCCATTGGAATGATGGGAAAGCTCTTCTCAGAAGCGATTGAAAATATTGATCGTGGTCCAGAAGAAGCCATTATTTCTGCTGGTGGAAACCGTTTTGATGCCTTAAGCTGGGCAACTTTACCAACGGTTTTGCCTGAATTTATCAATTTTACCCTCTACCGTTTTGAAATCGCGGTCCGTTCCGCTTCCATCCTTGGAATCGTTGGGGCCGGTGGTGTTGGTGCGCCATTGATTTTCGCACTGTCCACGCGTTCGTGGTCACGTGTCGGGATCATCTTAATTGGAATCGTTGTCATGGTGACGGCCATTGACTGGCTTTCAGGTACCATCCGAAAACAATTATTGAAGTAATCGTAATGATAAGCAGGGGGCCAGATTGGCTGGCCTGCTTTTTGATTGGATAAGGAAATGAAATTACAGGTATTATCAACATCAGATAGTCACACTTTTTGGTGGGCAAGTAACATTATTGATCGAGACGCAGTCAAACCTTATGGGTTATTCCGTGCTGCTTCAACTATGGCAGTGGTGGAACAAATGGCCAAAGTAAGGGGCGATTTCGTCTTGAAAATTGAAAACGGGGACTTTATTCAAGGCTCACCTCTTGGCACGTACCTGGCCAATGTGGCGGTGGATAAGTCCGCTGTTTTTAAGAAGATGCCACAGGAGATGGGTTATGATGCCCGGGTCTTAGGAAATCACGAATTCAACTTTGGACGTGCGTACTTGGAGCATATTTTTAAAGATGACGAATCGCTTCTAAATGCCAATGTGTTAGATGAGGAGACTGGGCTGCCATTCATCGGAAAGGCCTATAACATATTTGAAAAAAAGGGGAAGAAAGTTGCGGTCATAGGTTTAACGACTAAGTATGTGCCCAATTGGGAACGGCCTGAAAACATTCCCGGGCTCCTCTTTGAAGATCCTGTGAAGATCGCTCGAGACCTGGTCAAGAAGCTTTCCAAACAGGTCGATGCGGTGATTATTGCCTATCATGGCGGCTTTTCCCGTGACCTGGACACAAACGAGCTCTTGGAGAAGGAAACTGGGGAAAATCAAGGCAACGAACTCTTGGAAATTCCTGGTGTCAGTGCCTTGGTAACCGGCCATCAGCACCGCCTTTTGTCCGGAGTATATAAGGGTATTCCCATTAGTCAACCGGGCTATCGGGCAGAAGCCGTTGGCCAATTGACGGTGGATTTGGATGCTGATCGAAATCAGAAAGCGAGTGATACAACGAAGTGTCCTTCCGCCCGTTTGATCAAAACGGCCGACTGGCCAGAAAAAGCCAAGTATGTCAATGAAATGGCAGGGATCAAAGCTGATTTAGATCAATGGCTAGACCAAGTAATCGCCCACCTCGCTACCGATTTGATTTTAGAGAATATACCAAAAGCCAGACAAGAAGGGCATGACTTTGTTGATTTGATTAATCAAGTGCAACTAGAGACTACAGGAGCCGACCTTTCGGCCACTGCCCTTTTTAACGATGAAATGCCCGGCTTTCATCGGGCGGTAACCAGGCGCGAACTGCTGGGCAACTACCCATTCCCGAACACATTGGTCAGCATTTCCTTAACGGGTGAGCAACTGAAAACGGCTTTGGAAGTGAACGCTGGTTACTTTAGTCTTCAAGATGATGCGATCAAGGTCAGCCAAGCCTATCAATACCCAAAAAAGCAGGATTATAACTACGACTTGTGGTCCGGGTTGGTTTATCGGTTTGATCTAACAATGCCCCTAGGGCAGCGGGTGGTGATTGAAACGGTCAATGGACAACCATATGATCCAAAAAAGACCTACACGGTCGCGGTCAATAATTATCGGGCAACGGGTGCTGGAAACGAGGTCTTTTCAAAAGGGAAAGTGATCAAAGACTATCCGAAACCGCTAACGACTTTGCTAGCTGATTATCTGGAAAAACACGATGGATTAGTCATCGAAAAGCAGCATAATTTTCACATTGATAAGTAAAAAGGCAGCGAAACAAAACGTTTCGCTGCCTTTTTATTCATTATTTACGTTTGGCTAATTTGTGGTCAAGCAAGACAAAAAGGTAACCCAGAATCAAGAAGAAAAGAACGAGACCCGACACATAACCAGCAACAGCAGCCCAACCAATTGCTTCTGAATCGATGAAGAAATAAGGGTAGTGGGCGCCCGTTAACGGGTAGACGACCTTAAATTGAGCGGCAATTAACGTAAAGACGTAATAAACCAGAGGGATGATCAGCCAGTAGATGGGCGCTTTTTTACTAAAGCCGCCTTTTTGATCAAAGAAGAGCCAGTCCAAAATGACCATCATTGGCACGATTAAGTGCGCCAAGAATGTACCGGCATAGTCGGCAAATGTTTTCATATTAAAGGAATGGGGGGCCAAGATACACCAGTAGATTAACATGGTCACGGTGATGGCTAACGTCACGGCGCCCTTCACGTTAGGATTGTACCCCTGCTTTTTGACCAGCAAGTAGGCAAAATATAGGATACACAAAATGTTGGACATAATGGTGTAGTACAAGAACTTGGCCGGTTCCAAATTGGTTTCGACCAGCACACCGATAATGCCAACGATGACAAGTAGGGTGCGGTAGCTATTTTTTAGGCGATTCATGGTTGAATTACTTTCCTCTTTCAAAATTTATTCATAAATACAAGAACCAGTATACCTTAGCGGGCGAAAAAGTCCCAGTCTTGCTTTTGGAAACAAACGGCTGACCGGTCTGTGAACTAACCGATATGTCGTTTATTTTAAATTTAATCTAAAGCGCTTATATTAAGAAGCATCGCTTCTGTAATATTTGTAACATTAATAACATTTGTGGTATAGTTAAGTCGTTCGTTTTAATGAGTTGCTCGCGCACCTTTTTTGGCGACTCAAGAAAAGAGAGGAGCCAAAAATGAATATTTTAATCGTACAGGGGCATCCAGATGATCAGTCATTTACCCATTCGAATGCCTTAAATAGTTACGAAAATTTGAGAGAAGATGGGATGAACGTCCAAATCGTGGACTTAGCCATCGCTGATTTTGATCCCATTTTACGTTATGGCTATCGAGCCGTGATGAAGGATCTCACCCTTGTTCACCAATTCCAGAAAAAAATTGACTGGGCGGACCACATCTGTTTTTTCTTTCCCATCTGGTGGGGGGGCGAGCCGGCATTGTTGAAAGGCATGTTAGACCGTGTGTTGATGCCTGGCTTTGCCTATGAGCGCAAGGGTCCCCTTCGGATCCGCGGATTCTTGAAGGGAAAGAAAGCGAGCCTTTTTATGACTGCTGATGATCCAGCTTACTATCACAAGCGGATAGGTGGCATTGTCAGCCGCTGGCGGCGCGATATTTTAGGCATTACCGGCATGAAACTTGCGAAAGTGATGCTGCTTGGCGGGACACGCTGGGTGACGGATGAAGCCAAGCGATTCGAATACATGAACCGTTGCAGTAGTCAAATTTTAGCTTTTGCACTACAAGATTACGAACGACCACTGATTGAATAAAAAGCCGTTAAAAAACACCAGTCTCGTGTTAGCGAGACCGGTGTTCCAAACGGCTTTTTTATGTGGCATTATTGAAATTCAGGATGGTAAAAACTGTTCCGGTATTGGCTGGAAAAAGACGCGATGCCGGATTCGCCCGTCGTCGTTTGGCAGACAAGAGGCACGATTTCCGCCTTCCTTTCTTCAGCTTGAGTCAGCCGTTGACTTTTTTCTTGAATGACAAAGGTTGGCCGAGCCTTGACTTCAGTAAAGACTTTGCCGACGTAGGTACCAATAACGCTGATGGCCATTAGGTTAAGCCCGCCAAGCAGCCAGATGAAGATCATTAAGGATGACCAGCCAGCGGTGGGGTGGCCAATGATTTTTTCTAAAATTGTGTAAGCAATTTCGAAAAAAGCGATGGAGGAAACCGCGAGTCCGAGGTTAAAAAGCAATTTGATTGGTTTGACTGAAAATGAGGTGATGCCGTCAATGGCAAAGGCTAACATTTTCTTTAGCGGATACTTTGATGAACCGGCTTCACGCTTTTTTCGTTCATAGTAGACTTTGCTGGAAGGGTAGCCAACAAGAGGAACCATCGCGCGTAGGAAAAGATTTCGTTCGGGCATGGCTAGTAGCGCTTTGACGGCTCGTTTTGACATCAATCGAAAGTCCGCGTGATTAAAGACGAGCTCGACTCCGAGCCAGGCGGCAGTCCGGTAGAAGGCCAGCGCGGAATTCTTCTTGAACCAACTGTCTTGCTCTCTTGATGAACGGACAGCATAGACGATATCCGATCCAGTTAGGTACTGATCCACCATCGATTCAATGATGGTTGGATTGTCTTGCAAATCAGCATCCAATGTCACGGTGATGTCGGCTAGTCGAATGGCTTCAGTCAGACCAGCTAGTAGCGCTTTTTGGTGCCCAAAGTTACGGGATAGTTGGACCGTTAGAATATCGCTTGTCTCCTGTTCCATCTGTGCCATCAGATCGGCCGTGTGATCTGTTGAGCCGTCGTCAACAATTAGAATAAAGGAGTCGGTGGCGATTTTTTTAGCTTGGATCAGCTGCTTTTTGATATTGGTTAAGATGGTGACCGTCTGCGCCAACATTTCCTCTTCGTTATAAGCGGGAAGAATGAAGGCGAGTTTGGCCGCCTTATTTCTCACATTTTCCATGACGGGTCCTTTCTGTTAATTCAATGCTTGACTGAGATCATAAAGGGTGGCAGTGCCGTTTTGCCCGCCCATGTTTTGGCCGGGCATCTGATTTGTCTGGTTCGTGCTATCTTCTGATTGACTGCTGTAGCTGACCTTGGATCCGTTCTTTTGGACCCAGGAAAGAATTTTTGCAATATTTCCGGTCGATGATTTTGTGTTGCCGACAACAAAATACTTGATTTGACCTTCCTTGACCAACTTTTTGAATTTCGTCAAGGTCATCGTTGGGTCGGTTCCGTTGTAGCCACCAAGGGCCATGACAGCCTGGCCGGATTTGATGATATAACCCGAGGCTGAGTTGGAATCCGTCGTGGCAAATAGGTATTTGGCCGATCCTTGGTGCTTTTTGGTGTATGAAAGAAGGGCGGAATCGACGGAGCCTCCCATATCAGAAGAGCCCTTTTGTGACAAAAGCGAAGGGCTGGCAGCGGGGATGGCGGCTGATTTGTGAGCAAGCGTTGGCGTCAGCGCCCAGAAGCCAGAAAGTGCAGATAAGACAGCGATGGTCAAAAAGACCTTGTGCCTTGTCTTCCATTTGCCTGGAATAAGCCAAAGCGCCGCAACGGCTAGGGAAAGGATGAGAATGAGACTTGCAGCCACTGGGAAATAAGACCAGGCGTAGTAGGCTTGCAAGGCTGCTGCGCTGACGATGGTCAATGCGAGCAGTGCTTTTGCAAGGCTGCTTTCTTTCTTCTCTTTTTCCTGAACCATTCGACCAACAGCAGCTGCTGCGATGGCAGTCAAAGCGGCAATGGCAGGCGCTAGCATGATCGTGTAGTAGGGGTGGAAGAAGGAGGCAACCGAGAAGAAGCCGTATACTGGAACGAACCAAGCGGCCCAAAGTAAGACGTCTTTTTGTTCGTCTGAGATTTGATACCACTTGTTGCCCTTCTTACGGAAGGCCCAGTAGCCAAGGCCCATGCCTAAGAAGGCAAAGGGTAAGAACCAGCCGATTTGTGAGCCAAGATCAGATTGGAAGAGTCGGAATGGTCCAGCAGAACCGATGGCAAAGGCTGAGTTTCCACCGCCCATACCGCCTTTAGCACCTTTGGCAAAGTTTTTAGACTTGCCCATTTGGCCAGAGGGTTGTTGTCCATTTTGACTTTGTGTGCCCCTTTTGGATGGCTTTTGCGGTGGATTCCCCTGCTGTGCTTGCCCGTTTGGTGCTTGTCCGTTCATTTTGTTGTTTGTCGTCTGAGCGCTTGGAGCCTTTGTACCCGTTGGCTTTTGAGTACCAGGAGTACCAGTAGGGGCTTGATTATTATTGTTCTTTTGTTGGTTTTTGGACTGCTTGTTGTTCTTGCCCATGCCGCCAAAGCTACCACCTGTACCAGACGTTTGCCCGAGTAAGCGCTCGGTTCCGTTGTAGCCAAAGGCCAGTTCCATCAGCGAGTTAGTCTGAGAGGAACCAATGTAGGGGCGGGATGATGACGAGACTGAATCGACTGCGGCCGGATAGGCGACAGTGAAAAGGCCAAGCGAGGCCATGGCTGCTAAGAGCCAAAGAACTTTTTTCTTCCAAGGGAGTTTGGTGGCAAGCCAGTAGAAGACCAGCATGGCTGGCAGAATCATGAAGGCCTGCAGCATCTTGATGTTAAAGGCAATGCCGACAATGGCAAAGGCCAGTAAGACGAGCCAGAATCTTTGTCGGGAAACGGCTTTCATCAACACCCAGACGGCCAAAAGCAAGAAGAAGACCAAAATGGCGTCCATGTTGTTGGCTCTTGAGTTGGCGACCACCGTTGGCGTCAAGGTCATGACAAGTGCGGCAAGCCGACCGGCCCATAAGCCGAATTTTGGTGTCAGTAACTGATATAGAAGAAAGACAGAGCCGATACCGGCCAAAACCGATGGCAAGACAACGGACCAGCCGTGAACGCCGAAGATTTTGGCGGAGATGGCCATGAACCAAAGCGCGATGGGTGGTTTGTCGACGGTGATAAAGCCAGCCGGATCGAAAGCCCCGTACCAGAAGTTGTGCCAGGACTGTGTCATCGACGTGATGGCGGCGGTGTAATAGGAGTTGGCCGAGCCGGCATCCCAGATACCCCAGCCGTATAGGAAAGTGGCTAGGACAAGAATGCCGACTAGGTACCAATCAGTATGGTTTCTTAGACGATTTTTCAAAAGACTCGCCTCCTTTAAGAGAATGTTTTAATTCTAAGGCGGTTTTGATATTTTAAAATTAAATGAAGATAAGTTGAAGATTAAGATTTAAAAGGAAAAAGCCGCACCTCGAAAAGAGCGAGGTGCGGCTTTTAACCGAAAACAAATGGGTGGTTTAGTCACGCTTTTGTAGCTTGGAATGGTGGATACCATAAGTCAGGTAGACCGTCAGTCCGATAGCTAGCCAAATCGTGACAGAAACCTGCGTGATTTTTGGCAGCATGAAGATAAAAAGAATGGAACAAGAGCCCGCAAGAATTGGTAAGAAGGGGTACCAAGGCATCTTGAAACCAGTGTTTTGAATATCCTTTCGACGACGAAGTTTAATGACACCAAAGGAAATGAAGGCAAAGGCGATCAGCGTGCCGGCGTTAATCAACGAAGCGAGTTCAGAAAGAGGCACTAATCCGGCAAAAACGGCTTGGACAATCGTGGCCACGATGATGGCCTTTTCGGGAACACCGTACTTCTTTGAAACTTGACCCATGGCCTTTGGTAAAAGACCGTCGCGGCCAAGGGCGTAAACCAAACGCGAACCACCGATAAACATTGTCATCATGGCCGTGAAGATACCAAAGAGGGCCCCGACCGTAATGAGCTTATTAAACATCGAGAGGTGGATCACCTGCATGGCAAAGGCAGCAGGATCGTCAACGCCTAGATCCTTGTAGTTGACAATTCCAGTCAAGACAAAGGAAAAAGTCACATACATGACGACCGCAATGGCCACCGTGCCAAGGATGCCTTTGATCACGTTTTTACCTGGATCGATCGTTTCAGCCGAGTTAGCGGCGAGGGCATCAAAACCGATAAAGGCAAAGAAGACCGTAGCAGCAGCTGTTAAGATCCCGCCCATACCAAAGAGTCCACTATGGAATTCTTCTGGGTAGAAGGGAACATAGTTTTCTTGCTTAATATAGAAGACACCGACAACGATGAAGAGAATGATAATCGCGACTTTGATCACCACGGCAAAGTTTTCGACCTTGGTCGAGATCGAAGAACCCTTCATCAAAATACCCGCGATAATTAACACGATCAAAACAGCCGTGAGGTTAACCACCCCGCCTTCCATTGGCCCTGCTTGGAGTGCCTTTGGAAGGTGAATGCCAATGGCTGATAGCAGGTTATTGTTGAAGTATGCGGCAAAGCCCGTTGCTTCTGCCGAAACGGCGAGGAAATATTCGAGGATTAAAGCCCAACCAAGAATCCAGCCCACAATTTCACCATAGACAACCGAGCCAAAAGAGTAGGCCGAACCGGCAACGGGCATGGCGGATGAGAATTCTGCGTAGGCCATGCCGACCAAACCAGAGACCAAGGCGGCTAAGAGAAAGGCGATGGCCACAGCCGGACCGGCATGCGTGGCCGCTTCGTTACCAGGCAAGATGAAGATTCCGGTTCCGATCACGGCCCCGATTCCAAGACCAATCAAATCCTTTGTCCGCAGGGTCTTTTTTAATTTAGCGTCAGCTTGTAAGTAGGAGCTGACCGATTCCTTTTTAAAGATATTCATGAGCATGTTACTTCCTTAATTGATACTTTTAATCATAGTTGATACACTGAGATAAGTAAAATTAATAAATGAAATCTTTGCATAAGGAAAAGTAATACAATGAATCGACTTTTGGTCCTTGAAACGATCATTCAAATGAAGTCCTTTACGAAGGCGGCCGAAGCGCTTGGCTACACCCAGTCCTCCGTCTCTCAAATGGTTTTGGGAATTGAAAAAGAATTCGGGATGCAAATTCTAAAGCGATCGCGAAATGGCGTCTCTCTAACGGCCGAAGGGGAGGCGCTCTATCCCTACATCGTCCAAACGCTGCGAACATACCAGGCACTACAGGAGCGGGCGGCTTCTTTAAAGGGATTGGAGACCGGCATGGTGCGAATCGGGGCCATCACTTCGGTTTCTTGCTACTGGCTGCCCGAGCTCTTCAAGAAATTCCAAGAAAAGTATCCGAACATCGAGTTTGTCTTGCAGCAAGGCGACTTTGGCATGATCTTGGATTGGCTGAAGCGAGGCGAAATTGACTTTGGCTTGATGACGGCCGAATACGGGGATGGCTTTAACAAAGTTGTTCTGCATGAGACCGAGATGAAGGCCTTTTTGCCAAGTAAGCACCCTTTGGCCAAACTGGATTCTGTCCCAATCGAAAAATTGGCCTGTGATCCCTTCATTCTGGTCGAGGGTGGTGGCTACTCCGAGCCGATGAAAGCCTTCGAAGAGGCAGGCGTGATTCCCCATGTCCGCTACCGCATCCAAGATGACTACACCATCATGGCCATGGTTGAGGCTGGCTTAGGCGTTTCGATTCTGTCCGAATTGGTCGCTTCGCGGACGGACTTTGACGTCGTGGCTAAGAGCATCGAGCCGAAGGTGACCCGTCCGGTGGCCGCTGTTTATCGTGACAAGGCGACATTGCCGATTGCTAGTCAGTATTTCATCGACTTTTTGGTGGAGAACCAAAAAGCATTACAATAAGAAAAAAGCACGAACGCTGAATCGAATCAGCGTTCGTGCTTTTATTTTTCGTCGATGAAGAGTTGCTCGGGTAACAGGGAAAGAACCATTTTAGCGATTTTTTCTGATGACTCGGGATTATCTTTTTTTAACCAGGTGAAGAGAATGGAAGGAATAGCGCCTGTGAAGAGTGGGAGCAAATATGGATTGGCAAAGGGGGATTTCTTTTTTCTACCTTGTTCGAGTGGAAGCAGTTGGAAAAACTCAAAAATATATGCGGATAACCCACTGTTAAATAATAGAAGGAAGCGATCTTTCTGTTTAAAAAAGAAGTCGAATAAATCGATGAGTTCTTTTTCTACTGCTTCTCGAGTCCAGGAAGGCGTATGGTGATTTTCTCGTCGCTTCGTTATTAATTGGTTCAGATAGAAACGGAGAATCTCTTCCTTACTGTTGAAATTCCGGTAGTAGGAAGCACGGGCGACGCCGGCGGCTTCAATCAGTGAGGCGACGGTAATTTCGGAAAAGGATTTTACTGCTAATTCCGAAAAGAGGCCGTCGACAATCTGCTCTTTTACTCGAATGTTTTCTTGCTGGCCGTAATTCATTTTGCGCTCCTGTCATCTGGTCCTTCTATTATATCAAAAAAGTTTGGTGAAACATATTGACTCAGTTAAAAATCGTGTTAGACTGTTTATTGTTACTAACTGATACAAAATGTATCAGAAAGAAATGGAGAAAATGATGGAAGCAAAAACTTCTTATAACCGCTGGGTCATTCTAGGGGTGTTGATGATTGCGGCCATGTCGGGAGCCTTGATGCAGACTTCCTTAGGCACGGCTTTGCCAACCCTGATGACCGCTTTTCACATTGATTTGGCAACGGCTCAGCAAGCCACGACTTGGTTCCTTTTGGTCAACGGGATGATGATTCCGCTGACTGCTTACCTGGCTAACCGGATTAAGAACAAAGTCTTGCACATGATTGCATACAGCCTCTTGCTGATTGGCGTGGGAATGTCCATGCTGACACCGGAGCAATCGGACATGTGGTGGATCTTTGTGGCTGGTCGGATTATCGCTGCCATGGCAGTTGGCATCATGATGCCAATGCTTCAAGTGTTGATCATTAACATGTTTAAAAAGGAAGAACGTGGCGCAGCCATGGGTCTGATGGGCTTGGTTGTCGGTATGTCACCGGCTATCGGACCTACTTTGACGGGCTGGATTTTGGAAAAGAACCACACGATTTTGGGAATGACACTTTCAAACAGTTGGCGCTCAATTTTCGTTATTCCATTTATTATCATTGTTTTGGCCACTATTGCAGCACCATTCTTACTAAAGAACGTGATGGAAAAAAAGAAACTCAAGTTGGACTTTCTTTCCTTGGTTCTTTCCGTTGCCGGATTTGGTCTCTTCCTTTGGGGATTCACCAACGTGGCTGCTGATGGTTGGGGTGATTTTGCACGGGTCATTGCGCCAATCGGGGCAGGTGTTCTGCTTTTGGTCGCCTTTGCTTGGCGACAGCTGAAGTTGCCAGTGCCTTTCTTAGACGTTCGCGTCTTTGCCAAGAAGGAATTTACGATTCCGACGGTCGCACTTTTGCTGGCCACGATGGCGATGTACGGTGTCGAAATGATGCTGCCAACGTATTTGCAAAACATCCGCGGACTTTCCGCCTTGGATTCTGGTATTACGCTGATGTGGGGGGCGCTCTTCATGGGCTTGATGTCACCTGTCGCTGGAATCTTGTATAACAAGGTCGGTGTTAAAGCGATGAGCTTCTTCGGCTTTGGCATTTTAGCTTTGGGCACGGTACCCTACGTTTTCTTGAACACGACGACGCCCACGGTCGTGATTTCCGTTCTCTACGCCATCCGAATGGCCGGAATCGCCATCGTCATGATGCCATTGACAACGACGGCCATGTCGGCTTTGCCTGACGAAAAGGCAGCCGACGGAACAGCGGCCAATAACACGCTCCGTCAGGTTTCCTCATCAGTTGTCGTTGCTTTGCTGACATCCGTTGTTCAAAACGTGATTAACAACAATACACCAAGCGCTTCGCTCAAGGCAACAGATCCTATCCAGTATGCGAGTCAGGCCCTGAACGCTTCAATGGATGGCTTCCAAACAGCTTTCTTGATTTCATTGGTCTTTGCCATTCTTGGCTTCATCTTTGTTTTCTTCATGAAGGGTCAAACAAAGGAGGAAAAGTAAATGATCATTTGGATAATTGCAGCTTTCGTACTGCTGACTTTTTTGTCGCTCTTCATGATTCCAAAGGCTTGGTTACGCTATCTGTTAACCGCACTTTTTGGTGGATTGACAGTTGTATCTGTCGCCTTGCTAACGGCTAATATGGACAGCCATTTTGGTATGGAAAAGACGACGACTACCACAACGAAGCAAGTTTATGCGATGACGCCAGAACAGTCACCCATAAAGGCGGTAACTTCTAAAAAAATTGGCCGAGACAATGCCGTTTTGGTCTATAAGGACCAACCTTCGGACAAGGAGGCCAAGGCACACTTTGCTCCTGATACGAAGAACATGGTAGCAACAAGCAAGATTCGTTCCTCAGCTGAAAAGACAAACACGTCTTCTGCTCAGGTGAAAACCGTGATAACGAATTGGACTTACAAGTCCGACTTCTGGGAGTTCTTATTTGCTCACAAGAATGATGACAACACCGTTTCGGTTCGCCATCATTTGCAAGTGCCAGAAAATTGGCAAATTATTGAAAAATAAAACAAAAAAAGCAGCTGTTCGAAATTTCGAACAGCTGCTTTTCTTTTTGTCTCATAACGATTAGTCGAAGTCGGCAGACACGGCTTGGTCGTGCAGCTTTTCGATTTCAGCCAAGTCCGCTTTCAACTTGGCTTCGGTTCCTTCAACAGAAGCTTGACCAAGTGGCAAACGGAATGGCAGGTCGGCACTGCCATTGACGGTCTTGACGATAATTTCAGCAGCCTTCTTTGGGTCACCGGCTTCATCGCCTTTACCGACGGCATCGATGCCTGCCTGAACGTCACCATAAACATCTGGGAATTGGGTCGCTGTTTTGTTCGAGGAGCGGCCGGCCCAGTCCGTGCGGAAACCGGATGGTTCGATCAACATGACCTGAATGTTGGTCTTAGCAAGTTCACCTTGTAAGGCTTCGTACATCCCTTCGACAGCGAATTTCGTACCGGCATAGTAAGAAAGAGAAGGTAGACCAACTTGGCCGAGAACAGATGACAAGCCCATGATGACACCGGCGTTTTGTTGACGCATGATTGGCAAGACTTCTTTTGTCATGTTGATTAGGCCAAAGACGTTAACGTCAAACATCTTTTGGATGTCTTTTGTTGTCCCCTCTTCAAATGTGGAAAAGTAGCCAAGTCCAGCATTGTTATCCAAAACATCAATGCGACCAAACTTTTCCATCGCCAAGGCGACGGACTTCTTGATCTGTTCGGGCTTGGTGACGTCCAACTCGGCTTTTAAAATCTGGCCTTGATCATATTGGTCCAAATAGTCTAAGGCCTCCACGTGACGGGCGGTGGCGACTAAATTAGTGTCTTTTTCCTGTGCCAGCCGGATGGCCAAATCCTTTCCGAAACCAGATGACGTACCTGTGATGAACCATGTTTTTGTCATAATTGTTCTCCTTTTCGATTGATTATGGCCATTTTAACGTGTCAAAGCAGGACTTTCAACGCCCTTTCAAACGGGCTAAAAAGAGGAAAATGGCTCGTATTAAGACGATAATTGGCCAAAGTGGCTAAATTAAAAAATCTTCTTTGACATTAGATTACAAAAGGTATAAAACAGAAATGGATACGAAATATTTTTAATGGTTCTAAAATACTCCGTAGCAAATGATTTTGAAAAACGAACCAACAGGAGGGTGCACATGAATGCAAAAGATTTTAAAGACGCGCGTGCCATTGGAATTAACAGTGATGCGTTGAACAATTACGTTGGTTTTTCAAGGGGATACCTCGAACCAGGTAATATCGGAGAGGGTTATTTGACAGGACTGAAAGTCGATGCTGCTTCAACGAAGCTGACAGACGATGAACTGCTTGATAACATTTCCTCTTATGACCGCGCAGAAGCAAAGAACGCGAACTTGGCTCAGATCAATATGGAAACGGCCTCATCCTTCACGGGACCACAAGGCAACATCATCGGTTATGATTTCTTGCGTAACGAGGAATTGGACAAGCAAGAACCACTGTATACGCGTAAGCAATGGGATGGTTCAACGCTGCCAATCTATGATGCTAAGCCCCTGCAAGACGCCTTAGTTGAATACTTGGGTACGGTTGATGAGCCACGTTTTAAGACGGTTCCTGCCGCCTTTATTACTTGTGCCAACAAAGGGGCCATGGCCCGTCGTCCGGAAGAAGATCGGCCATTGAAACCAGGTGAAGGTTATGGTGTTTGGTCTGCCATTGCTTTGTCAATTGCAGAAGATCCCGTTCACCACTCTTCCATGTTTGTCGAAGATGCCGGTGTTTGGAGCAAGTCAGATAGTGAAGAAGACTTGATGGCTTACCTGAAGACACGTGAAGCAGCGATGGCACAATCAATTGCCAACTGCGGTCGCCATGCTAAGACGACGTTTAAGAAGACGTACATTGGTTTTGCTCACGTGATGTTAAAGCCCGGTGAGTTCGGAACGGCGATTACGGTTGGTCCTTACTTGACCATGCCATTCGATGCTGTTCCCGGTGCTAATCGAACCAATGCGTCAGCTTTGGACGCCATGGAAACGATGCGCAGCTTGTCTTTGCAAGACTGGTTGACGAAGATGCACTTCGATTCATTGGTTAAGAAGAACCAGATTACTTATTAATCGTTTAGCTCATCATTTTTAAAGGGGGAAATGAACTGTGGCTTCAGAAGCTAAAAAATTAGGAACCATTGGCCTGATTGGTCTGATCGTTCCAGCCATGATTGGTGGTGGGGCTTATGACCTGCCCGAAAACATGGCCGCTAATGCGGGCTTGATTGGGCAAGCCCTTGGTTGGATCGTTTCTGGTCTGATCATTTGGTGCTTGGTTTACTCATTCTTATTCTTATCAAAATTACGTCCTGATTTTACGTCAGGCCTTTACAAATATGCCGAGGATGGCTTTGGTAAATTTACCGGCTTCTTCGTTTCTTGGGGCTATTGGATCTGTGAGTGTTTTGCCAACATCACCTATGCCGTTTTGTTGGCCTCAACCTTGAACGCCTTCTTCCCAGGCGTCTTTAAGGGTGGCAATAACCTGAATTCAATCTTACTTGGAACAGTGATCTTGTGGTCGATGTCTGCCTTGGTTTTGAAGGGAATTCAAGGAGCTAGCTGGGTCGATAATTTGTCGACAGCGGTGATCTTGCTTTCCTTGCTTTTCTTCATTGTTTCCATGATCGCCGTCTTTAATCCCCACACCTTTACGACCAATATTTGGGCGAACCAAGCCATGACAAGCTTGGGCGACGCCGATATGGGCTCGATCTTCCACCAGGTAAAGAGCACGATGATGGTGACGCTTTGGGTCTTTGGTGGTGTTGAAGGAGCGGTTGTTCTTTCTGGCAATGCTCGAAGTCAAAAAGACGTTCGTAACGCCACGAAGTGGGGCTTCATCATCTGTCTGATCATCTATGCCGCCGTTTCGATCCTGGCCCTCGGCTACCGCAGTTATGGACAAATCGGTAAGATGGCTAGCCCATCGACCGGTGCCTTACTTGCCTCAATTTATGGCCCAATCGGTCACGTGATCATTGGTATTTCCGTTCTGGTAGCTGTTTTGGCTTCTTGGTTGACTTGGACGTTGATGTTGTCCGAAATGCCACGTGCCGCTGCTCAAATGGGCACCTTCCCAACTTCCTTTAAGAAGATGAACAAGAATCACATGCCAGCATATTCGATTATCGTGTCAACGATTGTCATGCAGTTGATTCTCTTTTCCACCCACTTTGCTGGTAAGGCCTTCAACACGATGCTGACCATCGTGGGTACTATGACGGTGCCACCATACTTGATCGCCATGCTTTACCTCTTTAAGATTAGCTTGAACGACAAGGAATTCAACCCAACGGGTGCTAAGATTACCTTTGGTCGCACCAAGCCATTGATTTACTCTGGTTTGGCCATTTTGGGAACGCTTTACATGGGTTACTCAGCTGGTATTACCTACACGGCTTTGTCCTTTGTGATTTACGCGCTTGGTATTCCTGTTTATATTTGGGCACGGACGCACAAGCAAGACATGACGATCGGTCAGGTCTTTGGTAAGTACGAAAAGATCTTCGTGGCATGTATCTTGATTGTTGCGGTTGGTTCTTGTGCCATGATGTTACTGAAATGATGACAAAAAAAGACTTTCAACAATTTGTGTCTGACTGGACCAAACAAGCAGACTTGCGCTTGCGCGGCCTTCTGATTGGTGAGGATGAAAAGGGGCAGCCTCTAGCCATCGGCTATGATGGCGAGACCGTTTATCTCAAGTCTTCTGACGATGAAAAGCGATTTTCTCGCAATGCGCCCATCAAAACGACCTTTGTCGCTGGTGTGCCAAATGGAAAACTGACGTTTTCAGTTGACGGACAGATTGAACCGATCACTTTGCAAAAGATTCAAACCGGTCGGGTCTATGACCTGACCCAGGCCTTGGATCCAAAGCCAATCTACAAGGCCAGCTACGATGGTAGCCAGGCCCTGCAAAGCTCGGTTTACTTCGATCCAGAACATGCTGAACTAATCGATGAGCTGCGCTATGAGATGCAGACGGGTCAGATTTCTCAGCACGACTACGATTCGCTGAATCCCATGCTGCCAAAGGCGGGGAAGTAGGGCGTTTCGGCAAGGACACGTTCGAAAAAAAGAAAACGATGAACCGCTTGGTTCATCGTTTTTTAGTTCAAAAAAAAGCCAACCAACAATCTGTTGGCTGGCTTTTATTGATTCGCTTATGCTTCTGGCTTCACCAAGAAGTTGTTTTCGAAGTTGCCGTTCAAGGCGTTTTCGAAGTTTTGGTATGAGATTGAGATCATATCCGTCAAGGCGTTTTCGGTGTATGAACCGATGTGTGGCGTGACCACCACCTTTGGATAGAGCGCTTGGAACTGCGCCATGATGGACTTCTCATCCTTAGCGGCTTCAGGGTCAACTTGACCGAAGTAAGCACCCTCGTTCGAGATGACGTCCGTTGCAAAGCCCTTGATTTCGCCGTTCTTCACAGCAGCGATGATGGCTTCTTCGTCGGTGATTTCGGCACGGGCCGTGTTCACCAAGACAGCAGAAGACTTCATTTGCTTCAATTGTTCAGCCGCGAAGAATTGGTCGTTTTTACCCTTGAAGTAAGGCACGTGCAAGGAAACGATGTCTGATTCCTTGAGCAAGTCTTCCATTGAAGCGTAAGTCAAGATATCGTCGATGCCATCCTTAGGGAATGGGTCGTAACCCAATACCTTGGCGCCAACACCCTTCCAGAGCTTCGCTTCGGCCAAACCAATCTTACCGGTTCCCAAGATACCAACCGTCAAGGACTGGAATTCAGGAACGAATGAAGCGGGGTTTGGACGGAAGTCGGATTGCTTCGTCGAAGCCACCGCACCAGAGAGGTTACGGTTTTGCATGATTCCCAAACCAAAGGCCAAGTCAGCCACGGCATATGGGGAATAAGCAGGCACGAAGGCAACAATCTGACCGTTTGCCTTAGCGGCATCCAAATCGATGTGGTTGTAACCAACGGTACGAGTGAAGACATACTTGATGCCCCATTCGGCCATTTTGTCCAAGTTTTGCTTGTCAGCGACGTTATTAGCACGGAGCAATACACCATCAAAGCCCTTGACCAAATCGATGTTATCGTGGGTCAAGTTTTCAGACTTGTAAGTCATGTCGAAACCTTGCTTGTTCAAGGCGTCGAAGTGCGCCACTTCGTTGTCGCGCGTACCAAATGAAATAATCTTAAATGACATATCTTTCTCCCTTAATTACTTGAAGAGTGGCAGATCACCCAAGAGTTGAACCGCGATGATCCAAACAGGGATGAAGATCGTGGCCAAGATCGTTGAGATCAACGACGTGTTGGATGCCAACAATGATTGACGGTTAAAGGCCATGGCGTAGTTAACGGCCACGGTTGCAACCGGCGTTGCCATCATGATGACCATCGTTGCCAAGGCAATGTGGTCAACGGGCAAGATGCCCATGGCTGACGTGATCACCGTCAAAACAATCATAATGATTGGCACGATGATGACCTTGTTAAATGAGTAGTACCAAGCCGTCTTGTTCTTCAAAGCTTCGCCGAAGGACATTTGGGCCAAGTTACCACCGATGGCCAACCAGGCCAGTGGTGAGGCCAAAGCGGCCATCATCTTAAACCATGAGTAAAGCCATGGCATCGTGGCATCCAAACGGAAGAAGGCGACGTGTTGCAAGGAAGCTTGACCAGTCTTGGAGTCAGTGACCATTGCTGTTACCTGTGGTGCGGCGTTTTGGATCAACCAGAGGAAGAGGCCAAGGAAAGTAGCCACAACGATTGGGTTTAACAACATCTTCTTGATGTGTTCACCCTTCAATTGCTGACCAGACATCTTGATGTAAGCATATGAGTACAAGAAGATACGGTAGCCGATGTTAAAGATTGACGCATACATGACACCCTTGGCGCCGTAAACGGCACCAACGATTGGCATTCCGAAGAAGGTCGTGGAACCAAATGACGTCAAAACGCCTAAGACGTCACGTTCGTCCTTTCCGTACTTGGCGTACAACCAAGGCATCGTCACAATCAAGATGATGTAGATGAGTAATCCCCAGATCAACACGCTCATGCCTTGTTGCAAGGTCTTTTGGTTCAACGGCGTCATGAATGAGTTGAAGGCCAACAAAGGCAAAGCAACTGTCATCGTGACCGTTGTCAAGGACTTCACAGCCCCTTCCTTCAAGCGGTTCGTCTTGCGCAACCAGTAACCAAGTAAAATCGTACCGATCGTAGCAACGATGGCACCGATAATACTGGCGTTAGTCACGACTTTTACAACTGAATCTACGAGGTTCATAAAAGTCTCCATTCCGTTCTATGTTATTTCTTTATCAAATTCTGACAAACTATTTTCTCAACAAGGGCAGCAAAAGTCAAGGTATGACGGTAAAAATAGTGAAAGTGTATAAAAATTTAATGGACAGAACACTTGTTTGATGTTTCGTATTCATGTATAATAGAATTATTCTTTATGAGAGAACGGAAAAGCCCCAGGCCAATTGGTCTGGGGCTTTTTCGTTGTGATAAAAGGCTTCTTAAAAGCTCGATAGGTAGCGGTCTAATCGCTTTTTGAACGGTTTTTGCCTTGTAATCGGAGATGTCGGGAAGGGTTGTTTAGAATAGTGGCTGGTGGTTTTTTGAAAAAAAAACTGTTTCAATAAGTATTCTTATCTACATTGTTTAAAATAGAACGATTATGATAGAATGCTTAGTGATTTTATAGAATCACTTTAAACTTAATGGATCGAGGGATTTTTGGGAGAGGAATTTATGCCAAGACGTTTATCAGTCGTCACACTTTTGGTTGTGACTGCTTTACTCTTTGCCATGACCGGGGTAACCCTGCTTGCATGTCGAGATGTTGATTTAGCCAGTGCTAGTGCTTTGAAGACTTCAAATACGTTTTATTTCTTACAAATTGGGCAGAGCAATCCTGCTTATGATTTGGTTCTTTTTTGTATGCTGACCATTTTTGCCAATTTTATCTTTGTATATGCAAAGAATAGTCCGTTTTTCTTCAATATTATCCAGCGAATTGGCTATCGTCGTTTCTTGACGAAAGGCGTGGTCGTTTCCTTTATTGGTGGGGCAACACTTTCACTGCTGATGTCACTTTATCAATTGGTTTTGCTATCATTATTCATTCACCCGTTATCCTTTGGACCGGTTGCGGATAATAAAGCTAATGGTCTTGCTTTTTATGATGATGGGAATCTTTGGTCAACCATTCAATTCTGTTTCCTTGCTGCGATTGGCTGGGGAATCTATGCCATGTTTGTTTTTTCAGCAACGTTATGGGTTAAAAAGACAGCGATTGCGATCGTATCAGGAAGCCTTTTAGGAGTAGCTTTTTTCCTTGCACCTGCTATTTTGGCTCAGTTGTTAAATGGTCACTTGTCAGGAGCGCTGTATTCACTTCAGGTGTCAACATTGATAGCACCAGGAATGGTTTCATATCCGACAATTTCAATGGATAAAACCGTCTTTTACTTTATCTGTGCAGCATGCCTCTATACGTTGTTGACTGTTTCATCGGCTTCTTTGTGGATGAAGAAAAAGGAGCGCTTTGCCTGATGTTTCGCCAATTAAAAATGTTAAAGCCTTCTTTTGTTACGACGATGATTGTTATAGTCATCAGTTTGCTATCGATTCAATTCTTACCATCGTTTCGCCCGGTTGACGATATCATTGCTGCTACAATCAATTTAAGGGGTCCGGTGTTAATATCGCAAACGATCCTTTTGGCCTTTGTGATGTGGCAAGTCGTTTCATTTAGAAAATCACGTGCATTGATTGAAGTGCGAGGTAAGACAGAAGTTATTCAAAAACAATTGATTAAAGCAATGACTTTTGAAGTCGTCTTGTATTTTTTGCTTTTTGAGGGGGCCTTTTTGTTACTAGGCTACCAAATATTCCGCGATGGTCCTGTCGTGATTGGAGTCTTAGTGCTCGTCTTTCGAGTTCTGCTGGTTTGGTTCTTAGGACTGTTGTTAATCACGATGTATAACTCATCATATCCAGCAGTTATCGCATTGACAGTATTTGTGTCCAATTTTCTTTATCATTTTATAGTTGAAAAGTCCTTTTTGCTAGTCCACTATAGTGTCCATTACGACACATTGTGGCAAGCCTTTAACAATTAATCCAGTGGAGTGTTTATGTTAGAAGTTAACCAATTACAAAAAAGTTTTCATGACGAGATCGTTTTACAAGACATCTCTTTTAGCGGACAACCTGGTCAAGTCATTCATATTAGTGGGGAAAACGGATCGGGTAAGTCGACGATATTCAAAATTATCGCAAGAATTTTGAAGGCCGATTCTGGAGAAATACATTACGATTCAGAAACAACCATTGGAGCTTTGATTGAAAACCCAGGCTATTTGGAGTTCGAAACCGGTCTGACCAACCTGAGCTTCTTGGCCAAATTGAATCATAATGAGGATTTAGAAAAAATTCGTCGATTAATGGCTGACTTTGGACTGGATCCAGATAATAAACGAGCTGTTTCAAAGTACTCATTGGGAATGAGACAGAAGTTGGGGATTATCCAGGCAATCATGGAAGATCAAAACATTGTATTGCTGGATGAGCCAACTCGAGGATTGGATCGTGCTTCGCTGAATCATTTTGTCGAATTAGTTCAACAATTAAAAGATGAAAACAAGCTCGTGATTATTGCATCACACGATTTCCAAGCGGGTATGCCGTACGATAAGACGTATCGCTTGATTGACGGAGTGCTGCAAAGTGAGGAGTAGATTTAGTTTTTGGTGCTATTTTTTAGTGGTGCTGTTGTGCTTTTGCTTTCTTCCAACTATAGAAGAGAATTTAACTACTACGAGTCATTCAGAAATCCTGTTTTCGTTAAATGGCAGCGATATTTATTTAACGATGGCTTCCTTGCTGTTTTTCTGGTTCGATTACTTGACGTTGATGGTTCCTTTGCAAGGCCTTTTTAACATCCAATCTTTTCTTCAAGTGCGTCCAACATCGCTGTGTCGTCGTTTGTGGGTTTATTGTGGTGCTTTTTATCCATACTTTTTAGCTTTTCTTGCTGTAAAACTATTAGGTGCCATCAATGGTGGACTAGATTACCTACTTCCGGTCTTGCTGTTCAGTATCTTATGGTGGCTACTTTTGCTATTTTTGTCTGTTAAAAGTCCAAATAAAAGTTGGTCGATAGCCACGACGGTTATTCTGCTATTAATTTTGCGAATTTTGTGTACTTATTTATAGAGGAGAGATGAATGAAGAATAGTCGATTCACTACGAATTTGACGGCGCATATCGCTTTGTCACTTTCCAGCATCGCGTTACTGCTTTCTTGGATGCCATATATTAATTTGGCAGGCGGACTGTTAGCGCTCGTTTCGATTGGGCTGTCAGGCCTTTTGTTTATGAGCAAAAAAGAAAAACAAGATGTAACGATTAAATTTGCTGTCTTAATTGCATTGATCGCCTTGTTGGCAACACTTTTTGTCCAGGTTGGCTTTGCACAAGCAAGAAAGACAGCTATGGGGCATTCGAGCTTTCGTGTTGGAAATCATGTTTTGAAGGTGGGCCAAGACATTACTGTTGAAACGGATAATTATCGCGTCAATCAGGTCTCTTATTCATCGGATTTGGCAGGGGTTGAAGCTGCACCCGGAAAACGCTTTGTTGCGATTTCATTGACCATTAAGAATACAGCTAATGAAGATTTCCAGACGGGCAAGGGCGCCATTGCTTATCAAAAAGACGCATTTTCGCTTTTCCAAAAAGGTGAGAAGATACCTTTCCTAACAAATGACTCTTTGCCAGAAGCGATGCCAGAACAAGGGATTATCTCAGTCAAGGAAAGTCTGACAAAGACATTGTATGCTGAGGTTTCAAATGATGGTAAATTAGTGCTGAATTATGGCATCGAGAGTGACGATCCTAAAATTCAAGAGCACCTCCCATCGTTTAAAGTGAAATTGAATTAATTCGGTAATCAAAAAAAGGAAACGCATTTGCGTTTCCTTTTTTGATTTGCCTTACTTTGAGAAATCAACCGTTGGGTTGCTCTGTGCGCTACTGTCGGCTTGGTAATAGGCCATCTTTTGGTGACCAGTCATTGAAGCAACAAGTGAAGCCGGGAAAGAAACAACAGAATTGTTGTAGTCCGAGACGGCCTTGTTGTACTTCTTGCGTTCATAAGTGACACGGTTGTTGACGCCTTCCAGTTGGGCCATCAAGGTCGACATTTGATCCGAAGACTTCAAGTCAGGGTAGTTTTCGTTAATGGTTGAGACCATCAAGTTGAAGGCCTTGTCCTGGTTTTGCATCGCCGAAGTCTTTTGATCTTGACCAGAAGCCTTGTCGTAGGACTGCTTGGCTTGGTTGTATTGGGTGCGGGCGTCGGCAATCTTACCGTAAACGGCTGATTCTTGCCCCTGTGACCCCTTGACCGCGTTAACCAGGTTTGGAATCAAATCGGCCCGGTTTTGTAAGGCCGTCTGGATCTCACCAGTGGCTGCATCGACGTTTTGTTGCTTTTGGTTCAGACCATTGGATGACGAGATGAAGAGCGAAAGCACGATCAGAATCACAAGGCCAATACCGGCCGTGATTTGAAAACCGCGCTTTTGGTAGAAGGGCTGTTGTTCATTAATGACAGTCATGGAATTTCCTTTTCTCTTTCTTCTTTTCTTTATTTTACGGGTTCGACGATCGGCCTGCAAGGGCTAAAAGTCCGAACCACCGCCGCCGAAGTCGCCTCCGCCAAAGCCGGAATCACCGCCGCCGCCGAAGTCACCTCCGTCAAAGCCACCACCGAAACCATCGTCACCAAAGCCATCAAAGCCAGACGAGTCGCCCATGTGGTGGAAATCGTGGCCATAGTCCGAGCCGTTATCGTCAAAGCCGTCGCCTCCGTGGTAGCGATCGCGATCGCGCGACGAGAGGAAGCTAGCCAGCAGCCAACCAAAGAGGAAGCCCCATGGCCCACCGAAATGAATACTTGGCCGTGGGTAATGGCCATCCTTCGGATCGGCTTGTGCCCGTTCTTTTGGGCTGGCCTTTTTATATTTGGCTAGGGAGCGCATCACGATGATGACAATCAGCAGCAGGGCGGCTGCTAGTACCAGAAGTAAGATAGTGGCGGGGCTCTTTTCGCTCGTTGAATTGGCAACAGGGCTTTCTTCTTGCTGCACTGGATTTTGCTTCTGGTAAGTGCTTTGATTACTTTGTCGCTTATCACGGCCGTCCACATACTGTTGGATGGTATCAGTTGCTGGGTTTTCCTTCACAAAGCCAGGGTCTGCGATGTTGGCCAAATCTTGGTAAAGGGAAAAAATACCAAGGTTGATGTCGACTTCTTTGTGGGACTTCAGGCTCTTTTCGTTTTGCAGCAAGAGTCGGTGAATGGTCGCATCGGGCAAGGTCTGTTCGATACCCGTTCCGGTAGCCACGCGGACGTTATTTTGCCCGTTGTTTTCGGCAAAGACGATCAGGACACCATTATCCTTTTTGGAACTGCCCACGTGCCATTCCTTGCGTAGGGTCAAGTCGTTGGTGAAGTCGGCGATTGATTGGCCGTTTGTTGATTTGACGGTGACGATGGCAAACTGAGCGTTGTTATCCTGTGCTTTTGCCTCTTTGTTTAAGCGCAAGAACTGCTTGATAGCAGAATCCGAAAGCACCTCAGCATAGTCGGAAACATCGGTTGTGGTCTTCGATGGTGTCAGGGTGTCGGGATTTTCGGCATTGGCCTGCTGGCTTAGTCCAAGAGGCAAGAGGCTGCCTAGAAGCAAAGCCAAAAAGACTAGCAGAGAAAGCCCCTTTGTTGTCTTAAATGCTGTCATCCGTCCTCCTTTGTTCTTAATTTTTATCTTTATCGGTCGCTGGTGCTTCTTTTTTCAGTTGGTTGGTGGAGAGCCCACGTCGGCCAGCCTTGTTATCCAAGATCAGTTCACGAATTAGATTCACCACTTCGGGATTTTCGGGCAGTTTAGAATGCTGAGCGTTATCACCGGACACGGTTGTCTGCGTGTATTTGGCGACCTTCTTTTGGAAGATATACTTACCGGACAAAACGGACTGGACATTGACGTTTCCATCATCTGTGTAATCGTCAGATCCGGCAATTGAATAAACCGATAGGTCGGTTGGCAAGTTGTCTGAGCCGTCAATGAAATCCGAAAGCATCGTCGTTTTTTTGGTGTCAGACGATTCGGAGAAATTGTAAGGCGTTCCCAGGGTCATCAGCGTCCGAATGTGGAAATTGTTGCTTGAATAATAATTTTCCAGGTAGTCCGTCCAGATCAGTCCACCGTTCGAGTGGCCAACGGCAGAAAAGGAACGGAAGTGGTACTTGGATTGCAAATCGGACATGACCGTTTCCATTGACTGGCCATCAGCTTGAATGGTTGGGTAGTTATCTTGGTTTTTTTCAAAGCCAATCACGATGAAGGGCTGGCGGTTGGCAGAAGAAAGGTGACCCGAATAAGAAAGGCTACCGTCAGCATTGACTTGCACCTTCAATACGGAGTGATTCTTGCTTCCGCTGTCTTCTTCATTCAACGTTGTAAAAAGCGAATTAAAGCGCTGGATGGTGGCGGAAGAGCCAGGCACAAAGATCACTGGTTCAATTCGTGATTTTTGGATCGCGCGATCGTTTTGATGTTCCGTTAGCATCCAAGTGCGGCCAAGGAAGGCCAGAACAACTACGGCTATAGCGGTTAATACTAAGGCAATCCGAGAGGAACGGGCGCTTTGCTGCCAGAAGGAACGGGCTTTTTTGGGAAATGAACACATCTTTTTAAGCATTGGCTTCCTCCTTTTCAAGTTGCTTAGCAAAAGGCCAGTAGATCAAAATGGCCCCGATCAAGATCAAGACGGTCGCCAGTAAAGCATCAAGTGGCGTCTGCGAAGCAAAGAAGGCCAAAAGTAGGTGTGGCGTACCGATTGGTACAGAAAAAACAGTGGGGCGTAAAAAGTCGAATTTAATAAGAAGGGAAGTGACGACGGTCCCGTAGGTCGATGCTAAAACCATTGGTAAAAGCATCAGTGGCCGGAAGAAAAGGGGCAGGCCGTAAGCTAAGATTTTGTTCGAATCAAAGACGGCTGGAACTAAAGACCAAAGGCCAAGGCGGCGTAGTTTTTGTCGTTTCAAAAAGAGGAGGCAGATGGTCAAGGCTAAAGTCGACCCAACACCGCCGATCAAGGCAGAAGTCGTCAGAACCGAATAGGGATTTTGCGGGTGAGGTAACTGCGCCATCACGGCTTGATAAACGGCATTAAGATTAGCGTTTACTTGCGATAGGTCGGTTGCAGACACCGTCAAATCCGTTGGAATGGCAAAGCCAAGCACAAAGGCGATTGGTGTGAATATCGCCGTCAGCACTAAGCCATACCAATGAGAAAAGAAGTCCATGGAGAAGAGGGCGTTAAAGGAGGCTTGGCTAACCTGACTTGGGATTAGCGAATAAAGGAAAGTTGATAATGCCAAGATGGTCGCCGCCCAAAAAAGGTAGGCAAAGCCAAAGTCATTTAATTTTCCTTTGGTCCACTTGGTTAAGTAGACGTAAGATAAGTTGGACAAATAGGTCAAGAAGAGTACACCAATCAAATAGATCGCCGATTGGTTGGCGTAGGTATAGGTGGCAAAGCCATAAGATAGGGCCAGTGCGAAGTTGGCCAAAACGGGTAGTAATTCGTCTTTTGTGTGGCCCAGATCGTCTAACTTCGCTTCCAAATAACCCTTTGTCCAAAGGGCTGCAACGAAGGCCAAGATCAAGTAATCAAAGGCCGAGGTTAAAAACTGTAGGTTTTGGGCAAAAAACAGATGCTTTAAGCGAATGTGGAAAATGGCAGGCACAATCGCGGACGGATCAAAGAAAAGTTTAATGAGAAGGTGGAGGTACACGTTAATGATGACCAGCGGGACGACTTTTTGAAAAGCCGTAAAAAGTGTCTCAACCGGCAATTTTTTTACCCATTTGTTATCAAGGGCGACGATCTTTGTTAGATATTTCGAAAACATATGGACCTTCTTTGATTTGAGCGTATTTAGACTGGCTATGCACCATTTTAATTTGTGCTATAATAGTCGAAGTATTTTGATATACATTAACGGCCAATCTGCCGCTAATTATACACTAATTGGAAGAATTCGGGGGCATGTCGCGATGTTTCAGCGTTTCATCAAACGGCCTTGGGTTGCCTTTGTGGCGAAAACCTTGGCTTATTTTCTAATCATGTTGTTCTTGATTTACTTATATGGTTATTCCGGCGTCACCGGTGGTCACTTCATCTACAACGAGTTTTAAGAGGTTTTAATTAAAATGATTGAGAATATTTACCAACACATTGATCAGTATGCTATCGCCCATCCCGACCAAATCGCCTACGATGAAATGGGCGTTACCCATACGTATGGCGAATTAAAAGCCTATTCGGATTCCTTGGCGGCCTTTTTGGACGAGCAAGGAATTGCAAAAAAGGCGCCGATCATGGTTTTTGGTGGTCACCAGTTCGAAATGGTTGCCGCTTTCTTAGCATCCGTCAAATCCGGTCACGCTTATGCGCCGGTGGATAAGGATTCAACGAACGACCGAATCGAAAACATCTTGGAAATCGGAAAGCCAGCTGCAGTGATCGCTTTGGACGAACTGCCAATGGCCATTGATTCCGTGCCGGTCTTTGAGGGACAGGCTTTACAAGATGCCTTTTTGGCTCAACAGTCTTATGACTTGACTCACCCAGTAGTTGGTGATGAGAACTACTACATCATCTTTACTTCCGGTACGACCGGTAAGCCAAAGGGTGTTCAGATTTCCCACAAGAACGCTTTGTCGTACATCAACTGGATGTTGGGGGATGACTTTGATTTGGGTGATGGACAAAACATCTTAACCCAAACGCCATTCTCCTTTGATGTGTCCGTGATGTCATGGGCCGGTGCTTTGCTCACTGGTGGCGTGATGAAGGCCTTGCCAAAGGAAGTGGCCGACGACTTTAAGCAACTCTTTGCGGCCTTGCCAGCCATGCAGTTGGACCGTTGGGTATCAACGCCTTCTTTTGCCAACGTGGCTTTGTTGTCACCGGACTTTAAGGAAGAAAACTATCCGAACTTGAAGACTTTCCTCTTCTGTGGGGAAGTTTTGACGTCAGCCACGGCCAAGAAGCTGCGCGAACGTTTCCCAGCCGCTAAGATTTATAACACCTATGGTCCAACCGAAGCGACGGTGGCTGTTTCCGCTTTGGAAATCACCGACGCCGTTTTGGCCAAGTACGACAAGTTGCCAATTGGTTATATGAAAGCGGACATGACGGCAACGATCATGGACAAGGAGGGCAACGTTTTGCCAGCAGGAGAAGCTGGTGAATTAGTCCTTTCCGGACCGGCCGTTTCAAAGGGTTACTTGAACAACCCTGAAAAGACCGAAGCCGCCTTTTTGACGGTGGATGGCAAGCCGGGTTACAAGACCGGGGACCTTTGCTATGCCGATGCTGATGGTCTCTTGCACTACAAGGGCCGCATGGATTTCCAAATCAAGTTGCACGGTTTCCGAATTGAATTGGAAGAAGTCGCCCAGCACTTGACACAATCAAAATGGGTTGAACAGGCTGCTGCGGTGCCACGCTACGATCAAAATGGTGATGTCAAGCAGATGTTAGCCATCGTGGTGCCAAAGGACAACGACTTTGAAAAGCCATTGGATCTGACGAATGCCATTCGTGAAGATTTGAAGGACATCATCATGCCATACATGATGCCAACACGTTTCATTTACCGTGACAAGATGCCACTCACGCAAAACGGAAAGATCGATTTGAAGGGCTTGATTGCTGAGGTGAACGGCAATGCCTAATTTACAACCTTATGCCGATCCCAACTACTTTATCTACCTCTTGTTGGCCTTAGTCCCCCTTTCGATTGGCCTATACTTTGGTAAGCGCTTTGTGACTTATGAAATCCTGGTATCCTTGGCTTTCATCTTCTTGATCTTTGATGAAGGGCACTACGTGAACCAGGGAGTGGCTTTGATCATTTATTCGATCTGGCAGTTTTTGCTTGTTTGGGGCTACATTAGTTACCGGAAAAAGGCCAACGCTAGTTGGGTTTTCTACTTGGCAACCGCGCTGTCGATCCTGCCGATTTTTCTAGTCCGTTTGGCTGGGGCAGGCCTCTTCCACGCTCAGTTGTCGATGCTTGGTTTTCTTGGAATTTCGTATTTGACTTTCCGCTCGGTTGGAATGATCATCGAAACCCGTGATGGGGCCGCCCACGACTTCCATCCAATCATGTTCTTGCGCTTCATGCTCTTCATGCCAACCTTGTCTTCTGGTCCGATTGACCGGTATACACGATTTGCAAAAGATGCGGCTGTTGCCCCAGAGCGCGAAAAGTACATCGACCTCTTGGGCAAGGCTGTGAAGAACTTGTTCTTGGGCTTTGTCTATAAGTTCATCTTGTCTTATTACTTTGGCCAGATCATTTATCCTTACTTCCAAGGAATGGCCATGTCTGATGCCCACCACGGCATGGTCTTGTCCTGGTGGTTGATTCCCGTTGCTTATTCTTACGGCATGTATTTGTTCTTTGACTTTGCAGGATACTCCCTTTTTGCCCTAGCTATCTCATACATTATGGGCATCGAATCCCCAATTAACTTCAATAAGCCATACGGGGCAAAGAACATCAAGGAATTCTGGAATCGCTGGCACATGTCCCTTTCCTTTTGGTTCCGTGACTTTGTCTTCATGCGTTTTGTCTTCTTGTTCTTAAAGAAAAAGTGGATTAAAAACCGCAATACGGTGTCAACGTTGGCATATTTTGTTAACATGTTGGTGATGGGATTCTGGCACGGCTTGACTTGGTATTACATTTTGTACGGATTCATGCATGGTGCGGCGTTGGCCGGAAACGATGCTTGGATTCGCTTCAAGCGCAAGCATAAGGGACGCATTCCCCACAACAAGTGGACGGAAGGCTTTGCGGTCGTTTTGACCTTCCATTTTGTCATGCTGACCTTCTTGGTCTTCTGTGGCTTCTTGGATACCTTCTGGTTCCATCGTTAAGCATCATTGAAACACTTCATTAAATTTTAGAGGAGAGAATAATGGACGTAAAAGCAGGTGTATTAGAAATTATCGAAGATGTAACTGGCGAAGACATGTCAGATCAAATGGATGAAAACCTTTTTGATTCTGGCTTGCTTGATTCCATGGCAACGGTAGAAATGTTGCTCGCTTTGGAATCACGTTTTAACATTCAAGCACCGGTTTCTGAATTGGCGCGTGAAGATTGGGATACAACCAACAAGATTGTGGCTAGTGTTACTGCACTGATGGGATAAAACCTCATGTCGAACAAGAAAAAGCTTTGGCAGATTTTTGGACCTGTGTTGGCAGCCTTTGCACTGCTTGCTTTCGTCTTTCTTCTGCCTTTCTCTTTGACCCATTTTAGTCAAAAGAGTTTAAAAGAATCATCCGTTTCGTTCTCTAGTCAATTGGTTAAGGGAGAAGCGGTTAAAAACGCTGCTTTTGCAGATAAGAAAGTCAATTACGTACCGTTTTTCGGATCATCTGAGCTGTCTCGTATTGATTCCTTGCACCCATCGGTTTTGGCAGAAAACTACCATCGTGACTATCAGCCATTCATGCTTGGAAAGGCTGGTTCCGATTCCTTGGTACACTTCTTGAACATGCAGGAAATGCAGAAAACCTTGAAGACCAAGAAGGCCGTCTATGTGGTTTCACCGCAGTGGTTCACAAAGACCGGGTCTGACGGTGGCTTTGATCTGTTCTACTCGCCTTTGCAGGTAGTCGATTGGATGTTGAACTTGGGTCAAAACAAGCCAACGAAAACGGATCAATTTGTGGCTTCCAAGGTGCTTGACAAGGGTTCAGTAAAAAACAGTCCTTACTATAGTCGTTTGTTGAAGCAAGTCGCTGCAGGGGACAAGTTGACGAGTGCGGAATTGTCTACACTGCGCTTAAAGCACCGGATCTTGTCACGTCAAGATGCCTTGTTTACTCGTTTTGAAAAGACATCGAACTACAAAAACCGGGTATTGAAGGCCGCAAAGCCGCTCCCTGAACACTATTCTGAAAGCGCCTTGGATCGTCTTGGTTACGATGAAGGAAAGAAGAATACGTCAAATAACGACTTCCACATTAAGAACTCTTTCTACACCACGCGTGTGATGGCAGAAAAGAAGGCGTTGAAGGGTGCTCAAAAGGATTACGATTACACACAATCCGTTGAGTATGCTTATTTCCAGTCGGTCTTGGACAATTTTGCCAAGAACCATACGGATGTGATGTTTGTCATCACACCGGTTAACCAACGCTGGGCAAAGTACACGGGCTTGAACAACACCATGTATCAAGAATCCGTTGCAAAAATTAAGTATCAATTGCAAAGTCAGGGCTTTAACAATATCGCTGATCTTTCTCGTGATGGTGGCGAAGACTACTTCATGCAAGATACCATTCACGTTGGTTGGCGTGGTTGGTTGGCTTTGGATCAGTATTTGAACCCCTTCTTGTCCGGTCCAACGGAAAAAACGAACTATCAGATCAACAACCGCTTCTTGTCTAAAGATTGGCAGAACTTGAAACCGTCAACAGACAATTTAGCTGATTTTAAGTAGATAATTAAAAGTGCTGCAGGGGCGATTTGTTCGCCCATGCAGCGCTTTTTTGTTAAAATGAAAGTATGATTATCGGTATTGGAAATGACATGGAATCGATCAGCCGAATCGAATCAGTTTTGAATCGACGGCCCAATTTCTTGTCCACAATCTTAACACCAGCTGAGCAAGAAGCGGCCAAAAAACGAACTGGGAAACATTATTTGGAGTTTGTGGCGGGGCGTTTTTCGGCAAAAGAAGCTTATTCGAAGGCTTTGGGAACCGGGATCGGAAAAAAGGCGTCTTGGCAGGATATCACGATTTTAAACGCCCCTTCAGGACGGCCGATCATTTCGGTTCGTGGACAAAATAACGCCCTTTCGGTTGCCATCACACACTCTGGGGACTATGTCGCCACCGTGGTGACGATTGAGTCGTTGTCCTTTCTTGAAAAAATCAAAAAGAAGCATTGGGAGAAGACAAGGTAATGGATAAGAACGAAGCCCTAACACGCCGTGGGCTGGCTTTTCTACGATCAAAAGCGGCTCTTGTCCATAACGCAAGAGAAACGATCCGACATGCCAAGGCCAAGCGGCTCATCGCCGTTATTAAGGCCAATGCCTATGGGCATGGGGATGCCTGGGCGGCGCGGACACTCTATGAACAACTGTCTGTGAAGGACTTTGCCGTGGCGACGGTCGATGAGGGACGGCGAGTTCGTCAAGCGATGCCCGAAAAAGAGGTGTCCGTTATTTTGCTTGGTGTCCAACCTTTTGAATTGGCCGTTGAAATGGCGGCGACACGATTAGCGCCGGTAGCTGGTTCTTTTGATTGGTTGCTTGCAGCAAAAAAGAGCTTTGAAGAGGCGGGGTCGTCTGATGTCTTGTCTGTTCATTTGGCCGTTGATACTGGCATGGGTCGAGTTGGTGCAAAGACCAAAGAAGAGTTGGCTTCGATGGTTGATTTTGTTCGGCATGATCCGAATTTTGAGCTAGCTGGTGTCATGACGCACTTTGCCACGGCTGACGAAGATAATCAGGCTTATTATGATCAACAGTTGGCCGACTTCATGAACATGGTGGCTGGCCTTGAAATTCCGGAAAAGTATTGGCACCTAGCCAATTCTGGGACGGCTCTTTTCCATGATCAAGAAGCACCGACGGCAACCATTCGAGTGGGTTCGGTTTTGTATGGTTATAATCCAGCAATGGCAAAACGGCCATCGCCGATTCAATTACAGCCGGTTGGTTCATTGGTTGGCCGCATTTGGTCCGTGCATCGCCTGCTAAAAGGGGAATCGCTTTCTTACGGCGCAACCTACACGGCTTCAAAAGACGAGTGGGTTGGTACGGTTCCCATCGGCTATGCCGATGGTTTGAAACGTAGCCTGGCCGGTATGTCGGTTCTCGTCAATGGTAGGCGTCAGCATGTTCTTGGCCGGATAACCATGGATCAGATTGTGATTTCCTTGCCGGAAAAATTACCGGTTAACACCGAAGTCACCTTTATCGGTCGAAATGGACAAGAAGAAAATACAATTGAGGATCTGGCCCGCTTTGCTCAGACGATTCCACATGAATTGCTAACCGGGATTTCGGAACGGGTGCCTCGGGTAGATCGCGATTAAAGTAAACAAAGGGCCTTGGCCCGTACATATAAAAGAGGATAAGATGACAGAAGATTTGAAGAACGTCCAGCGTGGCGATGTCTTTTTTGCTGACTTAAAGCAAGGAATTGGCTCGGAACAAGAGGGGGTGCGCCCGGTTTTGATCATTCAAAATGACCGAGGAAATCAAAATGCCCCCACCACGATCGTGGCCGCGATTACATCAAAAATTTCCAAGGCTAAATTGCCAACCCATGTCGAATTGTCAGCAGATGAAGCGGTGATCAAAAAAGATTCGATCATCTTGACCGAGCAGGTGCGCACCATTGACAAACGACGGTTACGTGATCGCATTGGTCACTTGGCGACAAATGGTGATACGATGAAAGCAGTAAGAAAAGCGCTTTCGATCTCACTTGGCATGGAAGGCTGAGCATTTGATCCAAAAAACGGCTGCTTTTTAATGTATTCTTAATGCTTCGGTGCTAATTTAGAAGGAATAAGAAATGGGTCTTTTTAGAAGGGAAGGCAAGCATGGCAAAAGCAATTAAAATTTTATTGATTGAAGACGATCAGAATTTATCGGATAACATCGTTGATTTTCTGCAAGATTTTGCCGATGTGACGGCGGTGACCGATGGTTTGGATGGCGAGTTCGAAGCCAAGGAATCGCCCTTTGACTTGATTATTTGCGATCTGATGTTACCCGGTCAGTCCGGTTTAGAAATTATTCAAAAGGTCCGCGAAGCCAAGGTGGTGACGCCAATTTTGATTTTGACAGCCAAAGCTTCTTTGGACGACAAGATTGAAGGGTTTAACGTTGGCGCTGATGACTACCTAACTAAGCCTTTCCACCGCGAAGAGCTGCTGGTCCGTGTCAAAGCGCTTTTGCGCCGAACTGGGGTTTATTCGGAAGACAATACGATTACGGTTGGCGAAATGACGATTAACCTCGAAAACCGTGGTGTTCAAGTACATGGTCAGGCAGTCAAGTTGGTTGGAAAAGAATTCGATATTCTAACTTATTTGAGCCAGAATAAAAACATCATTGTGACCCGCGATCAGATTTTTGACCGCGTTTGGGGTGTTGATTCGGACACGACGATCAATGTCGTTAATATTTATCTGAATAACTTGCGCCGAAAGTTGGAGGCTGTGGGACAAGGCGGTTTGATCAAGACCTTGCGGAACATTGGCTTTATTCTTGAGGTGCCAGATGACCAAGCTGATTAATCGAAAACAGCAAATTGATAATTTTGCCACGCTGGCCCTTGGGCTGATGGTTATTTTTACTTTTTTAGCCGGGGTGATTTTTTGGATCTATACCTTTACCGTTTATGATAATTCAGACCGGGTGATCAACCAGTACGTTTCCTACTACCAACAATCGGCAATGGAAGAGGAAAACGATAACAACGAATTGGCTGGCAAAAACAGTAAATCCATCGGCATGAGCCATCCGGACGAATTCCGCGGGAACATGATCTACTTTGACGACAAGGGGAACCAGATCGAGAGTCAGGCTACGACAGGTCTGAAAAACGTTTTGAATCGTAAGGTGCACTTGAAATTCGATAAGGATGATTTAGGGGAAAGTCCCAAGACGATCTATAAAAACAAAACGTACTTGCGAATTCAGGCCGTTAAATTTAAGCGTGGTTCCGTTGTTGTACCGGGTGAAAACGGTGTGCAATCGGCTGCTTATGGTTACGTCTTTGTCGATGTGACCGACACGGTTGTGAACTTGAAAAAGTTTCAGGATGTGCTGATTTGGTCCTTTATTTGGGCCTTCGTTTTGGCCTTGTTCTTTGCCTACTTTGTCTCCCGCCAGTCGATGAAACCCATCATTTCCGCTTGGCAGCAACAACAAGACTTTGTCAACAACGCGGCCCATGAACTGCGGACGCCAATGTCTGTTATTCAAGGAAAACTCGAAAGCATGCTGACCAAACCGACGGAAACGATTCGGGATCAATCAGAGGCCGTGATTTTGTCGCTTTCTGAAGTGCGCCGCTTGAATTCTTTGACCAATAACATGCTGACGCTGGCCAAATCTGGTTCGAACATGACCAAGATTGAAAAGGAAAAGACAGACATTGGGGCCTTTATGAACAAGGCTTTAATGCCCTATGTTGAAATGGGTTCCTTATCAGGCAAGACGGTTTCGGTGGATGTTAACGTGGATCAAGAGGTCGCCATTGATAAGAAACGGATGCACCAACTGTTGGTTCTTTTGATGGACAATGCCTTGAAGTATTCCGATGATGGCGATGCGATCAACGTGACGGCAGCGGTCGAAAAACGTCGACTCGTTATAAATGTGGCCGATACTGGTCGAGGCATTTCAGCGGAAGCAAAGAAGCATATTTTCGACCGTTTTTACCGAGAAGACAAAACAGGAAATCGAAAGACGGGTGGAACCGGTCTGGGTCTTTCAATTGCAGAATGGATTGTCCGCGCCCACAATGGTAAAATTACGGTGTTGGATAATAAGCCAAAGGGGACGATTTTTCGTGTCACGTTGCCCCTTTAACAAAATGAACTCGATGAAAGGATTCTCTTGATGCGTCGACATATCCGAGCTATCAAAAGTAAATTCTGGCCAGCGATTGCTATCCTGATCGCCCTTTTCGTTGGTGCTGGTGTCGTGCTGGTTTCTTCCTTACCGAATTCTTGGTACCAGGGGCGCTTGGCAAAAGCCACGCACACAAACGCTGCGGGAACGGCAACGATTGCTTCTGTAGCCTATCTGTCTAATGATAAGGCTGAAAGCGCTTTTTCCAAGGTAAAAAACGCCGTGGTGACGGTGCAAAACTTGCAAAAGTCAGCTTCTTTGGAAGACGGGGCGGATGCCTTCGATAGCCAAAATAAGAATAACGACACGAATAATTATGAGACAGCCTCACAGGGCTCTGGTGTCGTTTTAAAGATTCACAATAATAGTGCAGATATTATCACTAACTACCATGTGATCGCTAATTCGGCCGCCATTCAAGTGGTGGATGCCAATGGTGATAAGGCGGATGCTAAAATTTTAAAGACTGATTCCAGTCAAGATTTGGCCTTGATTCGAGTGAAGTCTGCGGCCTTTAAACAAGCGGCAAGCTTGGCGGATTCAGACAAGGTAGTGACCGGAGAAGCTGTCTTAGCCGTTGGGTCACCCCTTGGTGCCGCCTATTCATCGACAATGACCAAAGGAATTGTTTCCCAGGCCAAGCGTTCGTTGACGGCCTCTGAAACCAATAACAAGGCGGTAACGGTCATTCAAACGGATGCAGCCATCAACCAAGGAAACTCTGGCGGTGCTTTGATTGACGAAAGCGGCCGGGTGGTCGGCATTTCGTCTTCGAAAATTACGTCTTCTGCCCAGAATACGAATATTGAAGGGATGGGGTTTGCCATTCCATCTAATCAAGTATCAGCCTTTATTAGCTAAAAAGGTGGCAATAAAAAACGGTGGCTTTTCCAATTTGGAGAAGCCACCGTTTTTATAGCTGAATTTGTTAGAATAGAGAAGTTAGGCCAAGGTTTGTTGGTACCAGTCTTCAATTTGCTTTGGGGTCAAGCGTTCCCCGTGTCCGATTTGGTTGATCTTTTGACCATTTTCAAAGAGAACAAAGGATGGAATCCCCTTCAAGCCAAACTGGCTAGCCCAGTCCAAGTTTTCGTCGCGATCGGCATCCATCCAGTCGGCGGATTCTTCAACCTTATCACGAATTCCTTGAACAAAAGGTTTGATCACCTTGCAATCGCCACACCAATCGGCTGATAAAAAGACAAGGTGTCGGCCAGGTCGGTTGATAAACTGTTGCAATTCGTCGTTTGAGTGTGCTTGTGATTGATACATAATCCACCTCCAATACCATTCATTTTAGCACAAGCTGGTGAATTGGTCTACTTGTCATCTGTCCGTAAAAGAAGGATTATTATGCAAAAGATTAGCGATTTAATAAGCGATGATGAAGAAATTGTTCAATCTCAGGAATTGACCGTTTTAAAAGCCAAACAACTCCTTGCTTGCCTTTCTTCAACAAAATCGATGAGCTCGGTTGTGAGTCCTTCAGACCGAACGGATATCGCCGTGAAAAAAGCAGGATCGGCTTCAGCCATTTCTTACTATTCTTTAGTCAATCAAGGAAAAGAAGAAAAAGCTTTTGATCAATTACTGGATCTTGCAGAAGAAGTCCAAAAGGCGACGTTGCGCCCAGTTCTGATACATCTTAGGGCTGGCGATTTAAGCCCGACGACCATAAAAGACTTTGTTGACCAGGTGATTGCGCGTGGCCTCTGTAACTTTTTAGTCTTATCGGGCGACTATCGAATGAAAGCAGACGGCTACAGGAACGGTCAAGACTTGCTTTTGGCACTACGTCAGGCGGGCGGTGAAAAGCTGGCATTGGCCTCGGCGCTTTTGGTTCGTCAACCAGTCACGAAGGCCGCTATTTTGCGTGTAAAAGAAAAGTTAGCGGCTGGTACAGACTTTTTCTTGACTCAGATTTGTTTTGATTCAAAAGCGTTGATCGACTTGCAGAAAGCTTGTTTTGAAGCCGGTTTGCCACAGGTTCCGGTTGTGGTGGGCATCTTGCAAAAGCCCACCATGAAGCAACTGAACTTTGTCAGTGCAGTGCTTGGTCTTAACGTGCCAAAAGCCTACCGGGCCAATCCGGCAAAAGAAGCAGCGGCAGTGGAGCAAACGTTACTGGCGGCTGGCTTTTCAGCCTTTCATCACTTTTCTTTACCAAATCGTTAAACGGCAAGAAAACAAAGAAAAATTGGTTTAAAAATGAGCGCTATCAGTTCCTTGGCCCTTTTCTTGCGGGCCTTTTTTTATCGATTTAAAAGGGGTACAATAGAGACTTATCAAAGAAAAAATTTGGAGAGAAACCATGTTTCGTAACCTTAAGCGTGTAATTATTGGAAAACCATTGAAGACCACTGAAGCGGCCGGCCAGTCGTTAACAAAGTCTAAAGCCCTGGCCTTGCTTTCTTCTGATGCCTTGTCATCCGTGGCCTACGGAACGGAATCCATCACCTCCGTCTTGATTGCGGCTGGTGCGGTTGCCCTTTGGCTTCAACTGCCAATCGCCATTATCATTTTGATTCTTCTTGCCGCCATTGTGTTGTCTTATCGGCAGATCATTAAGGCCTATCCAAACGGCGGTGGGGCCTACACGGTGGCTAGCCAAAATTGGGGCGCCAAGGCCGGGCTTGTGGCCGGAGGATCGCTATTGGTTGACTATATGTTGACGGTGGCGGTTTCCGCCTCTGCGGCCGCTGATGCCATTACCGCAGCGGTTCCAGCGTTGTTGAATTTCGCGGTGCCACTTTCAATTGTGACGATTTTGATTTTGACGGCTTTGAACTTACGTGGTTTACGAGAATCAGCCAACTTCTTGATGGTTCCCGTCTACTTCTTTATTGTTGTCATGTTCGTTACGATCCTATTTGGACTTTTTCAGGCGGTCACTGGTGCCATTCCAGCACACCAGGCCGCTAAGGTCGGAACGGATTTTTCCGGTTTGACGGTGATTTTCTTTTTGCGGGCCTTGTCATCTGGTTCCTCTTCTTTGACCGGTGTCGAAGCGATTTCAAATGCGGTACCGAACTTTAAAGAACCAAAGGAAAAGCACGCGGCCACGACCTTAACGATGATGGCTGCTATCTTGGCCTTCTTTTTCCTTGGGATCACTTACCTGTCTTATTGGTATGGGGTGCGACCTAACGCCAACTCGACGGTCTTGGCACAAATTGCGGCGATTACCTTTGGTGGGCACAATGTCTTCTTCTACTTGGTTCAGTTGGCCACGGCCTTGATTTTGGCGGTTGCTGCAAACACCGGGTTCTCAGCCTTCCCAATGTTGGCCGTTAATTTGGCCAAAGACAAGTTCCTGCCACATCTTTTCTTGGATCGAGGCGATCGTTTGGGTTATTCCAATGGAATTTTGTCCTTGTCAATCGGGGCCATCATCTTGACGATTATCTTCCACGGCTCAACGGATAACTTGATTCCGCTCTATGCCGTTGGTGTCTTCGTACCATTTACGCTGTCTCAGTCCGGCATGATCATCCACTGGTGGCGCAACCGTCATGACGAAGGGTTCTGGTGGTTCAAGTCGATCATTAACTTTATTGGTGCCGCGATGTCGGCTGGTTTAGTGATCGTGCTCTTCATTACGCGTTTGAACCACGTTTGGCCATATCTCTTCATCATGCCGTTGGTGATGTTCTTATTCTTTAAGATTCGCCGCCACTACGATGCCATTGCCCGGCAGTTACGTCTGCAGTACGTCAACAATGTCGATTCGGTTCGTCACGAATACGACGGCTCTACGGCCATTGTGCTGGTGTCGAATTTGACCAGAGTGACCTCTGAGGCGGTCGATTATGCCCAGTCGATTGCTACTAAAGTTGTTGCCATGCACGTCTCCTTTGACGAGAATCCGGGCCGCGAAGCCAAGATTCAAGCACAGTTCAAAGAAGATTTTGGCGATGTTCGCTACGTCGATGTCCACACGTCCTACCGCTCGATCGTCAAGCCGGTGGTCAACTTTGTTACCAAGGTTTCCAAGCAATCGGAAAAGATCAATCACTCCGTGACGGTGATTATTCCGCAGTTCGTGCCAAAGAAACCATGGCAAAACATTTTGCACAACCAGTCATCTTTCCGTCTGCGAACGGCTTTGTCTGGCATGGATAACATTTCGATCTCAACTTATTATTATCACTTGTCCGAATAAATTGGGCACAAAAAAGACCCGCTTAGAAAGCGGGCCTTTTTTTATGACTTAAAAGGTTTCAGCTGGGACGTTTTCCAACTTAGCCGCCCAGTCCACGTCAGGGTAGCGCCTTTGTAAGGCTGTCTTCAAGACGCGTTTGGCCAAGTTACCATTGCGGGTAAAGATTGGGCCGTGGAAGTAAGAGCCGTAGACGTTGTGGTAAAGCACGCCTTCGCTCTGGTCCATGCCGTTGTTTCCCTTACCTGAGACAACCGTTCCCAAAGCTTTTTCGCCTTTGCCCAGGAAGGTGCGGCCCTGGTGGTTTTCAAAGCCGTGGTAGGTTTCGCCAGTCTCATTGTTTTTGATGACAATGTCACCAGTCAAACGCTTGCCTTCGTCAACTTTGACGGAAGGATCGGTCATGTTGGTCGTGTAGTGATCCATGATACCGATGCCGTCAACCTTGGTACCATCGGCCATTTCCATGTAGTGGCCAAGCAATTGGAAACCGCCACAGACGGCTAAGAGAGGACCATCGTTTTCGATGTATTCGCGCAGGGCTTCCTTCTTTTGGACCATGTCTTTGGCTACAATCGTTTCTTCGTAATCTTGACCACCGCCAAAAAGCACGAAGTCGTAGGCTTTTGGATCGAAGGTGTCATTCAATGAAACGAGCTGGTCGTCAATTGTGACGCCGATTTGCTTGGCATAGTAGCGCAGGGCGATGATGTTCCCGTAATCACCGTACGTGTTCATTAAATCACCGTATAGATGTGCCAGTGAAAGCGTGTAGTCTGCCATTAGAACTCCTCCTTAATGTAGCCTTTTTCCTTCAAGACGGCCCGGACTTGCAGCATCGCCGTGTAAGTTGCCGTCAAGTAGACCTTGTCGGTTGGCGCTTTTTTGATGGCCTGAATGATGGACTCGGTTTTTGGAAAGGTCTCTTTTATATCAAAGCCGGCCATCTTCAAACGAACGGTGATGTCCTTGTAGCGTTCACCACCAGTCATGACGGCCTTTAGCTGGCTATCATGTAAGCGCTCAAACTCGGCATCCCAGATCCAAGAGGTGTCAATTCCGTCGGCGTAGTTGGCGTTTAGCATGCCGATCAAGGTGAAGGGATCTTTTTCCGTTTCCATCATGTCGATGACGGTGTTGGTGCCGACCGGGTTTTTAATCAAAAGAATCGTCAAATCCTTGTCGCCGATCTTAAGCGATTCCTGCCGGCCGAAGACCTGTTTGTTTTCTTCAAAGGCGGCCTTGATGTCTGTAGGATTTACACCAAATGCTTTGCCAACCGTGTAAGCGGCCAAAGCGTTATAGATGTTGTATAAACCACCAATTTCGATTGCCATTTTTTGCCCGTCAATGGCAAAGTGCGAAGCCTTTGGCGTTAGCTTGTCAATTTCGGTTACGGCCGTGTCCAAAGGCGGCCGGACAAAGGAATCAGTGGTTGAAAAATACTTACCCAAGTTGGCATAAGTGATGAAGTGATAGTGCAAGACTGAGTGGTCGGTCGGGCTTAAAATTCCGTCCGTATTGTTTGGAGCCTTCAAGTCTTGATAGTCAGCTTCTTTTACGTTGTCAAAGCCATAGTAAAGGCGCCGGTTTTCATAGTCGCCGCGGGCAAAGATGGGGGAATCGCCGTTTGTGATCACCGTGGCTTCTGGTGCTTGGTGAATGCCGTCGATAATCTTTTGGTAGGTCGAATAGATTTCGCCGTAGCGATCGAGCTGATCGCGAAAGAGGTTCGTCAAGACGAAGTACTTGGGTTTGATGGCCTTGGTTAAGGATAGCACGTTGGCTTCATCAACCTCCAAAACAGCGACGGGCTTTTTGCCGTTTGGGGAAGGTTGAATGGGAGTTGTTAAAAGCGTCCCGGCGATACCTTGGACCATGTTGGAGCCGGAAGGGTTGGTAATGACCGAATAGCCACCGGCTTTCAAGACACGGGTGATTAAGGCTGTCGTCAAGGTCTTTCCATTTGTTCCAGTGACCACAACAAGGTCAAAGTCGGCAGCGACTGAATTCAAGACGTCCGGGTCGATCGTAACGGCGAGCTTGCCGGGCAAAGAGGTGCCTCCTCGCTTCAACACGTCGTGTAAGATAAAGTGTGATGATTGGGCCGTGAACTTGGCCAATTGGCTTTTCAAAGACATGAACCGCCCTCCTTTTCTAAACCCTTATTTTACCACGTCCGTTCGACTTTTTGACAAATTGGTCTGGGCCATCGTCAGAAGGGGTAAAAATTGCTATAATAAATAGGATAAAGAAGAGAAAACGGGTGAGTATTTTGGCACAGTTATACTTTGAATACGGGGCAATGGGCTCCGGAAAATCAATCGAAATCTTGAAGGTGGCGCACAATTATGAGTCACAGGGAAAAGAAGTGCTGCTTTTAACCCCCTTAGTTAACGATCGAGATGGGGTTGGCATGATTGCTTCTCGAATCGGCTTGAAACGGCCGGCCAGAGTTATTTCACCCGATGCTAACCTCTTTGAAATGATTGACGAAGAAAGAAAGAAACGTGATTTGGCTGCTGTTTTGGTTGATGAAGCACAGTTCTTACAAAAAGAGCAGGTCGATCAGTTAGCCCAAGTGGTCGATGACTACCACTTGCCCGTCATGACTTTCGGATTAAAGCAAGACGCTTTTAATGAATTGTTTGAAGGGGCCAAGCGCCTGATTGAAATGGCCGATAAGCTGGTTGAAATGAAGACGATCTGTTCTTTTTGTGGCCGCAAGGCGACTACCCAGCTTCGCTTTAAGGACGGAAAGCCACAATACGAAGGGGCTCAAATTCAAATTGGCGGCGACGAGGCCTATAAGCCTGTCTGTCGTATTCACTGGTACCATCCAGATTTGAACATGTTAAAGAAACAAAAGGAGATGTGATGGATCCGATTTTTGCTCAGATTCAATCGGTCGTTGACCGCTATGACGAACTAAATCAAATGCTCGCCGATCCCGAGGTGATGGGCGATTCCAAGAACTATATGAAGCTGTCCAAGGAAGCGGGTTCGATTCGAGAAACAGTCGATACCTACCAGCGTTACCAGCAGGTGGTTTCTGGTATTGAAGAGGCGGAATCGATGCTTGGTGATCCGGAGATGGATGATTTGGCCAAGGAAGACTTGGCGACTTTAAAGCCGGAAAAAGAAGAGCTGGAAGAACAGCTGAAGATCTTGATGCTGCCAAAGGACCCAAATGATGATAAGAACATTATCATGGAAATCCGCGGGGCGGCAGGTGGGGATGAATCCTCGCTTTTTGCAGCCGACCTACTCGGCATGTACCGCCGCTATGCTGAAGAACAAGGCTGGTCGTTGCAAATCATCGACGAGACGACGACCGAAGTCGGTGGCTACAAAGAAGTGGCAGCGATGATTACCGGTGACAAGGTTTTCTCCAAGCTGAAGTTCGAATCTGGTGCCCACCGCGTCCAGCGTGTGCCAAAGACCGAAACGCAGGGCCGTGTCCACACGTCAACAGCAACGGTCGGGATCATGCCTGAATTCGAAGCGGTCGATGAAGAAGGCTTGATCGATCCAAAGGATGTTCGTGAAGACGTTTACCGTGCCTCTGGTGCCGGTGGTCAGCACGTCAACAAGACGTCTTCAGCCATTCGTTTGACCCACGAGCCAACCGGGATTACGGTGGCCATGCAAGACGAACGATCGCAGCAACAAAACCGGGCCAAGGCCTGGAAGGTCTTGAACGCTCGTGTTTATGACCACTTTGCCCAAGAAAACCAGGCCGAATACGCTGAACAGCGTAAGACGGCCGTTGGTTCTGGTGATCGTTCCGAACGAATTCGGACCTACAACTACCCACAAAACCGGGTCACGGATCACCGGATTGGTTTGACGCTAAACAAGTTGGACCGCATCATTGCCGGTGACCTTGGCGAAATCATCGACGCCCTTGTCCTGGCGGAGCAGACGGCTAAATTAGCTGCCTTGGGTGAATAACGATGAGTGACGCTGAAAATCGGGGGCTTCCTGGATTGAATCAGGTAGGCGTTGGGCGCTTTGACCGCCAGGTTGGCCGGTCTTCGACCTACTCGGGTTCTAAGCAACCTAAAATCGCTTTGCTCGAAGCACGCAAATGGGCCTTGTCTGAACTGACGACGGCCGGCTTTGACGAAGACGAGTCCTTAGACAACATTGATTTCTTGTTGACGGGGGCTTTGAAAATCAACTACGGCATGCTCCGGGCTAACCTGACCCGAGTCATGCCCGAATGGCTGGCCGAACGCTGGCCAAACTATATTGCAGGGCTCTTAAAGGGACGCCCGGCCCAGTACGTGATTGGCGAAGCACCGTTTTACGGGCGTGACTTCCTGGTTGACGAGCGGGTGCTGATTCCCCGTCCAGAGACTGAACTCTTGGTCGATTGGGTTCTGTCGGATCTTAAAAAAGAACCGGTTTTGGCCGAAGGGCCAAGGTTACTCGATGTCGGCACTGGATCGGGGGCAATTGCGCTGACTTTGGCTGACGAGATGCCGGTCTTAAAGGCGACGGCGGCTGATATTTCCAGGGAGGCCTTGGCAGTCGCTTGGGAGAATCGGAAGAAACTTGGTTTGGTCGACCGTGTCGATTTGATCGAATCCGACCTTTTCTTAGCTTTTTCTGATCAGCGTTTTGACGTCATTGTGTCCAACCCGCCTTACATCAAACGGGACGGGCAGGACGAGATGGATGAGTCGGTCGTGGCTTTTGAGCCTGATCTGGCTTTGTACGCCGATCACCAGGGCTTGGCATTATACGAAGAAATGGCCGAACATTTGGCCGAACACTTAACGAAGCATGGCCGGGCCTATTTTGAGATCGGCTATGATCAGGGGCAAGCCTTGGTGACGATTTTCAAGCAAGCACTACCAGATGCCGAGGTAACCTTGAAACAAGATTTGGCAGGCTTAGATCGAATGATTCGAGTGAAAATTTAATGAAAACAAAACATCTAAACAATCAAAAAGAAACGGTAGCAGAAGCTGCCAAGCTGCTTCAAGCAGGTGAAGTGGTGGCTTTTCCAACGGAGACGGTCTATGGTCTGGGCGCGGATGCGACCAATGATCTGGCCGTTAAAAAGGTTTTTTCGGCCAAAGGGCGACCAGCCGACAACCCCTTGATCATGACCGTCGGATCTGTCGAACAGTTGCGACCATTTGTCACGATTTCGGATGCAGCCAAAAAGCTGATGACTGCCTTTTGGCCGGGATCTTTGACGATCATTTTGCCCATTAAGGAGGGGATGGTTTCGATGCTTGTGACCGGTGGGTTACAAACGGCTGCCGTTCGCATGCCGCAAAACGAGCTGACCCGGTCCTTGATTCGAGAAGCCGGTTTCCCAATCGTTGGCCCATCGGCTAACTTGTCGGGAAAGCCATCGCCAACAACGGCGGCTCACGTGGCACACGACATGGACGGTAAAATTGCGGCCATCGTTGATGACGGGCCAACCCAGGTGGGCGTGGAATCAACGGTTTTGGATTTGACGGCGGCTGTTCCGACGATTTTGCGAACCGGTGCGGTTAGCCAAGAAGACATGGCGGACGTTTTAGGTTCAGAAGTCATTGACGGGACGAGCCCAAAGTCCTTGTCAGCTGATCAAACACCGAAGGCCCCTGGCATGAAATACCGCCATTATGCACCGGACAAAGACGTTTTCGTCTTTGATCCCCTCGATTGGTCAGATCTTAAAGAGCATTTACAAACAGGCGATGCCGTCATGGCGGACGAGGCTTTGTTAAAACAGTTTTCAGAAAAGAAGCAGCCGTCTTGGTCCTTGGGTAATAATCTAGATCAAGCGAGCGAGAACCTTTTTGCTGGCTTGCGCTACTTTGATGATCAAGAAAACATTGAGCGGATTTATGTGCAAGCGATGCCAAATATTGGATTGGGCAAAGCGTATAATAATCGCTTGGCTAAAGCATCTGGTGGCCGGCTTTTTGAAGGCCCTCACGCCGAATAAACCTTGCTATTTTGTAAGCGCTTTGATAAACTTAAGTCGATGATAAGACTTTTCCAAAAGGAGAAAGAACATGGCAGAAACAAAAGAATTTAACATCATTTCAGAAACGGGCATTCACGCTCGCCCAGCAACGTTGTTGGTTCAGGCCGCATCAAAGTTCGGTGCTGACGTTACGTTGTCATACCAGGGTAAGGAAGTGAACTTGAAGTCCATTATGGGTGTCATGTCACTTGGTGTTGGTCATGGGGCAGACGTTACGATCAAGGCTGATGGTGACGATGCTAAAGACGCCATCCATGCCGTTTCCACGGTAATGCGTAATGAAGGGTTGGCCAAGTAAGGTCAATCGTGCGACCATTGGTCTCAGACAAACCGCTTCGAGCGGTTTTTTTATTTGAAAAGATGGGCCCATTTAGTAAAATAAAAGAAAAGCCCTCGGCATATTTTGGAGTTTTCATGAAAGTTTTGGCAATTGACACAAGTAATCAGCCGCTCTTAGTGGCCTTGGCCGACGATCACAATATCGTGGGGTCTTTTCAAACGGATAAACCAAAGAATCACTCAGTGGATTTACTGCCGGCGGTTCGTCATTTGCTAAGCGAGCAAGGCGTTTTTTTGTCTGACATTGACCAGATCGCGGTGGCCAAGGGGCCTGGATCATTTACCGGCCTACGGATTGGCATAACCGTTGGCAAAGTTTTAGCTGACACTTTAAAAAAGCCGCTTTACGCCATCTCATCTTTGCAGGCCCTGGCCAAGCAAGTTCAGTTGGAAAAGCAGGAAAAAGCGATCGTGCTGGCCATGTTTGATGCGCGCAATGATAATGTGTTCGCCGGTGCCTATCTGGCGGATAAGCCCGTTTTGGAAGATGGCCATTACCCGATTGACGAGGTGCTCTTGTTAATCGCACAAATGAATGAACCGGTGATTGTGGTCGGGGATGGGGCGCACTTTGAAGAAAAGATTGAAGAAGAATTAGGACGCCAACCACTGACGATTTTATCGCGTGACGAATCGTTACCAACCGGTGTTGGTTTGGTTAATTTGGTTGATGACAGCACGCTTGTTACTGACGTTGCTAATCTAACGCCTGCTTATCTTCGAAAGACACAAGCTGAACTGAACTGGGAACAAAAGCAGCAGGGAAAGCCACTGGACAAGCCGTATGTTTTTGAAGTTTAAGAAGAAAAAAAAGGAAAAACCGGTCGCGCAGACCTTGATCGATTTTCCAACCGAACGATTTCAGGCTGGCTCGGACGTGTTGACGTTACGTCTGGCAACGGTCTCAGATATTCCGGGTCTGGTGGCCATCCAAGAAGCGGTCTACAACGGTTATGCCCCTTGGGTTTCAAGAGATTTTTACCACGAGTTGACCGCTGAAAAGGATCGCTTGTATTTGGTGGCGGTGAAACGTGACCAGGTTGTGGCCTTTATTGCCTTGGTTCGACGCGAACAGGTGCCGGATTTGCATATTGCCAATATCGCGGTACTGCCGGTCTGGCAAGGACGATCGGTGGGGACCTATTTGATCAATACGGCAAAGGCGGTGGCCTGGGAAATCGGCTTGCCTATGCTTTCTTTGGAGGCGCGCCGGTCGAACACTGGGGCGTTGGAACTCTATGATCGTCTTGGTTTCTTTGTGCAAGACGTGATCGAGCGTTACTATGTGGATAACAAAGAAGATGCGATTTCGATGGTGCAAAACCTTGAAGATTAGAAAAGCAAGCATGGCGGATTTAAAAGCCATACAACGGATCACAAAGGAAGCCTTTGGCAAGCTAAACCCACTTCCGGATCAGCTGCTTGAAGCACAATTAAAGGCTGGCAAGCCGACTTATTGGATTGATGAAGACCGTCTAGCGTTTATCTCTTACAGCAAAGTGTGCGATGAAGTCGAGATTTTTGATTTGGCCGTTTTGCCATCTGCCCAGGGGCAGGGTCTGGGGAAGGCGATGATCAAAGCATTGCTTTGTCAAAATGCTGGCTGCCAGATTTTCTTAGAAGTAAGAGAAGATAACCAGCGGGCGCGACAGTTGTATCAACAAGTTGGCTTTAAAGCTTATCGCAGAAGAATCAATTACTATCAAGACGGACAGACCGCCATTTTAATGGAGAAAAAAGCATGACAACATTGATTGCATTTGAATCAAGCGCGGACGAGACCTCTGTTGCAGTGGTTAAGGACGGCAAAAAAGTCTTGTCCAACGCCGTTGCGACGCAGATTAATTCCCACCAGCGTTTTGGTGGGATTGTGCCTGAAGTGGCTTCCCGGCACCATTTGGAATGGATCACTAAGACACTAGACATCGCCTTGGCTGATGCGAATGTGACGCCAGGTGATTTGGACGGCGTGGCGGTTACCTATGGGCCGGGGTTAGTTGGCTCACTTTTGGTTGGGTTGATGGGTGCCAAGACCTTTGCGATGGCCCATGACTTGCCACTGATTCCGGTGAATCACCTAGCGGGTCATATCGCAGCGGCTAATTTTAACCGGCCAATCGAGTACCCAGCCCTTGCTTTAATGGTGTCTGGTGGTCACACGGAACTGGTCTTGATGGAAAAGGAGAATTCCTTTCAAATTCTTGGTGAAACCTACGATGACGCGGCTGGTGAGTCTTATGACAAAGTCGGACGTCTGATGAAGCTTAATTATCCGGCTGGCAAAGCGATCGATGAGCTGGCCCAAAAGGGCCAGGTGACGATCAACTTTCCGCAAGCCATGGCGCACGAAGCGGGTTATGACTTCTCCTTTTCAGGGCTTAAGTCGGCTGTTATTAACCAAGTTCATAACGCGGAACAACGGGGCGAAGAAATTGACCAAGCCGATTTGGCCGCTTCTTTCCAGGCGGCGGTTATCAAAGCGTTGGTCGATCGAACGCGCCGTGCCCTGACTGATTTTCCAGTTAAGTCTCTGGTCTTGGCTGGCGGCGTGGCAGCCAATTCCGGCCTGCGCTTGGCCTTAACGGATCTGATTGAAGAATTCCCTGAGACGACTTTTATTCCAGTGCCAAAGCAATACACTGGGGATAATGCCGCGATGATCGGGGCGGCGGGCTATTTCAATTACAAGGACAAGGTCTTTGCTGGACTTGATTTGAATACGCACCCCGGGCTGGATTTTCCGTTATATGAAGAAGAAAAGTAAAGGCTGGCCGTGCCGGCTTTTTTTATTTTATGGGAAAAGAATCGTGGGTTAAAAAGGCTGAGAATGTGAAAAATAAATGTGAAATTTTATCAAAGTAGTATCTTGAATGCTAAAATTATGCTATAATTTAAATAATTTAGTTCACAAAGAACAAAACTTTCACAATGCCTGAATGGAGAATATCATGAACGAACAAGCACAGATTCCGCGCGCGACCGCTAAACGGTTGCCGATTTATTATCGTTATCTTACTTTCTTAGAAGATGCCGGTACGAGCCGAATTTCATCAGCCGAATTAGCTGAGGCGACAAAGTTTGACGCGGCGACCATTCGCCGTGATTTTTCATACTTTGGGGCCTTGGGTAAGCGTGGCTATGGCTACGACGTGAAAGCCTTGCTTGCTTTCTTTGCCAAAGTTTTGGATCAAAATTCTTTGATTAACGTGGCTTTGATCGGGGTTGGAAACTTGGGACAAGCTCTTTTGAACTTTAACTTCCATCAATCATCAAACATGCGGATTGCTGCTGCTTTTGATATTAACGAAAAGCAGGGACGGATCTTGTCTGGTGTGCCAATCTATGACATGTCTGAATTAGAAGAACAGATCAAGGCGCAACGCATCAATATTGCGATTTTGACGGTGCCACAAGAAGCCGCGCAAGACATCACGGACCGTTTGGTCGAGGCTGGTGTAAAGGGAATCATGAACTTCACGCCACTTCGTGTTTCTGTTCCAGACGGTGTTCGTGTGCAAAACGTTGATTTAACCAACGAATTGCAGACCTTGGTCTACTTCATTCAAAACTACGCATCGATCACGACGGGAAAGTAAGGCGCATGGCAGTACTCGATTTAACCGATAGTCAACAAGTTGAAAAATATCACCAGTTCGTGGCAAATTCGCCATACGGACAAGTGACGCAGGATCCTAAATGGGGTGAGTTGAAAGCTAACTGGGGCCATCTCTACCTCTACCGGGAAAACGAAGCGGGTGAAATCACTGCCGCCATGGCTGTTTTGACGGTCGAAGCCGTTTCAGGCAAGCTCCTGGCTTACTGCCCAAAGGGACCGGTCGCAGACGTGCATGACCTGGACTTGATTCAATCATTGGTTGAAGAAGCTAAGGAAAACCTGCCCGAAAACGTCTTCTTGATCCGCATGGATCCAGAAGTGATGTATGACGAGGTCCTTGATGCCAAGTACCAAAAGGCTGGCTTTACTACCCGTAACAAGAACATCACCTACATGCACGGCAACATTCAGCCCCGTAAGAACGTGGTGCTCTTCTACGATGGCCGTGGCGAAGACGCCAAGGTGATTGAAAACGAAGAAGACTTGATGTTGCACTTGAAAGGCAAGCACCGCAACGCCATCCGCCGTTCCATTCGCGATGGTGTGACGGTCGAAGCGGGTCGTTCACTTGATTTGATGAAGGACTTCTTTGAATTATACAAGTCGATGGCGGCGGTGCACGAAATTACTTACCGTCCATTTGCTTACTTTGAACGCATGCAAGAGCTCTGGGCAGATTCCGAGCTCTTCAAGATCTTTGTTGCCAAAAACGATGAGGGAACGCCGATTGCGGCCGGCATTGGTTTTGCATACGGGGATAAGATCTGGTATATGTATGCCGGGTCCAACAAAGAATACCGTCATTTGCAAGGTCCCTACCAGATTCAGTGGGAAATGCTGAAGTGGGGACTGCAAGCTAAGAAGGTCCGCTACGACTTCGGTGGCGTTGGCGAATTTAGCCCAGAAGACGGTCTTTACAAGTTTAAGCACGGCTTTGCTTACCATGATCCACAAGTTGAATACATCGGCGAGTTGGATTGGGTCTTGGACCAAGAAGCCTATGACAAATACCTTGAAGGTTTTGCTGAGTAAGCATGCACGAGCCCTCCCGACAGTAGACGAGAAAGGCGAATCATGACAATTAAATTAATCGCATCAGATATGGATGGCACTTTTTTGGCAGGAGAAGACACATATGATCGTGTTCACTTTGAAAAGGTGCTTTCCCAATTAAAAGACAAAAATATCCGGTTTGTCGCAGCATCTGGCCGTCGCTTGGAAAACTTAGAAGCGCTGTTCCAGCCGATGGCTGACTACGGACTTTTAGATCAAATTGACTACGTGGGGTCAAATGGCTCGGTGGTTAAAGTGCCCGGGCAGGTTTTGTCTGCGGTCTATTTGACGGCAGAACAAATCAAAAAGGTCATCGCCTGGAATGCCAAAAGCGTGGCCAAGAGTGAAAATTTGATCGTGCTTTCGGGCACCAAGGGAACCTACGTTTCAAACCATGCCAGCAAGGCTGTGCAAGAAGAGTTGGCTCGTTTTTACCCAAATGTCATGCAGGTTGAAAAGTTGCTGGCTATCGATGATCAAATTCTTGGGGTGTCCTTCATTTGGCCGCACGAAGAAGTGCAAAAATACGTGCAAGCCATCGAGGATCTGTTTGGCGATGATATTCACGTGACGGGCTCTGGCTTTGGTTCGGTTGATATATTGCCAAAGGATGTCGACAAAGCAAAGGCCTTGACGATTCTCCAAGATTACTACGATCTGACCGATGACGAGGTGATGGTTTTTGGCGATAATTCCAATGATTTGGAGATGTTGCAAAAATACGAGCACGCTTATTTGATGCCCAATGCGGCTACCTTTATGCACCGGGCACATGACAAGGAAGCGGTTGCGACCAACGTTGAAGCGGGTGTCTTAAAGACGATCGAACGGGAATTAAAGTTAAAAGAAGCGTAAGAAAAAGCGTCCGGGTCGGATGCTTTTTTGTTTTCTTAAAAAACGCTGGCAGGCGCCTGATCCCTTCTTTTTTTAAAAATGGTATAATGGAAAAAACGAGTAGGAGAGAAGTCAATGATACAGGCGTACCAAAATTTTTTAAGGCATTCTTTTTCTTTGACGACAGTAACAAAGCGTGGCACCTATTGGCTTGTGACTTTGATCAATTTGGCGATTCTGGCTGTTTTTTATATCGGCTTTGACTTGCTCTTTGCGTTGCTCACGGCAGTCCAGTGGCTTTACTTTTTCGATCTTGTCGTCGCTTTTTTCATGATTGTTTGGCTGATCTTAGCGACACTCTTCGTGTTGGTCACTTTGATACCGAATATCACGATGTCTTTTAGACGATACCGGGATACGGGTTTACCTACGAGCTGTTTTATGATTGAGCCCGTCTTGCTCTTATCCTTTTTCTGGTTTTGTTCGGAGAATTTGAACAATGGTTATGCCAGTATTTGGTCAATCTTTGCCACGGGCCTGTTCTTGCTTGCAGATATTTTAGTTAAGCTGCTGCCGTCGGCTGTCGAAAAAAACGCCAAATAAAAGTAAAAACCGTTCAAAACAGCCGAACGGTTTTTGCTTGAAAACGTCGGCCTATGGTATTCTTATCATAGAAACGAGGATTTTATGGTAGAAAATGAAAAAAAGTCTTTCTTGGACCGGCATTTAAAAATGGTGACAGGACTGCGGATCGGGCTGATGAGCACTGGGAAAGTCCTCTCCTGGGCGGCCTTCTTTTGCTTTGAATTTATCGCCATGGCATTGATTCAGAGTTCGGTTTTCATGTCTGGAAGAGCGCGCCTGATTGCCTTAGTCGCGGGGCTACTTTTGTCTGTTGGCTTTATTCGTCTTGGACTGCAGGCCATGCACCAGAAACGCCAAGTCATTCGTCCCTTTGCCAATCCAATAGCTCGTGTAAAAGCCATCAAATGGCCAACTTGGATTGAAATTGGGCAGATTATCGGCGTATATGTGATCGCAATGGCAGTCATTATTATTTGGAATACTGCACAAAACGTCTTCTTTGAAAAATGGGCCTCGTCGACAACGGAAAACCAGGCGGCCATTGACCAATTGATGAACGCTGGGGGCTGGTACTCTAATGTTGTTTTGTCTCTGGTTATCGTATTGCTTGGGCCGATCTTGGAAGAATTGCTCTTTCGCGGGCTTTTCTTTCGTTACTTTAAATGGGAAAAAGCACCTTATGTCACCGTACTTTTGTCCGGATTGTTCTTTGGCCTTTACCATCTTGGTTCTTATACCTGGGTGTCTCTTTTAGATTTGCCACCTTACTTGATTTTAGGGGTGGCTTTGGCCTATGTTTACCAAAAGACGGATAAGTTATCGTCTTCGATGCTGCTCCACATTGTTCATAATGGTTGGGTACAGGCGGCTTCACTTTGGATGATCGTTTACCATTGAGTATAAGAAAAAAGACGATGCTTTTTGAAAGCATCGTCTTTTTTACGTCATGTTCGGAAAACTGTGGGCTTGAATAATTTCATCAAAGAGTTTGTAGTCTTGTTGGAAAGAGTAGGGCTTTTGTAGCGTACTATTCCAAATTCGGATCACCTGCATGTCGCCTAAAAGCCAAAGAATATCTTTGTTTGACATATTGGCCATTTCTCGAAAGACGGCGTTATAGAATTCTTCTTCGAATACCTTGTCTTGAAGTTGGAAGTTCAAAACGGAAAGGGCGTCTTTGAATGTGAATTCGTTGATGGTTGTAAAAGGCGCTCTTTGGAAATCTTTGATATCGATTTGCTCCATCATCATCGTTAACGCCTCTTTGATGATGTATTCTAAGAGGTCGAATTTATCGTCAAAGTGCCGGTAAAAGGTGTTTCGATTGACCTCGGCTTTTTCGCAAATATGTTTGACTGTGATCTTTGAAAAGGGCATGGAAGCAAAAAGTGCGCTGGCCGTTTCAAGCAAGTGTTCATGCATCAGTGTATAGGTTTTGTTTGCCATATCTGGGACACTTTCTTTCATTTGCTATGTTGCTGCAACAGTATCTCAATTTTACCTCTTTACCCCTTTGAAAAGCAAAGCTAAAATCGATTTAGTAAATTGTAATATAAAAAGGAGAGACTTATGCTTAAGCGTCTAGGTCAATGGATTTATCGTAATAAATTCAAAACATTTTTCGCTTGGATCGTCGTAGTTGTCGCGCTTGCGGCTGGGGCTTTAGGCTTTGGTTCGCACTACACGCAGAACTTGTCGATTTCAGGTATTCCGTCAACCAACATTCAAACGACTTTGGAAAAGGAATTCCACATGAATTCCAATGCCGGAACGATGAAGGCGGTGATTCAGAAAAAAGATAATGGGGATGTGACAAAAGACGAGACAAAGTCGGAAGTTTCAGCCGCCATTAGCCAGTTGGAAAAGGATTATGGAAAAGACATTAAGTCGATCCAAAACCCTTATGATGCTGGTGCCGTCTCATCTGATAAGACAACGGCTTACGTTGATATCACCTTTAAAACTGGTGCGATGAACGTACCGCGCAAGGCCATCAACGGTGTTCAAAAGGCCTTCAATGATAAGGTGAAGGCAACAGACACGAAGGTGGCTTACACGGGTTCTGTGAAGATTCATCCGCTTGAATTTGGTGGTTCATCCGAAGTGATCGGAATCGCCATCGCCTTTGTACTCTTGTTGGTTCTCTTCCGTTCCTTTGTGACGGCTGGAATGCCAATCATTTCAGCTCTTGTCGGTCTGGTATCTGGAATCATGCTGGTGACGATTGGGACCAATTTCTTGACCATGGCATCTGTTTCACAGACTTTGGCTGTGATGTTGTCATTGGCGGTTGGAATTGATTACGCCCTCTTCATCTTGAACCGTTACAAGACGGATTTGGCGGATACCAATGGTGACCAAGAAGAAGCCCTCGGACGTGCCTTGTCTGAAGCGGGCGCATCGGTGATCTTCGCCGGTGTGACGGTCATTATTGCCGTTCTTGGATTGTCCTTTGCCGGAATCGAGTTCGTGACGACGATGGGCATTGCCGCGGCCTTTGCGGTTGCCTTTGCGGTCTTCTCCGCTTTGACTTTCTTGCCAGCCTTGATTGCGCTTTTGGCTAAGTTTGTTAAGCCAGCAACCAAGACAGTTGATGACATGGCGAAGAACCCATCAAAGTTCACGAAGTTCTTGGTTAAGGCCCCTTGGGCCGTTGTGGCCATCTCCGTTGTTGTGCTTGGTTTGGTTGCTTTGCCTGCCCAGCACATGCGCTTAGGCATGCCATATGATGGTTCATTGCCTGAAAATCGCACGGAACGTCAAGCCTATGACATGATTTCGGACAAATTTGGCGAAGGAGTTAACTCGCCATTGATTGCGGTTGTGGACCTAAACAATGGTAAGACGACCCAAGAAAACCAGACCGATTTGCAGAAGATGACCAAGCACATGGCGGACATGAAGGGTGTCAAGGAATTGAAGACCCTTGGTGTCGACCAACAAAAGGCCGCCACGTTGCAAGAACAAATGACGGCCCAGGCCAAGCAGCAAATGATGCAGCAGGCCCAAGCAACGGGTCAAATGCCAAGTCAAGAACAGCAAGATGCTTCTGCTGCAAAGATTAAGGCTCAAATCATTGCCCAAGCTGGTCAAAAGTACATGGTGTCAGAATCTGGTAAGTACGCCGTGATCATGATCACGCCAAACAAGGGTTCAGAGGCCAAGGAAACGACTAACTTGGTTAACAAGATCAAGGATTATTCCAAGACAACGAAGTCTGATTATAACGCTAAGATTACCTTGACTGGTGTCAATGCGGTTAACTTGGACATTACGGCTAAGCTGAACAATGCCACGCCTGTCTTTGTGGCTACGATCATGATTTTGGCCTTCTTACTCTTGATGGTTGTCTTCAAGTCCTTTGTCGTGCCCGTTGTGGCCATGGCAGGCTTCGGTTTGTCACTCTTGGCTTCCTTCGGATTCACGACACTAGTCATCCAAGACGGCTTCATGAAGGGACTCTTCGGTGTATCAAAGGGTGCGCCATTGATCTCCTTCTTGCCTATTATCGTAACGGCCATCCTCTTTGGTTTGGCCATGGATTACGAAGTCTTCATGGTTTCTCGAGCTCGTGAAGAGTACGAAAAGACTAAAGACAACACGCGTGCCGTGACGGTTGCCATGCAAGATTCAGGACCAATTGTGGTGACGGCTGCGATGATTATGATTGCGGTCTTTGGATCCTTTGCCTTGAACTCGGATCCAACGGTCAAGTCCCTTGGATTGGCTTTGGCCTTTGGTATCTTCTTCGATGCCTTCTTCATTCGCTTGCTCTTTGTGCCAGCAATGTTGAAGATCTTTGGACGTGTGAACTGGATTTTCCCGGGACAAAAGAAGTAATTTTACCTTTTCGATGAAAAGTCCGACCAATTTGGTCGGGCTTTTTTCGATTCGCTTTAATTTATCAAAGAAAATTGCTTCAGGGCTTGCAGCGACAAGCTAGCCTTGATATAATATTTAAGTCGTAAGGCATTTGGGGGTGTAGCGAAGTCTGGCTAAACGCGACGGACTGTAACTCCGTTCCTTCGGGTTCGTAGGTTCGAATCCTACCGCCCCCATCGCTGCTTCAAGCAGCTGGTATCTTACGATTGCCCCTTGGCCAAGTGGTAAGGCAGAGGTTTTTGGTACCTCCATGCGCTGGTTCGATCCCAGCAGGGGCAATAAGCCGGTTGGCAATCACTCTTGGCAGACACCCTGTTGTCTGCCTTTTAATTTAAATAAAAACAGGTAAGACCAGATGATTGGCCTTACCTGTTTTTTATTGGATGTATTCTTCGTATCGATTGATTTCCTCTGCTGAAAGAGCCAAAGTCAATATTGTCCCGTGTTCGTCGAAGTCTTGCTTTAACAATTCGTGATCGTCTAGCAATTTGGCGACAACAGCGGAATCCGCAAAGGGGATGGCGAGCGTGACTTCTTTGCGATCGGCAAAGAGAGCCTTTTTAATTAAAGCAATCAGTTCATCCTGCGATGCGCGATCACGAGCGGAAATGGTAATGGCCGCTTCGCCATCGATTAGGGGAAAGGCCATGTCGGCTTTGTCGGCCTTATTGTAAACGGTGATCATAGCTTTATCCTTGATCCCTAAACGAGCTAAGGTTTCCTCTGTGGTTTTCATCATGGCTTCTGCATGCTCGTCAGAAACGTCTACGACTTGCAATAAGAGATCCGCATCAGCTGCTTCTTGCAGGGTTGACTCAAAAGCGGCCACCAAATGGTGGGGAAGTTTTGAAACAAAGCCAACCGTGTCGGACAACAAGAAGCGCGACTTATCGGACAAGGTGAGTTGGCGAATGGTTGTATTTAGTGTTGCGAAAAGCATATCTTTTTCAAAGACTTGCTTGCGCGCTGGAGTTTCTGCCCCCTGACCAAAGCGGGCGAGAAATTGGTTCATTAAGGTTGATTTACCAGCGTTAGTATAGCCAACGAGCGCAACCGTTTTAATGTCTGAGGACTGTCGTTTCTTCCCTTGTGTACTTTTGTCTTTTTGCAAGGCAAGCAGCTCTTTTTTGATGGCAACCATTTCAGAAGTGAGGCGCCGTCTTGACTGTTCCAGCTTGGTTTCACCAGCACCACGGGAAGTAAAACCACCACCCCCAGCGCCAGTCTGCTGGTCAAGAGAAACGGACATGGAGGTTCTTAGGCGGGGAAGTTGGTATTCAAGTCGGGCTAGTTGGACCTGTAGCTTGGCCACTTTTGTCTGGGCGCGCTTTGCAAAAATGTCTAGGATCAAGCCCGTTCGATCGACGACGGTTGCTCGGGTTGCTTCTTCTAAATTACGGATTTGTGATGGGGATAGCTCATCGTTTGTTACAATCAAATCCGCTTCGTAACTGTTGACCGCCATTCGCAGTTCTTCGACTTTTCCTTTCCCGAAATACGTGGCGGGGTTCGGCCGCTCCAGCGACTGGATGAAGGTTTCTTTTGGTTCTAAGTTGTTGGCTTTAGCTAAGTTGGCCAATTCCTCTAATTCATAATCCAAGTTCTGTTGCTGATTTTCCTTTAGGGCCGCCAATAGGACGGGTCGCCATTGTGGCGTTGTGCTTTGTTTTGTCATGCTTGCTGTTTCCTTGATTGAAAAAGTCGGCCTTTCCGCCGACTTTTTAGAGTAATTGAATTAAAAGGTACTTTTGTTATCGTTGAAAACGTCGACCTGACCGCCTTTTTCAGACAAGATAATCTTTGTCACCGCACCGTTTGCAATCGATTCATTGGCCATTTCGGGGTGACCGAAGTGATCAACAATGGCTCGAATTGCGGTGCCGTGGGCAACAACCAGAACGTTGTCACCTTCTTGGTGTTCTTTTAAAAGAAAGTCAAAACCCTTTTGAATACGGGTCATGAAAGCATCATAGGATTCGGCTAAGTGATAAGGATCGGCCTTTTTGAAAAGGTTCATGGCCCCTTTCATTCCGAGTTTTTGGATCATGTCCGAATAACTGTTGTATTCGACCTCTGAGAAGGCGTTTAACTGCGTCATTGCGACTTGTGAGTCAATTCCCTCAAGTGAGCCAAAGTTCTCTTCACGAAAGTTTGAGAGCTGCTGAGGCCAGGTTGGCGATCCAGCCTTGTTTTCAGACAGCAAGTACTTGGCCGTATGGATGGCTCTGGTCAAATCAGAGGAATAAGCCCCGCTAAAGTGGATGTGCTGTAAGCGTCGTCCGGCGTCATGACCGTGTTCGATGCCAGCCGCTGTCAGTGGGGCGTCGGAAAAGCCTTGTAGGCGTTTTGTTAGGTTGAAATACGTTTGTCCGTGACGGACAAGATAAAGTTGAATAGCCATTGGTGCTTCCTTTCCAAAAGTCTTTTCTTCTACTAGTTTAACACTGATCGTCCTTTGTTTTTGGCTTGGTCTTTGAATTTTTTTATGGCTGCGGTAGGCTAAGGCTAGAAAATAGGAGGAGTTGCCATGCCGAAAGAAATTGACCAGATTGAAGTTCGCGGTGGCCGTGTTCATAATCTAAAAAACATTGATATCGATATTCCGCTTAACCAATTTGTGGCCATCTCTGGCCCATCAGGATCAGGGAAGTCCTCTTTGGCCATGGGGATTTTGTATGCAGAAGGCTCCAGGCGTTATCTAGAGGCCTTGTCAAGCTATACCCGCCGGCGGATCGGACAAAGTAGTCGAGCTGAGGTACAAGAAGTCAAGCATATCCCATCCGCCGTTGCTTTACGTCAGCGTCCTGGAGTGCCATCGGAACGGTCGACGGTCGGTTCGATGTCAGAGATTTTCAACGTCGTTCGGTTGGCTTTTTCCCGATTAGGCTCACCGGTTTGCCCAAATGGTCACCGGGTGAAGGCCTCGTTGCAAATTGCCCAGGCATTTGATCGACCAGCTTCTGCTGATGATGGGGAAAGTTGGGGAATTCATTGTCCAACTTGTGGGGTCTTTTTCCAGGTTCCGACGGCTGCTGATTTTGCCTTTAACGGTGATGGCGCCTGTGAAGAATGCCATGGTACTGGAGAAATCCGCACCATTGATCCAACAACGATCATTAAAGATGAAAATTTGAGTATCGATGAAGGTGCCGTAGCGTCTTGGCGTTTGCCGGGTCGTGCCTTTATGGCCACGATCGCGCGATCCCGTGGGGTCCGAACCGACGTCCCTTACAAGGATCTATCGGCAAAAGAAAAAGATTTTGTCTTACATGGGGAAAAGAAGCGCTATCGAGTCGATTTAAACACATCGACCGGTCGTGTTTATCACAATGATAACTCATTATATGAAAACGCTTATGATGCCATCTATGACTCGCTCAAAACCGTGACTTCTGAGCGTTCTGTCAAGCGGTTGAATCGCTTTTTTACCTTCTCAACCTGCCCGGTTTGTCACGGCTCACGCATCAATAAAAAGCGCTTAGAGCAAACGGTGGCTGGTCAAAACATTGCCGAGGTGGCCGATCTAACACTTGGCGCTCTAACTGATTGGCGTGATGCGACGTGCTCACAATTACCAGATAACATGCAAAAAATGGCGGCCGCTATCTTTGATGAGCTCACGAATAATCTGCGTCCTTTACTGGAATTGGGTTTGGATTATTTGACTTTGTCTCGTGCAGGCAACACGCTGTCAACTGGTGAATTGCAGCGCATCCAGCTGGCCAAAACGCTTCGAACGGAAACAACGGGAGTACTCTATGTTTTGGACGAACCGTCGATCGGCTTGCACCCGGATAATGTGGCGGGATTAATTCACGTCTTTTCCGAGTTAATTGACCAGGGGAATTCACTTGTGGTCGTTGATCACAACGTTGACTTGATTGGCGCGGCCGATTGGATTATCGAGGTTGGCCCGGGTTCTGGTGTCAATGGCGGGCAGATTCTAACGGCTGGCCGTCCAGCCGAGTTAATGGATAATCCTGCGTCACTGATTGGTCCTTACTTAAAGGGGACGGCTCAAATCATGGCTAAAAAAACAGCGCCAACCGATCCGAATGCTGTCGAGCAGACAGAATTTGAAGTGCGCGACTTTTTCAATATCAAAGACGTGAAAGTGCATCTCCCGGAACACGAAATCACGGCTGTCACCGGCTTTTCTGGTGCGGGAAAGTCTTCCTTAATTCTCGATTCGCTGGTGCCTTCGTTAAGTCAGCCAGATGAGCTGCCAAAACAAGTTAAGTCGCTTCGAACCAACTTGAAGCGAGTCGTTTCCGTTGATGCGAAGCCGGTTGGAAAGAACACTCGCTCTTCGGTTGCAACCTATACGTCGATAATGGACAACTTGCGCCATCTCTTCGCTGAACTACCAGAAGCTCGGGCAAAGGGCTTTGACCTGGCCAGCTTTTCATATAACAACAAGGCGGGCGCCTGTCCAAATTGTGGCGGCTTAGGAATGGTGTCATTGGACGTTCAGTATTTGGCTGACGTGGAAGAAGTTTGCCCGGTTTGTCACGGCAACCGTTTCAAACCGGAAATTTCGGCGATTAAATGGCAGGGTTACACGATTGTCGATCTGTTAAATCTTTCTGTCAAAGAAGCCCTGCCAGTCTTTTCGAAGCAAGCTAAAATTGAGCGGGAATTGCGCTTGCTTTCAGAAATTGGCCTGGATTATTTGCATTTGGGGCAAAGCACACCATCGTTGTCTGGTGGAGAGGCCCAGCGTTTGAAACTGGTCAAACACCTCAACCAGTCGCAAAAAAAGACGCTCTTTGTCTTCGACGAACCCTCGATCGGCCTACACCCAAGCGATGTGTTAACGCTTCTTGACGTTTTCAATCGGTTGAAGCAAAAGGGGGCAACGATTGTAATCATTACCCATGATTTGGATTTGATGACCAATGCGGACTATTTGATTGATTTAGGTCCACGCGGTGGATCAGCTGGTGGTCAGCTGATGGCCGAAGGACCAGTGAAAGACTTGCTCTTAGAAAAGCACAGTTTGACTTTGGATTACCTAAAAAAACATGTTGATAAATTTCACTTGTGGCAATAAACAAAGAAAAAAGACCAGCCGCTTTTGGCTGGTCTTTTTTTAGTCTTTTGAGGACTTTTTCTTATCCTCTTCATTTTGGTCTGAGTCAGACGAGTCATCGTGCTTGTCGTCTTTGTTCTCGTTGTTTTCTACTAGTTGAGGTTCTGTTTTTGGCAGCTCTTTCACCGCAAATTCAGGGATAAAGGCGTTTTCATAGCTTAAGGCCGTCACTTGGTAGTTGGCAATCTGCAGTGAATCGCCGGTTCTGAAATCCGGATCGCGTTTTAAGACATAACCGGTCAACGTTACGGCTTCGTCTTCGTCTAGCTCCTTGACGTCTGTTTGGAAGTAACGTTGGAAGTCGTAGAGCGTCGTCTTTCCAGAAACCTTGTACCGATGATCCCCAAGCTTTTCGATGTATTCGTCTGCTTGGTCATCCATTTCGTCTCTTACAGAGCCGAAAAGTTCTTCGTAAATGTCTTTGTCCGTGATGATTCCAGCAGTACCACCGTATTCATCGACCACAACGGCGATTGGGGAGCGCTTCATCATCATTTCATCCATGACGTCGTGCAAATCCATGTTTTCAGGCACGGCCGGGATGTCGCGCATTATTTTGGCAACAGGCTCTTGGCCAGAAATGCGGCTTTGCCGAACGAGATCGTAGTTGAAGACGTAACCGAGTACCTTGTCCTTATCGCCGTCTGCGACAACTGGGAAACGGGAGTGGCGCTTTTGCAAGTATTCGTCCAAACCGGTCTTGATGTTATCCGAGACATCGATGACATCCATTGAGGTTCGGTCGATCATGACATCAACTGCCACCTTGTCGTTCATCTCAAAGGCCCGCTGCATAAAGGTCAGATCCTCGGTATCTAGTTCGCCGGCTTCGGCGGCGTTTTTAGATAGGGAAAGAATTTCCGTTTGCGAGTAAATGTCGTCTTCGTTCGTGACTTTAAAGCCAAGCATCTTGGTGACGCCATTCGAAACGCGGTTCAAGATCCAAATCATCGGATACAAAATGATGTGGAAGAAAAGAACGGGCTTGACGATCCACAACAAAACTTTGACGGGTTCCTCAATGGCGATGTTTTTTGGGACCAAGTCGGTGAAGACGGCGTGGACGATCGTAAAGATGACCATGGCCGCAACCGACGCCACTGGACGGGCATATTCGGCTGGCAAAAGCTGTGATTGTAAGATCACATCGGCCACCGTTTCTTCACCAATCCAACCTAAAATCAAGGAAGTTAAGGTGATTCCGACTTGAGCGGTTGACAGGTATTCTGTCAATGAAGAAACCATGTGGATGGCGGAAGTGATGTTCTTTGATGGCTTCTCGCGATCTTCTTGCATGGCTTCCAAAGCAGAAAGGCGTACCTTAACTAGAGAATACTCCGTTAAGGTAAACAAAACAGCCAGTGCTAAAACCAAGAAAATAATGATGATATTTGTTAAATAAGAAGGACCAGAATCCAAAATACATACCTCTTTCAAATCGTTTAATCTATATGTCTTCTATTATAGCAAATAATCATTTTGAAGAGCAGGAAAGTAAAGAAAATGACGGAAAGGATGAAAATGAACTTCACAAAATTACAGAAAGGGCGTTCCCCTGAAAAAACTACGAAACAGAACTTTCTGGGCTGCTGTAATAAATGTCATAAGCAGCAGAAACCGAACGTTTTCGGTAAAATTTCCTTTGTATAAAACAACACAAAGCAAAAGTAAAAAGCTGCTACGAGGGGGCTTGTTCGAACAGGCGTTTGTGCAGACAAGTTTAGACCTTGAAGTCTATTTTCAAACCGGTAAACTAGTAATTGTCCCATCAGTTAAAGCAGTACAATGCTGCTTGCTGAGGCTAAATTTACGAAGAAAGAAGGACCACGTCATGTCAAAAGTCACGGTCTTTACCAAAAATAATTGTGTTCAATGCAAGATGACAAAGAAGTATCTTGACCAACTCGGTGTCTTCTTTGAAGAAATCAACATTGAAGAACAACCAGAGTACTTAGCCCAAATCAAAGAACAGGGCTTTAAACAAACCCCCGTTGTTCAAATCGAAGGGCAAGAAGCCTTTTCAGGCTTTCAGCCATCCATTTTGAAACAATTGACGGCCTAAGCTTTTTTAGTGTTGTCCTGTTTCTTTTACTAGTTAGGTAGACAAAGGGAAAAACTTTGTTTATTTTTCTAGTCAGTATTTTGAAAGGAATTCCATGTCATTATTAGATATTGACCTTGCCAATGTTAAGTATTTCGATCTGAATAACGAAGTGAATATTCCAAAAAATGGGCAAATTCAGCTCGAAAAAGACCAAGAAGCGCTGCAAGCGTTCATGGAAGAAAACGTTTTGCCTAACATGAAAACCTTCTCTTCTTTGAAGGAACGTTTCGATTGGATGATTGCAAACGACTTTTTGGAAGAAGGCTTTGTCAAGAAGTACGACATGGCCTTTATCGAAAAGCTCTACGCTTTTTTGGAAGGGGAAGATTTTCACTTCGCTTCTTTCATGGCGGCTTTCAAGTTCTACAACCAGTATGCGCAAAAGACCAACGACAAAGCTTATTACGTTGAGTCTTACTTAGACCGAGTAGCCGTTAATGCCCTCTTTTATGCTAATGGCAATGAAGAGTTGGCCATGTCGTTGGCTAATGAAATGATCCATCAGCGCTACCAGCCGGCAACTCCTTCTTTCTTGAATGCAGGTCGCAAGCGCCGTGGAGAATTGGTTTCTTGTTTCGTCCTTCAATCAACGGATAACATGAACTCGATTGGTCGAATCATTAATTCAGCGCTTCAACTATCCAAGATGGGTGGGGGCGTTGGAATTAATTTGTCTAACGTTCGTGAAGCTGGGGCGCCTGTTATGGGCATTAAGAACTCGGCTGGTGGTATCGTGCCGATCATGAAATTGTTGGAAGACTCCTTCACCTTCTCCTCACAAGTTGGTGCTCGTCAGGGTGCTGGTGTGGTTTACTTGAACATTTTCCACCCGGATTTGATGACCTTTATGGCAACCAAGAAGGAAAACGCCGACGAAAAGGTACGAGTGAAGACGCTGTCTCTTGGTTTGGTTGTGCCGGATAAGTTCTATGAACTGACCAAAGAAAACAAGGAAATGGCTCTTTTTTCACCGGTTGATGTGGAACGCGAATATGGCGTGCCGTTTAACTACGTCGATATCACAGCTGAATACGATAACTTGTTGGCGAACAAAAACATCGCCCGTAAGATGGTCTCAGCCCGGACGGTTGAAGAAGAAATTTCTAAGTTGCAGCAGGAATCAGGTTATCCATACATCATGAACGTGGACACGGTTAACCGTGCAAATCCGACAGCCGGCAAGGTGGTTTCATCGAACCTCTGTTCCGAAATTCTGCAAGCGCAAACGCCGTCAGCCTTAAATGACATGCAGGAATACACCAAGCTGGGTGAAGATATCTCATGTAACTTGGGTTCTATCAACATCGTTAACATGATGAAGACGCCAGACTTTGGGGCTTCTGTTGATGCCATGATTCGTGCTTTGTCCTTTGTGTCAGACAATTCTAACTTGAACGTGGTGCCATCCGTGCAAAACGGGAACCAAAAAAAGCACGCGGTTGGTCTTGGAGCCATGGGCTTGGCAGCCATGTTTGCCCAAAATAAGATGATGTATGGGGATGAAGAAGCCTTGGACTTCACGCAGGCCTTCTTCTCAACATTGAACTATTACTCGATTACGGCTTCGATGCACATCGCAGAGGACCGCGGGGAGAGCTTTGCTGGCTTTGAAGAATCCGCTTATGCGGATGGTTCCTACTTTGATCAGTACATGGAAAAGGATTTCGGTCCACAGACAGCAAAGGTCCAAAAGCTCTTTGCTGACATCCACGTGCCTTCAAAGGAAGATTGGCAGCGGTTGAAGCAAGAAGTGATGGAAAATGGCATGTACAATGCCTACCGTCACGCCATTGCCCCAACCGGTTCGATTTCATATGTCAACAACACGACCGCTTCTTTGCACCCAATTATTAACCGCATCGAAGAACGTCAAGAAGGAATGATTGGTAAGGTTTACTACCCAGCACCAGGGCTTTCCAATGAAACGCTACCATATTACCAATCAGCTTATGATACGGACATGCGCAAAGTGGTCGATGTTTATGCGGCGGCCCAGCCACACATTGACCAAGGAATGTCTCTGACCTATTTCATGCGTTCGACGATTCCAGATGGTCTTTACGAGTGGAAGGATGATCGTACGAACAAGATGACAACCCGTGATTTGTCGATCTTGCGTAACTACGCCTTTAAGAAGGGAATCAAGACGATTTATTACGTCCGGACCTTCACGGATGATAACCAAGAGGCGGGTGTGAACGAGTGTGAATCTTGTTCCATCTAGTCCTTTATGACTTTATCAAATGCGAGCCTTTGGCTCGCGTACATAATCGTTTGGCCCTTTTGGGACTGATTGTTGACAAGTCCTTTTTGAAACGGTAGCCTAGGCTAAGTTTTTAAAAGGGCTGTTTCATCATTTCTTGGCTAGCGCCTTTGCGCTTAGAAAGGTTTTACATGACCACGTACCGTCTTTTGTATACCTCAATTGAGGGAAATACGGATTCCTTCGTCAAAAAATTGGCCGCTGTTGCAGCGGCCGAAGGCGACAAATTGTCTGTTTTGTCAGTCGGCGATGAGGTTGATCCAGTCCACGAAAAAGTTCCCTATGTCGTTCTTGTGCCCACTTATTTGAACGGTGGAACGGGTACTGGGCCTGAAGTGAAAGAAATTTTCACCAATGGCTTGGGCGAATACATCGAATATGGCAATAACCAGCGCTATCTGCGCGGGGTCATCGGATCTGGTAATCGCAATTTTAACGATCAGTATGTTTTAACGGCCAAACGCTATGCGCAAAAATACCATGTGCCGCTTCTTGGTGATTATGAGTTGCGTGGGACGCAAAGAGAAGCCGAAAAGCTGTTTACCCGTATCAAAGAAACGTTAGGAGAGTAGCATGCAACACGTCAATCAAGGTTCATATACAGCCGTCAATTGGAATAACATTGAAGATTCACTGGATAAGGCAACCTGGGAAAAGTTGACCCAGCAGTTCTGGTTGGATACTCGAGTGCCTATCTCAAACGATTTGCGTGTCTGGCGTGGGGAATTGGATGCAGCTGAACGTCGTGTCTACAATTTGGTTTTTGGTGGTTTGACCACCTTGGATACCTTGCAGTCACAAGATGGGATGGCTGCACTGCGCGCTGATGCGGTTAACCAAAAAGAAGAAGCCGTTTTGAATAACATTCAATTCATGGAATCGGTGCACGCCAAGTCGTATTCTTCAATCTTTGAAACGCTGAATAATAAGTCTGAGATCGAAGAGACTTTTGACTGGGCTGATCACGATGAGTTCTTGCAGTACAAGGCTAACAAGATCAATGACATTTACCAAAACGGAACGCCTTTGCAAAAGAAGGTCGCCTCAGTCTTCTTGGAAACCTTCTTGTTCTACTCAGGTTTCTACACGCCACTCTACTACTTGGGTCACAACAAGATGGTCAACGCCGCTGAAATCATCAAGTTGATTCTCCGAGATGAGTCCGTCCATGGTACCTACATCGGCTACAAGTTCCAGATCGGCTTCAAGCAGTTGTCAGAAGAAGAACAAGAAGAAATCAAGGCCTGGATGTACGACTTGCTCTTTGATTTGTATTCAAACGAAGAACAGTTTACGCACGAAATCTATGATGAAATCGGCTGGACAGATGATGTTTTGTCCTTCTTGCGCTACAATGCCAATAAGGCGTTGATGAATTTGGGGCAGGAGCCAATGTTCCCCGATTCAGCAGAAGATGTGAATCCCGTTGTGATGAACGGTATTTCAACGTCAACGTCGAACCACGACTTCTTTTCAGCAGTCGGAAACGGCTACCTTTTGGGTGAAGCTGAGTCCATGGAAGATGGCGATTACGATCTTTAAAAGTCGTTTATAAAAAAGCGCAAAAGAAAACCGATGACCAGATGGTCATCGGTTTTTTGAATGTCTTGAATTAAGCTTCTTGATCCTTGAAGAGCCAGAATTTTTTCTTTAAGAAAGTAGCCACTGATGGATAGAGCGAGCCACAGAAGATGACCCAAACGTAGGCCAAGAGGAAGGCGCCAACCGTATCCGTCAAGAAGTGAGCGGAGAAGTAAAGGCGGGAGAGCATCGTCAGCAAGGCCAACGTGATCAAGAACCACTTCGTCAAAATGCGGATCAACGTTGAACTAATATTGGGTGTCACCAAAAGGAACATGACAAAGACCGTTAACCACATCGCCATGACGTGCTGGGATGGGAAGGAAGCCCCGTTATCCGTTAAGAGGTGACCGATTGGTCGGTCGCGGTGAATGATGACTTTGATGATCTGAGTCATGATCACGGCCCCAAAGACCGTGATTATCACCCAAAGTGATGGCAGCTTTAAGTCGGCTAAGAGCAGAACCAAGGCGAGCAAAACGCCGTAAAAAAGGTTCATAACAGGTGAGCCTAAGAAGGTGGCAATCGACATGATCACATCACCATATGACGTTTGAATGCCAGTCATGAAGAAGCGGACTTCTTCATCCATGTTAGCAGGCCAAGTCGCGTTGGTGCCAATCAAGACGGCTAAAACGATAAAGAGAAGCGCGGCAAGTAAGGCGTGCCGGCGCTGTTTATTGGTAACAGAAATAATCATAGTGGATGCTCCAAATTAATCAGTGCTTTCTTTAAGTATAAAGATTTGAGACCGACAAAACAAGGAAAAGAAGGGGAAAAGGCAATAATTTTAGGCAAGAAAAAAAGCTAGCCAAAGGCTAACTTTTCTTACTTGGTGTTAGGGATTTCAGTGGTCTTTCCCTTAGCCCATTGTTGCAACTTTGCAACGTTTGCTTGACGCTTCTTCTTAGCTGCGTCGTGGCCTACCTTGCGGCCGCGGGCAAATGAATTCAAGGGTGTCTTGACTGCCATAGTGGTAACTCCTTATATTTAAACTTTAAAATCTATCGTACAGAATTTGATTATACCCGAATCATTGGGGCTTTTCAAGTGTTATAATACTGGTTATGGAAGATTGGAACCAGCAGACAATTGAAAGTTTTCGTCGGGATTTACTGACTTGGTATGATCAAGAGGGGCGCCAGCACTTGCCTTGGCGGAAAAACCAAGATCCATATCGCGTGTTGGTTTCTGAATTAATGCTCCAGCAGACACGGGTGGATACGGTAATTACTTATTTTAACCGATTTATGGATGCTTTGCCAACGGTTTTAGATTTAGCTAAGGCACCAGAAGAACAGGTGTTAAAGCTCTGGGAGGGACTAGGTTATTATTCTCGGGCCCGCAACTTGCAAAAGGCGGCTCAGGTGGTGGCTTTTGAGTTAAAGGGTAAGTGGCCAGAATCTTATGATGACTTGCTGACTTTGCCTGGCGTTGGGCCATACACAGCTGCTGCGGTTGCTTCAATTGCCTTTGGGGAAGTCGTGCCAGCTATCGACGGTAACTTTTTCCGTGTCTTTTCAAGGCTGCTTAAGATCGATGATGACATTGCCAAACCAAAGACTCGCCGGGTCTTCTATGACGCAGTGGCACCGATCGTTGATCCAAAGCGCCCGGGTGACTTTAATCAAGCCATTATGGATCTTGGCACTTCCTATATGAAAACAAAGGATCCAGATACGCTGCATTCCCCGGTTTTGAAGTACAACGCCGCTTATCGAGATGGCGTTGAAGAAGAGTACCCGGTTAAGAGTAAAAAGAAAAAGCCGGTGTCACAGATGTACGAAGCCCTCGTGGTTTATAATGAAAATGGCGATCTCTTGTACGAGCAGCGACCAGATAGTGGCCTTTTGGCCGGTTTTTGGACGCTACCTTTGCGTCCAATTGATTCGGTTGAGCAGTTGGATGGTGAGCAGCTGACCATCAAGCCAGTTAGCCATATTTTTTCGCATCGTAAATGGTCGATCTGGCCGGTTTCGGTGGAAACCCCAGACGAATTGGCAAAAAACCAGCGCTTCTTTACCGAGGAGGAGCAGCAAGCATTGGCTTTGCCCAAAGTACAACACAAGATTTTACAAGCACTAAAGGAGCTCTAATGTTTCCAAACGAACGACTAAAGCAACTATTTTTCTGGACGATTGAATTGCTGGCCATCGCCACACTACTGTTCATCGTCTTTCGCTTTGATTTCCTGATGAAGCCGATCGCGGTTTTTGTCGGGACGGTCTTTATCCCGCTTTTGGTTTCTGGCTTTCTCTACTACTGTCTGAAGCCTCTGCAGAAGTTAATTGAAAAAATCCGCTTTGGCAAATGGCAGATGCCACGATCGGCTGCCGTCATTTTGACTTTCACGCTTTTTATGGTTGTCATCATTTCGGCTTTGATGATTTTTGTCCCATTGATTTTAAATGAAATATCAAACCTGATCACTTCTTTACCAAATGTCGTGAACCACGTTCAAGACTATGTGAAAGATGTGATCGAAGAACCTTGGTTCAAGAAGTTGAATCTATCAGTGTCTGACGACGATGTGAAAAACGCCGTCTCCCAATACGCTTCATCCTTTGTTCGTGTGACGGCTGGAACGTTAACTGGCTTTGTTGGTGCGGCGACCTCCTTTACAATCGGGGCACTGACGATTCCGATCATTCTCTTTTATATGCTAGCGGATTCGAACCGCTTCCTGCCTGCTATTCAAAAGTTCTTCCCTAAAAACCGGGCTGAAGATGTTCAAGTCTTGGGTCAAGAACTTGATCATACGATTGAGCGCTACATTTCGGGACAAGCCATCCAGATGCTCTTTGTGGGCTTTGCGATGTCAATTGGTTTTGGCTTGATTGGCTTACCCTACATTTGGCTGCTTGGTTTCATTGCTGGTGTGGCGAATATCGTGCCTTACGTTGGGCCTTTCATTGGCGTTTTTCCGGCCGCTTTGGTCGCGGTGTCGGTTGATTGGAAAATGCTGATTGGGATTGCCATTTTAATGGCCATTGTTCAGCAGATTAACGGTTCGATCATTTATCCAGCACTGATCGGTAAATCCTTACGGATTCACCCCTTGACGGTGATGCTTCTTTTGTTGGCAGCCGGCAATCTTTGGGGGATGATCGGAATGATTGTTGTAGTGCCGTTTTATGCGATTATCCGAACCATTACGTTATACATTGTTAAGTTGCGCCGTGCCCAACAGCATGAAGCGACAGTTACTGAACTAACCAAGTCGTTGGAAGATGATTCCTTACTTTAAAATTGGCGATGCCATCGATCAAAGCAGCGGTGAATGCCGTTGCTTTTTTTACGGCAAAATACCTTGACTGGACTGGTGAAATCCAGTATCATTTAGTAGTTGCTTATGACATGCGGATGTGGCGGAATTGGCAGACGCGCTAGATTTAGGTTCTAGTGGATTTATCCGTGCAGGTTCGATTCCTGTCATCCGTATTCGAAAAAATTGTTCATTTTTTCGTTGCGTGTTACCTTGTCATTTGCTACAATAATTGAGTACCAATTTTGCCGACTTAGCTCAGTTGATAGAGCACCTCACTAGTAATGAGGGGGTCAACGGTTTGAGTCCGTTAGTCGGCATTTTTATATGTTTTCAACAATATCTTAAAAGCCCGGTGTTATCGCAATTAAGCTGATAGCACCGGGCTTTTTCGTTGTTTATGGCTTCTGTGTTTTTCGGTATTTTTAGGTATTATTCTGTGCTTTTCTGAAACAGTTAGACGCTTTTTAGACGTTTTTAGTCCTAAAAAATAGACGCTATAATTTGTTTATTTTTTTCTTCACTTTCCTTTTGTGCATTCAGGAGGTGAGTATAACTTTTATCGTAGTTGATATATTCTTGTGCCCTCACAGCAGCTCTTCCACCCGCTCCTGCAAGGCGTTTGGAATGCCGCCGAAGATGTTTTGCATGGGCCTTTCATCAAGGGGCAGTAGCGTGTCAAAAATCTCAAGTAGGTTTTGTAGCTGGTCCTTAAAGATTTGTCGTTCACTTTGCTTTAAAAAAACGCCGATGACAAGAAGTAGGCCAAAGAAGTCACGCTGTCCATACCCGTCATTTTGAAATTCTTTTTTTGACAGGACAGACTCGGAGTAGAAGACGTGAAGGCGGTGGTAGTGCAATGGGATCCTGCTTTTGATCTGTCCAATCATTCGTCCGTGGGCCAGTCCGTTTCGAAAGGCAACGAGGTAGGACATGGCATCTTTGAAAAATTCCAGTCGACTTGCTTCATCCTCAAAGGGCAAGTCGAAGTGGGTGACCGTTCGACGTTTGATGGTTGGCTCACTCATCATGTACCAATTTAAACAGTGGCCAAAACTGATTTGATTGATTAAAATCCAAGGCGTAACGGGCTGTTCATCTTGTAAATAGGGGATGGTTTTCAAAAGGGCCTTGCTCTTTTTGGCAACGCCGTCTAGCATGCGTAAGTTATTCGTACGATTCACACCGCGGGAGCGATAATGTGATGCTTGGAGGTAGTCTTTTGGATCATGGCCCAATTGTCGGCTGATTTCGTGTTGGAAAACGGATTTGACGTTTCGTTCAATTGAGATAATGGCCTGTAATAATTCGGACGCTAAACGATTTTCGAGCATTTGAATGACGCCAAGTGTTTCGATGCTGATGCCATCGATGAATTGTTCGGGATGATCTTCTTTGGCTAGAGCCGGCAAATAACCGTTAATTAGCGCGTGAAAAGAGTATTTCTGAATGGTATTCAAAGCAGTGGTTTCGGATTCGATGTGTAGATTGTGCGCTTTAAGCAGTTCGATCTGCTCTGGCCAATCTAGAAACGCTGTCATGTTTTCCATAGATTCACCTTATCGGTCAAGTACCGTACCTTTATTAGCACTAGTTTACCACGAAAACGAACAGATGTTCGCCTTATTTTGTGACATCTTCTGCAACATTTCTCTTTGTTAGACTAAAGAAATCGCCGGCATTAGAATCGCTCAACACCGCATTCTAATGCTACTCGTTGCTTTCTTATTTACCCTTTTAGAGACCAATATGTTAACTTGGCAACGGTTTTGCAATATCGGCCGAAATTCAGTGCTAAAACGCGCCATAGCAGGCGGTCCTGATGTAACAAAGCGACTTTCTGTTGCAAGAAATATTCTGGACAAATTTACTCAATCTGTCCGACATGACTTGATATGCTTCGGCAATCTTCATCTTGTTAATCTGAATAGGTTAACTCAGTTATGGAGAAAAATCATGAAGAAAAAATCAATCTTAATAAGTAGTCTTGCTGCTGTTGTGATTGCCGCTGGATCAGGGCTTGGCTATCAACAGTTCACTAGCGCACAGCAAAAGCCGGTTGAATCGAAAAAACTATCAACGAAGGCCACGAGCAATACGGGCGCCATTCAGCAAACGGCCGAACAAAATCCTGAAGATAAAAACAAGGATCAGAATCAAAACAATCAAGATACTCAAACAGAAGCACAGGATCAAGGACAAAGCGAAAGTGCTGCTTCAAATGATAATGGTTCAGATGCACAAAGTGCGTCAACGACAACAACGGCTACTACGACAGCGGCCCCTGCGCAGACGACCACTCAGACGACCACTCGTACAGACGGTTTCAACTTTGCCGGCAAGCACTTTGATGTAACGCCATTTACGAACACAACCGGTGGCAACACGCCACGCTGGACCCCTTATATCTTCCAGTGGTCTGCTTTGCCTAATTATTATTTGGCTGAAGCAGCTTCGAGCGCTGGCTATGCTGTTCGTCAGTTGAGTTATGGATCTGAAGCGGTCATTAATGGCCAAACTTACCACGTTACAGAAATTCGTACGGGTATGAAGCGGACTGATTCGATGGGAACGGTGCAAGCCTTGTCTAACAGCCATGCGTTGGGTATACAAACGTGTGATGACGCGAGCGGAACCTACGTGTCGACTTACTGGTTCGACTAATTCTTTTAATCTTTCAATGCTAAATGAAAAGACCAAGGCGAGCGCCTTGGTTTTTTTGTGGATAAATTCAAGTAAGTCCGTATAATAAATTGGGAAAGACAAACAGGAGGGCAAGACAATGAGACTTTGGCACTACCGATTAATTAAAACCCTGTCAAGACAACACCTTCTCGGCCAATGGCGGGAATGTCTGGCCATTACGGGCGCCATTAAAAAGCATGGCGCGGTCAATCATGCAACGGTAAATCGGCTAAACGACTACCCGAGAGAAGACCTTGAGGTTTATATCCAACTTGTCAAAGAAGAGATGGGACGTCGCGGTTATAAGACCTCCGAGAAATCCCACCAGAAGTTGATCGATGACATTGGCTATGACTGGACGCAACCGGCTGCTTATCGGACAAACGAGGAAGGGGATGTCTTGTTATCAGACGGATGTGAGCTCTTTTCTGGCTTTCATGACAAGCGTTATTTACTGCAAAACCTTTATATGATGCAAGAAAAAGCAGATACTGACCAGATTGAAGCTGAAACCTGGCAGAAGATGGTCGACTCCTTGCTTGTAAAATATCCGACATTAAAACAATTACTTTAATCATACAAAAAAGCCTTCATTAACTAAATGAAGGCTTTTTTTCGAAATCGATAATTTAGCGATTATATAGACCGTTAATGAACGTGAGTGTTTCGGTATCAGCGTACGTGCTGTAGGCTTTGACGACGGCAATGATGAAGTCAACTAAATGCCAGATGCCAAGTGTAAGCCAATTAAAAAGCAATTTCAAAACGCCGATGGCAATCTGTCCGCGCATAAACCGGTCGACACCAAGGCCGCCTAAAGCAAAGGCACCAACCCAAACGAAGACGTGTTTATTAATGTTATTTTCTTTAACAGAGGGGTGTTCACCACCGTAGTTTGCATTGATCATGATCTTCTCGCCCAGTTTTAACATGAAGTGATTTCTGAACGAAATGGCTCGGCCATTTGTTGCAGATTTGTTACTTTTCTATTATACAGAGGAATAAAGAAATTGCCAAGAGCCGGGGATTGAAAGGGGCTTTTATTCTTAACATAAATTATAATTTAGAAAAAACAGCTGAAATAATTGTTATGAAAAAATTTTATGGTGGCAGGGCTAGATTATGAATTTGGTGAGATTTTTAGAAAAGATGTTAAAAAATAGTGAAGACCTAAATATATAAAAAAACAGACAATTTGTCTGTTTTTAAGGTTGTGTTTACTTAGAGTATTGACCGTTAATAAAGGTCAGGTCTTCAGTACCACTGTAAGTGCTATAAGCTTTAACCATCGCAATAACCCAGTCGACAAATGCCCAAATACCGAGCGTCATCCAGCCGAAGAAAAGTTTAACTAATCCGAGGATGACTTGTCCACGCATGAAACGGTCAACGCCAAACCCTCCAAAAAAGAAGGCACCGAGCCATACAAAGAGATGCTTGTTAATCTTAGTAACTTTTGGTTGAGCTTGCAATTCGCTATCCATTATCGTTCTCCTCACAGCTTTTTTTGTGGATCAGTTTTGCACATTAAATGAAAATTAATCACAAATTGATTCTACAATTATATGGCATTTAAGTAAACAATATAAGACGAATGAATCAAAAAAATATAAAAAATAGCTTTTCTATGCCATGAAAAGCTACTTTCTATTTATTTATGCTTCTTTTTCATCTTTCACCAGAACAGACTTCTTACCAATGAAGAAGAGTCCGAGGCCAACGATAATGTAGCTGGCCAAGACCAGCAAAGGCATGGCAATGGCGTGACCATCGAAGAAGGTCAGGTTACGCAAGAGCGTGCCCGTTGCACCTGGGGGCAGAAGCTGTCCGAAGAAGCCCCAACCGGCAGGTAACATTTCTGGTGCAGAACCAAGTCCGGAAAGCGGGTTTCCGAGCAAGATCAGCGTGATGGCAGCAATGATCAAACCACCGTTTCCAAGCATTTCGAGTAGGCCAAGAACAAAGAAGGCTGTGGCAGCAATACCGAGCATGGCACCAAGTGAAGTGATGAAGTAGTTGCCATCGAAGGTTCCAAGGCCGAATTGGATAACGGCTGTCAGACCCAAACCACCGGTGATGGCAAAGGCGATGGCTGCAAAGAATTTCTGTCTTTTACCCTTCACCACATTGGCAATGGCGACCGAACCAATCCAGCCACCAAGGGCAATTGGCAAGGCACCAGCAACAAGGCCGGCTCCCTTGCTATCCCTTGATGGGAAAGAGCGGAGTTCTTGGACCCTCAGTGACTTGCCATCGATGGCCTGGAGCTTAGCGTCCAAAGTCTTTAACATGGTCACGTCCGTGGTCTGGGCTTGCATGCCTTGGATCTGTTCCTTAGCAGCAACCTTTTGCTGATCGACAACCTTTTGACCGATTGTCTCCAGTGCCTGTGCAACAGCAGTTGAAGCGGCAGTTGCCTTGTATAAGGTCATGTCGCCAGAAGCAGACATTTCAAAGGCACCGTAGATCTTGCGATCTGAAACTGCGTCCTTCATGGCCACTTCCGTCTCGTATTGCTTGACGTCAAAGCCCCTTTGGTCAAGTGGCTTGGCCATCTTTTGGTACATATCATCGTTTTTCGTAACGATACCGATTGGCACGTTGTGAATGCCGGAGTTCACGGCTGGTGTAGCAAAGGCCGTCATCATGATCGACAGGACAGCGGTCAAGCCAATCGCCAACGTCAAAATGAACTTTGGAGTGGATGCTTTCATAATCTTTCCTCGCTTTTTTAAGTTGATTTAATTATAGAAAGCGCGAGCAAATAAAAAAACCAACAAATGTTGGTTAAAAGTTGGATAAGTCTGGAAAAAAGCCTTTAAATAGAGGGCTTCTAATGCACAAATCCAGGATTAGTTATCATTTTGAATGAAGAGTTGGCTGGCGATGCTTGGCATCGTTTTACTCAAAATGGTCGTAAAGTCCGCATCGGATTCTTGGAAGCCATTTCGTACCCAGGTCGTTAAGAGCGAAGCAACAGTATTTGTTAACAAAACCATCGCATATTCTTTTGGTATGGTGAGTTCCTGATCAGCAATCACATCAGAAAACATGGCCCTGCTTCGTGTTTGGAGGTGTTGCTCAAAGGAATGGCCGGCTTTATCAGAAAGCAAAAGGACAACCATGTCACGCTGTTCTGAAATCTTTTGGACAATGCCAACTGATCGTTTTTGAAATTGCGTTGTTAAATTTTCGTCAGAATGCCAGTCAATTTCGGGAAGGTCGACAATTAGCAGGTCGAGCAACTCGGTTTCAATTTTATCCATCAAATCGAATTTATCGAGGTAATGAGCATAGAAAGTCGATCGGTTAATCCCTGCTTGATCGATAATCATTTTAACGGAGATTTTATCGAAACCTTTGGTCGTTAAAAGGTCAATAAAAGCACTTTTGAGAGCGTGTTCGGTCTTTTCAAAGCGCATATCTTTTTTCTTAGGCATGATCTTCTCCAAAAATCGTCCCGTTACAACAGCATCAGTAAGCGTTCACAGTTTCTAAGCTTTCTCGTCAGCTTTGACGGGGACTTTCACGCTTTTACGGAAGTCTTTTGCAAAAAGGCCCATCATGTAAGAATCGTGATACTCGCCTTCTGCATAAAAGTGCTGCTTTAAGCAGCCTTCTGTTTGGAAACCGATTTTTTGGTAAATATGGACTGCCGCAGCGTTATCCACGTCGACATAGAGGTAGATTTTGTGTAGGTTTAACACGTTAAAGCCGTACTCAATACCGGCTTGCATGCCGGCTTGAGCCAAACCGTGTCCCTGAAATTTGGAATCGATGATGATTTGAATTTCGGCGTGCCGGTGAATTGTATTGATCTCCATGAGCTCAACTACTCCGGCAAAGTCCCCGTTTTTTTCGATGACAAAACGACGCTCGGTTTGGTCTAAAACGTGCCGATCATAAAGCAAAGAGAGTTCGTCAAAGGAGTTATAGGGTTCTTCGAACCAAAGCGCCATCACCGATCGGGAGTTCTTTTGCCGATAGATGTGGGGCAAGTCCTTCTTTTCTAATGGCCGAATATTCATGGGGTCCTCTTTCTAATTTTCTAATAGCTTACCACATTTTGATTGTAAAAAAGGCAAAGAAAAAAGCGGAACCCAAGGATTCCGCTTCTATGAATTGCCCCTGCTGGATTCGAACCAGCGCATAACGGCACCAGAAGCCGTCGCCTTACCGCTTGGCCAAGGGGCAATTACTTGATATATATTAGCTAATTTTTGGAGAAAATGCAAGGCCTTTACCGGAAAAAAGTCGTCTGACTTTTCAAATTGTGTCTATGGTTTTGCCCGCCGGTTGAAAAGGGCGTTTTTTTAGCAAAAAGAAATTTGAAATCTTAGACTAGACCAATTATAATAAATAAAGAAATTAGCTGGGGATAACTCCCAACAAAAACCGAACTTATCCGATAGAGGAGGTTTTTACCATGGCTATACCACGGTATATCGAAATTCATAACGAAATTCGTCAACGCATTGCAGCGGGCGAATGGAAAACGAACAAACGACTGCCAGCGGAACGTGAGCTGGCAGCTTCTTTCAATGTGTCACGGATGACGTTGCGGCAGGCGATCCAGACACTTGTTGATGAAGGAATTTTGGAACGACGAGTGGGGTCTGGCACTTTTGTGGCTGAAAAGAAGGTGTCCGAACGTGCTTTAGGTGTCACGTCCTTTACGGAACTAATGAAAAAATCAGGCCGGCAAGCCCAGTCCGTTACGGTCTCTTACAAAGTCACGACCCCGTCGGTTTCTGAAATGGATCATTTGCATTTAAAGGCTGAAGATGAGGTGCTTGTGATGGAGCGTTTGCGTTTAGGGGATGCCGAACCAATTTTGCTCGAGCAGACGACTTTGCCGGTCAGCCTTGTCAACAACTTTACCCGTTCAGAACTGACGGAATCGCTTTACAAAACGTTGATTGATGCGGGTATTCAGCCGGGACGGGCTAATCAAACCATCACAGCCTCACTGGCTACCGAACGACAGGCCGCTTTGCTTGAAATCAAGCGAGGGGATCCTATTTTGTCTGTCCGGCAGGTCTCTTATGATCAAGAAGACCACCCATTTGAATACGTACGTTCCTATTACGTGGGGGATCGTTTCGAATTTAAATTAACTCGATAAATGGTAGTTGAAAGTCCTTCGCTTGTGCGGAGGACTTTTTGACAAGAGAAAAAGAAGATGATATGCGTGAAAAAAGCAGACAACTGAATCTAGGTAAGCGATCAATGGGACGGGCAATGATCGTTTCCGATCAAGAATTATTGGGCAAGCACCTTTTGATTATTGGACAGACTGGGGCTGGTAAATCAACGACGAGCAAGAAGATTTTGACTGCCTTGCAAAAACAAAACCAGACGAACATTGTCTTTGATCCGACCGGTGAATATCAAAGTGATTTACCCAACGGTATCCGGTATACAGTCGGAAAAAACGCCTTTTTGGATGTGACGAGTCTGTCTGCTGAAGAACTGCTCGTCTTACTTGACTTGGACTGGGATGAGCTCTTGAAGGACAAGCTTGGTGCAGCGATTCAGTCGCTAAAAATTCAGAGTCAAAAACCATGGACTCGTGGCCAGTTATTGCACAAAGTTAACAGGACTGTTCAAGAGCAACGAGCGGCCGAAGAAGCACTACCCAAAAGACCAATTGCCTATCCAATTGATCAACTAGCCGATCAGTTGGTCTTAGAGTTTGTGCTGCCCTATAAAGATGAGCGAAGCGACTACTTGCTTTTAGGACAAGAGCCAGACCATGAGGCCCTCCGTCATTACTGGCCATCAATCTTGGCTTTACGAGCCAAGTTAGAAGATGACAGCCTTAACCGAGTGTTTCAGCTACAAGCGCGGAATGCAGACTCAGTGACGCAATACGAGCTGGGTTTTGTGATGAAGACGTTTATGCGCTCGCCAAACGAGCATCGGTCGCTTGTATTGGACTTATCTCTTTTGCAGGCGTATCCAGTGATTCAAAGGCGGGTGTTGTCTGCTTTGTTTGATACGGCTTTGAAGATCCAATTAGCAACTGACCAAAAACGGCCAGTGACACTTTGTTTAGACGAAGCGCACCGCTATTTGCCGGATAATGAGCGTTTGTCTGATAACGGTCTTTTTCATGTGCTTCGGGAAGGGCGAAAGAGTCAGTTACGGTTACTCATGACCACCCAGGCACTTGCCGATCTGCCATTGGGGATGCAGGGACAATTCGGATCCGTGTTGCTTCATCGCAATCAAGAAGGTTCGGTCTTTACAGCTCTTTCTTTGAAGAAGAAGTGGCAGCGGCGGTTGCCTAATTTTGCTGTTGGGCAGGTACTGTTGTTGACGCCAACGAGGCAGACGGCCTTTTTGGTTACAAAATAAAAACTGACAGAAAAGGACCTGTTGATTCAACAGGTCCTTTTTCGAGTGCCTTTAGTGAGTTTTGTTAAGTCATTTAAAAAATAAAAAAGGCAGCCCATTCAGCAGCCTTTTTTAGAAGTTTATTCGTATGTCACTAAACGGCTCATCGCCATTGTAAGAATTGCAGGGAAAAGGATGGCGAAGTTGGCCATCGACGGAATGAGTAGGGAAATGATGAGGGCGCCTAAAAAGAAGGAAAAGATCACCGTCAGCAAGTCTAAGGCCCGTTCGGCCATTTCCTTATCTTTCATGATAAGGGCTTCATAACTCGCCTGGCAAAGGGTTCGTAAGTTACCTGTCATCAAAAGGGGCATGAAAGCATTTCCTTTCAAGACACGGAATTCTTGTAAGGCCGCGGCAGCAGCAATTGACAGGATGGCGGTACCGAAAACATTGGGAACGGATTTTCCGATAAAAGCCGAAAGGGTCAAAAGCATCGTCATATACAACAAAATGTATTGCCGTTCTCGATCGTGTGGCATGTTTTTGATCGTGCGAAAGTGCTGCATGATTTTAACGACGAGGGTGCCTAAGACAAAAGCTAAAATGGAAAAGGCGTATTGGCCGGCATGGCCCCAGTCAAATAGACTGACATGGATACCGAGCAAGACAATGTTTCCCGTCTGTAGACCAGCAAAAACTTGGCCGTGCATATGGTAAGAGTAGGCGTCAATCGATCCGGCTGTCATGGTTAACAGGCTGGCGAAGAGCACGCGTTCATGGGATGGAAATTCTTTTTTTGTCACTTTTCTTGGACCTCCGACAAAGAAATATTTTACAACAAAAAAGCTGCTAATGTCTAAGAAAAATGATTGGCGTGACCGACTTTTGAAAGTAAAAATGAGAAAAAAGTTCTGCATGATTGTCATGCAGAACTTTTTGTTTGAATTTCTTATTTATGGTTATACCTTTTGGCCAACCAATCGCCAGTCACTTGCACAATCAAGACCATGATCAAAACCAAGACGGTTGCGACCAAAGTCGTGTCATTAGCAAAACGGTTGTATCCGTAGGCAACGGCCATGTTACCAAGGCCGCCGGCACCGATGGCACCGGCCACGGCAGTCAAACCAATCAAGGAAATCAAGGTCACCGTTGACACGCGGATGATTTCCGAGCGGCCTTCCTTGATATAAACGCCAAAGACGATTTGGCTAAAGGAAGCACCAACGGCCTGTGCAGCTTCAACAATCCCACCATCGACTTCTGAAAGCGCCACTTGAATCTGGCGGGCATAGAAGGGGAAGACACCGAGGGACAAGGGAACCAAAGCGGCGTTGATACCAATTTGGGTTCCGACCAGGGCCTTGGTGAAGGGGGCGATGAAGGCCAGCAAAATGATGAATGGCACGGCACGGAAGATGGAAACAATCTTATCCAAGATCCAGAAGATGGTCTTGTTTGGCGTGATCCCGCGTGGACCAGTCACGACCAAGCCAATTCCGAAAATCAAGCCGAGCAGACCACCAAAGACGGCGGCCCAAAACGTCATGAAGAGCGTTTGGAAGATGGCCGTTCCCCAGCCAGTGTCACCGCCCCAGCCTTGGTAGACGACGTTTGGAAATGTTTGTGAAAACCATGTACTCATGCTTGTTCTCCCTTCAAGATGTTAACGGAAACGGATTGGGCAGCTAAGAAGTCGAGGGCCGCGTCCATGTTGGTCGTGTCACCAGACAAGATAACAAGGAGGGAGCCGACTTCGGTGTCCTGGAGGACTTCGACGTTTCCGTAGAGAATATTGGCAACGATGCCAAAGTTTTGGTAAAGACTGGTAATTAGTGGTTCGTTTGTTGCGTTACCAGAATAAGTCAGTTGGGCAAAAATCTGGCCGTCGGTCAGGTCTTCAACCGCTTCGCTTTGACTGATGGCTTCGATTGCCTGGTCCTGGTTAGTGGCCGTGGCAATGAATTCCTTGGTCAGTTCAGCCTGTGGCTTGGTAAAGATATCCAAAGTTGACCCTTTTTCCAAGACGCGGCCGTTTTGCATCACAGCGACTTTGTTGGCAATCGACTTGACCGCTTCCATTTCGTGGGTGATTAACAAAACCGTCAGGTTGTATTCCTGGTTCAGCTTCTTGAGCAGGGCCAAGATTTGACGGGTCGTCTTTGGATCAAGGGCCGATGTTGCTTCATCTGAAATCAGGATTTCGGGATCGTTTGCAAGGGCACGGGCAATGGCCACACGCTGCTTTTGACCACCGGAAAGCTGAGAGGGGTACTGCTTGGCACGGTCGGAGAGGTCGACCAGGTCCAAGAGGCCTTCGACTTTTTTCTTCTTGTCTGCTTCCTTATCCTTGCTGTTTTCAAGGGCAAAGAGCACGTTTTCTTCAACCGTTCGTTCGTTTAGCAGGTTGAAGTGCTGGAAAATCATGCCGATCTTGCGGCGCTTTTCCTTTAATTCGTTTCCCTTAATCTGGGTTTTTGCTTGACCATCGACCTTTGAGAAGAAGGTCTCGCCGTTGATGATGACCGAACCTTTTGTTGGTTCCTGTAAGAGGTTGACCGTACGGACCAAAGTGGACTTACCGGCACCGGAGTAGCCGACGATTCCGTAGATGTCGCCCTTTTGGACGTCAATGGACACGTCTTTTACGGCATGGATGGTCTTACCCTTTGGAGTAAAGGTCACATCGATGTTTTGTAGTGAAATAATGGGGGCTGTCATAGAGGCCTTCCTTTCGTTTCTGTTTAGTTGAAGTTCTTGTCCCAGGCGGGTTGTTCGGCATCGCCGTACTGTTTTTGAATGACCTGCTTGACTTCCTTTGTTTGGAAGGACTTGACCACTTCTTTGTAAAGCTTGTTTTGCTTATCTGAAGAACGGGCAGCAATCACGTTGATCCAGAGCTTGGCATCCTTGTTCAGTGGTTCAGTAAAGATGCTGTCCTTTAGCGAAAGACCGGCGGCCGTGGCGTAGTTGCCGTTGACAACAACACCCTTGGCATCGCCTAAGGTCCGGGCCGTTTGGTCGGCCGAGATTTCCTTAATCTTCAGGTTCTTTGGATTCTTCGTAATGTCCTTGGTTGTTTTGAGGTTGGATCCAGAAGAGAGTTCAATCAATCCGGCGTTTTTCAACACGTAGAGGGCGCGACTTTCGTTGGAGGCATCGTTTGGCACCACGATGGTATCGCCATCTTGGAAATCCGAGATACTCTTGTAAGATTGCGAATAGAGATGGATAGGGGCGATAAAGGTCTGGCCAATGGCGGTCAAATTCGTCTTGTTCTTACTATTATATGCATCCAAGAAGGCGTAGTGTTGAAAGGCGTTCAAGTCGACATCGCCGTTATCCAAAGCTTTGTTGGGCTGGGAGTAATCGGTGAAGCGCTTGAATTTCAGCGTAATGCCGTACTTCGTTTTAGCTGTCTTTGACACTTGATTCCAGACGGCGTCATCTTGTTTATTAGCCGCCATGATCCCGATCGTGACGGTTTTTTGTGATTGTTGATTTGGTTTTACAAAGGAGAAGTAACCGAGGATGAGGATGATGACTAAGAGGATGCTGTTAATGAGTTTGCTTTTGTTGGACATGGTACTTTCGCTATTATTTCCTTATTTTTGATAACTTTCGAGAATGGCTTTGACAAAGGCCACGTTCTCATCATAGTCTTTTAATCGAATATTTTCATTAGGTGCGTGGTCCAAAGTGCCGGGATAGCCAATTCCAAAGCCGACGATCGGTGTCTTGGTGGCCTCGTAGGCGTAGTTCATTGGGCCCGTTCCAGCAGAGGTCGGAATGACCACTGGTTCTTTGCCATAGGCTTCCTTGCTCAAGCGAATCACCCGTTCGATTTCCGGATTGGTCATGTCGGAACGGTAGCCACCCTGTCCAAGGGTCTTTTCGACTTCGATGTCGTCAAATCCCTGGGCAATCAGGTGCTTTTTGATGGCCTTCAAGGTGTCGTCTGGATCCATGCCAGGGACGAGGCGGGCCTCGACTTTGGCAGTCGCTTCAGCGGGCAAGACGGTTTTGACACCGGCACCCTGGTAACCGGAAGTGATCCCTTCGATGTTCAGCGTTGGCTCGAAGTAAAGGGCCTGCTTCCAGTCATCACCGCGCTTGTCCGTTAAGAGTGGCGCTTCAATTTGGTTTTTTTGGATGAAGTCTTCTTTGGTATCAGGAAGTGCTTCAATCAAGTCCTTTTCCCGTTGGTTGGGCTTTTTAACCTGATCGTAGAAGTGGGGCACTAGGATGCGGCCGTCTTGGTCAAAGAAGGTGGCTAGTGCTTGGCTAAGGCGCCAGGCGGCTGAATTGACGACAGCGGCCAAGGAAGAGTGGAGATCGATGCCACCGGTCTTGGCCTTCAAGTTAAAGGTCACGATTCCCTTGTTTCCACCGCCGATGATTGGCCGGCCAGCACCGTCCTTTGAACCAGACTCCCAAATAATCAGGTCACCCTTGATTTCCGGATGTTTTTTGAAGTAATCGTCTAAGTGCTGAGAAGCGGTTTCTTCCGAGCCTTCAACAACGAAGATGATGTTGACTGGCAATTGCTGGTCGTGTTCGTCCAAGTATTCGGCAAGGGCCGTCAAGCGGGCCGTCAGGTTTCCCTTATCGTCATCTACACCACGGCCGTATAAGTGCCCGTCTTTTTCGGTCAAAGTCCAGGGGTCGGAATCCCAGTGGTCGAAGGGTTCGGCTGGTTGCACGTCGTAGTGATTGTAGATGATTAAGGTCTTGGCGTCTGGCTTTTGACTCTTAAAGTGGCTAATCACCAATGGGGCAAAGTAGCTGTCATCGACCGTGGTTCTTCCACCAAGGTCGCTTAAGGCCTTAGCAATGCGGTCGGCTGCTTCTGGTAAGTGTTCGCGCTTAGCGGATACCGAGGGGATGGCAACGAGTTCTTTTAGTAAATTGAGGTAGGTTTCTCTGGCCTTTGTCATGTTTTGGGTTCCTTTCTTTCTTATCTATATGTACGTGGGAGATTCCCACGTGATTATTCCTTTCGTTTTAGTTGAATGAACGGTCCCAGGCTGGGATTGAACGGTCACCGTTTGACTTCTTGATGGCCTTCTTCACAGCGTCAGACTGGTAAGCCTTCACAAATTCCTTGTAAAGCTTCTTGTTGGCGTCCTTCTTGTTGGCCGCGATGATGTTGACCCACTTTTCGGAATCCTTGTTAAATGGTTCCGTAAAGATTGATTGCTTGTCCGTCAAGTGTGCGGTTGAGGCGTAAGTTCCGTTAACCACGGCACCCTGAACGTCGTTGATGGCGCGGGCCGTTTGGTCGGCTGACAATTCCTTAATCGTCAAGTTCTTAGGGTTCTTCGTGATGTCCTTTACCGTTACCAGGTCTTGGCCGTCCTTCAAGTCGATCAAACCGGCGTACTTCAGAACCTTCAAAGCACGACTTTCGTTTGATGGATCGTTTGGTACGACAATCGTGTCGCCATCCGTAAAGTCAGAAACGGACTTGTAAGTGTTTGAGTAAAGGTGGATTGGGGAGATCACCGTCTTACCAATGGCCTTGATGTCCGTGTTGTTCTTCTTGTTGTAAGCGTCCAAAAAGGCGTAGTGCTGGAAGGCGTTGACGTCGATGTCACCACTCGTCAAGGCCTTGTTAGGCTGTGAATAGTCCGTGAAGATCTTGTACTTCACGTTGATGCCGTATTCGTCCTTGGCTTGCTTCTTAACAGCATCCCAGATGGCATCATCGTCTTTTGTTGAAGCCATGCGACCAACCGTGATGGTCTTATCCTCCGATGAGCCGTGTGACCCAAAGCTGAAGAAGGCGGCTGATGCGACAGCGACGACGGCGATTCCTGAAATAATCCATTTTTTCTTTGACATGTGTTGTTCTCCTGAAATGTTTTTGGTAACAAAAAAAGCCGCCTCTGTTTCCACGTGGAAAAAACAGAAGCGACTTTCGCGTTACCATTCTGAGGTTTTTGTATCGAGTTACCCCGACACGACTCACTAACCATCGGGCCGCGGAGAATGATCCTAACCGAATGGTGTGCCTTGGTAACAGAGGCCAATCCGTCAACTGCTATCGGTAAACCGAGTGACAGTTGCCAATCACAGGTCATTTTCCCTACTGCACGCACGCAACCTTTCACCAACCGGTTGCTCTCTAGGCTTTGCTTAGCAGGTACTTTCCTGATCAACTTGTTTTGTATTTGATATCTTGGTGATAATCATACAGTTCCATTTCATTTATGTCAACAGAAAAATGAAATTAAGATTAAAAAGGGTTGGGGATGGAGGAAAGATTACACTGCCGAACATTGAAATCAAAAAGTCCCGAGAAAAAATCTCGGGACTTTTTGCTTTTCTTTGGAAATAGTTTAGCCATTAGCAACCGTGAAACGGCTTTGTTGGTGTTCTGGCTTCAGAAGTTCAGCGACCACGGCAACGGCCATTGTGCCGGCCGTTGTTTCGGACTTGCCGGCATCATTGGTGAGTACGACGTCTGTTCCATAGAGAATCTTTTCAGATTTTTCACCAGGTAGGAAGCTGATGGCAGGTGAGATCCCGAACCAGTTCACGTTATGCACGTTTTTTAAGAAATCCAGTTCGTAGAGCTGGTTTTCAGGAATGGCACGCCAGGGCTTGCTGCTGTCATCGGCCTTGATGGCATCGTAGACTAGGCTGGTCTTTGAATCGTCTGCATAGAGGCTGCCAGCACCGAGGATAAAGCCGACCCGGGTCTTTTGATCGCGTAAGAGGGCGACTAGCTTGGCCGCCAAATCAACCTGCCGATAGGCTTGGTCGGGTTCAATGGCAAAGGCATCAATGATGCTGTCCGCCTGTTGCAAGTCCTTTTCGGTCAATTGAAAGGCGTCTTTTTGAAGGATATTAATACCTTGATCATCTCCCTTGATTTCCTTTAATTTGTCGAGGTTACGCCCGTTGGCGATGACCTCAAGGCCCTGTCGGCGGGCCTCTTTAACAATGGCCGAACCTGCCATTCCAGTGGCGCCAATAACAAAAACATTCATGGATGCTTCCTCCTTGTTTGTACTTCTTAATAGTACAATAAGCTGACTGGGCGGTCAATCGACTTTTAAATAATATGATTTTTTTGAATAATTAGAAGTGGGGGCGTTGCCTTTTTGAAAGCAGCTGATATAATAATGGTAACAACTCATTCCTGAGGGAGTAACTGGCGACCTAGTCGTTGCTGAGTACCGTCAAACCGAGGTGATCACACCTTTTATCGCGCCAAGGCGCCGGCTCAGCATTAAACAGCGAGACTTATGTGAGTAGGACTTTTCCTACTTTCATAGGTCTCTTTTTCTTTATCAGGAAGAACATTATAAGGAGAAAGAACGTTGAAAAAACCGTTTTATCAAGTGGATCAACAACAAATAGTGGAAGAATTCCAAAGTGACTTGAAGACTGGGTTGAGTAAAGAACAGGCAGCAGAAAGATTAGCTGTTGACGGGCCAAACGCGCTGACAGCTAAGAAAAAGAAGTCCTTATTTTCTAAATTTGTGGATCAGTTTAAGGACTTGATGATCGGGATCTTGCTAGCCGCTGCTTTCATTGCCGCTTTGACCGGTGAACAGACCGATGCGTTTTTCATTTTGGCCATCGTGGTCATTAACGCCATCTTTGGTGTTTTTCAGGAATCCAAGTCCGAAAATGCTATCGATGCTTTGAAGAAAATGGCGACGCCAAAGGCGACCGTCATTCGCGATGGTCAACCTGAACAAGTACCTGCTACCGAACTGGTGAAAGGGGATTTGATTTCTTTAGAAGCTGGTGATGTGGTGCCGGCGGATTTGCGTTTGGTTGATGTGTCAAACCTGCGCGTTGAAGAAGCTGCCCTGACCGGAGAGTCGGTTCCCGTTGAAAAGACGGACAAGACTTTGACGGCTGATAAATTGCCTTTGGGTGACCAAGATAATTTGGCCTTCATGAATGCACACGTCGTCTACGGACGCGCGCTTGGGGTTGTAGTGGCAACTGGAATGGCCACCGAAGTTGGTCAAATCGCTGGTGCTTTGCAGGGCCAAGACGAAACCAAGACACCGCTGCAAGAAAACCTGAAGTCTTTGTCGAAGGTCCTAACTTATTTGATTCTGGCTATTGCTGCCCTGACTTTTGTGATTGGTTACTTCACGCAAAATATGCCAATCATTGACTTGGTTTTGACGGCCATTTCCTTGGCCGTGGCGGCCATTCCGGAAGGTTTGCCGGCCATCGTGACGATTACCTTGGCCTTGGGGACGGCCCGGATGGCCAAGAAGGCGGCTTTGGTGCGTAAGTTGCCAGCTGTTGAGACTCTGGGATCAACCGACATCATCGGTTCAGATAAGACCGGAACGTTGACGCAAAACAAAATGACGGTGGAAAAAGTCGTTTTGAACGGACAGATTGTTGATTTGTCTGCGGAAAACCCTTTTGATAAGGAAGACTTATCAAAAGCCGCTGGCATTCTTGGCGATATCATGACCTTAAATAACGACAGTCAGCTGACGGCAGAAGGCTTAGTCGGTGACCCAACCGAAACGGCCCTGATTGACTTTAACGAAAAGTACCGGCCAGAACGTCTAGAAGTTTTGCGTGGCCAAGAGCGCTTGCAAGAAATTCCATTCGATTCCGAGCGGAAGCTGATGACAACGATTTATGAAGCAGATGATACTTATCGGGTAACGGTGAAGGGCGCGCCGGATTCCGTTTTGTCCCGAGTGAGTCATGTTTTGGAGAACGGACAGGTACGTCCCTTTACAGAAGAAGACTTGGCTCATTTCCAAGAGGTGAACGGTCACTTAGCTGATCAGGCCCTCCGTGTTCTGGCCTTTTCGGAAAAGTCACTTGAGACGTTGCCCGAAGAGGCCAAGTCCGAGGAAATGGAAACAAATCTGACCCTGATTGGCTTTGTTGCCATGATTGATCCGGAGCGTCCGGAAGTTAAGGACTCGGTTGCCCAAGCCAAGGCGGCCGGTATCCGTCCGATGATGATTACTGGTGACCATCCACAAACGGCGGCAGCAATTGCGGGTCGTTTGGGTATCTTAGATGAAGCAGATGATCGGACAAAGACGGTGTTGACCGGCGCTGGCTTGGATGAACTATCCGATGAACAGTTCGAACAACGTGTCGAAGACGTCAAAGTCTATGCCCGTGTCGCTCCTGCCCACAAGGTTCGGATTGTCCAAGCTTGGCAGCAGAAGGGCAAAGTCGTGGCCATGACCGGTGACGGTGTCAACGACGCGCCAGCCTTAAAGGCGGCCGACATCGGGGTTGCCATGGGAATCACTGGAACGGAAGTTTCAAAGGAGGCCGCTGACATGGTGCTGGCCGATGATAACTTCTCGACGATTGTGACCGCCGTTAAGGAAGGACGAAAAGTCTTTGCTAACATCCAAAAGGCCTTGCAGTACCTGCTGGCCTCTAACCTGGCCGAAGTGATTGCCATCTTTACAATGACACTTCTCGGCTGGGAGGTATTAGCCCCAGTCATGATCTTGTGGATTAACCTGGTGACCGATACCATGCCAGCCATCGCCTTAGGTCTTGAACCGGCGCAAAAGAACATCATGCAGCAAAGTCCCCGCGGGAAGACAGCCAACTTCCTGTCCGGCGGTGTTGGACCAGCCATCGTTTGGCAGGGAATGTTGCAAGCGATCATTGTGTTGTCGGTTTACGCTTTTGCGCTGGCTTTCCCGGATCATTCCGGAACGGCTTTGGTTCACGGGGATGCCTTGACGATGGCCTTCATGACCCTTGGATTGATGCAAATGTTTAATGCGATTAACGTGAAGTCGGTTTACCAGTCCCAGTTGAATGGGTCAGCCTTTAAAAACCAATTCTTCAACGGCGCCTTGCTCTTCTCCTTGCTAGCGATGATGGCCGTTGTGGTCATTAAGCCACTGAACCCGATCTTCCACGTGACGAACTTGGATCCTTACCAGTGGTTCGTGGTGATTGTCGCTTCTCTTGCTATCATTGTGATCGTCGAGCTGGTAAAATGGGTGCAACGAACATTTTTTAATCGAGGATAAGACATTGGCAAAATTTAACCCAAAACAAATGCAGTACTACGTGACGACTTTGCAAGACGTGTTGACCAACACGCAGGAAACGGCCGATCATGTATCGCCCTTCTTCGTTAAGTTGGACGAGGCTAAGGAAGCTGGCAAAGTAAAAGACATGGCCAAAGCTGAATTTGGTGAAATCAAGGCCGAATTCGATGACGCCGTCTCTGCCTACCAAGCAAACGCCAAGACTTTGGCAGCTGTTCAAGTGCCGGTGCGTTTCATGGGTGTCCACAAAACCTTGGCCAAGGCATACGCCGATTATGCCGAAGCAACCAAGATGATGGCCGATGCCTTGAACGAAAAGGATCAGTCAATTGATGAAGCCGCCTTTGCACAGTCTGAAAAAGATCAGGAGACATTCTTGAATAAAATTCAAGCACAAGTTACCAAGATTTTTGGTGCTTAAACAGTGGATTGGGCCGGACAAATTGTCCGGCCCTTTTTTGCTGCTTTTTTGGCTAGTTACTCGACCGTCGGCCATGATAAACTATGGTTATTCGTTCAGAAATTTATAGGGAGAGAAAATGTTAAAAGCTTACGGAAAATTTTGGAAAAACTATGTCAACTTTAAGGGCCGTTCCTCGCGTTCGGACTTTTGGTGGGCAACGCTCGTCAACGCACTGGTCTATGTTATCTTGATGGTGGTTGGTTTCGGTCCCTTCTTGGTTGCCTTCTTTAGCAGTCAAGATGTGAAGAAAGTATCGGCCGGTGTCTTCATTGTCATGGGCCTTTCGGTTTTGGCGCTTTTGATTTACCTCTTGGCTACCATTTTGCCAACCCTTTCCTTGGCCTACCGCCGCTTGGTTGACACGGGCCTGTCCCCCTGGTGGTACAGCCTGGTTGTCTTGGAAGTCATTACCAATTTCATGGCTGAATCGTCTGTCAGCGCCATTTCTGATCCGGCTTCTGTAGTGAACATTATCCTGACGATTGCTCTCATTGTGCTCTTTGCCATGAAGACGGATAAGTTTTCGAAGCAACCCGCTCAATCCATTGAAAAATAAGCAAAAATCCTGCAGGAAAGTTCCTGCAGGACTTTTTAGTGAGGTGGGCGAATAAGCGATGACATTTTTGTCTGGAACGTGTATCGTCAACGATAGAGAAATGAGTGAAGAGGAGTTTTGGATGAAAAATAAGGGTTTTGTGATAGCTGCTGCCGTTTGTTTGATTGTCAGCATTGACACTTTTAACTTGACGTTTTTTTAACAACGAAAGCTCTTCTTTTGTAAAAGAAAGACGACCCTTTAAATTGTTTTTATTAAGCCTTTTATAAAGTGTTTGGCGACTTATTTTCAGCTCTTTTGCAAGGGCTGTTAAACTCTCAAATGATTGTAAACTGTCAATGATATACTGTCCATATTGACAGTATATCATTGACAAAAATTAACAACATAAATGTCTACTAAAAAGCACTTTCATAGATATTAATGATGATTGAAATTCATATCGGAATATATCTTATTGTAAGGAAACTACCCCTGTTGGATAAACTCTGTAAATTCCAACAGAGCCATCTCCTCCTTGTTTAATTATTGTCTGATCTCTAACTCTAGTTAAATAAAAGCCCCTATCGTCCGCAAAAACATCATAAATGAGATTTTGATCACCTAATAAACCTTCTTGAACTTTCAGTTGCTTCAATGCATCTTCTCCATTGAAAACCTGTTGGTCATTAGCATTACCAGTATATGGAACAACTATATTTTTATATTTTGTTTCATTTTCATTCGATGGAATATCTTTCCCCGAAGGCATCTGTGGTCCAATTTCAGAACCCTTTTGTGAGTTATCTTGTCCTGTATTATTTTCTCTATAATTTGACGATGAACTAGATGTGTCTGATCCATTTTTTCTATAATTAGATGAATTACTAGAACCGCTATATATATTTTTTTTATAATCAGATGCTGTTTTAGAATCATCAGATTTATTTTTGACGTCGTCTTTTGTTTTTTTATTCTGATTCATTTGTTTTAAAGAGTCATTGTTGGATTTATGCTTATTATTTGCATTGATGTACGATATTGTCACTATAACGGTTACTATTAATATTATGGTTCCAAACACTGTAACAACTAGTTTTTTTGTCATTTTAGCCTCTCCTATAAGTTAAAGGGTAACAAAAAAGTGCGCCATCATAAAGCGCACTTCCCCTTTTATTATAGGTTCTTACATAAATCCAGTTCCCCAAGTAGTACCCGTTTGTCCATCGTCTGGTCCTACTGCAACGTAAGAACGTTTTCCAGATGAAGATACGTAACTAATCCATGCATAGCCATTAGTTAAAATATAACTATCATAGGGAATCTGTTCACCCGCATCGTAGGTGGCAACTGCTGGACTCGCTGGGTCAGTATCTCGGCTTACTTCCAGTGATCGATCTGGTGTAAATACTCCCGATAGAGGAATAAGACCACTAGCATCTGAAGAAGAGGAAGACCCTCCGTCAAAAAATCCAATTCCCCAAGTAGTACCCGTTTGTCCATCATCTGGTCCTACTGCAACGTAAGAACGTTTTCCAGATGAAGATACGTAACTAATCCATGCATAGCCATTAGTTAAAATATAACTATCATAGGGAATCTGTTCACCCGCATCGTAGGTGGCAACTGCTGGACTCGCTGGGTCAGTATCTCGGCTTACTTCCAGTGATCGATCTGGTGTAAATACTCCCGATAGAGGAATAAGACCGCTAGCATCTGAAGAACCAGATGCTACGTCATCAGATGTCGTAGCATCTGAAGAACCAGATGCTACGTCATCAGATGTCGTAGCATCTAGTGAACCTGAACCAGTATATCGATAGATAGCAACTGGTGGCTTCCCATCTGCAATCCACATAGCATCATGATCATTAATAGAAATTCCATTGTGAGCGTAATTGCAATTAATGATATTGTCATTATGATCATAAAAAATACCGGTATGACCAAATGCACCTGATGAAGCACCACGCTTACCCCAAATAAAAATGTCTCCACGTTTAGCAGGAATGTTCCCACTACCATCAGCAGGAACTGTGGACCATCCGTTATTTTCTAACACTCCAAATTCAGATTCAGTATTTCCATTGATTCCTTGATTTATGAAACCACCAGCAGCGAGTGCATGAAACACAGCACTAGAACAATCGTAAGAAGTAGGTCCATTTCTATTTTCCATGCTGTAAGTAACGCCCTGATTCATTTTTTGTTCCATCCAACCAATCATACGATTAATATTATCTGTGTGATCAGCTGCTTCCTCGTCGGAACTGGACATAAATAAATTCTTTTCTTTTTGACGACGAGTAAGTAAACCTTGGAGAACTCGACCTGACCCATCATGACAATACTTTGTAAATTCTCCTGCTGCTGCAGATAAATTTCCTTGATTAATGTATGATAATAGATCACTTTGCTGAAAAGCAACTACATCTAAATTAAAAGTGAATGATACTAATGCATCGAATTGATTTTGATTGATTGGATACTTAACCAGACTATTAACACTCTCTTCGAATGGTTCTACATCATCATAAAAAATAGATTCTGCTTCTTTTTCTGAAATTTTCTGTCCAACATATACTGGATGCTGTTTTCCAGACGGTGCTGAATTAGTGTGCCCATAACCAATCGTTAAAACATTGACTGCATCATAATATGCCTTTAATCTTAGCGATTCATATGCCTTTAGCATATTGATTCCATTTTGACTTAATTTAATAAATATTACTCCTATTCTTTCTTTTCAATATTAGCTTCACTTTTAAAACTAAACTTCTTTGTCTTTTCTGACGTAACAATATCTGTATCATTCTCTATACCAAAACTAAAATTACTTTTAATTAAAGCCGTATATAACGTTTTAATAAAATTCAGTATGAATTCTCACCTCCATAAATCATATTGACAGCGCTGTCTGAGTGTAATATCTTAAATTGAAAAAACATAGAAAAATGTTCTACAATCAAGACAGTACACTTTGATTGTATAGATTATTTTTCTATAAGTCAAATATTTTATAGAGTTATTTTCTACAAAAAGGGAGTTAACATGTCTATTTATGAAAAAGTCAAAGTAATTGCAAAAGAGAGAAAAATTTCTATTAGAGAATTAGAGAAAAAACTTGGTTTTCCAAATGGTACTATCCAAAAATGGGATAACAATGCCAATTTAGATAAACTGAAAAAAGTAGCCAACTTCTTCAATGTGACAACGGACTATCTTTTAGATAATGGAAATGCTAAAACAGCTAATTTAGAAGATTTAAATACAATTATGATGTTCGAGGGTAAACCGATTTCCGATGAAGATAAAGAAACCATCATTGAAATTTTAAGGAGATTACGTATTGCTAGAAATAGTCAATGATTTAAGTGATTACGCAAGAAAAAAGGGCTATCATATTGAATGGACATATGATCTAGATCCTCATACCTCTTCAGTAGCTGATATCCAATCAAAGTCAATAATAATGAATGGTAACTGGTACCGGAAAAATCAATTACCCTTTATATTGGCACATGAAATTGGTCATCTATTAACATGCAATAAACAAGAAGCTTATATAAGTAACGGTACCTTAATGAAAAATGATTACGAACATAACGCACAAATAATATCTATAAATTTATTACTGCCTTACTACATCGAGAGTAAAAGTGTAGAACAAATAAATATAAAAGATTTTATGGTTGTTTTTGATATTCCTACTTATCTGTTCACAGAATGTGAAAAAGCAATAAGACAAACAGTAACCAATAACTAATTAACATAATGTGCCTTATTGAAAGCAAAAAAAGCAGGTCCCAGTAAACGGGGTCTGCTTTTCCTTTTGTTAAAAGGGACTTGCTCAACTTGACCAAAAAAATTGGTCTAGCTATCATAAAGCCTTTCTAAAGCCATTTTTCTTTTGTGAAATAAACTTTTATGGAAATAAAATTAAAAAAATAATTGATATTTTTGTTCCATTTTCTAATTAAGGTTGCATGTATTCCAAATTATGTGATAGTATACTTATTGCTTATTAATTCACAATCAATAGGAGAGAAACATGACTAAACTATTAAGTAAAATTTTTATTGGGATTATGTTTATATCTGCATTAGCCCCAATCACTTCAGTATATGCAAACGCTGACACTAACCAAGCTACTGCTAACGATTTATATACATGGAAAAAAGGATTTAAATCGATTGATGAAGACTCATTAGTTCGGATATTCTCTGTTATTGAAGAAATTCCAGAAAACTCTTACAGTGACCCTGAACAAAATATTGATTTAGGTGAGCTAGTTGCTAATAAAGAAGATCAAGAACTTCTTTATCGAGATGCTTGGAGTTGCTCTTGGGCTATTGGAAAAGTTGTTGCTCAAAATCTTCCTTGGGGTAAGTTGTTAAAAGCTCAACGACTAATCAAAGAACTTGGTGGAACTTATACTGCTGCAAAATTAATTATTTTTGCTTCAACCAAAGCAGAAAGAAGTGCTGCTTTAACTGGAGCAGGAAGAGCGCTTGCTGATTTAATACTGAATTTCAGTGACATTAAAAAATCATGTTCTTAAACTGGAATAAAAATGTTGAATGGGGGTTCCAAATTTTTTTCGATCTTATTTATTTAAAAACATCTAATTTATTATTTTTAATATTAGCTTTTTTTATTGTTTTAGATATTGGGATACGAGATTTACGTAAAGAACTACTCATTCGAAAAGAAAGAAAAAATAAATAAATCAGCTCCTGCAACCAAAAATAAATATGGATGGTTGCTTATTCCTTTTTTCCATTTGTTAAGAATATATACTACAAGTATAGAGCTTAAAAGAGGGTCAAAACTTCTTGCAGACACCGTTCCTGAACGGTGTCTTTTTTTATTAAAAAGTCCCGACAATCAACTGAGGCACATGTGATTAGTTCTTATGACCTAACCGTTTATGCCATTTAATTAATGTTAGCTCAACAAGTACCTTGATTAAAACAGAAGACCACATGACTAAAAGTAATTACGCTGTGTAGATTAGGAGTTGTAAAATTTTTTCTTCCTTCTATGCATGCTATGCATGGCTTTTGTCATAATTGACAGAAAAGATTCACTTTTCAAGTTTCTCTTTCAGTATCGTCCATTATCAAAGTAGTTAAAAGATTTTTCTGGGGGACGAAAATGGACGATAATCAATGCTTTAGTTTTCAAACGAATCCGCAATTATTGGATGAAACAGCTGCAGTAGTGGCTTCGGATGGTTTATCTGTTGCAGATGTCCTGAACGCCTTGCTTCGCAAAATTGTTAAAGCGATTCGGTACTCGTTAACCTGATTGATGCAAAAACGCTAAATCGTCAGAAGGTAATCAAAGAAATTCATCAGGAAGTTATGAAAGGGCTGGTTAACAAGCAGTGACGAGGTGTTTTCTCGGTATTGAAATCACTGTTAATTTTTGGTTGTTTCTCAATCTGTTTATTTTTTATTAATACTAGCAAAGCCTAGAAATTGCTGTCCGGGCTTTTTTCTTTAAGCATTCATTTTGCTCTTCAGCTTGTCGATTAGGCTGGTCTTTTTGGTGAGCAAAATGGTTAACAGGCCAAGCGGGTAAACGGTCAGCACGTTGACGAAGTGTTGGAAGGGGGCCATGGCCGGAAAGACCACGACGGTGTTTAAGACATAGGCCAGCGCCGCTAAGAGTGCGGTGACGAACATCTTTTTAAGGGAAGGGGACTGTTTCATTTGGCGACTCCTTTGGTCTTAGAGTGGTTTTGACAGTGGAAACTGACAGTGCCATGCCGAAAAAAGCCTCCTTTTCTCAGACTTTTCCACAAAAAAGGACGCCTGAAAAGACGTCCATTAAAGCGTGGAAAATTTCCTACGACGGCATGATCCGTATCAGGTTCATGGGTCGGTAATCACATTACCCTCTCAGCCCGTCTGACGGACTCCCCAGCAAGTAGTTTACCAAGAACGAACGGGCTTGGCTAGTCAAAAAAGCAGACGATTTTGTCCAGTGCAGTGCTGGTATAAAAGCCGTTGTCGATACGCTCTCGAAGAACCAGTAGATTTTTCTGATAAGTTTCGTAGTCGCTTTTGGTCAAAGCCGCTAATTTTTCATTAAGATCAGTCAGCTTGTCGATCGTGAAACCAATTTGTTCCGTCCTGACCAAATCGGCTAAGCCAGATTTTGACCAAACAATCAGGGGCAGGCCGGCTTTTAGATAGAGGGAAGCTTTGTGCGGGGCGTTGACCTTTGTGTAGGACTGAAAAAGCTTATCCTCGTAGTCTGAATCCCAGAGGAGACCGAAGCCAGATTTTAAAACTAGGGGGATGTCTTCTGGTGAGAAGGAGCCAACCCAGTCGACGCTGTCAGGAAGGGTGACCTCCTTCCAGCGTTTGGGCCTGGAACCAAATAGTTTGAGTGCAGGTCCCTGATAGTTTTTTAACCAGGGGGCTTTTTGCCAGGTGCCCGCGTAATTGATGCTTTTTGAAAAAGCGGGGAAAGATGTTGGTCCTTTTCCAAGGTAATCGAAAAGGTCGAGGGTGATAGCAGCAGTTGATACCCCATGTTGACGCAAAGCGGTGATCATTTTTTGGCTGTGTGCCACAATGAGACCAGCTTGTTCTGCAAGCGACCATTCCCAAGCGTTTTCTCGACTGACCCGCAGTGGCTCAAAGTCGTGAATGAAGAGCACGTAGTGGGCGCCTTTTTCTTTGATCTTTTGCTGGAAACTTTTTTCAAAGTCTTCGGACATGTAGGTTGGAAACTGGTGGACAATGGTGTCGCCTGGTCGGACATCCGACAAAAATGTGGCAATTTTTTTCTGACGATCTATGTCAGAAAAACGGACGTCGTTGTAGCGTTCGATTGGGAGGCGTGTCCACCCGTTATTCATGGCAATGGTGGCGACATCTGCTTTTGCTTTTAATGCGCCTTCAGGCATCCAGGGCTCAATTGTGTGTGTGATATAATTCATGCTTCTCTCTTTTTACAGTGGGACTAGACCAATTATTAAAGTAATGTTAGAATAATTAACGCGATTTTTCATCAGATATCACCCGACTGCTAGACTGAAACTATCGAGCAGGAGGAAAGATGATGAAAAAAGGAATCATAGCAGCTTTGTTGGCGATGCTAACCAGCCTGGCTTTGTTGGGGATGTCTTTTGGCAGCGTTAACGCGGCTGAAAAACATTACATCGTGACATCGGACGCAACCTATGCGCCCTTTGACTTTCAAGACAAGAACAATCAATACATTGGGATTGATCAGGACTTGTTGAAGGCGATTGCCAAAGCCGCCGGCTTTACCGTGACGGTAAAGCCAATGGCCTTTAACGCGGCCATGCAGTCAGTTGCTTCTTCTCAAGCAGACGGTGTGATCGCCGGCACGACAATTACAAACGAACGAAAGGCCGTCTACGACTTTTCCGATCCCTATTATAAAACGGGAATTGCCTGGGCAACAGCCAAGGATTCAAAGATCAAGTCATTGTCCGATTTGAAGGGCAAGACCGTGGCTTTAAAGACAGGGACGGCCGGCGCTGAATACGCCGAATCAATCAAAGACCAGTATGGCTTTAAGATTACCTATTTCTCTGATTCTGACACGGTCTATCGTGATGTCATCAATGGCAATTCGGTCGCTACCTTTGCTGACTTGCCCGTGTTGCAGTATACCATTAAGAACGGCACGGCCTTAAAAGTCCAAAACGCCAAGGCGCCTTTTGCAGCTGGGGATTTGGGCTTTGCGGTGAAGAAGGGTGAAAACCAAGCGCTTTTGGCCGACTTTAACAAGGGCTTGGCAACGATTAAGAAGAATGGTACTTACGACAAAATCGTTAACAAGTACCTGTCGGCCAAGGCCTCAACTTTTACCGGTTCAGCCAAGGATAACAGCAGTCTGTGGGGCATTTTGAAGAGTAATCACACAGCCTTTTTGTCAGGGTTGAAGCAAACGATGTACCTGACGGTAGTCGGCATTGTTTTGGCTTCTCTATGGGGCCTTTTCCTTGGGATTTTGGGTGTGTCAAAAAACGCCCTGCTTCGCGGCCTTTCCACAGCTGTGATTTACCTTTTCCGTGGCATGCCAATGCTGGTTTTGGCTTTCTTCTTATACATTGGAATTCCCGCCGTTACCGGCACCAAAATTTCTGCCTGGACGGCTGGTATCTTGACTTTGGTCTTGAATGAAGGAGCCTATACGGCGGCCTTTGTCCGTGGTGGCTTTAACTCGGTTGACAACGGTCAGATGGAAGCGGCCAGGTCTTTAGGACTTTCCCACAGTCAGGCCATGCGGCGGGTCATCATTCCACAGGGGCTGAAGTTGATGGTGCCATCCTTTATTAACCAGTTCATCATCACCTTAAAGGACACGTCATTACTTTCCGCCATCGGAATTCTTGAATTAACGCAAACTGGGACGCTGATCGTGACCCGAAACTCGCAAGGTTTCCGTGTCTGGACCCTAGTGGCTATGATATACTTAGTAGTAATAACGTTACTGACTCTACTCAGTAACAAGGTTGAAAAAAGGACAAACGCATGAGTGAAGAGAAACAAGTGAAAGTACACGTTGACAAGGTCAACAAGTCATATGGTGACAACCATGTCTTGCGCGATATTTCCCTGGACGTCATGGATAATGAAGTGGTCGTGATGATCGGCCCTTCTGGTTCCGGTAAGTCGACGTTCTTGCGGATGCTAAACCAATTGGAAAAGCCTGATTCAGGTGTGATCGATGTGGACGGCTATGACATTTCCAATCCGAATACGAATATTAATAAGGTTCGTGAAAATATCGGAATGGTTTTCCAGAATTTCAATCTATTCAATAATTATTCGGTCATCGATAACATTACCTTAGCGCCTGTTCAGCTTGGGAAAATGACTAAGCAAGAAGCTGAAAAGAAGGCAATGGAATTGCTTGAAACCGTTGGCTTGCCTGATAAGGCGGACGCTCCGGTTTCCTCCCTTTCAGGTGGTCAAAAGCAGCGAATTGCGATTGCGCGTGCTTTGGCCATGGATCCTGATATCATGCTTTTTGATGAGCCAACGTCTGCTTTGGATCCCGAAGTAGTTGGCGATGTTTTGGACGTGATGAAGCGCTTAGCCAAGATGGGGATGACGATGATTATCGTGACCCACGAGATGGGCTTTGCCAAGCAAGTGGCCGACCGAGTGGTTTTCTTCGAATCAGGAAAGATTCAAGAATCCGGCAAGCCTGAGCAGATCTTTACAGCACCGAAGAACGAGCGGTTGCAGACCTTCTTATCGAAGGTCATGCAAGCCTAAGTTCTTCTAGATATTTGAGAGGAAGAATGACCATGGTCAAAAAACGGATCAAACCGCTTTTGGCTGCCTTGGTCGCCTTGTTCTTCGCCACTTTTATGGCAGGAACAAGCGTCGATGCAGCCTCAAAACCCAACTACGTGATTTCAACGGATGCGACTTACGCACCCTTTGACTTTCAAGATAAGAATAATCAGTACGTTGGAATCGACATGGATATTCTTAAGGAAGTCGCAAAGCGGAATAACTTTACGTATACGTTGAAGCCAATGTCCTTTAACGCCGCCGCTCAAATGGTTGCAAACGGTCAAGCCGATGGAATTATCGCCGGTATGATGATCAATGACTCCCGTAAGGAAGTCTATGACGTCTCAACGCCATACTACCAATCGGGTGTGGCCTGGATTACAAAGCCAAACTCGTCCATCAAGTCCTTAGATGACTTGAAAGGAAAGACGGTGGCCTTGAAGACAGGTACAGCGGCAGCCAACTACGGGGCATCCTTGAAGGACAAGTACGGCTTTAAGGTAAAGTACTTTAATGATACGGATACGATGTATAACGACGTGGTCAACGGCAACACTGCGGCTACTTTTGAGGATTATCCGGTCATCCAATACGCCATCAAAAACGGGGTGAAGTTGCAGGTAAGAAACCCCAAGGATTTGGGGAATGCCGGGGGTGTTGGCTTTTTCGTTAAAAAGGGCGAAAACGCGCAGTTACTGTCGCAATTTAACACGACCTTGGCCGCTATGAAAAAAGATGGTACTTACGACAAGATCATCAATAAATACTTGAACGCCAGCCAGTCCACTTTTGTTGGTTCTGAAAAAGACAACAAGACGACTTGGGGAATTTTGAAATCCAACCAGCACGCTTTCTGGGAAGGACTCTTGCAAACGGCGATCCTGACTATCGCAGGAATTGTCTTAGCTTCCCTCTGGGGACTCTTGCTTGGAATCATGGGAATTTCGGAATGGAAGTTTCTTCGCGGTTTGTCAACAACCATCATCTACGCCTTCCGCGGTTTGCCATTAATGGTGTTGGCCTTCTTCATCTATATCGGGTTGCCTGGTGTGATTGGCATGAAAATTCCAGCCTTCACGGCGGGCTTATTGACCTTGATCTTAAACGAAGGAGCCTACACTGGCGCCTTTGTCCGGGGTGGTTTTGAATCCGTCGATGTAGGGCAAATGGAAGCGGCGCGCTCGCTTGGTTTGACCCATCGACAGGCTATTTGGAAGGTGATCGTGCCACAAGGTTTGAAGATCACGGTGCCATCCTTTGTTAACCAGTTCATCATTACCTTGAAGGATACGTCGATCTTGTCTGCTATCGGTATTTTGGAATTGACGCAGACGGGAACGTTAATCGTTGCTCGTAACTCACAGGGATTCCGCGTTTGGGCAATTATCGCGGCAATTTACCTCATTGTGATTACTTTGCTTACTTGGTTCTCCAACTGGCTGAAGAAAAAGATTGCCTAAGAATGAAGAATTTAAAACACCTCACTCGTGTCATTAGACGAGTGAGGTGTTTTTTATGTTAATTGCAACGACAATTCGAAATGACTATTGTTTGGCTGAAAAGGCCAAGAAGAACGAAATTTATCTTTGCCCAGGTTGCCGCGGACCGGTGCGCTTGAAACATGGGGGCGAAAAGGTCGCCCATTTTGCTCATGTGTCTAAAAAAGACTGTGTCGGTTTTTCAGAAGGCGAGTCAGCCGATCATTTAGCCGGTAAGTTGGCGATTTACGCCTACTTTAAGGAAAAGGTGCCGATACAAATCGAGCCAGTCTTGGCTGCCATCGATCAGCGACCTGATTTGTTGGTGGGACGGCCTGGCAACCAGGTGGCCATCGAGTACCAGTGTTCGCCAATTTCAAAGGCGGATTTGGCAAAACGAAATGCGGGGTACGCCCGTGTCGGTATCCGCGTTTGGTGGATTCTCGGCCCTAACTATTATCGCAAGCATCTGTCGACTGCCACGATTTGTCGCTTCTGGCTGGCCGAGCGGCTATGGTATTATTTGCCAGGAGAACAGGGTTTTGTGCAGGAGACTGGCTTTGTGCGGGCCGACTTCCGTAAGCGCTCGTCCAAGAAGACGGCTTTGCAGGACCCGCTTTGCTTGAAGCGGAGTGAACTGCCGGATTGGGCCAAGGTCTTTGAGAAGAAAGCAGTCCAAGGTCAGGAGCTCTCTTTTAAGGTTTTGGACGAGCAACGGCAGCGGACCAAGCTGTCCTTATTGATGGCCCGAAAGCAAGTCGATGAGAAGCTAGTTTCTTATTTGTACGAACAGGGTCGGCGGGTTGATCAAATGCCTGCTATTTGCCTAAATGGTCATGCTTTCGGGATGATGATTGCCAATTGGCAGTATCGCTTGACGGTTTTGTTGTTGCTGGAAAAAGCTGGGACAAAAGGGCTTTTTCGCAGCCAGCTGGAGGCGCGGCTGAGCCGCTGTTTTTACTCAGGATACGAGGCCGCCGGATTCGTCTTAGACGATTTATTGAAAGAAATGAAGCTTTCGGGGATGGCGGTTGAGAAAAGTGAGAGGATTTTCATAAAAGGGGGGCTTCCTTTCAAAAAATAAGCCTTGCTATGGTAAACTGGAGAAAAGTACAAAGGGGTGTGGCGCATGGCACAAATCACACGAGATGAATTACCAGAAGAATTGACCTGGGACCTTTCGACTGTCTTCGAATCGGATCAGGCCTACCAGAAAGCCTTCGAACAATTGCAGGCGGAATTGCCTAAATTGGCAGACTACAAGGGACATTTGGCCGATTCTGCCGAAATGCTTTTGGCGGGATTGGAAGAGGACTTGCGTATTGAACGGGCCTTTGAAAAGCTCTTCGTCTACGCCCACCAAAAATTCGACCAGGACACAGCGAATTCAACCTATGCCGGAATGAACGCGCAGGTCCAAGATTTGCTGGCGCAAGTCTCAGCCGCTACGGCCTTCTTCCAACCGGAAGTGTTGGCCATCGATGAAGACGTCTTGGCCGGCTATCTGAAAGAAGAAGCCTTGCAGCCATACGCTCACTTTTTCGACGTTTTGTTGAGCGAAAAGGCCCACACGCTGCCAGCTGATCAGGAAGCGCTTTTGGCGGGAGCATCGACGGTGATGTCTTCAGCTGAGCAGACCTTCTCTGTCTTGGATAACGCCGACATCGACTTTGGCGACGTGATGGATGAAAACGGCGAGATCAAGGAATTGACTAACGGCCTCTACGCCATCATGCTCCGTTCCAAGAATCCGGCTCAGCGTCAGGAAGCTTTCCAGTCACTTTATGACGCCTACATGGCGTTGCAGAACACCTTCGCCTCGACGCTTTCGGCCACGGTCAAAAAGCACAACTTCTTGGCCAAGGTGCGCCACTACCAGTCAGCCCAAGAAGCAGCCGTATCCGCTAACCAGATTCCGGTTGCCGTCTACAAGACGCTGCAGGAAAAGGTGGACGCCCACCTTGACCTCTTGCACCGCTACGTGGCTTTGCGCAAGGAAGTGCTCAATCAGGGCGACATTCACAACTATGATTTGTACGTGTCATTAGTCGACGACGTCGACTTCCCAGTCACCTATGAAAAGGCCCAGGAAATCGCCTTGGCCGCTTTGGCGCCATTGGGCGAGGACTATTTGGCAATCGTCAAAAAGGCCTTTGCCGAACGCTGGATCGACGTGGTCGAGAACAACGGGAAGCGTTCGGGGGCCTATTCTGGTGGTGCTTACGATACCAATCCTTACATTTTGTTAAATTGGCAAGACACTCTGGACAACGTATACACCCTTGTCCACGAAATGGGCCACACGGTACACTCGTATTTGACCCGTCACAACCAGCCTTACTACTATGGCGACTACCCAATCTTCTTGGCCGAAATCGCTTCGACGACCAACGAGAGCTTGCTGACGGATTACCTCTTGAAGCAAACGGACGACGGCAAGGTCAAGGCCTTCATCCTGAACCAGTACCTGGACGGCTTCAAGGGCACGGTCTTCCGTCAAACGCAGTTCGCCGAGTTCGAAGCTTGGATTCACGAGCAAGACGCAGCCGGCCAACCGTTGACGGCCGACGTCATGGCGGACTTCTACGGTCAGTTGAACCAGAAGTTCTACGGAAAGGATGTCGTGGCCGATCCCGAAATCGCCTACGAGTGGACGCGGATTCCGCACTTCTATTACAACTTCTACGTCTACCAGTACGCCACCGGTGAAGCGGCGGCAACGTCTTTGGCCCAGGGAATCTTGAACGACGGCCAAGCGGAATCCTATAAGGATTATTTGAAGGCGGGTTCTTCTGAAAACCCACTGGACGTCATGCGTAAGGCCGGCGTCGACATGGAAAAGGGCGATTATTTGGATGCGGCCTTTGCGGTCTTCGAAGAGCGCTTGACGCAACTTGAGGGACTTTTGAAAAAGTAAGCGATTTGCGTTACAACGGAATTGGAGGGAGTTCTCATGACACAAAAGATTTTGGTATTTGATGGCATTGACGATAGCGCCATTAAGGAATTGCAAGAAGCGGGCTACGAAGTGGTTTCGAATCCGCAAGCAAAGGCCGATGATTTTGCTGGTGATCCGGATGTCGTCGGCATCCTGCTGATGATGTACAAGATTGATGGGGCGGTCATGGACCGTTATCCAAATCTCAAGGTCATTGCCCGCCACGGTGTCGGTTATGACAACGTGGATTTGGAGGCTGCCAAGGAGCGCGGCATCGTGGTCGCCAACACGCCGGGTGCCAACGCCACTGCCGTGGCCGAAACGGCCGTTGCTTTGATGCTGATGGCCGGTCGTCTTTACGACACGGACAAGCGCGGCATTAGCGATGAAAAAGCCAAGTCTTATGCTGCTGGACATCCTGGCGTGCAAGTGTCTCATAAGGTTGTCGGTATTCTTGGCTTTGGCCACATTGGCCGTCAAGTGGCGGAATTGTTGTCTGGCTTTGGTGTCAAAGTTTTGGCCTACGCCCGTCACGATAAGGATGTGCCAAACGGTCGCATGGCTGATCTGGACGAGATCTTCGAGAAGGCCGACTTTGTTGTCTCAACTTTGCCAGCAACGCCTGCTACAACCAAGCTGATTGGTGAAACGGCCTTTAAGAAGATGAAGCAGTCCGCTGTCTTGGTCAACGTTGGTCGTGGACCGGTTGTTGACGAAGAAGCGCTGATTATCGCTTTGAAGGCGGGCGAAATCGCCGCGGCCGGTCTGGACGTTGTCGAAAAGGAACCAATCTCTCCTGACAACGAATTGCTGCACATGGACAACACTTACGTGTTGCCACACGTTGCCGGTGGTTCTCTTGAAGCTAAAGAAGAAATCGCAGCCACGGCTGCCAAAAACATCATTGATGTTTTGGCAGGCAAGGGAACGAAGAATCAAGTGAATTAAAAAGAATACAAAAAGCGTCCAGAAATGGACGCTTTTTATTTGCCTAAAAAGAGAAAAAATTGGCGGATTTGTCTAATAAAACATCCTCTATAAACGTTGGTATAAAGCCGTTCATAGATATTTTATATGCTATAATATTTGTAGCGAAAAAGTGAAGATGGTGGCTATCCTGGAAAGGAGGTGGGGTCGATGAATAAACCCATAACTCTCATTATCCTAGGAAAGGAAATGCCTTTGTGTCAACAGAAAGCGCAATCTCGATTATCCTTCTCTTCTCAATGCTCGTTGTTGAGTTGATTAAGCTTGTCATTGTGCTCGTCGAAAAGATGAACACAAAAAAATAACCAATCGCCCACTTTAGCTGAGTCGCGATTGGTTATTTACTAACTAATTAAGGCTAGCCACCATTTTTATGGTTTCGCTAGGGGAATCGGTGTTGACGCGCCGGTTCCTTTTCTTGTCTTTATTATACCAGAATTTTTGGCAATGAGCAGAAGGTTATTCCCATTTCGAATATAAAACCTAATCTTCCTTCTTCACTGCCCGCTTTTGGATGAACCAGCTAATCAACATCATGAGAACGAAGAAAATAATACTTGAAAAGAGGTCTTTTGGCAGTGTGTTCATCTTGAAAAGAAGGTGGATGATCAAGAAGTAGACCAGGCTCCCGACGGCGTTTGAAAAAAGTGATTGTTTCATTTTGAAAGTCTCCTATGAGTTATCTGCTAAGAGTTTACCATAGGGCCTTGAATTTGCAAGAAAGCGCCGTTTTTCTCCCTAGTTTCTCCTTTTAAACTCTGCTATACTGAAGTAGAAAGTTCGGACCTAGTAAAGTGTGGGCTGTTATCAAGCGAGCGGGGAGAGTGGGAGCCCGTTAACAAAAGCACTTGAATTTCAGTCCGAAAAAAACCTTGATTTAATCGTCAACGGCGGCCACCGTTACCGGCTTTAAGCGCTAGTTTTACTAGAACTTGGGTGGTACCGCGGCAATCGTTTCGTCCCTTGACATCGGAAGATGACAAGGGACTTTTTTATTTGGATAAAAGAGGGCAAAGATGACATTAGTTGAAGAATTACAAGGCTTTTTGCAAGAAGCAACGGCTGAATTGGATAAGCCAGACGTCGACGTGGAAGCCGTCCGCGTGACTTATTTGGGTAAGAAAGGGAAAATCACGGGCGCTTTGAAGGCCATGAAGGACCTGCCCGTTGAGCAAAAGAAGGAAGTCGGCCAAGTGGGAAACCAGGTCCGCACGGCTATCCAAGAAAAGATCGAAGAAAAGAAGGCGGCGCAAGCTGCCCAGGCTTTGGAAGAAAAGCTGGCGGCGGAAAGCTTGGACGTGACCTTGCCAGGTGCCAAGCCTAAGCTCGGTGCCCCCCACGTTTTGCAACAGATTATGGACGAAATCGAGACGCACTTCTTGGGCCTCGGTTACCAAATCATCGACGATCCAACCGACTCGCCCGAAGTTGAAACGGACGAGTACAACTTCGAACGGGAGAACCTGCCAAAGGATCACCCAGCCCGTGATATGCAGGATACGTTCTACATCACACCGGAAATCTTGCTGCGAACGCAGACTTCCCCCGTGCAGTCGCGCGTGATGGAGAAGCACGACTTCTCCAAGGGACCGCTCAAGATGATTGCGCCCGGTAAGGTTTACCGTCGCGACACCGACGATGCCACGCACTCCCACCAGTTCCACCAAGTTGAAGGATTGGTTGTTGGGAAGAACATCACCATGGCGGATTTGAAGGGGACGCTTTTGTCGATCATGCAAGAGCTCTTTGGCGAAAAGCACCAGATTCGCCTCCGGCCTTCCTACTTCCCATTCACGGAGCCATCTGTTGAAGTCGATGTTTCTTGGAATGAGGTCACGCCTGACACGAAGCCAGAAGATATCAAATGGATCGAAGTGCTCGGTGCTGGAATGACCCACCCGAACGTTTTGAAGATGGATGGCATCGATCCTGAAGAATACACGGCCTTTGCCTTTGGCCTGGGACCGGATCGTTTCGCCATGCTAAAGTATGGCGTCGAAGATATCCGCCAGTTCTACCTGAACGACACGCGTTTCTTAGCGCAATTTAACGAGCGAGGTAACGAATGATGAAGACGAATTTAAAATGGTTAAATGAATACTTAACGCCTGGTTTGGATTTGTCTGAACAGGCTGTCTTGGATCTGGCTCAGCAGATCGAATTGACGGCTGTGGAAGTCGAAGAAGTCGGCCAAGCCGCTGCCAAGCAAGACGGTTTGGTCGTTGTTCGGGTCGACGAAGTTAAGGATCACCAAGATTCTGACCACCTGCACATCACTCAGGTCTTTGATGGCAAGGAACACATCCAAATCGTAACCGGAGCACCCAACGTGGCCGAAGGGCAGTTGGTGATTTTGGCGACGGTTGGTTCGCACATCATCGATCGGCAAACGGGCAAGTTGGTTAAGATTTCAAAGGCCAAGCTCCGTGGCGAAGTGTCTTACGGCATGCTCTCGGCTTTGCAGGAAATCGGCTTGCCGGACGCGGTATGCCCACAGCCAATCGAAGACGGGATCTACGTCTTTGCTGACGATGCCGACGTCAAGCCGGGCGACGATGCTTTGGAAGTCTTGGGTCTGAAAGATCCAATGATCGACACGGATTTGACGCCGAACCGGGCGGATCTGTTGTCAATGCGTGGTATGGCCTATGAAATGGCTGCGATGACCGGCCAAAGCGTCCAAGAAGTCGTTGATAAAGGGGCAAAAGCCGCTGCCTTTTTGGCGGATGATCAAGTGTCTCTTGCCATCAAAGATGGGCAACTGGCAAGCGGTGTGGCCATGTCTGTTGTCAACGGTGTGACCGTTGCACCAAGTGACTTGGCGACCCAGCGTCGCCTTTGGACTTCTGGCATCAAAGCTCAAAATAACGTCTTGGACGCGATGCACTACTGGTTGCTTGCGACCGGACAGCCACTGGCTGCCTTTGATTTGGATCGCCTGGCTGACAAAGCTTTGACGATTCGTTTGGCAGAAGAAGGGGAAGTGCTCGGTCAAGGCAATGGCGAAGAAGTGATTGCCTTGCGCGCGGGACAAGACGTCGTTTTGGTTGCTGGCAAGCAAGTGATCGCTTTGGCTGGCATTGCACAAGATCCAGAATTTGCAGTGACGGATGAGACCAAGAATGTCTTGCTGGTCGCTGGTCAGTACAACCCAAGCATGATTCGTCAAGCTGCTCGTCGTCACGCCTTGCGCTCGGAATCCTCTTTCCGTTTGGAACGTGGCATTGATTTGACGAATACGAAGACGGCTTTGGCTTCAGCTGCTAATGCGGTGGCAAAGGCCGCTTCCGGCCAATTGGCCGCTGGCCAGGCCGAAGCTGGCTTTGTCGAAGACGAGACGGTGACGATTTCGATGCCGGTTGCCCGTTTCAACCAAGTGTTGGGAACGACTTTGACCGACGAAGAAGTCATGGCCTTGCTGGAAAAGTTGGGCTTGACGGTTGATTTGAAGGCTGATCAGTTGACGGCCACGATTCCAGGACGCCGCACGGACTTGCGGATTCCAGCTGACTTGGTCGAAGAAGTCGGACGCTTATACGGCTATGACAAGTTGCCAACGGCTTTGATTGATGGTCAATCGACGGCGGGCGACTTGACGGCTCGGCAAAAGAAGATTCGGGCATCACGAAAGCTCATGCAAGCGCTTGGCTTCGACCAAGCCATTTCCTATGCCTTGATGACACCAGAAAAGTCAACGGCCTTTAACATCGGGCAAAACCATCCGGTTTTGGCCTTGGATTACCCCATGTCATCCGATCGGACGACGGCTCGTCAGAACTTAATTTCTGGCTTGATTGACGACGTAGCCTACAACGTGGCCCGCTCAGTAAAAGACATCGCTTTGTACGAACAAGGCCGCGTCTTCTTGAACGACAACGCTGGTAAGCAACCGGTCGAAGAAGAGCATTTGGCGGCTGTTTTGGTCGGCTCGATTGCCGAATCGACTTGGCAGGCTGGCGTTTCAGCTCGTGAGGCCGACTTCTTTGCGTTGAAGGGCCGTGTTGAGCGTTACTTGGAAAATATTGGCGTTCAAAATGTGACCTTTAAAGCGGAAAAAGGCCATGACAACATGCACCCAGGCCAAACCGCGGATATCTATTCGGGTGACATTTACTTGGGTTATTTGGGCCAGGTGCACCCAGAGTTTGTGGCCAAGCAGAAGTTGCCGACGATCTTTGCCTTTGAATTGAATTTGGAAGAGATTTTACTGGTGGCAAAGGGTGACAACACCTACCAACCAATTTCTCGTTACCCACAGATCACGCGTGACTTGGCTATTTTGGTCGATGACGACTTGTCGAACCAAGACGTCTTGGATTTGATTCAAAAGACTTCTGGCAAGTACCTAAAGGACGTTACCTTCTTTGATTTGTACACGGGTAAGGGAACGCCTGAAGGAAAGAAGTCGCTGGCTTACCAGCTGACTTATCAAGATCAAAACGATACCTTGGTCGAAGAAAAGGTCACAAAGGACTTTTCGAAAGTCACGGAAGCGTTGGCGACACAATTCGGTGCAGAAATTCGATAATTGTAATTGTCAGGGTGTCAGAAACCCCGTATAATCGAAGTAAAACGATAGCTAAGTAGGATTCGCCTTATGGCAAAAATTATTATTAATGGTGGCCACAAAGTCGCTGGTCAAGTGACCATCGGTGGTGCCAAAAACTCAACGGTGGCGCTGATTCCAGCAGCCATTTTAGCGGATACGCCGGTTCATTTTGACAATGTGCCACAGATTTTGGACGTTAAAAACTTACAATATATTCTTGCCGCGATGAACGTTCACTCGAACTTTCATGATGGTGATTTGACGATTGATCCAACGACAATCAAAGAAGCCCCATTGCCCGCAACGGCCATCAAGTCCTTGCGTGCCTCTTATTACTTTATGGGGGCATTGCTTGGTCGTTTTGGCCGGGCGACGGTGACGTTCCCGGGTGGGGATAACCTGGGGTCTCGTCCGATCGACCAGCACATCAAGGGTTTTGAAGCCTTGGGTGCCACTGTCACGGAAAAAGACGATGTGATTCATATCGATGCGAGTGAAAATGGATTAAAGGGGGCGCGCATCGCCCTTGACACGGTTTCAGTGGGGGCCACGATCAACATCATTTTGGCAGCTGTTCGGGCCGAAGGACAGACGATTATCGAAAACGTGGCCAAAGAGCCCGAAATCATCGATATCGCGACCTTCTTGAATAACATGGGGGCCAACATTCGTGGTGCTGGTACGGATACCATTCGCATCACGGGTGTCGAGTCGCTTAAGGCGCAAAACACACACACGGTTATCCCAGATCGCATTGAGGCCGGGACTTACATGTCCATGGCGGCAGCTTTTGGGGACGGCGTGACGATTCAAAACGTCATTCCGGAACATTTGGAGTCCTATACATCTAAATTGATCGAAATGGGTGTCGATATGCAAATCGGCGAAGATTCGATCTATATCGGCCCATCTCGTCCGTTGAAGCCGGTGGCCATCAAAACGATGCCTTATCCCGGCTTTGCCACGGATTTGCAGCAGCCGATTACGCCCTTGCTCTTCTTGGCGGAGGGAGAGTCGACGATTATCGAAACCATCTATCCAAAACGGATTCGTCACATCGCCGAATTACGGCGGATGGGGGCGGAACTGTCCTCGTTGAATCCAGGTGAGATTAAGGTCAACCATTCCGAACGCTTGGTTGGGACCACAGTAGAAGCTGCTGAGATTCGTGCCGGTGCTGCCTTGGTCATCGCTGCCATCATGGCCGATGGCCAGACGGTGATCGACAACGCCTCGCATATTTTGCGAGGTTATGATCGTTTGGCTGAAAAGTTGCGTGGTCTTGGTGTTGACCTTCAAATCGAAGGGGTCGATCTGATCAATTTGATGCCATAAGTTCTTGTCAAAATGATTTGAGCGTGCTACACTTATACAGTTAATAACTGACTCTGGCTATGAATAGTCAGGGCGCTAAGGAGATTAGTCATGAAAGCAGATATCCACCCAAATTACCGCCCAGTTGTCTTCATCGATGCCGCAACTGGTAAGAAGTTCTTGTCAGCTTCAACTGTTGAAACGGACACGACGGTAGAATTTGACGGCCAAGAATACCCATCATTGCGTATGGACATCACGTCAGACTCACACCCATTCTACACTGGTAAGCAGAAGTTTACTCAGGCTGATGGTGCCGTTGACAAGTTCAACAAGAAGTTTGCGGACTTCGGTTTCAAGAACAAGTAAGTTCTTTTTAAAAAGCGTCCACCCTGGTGGACGCTTTTTATTTTTCGAAGTGTCAGGAGAAAGGGGAGCAGCGGCATGGCCAAAACCACACCACCCGTCAAATTACATGAGATCGTCCAGGTCGAAATAGCCAAAATTCGCCAAAACGGCATGGGGTTGGCCTGGGCCAACGAGCAAAAAACCTACCCAATCTACATAGCCAATGCCATGTTTCATGAAGTGGTCCAAGTTGAAATCATTCAGGTCGATAAGCTCTCGTCTTATGGTCGAATTGTGTCTTGGGATAAGAAAAATCCGGCGCGCATCGCTGCTGATCGGGACTATTTGCTAGAAGCTGGAACAGCTCCTTTGGTCAATTGGGCTTACCCGGCACAAAAGGACTGGAAGCGCTCGCTAGTCAAGGATAACTTTGAAGCGGCTGGGCTTTTGGTGGACGTAGCTGAACCAGTCACAATGGATGAAAAAGTCCCTTCCTATTACCGTAACAAGACGGTTGTGCCCGTTAAGTGGCAGGATGGCCAGCTGCTTTCCGGCTTCTATCAACGCGGGACTCACGAGCTAGTGCCAATGACGGATTACTTTGTTAACGACAAGCGGCTTGATGAAGTCATTGTGATTGTTCGAAACATCTTGGAAAAACTGGCCATTTCTGCTTATGATCCAGATACGGATGAAGGGGCGGTGCGCTACATTATGGTGCGCCGGGGTTACTATTCCAAGCAACTGATGGTGGTGCTGGTATCAAACGACCCGATCCTGCCAAAGCAAGACGAAGTCGTCGAGGCCATTGTCACTGCTCTGCCTGATCTGACTTCTCTGATTTTAAACAAGGCACCCAAAAAGGACTACGTTCAGCTGTCTGCGGACAACGAGACCCTTTATGGAAAAGACCAAATCGAGGATTCCTTGCTCGGTAAGCGCTTCTTGATTGGGCCGAATTCCTTTTATCAGGTCAATCCAGTCATGACTGAAAAGCTCTACCAGACGGCGGCCGATTTGGCCCAGCTAAAAAAGTCGGACCTGGTCGTCGACGCTTATGCTGGAATCGGGACGATTGGGATGTCCGTTGCCGACCGGGTAAAAGAAGTCATCGGCGTCGAGGTTGTCCCCGGTGCAGTGGCGGACGCGCAGAAAAATCTGGCCTTAAACGGTATTGAGAACGCAACCTATATTTTAAAGGACGCGCCAGAGCAATTTGTCGAATGGGAGGAAGAAGGGGTACGCCCCGACGTCGTCTTTGTCGATCCGCCTCGCCGAGGCTTGACCGAAGAGTTGATCAAAAAAGCGGCCCTAATGGGGCCGGATCGCGTGGTCTACGTCTCTTGTAACCCTTTGACGGCCGCCCGTGATTGTGCCTTATTTGACCAAGTCGGCTACGAAATTGCCGGCCCGGTCGTGCCAGTCGACCAGTTTCCCCAAACTGCCCACATTGAAACGGTGACGGTTCTGCAAAAAAAGAGGTAAAATGGAGTGAGATGTTCGAGCCGATTTGGCAGAATAACAAAAATTTTTTAACTCACTGTCAATACTTTGATAATGCAAAAAGGAATGATTCATGAAGCTCACCTTAGCAGAGTTGGCGATTGCCACAAATGGCGTCCTTCAGGGCGATGAGAAGACAGTAGTTGAAGGGGTTACCTTCGACTCACGAAAAGTTCAACCAGGCGACCTTTTTGTCGCCCTAGTTGGTGAAAACGATGGTCACGACTACATCCAAATGGCCATGGATAAGGGCGCCAAGGCTGTTTTGGCCCAAGAGGGCCACGTGCTGCCTGCAGCCGTTTCGGCCGTTGTCGTGCCCGATTCCTTGACTGGCTTGCAAGAATTAAGCCAGTACTATTTGAAGGAAGTGGCCCCCAAGGTGGTCGCCATCACTGGTTCTAATGGGAAGACAACGACTAAGGACATGGTCGCTTCCATTTTGTCCGAACAATACAAGACCTTCAAGACGCCGGCCAACTTCAACAACGAAATCGGCCTGCCCGTCACCATCTTGTCGATGCCAGAAGAGACGGAAATCTTGGTCTTAGAAATGGGGATGGACCGTCCCGGTCAGTTGACCGCTTTGTCAACTCTAGCCCAACCAGATATCGCCGTCATCACGATGATTGGCGAGGCTCACTTGGAATTCTTCAAGACCCGGGCGAACATTGCCAAAGCGAAACTTGAAATTACGGCTGGCTTGAAAAAAGACGGTCTCTTCTTGATTCCAGCAGACGAGGACTTGCTGACAAAAGCAAAGAATTTGCCTGCGAATACAAAAACCTTTGGTCCGGTTCCTTCAGACATAAAGGAGTCCTTGTCAGAAACGGTCTGGACCGAAGCGGGCCAGCAGTTTGCAATTCCCATGCTTGGCCGCTATAATGTTAAGAATGCAGAAGCTGCGATTATGGTCGGTCAGGCATGTGGCTTGACGTTGAAGACTATGGCAAGTGCTTTGGCACATTTTGATTTAACGAAAAATCGAACAGAAATCCTAACGGCGACAAATGGTGCCAAGATCATCTCTGATGTCTATAATGCCAACCCGACTGCAACAAAGGAAGTGTTAGCAGCGATTGCAAAAGATGGCGTCAAGGAGCCAATGATTGTGTTGGGTGACATGCTCGAATTGGGTGAGCAGGGACCGGCCTTGCACGCGGATTTAGCTTCTTCTATTTTGAAAACGAAGCCAAAAGAGGTGAAGTTGGTTGGGCCGCTCATGGTGGACAACTTGCTGCCGGTTTTGAAAGAAAAAGCGCCGGCTCTCAATGTTAAGGGGTATCAGTCGGATCAGCTTCTCGAGCTGATCACTGATCTAAAAGCTGAATTAAGTGAAGAGGACCTTGTCTTCTTGAAGGCGTCACACGGGATTCATTTAGAAAAGGTGCTGGCTTCGCTCATCGGAAAGCCGGTGGACCATGCTTAAACGGACGGATTTATTTCCTGAGAAAATTAAGCTTTCTTGGTATCATCGTCCTGTTTTTTATTTTTCTGTTATTTCTTTATTGCTTTTATCAATAGTAACCTTAACCGTCATGGGGGCGGCTAAACCTGATAAAGTCAGTGCCAAAAAGAAGGCAACAACAGCAGTTTTGACTAAAAATGACTTGAGCAAAAAGGTCACTGCGCAGAACAAGACGGTTGAAAAGCTCGATGAAGAGTTAAAAAAACAACGTTTTTCCGGAACGGCTTTAGTTGTAAAAAATGGTCAAATTAAGCTTAGTCAGGGTTATGGTCAAGCAGATGTTTTAAAGGATCGTAAAAATCAGCCGAAGACGACTTTTCCAGTGGCTTCCACGGCTAAAATCCTAACCGCTATCTTAATTGGCCAGCAGGTCGAAAAGGGAAAACTATCATACGATAGTCCGCTTCAAAACTATTATCCAATGGTGCCAAATGCCGATCAAATTACGGTTCGCGACCTGCTCACGATGACATCTGATTTAAAGCAAAGTAAGCAACCCGATCAGTATACTTCTGAACAGGATAACGTTGATTTCTCAGCAGAAAACACCGAGAGTTCAGGTGGTGTTCTTGGAACGGGCAGTGGCTGGACCTATCAACCCGTTAATTACCGCCTTTTGGCCGGAATTTTAATGAAGGTCACGGGTAAGAGTTATCAGACTTTGGTTAATGACTTGTTTAATAAGAAAGCCGATTTAGGTATTCTTTTCTACCCTGATTTTAAGAAAACAACCGCCTTTGCCAAAGCCTACACCTTTGGATCTGAGACTGAGCGAGATATTACGCCTGTTGAATACCAGCGGGAGACAGGGACTGGCAATGTGTCGATGACCACTGGGCAACTCTACTTGCTGTACCAGAAGTTCTTTTCAGATAAGCTCATTAAGCACCACCAAAGCTTGCTCGAGCAACGTCTGCCGGCCCACTATGCGGCTGGTCTCTACGGCTATGGGTCGGTTTATGAAGGACACGGGATTATCTCGGGCTACGAATCGAACGTCGTGTTGAGTCACAATGGGCAAGATGCTGTCATCTTGCTGTCGAACCAGTACGATAGTGACCATTCCTTTCAAAAGCTTGGCCAACAGTTCTTTACGGAATTGACGGGTGAGCAAGCACCATAGGCGTGCCAAATGAGCAGCCCCCAAAAAAATCAGTCAGCCCAGCTAGACTATAAACTGCTTGGCCTTTAAAACGCGCAGGGAGCGCGTTATCATAGAAGTAGACCAATTGGTCTTTAGGCGCGCTCGAACGTGCTTTCAAAGGAGAAAATTTTGAAGTTTGAAGAACTCGGCTTATCAAAAGCCATTTTGCAATCCATCCAAGCCCACGGTTACGTGGAGGCGACACCAATCCAGGAGAAAACGATTCCGTTGACTTTGGCCGGTAAAGACGTCATCGGCCAGGCCCAGACGGGAACTGGGAAGACGGCTGCCTTTGGTTTGCCAATTTTGGAACACATCGACTTGGATAACCCTAACATCCAAGCCGTGATCATTTCCCCAACGCGTGAATTGGCTATCCAAACGGCTGATGAATTGAAGAAGTTGGGCTCAGACAAGCACGTGAATGTGCAAGTGGTCTTTGGTGGCTCAGATATTCGTCGCCAGATTCAAGGCCTGAAGTCAAAGCCACAAATCTTGGTTGGGACGCCTGGTCGTTTGCTCGATCACATCAACCGGAAGACGGCTAAGCTGCAAGGTGTCAAGACTCTTGTTTTGGATGAAGCCGATGAGATGTTGAACATGGGCTTCTTGGATGACATCGAAGCGATCATTGCTCAAGTGCCTGATTCCCGTCAGACTTTGCTCTTCTCAGCAACGATGCCTGAATCAATCCGCCGCATTGGGGTGAAGTTCATGACGGATCCTGAAATGGTGAAGATTGAAGCCAAGCAGTTGACGACTGATTTGGTTGAACAATTCTTCATCCGCTGTCGTCACGAAGAAAAGTTCGATGCCTTGACGCGTACCATCGATATTCAAGAACCATTTTTGGGCATTGTCTTTGGTCGGACGAAGCGTCGTGTCGAAGAGTTGGCCCGCGGTTTGGAAGCACGTGGCTACAAGGCCGCAGGGTTGCACGGTGATTTGACACAGCAAATGCGTTCCCGTGTCTTGGACCAATTCAAGTCACACGAAATCAACTTGCTGGTTGCAACCGACGTGGCGGCTCGTGGTTTGGACGTGAAGGACGTTTCCCACGTTTATAACTTCGATATTCCACAAGACCCTGAATCATACGTGCACCGTATCGGTCGTACGGGTCGTGCCGGTGCCGAAGGTACTTCTGTGACGATCGTTGCCCCAAACGAAATGGACTACTTGCGTGCCATCGAAGATTTGACGAAGAAGCGCATGACGCCTTTGCAACCAGCCACGTTGCAAGAAGCACGCTTGGGCCGAATCAACGGGTCATTGGACGAAGCGGCAGCGTTGATGTCAAAAACGAACCCTGAAGAAATGCAAGCTCAAGTGGCAGCCTTGATGAGCCAGTTCACGCCAGAACAATTGGCAGCTGGACTTTTGGCTTCCGTTGCTGGCTTGGAAAAGCAAAACGCTCCCGTAACCTTGTCACGGGAACGTCCTTTGCCACGCCGTAAGGGTGGTAAGGGCGGTTCTCGCGGTGGTTATCGTGGCGGAAACCGTCGTGGTAACGGTGGTGGCTATCGTGGCCGCCGTGACGGTGATCGTCGTGGTAATGGTGGCGGTGGCTACCGTGGTCGTCGTGATGGCGAACGTCGCTCAAACGGTGGTGGCTACAAGGGCAATAACCACCGTTCGAACGAACGTCGTGGCAATGGTCAAGGTCGTAAGCGCGACTTTACGGTTCGCGAAAAGGGCTAAATCGAAAAAAGTTAGACGAAATTTAGAAAAGTGTCTGTTATCAGATGCTTTTTTTGTTTATAATGAAAGTAAACGAAGCGAAAAGGAGTGGCAATGAATGTAACAGAAGCACTTGCTTATATTCACGGTCGGCCAAAGGGTGGAAAAAAGAACTCCATGGCTCGAATGGCAGCCCTCCTGAAAACATTAGGGCACCCAGAAACGCTGTTGCCACCATCCTTTCACGTCACTGGAACAAACGGGAAGGGTTCCACTGCGACGATGCTTTCTGCCATCGGGCAAGCGGCTGGCAAACGTGTTGGTCTGTTCACTTCTCCCTACATTGTCCGCTTCAACGACCGCTTTCAGATCAATGGTGAGGATATCTCGGATTCTGATTTGGCCCGGTACACCAAGCGGGTTTCTGCAGCGGCTGCCCAGGTCACTGCCGATTCGGGCGGTGAACTTGTCCCAACGGAGTTTGAGGCCGTCACTGCCATCATGTTTTGCTACTTCGCAGAAGAAGAACTTGACCTCGCCGTCATTGAGGTCGGCATCGGAGGACGCTTCGACTCAACGAACTTGTTGCAGTCGACCGCTGTTTCGGTGGTGACCAGTATTGCCCTTGACCATCAGGCCATGCTTGGTGATAGCCTTTTTTCCATTGCCAAGCAAAAGGCTGGGATCATCAAGGATGAAAAGCCGGTCGTTCTTGGTCCTCGCATTTCGGGTCCCGCAAAGCGGGTTTTGGAAGAGGAGGCGGCGTTGAAAGAGGCCCCCTTGATTCTGGCGGGCCCAAAAAATGGGCGAAGGCAAGACGGGCAGTTTTACCGTTCTGCTCTTCACGGCTCTTTTCAAGAAGATAATCTGCAGACGGCGGTTGCGGCCTATTTAGCGCTCGATCCAAACACGACGCCTGAAGTGATTCAGACTGGGCTAGACAGGGCCTTTTTGCCGGGGCGCTTTGAGAAAGTGTGGGCCGAAAATGAAACAAGGCCGACGGTCTATCTCGACGGGGCGCACAACCCGGCCGGATTGAAAGCCCTGCAGCAGACTGTTGACCAGAACGTTAAAGAGCAAGTCATTCTCTGTGTTGCCGGCCTTGCCGACAAAGAGTTGATTTCGGGGCTAAAGCCATTGGCCAAAGACGAACGGATCGAGCTGGTCACCCTTTCATACATGGGCCTTCCTGGACGCCCGGCACTAGCCAAAGAGGACTATCAAAAAGCGGGTCTCATAAACCTGGCTTTTGATAGGCTGGACCAGGTCTTAGAATACGCTAAACAGCAAGGAAAAGCCTTGGTTTTCACCGGGTCCTTATATTTTATAGCTGATGTTAGGAGGCATCTATGTCAGACGAAGAAAAAGTTCTGAGTCCAAAGCTGATTTTGAGCATTCTTTCGATTGCCCTAATCGCCTTTACGGACATCATGTTGGAAACGGCTTTGAACGTTTCCTTTCCAGTTTTGATGAGCGAATTGCACGTGAGTTCGTCAACGGTTCAATGGCTGACGTCGGGCGTGATTTTGCTGACGACGATGGTCATTATCATGTCATCTTGGTTGAAAGACCGCTTCAAGAACCGCACGCAGTTCTTGGCTGCTGGTCTGATTTCACTTCTTGGAATCCTGATTGACGCTGTTTCCAACCAATTCCCAATCATCTTGTTTGGCCGCCTGCTGCAAGGTGTCGGTGCCGGAGTTGGATTACCCTTGATGAACAACGTCATCTTCGAGCAGGTACCCATGAACCGTCGTGGAACGATGGTTGGTTTGGCATCCTTGATCGTTTCGTTCTCACCAGCTCTTGGACCTGCCTTCGGTGGTTTTCTGACAGACGCCTTTGGCTGGCACATGATCTTTTGGGTGGTTGTGCCCGTTCAGCTTTTTGCCTTGATTCTTGGATGGATGACCATCACGACAACGGTTGAAACGAAACATGTCAAGTTCGACCTCATTGGTTGGTTGTTGCTTTCTGCCTTCTTCATCGGTGGTTTGATCACCATCGACCGCTTGGCGACAGACGGCCTCTTTAACGTCACGAGCTTGATTGCCCTTTCGGCCTTTGTCTTTGGTATCCTGGGTTACTACTTTTATGCTCGTAAGGAAGCCGAACCACTTTTGGCCCCATCGATGTTTGCGCGACCAATGTTTCGTTTGGCGGTGTTCTCAGGATTCATCATTCAGATGATCAACCTGACCTTTAACTATGTCATTCCAATGGGCTTGCAAGTGGTCTTGCACGAGAACTCCTCAATGGCTGGAATCGCGCTTTTCCCAGGCGCATTGCTACAGGCCTTGATGGCCATCGTCTCCGGTGCTTTGTACGACCGTTATGGCGCAAAGTTGCCAAACGGCTTGGGGGTCTTCTTCCTGATTCTCGGATGCTTCTGGATGGCCATCCTGCCATTTGGCTTCGTCCTTTTCATGATTGGCTTTGCCCTCATGCAAACAGGAATTGGATTCTTCAACGGAAACAACATGACAAACACGATTTCCAACATGGATCGCGTCTATCACAATGCTGCCAACTCGATTTTTGCCGCCATGCAGAACTACTCTGCCGCGGTCGGTATTGCCTTGGCTGCCTGCATTGTTTCCATTTTCCAAAACAATGCCGCTGATATGACGAAGGGAACTGGACTTGGAATCCGTGTGACCTACATCATGGACGCTGTCTTGATTATCGGGGCGGCTTTGATGTCGTTTTCTGTCATTAAAAAGTCCAATCCGGTTGCTCATTCCATTCCAGTTAATCAAGAAGTCGAATGGCACAAGACGGATCAACAATAACGATTTTTCCGTTAAGGGCCTACCCTAAAATAATAAAAAAATATTGTTAAAAAGAACCTGTTTTTTCGTATCACTCTGTAAAGGAGATGATGACATGAAAGAGCAGGTTTTTTCATATTACGAAGCATTGGGAGAAGATGCTGCACGGGAAACCGCACGCTTTTTCCTGCACTTTCCAGCGGGCTATGATTTTAACGCCCTAGACGAAAAAACAAAAAGCGCTTTTCTTTCGGAGAATAAACGCGTGAACACCGCCCTGTTGCATGCCCTTTTTGCTGGTTATTTGATGGAAAAACACCAGAAAGGACATTTGATTTCGGCCAGGCATTCCGAGACTTTTGGCCGTTTCGCGCAAGCGGAGTTGGGCGCATTGAAGCAAGAACAGGTCTTTTTGGCTTTGCTGGACACGCAGCTCGATTTGATTAGCTGGGAAGTTGTCTTTGTTGGAACATTGACTGAGGTTTCAACGTCACCTAGAGAAATTTTTCAACGCGCGCTGCAACAAAATGCCTATGCCATGATTATGGCGCACAACCATCCTTCTGGAAACGTGCAGCCATCTGAAGAAGATCGGGCGTTTACTAGCCGCTTGGTCGACTTAGGGGAGCGATTGGGACTGCCCTTGATTGATTCTTTTGTGGTCACCAAAAAAGCCTACTGGTCAATGGCTGAAGAAGAGGGACCACTTGCAGAAAAAAGTTAAGCAAAAAAAGGCCTTGACCATTCGACTGATGCATGAAAAATGGTAAACTAAGAAAGTAGTTTACAGAAAGGGGCCATAGGATGCCTGCAAAAATCGTGATGATCGGTGGCGGTTCGGGATTACCCGTCATTATTAAGCCATTGGTTAAGCAAGAGGTTGATCTAACGGCCATTGTAACGGTCGCAGACGATGGTGGATCGTCTGGTTTATTGCGCGACTATGTTAACATCATTCCACCTGGGGATATTCGAAACATTATGGTGGCGATGTCCACAGCTGACCAAGAATTGTTGGCCCTTTTCCAATACCGTTTTCAGACAAAGGATGATTTTTTAGCGAAGCATGCGGTTGGTAATTTGCTGATTGCAGCGCTTACGGAAATGACGGGGGATGTCTCAGAAGCGATTACTCGTCTCGCCAAATATTTGAAGATTAAGGGTCAAGTTTATCCGGTTGCAAAAGAACCATTGATTTTACAAGCGGAGACGACTGACGGTCAAAAATTATCTGGTGAAGCTGCCATTACGGCGGCCCACCAAGCACTCGATCACGTTTGGGTTAGCCCTTCGACAAAGGGGCAAAAAATAACGGCTAACCCTGAAGCTGTCGATGCCATTTTGTCAGCGGATATGATTGTCTATGGACCTGGTTCGCTTTTTACCTCCATCCTGCCAAACATTGTCGTGCCGGGAATTAAAGAAGCACTCCAGGCCACACCGGCAAAGCAGGTCTACATTGCCAATATCATGACCCAAAAAGGGGAAACGGACGCCTATACTGACGCCGAACACCTGGCGGTTTTGAATCGGCATCTTGGCAAAAAAATGATTGATGCGGTGTTGACTAACCAGAGCCAAGTTCCTGCCGATTTCGTTGATTATCAACGCTGGGGTGAAATTTCAACACAGGTTAAGCAGGATCCGAAAGCTATCGAGAAGGAGGGAGCCGAGGTAGTATCGCGTGACTTCCTGTTGCTTCGCGATGCTGGGGCCTTTCACGATGGGCAAAAAGTGGCTGACCTCATCTTCTCGCTCTTGGAGGGGTAAGAATGTCTTTTGCTGCTGATGTAAAAAAAGAATTAACGGGGCGAATCGTGTCAGATGAAGCGGCCAAGCCAGAATTGGCCGCCTTGCTTCAAATGAACGGGGTGACGACGTTAGGCTTAAAACAAGAAGTCCGCGTTCAAACGGATAACCCGGCCATTGCCAGACGTATCTTTTCGTTGATTCGCCAATCCTATCCAAAAGCTGAAGTCGATTACAACGTCAAGCAACAGTTCGCCTTATCGGAGCATAAGGTGGTGACGGTTGTCTTGCATTCGGCGGTTGAAGAAATTCTTGACGATCTTGGCGTGGATCCATTTGGTATTGATCAATCGGTGCCCGATTGGCTATTAAATACTGAAGACAAGCGGGCGGCTTTTTTGCGGGGGGCTTTCTTGGCTTCTGGCTCGGTGAATTCGCCTGATAAATCCAACTATCATCTCGAGATTTCGACAGGCCAAGAGGGCTTGGCAGAACAGTTGCTTGACTTGATTCAAGACTTCTTAATGCCAGCCAAAATGATCAATCGTTCCAAACACTATGTCATTTACATGAAGCGTTCGGATAAGATTGTCGAATTCATGAAGCTGATTGGGGCGACGGCGACCATGCTGCACTTTGAAGATTTGCGTTTGGCAAAAGACATGCGCAATTCTGCCAACCGGATGATGAACGCGGATATGGCGAATTTGCAAAAAGTAGCGGATGCGGCCAATAGCCAAGTCCAAACGATTTTAACGATCCAAGGCGAAATTGGTGACTTGGACGAACTGCCAGCAAAATTGGCGGACTTTGCAAGAGCGCGGCTGGAACACCCGGATTCCTCTCTGACCGAGATTGGGGATTATTTGGAAATTTCCAAATCAGGGGCTAACCACCGCATGCGCAAGCTAAAGGAATTGGCTAAACAAATTGAAGAAGGTACCTTTGATGCCGATCAAATGTAAAAGGGGCAACCCTTTTTTTCTTTTAGAAGAATGGGCTTTTGCGTTACAATAGAGTACTAAAGAGATAAAAGGAGTTTACTATGTGGCCAGGTGTTATTGAACAAACGGCAAATGGACGTGAGTCCTATGATTTGCCATCACGACTATTAAAGGACCGGATTATTTTGGTTCAAGGCGAGGTCGAAGACAGCATGGCGACGTCAATCGTTGCCCAATTGCTCTTTTTGGAAGCGCAAGATCCGGATAAGGAAATTTCCATGTACATCAACTCGCCAGGGGGTTCGGTGACTGCCGGCCTGTCGATTGTGGATGCCATGAACTTTATTAAGGCACCGGTGACGACCATTGTGATGGGCTTGGCCGCTTCGATGGGGACGATTATCGCTTCATCAGGTGAAAAAGGTCACCGTTTCATGTTGCCAAACGCTGAGTACTTGATCCACCAACCAATGGGTGGCGCAGCCGGCGGTACGCAACAATCGGACATGGCGATTATTGCCGAACAATTAACGAAAACTCGTCACAAACTGAACCAAATCCTTTCAGATAATTCCGGTAAGGATCTGAAAACGATTGCCCGCGATACGGAGCGAGATTACTGGATGTCTGCAGAAGAAACGCTAGAATACGGGCTGATCGATGGCATCATGGAAAAGGCCGGCCAAAAGCCAATTACTTTGAAGAAATAAGCACGAAATCTGGCATAGGCCTACTGTTTGAAGTATAATGAACATATAGAAAAATATTGGAGGACGAATTATGAAAGTTTTTGCTTACGGAATTCGTGAAGATGAAAAACCAGCTTTGAAGGATTGGGAAGCCAACAACCCCGAAGTTGAAGTGGACTACACTGACCAATTGTTGACGCCTGAAACGGCTGCAATGGCCAAGGGTGCTGATTCAGCTGTTGTATACCAACAGTTGGACTACACGAAGGAAACGTTGGAAGCATTGGCAGCAGCCGGTGTCAAGAACATGTCACTTCGTAACGTTGGAACCGATAACATCGATTTCGACGCTGCCAAGGAATTGGGCATGAACATTTCAAACGTCCCAGTATATTCACCAAACGCCATTGCGGAACACTCAATGATCCAATTGTCACGTTTGCTTCGTCGTACGAAGCCAATGGATGCTAAGGTTGCTAAGCACGATTTGCGTTGGGCACCAACTATCGGTCGTGAAATGCGTATGCAAACGGTTGGTATCATTGGTACTGGTCACATTGGTCGTGTTGCGATCAACATCTTGAAGGGATTTGGCGCAAAAGTGATCGCCTATGATAAGTTCCCAAACCCTGAATTGCAAAAGGAAGGGTTGTACGTTGATTCATTGGATGACTTGTACGCACAAGCCGATGCCATTTCATTGTACGTACCTGGTGTTCCTGAAAACGATCACATGATCAACAAGGACTCCATCGCCAAGATGAAGGATGGCGTTGTCATCGTCAACGTTGCCCGTGGTAACTTGATGGACATCGACGCGGTGATCGATGGTTTGAACTCAGGAAAGATTTCTGACTTCGCCATGGACGTTTACGAAAACGAAGTTGGTCTCTTTAACAAGGACTGGTCAGGTAAGGAATTCCCTGATGCAAAGATTGCTGATTTGATTGCTCGTGACAATGTTTTGGTTACGCCACACATCGCGTTCTACACGACGAAGGCTGTTTCTGAAATGGTTCACCAATCCTTTGATGCAGCTGTTTCATTTGCAAAGGGTGAAACCCCTGCCATCGCTGTTAAGTACTAATTGCGAGCTTTGACTCCAAGCGAAATCTTGGGGTCTTTTCTTTAGGAGAGAGAAAAATGTCAGAAAATGTAATGCCAGAAAGCAAGCCATTGCCTGTCTTTTCTGGAAAAGAAAACCTGCACTTGAAGGATTTCTTTTTCAAAGTTTTGTCTGGATCTGCAAACGGAATTTTGATCGGTGTATTGCCATCGGCTGTGATGAAATACATCATCCAGTATTCTGGAATGGGCAATACGGCTTGGGGGGCTGATTTTTCAGCCATCCTAACACTCTTTACCTCCATGATTCCTTTCTTGATCGGAATGGCGGTTGCCATGAACTTCAAGATGAAGGTTTTGGATACCGGTGTTGTTGCCTTGGCCACGATGATGGCTTCCAATTCGGTTACCTGGGGAATGGCAAAGGCCGGTACGGTCAACCCACTAACCCATAAGACTTTGGCAGCACCAACCCGTCTTTACATGGCGGCCGGTGCTGGTGACGTGATCAACGCGATGTTGGTCGCGGCTATTGCGGTCTTGGTGATCTGGTTGGTTTCTCGTTATTTGAATGGCTTTGGTTCCGTTGCCATCATCTTGTCCCCAATCTTGATTGGTGGTGGGGTTGGTTTGCTTGGTAAGGAAATTGCCCCAACGGTTGGTAAGTTGACGACTTGGATTGGTGACATGGTTGAATCCTTTACCAAGTTGGCTCCCGTACCAATGGCCATTTTGATTGCCATGGCCTTTGCAGTGATTATTGTGACGCCTGTCTCAACGGTTGGGATTGCTTTGGCCATTAACTTGACTGGAATCGGTTCTGGTGCCGCTGGTATGGGAATCGTGGCAACGACGGTTGTTTTGTTGATTAATTCATGGTCAGTCAACAAGAAGGGAACCACGGTTGCCATCTTCTTGGGTGCCATGAAGGGAATGATGCCATCCGTCTTCAAGAAGCCGGTCACATTACTACCATTCATGTTTGCCGCTGCCTTGTCAGGTATTCCGGTTGCGCTCTTTGATATCCAAGGAACGGCCACTACGGCTGGTTTCGGTTATATCGGTATGGTTTCACCTTTGCAGTCAGTGATTCAAGATGCTGCTATCCCTTCAACGGTGATGTCACACTTCATTTCACCGTTGATCGCTGTTCTTGCTTGGTTTATCATTCCAATCATTGCCGGTATCTTGGCACAACTGATCTTCTCTAAGATGTTGAAGCTTTACAAGCCAGCTGATTTTGAGCAAGAATTGTAATCGGTTAATTAAAAAGTCGCTCTTGGAGCGGCTTTTTTTGATATAGTGACACTAGCATTGCTTTTTAAAGGAGACAAATGATGGCAGAATTATTCCAACTGGTTTTATTGCGTGGTAGCCGCGGCGGTGTTCGGCCGATGCGGACATCGCGTCGGACAACTGGTCGCTCCTTCAATCGGCATAGTGGTGGTTTTGGTTCTTCCTTTGGCCGCTTTGTCTCACGGGCCATCTTTTGGAGCATTGGTTGGCATATTGGCGCTGAACTGGCCTCGTTTTTTGGTTTCTTTGGCCTGCTCCTCTTGATTATTCTTGTTCTTTGGTTAGTTAGAAGACGTCGTTAAAAAAGCGAACGCATGAGCGTTCGCTTTTTTTATTTGATTTGATAGAGACACCAGATCATTTCGGGCTGAAAACGTTCCATAATGTGATGGGTTGCTTTAAGGTCTGCTTCAGCGTTTTGGCTGAAGATGGCGTATTGATAGTCGCCATTTAGAAAGCAATTAGCAGCGACTGGTTTTGCTGGCACGTAGTCGATAGCAAGAGTTATTTGCTTTCGATCGGCAAAGTCTTTCAGCAGGGCAGTGGTGGTTTTGTGGCTGACGGCTTTGCCGTTTTTTTGCTCGCTGTTTTCGACCAGAAGCATTTCCATGGTGGGGCTGGCCCAGGTTTTTTGAATTGAAAGCTTTTGCCAGTTGGCGTAGTGCTGACTGGTCCAGGTGTCACCAGCAGGCCCTTGATAACCCACGGGAACTAGGAAGTAGTCGCCCTGGTACTTGTCCAGATTGGCATAAATGGTGGCAAAGTCGAAGTGGAGCTGAATACTTAGGCCTTGATAGTTTGGGTCTTCTGCTTCGAGCTTGCTTGCAACAAGATTGGAGTCGGTTTCTTTTGGACCAAGGGTGTGAATTGTTACCATGTGCGATTCCTTTCTTTTTTATTCGGCCGTTTGAATCTTGTCGATGATTTCTTCTGCGATGGTTTCGGGATTCTTTTGGTCGACCTGGACGATAATGTCGGCTGTGTCTTGGTAGAAACGCTTACGAGAAGCCTTGAGCTTGGCCAAGTCTTCATCAGTTTTATCAGCTAGGATGGGACGCTTGTCCCAGTCCTCGCCGGAAAGGTTCTGAAGGGTTGTATCATCAGAGGCCAAAAGCCAAACGACGGGGCGTTGATCAGCGATTAAGAGGGCCTGATTTGCTTTCTGGCAGGCCGTTCCACCACCAGTGGCTAAGACGTTATCCGTGGATAAGTGCTTAGCTAAGAGCTCTTTTTCCACTTGTCGGAAGGCCGCTTCGCCCTTTTCTTCAAAGTAAGAGGGGATACTTTGGCCAAGGTATTCTTCGATGGCGTCATCGAGATCACAGAAGGGTTGGTCTAAGACTTTGGCAAGGGCGTTACCGACGGTTGTCTTTCCGGCGCCCATGAAGCCGATTAGGATGGGGTTTTGCATGTCTTACTCCTTTTCCATTCGGAGGCGGGCCGCCTGAGCAGCCTTCAAATCGTCAAATAGTTCGTCAGCGTTTTTGTCTTGAATGGCCTGCTTTAAACGGCCGATTTCTTGTTCAAAGTCATCGAGTTCCGACAAAATCTGCTTGGGGTTGGACAAGAAGATACTGGTCCACATGGTGGCGTCAGCTTTGGCGATACGGGTGGCATCGAGAAAACCAGCAGCGGGCTTTCCCCAGTCAACTGAGGAGGCCTCGCGGGCTTTGTTAACCGTTGAGGCCAGGGCAAAGGCAACCATGTGTGGCAGATGGGAAGAGGCGGCCACGATTTGGTCGTGGCTGGCGGCATCGACAATCCGAAAGTCAAAGTTTGCTGCGGATAGCAGTTCCTTGAAGGTTGCCATCTGTTCTTGACTAGTGTTTTCTTGAATCAAGAAGTAGCTGTGATTAACCAGTCGATTGGTATCGACGTTTTTAGCACCCGTTAAGTGGGAACCGGCCATGGGGTGTCCGGCCAAGAAGGCGACACCCTTTTTAATCAGTGCCTGAGCACTTTGTTCGATTTGGACTTTGGAAGAACCAACGTCTGAGACCAGCACGCCGTCTTTTAGGGGGAGGTCTGCTAGCTCTTTTAGACGCTGACAAATGACAGCGACGGGGGAGGCTAGGATGATGACGTCGGCCTCTTTGGCACCGTCTTCAAAGGGGCAGCTTGCATCAAGGAGACCCTGCTCTTGCAGATAGGCCAGGTTTTCTGGGTTCAGGTCATTGCCGACAATGCGTGTATTGGGATTGTTTTCCTTGATGAAGGTTGCCAGACTAGCGCCAATCAGCCCTAGTCCGTCGATAAAGACAGTGGTCATGGTTATTTCCTTATGAGTGTATTCAAATCAGTTGAAAAAGTTGGGTATGAGACGGCCATGCAGTCTTCGTCTTTGATGGTGATCTCCTTGTCTAAGAGGAGGGAGGCGACTTTTAGTGTCATGGCAATGCGATGATCACCGAATGAGTCGACCTGCTCGTCTTGAACAGTCAGGGGCTTACCACCGGTGATGATGAGACCGTCTGGCTTTTCTTCGATGGAAGCACCAAGCTTGCCCAATTCAGAGGCAATGGCGGCCAGTCGGTCGGATTCCTTGACGCGGAGCTCGGCGGCACCAGAGATGGTCGAAACGCCGTCGACAGCAGTTGCAAGCAATGCCAGGATAGGCACTTCGTCGACCAAGGCGGGGATGTCAGCTTCTTCGATGTGGAAGGTCTTGAGTGGTCCGGCCTTGATGGTCAGGTTAGCCATTGGCTCACCTGGCTGGTCGATGCGGTCGATGGTGAGGTCGGCGCCCATTTGTTCGAGGACACGGATAATCCCGTCACGGGTTGGGTTGAGGCCAACTCGTTCGATGGTAATTTCAGAACCAGGCACGATGGCACCGGCAACCAGGAAGAAGGCGGCTGATGAGATGTCAGCGGGCACTTCGACGTGTTGGGCCTTTAGTGGGTGGTCAGGGTGGATGGTAATCAAGCCGTCTTCCTTGTCGATGGACTCAGGGGAGAAGAGCTTGAGCATTGTTTCGCTGTGGTCTCGGGAAGGAAGGGGCTCTTCGATAGTTGTATCGGACTGTGCCGTCAAGGCTGCCAGGATGATGGCGGACTTGACCTGGGCAGAGGCGATGGGTAGGCGGTAGTGAATGCCGTGAAGGACCTCACCGTAGATATCCATTGGCAGGTGGCCGTCGGTGGCAACAAGCGTTCCGTTCATTTCCGAAAGGGGCGTGATGACACGGCCCATGGGGCGCTTTGAAAGCGAGGCATCACCGACCATGTGACTGTCGAAGTGCTGTCCTGCCAAGAGGCCGGCCATGAGTCTTGTTGATGTACCGGAGTTTTGCATGTCCAGGGGTTCTTGACTTTCCTGTAAGCCCAGCATGCCGACACCGTCGATAGTCAGGCTGTTGCCGTCTTCTTTTATGTGGACACCCATTTGGCGAAAGGCCTGAAGGGTTGCCAAGCAGTCGTTTGAGCGAAGAAAGTTTGAAACGGTGGTCTGTCCTTCGGCAATGGATCCAAAGATGATGGCGCGGTGGGAGATGGATTTGTCACCAGGGACCTGGATAGTTCCTTTTAAAGTCGGGGTAGTCATAAGCACTCCTTAGAAGTTCTTGAGCTCTTCGCGGTAGTCGGCCACTTGCTTCTTCAAGCGGTCGATTTGTGACCCGTCGAAAGTCTCGCAAATGGCCTTGGCCAATTCGATTGCGACAACGGATTCAATCACGATTGAGGCAGGAACGATGGCGGTCGTATCGGAACGCTCCACCGTTGCCTTCTTGATTTCCTTTGAGTTGATGTCTGCTGACTGTAAAGGCTTGTAGAGGGTTGGGATTGGCTTCATAGCTGCCTTGACGATAACGGGCATCCCGTTTGTCATCCCACCCTCAAAGCCACCCAAGTGGTCGGAATTCCGGGAGAATCCCTTGCCTTCTTCCCAGTCGATTTCGTCCATAACCTGTGATCCAGAACGAACGGCGTTTTCGAAACCGTCACCGATTTCAACACCCTTCATGGCGTTGACACCCATGACGGCGGCTGCGACTTTGGCATCTAACTTCGTGTCCCATGAGACGTAGGAACCGAGACCGGCTGGCAGGTTTTCGGCAACGACACGAATGACACCACCAAGGGTGTCACCATCGCGCTTGGCCTGGTCAATCCGGTCGTGGATTTCTTCGACCTTACTTTGGTCCAAGATTCGGAGGTCGTTTTTTTGGATGGCTTGTTCGATTGTGGCAACGTCAGTGGTCAAGTCGCCTGCGGCCTGAATGCCGCCGATTGATTCGACGTGTCCGACAATCTTGATGTCAAGTGCTTTTAGAACCTGCTTACAGATGTTTCCAATCGCCACACGCATGGCCGTTTCACGGGCGGATGAGCGTTCCAAGACGTTGCGCATGTCCCGATGGCCGTACTTCATGCCACCAACAAGGTCGGCATGGCCGGGCCGTGGACGGGAAACAGCACGCAGCGTGTTTTCAGCGTTTGCAGGCGTAACGGGGTCCATGATCTTCGACCACTGGGCGTGGTCACGGTTTTTAATCGTCAAGGCAATCGGTGAGCCCAAAGTCACGCCGTGACGAACACCCCCGGTAATGATGACTTGGTCATGTTCAATCTTTTGACGGTTACCCCGGCCGTAGCCACCCTGACGGGCGGAAAGGGCGGCGTTGATTTCGTCAATGTCTAATTGAAGGCCGGCGGGAATGCCTGTTAAAATACCGGAAAGTTCTGGTCCGTGTGATTCGCCTGCGGTAATGTAGTTCATCATAATAAAGCTCCTTTATTTGTCCGTTTAGTTAATTTTTTTGTTTGGTTGCTTGGTATGTTTTTGATTGGTCCATCATGGCCTGCCAGATGGCTTGGTTGTAAGGAACAAGCGCCCGATTCTTTGTTTGCCTAGCAACTTTTTCAAGAACCTTTTTTTCACGATTGAGATCTTCAACTGCTAAGGCCTTTTCCTTCTTAAATGCGATGACCTCTTCCACTGCGGTAAAGCGCTCTTCCAATAAGGCTAAAAGCTTGTCATCGATTTGGTCGATTCTTTTTCTGGCCTCCTTCAAAGAGGCGCCTTGTTGAGGCAGTAGCTGCTGCAAAAGGACGGCAACGACCAGGCCAATTAGGGCAATGAGAATATCGCCAGCCATGAGGTTGACGTCTTTCATGCGAACTAGAATCCCGGTGATTAGAGGGACCGTAAAGGAGGCGAGTGAACCAAATGAGAAGAAGAGACCGGTTAGCAAGCCCTTCTTTTCAGGATAGAGGCTCAGTAGGGTGCTTAAGGCCATTTGCATCAAGCCGGCGGCTGCCGAGAAGCCGAAGGTGAAGCAGGCAAGCATCGAGAGGCCTTCCGTTTTTGAAAGGGCGACGATTGACATGCTGATAAAAGACAGGGCGTTTTGTACTAAGAAAAGGCGTCTTGCAATGACTTGCACCCGCAGTAAGACGATAGCCAGCAGCACACCGGTGATGGAACCAAGGCTGTATAGGGACAGCAGTAAGTGGGCCGTGGTGTCGGTAAAGCCGATGTTCTTGGCAAAGATGGATATCCACTGGGTGAACCAAATCATGACGGCCATGGAGGTGTAACCGTAGATGAGTAAAGCACCGGTGACGAGGGCTTTTTTGCCCTTGGTCAAGGTAATTTTTTTGACCTTTGTGGCGGCTTTTTTAACCGACTTTGGGAAAGGCAGCAGGGCGACGTTTAGGATGTTGACCAGCAAAATGACTGCTGGAAAGAGGAAGGAAAGGCCGAACCACCAATTTGCTCGGTTGGCTGTTAGGACGATAACCGGAAGAATGAATTCTGCAGAAGACATAAAGGCTTTTAGACTGACTGAGTTGGCCTTTTGATGACCTCTTAATTCTGAAAGAATCGGGTAAGTGGCTGAATCCAAAGCGGAATTGGCGATCCCGGCTAGGATGGAAAGACCATAAGCCAGGGGGATGCTTTGATTAATCGGACTGGCTAAAAAGAAGAGGAGGTAGGACAGCATCCCAAAGAGAAGAATTTGTTTGCGGCCGATTCGATCGGATAGAAAGCCCATGGAAAGATAAGCAGCCAGACGACCGATGCCAATGCCGGAAAGAACAAAGGAGGCGCTGGCGATGGAGGAATGCCAGTTGTTGGCAAGTTGACCAAGGTTTTGCGTGAGAATGATCAGGCCGCAGCCATGGACAAAGTAGTTGAAGAAGAGACCGATTTTTAAGCGGGGGTTGGATTCTTTCATGAGGACTCCTTTTGGAAATAAAAAAAACCGACTAGGAAAACCTAGTCGGCCTAAGAAATGTGTCGGAAAAAATTTCAAACAACATTCATCAATCGCTGACTAGGGGGCACCTAGTCAGCCAAGTTAAAAATGACTTTTACTACCTAGATGCGAACGTATCGGCACGTCCGCATCTGATTCGGACGTGCTATCTAAAGTAATAAAAGCCGTAATAACGGTTCATCATGTTTAAGTCGATTGATGTCATGTTCAAAATTCCTTTCCTGAAGTTGTTTTTATTAAAACACGAAAATGAAGAAATGACAAGTAAATTTTAATCAAATACTCATAAAACGCTTCATAATGTTAAATAAAAGCCACTAACGATCAAGTTAGTGGCTTTTTTATTAAAAAATCAAATTTAATCCGAAGTAGATAATCACGAGGCCAAGCAAAGGCGAGAGGACCTTGTTCAATTTCTTTTGATCAAAGAGGCGGAGAACCAGAGGCGTTAAGATTGAACCAATCACCCCACCTAACATTAAGAAGAGTCCGGCTGTCCAGGAAATGGGGGAACCGGCAACCAAGTGACTGATTAAGCCAACCACAGCTAGAACCCAGAGGATGTAAGTCGTTGTGCCGGCGGCCTTAACGGCTGGTAGGCCGATAATGGAAAGACCCGCAACCGTTGCCGAACCACCCGAAAGTCCCCCAAAACCAACCATTAAGCCAGAAATCAGGCCAAAGAGCAGGGCGACATTGGCTTTTGAATTCGTCTTCTTTTCCTGTTTCTTAGCAAAAACGTTCTTATATAAAACGATGCAACCCATGATGGTTAAGATAACACCAACGGCATGTTGATAGAGTGCAGCCGGAATGAAGCGGGAAAGGTAAGTCCCGATTAAAATGCCGGGGATGGCGGCTAAGATCAGGCGATTGCCGACCCGAATCTCGACGTTTTTTAATTTTAACTGGGTTAAGAAACCCGAAAAGAGGGCGAAGACGGCAATGAAGAGGGAAGTGGGGACGGCCATCTCGGTTGACATGGCCAGAGAAGAGGTCAAAACGCCAAGGTAAAAGGTGGCACCGCCACCACCGATTAGGGTGACAAAGCAACCAATTAAAAAACCATAAAAAATAATCAGCATGTGGTGACTCGATTCGTTTGAGATAACAGGGTGAAGGTCCACTTTTATAAGAAAAGGAGGTGAACTCACCGCTTTTTATTAGTGTACCAGTCAATGGCAGACAAAACAAAAAACGGTCGAAAAGAAGCGACCGTTTTTTTCAGAAAGCGTGGCGATAAATCAAGCATTGTGTTTCGCTAGGCACGGATCATGGATCAAAAATTTTAGGAAGTTTTGGAAGGCTGATCAATTCGAATCCAAAGTCTAGAAAGATTCATTGAAGTGTGACTACTTTCGACAGTCATCGAATGAAAATCAATAAAGAGTGAATCACATGATGGGCACTAGTAGCGACAGAAAATTAGGAGTTCTGCCACGCTCTTTGATGCATTTAGTTTATCAGAATTTTAAAATAAAAGCAAATATTTTAAATTTTATACATTATTTGTAAATATGTTTAATAAAAACCGCCTTGGTCCTTCTGAGCCAAGGCGGTTTGATGCGGGCTTAATCCTCGTTTTTGGCAGCTTCACGCAACCAAGGTTGATCATTTTCTTCGTTCCATGTCAAAATGCGTTCTAACGTGTTTTGGGCAGCGGGAACAAACATCTGTGGCCGGGGGTTAACTGCTACGAATTGGACGGCCAACGTTTCGTCGCCGTCAGCTTTTAAGGCGCTGGCATCCTCACCTTCGACCAGGCGAACCTCAAAGCCCATTGAAATGGTTTCTTGTGCATCGCCCCAAGAGTTTTTAGGGTTCACATGAGTGGCCATGCCAAGCAGGCGAACGACTTCGACATTCAAATTTGTTTCTTCTTTGAATTCCCGGACAACGGCCTGCATTGGTGACTCACCATATTCCAAAAAGCCGCCAGGAAAGCCGTAGCCAACTTTGCTGTCGCCACGTTTTTCAAGCAAAATGGCGTCGTGTTCTTTATTCCAAAGAACACCAAAGGCTGAATTGAAGATCATGCCTTCGTGACCGACTTTTTGGCGCATTCGGGCGATATAATTTTGTTCCATGTTGCGCTTCCTTTCCATTCGATGGAGTTTAATCTTTGCTTATCATAACGCGGATTTTAGTCCGTTACAACTGAGTGATCATTTAAATGGCCAGTCCGTGATACAATAAGAAGAAGTAAATGAAGCAAGTAGGTGGAGCATGACTGAGAAAAAACCAGCCGTTTGGTACGAACATCTTCATACGGAAAAAGATACGGGGGCCCGTCGTGGCCGCCTTCACACGCCTCACGGGGTCTATGAAACGCCGATGTTTATGCCTGTCGGTACACAAGGGGCGGTTAAAGGGGTTAATACTCGAACGTTAAAGGAAATTGGGTCCCAGTTTATTTTGGCAAATACCTATCATCTGTGGGTACGACCTGGAGATGAATTGATCGCAGAAGCTGGCGGGTTGCACCAGTACATGGGCTGGGACCAGGCGCTTCTGACCGATTCGGGGGGCTTTCAGGTCTTTTCCTTGTCTGATGCCCGGAAATTAAAAGAAGAAGGCGTGACATTCAAAAACCATGTGAATGGCGACAAGATGTTCTTGTCACCTGAAGTGGCGATGCGTATTCAAAACAACCTCGGTTCTGATGTGATGATGCAATTGGACGAGGCCATCCCGTACTTTGAGACCTACGACTATGTCAAAGAGTCGATGCAACGGTCGCTTCGCTGGGCTGAACGAGCCAAAGTCGCCCACAAAAAACCAGATTCACAAGCCCTTTTCGGCATTGTTCAGGGGGCTGGTTTCCGCGATTTGCGGACAGAATCCGCTAAGGGCTTGGTTGACTTGGATTTACCAGGCTATGCCGTTGGTGGCCTTTCCGTTGGTGAATCTAAGAAGGAAATGAACCGTGTCTTAGACTTTACCGTCCCGCTGTTGCCAGATGACAAACCCCGTTATTTGATGGGCGTGGCCGCACCGGATTCCCTGATTGATGGCGTCATTCGCGGCATCGACATGTTCGATTGCGTGCTGCCAACTCGTATTGGTCGAAAAGGAACGCTGATGACTTCCAAGGGACGGGTGGTCATTAAGAACGCGAAGTATAAGAAGGACTTTTCACCGATTGATCCGGATTTGACTTATTACTCGGATAATCCGATTAGAAAGCAGCAGTTTGGCAATTTGGCTCAATACGATCTGCCAAACTACAGTCCTTACCAGAACCTGTCGCGCTCTTATCTCCACCACCTCTTTAATGCCAACGAGCGTCTTGGCGAGCAGATCGCATCGGAGCACAACTTGCGTTATCTTCTTCATTTAATGGAAGAAATGCGCACGGCGATCGAAGAGGACCGGTTGCTTGAATTCCGTGAGGAAGTCTTAGAAAAATACGGTTATAACAAAAAGAATGCCCGTTTGTTCTAAAATCTGGTACAATGTAACAAATATCAAAAAGAAGGAAGTAACCCCATGCAAAGTTTAATCTTGCCAATTATCGTTGTCGTCGCCATGATTTGGTGGATGTCACGGACTCAAAAGAAGCAACAAGCTCGTCAAGCTGAAATGAAGAACCAAATGGTAAAGGGTTCTGATGTGGTGACCATTGGTGGTTTGCACGCCAAGGTTGATCGTGTCAACGAAGAAGCAAAGACCGTTGATTTGGATTGCGAAGGCGTTATTTTGACCTTCGAGTTGACAGCTATCCGTTCAGTTAAGAATGAAGAAGCAGCAAAGCCAGTTGAAACCGCTGACGAAAAGAAGGAAGATTAATTTACCTTTTGGCGCTTATCGTTCCGCAGTCATGCGGGACTTTTTTTGTTGGCCAAAAAAATAAAGGACCTATGCTATAATCGGGGCAGAGACTAAAAGACCGCTACTTTGATAACAAAAAAAGAGCGATGCCAAAGTCGTTTTGATCAAAGACGATTAAAACGAATGGCTGCGCATGTGTTAAATCGGCCGTTTATCGATGCTAAAAATGGTGTTATGCTGTTGAGCACAAGGTGTTTTTTCCTTTTTAAGGTAAGAATCAAATGTGAGGCCCTTTTTGAGGGCTTTTTTTAAAACAATGTGGATAGGAAGTGGATGATGGGATTACTTGTAACCTACGCAAAACCATACTGGAAAAAGGTGAGCGTCACTCTTTTGGCCGTCGTTTTGATGGCCGCTTCAACGCTGGTTCAACCCCAGTTTTTGGAAAAAATGATGAACGCCATTATTAAAGATGACCAGCAAGTGATTTTGCAAAATGGCTTCTTTTTGCTTTTCTTTGCCCTTGTTGGGATTATTTCTGGTATCACGGGGACATACTTTGCTTCGCAAGTCTCGCAAAGTGTTGCTGCTGATATTCGCTTAGCCGAATATCAGAAAATTCAATCCTTTTCCTTACAGCAGGTTCAAGATTATTCGTCAGCGAATCTGGTTGTTCGCCTGACAAACGATATTAACCAAGTGCAGCAATTGGTGATGCAAGCGTTGCAGATGGTGATTCGCGTGCCAATTCTCTTTATTGGGGCCATTATTTTAGCGATCTGGACCTTACCATCGCTTTGGTGGATTATTTTCTTGATGATTCTCTGTATTGTTTTCTCATCCAAACGTCTTTTTGCCATGATGGGCCGTTCATTTGGAAAAATTCAAAAATTAATTGATCAAAACAATACCTTGGCTCAGGAAAACTTGGCGGGTGTCCGCGTTGTTAAGTCTTTTAATCAGCAGGGGCAAGAAGAAGCGACCTTTGGTAAAAACACGGATGACCTAACGACTGTCAATCGAACGATCGGTTATCTCTTTAATCTAATGTTTCCGATTTTCATGTTGATTTCATATGCCGCCATCGCCGGGGCCTTGCTTTTGATCTCGACAACGATCAAAGAAGCACCGGATCAATTGGCAAAGATTACCCCCTTTATCACGTATTTGAATCAAATCTTGATGGCGTTGTTAATGCTTGGTATGATCTCGACTTTTGCTTCTCGCGGTTTTGTGTCACTGAAGCGGATTCGTGCGGTGCTAGAGGAAAAAACGGATTCAGAAACCGATCAGACGGACAAAGTTGATTTAAAAACCCCTACATTTTTAACGGATAAGCTTTCTGTTAACAAGCTCTCCTTTACTTATCCCAATGCTAAAAAGCCGGTCTTACAGGATCTTTCCTTTACGCTGTCAGCTGGTCAAACACTGGGCATTGTCGGTTCGACTGGTTCAGGAAAGTCTACTTTGGCTCTTTTGCTTGCGCGACTCTATCAAGGCGACGATGGTGGAAAAATCACGATTGACGGACAGGATATCCACAAGTTGAAAGCTGCTGTCTGGCATCAAAACGTTGGCATCGTGATGCAAAAACCGGTGCTTTTCTCTGGAACGATTGAGCAGAATTTAAAGATGGGCAAGCAAGATGCCAGTGAAGAAGAGCTGCTTTCTGCAGTCGAGGCCGCTCAGGCAGCTGATTTTGTCTCAGCTTACCCGGATGGCTTAAAGCATGAGATCTCAGAGCGTTCCGCTAATCTATCTGGTGGTCAAAAACAACGGCTATCCTTGGCTCGTGCCCTAGTAAAAAAGCCGCGTTTGTTGATCCTAGATGATGCGACATCCGCTTTGGACGCCCGTTCGGAAAAGCGCGTCCAAGAGGTCTTGGCAACGGATTTTGTTCAGACAACTAAAGTGATTATTGCTGAAAAGATTACCTCGATCATTCACGCCGACCAAATTTTGGTCCTAGATGAAGGACGTATTGTTGGATCGGGGACCCACGAAGAATTGCTTTTAAAGAGTCCCTTTTACCAAGAAATCTTTAACAGCCAAAAGGGAAAGGAGGGCAACCATGAATAAATTGAAGCAGGCGGTTGCTTACTTTTTAGCCTATCTAAAGCCATACTGGAAAGGCTTGACCGTGGCGGCTTTTTGTATCCTACTTGGAACCTATGCGCAGATCAAGGCCCCTTTGTATATGGGGGATGCGGTTGCTCAGTTGACAAATTACTTGACGGCTTTGATGACACCCGGTGCTCACGCGACACTTTCTGATTTTTACCAAGCAGTCTGGAGCATGGTGCTCTTTTACCTGCTTTCAGAACTTGGTTTGGTTCTGTCAGGCTTTATTGTTTCGCGCGTCTCCTCAGATGCTGTTGGACAGATGCGTTTTGGCCTATTCGCTAATCTGCAAAAAAAGACGATCCGTTATTTTGATTCACACCAGGACGGCAAGATCTTGTCACTTTTTACCTCGGATCTAGATAACGTTTTTAACGCGATGAACAATGCGGTTTTCCAAATTTTTTCCCAGGGTTTGCTTTTCTTGGGAATTATTTGGATGATGTTAAGCAAGTCATTGACGATGGCTTTGGTGACGATGGCTCTATCACCCATTGCGATCATTGTGGCTTTGATCATTGTGAATCAGGCCCGTCAGCAAATTGAGCAACAACAGCAAGCAACAGGGGACCTGAACGGTTATATCAACGAACAATTGGCTGGTCAGGCTGTTCTTTTGGCTGAAGGGCGACAACAAGAGTCGATTCAAAATTTTGCCCCATATAACGAAAAAGTTCGGTCGGCTAGTCAAAAAGGTCAATTTTATTCGGGTTTGCTTTCGCCGTTGATGCAGGGCTTTTCGCTCTTGAATTTGGCTATTGTGATTTTCTTTGGTTCTTGGCTGGTCTTGCATAACGGCATGGATAAGGCTTCTGGCCTATCCTTAATCGTGGTCTTTGTCACGTATTCACAGCAGTATTTCCAGCCCATTTCACAATTGACGGCCATTTACAATCCTCTCCAACTGGCGATTACCGGCGCTAACCGGATCGCTAATGTTTTGGCTAAACCAAATGAGGTGAACACGGGAAATAAAGAAGCAGGCGCCTTACAAGAAGGGGTACGTCTAAAAAACGTCGACTTTTCATATCATCCAGGACGGCCAATTTTAAAAGACGTGTCAATTGATGTAAAAAAAGGCCGGATGGTGGCCTTGGTTGGGCCAACGGGTTCAGGAAAGACAACGGTGATGAATCTATTAAACCGTTTCTACGATTTGGATGCCGGTAGCATTACTTACGATGACACGCCGCTGACCGATTTTGACTTAGCTTCGTTGCGCCGCCGCGTGGGGATCGTTTTGCAAGAATCTGTTATTTTCTCTAAATCAATTCGGGACAATATTGCTTATGGTAAGCCTGATGCGACAAAAGAAGAAGTGGAGGCGGCTGCAAAGCAGGCCAATATTCACGATTTCATCATGTCACTGCCCGATGGGTATGACACGATGGTCAAGGGAGCGGACACGCTTTTTTCAACCGGTCAAAAACAGCTTCTGTCGATTGCGCGCACAATTTTGACCAATCCGGATCTGTTGATTTTGGATGAGGCGACCGCCAATGTTGATACGGTGACGGAAGCAAAAATTCAAACAGCCATGGAAAACGTGATGAGAAACCGTACTTCCTTTGTCATTGCCCACCGTTTGAAGACCATTCTGTCAGCCGATCAGATCGTTGTCTTAAAGGATGGACAAGTCATTGAAAAGGGGTCGCATCAGGAACTGCTTGATCAAAATGGGTTCTATGCAGAGCTCTATTACAATCAAATGGTCTTTTAATTCAGCAGAGCAGCTTTGGCTGAAGAAGGCAAAAATGGTATAATATTGGCATTATGCTTCAAAATCGGAAGCAATGGAGGCAAAGAATGAAGATTGGTTTATTTACGGATACCTATTTTCCACAGGTCTCTGGCGTAGCAACGTCCATTAAAACTTTAAAAGACGCCTTGGAAGAACAGGGGCACGAAGTCTACATTTTCACGACCACGGATCCTAAGGTTTCAAAGGATGAAAAAGAGGAGCGGATTTTCCGCTTCTCTTCTTTGCCATACTTTGGCTTTAAGGACCGTCGCTTGACCTTCCGTGGCTTGATTCGAGCCGTCGAGATCGCCAAGGAAGTCGATTTGGACATCGTTCATACGCAAACGGAATTCTCCTTAGGTCTAATCGGTAAGTATGTGGCCCGCCGTTTAAAGATTCCGGCGATTCACACCTACCACACGATGTATGAAGATTACACGCACTACGTGGCCAAAGGCATCTTACTTCGGCCATCAGCTGTCTCCCATTTGGTGAAAGCCTATCTGAAGTCAATGAATGGTGTGATTGCGCCTTCTGAACGTGTCAAGGAGAGCTTGCTTTCTTATGGCGTTGATGACATTCCCATTCCAGTTATTCCGACTGGTGTAGCGGTTAAAGAGCTTGGGGATGGTAAAGAAGATTTGCATGCCAAATATGGCATTGCAAAGGATGCGCCCGTTGTCTTATCACTTGGCCGCTTGGCTTTTGAAAAGAACATCGCCATGACCATCTCGGCTTTTTCTGAGATTTTAGAAACCGTGCCCAATGCCCGCTTGGTGATTGCAGGGGATGGTCCGGCCAAAAAGTCTTTGCAAGAACAAGTCGAGGATCTCGAATTGCAGGACTCGATTACCTTTGTTGGAATGGTGGACCACGATCAGGTGGCGGACTATTACCGCTTGGCCACAGTCTTTGTCTCGTCATCAGATTCGGAGACGCAAGGGTTGACTTTTATCGAGGCGCTGGCTTCTGATCGACCTTTTGTGGCGATCCATTCGCCTTATTTGGATCAGTTAGTAAAAGACCCAGCCATCGGTCAATTAGTGGATGATTATGATGAATTTCGGGATGCGGTGGAAAGCTATCTAAAGCGACCATTTTCGAAAGAAGACGAGGAAATCCGCAAGCAAGCGGTGAAAAACGTTGATGCCACAACCTTTGGTAAGCGTGTCTTTGATTTCTACGAAACGATCATCCATAACTACGAACAAGATGAAACCGAAGACGACTCTGATCAGCTAAATGATGATGAAATTGGCTATATCAAGCGTCTTTTACGAAATCCCTTTAGGAGAAATTGACGTTGAAAGTCCTATTATACTTTGAAAATCAAAAATGGATTGCCCAATCGGGTATTGGCCGGGCGCTTCGCTTGCAGCAAGCGGCGCTTGGTCCAGTGGCCGATGTAACGGTGACAACTGATCCAAAGTGTGAGGACTATGACGTACTCCACATCAACACGTATGGGGTGCGGTCGATGCACATGGTCAAAAAGGCCCACCGTCTTGGAAAAAAAGTGGTCTACCATGCTCACTCAACTTATGAAGATTTCCGTAATTCTTTCTTCGGATCGAATCTGCTGGCCCCCTTGTACAAGAAGTACCTGGTGGCTTTGTACCGGCAGGCTGATGCCTTAATTACGCCAACGCCATACTCCAAGTCGTTGTTAGAAAATTATGGCTTAACCCAGCCAATCTATCCGGTTTCAAACGGGATTGATCTGACGAAATACGCGCCAGACGAATCAAAAATTCAGGCCTATAAGGAATACTTTGGAATTAAAGCCAACCAGCAGGTGGTGATGGCCGTCGGTCTTTTCTTCGAACGAAAGGGACTCTTTGATTTTATTGAGCTGGCCAAGCGCCATCCCGAAGTGACCTTTATCTGGTTTGGCCACACCAACTTGGCTATCGTACCGGCCAAGGTTCGAAAAGCCATCGAAGATCATCCTAAAAACTTGAGTTTCCCAGGCTACATCACGGGAGACATTATTAAAGGCGCTTTTGCTGGCGCTGACCTGTTCTTATATCCTTCTTATGAAGAAACGGAAGGAATCGTTGTCTTGGAGGCCTTGGCCTCTAAGCAAAAACTTTTGGTACGAGATATTCCGGTCTATGACGGCTGGCTTTATGATCAAAAAAACTGCTATAAAGCCACTGACTTGGACGACTTTGATCAGCAAATGGATGCGATCTTAGCGGGAAATCGTCCGGATCTGACAAAAGCGGGCTATGAAGTCGCCAAGGATCGCGATTTGCATCGCATTGGTGAAATTCTGAACCACGTCTACCGGGCAGTACTCGATGAAAAGACTTTACCTTTGAACGAAAACGGAACAGTGGGGATTCACTTCACTGATCAAAACGCTTAAGGAGCCTCTTTATGTCACGTCGGAATCAATTGTCTGCGCTGATCGTCCTTTTAATGACGGGCCTGGTCATTTATTACCTCACAAATGAATTAGCGGGTCGCGGCAAGCAATTGGAAGCCGCGCTTAAAGTTTTGGATTGGCGCTTTTTGTTGATCGGCTTTTTGATGATGGTCTTATCCCTTTTGCTTGAGGCCTTTGCCACGCACGCCTTGCTGAGTCAAGAGGACCGCCGTGAGACGTCCTGGGGCACCTTGCTGCGCGTTCCTTTGCTGAACCAGTTAGGGGTCGGCCTGACACCTTTTGCAACGGGCGGGCAGCCAGCTCAGCTCTACGCTTTAACTCGTGGAAAGATGCCGGCCTCACGGGCGTTGTCCGTTATTTTGATGAAGTTTTTGGTCTATCAAATCGTGGTGGTCTTGTTCTTTATCATCGGTTACTTCGCTGCCGAAGATTTTATCTATGAAAATGTCAACCCAGCTTTTGCCACCTTTATTCCATTTGCCATTGGTATCCACGCTGTTGTGATCATCGGGATTTTATTGGTAATGTTCTGGCCGGCTTTGTCCTTGAAAGTCGTCGACCTTGGTGCTAAATTAATCAAAGGGATCTATAAAGGTGACAATCTGCAGCAAATGCAAGAAAAGGCGCACCAAAAGATTGTAAGCTTTCATGAGGAATCCAAACGGGTGATTAAATCGAGTCGCGCTTTAGCGGTTGCCACGGCTTATACCGGCTTGCAACTAATCGCCTTATACGTGGTCCCATACTTTGTGATTCGCGCCTTTGGTTATGTGAGTGTCAATCCTTTTCTAATTATTGCCATGAATATCATGATTGTCATGGTTATCTCGCTTTTTCCAATCCCTGGTGGCGTTGGTGGAGCGGAGCTTTCTTTCCAGCTCCTCTTTACGCCATTTGTTAAAAATCCAGCGACCTTGATCTTAGTGATTTTGATCTGGCGCTTGATTACTTACTATTTCTGTCTTTTTGCCGGAATTTTGGCCTATGTCATTCCGACAAAGGAACAAAAAGAAGGGCGCCATGTCTGAAGAAAAGAGTCAATTACAAGATATTTTGAAGCGTCTGTTTGCCATGGAAAAGGCAAAGGATGGCCGTTTTCAAAAACGTCGTTTTGATCTTTACGGTCTGGAGTTGCTTCAGGTGACCTATGACCAAGAAAATCAAGAATGGGATCTCTTGGACCACCGGTTGAAAAAGCACTACCACTTTGACGATGTTGACTTGGTCGCCATTGAGATTTACGATTTGCTTCGTGATGTACAGCTGACCTTCTAGGTCAGTTTTTATGAGGAATGAATGATGCTGAAAAATTTCATGAGCTCGGTTAAAGATCAGTTGACCTGGTCGTCGATGAAAAAGACAGGGCCTTGGTGGCGCAGTTTGACGGGCTTTTTTGTCCTGAACCTGATTTTGGTCTGGTTCAAGACCTACCTGAACTACTTTTTTAACTTTTCCCTTGGGGCAAGCGGTCCCATTCAACTCTTTTTGTTAGCTGTAAACCCAATTCCGACGGCGATCATTTTGCTCGGAATCGCGTTTTACTTCCGGGGGCGGTTAGCTTATTTTTTGGTCTGGTTGTTTAACCTCATTCAGACGGTTTGGCTCTTTGCAAATATTTTGTACTATCGCGAATTCTCGGACTTTTTGTCCTTTGGTATTCTTGGTTCCGGTTCGTCGACGGGCAATAATTTGAGCAAGTCGATTGCCGCCATCATCAAGCCAACTGATTTTTTGGTCTATCTTGATTTGATCGTCTTGGCGGTTTTGCTCTTGTTCAAGTTTTGGCCCATTCAAAAGGCCGGCTTAAAAAAGCGTTATGCCTTATTAACCACTGCTTTGGGCCTAGCCTTGATGTTGGTGAACTTTGGTATCGCTTCCGTTGATCGTTCGGGCTTGCTGACGCGTTCTTTTGACAACAACTACATTGTCAAATACATGGGTTTGAATGAATATGCAGCCTTTAACGCCTTTCAAACCAAGAAGCAGTCCGATTCTCGTAAAGAAGCAACGGCGCAGGACTTAAAGAACGTTCAGAACTTCTTGAATGAAAATAATGTGCCGGCTAACACTTCTTATTACGGCACACAAAAGGGCAAAAACGTCTTTGTTATCCACTTGGAGTCCTTCCAACAATTCCTCTTGGATTACAAGGTTGATGGTCAGGAAGTCACGCCAAACTTAAACGCTTTTTATCACGACCAAAATACGTTGTCCTTTGATAACTTCTATAACCAGGTTGGTCAGGGGAAGACATCCGATGCCGAAATGATGCAGGAAAACTCCTTGTATGGGCTATCAACGGGTTCAGCCATGACAAAGTACGGGACCTCCAACACCTTTGAATCCATGCCGGGCATCTTGGGTCAGCAGGGCTATACGTCAGCGGCCTTCCACGGGGATGTCTCGACCTTTTGGAACCGAAACAACACCTACAAGTCCTTTGGTTATAACTACTTCTTCTCGAAGAACTATTATCCAAATTCTGACAAAGCCAACTATTCGGTTGGCTACGGGTTGAAGGATAAGATTTTCTTGAAGGACTCGGCCCAATACATCGAACAGTTACCTCAGCCCTTCTATGCGAAGTTGATTACCGTAACGAACCACTATCCCTACACTTTGGATAAGGAAAACATCGACTTCCCAGCCACACAAACAGGGGATTCGACGGTTGATGGCTACGTGCAAACGGCCCACTACCTCGATGAGGCGTTCGGAGAACTCATGAATTACCTGAAGAAGACTGGCCTGTACGATAAGTCGACCTTTGTTCTTTATGGGGATCACTACGGTATTTCTGAAAACCACAAGGACGCCATTGCCAAATTACTTGGTAAGGAATCGGTTAACAATTATGATTTGGCCAACTTCCAAAAAGTGCCCTTTATGATTCATGGAACTGGTCTTCAGGGAGGCATTAACCACACGTATGGTGGTGAAATCGACATGATGCCAACGCTTTTGCACTTGCTTGGTGTTTCAACCGATGGCCTGACGCTTTTCGGCCATGATTTGCTCTCCCAGCAGAACCAACAAACCGTTATCTTCCGAAACGGAGACTGGGTCACGCCACGCTATACCAAGTATCGAAACGAATATTACGACACGCAGACGGGCCAACAGTTGTCGATGAATGCTAATCCGGCTTTAAAGGCAACGGCCAAACGTGTTCAGGCTTATGCTGACAAATCATTGTCTTATTCTGATAAGGTGATCACGGGTGATTTGCTTCGTTTCGATAAGAACCGACTGAATGCGTATACTGTTGATAAATCACAGTATGATTACCAAAAAGCATCGGCTCTTAAGACCTTGAAGCAAAACCAAAAATCAAACCCAACCTCGCTTTTTGCTAAGAACAACGAGCAAAGTACGGTTGACCAATATGAAACGAGCGCTCCTGAATTAAAGTAGGACGGTTGAGGGTTCATTGAAACGAACAGATGTGTCTTATAGAACATCTGTTCGTTTTTTGTCTCATTTGTTATAATAGATTGAACACATGTCACGATACAAAAAAGGAGGCCGCCATGGTTGAGGCAGAGAAAAAGGATGGAAAGTTTCAAGTTGTCTCGAAATACAAGCCCACTGGTGACCAGCCGAAGGCGATCAACAAGCTGGTGAAAGGCCTAAAAGAGGGTGTGAAAGAACAGGTGCTTTTGGGGGCAACCGGTACCGGAAAAACCTTTACGATTTCAAATGTCATTGCCCAAAATAACAAACCAACCCTGGTTTTGTCCCATAACAAAACCTTGGCAGGACAACTCTACTCAGAGTTGAAGGAATTCTTTCCAAATAATGCCGTTGAATACTTCGTTTCATACTATGACTATTACCAGCCGGAAGCCTATGTGCCTTCTTCTGATACCTTCATCGAAAAAGATTCGGCCATCAATGACGAAATCGACCAGTTGCGAAACTCTGCGACGGCTTCTCTTTTCGAAAGAAATGATACGATCGTCGTGGCCTCAGTTTCCTCTATCTTTGGTTTGGGGGATCCCCATCAGTATCAAAATCACGTCATTAATTTACGCGTGGGCAACGAATACGGACGAAATCAGCTGATGCACGACTTGGTGGATGTCCAATTTGCCCGTAATGACATTGATTTTCAGCGTGGCACATTCCGTGTTCGCGGTGATGTGATCGAAATTTTCCCATCGTCACAAGACGAACTGGCACTGCGCGTCGAATTCTTTGGAGACGAGATCGATCGCATCCGGCAAATTAATGCCTTGACTGGCCAGATTATGGCCGAAAAGGATTTTGTTTCCATCTATCCGGCTAAGCACTTTATGACCGATGATGAACGGATGAAAGAAGCCTTGGTCGGCATCCGAGAGGAAATGGACGAACGGCTAAAGGAGCTGGAAAAAGAAGGCAAGTTGCTCGAAGCGCAGCGCCTCCGTCAGCGAACCGAATACGATTTGGCCATGCTTCAAGAAATGGGCTTTACACCGGGAATTGAAAATTATTCCCGTTGGATGGATGGCCGCAAAGAAGGCGAAGCGCCCTTTACCCTTTTGGACTTCTTCCCAGATGATTTCTTGATTGTCGTGGATGAAAGTCACGTGACGATGCCACAAGTACGCGGGATGTATAACGGGGACCGGGCCCGCAAGCAGACTTTAGTTGACTATGGTTTCCGTCTGCCATCGGCCTTAGACAACCGGCCATTACAACTGCCTGAATTCGAAGATCACGTGAACCAAATTATTTACATGTCGGCCACACCGGGTGATTACGAACTCGAACGCGTACCGAAAAAAGACGTCGTTGAACAAATCATCCGACCAACTGGTCTGCTCGATCCAGAAATCGAAGTTCGACCAGTCATGGGACAAATTGATGATTTGGTGGGTGAGATTAATAAGCGCATCGAGAAAAACGAACGCGTTTTCATCACGACTTTGACTAAACGAATGTCTGAGGATCTGACCGATTACCTGAAGGATGTCGGGATCAAGGTGGCTTATTTGCACTCGGATATCAAGACTCTGGAGCGGACCAAGATTATCCGTGAGCTCCGCCTTGGCAAATACGATGTCTTGGTCGGCATCAACTTGCTTCGTGAGGGAATCGACGTGCCGGAAACGTCCCTAGTGGCGATCTTGGATGCCGACAAAGAAGGCTTTTTGCGTAACCCTCGTTCTTTGATCCAAACAATTGGTCGTGCCGCCCGTAACGCGGACGGTCATGTGATCATGTATGCCGATAAGACGACCAAGGCGATGCAGGAAGCCATCGATGAGACGGCCCGTCGTCGTGAAATTCAAATGGCTTATAACAAGGAACACGGCATCACACCGCAGACTATCAAGAAGGAAATTCGTGATTTGATCTCGTCCACGAAGCCGACCGAGGAAGCCGAAGCGGTTGATATGACCGAAATCGACTTTGCCGACTTGCCTAAGTCTGATCAGACTGATATCTTGGAAAACTTGGCTGCCCAAATGCGGGCCGCTGCTAAGGAATTGGACTTTGAAACGGCTGCCAAGGTTCGCGATAATATCATGAAATTAAAAAAGCAGGCAGGGCGCTAATCGCACCGGTCGCTTTGCAATCGAACGAAAAAGCCCAGGGATGGGCTTTTTAGCAAGTAGAGGAAAACATGGCTAAGAAAAACATTGAAATTCGGGGCGCTCGCGCTCATAACTTAAAAAACATTGACGTTGATATTCCAAAAGACTCGCTGACGGTTGTCACCGGGTTATCGGGTTCAGGAAAGTCTTCTTTGGCTTTTGATACGCTTTATGCCGAAGGACAGCGCCGTTACGTCGAATCGCTCTCCGCATACGCTCGGCAGTTTTTGGGACAAATGGATAAGCCAGACGTTGATTCAATTGACGGGTTATCGCCTGCTATTTCGATTGATCAGAAGACGACGTCCAATAACCCCCGTTCGACGGTTGGTACGGTGACCGAAATTGCGGACTACTTCCGTTTGCTGTTTGCCAGGGTGGGAAAGCCAGATGACCCAGCCGACGGGACAAAGATCGTCCAAACGATTGATCAAATGGTCGATTATGTCCAACACACATTAACTGAGGGCACTCGGCTGCAAGTTTTTGCGCCGATCATTGAACATAAGAAGGGGAGTCACCAAAAGACCTTCGAAAAGATGCAAAAGCAAGGCTACCTGCGGGCTAAAGTGGATGGCGAAATTGTCGAATTGGATGAGCAAGACGAGCTTTCACTCGAACGCAATCAATTCCACGATATCTCGATCATGGTCGACCGTGTCGTCTTGCGCGATGGTTCGCGTTCGCGGCTTTTTGATTCCATCGAAGCCGCTACGGGATTGGCCAATGGCCTGGTCGTCTTAGAGCCAGTTGCACGAGAAGGGGAGGACAAGCAGGAAGCAATTCGGATGTCCGACCATTATTTGGGGGAGTTGAAGGACTTTCGTCCAGGTCGTTTGGAGCCGCGGCTCTTTTCTTTCAATGCGCCAGATGGGGCTTGCCCGGTCTGTCAGGGACTGGGGGCTAATCAGGAAGTCGACATCGACTTGGTTATCCCAGACGACTCCTTGACTTTAAAAGATGGGGCGATTGCGCCTTGGCATCCCATTTCGTCGAACTACTACCCAGCTTTGCTCGAGCAATTTTGTGAGCAGTTCAAGATTCCGATGGACAAGCCCTTTAAGGACTTGAAAAAAGAGCAGCAGGAAATGATCTTGTATGGCTCTGGTGATCAAAACTTTCATTTTCACTTTAATTCGGACTTTGGTGGTGTTCGTGATGTGGATCAGCCATTCGAAGGCGTAATGAACAATATTGCTCGCCGTTACAAAGAAACAAATTCGGATTTCACGCGTGACGTCATGGCCCAATACATGACCAAACTGACTTGTCCAGCCTGTCATGGGTACCGCCTGAACAAGGCCGCCTTATCGATTAAAGTTGGCGGTCAAAACATCGGAGACGTCTCGAATTTGCCTGTTAACGATGAGATCGACTTCTTTGCTGGATTAACTTTGGGTCAACAAGATAAAGAAATTGCCCAGCCAATCTTAAAGGAAATCGAGGATCGCTTGGGCTTTTTGCAGTCTGTTGGTTTAGACTACTTAACTTTGTCGCGTTCTGCTGCTACTTTGTCTGGTGGTGAATCGCAGCGAATCCGTTTGGCCACGCAGATTGGGGCGAATTTGTCCGGTGTACTCTACGTCTTAGATGAGCCATCGATTGGGCTGCACCAGCGGGATAATGATAAGCTCTTAGCTTCGATGCAAGCGATGCGTGATCTTGGCAACACCTTAGTGGTTGTCGAACACGACGAGGATACGATGAACGCAGCCGACTACTTGATCGATGTGGGTCCTGGTGCTGGAAACCTGGGAGGTCAGATCATGGCTGCGGGCACGCCACAAGAGGTCATGGCTAATCCGAAGTCATTAACCGGACAGTATCTTTCAGGTAAGAAGTTTATTCCGGTACCCAAGTCCCGCCGCAAGGGTAATGGCGAAGAAATCGTCATTCGAGGAGCCAAAGAAAACAATTTGAAGAACGTGACGGCTAAGTTCCCGCTTGGTAAATTCGTGGCGGTTACCGGCGTTTCTGGTTCTGGAAAGTCGACTTTGGTCAACACGATTTTAAAGCGGGCCTTGAAACAAAAGCTGAACAAGAATTCGAACAAGCCCGGGGCTTATCGAAAAATTGAGGGTGTTGAAAACGTTGAGCAAGTCGTTGACATTGATCAGTCACCCATCGGTCGGACACCGCGTTCGAACCCCGCAACCTACACGGGCGTTTTCGATGACATCCGGACCCTTTTTGCCCAAACCAATGAGGCTAAGTTGCGTGGCTATGCTAAGGGCCGCTTTTCTTTTAATACCAAGGGCGGTCGCTGTGAAAACTGTCGCGGGGATGGGGTCATTAAGATTGAGATGAATTTTTTGCCCGATGTCTACGTCGATTGTGAGGTTTGTCATGGCACACGTTATAACTCTGAGACACTCGAAGTGACCTATAAGGGAAAGACGATTTCAGATGTCTTAGACATGACGGCTGACGAAGCGCTTGATTTCTTTTCTCCCATTCCTAAAATTGCCCGTCGTTTGCAGACGATGGTCGATGTCGGGTTAGGCTATGTGAAACTCGGACAGTCTGCTACGACTTTGTCTGGTGGTGAAGCCCAGCGGATGAAGTTAGCTTCAGAATTGCACCGTCGCACGAACGGCAAGACCATCTACATTTTGGATGAGCCGACGACCGGTCTGCACACAGATGATATCGAGCGTCTGCTCGAAGTGTTGAACCGTTTGGTCGATAACGGGAACACCGTCACGGTCATCGAGCACAACTTGGACGTGATCAAATCAGCCGATTGGTTGATTGATCTTGGCCCTGAAGGTGGTGCTTTAGGTGGCCAAATTATCGCGACCGGAACGCCTGAGAAGGTGTCAAGGAGTACGGCGTCATATACGGCTAAATACTTAAAGGAAATTATGGCACGCGATCTGCAACGTGAACAGCAGCAGTCGGCAACATAACAGATAATGAAAGCATCGGTCGTCGATCGGTGCTTTTTTTGATGGCTGAATAGATGGCTGTTAGGGACCGTTTTCGCATTGATTTGCCAATTGGTTCAAGCACTGCCCCTCTGGTCTTAAAAGGATTAGCGGAGGAAAGCCTGGCGTTTCAGCCAATGGCCGTAGTGAACTTTTTCTTCGAATCGCTTTTTTTGCTTCAAAGCATGGTAAAATAGATCGTATTATGGACTTTTTGAAGGAGGTTGACGTATGGAAAAGGAAGAACTGAATCGCGGGTTTGGCCTCTGGTCATCGCTTGCCTTGGTGATTGGAACGATCATTGGTTCCGGTATTTTCTTCAAACAAGGAGCGATTTTGCAAACGGCCGGTTCGACATCGATGGCTCTTTTGGCTTGGCTAGCTGGTGGTGTTTTGACATTAACAGCGGGCATGACGGTTGCCGAAGTTGGTTCACAGATGACAGAAACCGGTGGCTTGTACTTGTATCTGACTAAGCTTTATGGAAAGACGATCGGCTTTTTGTCAGGTTGGATGCAGGTTGTTTTCTATGGGCCTGCCATGATGGGGGCGATTGCCTCATATTTTGGCTTGCTTTTCACCGCGCTTTTTAACCTACCAAAAATGTGGTCGATTCCTGTGGGGATGGTTGGTCTTGGTTTGATTGGCTTGTTAAATTCACTGCCAAACAAAAATTCCGCTTTCTTCCAAGTGCTTACCACCACGATTAAGTTGTTGCCGATTGTAGGCTTGACGATTTTTGGCCTTTTCTTCGGTCAAAATGATGCGCTCGGACAAACGGTTCACACCGTTTCTTCACATGGTGGCGGTTTTGGTGTGGCTGTCTTGGCCACGCTTTTCGCCTATGATGGCTGGGTGACCTTGGCCAACATCTCGGGTGAAATCAAAAATCCGCAAAAGACGTTACCAAAAGCCATCGTCTATGGCTTGTTAGTTGTAATCGTCGCCTATGTTGGCGTTTCTTACGGGACCTTCTCGTCGTTGGGCGCTAATCAGATTGTTGCCTATGGGGAACAAGCAACGGTTCACGTCGCCGAAGCTGCCTTTGGTCTTTTTGGTGGTCGCTTGCTTTCGCTTGCTGTGTTGGTGTCTTTGCTTGGTACATTGAATGGCAAGGTGCTTTCCTTTCCACGAGTCTTGTATGCGATGGCCCAACAGGGCGAATTCCCATTTGCCAAGACCTTTGCCAAGTTACATGCTTCTTCTAAGACCCCTAATGCGGCCATCTGGTTGATGATTGGGATTGGTTATCTGATGATGTGGGTGACGGATCCTAACCAGCTGACGGATTATGCTGTTTTTATCACCTTCCTCTTTTACATCTTGGCCTTTATCGGCGCCTTCATTTTGCGTCGCCGTGACCCCAAAGGGGAAAAGCGCGACTTTTCGATGCCCTTATATCCAGTGATTCCCATCATCGCCATTCTTGGTTCACTCTATGTTGAAGTGTCCGAATTAATGAACGATTTGCATGGTGTGTTGATTTCCGTTATCATAGTATTATTAGGTTTACCGGTCTACTACTGGTTAAATAACAGGAAATAACGAACAACACCAAGCAAACGCCCGCTCTTCGCGGTTGTTTTCACGGAATTCAACGGAGGTTTGAATGTTATTTTCGGAATGTTAAAAAGAATTTACATGACTTTAATGTTCATGTAATCTTGTTCCGGAATAATAAAAGACATGATGTTTAATAAAATTTTACTTACAAGCGTTGCAGTCGTTGGTCTTGCACTAACTGCTGTCAACTCACAATTTAATAATTCAAAATCAACGACTGACCAGGCCGTTAAGGTTTCTGGTTCTGTCAATGGTCAGACAGTTAAGACGGCTGTTTCATCATTGGACAACATTAAGAGCTTAGAAACTTCAGCTGCCAACCAAGAAGTGGCTTCTAACGACGATGCGCAAGCAGAAGACACGCAAGAAGATACTTCTGCTGATACGTCATCATCAAACGATAACACGACAGCTGCCCAAGTGACGACGGTGAGCGCCCCTGTTCAAACCGTCACGGAAGCTACCGGTGATATCAACTGGTTGATCCAACGCGAATCATCTGGTAACGTGAATGCGTCAAACGGTTCATTCTATGGAATCGGACAATTGTCACCTTCTGCTTACGCCACGTATGCAGCCGGACAAGACTATGTCGGCAATTACGCCGTCCAACTGCAGGCGATGCAAGGCTATATCGCTGCCCGTTATGGTACGGTGGCGAATGCCATTTCACATTTCCAATCAAACGGTTGGTATTAATCTGAATTTTTCAAATAAAAGGGCCCCGCTGGGGTCCTTTTTTGTCTAAGAAGATGACTTATCCATGATATAATGGACATAAAGAATGAAGTGAGTAAACGCCATGGTCCTAAACTTTTTAAAACCCACATACTGCGTTCAATCGGTTTATGATTTATCCGTTGACGAGCTAAAGAAAAACGGTATCAAAGCTGTCTTGACTGATCTGGACAACACGCTTTTGGCTTGGAATAATCCGGAAGGGACTCCTGAACTTCATGAATGGTTGAAGGAGACCAAGGCTTCTGGGATTGACGTGATCGTGGTATCGAACAATACTTGGGACCGCGTGAAAAAGGCGGTTGGCGGCTTGGATGTTGATTACGTAGCCTGGTCTTTGAAACCACTCCCACGTGGCATTTTGAAAGTGCTACACGACCGCGATCTGAACAAAGATGACGTCTTGATGGTCGGCGATCAAATGTTAACGGATGTTTGGGCCTCTCATCTGGCAGGGGTGCCTTCGGTCTTAGTGAAGCGCTTGATCGAATCTGACATGTGGCAGACTTGGCTGAATCGCTTTATCGAAAACCAAGCAAAGAAAATGATTTATAAAAAGGATGGCCCGGTCTTTTATGACTCCTTTGAAAAAGCCGTCCAAGCAAAGGAAGATTAAGCCTATATGGTAGAAAAACAACCAACTCCGGCAACAAAAGAAGCGGTGCAAGAAGCCTTGCAAGAAGGGCTATACTGCATCGGTTGCGGGGCTTTGATGCAATGTAGTGACAAAGAAGAGGCGGGTTATCTGCCCATGTCAGCCTTACAAAAGCAGCTGAATTCTGATCAGCTGCTCTGCCAACGCTGCTTTCGCCTTCGTCACTACAACGAAATCCAACCGGTTTCGTTGACGGATGACGACTTTATCAAACTCTTGCACCAAGTGTCTGACTCGAAGGCCTTAATTGTCTACGTTTTGGATCTGTTCGATTTTTCTGGTTCGACAATTCCTGGGCTTCCCCGCTTTGTTGGCGAGGGCAATCCGATCTTTGTGGTGGGAAATAAGGTGGACTTGCTACCAAAGTCATTGAAGCCAAACAAAATCAAGGACTGGGTTCGTGGTCAATTGAAGGAGCAGGGCATTAAGCCGGTTGACGTGGCGCTGACGTCTGCAGCTCACCCCGCCAACCTCGATGCGCTTTTGACAACGATTGATGATTTGCGTCAAAATCGCGACGTCTACGTTGTGGGAACAACTAACGTGGGTAAGTCGACTTTGATCAACCAAATCATCAAGTCAAAAACTGGTGTGCAGGAGTTGATCACGACCTCTCGTTTCCCAGGCACGACCTTGGATCAGATTGCCATCCCATTGGACGACGGCCAGTCCTTGATCGACACGCCAGGAATCATTAAGGCGGATCAGTACGCTCACCAAGTAGCAGACAAGGACCTCAAATACGTTTTGCCAAAAAACGAGATTAAGGCCCGGACGTATCAACTGAATCCAGAACAGACGGTCTTTATCGGCGGCTTGGCCCGCTTTGATTTGATTGCCAGTCACTCAGACGAGAAGACCTCTGCGACCTTCTATTTTGAAAACAACTTGAACTTGCACCGGACGAAGCTAGCTGGTGCTGATGATTTTTACGAGAAACACCGAGGCGAACTCTTGGCACCTGTTCCAAAGGACAAGCAAGGCCTTGTTGGGCATGAATTCACGACTAAGACGACAGCCGATTTAGTGATTGCTGGACTTGGTTTTATTACCCTACCAGCTGGTGTCACAGTTAAAGGCTATGCGCCGAAGGCCGTTTCCGTATTCTTGAGAAAGGCAATGATCTAATGCAATTAACAGGAAAGCAAAAGCGCTACTTGCGCTCACAAGCCAATACGTTGAGCCCGATCTTTTCAATTGGAAAGGCTGGTGCGTCAGCGGAATGGTTGGCTGAAGTGAAAAAGGCCTTGGCCAAACGCGAATTGGTTAAAGTCAACGTCCAACAAGGTTCTGAATGGTCAGCCAAGGATTTGGCTGCCTTCATCGAAAAGGAATCGACGATTACGGTGGCGCAAGTCATTGGTAAGACGGTGCTTTTGTACGAAGAAGCCAAGGATGCAAAGTACGTGAAGTACTCCTTAGAAATCAACAAATTAGCATAAGGAGAGCCAACATGACCGAGAATTTTGAAGAAATCTATCAAGCTGCCAAGAAGCAAGTGAAAGCCCACCTTTCCACGCATCGTTATGAGCACTGCTTGCGTGTTTCGGACTATGCGGTCAAACTCGCCAAACAAAATAACTTGGATGAGCAGCAGGCGGCTTTGGCCGGCCTGGTGCACGACTATGCCAAGGAACGTTCAGAAGCAGACTTCCTGGAAAAGATCGATGAAGCCAAGTTGCCGAAGTCATTGAAGGCGTGGGGAAATCCCATTTGGCACGGGGTTGTCGGTGCAGAATTCGTCAAAGACGAACTGGGAATTGAAGATCCTGAAATTCTGCAGGCCATTCGTTTACACACAACCGGTGGTTTGCACGATGAAATGACGACGTTGGACAAGGTTGTCTTTATGGCCGATTACTTGGAAGAAGGTCGGCATTTTCCTGGTGTCAAAGAAGCCCGTGCCATTACGGAGAAGTCGCTTGACCGAGGGGTCTTCTACCAATTGAGCCACACCTTAGCCTTCCTGGCTGACAAGGGTCAGGTGATTTATCCAAAGACATTTGACGCCTATAATGATTGGGCAAATTATTTGAAGAAGTAAAAGGAGCCAACATGGTTGACGAAAGCAAAGGACTCTTGAAAACGGTTTTAGAAGCCATTGATAATAAGCGCGGTGAGAACGTGACGGCCTTGGACATGCAGGGAGTTTCCCTTTTGGCAGACTACTTTGTTCTGGCCTCGGCTGGATCGAGTCGTCAGGCTCAAGCGATTGCTCGAGAGGTCAAGGAAGAAGTTGTCGCAGCTGGTTATCCAGTGGACCACATCGAAGGGTTCGAAAAGGCGAACTGGGTGGTCTTGGATTTGGGGGATGTGATCGTTCACGTCTTCGACGAAGAATCCCGTGACTTTTACCACTTGGACAAGCTCTGGTTTGATGCCAAGCCGGTCGACTTGTCCGAATACATTAGCGATTAATTGATTGTGGGCCATTTGGGGATATTCCAAGTGGCCCTTTCTACCAGAAAGGGGGCCAGCATGGCCGAAGAAGAACAGCCTTACCAGACCTTTGCCTCGCTCTATGACGAGCTATTTGACGGGGAACTGTACGAGGATTGGGCGGCTTTTGTAAAAGCCCAAGTATCAGCTGGCAAAGTCCTCGACTTGGGTGGCGGTGCTGGTCGCTTAGCCGTTTTGCTGGCTAAAGCAGGCTACCAAATGGACCTGCTGGACTTGTCTGCACCAATGTTGGAATTGGCTCAGGAGCACGCGGCTGCTGCCGATGTTGATTTGCGCTTGCTCCAGGCCGATATTCGCGAGTTCTCTGACTGGGAAGAAAAGTATCCGGCCATTGTGTCCTTTGCCGATACCTTTAATTATTTACCAGAAAAAGAAGACTTCTTGGCCGGCTTGAAGCAGGCTTACGATCACTTGGAAGACGGGGGAACCTTCCTCTTCGACGTGATTACGCCAAAGATGGTTAATGAGGACTACTTGGACTTCTGCTACAACAACGACGAGGATCCGGATAAAATTTTCATGTGGACGGCCTTTGTCGAAGAGGGGCAAAACGCGGTTGATCACGATCTGAAGTTCTTCTTGTATCAAGAAGACGTCGACGCCTTCAAGCTTGTGCGCGAAGTGCACCATGAAAAGACTTATGAAATGGCTCAGTATTTGGAAATGCTCCAATCGGTTGGCTTTGAATCCGTTTTGGCCAAGGCGGACTTTGGTCAAAAGGACGCGGACGACTCAGACAGTCGTTGGTTCTTCATTTGTAAAAAAGGAGCAAAGTGATGAAAGCAGTTGGCATTATTGCGGAATACAATCCTTTTCACAATGGGCACGCCTACCACTTGCAGGAAGCCAAACGGGTAACGGGCGCTGACGCGGCCGTTGTCGTCATGTCTGGAAACTTCGTGCAACGGGGCGAACCCGCCATTTTGGACAAGTGGGAACGGACCAAGTTGGCCTTGCACAACGGGGCGGACTTGATGGTCGAGCTGCCCGTTTTTTCGGCGGTCCAGCCTGGTCACCTTTTTGCTGAAGGCGCGGTTCGCATCTTGGCTGCCCTTGGCGTCGATGAGCTGGTCTTTGGCTCGGAGCATCCGGAAGTCGATTTCTTGGATTTGGCTAAGCAAGCAGAAGAAATCCAAGAAGCAGGCGCAAGCGCGGATAAGACGCAGACCTATGCGGCGGCTTACGCTGCTGATTTGGAAGAAAAGACCGGTTTCAAGTTGGAAGATCCCAACGATATTTTGGCCTTCTCTTATGCCAAGGCGGTTTTGAAACTCGGTGTGGACATGAAACTCCACCCAATCGCTCGAAAGGCAGCCGCCTACCACGACCAAGATATCGATGACGACCAAGCGATTGCTTCGGCTTCTTCCATCCGACTCGCGCTGCACAAGGGCAAGTGGGACCGCGTTGAAGGCGTCGTGCCGGCTGATACCTTGCAGGCCTTAAAGGAAAAGCCAAACACTTTGGCCTTCGAGGGCGTCTTCTTCAACTTGTTGCGCTACCGTTTGTTAACGGACACGGTGGGCCAGTTGGGTCAGGTTTACCAAATGGCCGAAGGCTTGGAACACCGGTTAGTTGGTGTAGCCACGGCAAAGGAAGCGCCGCAGTCCTACCAGTCCTTCATTAAGGCGGTCAAGTCCAAGCGCTACACCTTTGCCCGCATGCAACGGACGATGCTCTACACGTTGTTGAACATTAAGGTCGATCAAATGCAGGCCGCTATGGCGGATTCCTACATTCGTTTGCTCGGTTTTACCGATGAGGGGCAGGCTTACCTGTCTGAGGTCAAGCGCAAGGCGCGTTTGCCCATTATTTCAAGAGTCGATCAGGGCTTGGCCAAGGCTAACCTGCGACTCGATTACAAGGCCGGTCTGATCTGGCAGCTCTTAGCCGGACAAGCAGGCAGTCAAGAGGGCCAAGATTTGTCTCGTCGGCCCATTCACTATATGAAGGAGAATGACTAGTTATGAAGTTTGCCAAGCAACAACTCCAAAAGTTCCGTAACGAACCCTTGCATTTCGAGGAAGTGTTGGATCTAAATGACCGAATTCAAGAGCGCTTTTCCGATCTGATTTTGTCTGCCAAACCCATCAAAGTCACGGGTTCTGTACAACAAGACGACCACGATGACTATGTGCTTTTAGCTTCCTACCATGCTGATTTGACGTTGCCATCATCACGTTCCTTGGAGCCGGTGGATTGGTCAACGGATGTAACCATCCACGAAACTTTTGTGGAAGATCCGAAAAAGATCGCGCAATTCGACGAGGAAGAGCCGGTCTTTGCCTTGAAGGACAATGCGATTGATTTGGACCAGGTGGTTTTGGATAACCTGGTTGCAGCCTTGCCATTTCAGATTTTGACGGAAGAAGAAGCGGCTGGTGCGCCTTTGCCAGAAGGAAAAGACTGGCAGGTAATCTCGGAAGACGAATTCTTGGAAGAACACCCTGATGAAGCAGCATCCGGAGAAGAAGGGGCCAAAAAAGATCAGAAATTGGACCCTCGTTTGGCCAAATTAGACGATTTCTTTAAAAAATGAGATAATGAACGAGCTTATGGTAAAATACCATTAAAAGATATTCATTTATAAGGGTAACGAGTGACTGCTTTAGTTCTTTTGCCTTGTTACCAGCGGAGAAAATTATGAGTCGTATTTTAATTGTTGAAGATGAAGAGAATTTGGCCAAATTTGTCAAATTAGAACTGGAACACGAAAATTTCCAGGTGGAAACCGTCAAAAACGGTCGCGAAGGGCTTGACTTGGCTTTAAATGAAGATTTTGATCTAATTCTCTTAGATCTGATGCTCCCTGAATTAAATGGCTTTGAAGTGGCTCGTCGTTTGCGCGAAGAAAAGAAAACACCGATCATTATGATGACGGCTCGCGATTCTGTGATTGACCGTGTTTCTGGTCTGGACTACGGGGCGGATGATTATGTTGTTAAACCATTTGCCATCGAAGAGCTTTTGGCTCGGGTGCGGTCGTTGATGCGCCGAATTGATATCGAAAAAGAACCTTCTGGCTCTTCTTTGAACGTGATTACATTCAAAAATCTGAAATTAGAAAAAGAGAATCGGACGGTTCGTCGCGATGACCAGATTATTTCATTAACAAAGCGTGAATACGACCTACTTTTGATCCTGCTTGAAAACATCGACGTCGTGCAGGCGCGAGAAAAGCTGTTGAAGAAGGTTTGGGGCTTTGACACCAAGATCGAAACCAATGTGGTGGACGTCTACATTCGTTATCTACGTAATAAGTTGGATGATCCTGAATCAAAGACTTCTTATATCCAAACGGTCCGTGGAACGGGCTATGTGATGCGGAGCTAGGATGACAGAAAAAACTGAAAACAATCGAAAATACTCACCGTTAAAAAAGAGTCAGGCAATCTTATCGCTTGGTTTGACGGTGGGTTTTTTGCTAATTGCCTGCGGTATTATCCTTGGCTTAATGGCCGTTCAGGGTTCGAATCTGACGCACCAAGTCTTTTTGGCCATTGGCCATTGGTGGTGGTCTTTTTTGCTCTTTGCGGTCTTTGGTATTGGACTCTTAGCCTTCTTTTTAGCCCAATTGTTTTTACTGCCGGTGAAGCGAATTACCAAGGTCATGGGGGCCTTTGAGGAGGATCCCATGACCAAAAAACGAGTGGACGTTTCTGCCTACAATCAGGAATTAGATGAACTTGGCCAGTTGTTAAATCAAACGATGGGCCAAGTGCAAAATCTCGTGCAGTCCCAGCAAGATTTTGTGTCAGATGTTTCACACGAATTGCGAACACCGGTGACCATCGTGAAGGGACATTTGAATTTGTTGGCGCGTTGGGGAAAGGATGATCCTGAAGTTTTGGCGGATTCCCTTTCTTCTTCGCTTTCTGAAATCAAACGAATGGAAGTCCTCGTCAATGAGATGCTTCAATTGACCCGTGCCGAAAAACTGATTGTCAACAAGGAACAGATTACGACATCAGTGGCAGCGGTTGTGGAACGGGTGTATCATGATTTTCAAATTGTTCACCCTGAATTTTCTTGGACTTATGACGGCGAAGTCAGTCAACCAATCGAGGTGGCCATCCGTCCTGATCATTTGGAGCAACTTTTGATTATTTTGCTCGATAATGCCATCAAATATTCAACCGATCGAAAGGAAGTTCATTTAGCCTTAGCCAAGGCAGGTGCGTGGGTTGAAATTGGTGTTCAAGACTTTGGTCAAGGGATTGCTCATGATGACTTGGATCGCATTTTTGATCGTTTCTATCGGGTGGATAAAGCACGGGTACATCAACCGGGCGGAAATGGTCTTGGATTATCAATCGTTAAAAAGATGGTGGCGGCCTACGGCGGTCAGGTACAAGTTGAATCAGCCTTAGGGTCAGGCTCTTCGTTTCGACTGCGCTTTCCCTTAGTTGATCCGAGCCAAGAAGAGGTTTTAGAAGAAAAACAGTCTGATTTGACAGATTCATGACCCGTCTTGGAGTGAATCTTGCTATAATTGGTGTGACTTCATTCCTTATAATGATAAACAACTAAAGCTTTTTAGGAGCCCACATGAAATTACTGAAACGCTACGCGACGATTGCCTTTGTTCTCTTTGACATTTACTTATTTACAGGTGGAACTGGTGTTAACGGGCGGATTTATAACTTAGTATCAAAGCCCATCATTGAGGCTTTGCTGCGACTTGCCGAGGCTGTCGGGGGTGTGAACGCGATTGGCTGGGCAATTATTATTTTGACAGCGATTATTCGTTTGATTCTGCTGCCAATTATGGTGAGCCAATCAAAAAACACAACAATTTCGCAATTGAAGATGCAAAAGTTGCGGCCGGAATTTGAAAAAGTTCAAGCGGCGGTTAAATCCGCCAAAAGTCAAGCTGAACAGCAAGCGGCTTCCATGGCCTCCATGTCGCTTTATCGGGAAAATAATGTCTCGATGACCGGTGGCATTTCCTGGCTGACGATGGCGATTCAAATGCCGATCTTTTCTGGTTTGTACCTCGCCATTGCCCATGCCAACGGACTGAAGACGGCAACTTTCTTTGGCTTTGAACTGTCTTCGCCACAGCTCGTTTTCTCAATCATGGTGCTGGCCGTTTACCTCCTGCAGTCTTACTTGACGCAGTTGCACGTACCAGCCGCTCAGAAGAAGCAGACAGGAGCTTTGATGTGGTTGATGCCCGTCGTGATTGCTGGCTTCACCATTGTGTCTTCCGGGGCTTTGGCACTTTACTTCTTGGTCGGTGGATTTTTTGTGGTCATCCAAGCGCTTATCACACATATGATCTATCAAAAGTTAAAGGCCCAAGTTGATCGCGACTTCGTCATTCAAAAGACGGCTGATGATTTGCTCAACAACGCCGCAACGATGGGGCAACAAGCACAAGCAAAAACCGAAGAAAAACGTGTTCGTCCCGAAGATTTGCGTCCGCGCGATGTGACAGAAGAAGGGTCTAAGACAGGCCGTAACGCAGGCAAGCAACGTCGCTCATAAGACGAATTTAATTCAGAAAGAAGTACTATGGAACGCATTTTATCAAAGCAAAATAACAAGGTGAAAGCCTGGGCCAAATTGGCCACGAAGAAGGGCCGCCAAGATCAAAAGACCTATCTTTTGGATGGCTGGCACTTGGTTCAAGAAGCGATTAAGGCTAAGGCCAAGTTCCACGCCATTATGGCGACAGAAGAACAAATGCAAGAACACTTAGCGGATGTGCCACACGGCGTACCGGCCTTTGAAATTTCAAAAGAAGTTGCGGCACACATTGCGGGATCAAAGACGCCGCAAGGCATCTTTGCTGAAGTGACCTTGCCTGAAAAGACCTTCGACCCTTCTTATGTGCATGACGGCCTTTGGCTATTCTTGGATGCCATCCAGGATCCTGGAAACGTCGGGACCTTGGTCCGGACGGCGGATGCTGCAGGTTTCAAAGGGGTGGTATTGGGAAATGGTACAGCCGATCTTTTCGCCCCTAAGGTCGTTCGGGCCATGCAAGGGTCGAACTTCCATTTGGAAGTACTCCAAGCTGATCTCAATGACTGGATTAAAGCCTTTAAGGATAACGATCTGCCAGTCTATGGATCGGAGTTGAACGAAGAGGCGAAGCCATATCAAGACATCCACGGTTTGTCAGCCGGGGCCTTGATTGTTGGAAATGAAGGGCAAGGTTTGGATCCTGAATTAGCCAAGCAGACGACGGCTAACTTGTATATTCCACTCATTGGTTCAGCTGAATCATTGAATGTGGCGGTTGCTGGTGGTGTTTTGATGTTCCGCTTGTCTCTTGGAAATTAATGGTAACTTTGCTATACTAATAAGTATGAATTGCGAGTGGAGGCGTCCTTGTGACTAATATTTTAACCATTCTCTTGCTAGTCGTTGGCTTCTTGCTGATCGTTTCAGTGATGATGCAGCCTAGTAAACAACAAGATGCACTATCAGCTTTGTCTGGTGGGGCAACCGATTTATTTACAGAACGAAAGTCTCGCGGTTTCGAAGCCATTATGCGTCGAATTACGACAGTTCTTGGCGCACTATGGTTTATCATCGCCCTTGTGCTGATGTATATTGCCGCTCATTAATGAATAAGGTCAGTTTACTTTTTTGTAGACTGATTTTTTATTAGCATTTTTTAGAAAGAATCATTCATGGAAACAAAACAAGTAAAAGAACAGCTCCAAGGTTTCTTGAAAGCCAACCCTAAGCAGGCCTTTTCCGCCCAAAACCTCGCTGACGGCCTGCGTTTAGAAGGAGCAGCCGGCTACCGACAGGTACTCGGGGTATTGGAAAATCTAGCCGATAACCAGATTGTCAAAAAAGTCGACCAGGACAGCTACCAATTCCAGGGGCAAAAGGGCGACATCGTCGGCGAATTTAAAGCCAACGACAAGGGCTTTGGTTTTGTTCGCTACGATGAGAACCTTCCCGACTATTTCGTTGGACCAGATAACACCCTGCAGGCCATGCAGGGCGATACAGTCCGAGTTTCAATGGTTAAGCCAGCGCAATCGGCTGACCGCGGACCAGAAGGAAAAGTTGAAGAAATTCTCGAACACGCCTATTCTCGGCTGGTCGGCGTTTACACCTCAAGTACGCCATTTCAAGGAACCCTTGGTCAAATTCGTTTATCCGATAAGAAGGCCTTGTCTTATCAGGTGATTGTGGATGCCTCGACGGCCGACGAAGATTTGCACGATGGTCAAGTGGTTGTCGCCGAGGTTCAATCCTATGCGGATGCCATTCATCCTAAGCAGTTGGTTGCCACGGTGACTCAAGTGCTGGGTTATGAAAACCAACCTGGCATGGATATCATGCAGATTGTTGAAAATAAAAAAGTGCCCAATCACTTCCCAGATGAGGTGATGAAAGAAGCGGACGCTATTCCAAACGAAGTGCTTCCTTCTGAATGGGAAGATCGGCAAGACATTACGGATCAACCCTTAGTCACGATTGATGGGGCCGATACGAAGGATATTGATGATGCCGTTGTGGCATGGAAATTAGATAATGGCAACTATCATCTCGGGGTGCACATTGCAGACGTTTCGCACTATGTTCGTCCGGGGACGGCCATTGATGCAGAGGCCTACAACCGAGGAACTTCCGTTTATTTGACGGATCGTGTTATTCCGATGTTGCCACAGAAGTTGTCGAACGGAATTGCGTCGTTGAATCCAAACGTCACTCGTTTGGCGATGTCTGTTGAAATGGAAATCAACCCACAGGGCGAAGTGGTCAAGCACCGCTTAGCCCAATCAGTGATCGAATCACATGCGCGGATGACTTATGATAAAGTCAACGAAATTTTGGCTGGAGACGAAGCGGCCCGTGAAGAATACGCCGGCTTAGCCGATATGTTTGACACGATGGGTGATTTGCATCAGATCTTGGCCAAGAAACGTGAAAAGCGCGGCGCGATCGAATTCGATACGCCTGAAGCTTCCATTGTTGTGGATGAAAACGGCAAGGCTGTTGACGTGGTTGTTCGTGAACGTGGAACGGCTGAACGGATGATCGAATCCTTCATGCTGGCTGCCAACGAAACAGTGGCTGAGCACTTCGATAAGAAGAAAGTGCCATTCCTCTACCGTATTCACGAAACGCCGGATGAGGAACGGGCCCAATCCTTCTTTGAATTTGCCAAGGCCTTGGGTCACCCAGTCAAGGGTGATCCGGCAAATGTGACGCCGATCATGCTGCAGACCTTGATGAAGAAGGTCAAGGACGATCCGGCCGAACAGATGATCTCAACGATGATGCTTCGCGCTATGAAGCAAGCCAAGTATTCGCCGGAACCACTGGGCCACTTTGGTCTGGGTGCCGAGTACTATACCCACTTCACATCACCAATTCGTCGTTACCCTGATTTGACGGTCCACCGCTTGATCAAGTGGTATACGGAAAATGGTTACGGTAAGGAAGCGCAAGAAAAGTACGCCTCTTCATTGAATGAAATCGGTATCGACACGTCGACTCGTGAACGACGGGCGGTCGATACGGAACGTCTGGTTGATGCCATGAAGAAGGCCGAGTACATGGAAGACAAGGTCGGAAACGAATACGAAGGGGTTGTTAACGCGGCTCTTAAGTTCGGCCTTTTCGTTTCCTTGGACAACACGGTTGAAGGTTTGGTGCACATCTCCAACCTGACCGATGATCACTATGATTATGATGAGAAGCACGCAGCCTTGATTGGTCGTTCCAAGCACCACATTTTCCAAATTGGACAAAAGGTGAAAATTAAGGTGATTCGTGCTTCCAAGAAGGATTCAACGGTCGACTTTATTTTGACTAATCCAGAAGAAGCGCCAACGACTGACATTAAGGTGCCGCAGCCAAGCCGCGGTAGTTTCGGTCGCGATCGGAAGGGCAAGGATCGTGGTCGCAATGGCAACAAGCGTAGTAATGGTCGTGGCGGTAACGAGCGCCACAAGCAAAACGATCGATCAAATGCCTCCTCAAAAGCCAAAAATGGGGCCAATCACCCACATCGTCCTAAAAAAACTGGTCTAGCTGGCCGTTCGAATCCCCAAAAGGGTAAAAGCAACCAAAATCACAAGCATCCATTTCAAATGAAGCAGAAGTAAGACACGATTGAAAGGAGCCGCCATGGCCAAGAAAAAAATAACGCATGATGATGCCTTGGCAACCAATCGAAAGGCGCGCTTTAATTACGCAATCGAAGAGACTTTTGAAGCGGGGATGGCGCTGACAGGAACGGAAATCAAGTCCGTTCGTGCCGGTCAAATCACGATTGGAGATGGTTTTGTCAGTTTTAAAAACGGACAAGCGTCCCTTGATAATGTTCATATTGCCAATTATGAGCAGGGCAATCAATTTAACGTTGATCCGTTGCGCTCTCGTCGCTTGCTCTTGCATAAGCGCCAAATCAATCATTTGGCAGCACTTGTCAAAGAGAGCGGGGTGACCGTTGTCCCACTCAAAGTATATCTAAAACAGGGCTTTGCCAAAGTTTTGATCGGTGTTGGGCGCGGGAAAAAGCAGTATGATAAGCGCCAATCCATTAAGAAGCGTGACATGGAACGGGACTTAAACCGTCAGTTCAAAAAGTAAGTAAAACGGGATCGACCGAGGCTTTTGCCTTGGCTGATCCCGTTTTTAACTTTCAACATGAAAGGAAGAGCAACAGAAAAAAATTAATGGAATTTAGATTGCTAAAAAGACGACGAGAATGGCTTTTATCGCTAAAATCTAGGACTTTTTTAATGATCGCTCTAATTGACCAATGCGCTTAATTTGTCTATACTAGACCTGTGAATTAAATAAAATTCACGACTGAAAGGAAAAGAATATGCTGATGATCGTTATTTCAGCACTCTTTGCTCTTCTAGCCGGCTTAGCTGGTGGTTATCTCACGAAAAAGATCGTTGATCGCATTCGTTTAGATAACGCTAAGCAGGTGGCAACAAACATTTTAAAACAAGCACAAGACGAAGCAAAAAGTATCAAAAAGTCCGCTGAGGTCGATGCCAAAGGGTACGCCCAAGAATATCGACATCAGGTGGAAGAATCACTGTCTGATCGACAAAAACGTGTTGAAGATCAGGAATCACGCCTTCAGGATCGCGTGGTGACCTTGGACAAAAAAGACGTCACGTTAAATGAACGTGATGCTTCTTTGATCAAGAAGGAGACCAAGCTTCAGAATCGTTTAGATTCTGCTGCTGAAAAAGAAGAGGCGGCTGAACAGAAGTTAGCTGAACAGGAACAAAAGCTGGAAGAAATTGGTCAATTGACCAAGGACCAAGCCCAAGAGATCATCTTGGATAGCTCGAAGGCGCAACTTGAAAAAGAACGCGCTGCCTTGATTCAAGAATATGAACAAGATGCTAAGAGCGAAGGTGAAAAGCGGGCTCGCGATTTGATTGTGGCTGCTATTCAGCGGTCAGCTGCTGACATGGTTTCAGACGTCACCGTTTCTGTTGTCAATTTGCCAAGTGAAGACATGAAGGGACGAATCATTGGTCGTGAAGGCCGGAATATCCGGACCATTGAATCCTTAACGGGCATTGATCTGATCATCGATGACACGCCGGAGTCGGTTGTTTTGTCTGGTTTTGATCCTCTTCGCCGTCAAATTGCTAAAAACGCGTTAGAAGCGTTGATTGCAGATGGCCGAATTAACCCTGCCAAAATTGAAGAAGCGGTTGAAAAGGCTCGTCGTCAGATGGATGAAAACATTCGTCAAAAGGGTGAAGAAGCGGTCTTTGAACTCGGTATTCGTGGTTTGCACCCTGACTTAATTAAGTTGGTTGGTCGGATGAATTACCGTACTTCTTATGGACAAAATGTCTTACAACACTCTTTGGAAGTCGCTAAGCTAACCGGCTTAATGGCTGCCGAATTTAAAATGGATGTCGCGCAAGCAAAGCGTGCCGGCCTCTTGCATGATATTGGAAAAGCCATCGATGCCGAAGTCGAAGGTTCTCACGTCGAGCTCGGCGTTCGAATGGCAGAAAAATATCATGAAAAGCCTAATGTCGTTAACGCGATCGCCGCCCACCACGGCGATACGGAACCAACATCACCACTGGCTGACCTTGTGATGGCAGCGGATGCTATTTCCGCTGCACGTCCGGGTGCTCGTTCGGAATCGCTTGAAAATTATGTTCAACGATTGACGGACTTGGAACAGATTGCCGGAGATTACCAAGGTGTCAAATCCGCTTACGCTATCCAAGCTGGACGCGAAGTGCGCGTGATTGTCGAACCAGACCAGGTTTCAGACATCCAGGCCACAGTCTTAGCTCACGATATCAAGGCGGAAGTGGAAGATCAGCTCGAATACCCTGGCCACGTCAAAGTGACCGTTGTCAGAGAGACAAGAGCGGTCGATTATGCACGTTAAGAAAAGCCCGTTCGGGCTTTTTTTAATGGCAAAAAAATAAAAGGATCATAAAATGTTTTGGAGCGTCGGAAAAATTGGTAATCTTTTAGAATTTTGATACAATAGACATGATTATTCGATAAATATTCTGATTGGAGAAAGTATGACGGTAGGACAGATTTCACTCTTAATTTTTGCTTTGGCCTTTTTGCTCTTGGTTTTAGCAATCACGATTTTCTTGCTTCGTTTAACTCGGTCGGTTTCCGTTTTGACTAGTGATTTGGATACGGTGGTTCGGTCATCTAATGATCTAATTGCCAACACGAACCTCTTAGTGGATGATGTTAACGACAAAATGGCGACGTTGGATGTGACGGTGCAAGCAGCAGCCGATTTGTCAGCCACCATTTCTGACTTGAACCAATCAGTACGAAAGACGTCGAGTTCCGTTTCAGGCTTTGGAACGGCTGCTAAGACAGGATTTGCGCTCGTTTTGTCAAAGCTCTTTAGCAAGTCTTCTAAAAAAGCCAAGTGAAAGGACTTATTATGAAAACACCCACGAAAGTAATGGCAGGATTTCTTTTTGCCTTTGGTGCCTCAGCTGTTTATAAGCTGTCAAAATCTGAAAAAGACCAAGAAAACTTGAAGAAAAAGTTGGGTCAAGCCCAAGAACAACTACAAGACATGATGGAAAAAGCTTCCCAAAAGGTTGCCCCATATGTTGATCAAGCCAAAGCTTCCATCAGCTCGTCAAAAGAAGCGCTGGCCGACTCCGTTGCCCAAATGGATGACGAAGAAGATGAAGATATTGAGATCGAAGAAAAAGATCTCGATTTGAACAAGTAAAAAAACACCGTTTCGAAAAGAAACGGTGTTTTTAAATGGCGATGGTGCCCTTGAAAATAAACGAGATCTGTCTGAAGACTATAAGAGTGCCTGGGCCTTTTTGGTGTTTGCAAAATGTAACTTGGCAAAGTGCCTGAGATCCTTTTTTTGCTTCATTAGTTTTGCTGCCGTCCGATCTGCTTCTTTGCCTGCACCGATAGGCAATGTGACACCGGCTTCTGCACTTAATTCTTGCATACTTTTCAGCTCGACGAAGCGAGCCAAAACGGAAGCGGCGGCCACGGCCACGTGCTCACTCTCCCCTTTAGTGATGAAGTAAGTGGGCAGGTCAGGCCGAATTTGCTGGTTTTTCGTCAAGTAACGGTAATAAGACGATCCCTGAACGAACTGATCGACTAAAATCGCGTCGGGTCGAGGCAAACCGTCTAGTTTAGCCAAAACCTGGTTGTGCGTAAAATTGTGGGAAAGGGCCTTCATGGCCACCACGTTTTGCCCACTTTCTTGTTTTTGGTTATAAAAGTCTGGTGTTAAGTTAACGATGTGGTAGGGAAGGTTTTTGATGATATAGGGGGCCAACTGTTCAATTTTATCGTCGGTCAAGTTTTTGGAATCAGCAAAGCCCATTTGGCGGAGCTCATCGACTTTGTTTCTTGGCACGTAAACAGCGGCTGTTGTTAGGGGACCAAAGTAAGCCCCGGCGCCGACTTCATCAGAACCAATCACGCCCCAGTCGGCAAAGCCTTGGGGAAGGGTTGGGCGCTTCTTCTTTGTTTTGGACGAAGTGACCGTGCTTGGGCCGGGTGTCCGCTGTTTTTCAAATCCTTGAAAACGAGAAGACTCTCGATCATGATTGGCTCCTTGGAAAAGCACCTTACCAGATCGATAGGCTGTAATCGTTACGCCGTTTTTCTTCGCCTGAAAAAGGGCGCTTTTGGCCTTGCATGGGACTAAGTCATTTTCATAGGCTGCCTTGGCCTTTGAAAGTCCTTCTTTTGTCAGTAAAATCACAGTTTGCATGCCTTAATTATAGCAGTTTTAATGGTATAATTGACGGTATTCGAGACAAGCTTTTTAGCTTGTCGACTTTGGAGGAGGACGCCCATGGTACTCATGTGGATTGGCATTTTGTTTTTGGTTTTGATGGTGCATTCGGGTTATAAGACGGGCTTTACGACAAGCCTGGCCCGCATTGTGTTGTGGGGCTTGGTGCTCTACGTCGCATTGGTTTTGTCAAAACCGCTTTCGACGGTCTTTGCTGGTTTCATCTCTGGCCAGTTTGCCCGACCAACGGTACCAACGTCCTGGGCAAATTCCGGAACGAGCTTTTTGGCATCCGGCCTGGCCTTTGCTTTGATCCTGGCGCTTGGCTCTTTTGTTGGCCATTTCTTGCTGCGCTCAATTCACTTTGTGCGCCGCATTCCCTTGTTGGGCAAATTAGACGGATTACTGGGGGCAGCTTTGTCACTGGTCTTGGGCTTGGTGCTGATTTTCTTTTGCTTGCAGATTTTGTCCGTCATTCCAAACGCCTGGCTGCAAGGGCAATTTGCAGAAAACCAATTCTTAAATCACTACTTGGATCAGTTCCCCATCATTTCTAACCAAATCTATCAATGGTGGCTCTAATTCTATATTGAGGTATTATGAATCAGAAAGTTCTTCAAACACTTGAATACGAAAAAGTAAAGCAACTCTTGCTACCGTTTGTCCAAACGGCTCAAGGAAAGGCAATGGTTGACACGCTAACGCCGTCATCTTCCTATGACGAAGTGGCAGAGTGGCTCCAGGAAACGGCCGAGGCCGCAATGGTCCTGCGCTTACACGGTGGCTTAGCCCTGCCCAATTTGGAAGATATCCAAAAACAGGCGCGTCGTTTGCAAATCCAAGCTTCTTTGAACGGAAGTGAAATTGTATCCTTGGCTAAGGTCTTACAGGCAACGGCTGCTATCGCCCACTTCTTTCAGCGAATCCAAGCAGACGACATGCAGGGTTCCTTGCCTCTTCTACAGGCTAAGGTCGATCAATTGGTGCTTTTGCCAGAACTGACGAAGCAGGTTCAAGAAACAATCGACGATCAAGGAAGAGTTTTGGACTCCGCATCGTCTGCGCTCGCTTCTTTCCGCCGGCAAATGGCTGGCAAGGAAGCGGCTATCCGCGATCAATTGGCCAACTACACCCGGGGCAAGTCCGCTCGTTATTTGTCCGAAACGATTGTGACGAAACGAGCCGATCGCTACGTTTTGCCTGTCAAGGTCGAATACCGCCATCAAATCCCAGGTATCGTTCATGACCAAAGCCAGTCCGGCCAGACTTATTACATTGAGCCACAGGCCGTTGTTGAGCTGGCCAATGATTTGTCTGAAGTTCGCGTCTTGGCTTTGGCCGAAGAGGATCGGGTACTTTCCGAACTATCAGTTTTGCTAGCTGACCACCGGGAGGATTTGTTGCAGAATGCGGACATCCTTGGACGGTTAGACTTCATTAACGCCAAGGCATTGTTGGCTAAGTCGCAAAACGCCATGGCACCCGAACTTTCAAAGGATAAGACGGTGGCTTTGCACCGTGCCTGGCACCCGTTGATTGGCGAAGAGCAATCGGTCAAAAATGACATTCTGCTGGGTGAACACTATCAGACATTAATTATTACGGGACCAAACACCGGTGGTAAGACGATTACCATAAAAACATTGGGGCTTTTGCAATTGCTTGCCCAGTCCGGCCTTTTTATCACGGTTGGTCGCCCATCAACGGTGACGGTCTTTGACGACATCTTTGCAGATATCGGAGATGAGCAATCGATTGAGCAGAACTTATCGACTTTCTCTTCACACATGGAAAATATCAAGGGTATCTTGAGTCAAACGGATGAGAACAGTTTGGTCATTTTCGATGAATTGGGAGCGGGGACCGACCCTTCCGAGGGGGCTGCGTTGGCCATGGCTATTTTGGACCGGACGAAGTCGCTTGGGGCCAACACGATTGCCACGACTCACTACCCGGAGTTGAAACTCTATGGAAACGAACGTGCCGGTACACAAAACGCCTCGATGGTTTTTGATGTCGAAACGCTCAAGCCCACTTATCAGCTTTTGATCGGGGTTCCAGGACAGTCAAATGCCCTGGCCATTGCGTCACGTTTGGGCTTTGATCAAGCCCTTTTAAATGATGCAAAGACGATGGTTAATCCAGAAGATCAGCAGTTAAACGATATGATCAAGGATTTGGTTTCCGAACGTCAGGCAGTCAAGGCTGAACGGGCGCATTTGCAAGAAGAACAAAAGCAAGTAGACGATAAGCAAGAACAGCTGGACGACAAACAAGACAAGCTTGAAAAAGAGCGGGCAAAACTCATGTTGGCTGCTAAAAAGCAGGCCAACGAGCTGGTTGCTAAAACCCGGCGTGAAGCAGACAAGCTGATTAAAGAAATTCGTTCGGAACGCTTGGCTGGTGGACAGCAAAACAAGCTTTCCGAACAGGATTTGCAAAAACAAAAGCAAGCGATTGCCTCTTTGCAGCAATCCGATAAGCTGGAAAAGAACAAGGTCTTGCAGAAGGCTAAGCGGGCCAAGGAGTTGAATGAGGGGGATGACGTTGTTGTTTCGTCTTACAACCAGCAGGGGACCTTGGTCAAAAAGCACAAGAACGGTCAGTGGGAAGTCCAGATGGGCATCTTGAAGATGCTCGTTGACGAAGACGACTTGAAGAAGACCGAAGCGACCGCCAAAGCGCAGCAAGAAAAGCAGAAAACAAAGCGCCAAAAGGTTAAAAATAACGCTGCTCGATCCGGCAACACCGGTCGGGTACAGGCCAAGCTTGATTTGCGTGGTGTACGCTATGAAGCGGCACTTGCTGACTTGGACCGCTACCTCGATTCCGTCGTTTTGGCCAACCTATCTTCTGTTGAAATCATTCACGGAAAGGGATCCGGTGCCTTGCGGCAGGGCGTGACCCAGTTCCTCCGTTCAGACCGTCGCGTAAAAGATTATCATTTTGCCTCCGCGAATGCGGGTGGGGATGGTGCCACAATCGTGACGTTGAAATAATGCGGAAGATTTATTAGTGTATTTTATTCAGTAATTTTAATCAAAAGGGCAGCGCCCAAAAGGAGACTTATGGCAGAGAAAAAATATCCAGCAGGCCAGTATTTGTCAGCACTGTTCGGTTATGCCCGCGACTTTAACTACAATCACTTGGTCTTTGAAGCCAACCGCTTCAAAGTGTCGGTGATCTTACAGCGCCGTTCGAACACTTACGGAAATGCAGATCTTTTCTATAGTTCTGCTGACCCAAAAGCCTTTGCGGAAGTGATGTCAGCGATCAATCAAGCGATCGAAATCGCCGAGTTAGAGGGTGACCGTCAAGCGACGGTGAAAACGCCAGACTTAGAACGGCAGGATCAGATCTTCCAGTTTAAATTAAAGGAATTCGGCCACGGCAAATATTTGCTGGACTTAAGTATTTAAGGAGTTGTCATGAAACAAGGAAAATCAGCTCAAATCAAAAAGTTTAAGAAGCAAAAGAGCTTGCAAAAGTTCCAAGAAAAGAAGAAGTTATCCCCATTTGACTACAACGAATTTGCTGGTTTCTTGCGGGCCCGTTTCTTTTTGACCAAGCAGCACAGCTATCAGAAGGAAACTTTCGAAGTCGCTTCCTTTTTCTTGGATGACTTGATTGCTACAATGGTCCAACAGAATTTCTCGGACTTCACGTCTGATAAGCACGTCATCGTGAAAATGAACGAAGTCATGCAGGCTACGCTGGTGCAGTCAGCCGACCGAGACTGGCGCTACTTCATCACCTTGATGCCGGTCTTGTACGACATTCAAAGTTTCTTGGCCAAAGAAGCGTCGGTATCCGACCGCTTCTCATTGCAGACGACGCCGTTTGATCCAAACTTTTGGCGAATGATTGTTCGAACAGTTCTGGCCGTCAACTACTTCCGCTTTCAGGGACAAGACGTGGCCAAGGTCATGTCAGAAGGCAATGCCATCGACGACTTGCAATTCAAGTTCTTAAACCAAAACGAGCAGGATGACGACTTTGCTTTGGCTACCATCGAAGAAGTCTATAAGGGCTTGTCGGTTACTGAGCCAAAACTGTCAGGTAAGGATGTTGGGCCAAAGGCTGATAAGTTATCTGCTGGGGCCATCGAAGAGGAAGTCGCCTTTGGAAAGCGCATGGTCGAAACTTTCCAAAAGACGGCGATCAAAGACGTGGTATCCGACCAAGAAGTGCAGATGCTTTTGTCCTTCCACAAGGGCTTGGCTGAACAGTACCAGGTGACACACCGTGAGTGGACCAACGATTTGCTGACGAGCTTTGCCAAGAAGCACTTGATGGACTACTGGCAACCAAAATGGGATTCCCTAGACGGCTTGGGTGGCGAAATTGCGCGCTACGTCAAGTTCTTAGACCGAAAGAAAGCGGTTGATACGGTTCGAATCGCTGAACTTGAGGGATCTGGTCTCGACCACTTTGTCGACATTCAGGCGCTTAATAAGCTTCTCGGTCAATTGTCCGACCAACGAGTCGAAGAATTGCTGCAGGAACCAAAGCGTGCAGAAAAGTAAAAGAAAAAGCCCCAACAACCAAGAGGAAAGGTTGTTGGGGCTTTTTATGCGCTATATCGAAATGACTAACCGATGTGGCGAAGTAGAGCAGGTGAAAGTAGCTGACAGCGCTTGCTGATCTGATCATCGATCAAAAGGGCGCCGGTTTGGTCTTCGAAGAGCACACCGAAAAAGTCTTGAATGCGTTCTTGATCGAAGCCGTAGTTCATCTGAACAGCCGTTGGTTGTCCGTTATGGAGAGCTTCTTCTAAACGAGTAATTAAGACAGTGCTCGTTTGCTGTTCTTTTAATGGGACCACCTCGAAGTGTTCCTTGATTTTCGTCCAGCCTTGCTTGAACTGGTTCATGAAATTGACTTGTGGTTGGGCTGAAAGCTTTACTTGCATCAGACCGCCTCCTCTTTATCTGTTGACTTTAGTATACGAACAAATGTTCTGAAAAGCAAGTGCTTTTCTTGCCTCATTCGCTATAAAATGTGGATAAACACCGCCAATAAGGCATTTATCCACAAATAATAAAAAGGGAACATCCTTTCTTTTTTCGCTTTTTTATTCGCCTACTGTCTTTTGTTAAAAACAGTGACGCGTTATTTGCAAAAATACCCTTGACTTCAAGGAGCAGGCCGGATCTCATAATTGAAATAAGACCTTTTTCCTGGTAAGATATCTATATTAGAGATTAAACGATAAAGAGGATGCATATGACTGAACGGGGCTTGTTAATCGTCTTGTCAGGGCCGTCAGGCGTTGGTAAGGGAACGGTTCGAAAGGCAATTTTTGAAGATGATGGCGTTGACTTCCGTTACTCCATCTCCGCAACCACGCGAAAGCCCCGTACAGGGGAAGAAAACGGGAAGGATTATTTCTTTGTTTCTCGTGAGGAGTTTGAAGAGAAGATCCAAGCAGGTGATATGCTAGAGTATGCGGAATACGTTGGCAATTACTATGGTACGCCGCGTTCATTCATCGAAGAAACGCTTGCTTCGGGCAAGGATGTTTTCTTGGAAATCGATGTCCAGGGTGCTTTGCAAGTGAAAGCTAAGATGCCAGAGGGCGTTTACATTTTCTTGACGCCGCCCGATATTAAGAACTTGCGTATGCGTTTGGAAGGCCGTGGAACGGATTCAGCTGACGTTATCGAAAAGCGAGTTGCTGCTGCCAAAGACGAATTGAAGAAAATGATCAACTACAATTACGCTGTTGAAAATGACGTGGTTGAAAAGGCGGTTGATCGCATTAAGGCCATCATCACTGCCGAACGCCTCCGCGTGTCTCGTGTGATTGACCAAATTACGGATTAAAAAGGAGAACACCATGTTACTTTACCCATCAGTTGATAAATTACTTGAAAAAGTTGATTCACGTTATAAGTTGATTGCATTAGCATCAAAAAGGGCCCGCGAATTGGACGCTGGCATGCCTGCTACGCAAGTGAAATTTAACTCCGTTAAGTCCGTTGGCGAAGCGTTGGAAGAAATCGAAGCTGGTGACGTTGTCATCAATCCGGTTGTACAAGATACTGAGGACTAAGATGAGCGACTTTCCACAATTGGCTGTCGGGCCAAACGATGTTAAAGCTACTTTGAAAACCAGTGTTGGAGACATTGCTTTGGCTTTGTTTCCAAAACAAGCACCGAAGGCTGTTGAAAACTTTTTGACCCATGCTAAAAATGGGGATTATGACAATGTTATCTTCCACCGAGTGATCAATGATTTCATGATTCAAACAGGCGATCCCGAAGGAACGGGGCGTGGTGGACAAAGTATTTGGAAAAAGCCCTTTGAAGATGAGTTTTCAAAAGAACTCTTCAACATTCGTGGCGCTTTGTCGATGGCCAATGCTGGACCTAACACGAACGGTTCCCAGTTCTTCATCGTTCAAAATAAGCATTTTCCAATGCAGATGAAGCCTTATTTGGGTCGCTACTCAGAAGAAGTTGCAAACTTCTATAAGAAGCAGGGTGGGACACCTTGGCTTGACGGAAAGCACACGGTTTTTGGTCAAGTTGTCGAAGGCATGGAAGTGGTCGATCAGATTGCCTCCGCGAAAGCCGATCGTGCTGATCGCCCAGTAAAAGACATTGTGATTAAGCAAGTAGTCCTCTAGCCTTTGGCGGGGACTTTTTTATTAGCAATGAGTAGAAAGGAAAAGCAGATGACTTATCAAATTGGACAAAAGGTGACGGGTGTCGTGACTGGCATTCAACCTTATGGTGCCTTCGTTAAACTAGATGAGCAAACGCAAGGGCTGATTCACATTTCTGAACTTAAGTCAGGTGTTGTTAAAAACTTGGAAGATGAATTATCCGTTGGTCAACAGGTCACGGCGATCATTTTAGATATCGACCAGTATAGCCAAAAGATATCGCTGTCTGTTCGGCAGCTTTCGCTAATGGATTTGGCGAAGACGCCGATTATTAAGAACAATAATGTCAAACGTCGTTTCTGGACGAATTACCATCTGACTTTTGGTTTTGAACCGATTGCCTTGGCTATGCCGGGGTGGAAACGAGAAGCAAAAAAGCGCTTGGGATTGGAAGATTAATAAAGGAGTGTTGTCATGACAATGGTTGCAGCAACTGTGATTGCTTATCGCGATGATTTGCCTTACTTTTTGGTAGAAGAAAAGGATGGAAAGGATCAATTTCTGGCAGTCAAAGTTCATCAACATCACGAGGAAACATCGCTTGGTATGATTTTGAAATCATTTGCCAAATTGGGGGTAACGGATTTTGACTCTTGGCGATTGGGTGAACTGCAAACGATCAAGTTGCCAGAAGAAGGACACGCGCCACTGTATTCCTTTCATGTAACGGATTTTGATAAAGTAATCCAGGATATGCCAAAAGGGTTGGTTTTCAAATCAGGGGACGAAATCCAACGCTTATTAATGACGGTTCAACCAACGACCTTTACGGCATTCGACGAATAGTTTGTTCGATAATTCGGCGATTGTATGGAAAGTAGTGAACGAATCATCAAAAGATCTTGCTTTTCTTCGGCTTTGAATATTTTCAAGAAGAACTTGTAAAAAAGCATTGACCTGAAGCAGCAAAGACCGTATACTAATTATTGTTCCTTACGAGGGACGGCGCTAAGCAAGGCAACTTGCGAGGCGCGATAAAAAAACTCAAAAAAGTAGTTGACCGAAAGAGGTTAAACTGCTATGATAAATGAGTTGCCCAATCGGGTACGCACATTGAAAACTGAACAAAACTTTGAAC
>NZ_JAAMFI010000003.1 GCF_018437225.1 Fructobacillus papyriferae
TTGGTTAGAGCGCTGTGTTGATAACGCAGAGGTCCCTGGTTCGAATCCAGGATGGCCCACTATCAAGTCGACTTCGGTCGGCTTTTTTTGTGCTTTCTTTTGGACGTTGTATACTATTGGTATGAGTAAAGATTACGACAAAAACCTAGAAGCTTTTGACCGTTCCGATTTATCTTTTGAACAAGAAACAGTCATTAATCACCTAAAAGAATATATTAATGCTTCCTTAAAAGGGGATCAGCACCATGTCGCCATTATTGAAGGAGCTGCAGGAACCGGTAAATCCGTTATCTTAACAAAACTTTTTAAAGAGATTCGAGACGGTAAGGCTGATCCTAAAAGTCCATACTACGGTTTAAAAACAGCCTTTACGGTCAACCATCCTGAGTTATTAAAGGTCTATCAGGACATGGGAGCCAAATACAGCAATATTTATAAGAAGGACTACCAACGTCCGACCTCAATCATTAATTCCCTTGATAAAAAGATGGAAGAATTGGATGTTCTTTTCATTGACGAAGGCCATTTACTGCTGACAAAGCCAGAACCTTATATTAAGTTCAAGCAAAACAATCAGTTGGCGGAGTTGATTCGTCTTTCCAAAATCGTTGTGGTTGTCTTTGACTTTGCCCAGGTCATTCAGAGTAAGATGTTCTGGGATCAGAAGTTATTGGATTCCGTTGTGAAGAATGTTGCCCATCAAACATTCCACCTGGATTTTCAATACCGAATGCAGGCATCACCACAGGTTAAGAACTGGATTGATCATTTTGCAAAGGGAATCCTTCGTCTGCTACCCCCTCGGTCAGAACGAAATGGTTATGACCTTGAGATTTTCAGTCGGGCTGCTGACCTCTTTGAAAAATTAAAGCAGGTTGATAAAAAGATGGGTATGGCCCGTGTGGTATCGACGACCGGCTTCCACCATGATGAAGACGGCAAGCACCATGTGGTCATGGATGACTTTGATCAGCCATGGGATGAATATGATCCGCAGGAATTGACCTGGGCAAAACGGCCGGAGTCGATTAATGAAGTAGGGTCGATTTACACGGTCCAGGGATTTGACTTGAATTTGGTTGGACTGCTATTAAGCCCGGCCTACGAGTATGATGAAAAACATGACCGCATCTGGGTCAACCCCGATAAAGTCATTCACCGGGAAATTTATAAAAAGTCACCTCATTTAACAGATCCAAAAGCTATTGCAAAAGCGAAGCAGGACTTCATGTTGAATGCCTTGAACATTCTAGCAAAGCGTGGGCACTACGGCCTTTATATTGCAGCAGCGGATCCGGCTTTGAGTAAGCGATTGCAAGAATTAGCCAAATGAAAAAAGCGATTAGTAGAAGCTAATCGCTTTTTTATTCTTCAATGAGCCACTCGTCGAAGTTTTCAATTTCATGAGTCGGCTGGATTGCTTGTTTAGCAACTTGCTCTTGTTTTGAAACGCCCGTGTAGACCAAAAGGGTGGACAGTCCGTTTTTTATACCAGCTAGGATATCGGTTTGATAATTATCGCCAACCATAATAGGGTTTTTAGGGTTTTTCAAACGCTTCAAGGCACCTTCCATGATCGGTGCTTCCGGTTTTGCGATAATGGTTGCCTTTTTTCCAGAGGCCGTTTCAATGGCGACCACTAGCGAACCAGCTCCAGGTAACAGGCCCTTTTCAGAAGGCAGGTTGGTATCAGCGTTTGTGGCAATGAATTTGGCGCCAGCATGAATGGCAAAGGTGGCGTCCATCAACTTTTGGTAGTTAAAGTCCCGGTCGAGGCCCATAACCACATAATTGGCTTCATTTGCTGGTACAAGCGCGAATTCTTGGCGGTTAAACGCTTCTTTTAACCCAGCTTCACCAATTAGATAAACTTTTTTGGGGGTCGATTCAACGGATGGATCGGCCGCCACATAATCAGCAGTCGCCATAGCTGATGTGTAGACTTGTTCTGGTGTTGTCTGGATGTCGTGAATGGTTGTTAAATCATTAGCGAAAGCTTCTGCGGTCTTCGTGGAGTTATTCGTGACAAAGAGGTATGGTGTTTTTGATTGTTTCAATCGGTCAATGAAGCGCTTAGCTTCAGGAATTCGATTTTTACCGTGGTAAATCGTCCCATCTAAATCAATTAAGTAAGCGTCGTATTTTGCCATGTCTGTTCTCCTTTAGCGTCTGCTAAAAAACATTGTCCCCTATTTTTCGAATGCTTTCAAGTCAGGTCAATAATGATCCCTTTTTTATGAAAGTTCCGCGCTTAAAAGGTATAATAAAACTACTATGGAATGGCAATTCTCACAATTAAAACAAGTCAAGAAATGGCTCTTCTGGGCGTTTGAACAGGCGCAAAACCGAATGGGTTTTTATTTTTGGATGGTCTTTTTACTTTGGGCCAAAACGATTTTCGCTTATGGCATTGATTTTCATTGGATGCATGCGGCCAACCCTTTTCAGTTCTTTTTAGTACTGATAAACCCGCTCGGCTTTACTATCCTTGTGATGGCGTTGCCGCTTTTTGTTAAGCGTCGTCGCGTTTTTTACACCATGATGTTAACTTTAAATGGTCTGCTAACGACTTTTTTGTACTTAAACGTGGTGTATTTTCGTGAGTTTACCGATTTCATGTCGGTCAACACGATTTTAACTTATTCCTCCGTTAATCAAGGAACCAAAGCGGCAGATGCCGTTCCAATGCACTATAGCGATTTGTTATTTTGGCTGGACATTGTGGTCATTCTCTTTTTGCTTTTCCGCAAAAAATTGAAGACAAATGGTCAGTTGGTCAAAAAGAGTCGGTCTGCTTTGTTGATGGCACTTGGTTTGACTACGATTATGGGAAATTTGGTTCTGGCTGATATCGATCGTCCGCAACTACTAACTCGCCAATTTGATCGTGAGTATTTGGTTAAATACCTTGGCATCGGCCCTTTTATCGGTTTGGACGCCTACAATACCTTTACCACCTCGCAAGTTCGTAAGTCGGCAAAACCAGAAGAACTAAAAACGGTTCAAAAATATGTGAAAGAACATTATGCTGGTATGAATCCAACCTATGCGGGGAAGGCGAAGGGCAAAAACGTCATCGTGATTCATCTGGAATCCTTCCAGCAGTTTTCGATTGACCGAAAGGTTAACGGTCAGGAAGTGACCCCGTTTTTGAATTCGCTTTACCATAGCCAAGATTCGCTTTCTTTTGATAACTTCTTCCATGAAGTTGGTCAGGGGAAAACCTCAGATGCTGAAAACATGTTGGAAACCTCGACATTCGGTCTGCCACAGGGGTCGCTTTTCGCCAAATTAGGAAATGACCAGACCTTCCAGGCCATGCCAGCGATCTTGAATCAACGGGCGGGTTATTCTTCTGCTGTTTTCCATGGTAATAACGGAACCTTCTGGAACCGCACAAATGTTTATAAGAACATGGGTTATCAGAACTGGATTTCTGGTAACTACTTTGATGTTTCTGGTAAACGAGAGACGGCATGGGGATTGAAGGATAAGTTGCTCTTCAAAGATTCTGTCCCTTATTTGGAGCAGCTACAACAGCCGTTTTATGCCAAGTACTTAACGGTAACCAACCACACCCCATACGAACTGGACAAAGAAGATCAAGATCCAAACTTCCAAACCAGCAATTCGGGTTCCAAATACATCGATAATTATTTTATAACTAATCACTATCTGGACCAGTCGATCCAAGAATTCTTCAATTACTTGAAGCAATCGGGGCTCTACGACAACACAATGGTTGTCTTGTATGGTGATCATTATGGGATTAATAATTCTGAAAACCGGCAGTTGGCGCCATTGCTTGGTAAAGATCCCAACCAGTGGACGGAATTGGATAGCGAAAATATGCAGCGAACCCCTTTGATTATTCATGTGCCTGGATTGAAGAATGGGGGCATCAACCACACTTATGGCGGTGAGATTGATGTGGCACCGACGATTGAACATCTGCTTGGTATTTCAACTAAGCGCTATATTCAGTTAGGACAAGACCTCCTATCTAATAATCGCTCGCAGCTGGTCGTGATGCGTAATAAAGATTGGATAACACCAGAGTATGCTTCCATCTCTGGGACAATTTGGAATTGTCGAACCAATACGCCAATCGAGAATCCGACCGAAGAGCAAGAAAACCTCTTTAAGAAACTACAAGCAGAGGCAACGGAAAAGCTTTCGGTATCTGATTCGCTAAACCAAAAGAATTTGTTGCGTTTCTACGAACCAAAGGGATTCAAAAAAATCGAATCGAGTGATTATGATTATTCGAAAAAGAGTACACTTAGCCGATTAAAGAAGGCTTCTGCTAAAACTAACTCGACTTCTTTGATCAGCCAAAGTGGCGGTCAAAGCACGGCGGCACTTTATCAAAGCGACGCCGTTGAAGAGAGCCAAAATAGTTCGACGACAGCGACCCAATCGCAGACGGGAACCAATAAAAAATAAGGATGAAGAAAAGCAGGAGGCCTCCTGCTTTTTCTTTTAAAAATGACAAAACAATACGAAAAGACAATTTTAATCCAAGAAAATCAAGCAGGGCAACGTGTAAAGGCGTATTTGACGAATTCTTTTGTGCCCAAACAGTTGCGTGGGAAACTTCGTCAACAATGGGGGATTACCGTCAACCAGCAACGAGTTTCTACGGCTTATCAGCTTCGAAAAGGTGATCTGCTGACACTGACCGTCGCTTTAGACGAAAAGGCCTTACAGGGCCCGTATGCCCCAAATCCAAAACAATCGATTCACGTGGTCTTTGAAGATGACGATTTTTTAGTTGTCAGCAAAGAAGCCGGGATGAAAATGCATCCGCACTCTAAAACGGAAGAGGATACGTTGTTAAATTTTGTTCAGGCTTATTTGGATAAAACGGGGGCTGTTTCTGCTGGCCAGGCTGCTAGTGCGCAGATGATTCATCGGTTGGATCGGGCCACATCCGGCCTGGTTTTAATTGGGAAAAATCCCATCATCGTGCCTATCTTAAACCGGGAAATTAAAGAAAAGGTGGCGAAGAAGATTTACCTGGCACGAGTTTCGGGGATAATGAGCAAAAAGTCGGGCGTTTTTGCACAGGCCATGGGGCCATCGAAAAAAGAACCGCGCAAAAGGCAACTGCTATCACTTGCAGAAGGTGGCCAGTCAGCGCTAACCTACTATCGGGTATTGGAAGAAAGTGAATCGGACCAGAGTAGTTTGGTCGAATTGGCGTTAGCAACCGGGCGCATGCATCAGCTGCGGGTGCATTTGGCAGCTAATGGGCATCCGATTATTGGCGATGATCTCTATTTCGGTCGACCGGCAGTGCGGTTGTATTTACAAGCAACAGCGTTAAGTTTGCTGATGCCCTGGACAATGGAAGCACGAACTTTTCGAATACCAAAAGAATGGTAATCAAAAAAGACCGTCCATAGAATGGACGGTCTTTTTGATGAGCCACGAAGAGAACTCGAGTTAAGCAGCTACTTCGTCATTTTTGGAAAAGTACTTAACAGCCAAGCCGGCAAGGGCAGCTGCCAAGATTTCAATGAGCAAGAAGTACCAAACGTGTGCTGAGCTTGTCAAGCCTGTCATGATGGCAGGGGCCAAGGCGCGTGCAGGGTTCAACAAACCGCTTGTCAATGGGTAAGCAACAAAAGTAGAAACCATCATGGCCAAGGCGGCAAGAACAGGGGCTTGCTTTGGCATCTTCTTAAAGGCCAAGATCGTAACAAAGACCAAGAAGAAGGTGAAGACGGCTTCGATTGTCAAAGCGATTGGCAATGATGTCGCACTTGCTGCAGGTTGCAGTGTTTCGTAGATCTTTTGTGCGCTGATTGTCGTCGTGCTACCAGTTGATGATGAAGACATCTGTGTGTTGATCACTGGAATTAATGCTGAAACGGACAAGAACAGCCCAATGATAGCACCGATGATCTGTGACAAAACGTAGAAACCAAAGACCTTCCACGTGATCTGCTTGTTCATCGCTGCAGCCAAAGAAACAGCTGGGTTGAAGTGACCACCATCAGCAAATGGTCCGAAGACGAACATCATCAAAGCTAATGAGAGGGCCAAGACAGCGACTTGGTCGAACATTTGTCCGACCTGGAAAGTTGAAACATACACCAAGGCAACCGTTGAGAAGATCACCAAGAATGCCGTTCCGAATACTTCTGCAAAGTATTTGCGCATAAAAAAAGCTCCTTTATTTATATCTGTACAATTCTTTATTGTACGCTTCTTAGAATAAAGGAACTTTAAAATTTTGGCTTTTAATAAAATTTTTACTTTATTTATGCAGTAACATGGCATTGCCGGCCACAATCAAAGTTGAACAAGACATAACGATGGCCCCGATCAGTGGATTTAAGACAATTCCGGCAAAGGCGAAAACACCAGCCGCCGTTGGGATGGCCAAAATGTTATAACCAGCCCCCCACCAAAGATTTTGTACCTCTTTCTCATTGGCGTTGTGAGCCAACTGAATGAGGTCAATAATCTTTGGTAATGACGTCGAGATCAACACGGCATCGGCCGAAGCCTGTGCCACGTCCGTTCCAGCGCCGATTGCAACCGACAGGTCTGCTTGGGCCAGCGCTGGGGCATCGTTAATACCGTCTCCGATCATCATTGTCTGGCCCTTCTTTTGGTAGTCTTTCACCAGTTTTATTTTATCTTCTGGTGAGACCTGTGCTTTGACTTCCTGAATGCCTAGCTCGTCTGCCACTTTCTGTGCGGTTTCGGGTGCATCACCGGTCACCATAACTGGTGTAATGCCACGGTGGAGCAGTGCGTTCACGAAGTCTTTAGCAGAAGGTTTTAGTGAGTCACCAAGGGAAATGGCTGCCAAGACGCTTTTTTCTTCAACCAAATAGGAAACGGAACCGTCGGTTGCAAGCGCATTAAAATCAATTGCATGCTCTTCTAGATAACGGGAGTTGACCAGTTGGTAGTGGCGGTGGTCGATATCACCTTCGATACCAGCACCCTTGATCGTTTGGACGTTTTCAGCCTTTTTTTCAGGCAGTTTTAGTTCTTTTGCCTTTTCTACAATCGCCTTGGCCAATGGGTGTGATGATTGGCTTTCGAGGGCTGCCATGAACGCAAGGGCAGCGTTTTTTTCTAGCTGCTCAGTCTGTAATTCTTGGACTGCAAAGTGACCAGTAGTTAATGTTCCAGTCTTGTCCATCAGGGCGTAATCGAGATGTTTTGCCTGCAAAACGGCGCCGTGTTTTTTGATTAAAATTCCATCCTTAGCAGCGATGGCTTTGGTACGTTGGATAACCAGTGGAATGGCCAATCCTAAAGCGTGTGGACAGGCGATAATCAACGTTGTCACAGCCGTATTGAATGCTTCTGCAGGACCTGAAATGAAAGTCCAGACGATCAGGGCGAAGACGGCGGCGCTTAATCCGACCCAAAAGAGCCACCCGGCCACTTTGTTAGCTAGTGATTCGGCTTTGGAAGAGGATTGTTCAGTCTGGTTTAAGGTATCTTTCAAGTGACCGATGAATGAATCGGCTCCAACGGCTTGAACCTTGACGATAAGGGTTCCGTTGTCGTTGATTGTGCCACCGATGACTTTGGCGTTCGCTGCTTTTTTGACTGGCTTTGATTCTCCAGTCATCAACGATTCGTCGACTTGTGAACTTCCTTCGAGGACAATACCGTCTGCTGGGAAGGACTCTCCGGCACGAACTTGGACGGTCATGTCTGGCTTCAAAGATGAAACGGGCTGGTCCGTGAAGGAATCGCCGTGCTTGACGTGCGCCGTTTCTGGGGTTAACTTAGCCAGTTCAGAAGTGGCATTGCCGGCTTTCATGGTGGCCTGCATTTCGATCAAGTGGCCCAGCAGCATAATAACAACGAGGCTCGCAAATTCGAAAAAGTAGTCCATTGCGTGACCGTTCAAGAAGGTATTGGCAATAAAGGAATAGATTGACACCCAGAAAGTAACGAGTAAGCCCATTGAAATCAGTGACATCATCGCTGGTTTTTTTGCCTTCAGTTCGGATTTAGCCCCGTCAAAGAAGGGTTTGGTACCGATCGCGTACATGGCGGAAGCCAAAATAACGGTGAGCCAGTTGGCAAAGGGAAAGTGTAGCGTAAAGGGCAAATCAATACCCATGAACGGCGTGATAAAAAGGATTGGAATCAGTAGACCAAAAGACCACCAAAACCGCTTCTTCATGTCGCCATGGTTCATCATCATGTGCATGCCACCCATACCAGGCATGTCATGCCCCATGTTCATGTGATCCATGTGGCTCATGTCGTGTTGGTCATGCCCCATGTTCATGTGATCCATGTGGCTCATATCGTGTTGGTCATGCCCCATGTTCATGTGATCCATTTGGTTCATATCGTGTTGGCCATGCTTCATATTCATGTGACCATTGTCTGTCATCTGATCGGACATTTTTGACTGATCACTTCGATGCTGTTTTTTATCTGCTGTCATTTCAGTCTCCTTTCAAAGCGAATCGTCTTTACTGGTCTAGTTTAAATCAATAACAAAATAGCCGCAAGTGTTTTGAATGGATGTAAGATAAAAATTGGTGGATTCTTTCTAGCAATCGTTTTTTTAGCCAATACTGAAGAAGAAAAACAAACGCAACTGAAGGAATCGTAGATAATTGGTCTATTTTTCTTTTGTGAAAGGGCGATCGACGCATCCGGGTTAATCTTGCTTTTTAATGGAGACTTTTGTACATTAAAAAAGCATTAATACGTGTAAAATAGCACGGAAACTTTAGGAAATCAGGATTTGCTATGAACTCTTCTAAACAACAAGAAATAAAAGCGCTTGTCGATTGGCGACACCTTTTCTCTTTACTTTTTACTGCTCTCTTTTTGGCAGTGGTTATCGGGCTCTCTGCTATGTTTTTGTCTTATTTCTTAGACATTGTGGCCGACGCCTTTATGCATTTTCACGAATCCTATCATTCAGCAAGCCCTAAGGCTGTTCCTTCTTGGCGTCGCCTGCTTTCTGTTACGGTAGGTGGCTTGATTGCAGGGATGACTTGGTATTTGATTCGTCGAAAAGACCCGAAAATTGTTGGCATTAAAGGGGCAATGAAGGGGCAAAAGATGCCTCTTTTTAAGACAATCCTGAATGTGTTGACGCAGATCTTTTACGTTGGAACCGGCGGTTCTGTTGGTCGTGAATTGGCTCCCCGCCAGCTAGGTGTGATGATTTCACAACAGGTTCAAGACTTTGGAAAAAAACGTGGCTTTTTAACGTTGACCAATGAGGATCGCCAGTTGCTTTTGGCAGCAGCGGCCGGGGCTGGTTTTGCAGGAGTGTACATTGCCCCAATCACGGGCATGCTTTTTTCTGTTGAGCTTCTATTAAAGAAGAATTCCATCAAAAATATTGCAGTGTCCCTTTTGATGTCGATCATTGCTTGCCTAATTGGGGCCTTGGCTAAAGGTTTTACGCCTTATTATTGGGTGGCTTCGGCTGATTTTTCTCGTTCCTTGCTCTTAGCTGCCGTAGTCATTGGACCACTTGCTGGAATTACCGGTGCTTGGGCCAAACAAGCTTTTTCTTGGGCGCAAAAAAAACAGGCAACAGGAAAGACAATTTTGCTGACGATGCCACTCGTTGGTCTTTTGACCGGACTGATTGCCTACTTCGTTCCAGAAATTATGGGGAATGGTCGGGCCGTTGCTCAGTTAGCCTTTCATCAAACGTCCGGCCGGCTTGTGTTCTTTTTCCTTGCCCTTGGCCTGCTTAAGTTTGGGATTACCTTTTTGACCCTGTACGGTGGCGGGACCGGAGGAACGCTGACGCCATCAATTGCTTTGGGCGCTGTCCTTGGTTTAGTGGTGGCCGTGTTTTTCGCTTTCCTTTTGCCAGGAATTCAACCTTGGCACTTTGCTTTAATTGGCGCCGTGGCGTTGTTAGCTGCCTCTCAGCAAGCACCTTTGATGGCGATGTTTATGGTCTTTGAAATTGCGCACTTGCATTCATCAGCCTTGCTCATCTTTGCAACGGCCGTGGCTCTTTCTTCGGCTACTTCGAATTTTTACTTAAAAGTGCAAGAACGCAAATTGGCGCGCTTGAACGCGCCAGAATAATGGCGGCGACCGGAATGATTTCTGGTCGCTTTTTTTATCTGCTTATTCGAAAAGTCTTGTATAATGATGGTAAGAAAAGGGAGGTCCGCCCATGAAATCCGATATTGAAATTGCGCAACAAGCAGACGTTTGGCCGATTGACCAAATCGCAGCAAGAGCTGGTTTGGAAGCGCGAGAAATTGAACCTTACGGCTATGATAAAGCTAAGATCAGGCTTGATCCAAAGATTAAGCGTGATACAAAGGGTAAGTTAATCTTGGTGACCTCGATTAATCCAACGCCTGCTGGCGAAGGAAAGTCGACGGTGACGGTTGGCTTGGCGGATGCCTTGCAGCTTGAAGGGAAAAAAGCCATGATTGCCTTACGAGAGCCTTCTTTGGGACCAGTAATGGGCTTGAAAGGCGGGGCAACCGGGGGAGGCTATTCCCAAGTCATCCCGATGGCAGACATTAACTTGCACTTTACAGGCGATTTTCACGCGTTGACGGCTGCCCACAACATGCTTTCAGCTGCACTGGACAATAGCCTTTATCAAGGTAATCCGCTCCATATTGATCAACGTCGTGTTATCTGGAAGCGCGTTTTAGACATTAATGATCGTGCCTTGCGCCACACGACCATCGGACTTGGTGGTCCAACCTCTGGTGTCCCACGCGAAGATGGGTTTGATATCACCGTTGCCTCTGAAATGATGGCAATTTTGACATTGTCAACAGATCTGATGGATTTGAAGGCCCGGATAGAAAAAATCGTGGTGGCCTATAATACGGACAAAGAACCGGTGACGACCAAAGATCTCGGTGTGGCTGGCTCCTTAACGGTTCTCTTAAAAGACTCCATCAAACCCAATTTGGTGCAGACGCTGGCTCATACGCCAGCCATTGTTCACGGTGGCCCGTTTGCTAACATTGCGCAAGGAACAAATTCCATCCAGGCGACGAGGGCAGCATTGACATTGGCGGACTACGCTGTGACGGAGGCTGGCTTTGGGGCCGATCTTGGTGGCGAAAAGTTTATGGATATTAAGGTGCCAAAGCTCGGAAAGGAACCGGACACGGTTGTGGTGGTTGCAACGGTTCGTGCTTTGAAGCATCACGGTGGCCAGTCTTTGGCAGAGCTCGATCAAGAAGACTTAGGGGCACTCGAATCCGGATTAGATAATTTGAAGCAAAACATTCGAGCCATGAAACGTTATGGAATCCCCGTTGTGGTGGCCGTCAACCGGTTTACGGCTGATACGGCCGCTGAATTGGCCATGGTTGAAAAGGCTGCTGAAAGTATTGGAGCAACCGCTGTCACGGCGGATGTCTGGGCTAAAGGGGGAGAAGGCGCTCGTGAACTGGCTAAAATGGTCATGGAAAAGGCGGCATTGAAACACGAATTCTTACCCTTGTATCAGCCGGAAGATAGCGCGATTGAAAAAATGACAAAAATCGTCCAAGAGATTTATGGTGGCGCCGCTATTGAGCTTTCTGAAAAAGCCAAAAAACAGCTAGCGATCTTTTCTAAAAATGGCTGGGACAAGCTCCCAATTGTCATGGCCAAGACCCAGTATTCCTTATCAGATGATGCGAAAAAACTGGGGGCGCCAAAAAACTTTACGGTCCATGTTCGTGAGTTGGTGCCAAAGTTGGGCGCAGGCTTTTTGGTTGCTCTAACCGGTAATGTTTTGACGATGCCAGGGTTACCAAAGCATCCGGCAGCCATGGATATTGATATCGATGAAAAGGGCCGGATTAAAGGACTCTTTTAAAGAAAAAAGTTGGTTTGGACCAACTTTTTTTGTTTTCCTCTTGTTTAATCAAAATCTCATGTTATAATAAATTTATCATAAAACACCAGGAAAGGAGGATGACGCTATGTTTATCTCTCAATCAAAGAATACTGCTTCATTTAAGTCATCTGAATTTGCCTTGTTGTTGAGCTTGCTATGGACATCCTAGTGAGTTGATTTTTGTATGGATCAGTTACTAGGGTGTCGACGCCTAGTAACTGCTCACCAATGCTGGTCCCGGTAGTTACGTTTACGTACTACCGGGACTTTTTTGTTTGATTTGAAAGGAAAAAGAAGATGGATATGTCAGGAAATCAGGCGGCGATGGCCGCTAACGGGAAAAAAGAAGAAAACATTAAGGACTTTGAACAGTCCGAACAAGCCATAAAAAAGCAGGAAAAGGGCCAATCAACGGTAAAAGAATACGTTTACAACGTTTCAGCCGCCGTTTCAAACGCCATCTTGGTGACGCTTGGCATGGGCCTTTTACTGCAAACGATTGCTGGTTTCATCCACTGGGGGCCAATGGTGCAGATGGGGGCGGTGACCAAAGTCATCCTGCCAGCCGCCTTTGGGGCGGCCATTGCTTCTCAAATGAAGACCAACACGATGGTGATGTTTTCAGCGATGGCTGCTTCAACGGTCGGGGCTAACGCTGTCTTCTTCACGACGACGCCAATGGTTTTAAAGACCATGACGGGCTTTTCATCAGCACAGGTTGCAGGCTCCGCCGTGATGACGACTGGTCAGCCAATTTCAGCTGTGCTGGCCGGGATTGTGGCCGTTTTGTTTGGCAAGTGGCTGTCTGGTAAGACACCACTTGATATGATCATCGTGCCGGCGGCCACGACGATCGTCGGAACAGTGGCTGGCTATTATCTGGCCATTGTGACGACACCATTCCTGGTTTGGGTTGGCCATGGGATTGCTTCAATGGTTGCGGTTAACCCCATCATTGGAACGGCCGTTGTTGCCATGGCTTTCGGTGCCATGACGATGACACCCGCTTCTGCCGCTGCCCTGGCCGTTGCCATTGGTGCCACGGGGATTACCTCTGCCGATGCGGCCGGGGCTATCCTGGTTGGAACGACTGCTGTCTTTGTTTCATACCCCGCCATGTCATGGCAGGAAAACAAGATTGGCGCAACGATCGCCCAAGGAATCGTGACACCAAAGATTCAATTCCCGAACGTGATTAAGAACCCCATGATTCTGATTCCACCAATGATTGGCGCTGCCATTGCTGCCCCAATTGCTACCATGGTTTTCCACATCACCGTGCCATTTACCATGGCTGGAATCGGCTTTAACTCCTTCATCGTTCCGCTGGCCCTCTTTGGAAAGTCCGTTGCTTCCTTTGCCGCCTACATGGGTGTTGCCGTTATCATCCCAGTTGTTATCTCATTTTTTACCTACTGGGCAATGCGTAAAATGAACTGGATTAAAGCTGGCCAGACGCATCTGGACATGATTTAATCAGGGTTTTGAATGATAAATTAAATTTTTTCTCATAAAATTGTTGCATTATGAAAATAACCTGTTATAGTTATGAACAAGTTAATAATAAAAAACGTTGTTGAGGAAGTAGTAGTCTTCTTCTTACCGGTCAGTGAAGTGTTGGTTAGTGTGAAACACAGGGTGAGGGTTGATGAACGTCGCCTCATGGTGCATGCGAAGTAAACCATGCTGGGTGCTCCCATTATAGAGCTGACGATTAGTAGTTTTGATCGAATAATGAGAGGTGTTCTTTTTGGGCACAATCAAGGTGGTACCGCGTGCAAACGTCCTTTAGTCAAATGACTAAAGGGCGTTTTTTTATTGTTTACGCCCAATAAAACAGAGGAGAAAAGGAAAATGGGAAAGACAAAGATTGAAAGCATACTAGCCATTTTGCTAGTGCCCTTCATGATGCTATTTGCTGGCATGGGAACAACGGCGTCAGCCGATGATAACAGCTTGCAAAAGATTAAAGAGGCGGGTGTTTTGACGGTGGCGACTTCACCGGACTACCCACCCTTTGAGTTCCGGGCAACCATTAATGGTAAGTCCGAGGATGTGGGGATGGATATTGAAGTGGCCAAGCAAATTGCTAAGGACCTTGGGGTGAAGCTTAAAATCATGAACATGGATTTTGGGTCGACTTTGGTAGCGGTTCAAACCGGTAAAGTCGACATGGCGATTACCGGAGTCAACCCAACAGACGAACGTCGGCAATCGGTGGACTTTTCGGATATCTACTATAACGGTGGCCAGTCCTTCTTGATTCAAAAGAAAGATCTTAAGAAGTATAAGAGTGCCAAGGCCCTGCACGGGGCAAAGATTGGAACCCAAACGGGTTCCCTACAACAGACCCTCTCAAAGAAGTACTTCAGTGACAGCACGCTATCAAGTATGGAAAAGACGCCCAACCTGGTCTTTTCCTTGAAGTCCGGCAAGCTCGACGCCGTTGGGGTTGAAACGCCAGTTGCCGCTACCTATGTTGAAAACAACAAGGATTTGGCCATGATTAACGCCGGCTACACGCTGGATAAGAACGAGACCGGGGCCGCCGTTGCCTTTGCCAAAGGATCTGATTCATTAGCCGCTGCTGTGAATAAGAGTATTGCTAAGATTCAAAAGCAGCACTTGACCGACGATTACTTGAAAACGGCCGCAAAGTACATGAAGGGCAACACCAAAGATACGTCCATGATGCATTACTGGAAGTACTTCTACAACGGTTTCTTGAACACCACGTTGATTGCCGTTGTGGCCGTTGTCTTTGGAATTCTGCTCGGGATTCTCTTAGTTTTGATGAAGCTATCGGCCTGGAAGTTGCTTTCCTGGCCGGCCACTGCCTACATTGAAATTGTTCGGGGGACACCAATGATGGTCCAGGTATTACTGGTCTACTTTGGACTTGGTGCCATCGTCAACTTACCAGCTCTCTTAGCAGGAATCATTGCCGTTGCCTTGAACTCAGCTGCTTATGTTGCCGAAATCATTCGTGGGGGAATCAATAGTTTGGACAAGGGGCAAAAAGAGGCCGCGCAAAGCATTGGCTTGAACAAGGTCGACACCATGCGCTTTGTTGTTTTGCCACAGGCCTTCAAAAACATCTGGCCGTCACTTGGTAACGAATTTATTTCGGTCGTGAAGGAAAGTTCCATCGTTTCAATCATCGGGGTCTCCGACTTGATTTACCAATTGAACGTTGTCCGGGCCGATACGTATCGGGCAGTGGCGCCAATCGTAGTGGTCATGGTGATTTACTTCCTGATGACCTTCACGCTGACCCGCTTGCTCAACCACTTTGAAAGGAAAATGAACCATGACTAAAGCCGCAATTGAATTAAAAGACATTACCAAGGAATTTAATGGGAATCAGGTTTTGAAAGGAATCAACGGAGAAATTGACGAGGGCCAGGTACTGGCCATTATCGGACCGTCTGGTTCTGGCAAGTCAACCTTGCTACGTGCCGTTAATCAATTGGCCGCGCCAAGTTCCGGTTCGGTCATCTTCGAAGGACAGGACCTGACGAAGGCGAAGAAGCAATCACTGAACCATTTGGGCGAAAAAATCGGCATGGTTTTCCAGAGCTTCAACCTCTTTCCCAATCACACGGTCATAGAGAATGTGACCCTCGGGCCACGCCGGGTGAAAAAGTTGTCTGACGAACAGGCGAACCAGGAGGCCATGCACTACTTGAAGCAAGTGGGGATGGCGGAGAAGGCCGAGGCCTACCCGGATTCCCTGTCCGGCGGCCAAAAGCAACGGGTAGCCATTGCTCGGGCCCTTGCCATGCAGCCAAAGGTGCTCTTCTTTGATGAACCAACCTCGGCTTTGGATCCCGAAAACGTTGGTGAAGTACTCAAAGTCATTCAGCAACTCGCCAGTGAAAAGATGACGATGGTGATTGTGACGCACGAAATGCATTTCGCCAAGCAAGTGGCCGATAAGATTTGGTTCATGGCGGATGGGCAAATTGTCGAAGAAAACGATGCAGAGGGACTCTTTAGTCACCCAAAGGAAGAAAAAACAAAGCATTTTATCGAACAAGTATTAATGGATTAACCAATTGGAGGAAATCATGAAGAAAATTGTACTCGCTTATTCAGGTGGTTTAGATACATCCGTTGCCATTCCCTGGTTGAAGGAAAAGGGTTATGCCGTGGTGGCGGCCGTTTTGGATGTTGGTCAGGCAGGTAAGAACTTAGACGAAATTCAACAAAAGGCCCTGCAGGTTGGCGCGGTGGAATCCTACGTCATTGATGGCAAGGAAGAATTTGCCAAGGACTTTGTTGGTCCAGTCATTCAGGCAAACGCCCTTTACGAAGGAAAGTACCCCTTGGTATCAGCCTTGTCCCGTCCGTTAATCATTAAGAAGCTGGTGGAAGTCGCCCATCAGACTGGCGCAAAGGCCATCGCCCACGGGTCGACTGGGAAGGGAAATGATCAAGTCCGTTTTGAAACGGCCATTCATGCGCTGGACCCAAGCTTAGCCATCGAAGCGCCAATCCGTGACTTTCACTGGTCGCGTGAGGAAGAAATCGAGTACGCAAAGGAGCATGGTGTCCCTGTGCCAATCGGCAAAGCCTCGCCCTATTCGATTGACGATAACCTCTGGGGCCGTGCCAATGAGGCCGGGATTCTTGAGAACCCATGGAACGTGGCGCCAGCCGATGCCTTTGCTTTGACAACGGCAGTCGAAGAAACGCCAGACCAAGCTGATGTGCTGACATTGACTTTTGAAAAGGGACTACCGGTTGCCATAAATGGCCAAAAGAAATCCTTAGTAACGATTATCGAAAGTCTGAACCTCCTTGCTGGTCAGCATGGGATTGGCCGTATTGATAAGATTGAGAACCGCTTGGTTGGCATCAAATCCCGTGAAATTTATGAAGCACCGGCAGCAGCGGTCATCATGACGGCCCATAAGGACTTGGAAGACTTGACTTTGGAACGGGATTTGGCGCACTTTAAGCCAACTATTGAACAAAAAGTGACGGAATTGCTCTATAACGGCTTATATTTTTCACCACTTTTTGACGTTTCCATGGCCTTTATCAAAAAGAGCCAGGAAGTGGTTAACGGAACGGTCAAAGTCAAGCTCTTTAAGGGGCAGGTGACGGCTATCGCTCGTCAATCTGAAAAGAATTCGCTCTATGACGAAAACTTGGCCACTTATACGGACGCCGATTCCTTTGATCAAGTGGCGGCAGCCGGCTTTATTAAGCTTTGGTCCTTACCAACAACGGTCTTTGAACAGGTCAACCATACGCACAGTAACAAGTAGGAAAAGAATTGGGGAAAACATGTCGAATAAACTTTGGGGTGGCCGTTTTCACGGCCAAGCAGCGGATTGGGTGGATGACTTTGGTGCTTCCATCCACCTTGATTATCAACTGGCAGCAGAGGACATTGAAGGGTCAATCGCCCATGCAACGATGCTAGCCAAGCAAGGGATTTTGACGGAAGAAGAGTTGGAACAAATCATAGCTGGTTTGAACGAAATTCGAGAAGAAATTCTGGCGCAGACCTTTGAAGTTTCCGTCAAAAACGAAGATATCCACCTTAATATTGAGGCTAAGTTGACGGAACTGATTGGCCCAGTGGCCGGTAAACTGCACACTGCCCGTTCTCGAAATGATCAGGTAGCCACCGATTTTCATCTTTGGCTGAAACACCGCTTACCTGCCGTCAAAGAAAAGATTCAAGGGCTTCAAGAAGCGCTGGTGAACTTGGCAGAAGACAACGTGGAGACGCTGATGCCGGGTTATACTCACCTGCAACATGCCCAACCCATCTCATATGGGCACTACCTCCTGGCCTATTTTGACATGCTGGAACGGGATTACGAGCGCTTTACCTTTAATGAAAAACATACCGATTTGATGCCACTAGGAGCTGCCGCCCTCGCCGGCACGACTTTTCCAATCGACCGCTCTTTTGTGGCTGACGAGCTGGGCTTCGGTCAGCTTTACCATAACAGTCTCGATGCCGTTTCCGACCGTGACTTTGCCCTGGAATTTCTCGCCAATGCCGCCATCTTGATGGCCCATCTTTCCCGGATGGCGGAGGAAATGATTCTTTGGACCTCTTTTGAATTCAACTATTTGGAGCTTTCGGATAGTTTTTCGACCGGTTCCTCGATTATGCCACAGAAGAAAAACGCGGACTTTGCTGAACTAAGCCGGGGAAAGACTGGTGGTGTTTATGGTCATCTAATGGGCTTGTTGACCGTGATGAAGGGGCTGCCCTTGGCCTACAATAAGGATATGCAGGAAGACAAGGCCGGGGTCTTTGATAGTTTTGAGACCATCATGAACGTGCTTCAAGTCTTTACGGGGATGATTGCCACCATGACGGTTAAGAAGGGCAACATGCGGGCCGCTTTGAAGGGCGACTATTCAAACGCCACGGAACTCGCCGATTACTTGGTCAAAAAAGGGATGCCCTTCCGTCAAGCGCATGCCGTGGTTGGCTCGCTCGTTTATCAAGGAATTGAGGCGGGTCTCCCCCTTGAAGACATGCCCTTAGAGGAATTGCAAAAGGCCTCGGAGTTAATCGACGAGGAGGTTTATCAGGTGCTTAAGCCAGAAACAGCGGTTAACGCCCGGACCTCATTTGGTGGAACGGCGATGAAAAACGTCGAAAAGGAGCTGCAGAGGGCCCAGGCCATTTTGCAGGCAAAGGCGTAAGGCGTTTGCAAAAAAAGTAGCGATGACCGCTACTTTTTCTTTTTGATTAAAATTGACACAGTGTCAATATCGAGTATACTAGGGGTTGTAATGACACCGTGTCAACGAGGGAAAAAGAATGATTAAGGACTTATTTTACAAATTAAAAAAGGATAAGCGAAAGCAGATTACCCAGGATTTTTACCAGGTTTTTTCCGAAAAGGACTTGCTAACAGTTTCGGTTAAGGACTTGGTTTTAGCTACCAACATTTCAAGGGGGTCTTTTTATACGTACTTTGATAGTCCAAGGGATGCTTACGCCTATGTTTTAGCGCAGGTTTTGCAGCGAATTCACCGACAATTGGAGGGACAAAATCCTTTCGTTGCTGCGCGTCAATTCCTCGAAACAATGACCACTAATCCTGACCGGGCATTTTTGAAACATTACTACACGGTCAATGAAATCATTTTGGAAGTGCACGGCGAGGCCAAGGGCTCTCTTTTGGAAGATCAAGCATTAGACGAATGGCTGGTTTCCGTTTCGGTCCACGAGTTAATTCGGCGTTATTTTTTAAATCCAGAGAATCGGAAGATGATTTTAGACCGGTTATCCGCATTGGAAGCATGGAGTAAAAGGAGTTAACGATGTTTTTAGCATTAAAAGAAATGAAAAAAGAAAAGCTACGGTATGGCCTTGTAATTGGCGTCGTTTTGTTGGTGGCTTACTTGATTTTCATGCTCTCTGCTTTAGCGCAGGGGCTGTCTGGACAAAATACTGCAGCAGTGAACAGTTGGCAAAGTCAATCGATTATGATGTCAAAGGATGCCAATGGTAACTTGGCCCAGTCAATGTTGACGGCAAAGGATTTACCTGTTCAATCAAAACAGAACAAGACGGATCGTGTTGGGCTGGCTCAAGGGATTTTGAAAGTCGGTGATGCAAGACAGGCGGCTACCTTTGTCGGCTTGCAAAAAGGGGCAACCATTAGGCAAACAATTCAATTGACAGAGGGTCGGCTAAACAGGGGTGACCATGAAATCGTTTTGTCAGATGCATTGCGACGTGCTGGGTTTAAACTTAATCAAGAAGTCAAAATGGGGATGTTTACAGACCATTACCGAGTTGTTGGTTTCGCCAAGGCAGCCTTTTACAATATGTCACCGGTGGTTTATGGGGATCTGTCCGATTGGGCCGCTATCAAAGGGGTAAACAGTGAATTTGTTGGCTCCGGACTGATCAGTCAAGAAAATCAGCATGCTGAAAAGAGTAACGAACAAATTTTAAATAAGAACGAACTTTTTAATAAGATGCCCGGCTATTCGGCGCAAAACATGACTTTTGCTTTCATGATTGGTTTTTTGGTCGTGATCTCGATTGTTATCGTGGCGATTTTCCTATACATTTTGACCATGCAAAAAATTGAAAATCTGGCCGTCTTGCGTGCGCAAGGTATTCCCACGAGTTATCTGCTAAAGAATACTTTGGCGCAAACGATGTTGATCATGCTGATTGCCGTTGGCCTTGGAACTTTTTTGGCAGCGCTCACGGGGATGGTTGTCCCGATGGCCGTGCCCATGCAATTCGATCCAAAGCTGATGAGTGTTTCGGCTATTTTACTGGTCTTAACCGGTCTTTTTGGGGCAATCATTCCGATGCGCATCATTGCAAAGATCGATCCGATTTCGGTCATTGGAGGGTAAGATGCAAAAGCTTGAATTAAAAAAAGTAAATAAAATTTTTGGCGCCAAAAGTAATCAGGTCCAGGCGCTAAAAGAGGTGAATTTTGAAGCTCGTTCAGGTGAAGTAACGCTAATTTTGGGCCCTTCTGGTTCGGGAAAGTCAACTTTACTGACCATCTTAGGCGGTTTACAACAGCCAACGAGTGGGGAAGTTTGGATTAATGGGGAGCGCTTTGATGGTAAGAAAGGAAAAGCAGCGGATGCTTTTCGGCTTGACCACATTGGTTTTGTTCTTCAGTCCTATAGTCTTGTTCCCTATCTAACGGTTAACGATCAGTTTACACTGGTGGATAAAGTGAAAAAGACTGGTCAAATAGACAAACAGACTTTCCAAGGTTACATTGACCGCTTGGGCATTGACAAGCTGCGTCATAAATTTCCGGGCGAACTTTCAGGTGGACAAAGTCAGCGCGCCGCTATCGCGCGGGCACTCTATGCTAATCCGGACTTTATCCTAGCAGACGAACCGACGGCAGCCCTAGATTCGGAGCGTGTAGCAGAGGTGGGGCAGCTTTTCAAAGACATTGCCGAAAAGGCTGAAAAAGCGGTGGTAATCGTGACCCATGATCTGCGCCTCCGGGAAAAAGCCGATCGAATCTATCAATTGGTCGATGGTCAAATTACGATTGAAAAAAGTTAAATAAACGAAAAAAGACAGCCGAGCGGCTGTCTTTTTTCAGTTTATGAAGCGATGTACTTTTCAATTTGATTCAATTCCGATAATTTCCAATCGACGTAAGAGGTCTTGTCTGGCGATGTTTCGGTGACCTTTACAATTGGTAGGTTTTCTTGCTTGGCTAACTTGATCAGTTTGGCCACATCACCTCCGGAAGTCTGTGTATTTTGTACGACCAGATCAATCTCATGGTTTTTCATTTGTTCTTGAATCTTTTTCATTACTGAAGGCGCTGGATCACTTTCTTCGCCAACGGCTTCGGCAAATGCATCACCGGTGATGGTCAATCCCAAGTCATGGAGCATGTATTCGTAAACAGATTCCGTCTCAAAGGCCACGCGCCCATTCAATTGGCTTTTGAGTGCGGCAACCTTTTCGGTCACTGGTGTTAATTTTTCTTTGTAGGCTGCGGCGTTTTTCTGATAATCAGCTTTGTGATCGGGATCTTTTTTAGATAATTGATCGGCTAGCTGCTGAGCAGCCTGCACCATGTTTTCAGGGTCGTTCCACAAGTGCGGGTTATCCTTGTCGCTTTTTTTCAACAGTTGAGAGACCAGTATCAGTTGTGTCTTCTTCGAAGAACGGGTCAGCTTATTTAACCAGGCATCATAGCCTAGGCCGTTCCCAAAGGCAATGTCTGCTTTGGAGACTTCCTTTGCCACCTGGTTAGTGGGTTCGAAGTCTTCTGGTGAAACGGACTGCTTTGAAATAATGGCTGAGACATTAGCATGATCACCAGCAACGGTCGAAGCTAATTCAGCATAAACGTTGGTTGAGGCCACAATGGTTAATTGACCATCCTCTTTTTTCTGATCGGAATGTTTTGGCCAGAGGGCGATTGATAAAATGACCAATAGAAAAACGGACATGATACCAACTAAAATCTTGGTTCTTTTCATGAGAATCCTTTCGCTATAACATGTTTTGTACATTTTAAGCATAGCGGGCAGGTGAACTTATAGTCAAACCTTAGGGTCGTCCTCAGTTTTCTTTATAAGGGTAAAGTCCTCTTTAGAGGAACGCCAAATGGCATGCTGCAATTCTGTCAAGATAGCCGATAGATCAGAGTCATCCAACCGATCCTTCAAATAAACAAAGGAAAGGCGGAAGGGCGGTAGGTTTTTTTCATTGTATAAATGCAGTGCAGGATGGGGAATATCTAAAATCGTTAACTTTTCTTCTATTAAATTACTGTCTTCTGAAAGATCACCAGTGATAAAGGCGGCATCCAAGTCGCCCTTTTGAATTTGCGATAAGGCTTCGTCGGAGTGAACCAATCGTTTTTGGAGGTGGATTAAAAAGTGGTCTGACAGGTGTTCTTTAACGGCCGGAAAGTAGGCAAATTCAACCAGATCCGTTAGCCCAAGCACGAATTTCTGATTGGCCTCTTTGATGATTTCCGTTTCGGCCAGTGCCATTTCTTGTAAAATGACGGCGGCGTGCTTTTGTAAAATGCGTCCTGAGTGGGTGAGTGTGAGCTGTTGTCGGCTCGGATCGCGCCAAATGAGTTCCGTTTTAAGTTCTTTTTCGAGGCGTTTGATGGCCAAAGAAACGGTCGGCTGAGAAATTTTAAACTTTTTTGAGACTTGTGAAAAAGACCCTAAATCAGCAAGGGCCATATAATAAGCTAGATCTTGAATTCGCATCGACAGTTCCTTTCACAAAGTAAAATATTGAACAAAATTCAGTTAAAAAGTATCTAAAGTATATCAGAAAAAAGCCCTTAAAAAGCGACAAATCAAGAAAAGTGTCTTGGAAAACAGAGTCGTTCTATTTGACGGAATAAGCAGATGAGCGTAAACTATTCCCATAAACTTAGGTCGTTAAAAGACCTAAAGTAGACAGAAAAAGGAGTTCATCTCACATGACCACACCAATCGAGATTTTGAACAACCCCTTCTTGAACAAGGGGACAGGGTTCACGATGGAAGAACGAAAGGAACTCGGCGTAGCCGGACTTTTGCCTCCACGCGTGCAAACTTTGGAAGAACAAGAAGCACAAACGTACGCACAATTCCAGTCAAAGCCATCTGACTTGGAAAAGCGCTTGTTCTTGATGGAAATCTTCAACACGAACCACACGTTGTTCTACTACATGTTCTCACAACACGTGGTTGAATTCATGCCAATCGTCTACGATCCAGTTATCGCTGACACGATCGAAAACTACTCTGATTTGTTTGTCGATCCACAAAACGCGGTTTACTTCTCAATCGATAACGATGAAGACTTCGAAACGAGCTTGAAGAACGCCGCTAACGGCCGTGACATCAAGTTGATCGTTGTGACGGATGCCGAAGGTATCTTGGGTATCGGTGACTGGGGTGTTAACGGTGTTGACATCGCTGTTGGTAAGTTGATGGTTTATACGGCCGCTGCTGGTGTTAACCCAGCCGACGTATTGCCAGTTGTCTTGGACAACGGAACGAACAACAAGGAATTGTTGGAAAACCCTAACTACTTGGGTAACCGTCACGAACGTGTTCGCGGCGAAAAGTACGACAAGTTCGTTGACGACTTCGTACAAGCTGCAGAAAAGACTTTCCCTAACTTGTACTTGCACTGGGAAGACTTTGCCCGTCAAAACGGTGCCAAGATCTTGAACAAGTACAAGAACGACATCACGACCTTCAACGATGACATCCAAGGAACTGGAATCATCACGTTGGCCGCTGCATTGGGTGCCATGAACATCACTGGTGAAAAGTTGTCCGAACAGACTTACTTGTCATTCGGTGCAGGTTCAGCCGGTTCTGGTATTGCTGCTCGTATCTACGACGAAATGTTGCAAGAAGGTTTGTCAGAAGAAGAAGCTAAGTCACACATCTACTTGGTCGATAAGCAAGGTTTGCTCTTCGACGACATGGACGACTTGACGCCAGAACAAGCACCATTTGCTCGTAAGCGTTCAGAATTCGCTAACGCTGACCAGTTGAAGGACTTGATGTCAGTTGTTAAGGAAATCCACCCAACGATCTTGGTTGGTACGTCAACTGTTCCTGGTGCCTTCACCAAGGAAATCGTTCAAGAAATGGCTTCTCACGTAGAACGCCCAATCATCTTCCCATTGTCTAACCCAACGAAGTTGGTTGAAGCAACGGCGAAGGACTTGCTTGAATGGACTGACGGTAAGGCATTGGTTGCCAACGGTATCCCTGTTGACCCAATCGAATACAAGGGTGTTACGTACAACATCGGTCAAGCCAACAACGCCTTGGTTTACCCAGGTCTTGGACTTGGAACGATCGCTTCAACGGCTAAGGTCTTGAACGATGAAATGATCTCAGCCGCTGCTCACTCATTGGGTGGTTTGGTTGACGGAACGAAGCCAGGTGCCGCTGTTTTGCCTCCTGTCTCACAATTGACGAAGTTCTCTGAAGATGTTGCCATCGCAGTTGCGCAATCAGCTGTTGACCAAGGCATCACGAAGGAAAAGATTTCTGACGTGAAGTCAGCTATCGAAGCCTTGAAGTGGGAACCAAAGTACTAAGAGCTACGCTTAGCTCACTTGAAAAAGAATCGCCTTTTGGCGGTTCTTTTTTTGTGCGGGCAAATAAAAATCCGTTCGAACTGCTAGATGAGTTCGAGCGGATTTTTTTGGAATGCTTAATCCACCTTACGCCAATCCTTATCCATAATAAAGCGGGCGACATAGAGGCCAAATGGCAGGAAAATCATGATGAGGGCGGCCTTGATCAACCAAGTGGCGCCGACACCGATATTGTTCAGACCGAGGTTGTAGACACCACGGTAGATGTATAGTCCCGGAACCATGATAACGATGGCGGGCACCGTCAGAGAAATTCGTGGGAAGGTCGTGTACCGGTTGATGAAAGAAGCGGCCAAACCTGCAATCAAAGCCCCGATGAAGGCTGCGGCTGCAGGAGGCAGCTGTGAGAGGTCAACCAGCTCGAGACGGGTTGTGTTGGCAATTGCGCCAATTATTCCAGCCGTTGTTGCTAATTTGAGCTTCGAGTTAAACATCAAAGAAAAGCCGAAGACGCCGGCAAAGGATGCCAGGAGGCGGCAGGCAATCAATGGATACAGGCTCAGACCCTGTGGTAAAAAGTTTTGTGGACGCAGCCCGAAGAGCATGGCTAAAAGCCAACCAACCAGAGTTGCAGAGAAGATAATCATCAGTGCAAAAGCCAGCCGTTCCAGCCCAGAGCGCATGTCGTTTTTAGACAAATCCAAGATTGATGTGATGAAAGGAAAGCCTGGAATAACGAAGAGCATGGCCCCGATATAGCCGGCTTCGTGGGCCGAAGAGAGTGGGAGAAGCGAGTGCAGTAAGAACAAGGTCAGCACGTAGGCCAAGCAGGCTGCGGCCACGCCGAGAACGGTCGTTGCAACGGCGTTCCAGTGTTTTTGTCCAAGACGTTTTCTCGTGAATTGTCCAAAAAAGGCACCGATAAAGCAGTCGAACATCTCGACCGGCCCGCCACCGAGTAAAAAGATAAAGCCGCAGCAGGCGAGACCACCGGCAAGGCCAGCACGAAATGGGCCGTAGTTGCCGGGGCGTTTTTGAATCTTGTCTAGTTCTTGGTGCGCGAGTTGCGGCTTCTGGTCAGCATACTTCACCGCGAATTGATCGACGAAGTCTTCGATCAAGGTCATTTTGTGGGTGTTCACGCCGGTTGCGGCTAGGGAAAGCGATTCGGTGAAGGAATCGGCCCCGTCGAAGCAAGTCACCGTAATGGCTGTGAAACCGATGTCAGCAGAAATCGTCAATTGCAGCGCGCGGGCGACCTTGTTCATGGCCGACCGAACGCGCCAAGCCCCGGTTCCAGTCGACAACAACTGAATGCCGACGCGACCGACAATCGAGGCGCGGACTGGCAGTGCTGACTGTCGAGCGGGCCGAACTTCTTTTTCGATAACCTTTTCCCAGCGAACGGCCATGTGCTGATGCAAACGCTCAGGGTGCTCCGTGTCGTTAAGGGCAGACTGTGTAGTCGTGGAATTCATGCCAAAATACTCCAATCAAGACGAGTTCTAAACGCAATAATATAGCTTTATGATAGGCTTCTGAGGGGTGATTTTCAAGGGAGAAAGGCCCTAAGAATTTTGGCAAATAAAAAACCCATCGCTGACCGGCGATGGGTGGAAGGGAGGTGTTAAAACCGCCTTCTAAGAATCCATAAATAAATGATCGCACTTCTTATAGAAGCAAAATATGACGAAAAGGAATTAATTTTCCCGATAGATTGCCTCGCCCGTATTACCAACCAGCAAGACATCGCAGACGTCGATGAAGAGTCCGTGCTCAACCACGCCCGTGAGTGACTTCAAATCATCAGCTAAGCCAGCCAAGTCGTCGACCCGAGCAATATCGATGTCGATGATGTAATTGCCGGAATCGGTTGTCAAATAATTACCGTCTTCTTGTTGACGGTAGACTGGCTTTAGATCCTGTTCTTTCAGATAGTTGTAAACGTGGTGCACGCCAAACTTAACCACCTCGACGGGCAGTTTGTAGGAACCAAGACGGGGGTGGCGCTTGGATGAATCAACCACCCAAATGTTTTTCTGCGAGTTCATCGCCACGATCTTTTCGAAAAGGAGGGCGGCCCCGCCGCCCTTAATGCCGTTTAGGTCGGGTTCGACTTCGTCGGCTCCGTCGACCGTGACGTCGATGCGGTCAACGGCGTCGATGTCGACCACCTTTAGACCAAAGCCAAGCGCTAACTGCTGCGTTTGACCAGAAGTGGCCACGCAGGTAATATCCATGGATTCTTCGTGGGCTTTTTTGGCCAAGAGATCAATAAAAATGGAAGCGGTCGAACCGGATCCCAGGCCCACGATGGCCTGATTAGGGATCAAATCAACGGCCATTTGAGCAGCTTTTACTTTATGGTCATTCATGATAAATCCTCCATTAAAAAGTCAGTCACTAACTTCTATTATAGCAGACAGTATGGGCTTCCTTCGATGACTTTGCTCATTTTTACTGTCAAAGTCGGCTATTTTTAGTAAAATAAAGGGTGATAGTAACGTTGTCAGACGAAAAAAGGATGACTATGAAAAAGCAAGTAACGATTGTCGGTTCCACCAACCTGGACCGCGTGACCCGTGTGCCTCGTTTGGCTCAGTCGGGGGAAACTTTATCAATCGCCCAGCACCAAGAAGAGGTCATGGGCGGAAAGGGCCTAAATCAAGCAGTCGCCGTCGCTCGTTCTGGCGCCAAGGCGAATTTTATTACCAAGGTCGGTGCGGATTTTGATTTAAGCGCACAAGTAAAGGAAGAAAACCTGAATTTGGCTTATGTTTTACACTCGGACAAATTCCAAACGGGTCAGGCCTACATCACGGTTTCAAAAGCGACTGGGGATAACATCATCTACGTTTATGAAGGCGCTAACGGGGATCTGTCAGCCAAAGATATTTGGGACCAAAAAGAAGCACTGCAAGGTTCTGATTTTTGCTTGACACAATTAGAGATTCCGCTTGAAACCGCTTTGACGGCTTTTAAAGAAGCCAAAAAAGCAGGCGTAACAACCGTTCTCAACCCCGCTCCCGTACCCGATCAAGAAGAATTGCCCAAATCTTTACTTCAGCAAACTGATTTGATCATTCCAAATGAACATGAAGCGGCCTTGATTTCGGATATTCCAGTGACGGACCGCGCTTCGCTGATAAGTAACGCTGAATTTTTCTTTGACCTTGGGTTACAACATGTCTTGATCACGCTTGGCGACAAGGGGGCTTTCTACAAAGCTAAAAACGGCAAAGAGGTGATGGTTTCTGCCATCAAAACCACAGCAATCGACACAACGGCTGCTGGTGATACCTTCATCGGGGCCCTATTGTCTCGCCTCTTACCTTCCTTTGAAAACATTGAAGGGGCGATCCGTTATGCCGTCGCCGCCTCATCGATCACAGTGGCGTCAGCTGGGGCCCTGCCATCGATTCCAAAAGAAGAAGCAGTGTTGTCACAATTACCGAAGACGAATTAAGATTATGAAGATTGAGCGATTAAAACTAATTCGACGCGATTATTGGGTCTCCTTGCAGGCCATTGAGTGGGAAGATGAACGAGGTTTTCTGGCTAAAGAACCGGAGGCGCCTGTCTTAGATTACCGCGTGCTTTGTTTTTCATATGACGATTATTTAGTGATTGATTGGGGAAAGGCTTATCCTGGGCCAAACCCGTTGAACCTGACCATGCGGCAGATGACGAATGAATCGATTTGGAATCTGGAACAAACACACGGCATCATTCGTTTTGAAACTGCCGGTAAGCGGGATCGGGCCATTTACAAAGTGACGATTAACACCGTGCGGTCGTGAATAGCGCTAGCGCGCTTGTCTTTACACGCGCCCTTGCGAGCAGGTGTTAAAACGAGTAAGCTTAGATTGAGGTTAAAAACATGAAGAAAGTACTATCATTTATTTGGAATTGGGTAGTGCCGATCGCGATTGGCGTGATTGCCTACTTACTCATTACCACTTTTTGGATTAATATCGTCACGATTAATGGCGATTCAATGGATCCAAACCTGCTCGACCAGCAAAAGGTGGTTGTCCAAAAAACGCAGAATCTAAAACGCGGGGATGTCGTTGTCTTTGACGCTCGCGAAGAAGATCCACGAATTAAGGCGGGGAACAAGGACTACGTTAAGCGCGTGATTGCGGTTGCTGGTGACACGGTTCAATATAAGGACGGCACGCTTTACGTAAATGATAAGAAGGTTGATCAGTCCTTTATTAGCACAGACGAGCAAAATGCCGGAACGGCTTCATCCTTTGGTTCTTCATGGTCGCTTCAAAGTCTGTCATCAACTGGCTTGTGGAAGCAAGATGATCAGAATAAGTCGGTCGTGCCAAAGGATTCTTACTTCGTCTTAGGAGATCACCGTTCGGTGTCAAACGATTCTCGTTACTTTGGCTTTGTCTCAAAGAAGCATGTAGTCGGAAAGATTCACGTCCCATTCTGGTATTCGACGACGGTTAAGGACAATATCGCAAAAGAAAACCAACATTACTTCGCCTAAGTGACACATTTGTCATATTGAGCTAAGATCAAAAGCAGTGCTTTTTCTAAAAAAGTGCTGCTTTTTTATATTTATAAACCCCTTTATAACAGGACTTTTAACCGTACGCTTTAATTATACGGAAGCCTTGACAACTTCTCTTCATCGTTTTACAATTATTACCGTTGTAACACAATTGTAAAAGAGGATGAAGATATGAAGAACTTTACGAAGTTGAACTTGGCGGTCGCAACTTTGTTGACAGCGGGAGCTTTGGCACCAGTATCAGCATTTGCGGCGGATAATACGGTCGAAACAAACGATACGGAGAACGTTCAAAAGATCACGGGTAACACTAAGATTACGTTTGAAGGAACGGACGGGGCCTTGACCTTGAATCAGGTACCGAACTTTGACTTTGATAACCACAAGTTATCCAAGTCATATGACACTTTTGAATCAAAGAACGGTGGAACGGTGAAGGTTACTGATTTGACCGGATCTGGCAAGGGTTACTTCGTTACCGCCAATGCCTCCGATTTGACGAACAATGGCGCTACTCTGCAAACCAAGTCCTTTAACTTCACGGCGGCGAACTCAGCGGTTGATGAAGCAACTAAGGGGCAAATTACGGGATCAACGGATACGCCGATCTTCAAAACGACGACAAAGATTGTCGAAGGAAACGCTGATGCAACGGGTACGTTGGAATCAGGAGCGACTTCCGCCAAGCTGACGTTGAGCGGTAACAATGTCAAAGCCGGAACATATACCGGAACGATTGATTACACATTAAGTAACGGGCCACAACAGTCTTAAAGAAGTCGGGCAGAACTTTCTGCCCGTTTTTCTTTCTGTGTGGTATTAAGAAAGGGGAAAGGGCACATGAAAAAATTATCTGTCCTCCTAGCCTTTTTGGCTGGGTTAATTTTTTATGGGAATCGGGCGGTATCGGCAAACGATACGGACTCCCAGTTTGACGTTGCGCTTGTTAAAAACGACCGACAACGTGATACGAACAACAGCTGGTTTGATTTACAGCTGAATCCAGGTGAAAGCACAACCTTAACGTTAAAGGTATCAAACCGAAGCAAGCAATCCGCTACCTTTGATGTCATGGCCACCCAGGCGCAGACTGGCAGCAACATGCAAATGATTGCTGAAAAGTCGATTGGTGAGGCCCAAAAAACGGTTATTCCCGCCTTGCAGCAAGGAAATAACATGTTAACGGTTAAAAACAGCGCGACAACGATCGCAGCTGGTGAGACGAAGGAAATTACAGCGACCGTTCACATGCCAAGCAAGGCCATCACGGGTTCTTGGCTGGGCGGTATCCACATTCAAAAACGAGTGACGAATGGAAACAGGGCATCGAATGGGTATACCAATCGATTCAATTATTTGGCCTATGTTCAGTTGTCGAATACGGATGCAGTGACCAAAGCTTCTTTGTCACTGAAAAAGGTATCCTATCAGATCAAAAATCAAGCCGGTCTTTTGAATATTAATTTGCAAAATGATCAGGCCGGCTATGTTGGAAACGCTAGCTCCAAAGTGATCGTTCGCCAAAAAGACGATAACAAGGACGTGCTGACATACAATCAAAATAACCAATCAATTGCCAATGGGTCTAATTTCACCTATCAAGTCCCAACGGATTCATTGAAGGCTGGTAAAACTTATGTCGCTGATATTACGATTCACGACAATAAGAACAATCTGACTTGGCACTTTGAAAAGGAATTCAGCGTTTCAGCTGTTTTGCCTGTGACCGGCTGGGCAGAATCGAGTCCGTTGACTCGTGATTATCACTGGCTTTGGTGGCTCTTGTTGTTACCAGTGCTTGCGCTGCTGATCTTCTTCTGGCGTCGAAACAAGAAGATGGTGGATATCATCGAAATGGTCGCCGGAACGCGAATTACTCGTCGTGTTTCTTACAAGGTCTATAAGCAAATGGTGAAGGAAGGCATTCCGGTTTCGATTGCTAAAAATCGCAGTAATCAAGACAACGCTCGCTAATAAGTTCTGAAAGGAGGGCGCACAATGAAAAAGCTATTGATGATTTTAGCTGCTTTGTGTGCGCTTTTTTTGTTGAAAGAAGGGCGTGTTTCGGCTGATTCGAACAGCTATAATGTCTATTCTTGGGCCGATATGTATACGGCTTACCAGAATGCACCGGATCAATCGACGGTTGTGTTAAATGTGAAGCAAGACATTGTTGGTGATGAAGCGGCCTATAAGGGGCAAGAAGTAAGCGAAGGCAAAAGTGTGACGATTAAAGGAAACGGACACACCCTTTTCTTTGGTCGCTATGCCAATAATCCGACCAAAGGGACGGCAGTGTCTGCAGGGGCTGCAAAGCATTCTGGTTTCTATACTTCTTCTGACAAGGTGAGTGAGCAAACTACTCTTCGGCTTGAAAACGCCGTTTGGATTAACAGTATTAACTATGGCCTTTTTGAAGTGGATAAAGACGCCGCGGCCACAACCGTTTATCAAAACGTGACGGAAATGAATGGTGCTTTGGACAACGGTGGGACGCCAATCATGAATCGAAAGGGGGCCATTGCCTTTTATGGCAACAACACGTTCAACATCACGGGACAAGTGTCTAAAAACTATGGCTCGGGAGCCATTGACACGAATTCATTTGGTAAAAAGGCAACGGGAACCTTGGATGATACGAACTGGATTCAGGGTGCCAATAACATAGCGATTTATGATGGGTCGACAACCGTCAATAACAATTCAACCTATCAAAAAACGCTCTATCATTACCAATCAAGTGATCTAGATGCCAGTCTGACAGTTAAGAAAAAGGCCAAGCTCTATTGGAATTATGGTACGGCCTGGTTTTTAGAACAAGAAAAAGTACGGTCAAAGACTTGGAATTTAGAGGATCAGTCCACCTTTATTATTAACGGAACGGCCAATACCGCGAAATCTTCTGGGTATGCTTTTGGTTTTTCTAACGAACAAGCCAATTGGACCATTAATCTTGATAATCGGGCGCAGCTCGATGCGACAATTGGCGGTTCGTTCAATTTAGGAACGTCATACACCAACCTTTTTAATGTCTCAGACAATGCTGACCTTAGTTTAAACAATGTTAGCAAAACGACGCGAACCTTTCAGGGCGGATTTGGCTCCGGTGGTGGCATTAGTATGAGTGATTCGGCTCACGTGCTCTTACGGGGCGGACAGCAAGTCTATGACACACTATCCTACGTTTTCTTAAATGGCCAAGGACTCCCCCTTTCTGTTTCTAAAAATTACGATGGAACGGATGCTAAAAAAGAAGAGGCTGCCGCCGGAAACGCTGCGATTAGCCGAATGAGTTTTTTTAATTATACGAGTCGAATCTATTCATACAGTACACAAGAAGCGATTAAGAAAGCCAAATACATCGAATTTGGCATTGCGACCCCTAAGATTTCACTGACAAGTACTAAATTAGATCGTGCTTTTCGTTTGGGAAGTTCTGATTTGCCAAGCAGTTTTGGTTGGTCAAAGCTTATTTCAGCAGAGGATTCCATGAACTTTACGGTTAATGCCAACAAGAGTCTATCAGATGCCTCCGTCCAGGTCGCTATTAAACAGAACAATCAAAAAGGAATTGTTTCTTATTATTGGAAAGATAACGAAGGAAATGAAACCGCCCTATCGGATACGCCGACGACAGTTTGGTCGATGAGCCGTAGCCAATATCAAACGACGGGCCAGGGGACTTTCTTGGGGTATACAGCCAACTTTGATCAGGACCATGGTTTATTAATGAAGACGACCAACCAATTAAAGGGCGGCACCTATGATGGGGCCACCATCGATTATACGTTGAGTAATGGGCCGACAAGTTAAGTAAAAAAAGAGCACCCTTTCAGGGTGCTCTTTTCTTTAGTTACTTCTTTTTCTTGAAAGACCACCAGTGTTTCTTTTGGTCTTCTTCCATTTCGATGCGCTGAACACGCGAGGTTACTTTGTCCAGTTGAGACAAAGTTGCCATCTGAAGGTGCTGTTGCTGATCGACTGTGGTCTGCGTCTTTTCTAAGTTGCTCTCCGCCTTTTCTAGAGAAGATTTCAACGTAGCGATGTGTTCCTGGCGATCCTCTAGTTGTTGATCTTTGTATCCCAATTGGGATTCTAAAAGCTGGAGCTTCATCTTCAGCACTTCAATTTCGGCTTCGGTTTCAGCATTTAAAGAGCCTAGATAAGCGTTCTTATCGGGTTTTAACGCAGCCAAATCCTCTTCAGTATAAGTGCCGTTCAAGTCGATGCCGCGCAGCTTGGCTCGGTGGAAGAGTGTCTCACGTTCGATTCCAAGGTAGAGCAAGAGCTCTGCGGTTGATCCGAAAGTGTAGTAATCAATCATGTTTTCGCGTTTGACTTTCAACTGAAAAACCTCCATTTATTTGAAAGAAAGAATTCTTTTTCAAAGTCGAATGCGGTGAAAACAGGGGGCTGTCTTCGCCATCCAATACTCTATTATACCAAAAAGACGGTGGTTTCGGGCTTTTCTAAGCCATTTTGGCAGTCAGTGCACGCTATTTTTTCTGTCTTTAGAAAAAGTGATATGATGAAAGGAGTAAATAAAGGAGTGACCGCATGCTTGCAACAATTATTTTTAACGCCCTTTGGGTCGGCTTTTTAGGAGGAATTTTAGCTTCCTTGGTTCGTATTGGTTTTCAACAGCTTTTTCGAACGGAGGAGGCCAAAAAGACGGAGGCCCTGTCCATTGGCGGTGGGGTCTTCCTTGACTTCAGTCAGGCGGCCTTTGTGATTGGTTCAATCATCTTAAGTATCGTCTTTATTATCTGGGCCAACTACGATGCGACGATTACGCAGGGGTCCGGTATGGTTTGGGGCTTCATTGTCTGGGTTGGCATTGAGCAAGTCTATCAGGTAGCCAAGAAAAAGCACCCATTCTTTTGGCATCTTCCTTGGCAGAAAACAGCGGTCGAAATTGTTGGCTTTCTCTTGTGGGGGTGGACCATGTATTTGGTGGCGATCGGATTGCCAATTTCGGGTGTTTATTTCTAATCGTAAAAGAAAAGATCGGCTGAAAAAGTCGATCTTTTTTATACAATTTAATTCGCTTTGTCTTAACTCATGAAGGTTTGGAATAAAACGAACGGCCGTTCGCCTTTTTGCTGTTAAAAGCCCGTATGTCTGGGTATAATAAAGGCGACAGAAAAGATGAAGGAGGAAATCAAACAAGTAACCATGATAGGAGGAGAGTAATGGTTCTTGTACATCCCGCAACAATCGAACACTTTGATCACAAGTGGATGGAGACATCCTTCCGCCAAGACGTTCAAGAGGAGGTGGCGAATCGCCTAAAAAAAGCGCGCCTGATTCATGGCTATTCACAAACGCAAGTGGCCGCGAGTCTGCATTTATCCCAATCAGCGATTTCAAAGTATGAATCTGGGCTTGTAATGCCCGACTTGCTCGTTTTACTGACTTTCTGCCATTTGTATGGTCGGGAATTCTCGAGCTACTTTGATTGTCCTTTTTTCCGAATGCATTTAGAGGGGCTTCCGCCAACAGGCATTTAAACAACAAAAAAGTCGCTTAAGATCATTGATGGCAATGACCTTAGGCGACTTTTTAATGCGCTTTTATTCAGCAGATAGCGCATCGATCGGATTTAACTTAGCTGCACGTCTTGCAGGCAGTAAGGCGGCTAACAAGGAAATCATGATTGCTAAGAAGAAGGCAGTAATGACGTTTCTAAAGGTGATCTGGACGAACGTGTAGTCGGCAAGATTGCGTAGGACGCCGTTAATTCCTCTTTGCGCTAAGTATGCGATAACGGTAGCAACAGTCGCGGACAAGACACCGGTGATTAATGACTCAGCGATAAAGAGCCAGCGAATGTCACGCTTGGATTCGCCCAAGGCGCGTAAAATACCGATTTCTTTTGTTCGCTTTGAAACGGACATAAACATCGTTACGATGATCATCAAAGCAGAAACGATCAAAGAAATGGCGGCTACCATCGAGAGGACGAAGGTGGCAATGTTGACGTAGGTTTGCAGCTGTTTGATCAGGCTTTGGATGGTGGAGGTCTTGTAGAGTCGGTTGTGACCATCCTTTACTTTATCAATCGAAGAAGCGACTTCTTCCACGTGATCCAGTGTGTCCACCTTAACAGAGGCTTCCGTTGGATCGGTTGAAAGACCAGCTTGTTGCATGGCCTTTTGCAGGGTCTCCGTATTCACGGCATTGACCTGTGCGCCCTTGCTGTCACTGTGGCCGATCCCAGAAATGGTGGCCGTCAAGGAAACGGTGACGGTTTCACCAGATGGTTTGTTTGTTTGGTAAGCCAATTGGATTTGCTTACCGATCAAGTCCTGGTAATGCTCCTTATCCAATTTTTTGGCGATGGCGTCTTGATCGATCACGACCTCGCCTGCCTTTTTAGGAGCGTGCCCAATTTTAATGGCATCCGCAGTCGAAGCGGCCGTCCAGTTTGACGCGTAACGCATCTTGACCGTTTGGTTTTGATAGCTGACGGTGGCTGACGGAATCGAATAAGTGGGTTCGACCTTGGCGACATGCTTTTGCTTTTTTAACTGGTCGAGCTGGTTAGTGGATAGTGCAGGAGTGTCGTCTGTACTCATGCTTAATGCATTGTCGTCATCCGAATCTTTGACGTAGCGGCTGACGGACATGACCTGTGGATTGGCCACTTTAGTAATCTGACTAGAGATGTAGTGGGAAACGCCGTTGCCAAGACCGGAAAAGAGAATAACGGAAAACAAGCCAATGGCCGTCCCGAAAATGATCAAGGAGTTGGTGCCCAGGTTGTGTCGGAAATGTTTAAAGGCAGTCTTGATAGAAGCCAAACGGCGAAGTGGACGGGATGATAGGTGTTCTTTATCTTGTCGGTCATATGCTTGACGGATTCGTTTGTCGGATTCAATTTTCCCATCCGCCAAACGAACAATGCGTGTTCCGGCATTGGCCACTGCTTCGGAATGGGTTACCGTGATGACTAAGCGGCCTTCGGAAGCGATTTCGTTCAATAAGCGTAAGACTTCCTTAGTGTTTTCGGAATCAAGCGCACCCGTTGGCTCATCGGCAATGATCACCTTGGGATCAGAGGCTAGGGCGCGGGCAATGGCGACACGCTGTTTTTGACCACCGGATAACTGGTTCGGGTATTTCTTGATTTGGCCGGCTAGTCCAACACGCGCCAACAATTCCTTGGCACGCAAAACGCGTGCTTTCTTGGATAAGGTGGTCATGTCCAACGAAACTAAGACGTTATCTAAGACGGTCAGGTGTGAAATGAGGTTATAGGATTGGTAAATGTAACCAATGGTTTCCCGTCGGTAGGTATCTAACGCTTTTTCATTTTTGTGGTTGAGCGCCTTGCCCTTTATCGTAACCGAACCGTCAAAGTTGCGATCCAATCCGCCAATGATGTTCATTAGCGTCGATTTTCCACCACCTGATTCGCCAAGAATGGAAACGAAGTCACCAAGGTCGAAAGCGAGATTAATTCCCTTGAGAACAGGAAAGGTTTGACTACCCAAATGGTAGGATTTATGAATGTTTTTTAACTCTAGAAATGACATACTCGTTCCTTTTCGTTTTATTTTGTTGCTTGCAGTATACCAAATTAGTTGAACAAAGCGAGTGTTTCCGATGCAACTTTTCGGCTTTGCCCCTCGTGTTAGCGGCGCTTTCGTACTAAAATAAGATAACTGTATTAAAACTTTGGTGAAAACGAGAGGAGTCGAGCATGCTGACAATCGCAGAATTCTCAAAGCAAACGTTGGCGGGGGATGCCTCCGGACACGATTGGTACCATGCCAAACGTGTGGCGGATTGGGCCCTTCGTTTGTACGAAGAAGATAATGGGCCAGCAACGAAGGAAACGACGGCTATCTTACGGGCAGGCGGACTTTTGCATGATACAATCGATGACAAAGTGGTCTCGGATGTCTTATCTCAAATCAAAAAAGTGGAAAAGTTGCTGCGTGCAAACGACTTTTCCAAAGAGGCGACTGATGAGGTCATGGACACGATCCAAAACCTGTCTTACTCGGCCAATTTAGTAAAACAGCATGAGTTATCCAAACGTGGCCAGTATGTCCAAGATGCCGATCGGATTGAAGCATTGGGCGCCATTGGAATTGCCCGGGTTTTTGCCTATGGCGGTTCCAAAGGCCGGGTGATGGCCGACCCAAAGGTTTTGCCAGTCACCGAACTAAAGGACAAGGCAACCTATCGCCAGAATGCAAATCCTTCGGTGAACCATTTTTATGAAAAATTATTCAAGTTACCCGCTCAGTTGAATACGACGGCTGGCCGCAAAGAGGGCGACAAGCGGGCGGAATACATGAAAGATTTCTTGCGCACTTTTAATGACGAAACGGGCTTGTTGGCAGATCCGGCCTTTAATTTGGAGGATAAGAATGACGGATGTACAGATTAAAAAAGTGGGGCTGAGCGATCTGGCTAAGCTTGTTGCTATTAGTCGGGCAACCTTTGCTGAAACTTTTGCTGCAGACAACAGCGAAGCGGATTTAGCCGCTTTTTTAGATCAACACTACGCACCAGAAAAGTTGCGAGCTGAAATTGAGCTAGCCGGTAGCGACTTTTATTTTTGTTTAGTGGCCGAAAAAGTGGTTGGTTATCTGAAGTTGAATCGCGATGAAGCCCAAAGCGAACCACTGGGTAGTGATGCTTTGGAGATTGAACGGATTTACTTCTTATCAGATTATCAAGGGCAAGGACTAGGTTCTCGCTTCTTTTCTTTAGCTGAAGAAATCGCGTTTTCTACTCGAAAAAGTTGGATCTGGCTTGGCGTCTGGGAGCATAATGACTTGGCCTTGGCCGTTTATCAAAAGAAGGGCTTTGTGCCTTTCTCCGATCACGTTTTTCAAGTCGGAGACGACCGTCAACGAGATATTTTGATGAAAAAAGTACTGTAAGAAATAAAGGCTGTCCATTGCGGGCTAGCTTTTTTCTTTTTTCGAATTGACTTCCTCTCAAAACATGATATTCTATTCATGTATTAAATAAATGAAAAATAATTCATGTTTGAATGAGAGGAACTTATGAACATGTCACTTTTAACGTTAACCTTTTTGGCGGTTAACCTCGATTTCTTTATTATGATGCTTTTCTTGCTGAAAAAGTATTCGTTCCGAGCTGTGCTTTTTGGTTATCTAGCCGGAAACCTGCTCTTGATGATTGTAAGCTACCTGGCCGGGCAGATCCTGGAAGCCTTCTTGCCAGAGTGGCTGCTTGGTGTCTTGGGCTTCATTCCGATTTATTTGGCTTTGTGCGATGACGATGATGACGAGGGTGAGGTGCAGGGTAAGTCGCCATTTTGGATGGTCTTGGGAACGTATTTGTCTGTTTGTGCCGGCTGCAATCTGTCAATCTTCCTGCCGGTTTTGCTGGGTGAGACTTGGCTGACCTTTGCAGAAACGCTGGCTTACATCACGATTCTGACGTTCTTGATTGTCTTCTTGTTGAAGGCAGTAGCCAATAATCGTTTTGTGACCTCGATGATTGACCGTTTTGGCGAAATTTTAATGAAAATTTGTTATATCGCCATTGGTATATACGTGTTGCTTGACTCAGGCTTTCTGGCCCATGTCATTGACTTCGTTGCTCATCTTTTCTAAGAACAACAAAAAAGCGGCTCACTTTCGTGAGTCGCTTTTTCATTTGCTATCTTAGCCCTTGAAGACCCATGAATCCCCGTTCTTTTCGAGCAATTCATCCGCTTCCTTAGGGCCCATTGTATCTGATGCGTAGGAGAAGAGTGGTGCCTTGTCAGCTGCATAAACGTCTGAGAGAGCATCGACAAACTTCCAGGCAGTGGCTACACCGTGCCAATCAGCAAAGTTGGAACCGTTGCCGTCCATGGCATCGTGCAACATCCGCTCGTATGGCGCAGGCGTTTCCGCCTTTTGCTTATCCGTTGGTGCCCAGTTCAAATCAACTAATTGGGTTGAAAAGTTGTCGGAAACTTCCTTGGCATTCAATGACATGGTGATGTGCGCGTCAGGTGAAACAACGATGGAAAGAACCGTTTCTTGTGGTTCTTGTTGGCCAGCAAATTTGAAGGATCCGGCCTTGAAGACCACGTCAATCCGAGTTGTCTTTGCGGCCATACGCTTCCCAGAACGGATGTAGAAAGGAACGCCTTCCCAGCGAGGAGTATTGAAGTGCAACTCACCAGCGATATAGGTATTGGTCTTAGAATCCTTTGGAACGTCAGGTTCATCCGTGTAAGCCACGTGATCCTGAACCGTTTGGCTGGCGGCGTATTGGCCACGAACAAAGTAGCGGTTGGCACCCTTTTCGTCGTAGATTTCAAGGGCCGAGAAAGCCGCGTTCTTGGCGTCACGGATGGCAACATCTGAGAAATCCTTTGGTTCTTCCATGGCCAACCAACCGATGATCTGCATCGTGTGGTTTTGGATCATGTCAAGCAAAGCCCCGGCCGTATCATAATAGCCAGCACGTTCTTCGACACCAAGCGTTTCGGCTAAGGTGACTTGAACGTTTTTAATGTAGTCTTTGTTCCAAGCCGTGTTCAACATTGGATTCCCAAAGCGAAGAGGGGCGATGTTCATGACCATTTCCTTACCCATGAAGTGGTCGATACGATAAACCTGATCTTCGTCAAAGGCCTGAGTCAATTCGTTTTGCAATTGTTCTGCCGTTTCATATGACGTTCCGAACGGCTTTTCAATCATGATGCGGTTGTAGCCCTCATCGGACATGAGTCCTTCGGACTTCAAGTACTGGGCAATGGTGCCAAAGAAACGGGGAGCAACGGCTAAGTAAAAGATTCGGTTGCCTGAAACGTTAAACTTTGAAGAAGCCGCATCGATTTCTTTTTTCAAACCTGCGTAACCAGCAGCATCTGTTACGTCAGAAGCGACGTAGGAGAAGTGGTTCAAGAAACCGCCGACTTGACTTTGGTCTTGCCCTTCTGCAACAGATGCGCGAACCATGTCTTGGTATTCTTCATCGGTCAATTCTTGACGTGACGTACCAACAATGGCGAAGTTTTCCTTCAAGTAGCCCTTCTTGTACAAGTTGAAGACGGATGGGTACAATAGGCGCTTGGCCAAATCACCAGTAGCACCAAAGAACGTAACTAAGGTTTTTAATTCATCAACCATAAGATTCCCCTTTTTCTTTTTCTCTATCTCCCTCATTATAAACGATAACGTCTTAAAAATCAGTGGAAAAGACCGAAAAAGTCAAAAAATGAAAACGGTTACTTTCCTGTTCTATTGGCATTGATCAAAATCTTCTAAGTCTTTTGTTCCGAAGCCTGTTAAAATGGAACTTAGCGAGTTTTTTCCTTTTTAAAATGAGAAAATCACTGTGATATACTAATAAAAATAACCTAGGGGGCTAAAAATGGCGGTAGCGCAAGAGAAGAAATTAAATGAAAAATGGCTTTTGCTGGCCAACTTAGCCGCCAATACCGGGCATGCGATGATTTGGCCGGTGACCACCCTGCACATGACCTTGTCTTTGGGACAGAGCCTGACCATGTCTGGTTTGGTTTTATTAGTTGCGGCTTTGATGAACGTCTTGGGGTCTTTTGTTGCTGGGCAACTTTTTGATCGATGGAAACCTTATCCGGCACTGTTAGGGGCTACCGTAGTGGCCTTCTTGTCGGTCGGCACACTCTTTTTCTACAATGGCTGGCCGGTTTTTGCCATCTTGATTTGGACGGCTTCCATTGGCCTTGGTGGGATTACGACACTCTTAAACGCTTATGCGACAACGGTCTCAAGTAAGAATACCCGGGTGATTTTTAATAACATGTACATTGTCTTAAATGTCGGGGTAGTTTTGGGAACGCTCGTGGTTGGCTACCTTTTTGATTACGGCTTTTCATGGTTGATGCTCATTGCTGCCACGCTTTATTTGGTCTTAGGAATTGTCGTTTCCATCTTTTTCAATGTCGAAACGACCCCACAGACCTCTGCGGTCTCAGCAGTTGAAGAAGCGGATAACGATAGCCTGATTGCCGATCAAGTGCAAGAAGAAACCAAACAAGAAGTGACGGGCCACCGGCCGAAGTTGAAGATGACCGCGTTGCTCTTTTGGATTGCCGGTTTCTTGTTGATCATGTACTTATCTTACATGCTCTGGGAGACCGCGATGGCGACCTACTTGCACCGAATTGGGATCTCCACTTCGCACTACGCCAACCTTTGGGTTCTAAATGGGTTGACGATCATCATTTTCCAAAAAATGATTTCGAACTGGGCCAACAAGCGAAATTATGCGATTTCAGTGATTTTAGGTGGGCTGATTTTTGCCTTATCCTTCCTTTTGATGCTCTTTGTCGGTCACTTCTGGGAAATTATTTTGGTCTTTGAATTATTGACGCTTGGTGAAATGTTAGCTTCACCTCAAGTACCAGCCTGGGTCGCACAGATCACGCCAAAAGAAGTTTCGGGACAAGCGCAGGGCTTTGTCGGAATGATGATCTCGCTTGGTCGGATGCTTGGGCCTGTCTATGGTGGGGTGATGCTCGACCACGGTTGGTTTGCCGGTCTTTTTATCTCGGTTTTTGCTGGCATGGTCTTGGTTAACCTTGGGTTGTATGTGGTCGCCAGAAAAACGAAGCGAAAACGTGCTTAAAGGAATGGACGACTGAAAATGTTCGGTCGTATGGTATGAATAATGAAAACAATGAATCGAAGCTTTGCTACTATTTTGTTGCTCGGTGTCGTGGCCATTTTGGCTGGGGGAATTATCGGCTTGGGCTTGGCGCCAATTGCGCCGCTTTTGGCCGCCATTGCCTGGGTGGTCTTGTTGATGCGCCTTTCTGGTGTTTCCTTTAAAGAATCGCAGGGGGCTTTGATCAAAGGGATTGAGGCGGGTATTGCGCCCCTTTTTCTTTTTTTGTTAATCGGTGCGATGATTGCGCTTTGGCTTGGAACTGGTGTTATTCCAACGATGATCTGGACTGGTTTTCGTTTGATTAATCCGCAGTGGTTCTTGCCAACGGCATTGCTCACCTCGGCTTTGGTCGGGACCATGATTGGCTCGGCTTTTACGACTTTGTCGACAGTCGGTGTGGCCTTGATGGGCATCGGGATTACCCTTGGCTTTAACCCGGCTTTAGTGGCTGGAATTATTATTTCCGGGGCCATTTTTGGTGATAAAACGTCGCCTTTATCCGATTCGACGAATTTGGCAGCGGCTGTCTCGGAAACCGATTTGTTTGCGCATCTGAAAAACTTAATGTGGACGACGATTCCAGCCATGCTGGTGACGTTGGTCCTAGCTTTTGCTTTTGGTTTTACAGGCGGCCATGCAATGGACGTGAGCGTTAAAACCGCTGCGGTGACCTCTTTGGTTACGCCAACGCTTTGGTCGTTGGTGCCGATTTTGTTGATTTTGCTGACAGCCATCAAAAAAGTACCGGCCATTCCCGCCCTCTTGATCAACGTGGTCGTTTGTTCTGCTTATTACCTGCTTTCCGGCCATTCGCTTCACGAATGGTCGAACCTGGTCGTTAACGGTTACCATACGAGCTCGCATAACCAAACCCTAATTGCGCTTTTGAATCGTGGGGGGATGGTGGCGATGATGGATACTGTCATGTTGATTATGCTGGCGCTTGGTTTGGGTGGTTTATTGTCGAATCTCGGTATTTTGAAGACGGTGATGAACCCATTGGTCTCCAAATTAAAGTCGCAGCGTTCGCTCGTCTTTTCAACCTTGCTGACAGGAATTGCGACTAATTTCTTGGTTGGGGAACAGTACCTGTCAACGATGCTGCCCGGACAACTGTTTAAAGAAGACTATAAGCGTTTTGGCTTGTCACCCTTGGCTTTGTCACGGGCCATGGAAGATTCGGGTGCGATTGCCAATTATCTGGTCCCTTGGGGTGTCGCCGGCGCTTTTGCCAGCCAGACCTTGCACGTCTCGGTTTTGGCCTTTGTTCCCTTTACTTTCTTGGCGTTGTTGTCGCCAATCTTCTCGATGTTGTCAGCTTTGACTGGCATTGGACTCCGTCAGGCAAATGGGCAGGTCAGCAAAAAATAATAATTTTTTTTAAAAGTCGGTGGGATTCACCGGCTTTTTTCGTATTATTGAGCGTAAGGGCTGAGTAGCACTCACGGTGGAAGGTTTGAAAGGCCCTTGCGAAATGTGCGTAAATTTAGTATATTTAATAGACGTGAGTGCAGATCCTGCACGCACTCCTTGCAACCAACCGGTTGCCAGAGACCAAAAGGAGGAAAAATCAATGACCACAGCATACGAATTAACTTATATTATTCGCCCTGATATGGAAGCTGATGCCAAGAAGGCGCTCGTAGAACGCTTTGACGGTATCTTGACTGACAATGGCGCGAACGTTTCTAAGTCAGCTGACTGGGCCGCTAACCGCCGTTTCGCTTACGAAATCGCCGGTTACCGCGAAGGTACTTACCACGTGGTTGAATTCACTGCCGATGTAAACGACGCAGCCAACGAATTCGACCGTTTGGCTAAGATTTCATCTGACATCTTGCGTCACATGATCGTAAAAGTAGACGAAAAGTAAGTGTTGATTCCACCGGGAGGGACCTAAAAGATGATTAATCGAGTAGTTTTAATTGGACGGTTAACCCGTGATGTGGAATTGCGCTATACCCAGTCTGGGGTGGCGGTTGGTTCCTTTACGATTGCCGTAAACCGGAACTTTACCAACGCCAATGGCGACCGTGAAGCTGACTTTATTAACGCCGTGATCTGGCGAAAGGCAGCGGAAAACTTTGCCAACTTTACTGGTAAGGGGGCCATGGTCGCCATCGAAGGTCGTTTGCAAACGCGTAATTACGAAAATAACGCTGGCCAACGTGTTTATGTGACCGAAGTTTCAGTCGACAACTTCTCATTGTTGGAGTCAAAGGCTGAATCGGAACGTCGCCGCGCACAAAACGGCTCATCTTCGGATCAAGGCGCTTCGTTTGGTGGTAACAACGGCCAAGCAGCCGATCCATTTGCAAACAGCAACCAAAATAACAATCAAAGTGCTAGCTCAAATGCTAATCCATTTGCAGCCAACACCAATTCGGAAATCGACATCTCCGATGACGATTTGCCATTCTAAATCCTCATAAGAAAGGAGCATTTCTCATGTCAGAACAAAACGCACGTCCACAACGTCGTCGCCCACAAGGCGGCCCACGTCGTCGCCGTAAGGTTGACTACATTGCAGCCAACCACATCGAATACGTTGACTACAAGGACACGGAATTATTGGAACGTTTCATCTCAGAACGCGGTAAGATCTTGCCACGTCGTGTGACGGGAACGTCAGCCAAGAACCAACGTAAGGTAACGGCCGCTATCAAGCGCGCCCGTATCATGGCGTTGTTGCCATTCGTCACGGAAGACTAATGGTTTTAAAGCAGAACTTCGGTTCTGCTTTTTTTGTTGCCATAAAGGATGGGGTGAAATATGGTAAAATAAGCCTAAGTGTAAAAGATTGTTGAGGGGAAAATGAAGACATTTTTAAATATCGGGGCTTTAACCCGCTATCAACAGAATAAGACTTTTATGATGTCCGTTGTCATGGCAAGCGTGGTCACGCTTATGTCACTGGGGCTAGCGATCTTTTTCAATTGGATCTTTGGTCTGGTCTGGCTATTGCTTTTGCTAATAATGGCTGCTTTTTTGATTCGTCACTTGATCTTTTCGAGTCAGGATTCAGAAGACTATCTGGAAGAACTGACCTATCGGGTAAAAAACGGGCAACAAGAAGCCGTTTTGCAAATGCCCGTCGGCATCATCCTCTTTGATGAGGAGCGGGTAGTTTGGGTTAATCCCTATATGCAAGAACTCTTGGGTGACCGGGATATTATTGGTAGCACGTTTTTAGAAGAAGAACCTGAAATTCAATCAGCCATTTCAGAAGAGGGCCACCCGACGATTAACTGGTTGAATCGTTTCTTTGAAGTTGATTACCAAAAAGAATTTGGCGCGCTATACCTGTTCGACACCTCTGATAATGTCGCTTTGGAGAAAAATTTGGCGGACCATCGGTTAGTGACCGGCATTGTTTCGGTTGACAACTACGAAGAAGTGACCGAAGGAATGCCAGATTCTGAGACGTCCAAGTTACGTACAGAAGTGACGGAACAGCTGACCAACTGGGCCAAGAAGTACGAACTTTACGTGCGACGCTTGACACCAGTCACTTATTTGTTGATGGGCTATCAAAAGGATCTGACCCGTGCTGAAGATGACAAGTTCTCAGTTGTCAAAGCCATTCGTGAGGCGACCGCCCAGCAAAACTCACCGTTGACCCTATCCATGGGAATTGCTTATGGGGAAAAGGATATCAACTCCTTGGTTCAATTGGCACAAACGAACTTGGACCTGGCCTTGGGTCGTGGTGGCGATCAAGTGGTTGTGAAGGCCGAAGAAGCGCCAGCGCGTTTCTACGGCGGAACGACCAATCCAATGGAGAAGCGGACACGGGTTCGTGCTCGCGTCATTTCACAAACGGTGGCCGAATTGATTGACCAAGCCGATCAAGTCTTTGTTGTTGGGCATAAGATGCCGGATTTGGATGCGGTCGGTTCTTCGATGGGCATTTGGCGCTTTAGTCAAACCCGTGATAAAAAGGCCTATGTGGTTGTGGATGAAGAAAACATTTTCTCAGACATCCAGTCACTGTTGAAGGCCGCTCGCAATGCCGATCCCGATGATCCGACACCAGGTGTCGATTTGGGTGCTTCGGTGATTAATCAAAAAGAAGCCTTGGATTTGGCAACCGACCAATCACTTTTGGTTCTAGTCGACCACGCCAAGGAGCAATTGACAGGCGCTCCTGAATTACTAAAAGAATTGGGCAACCGTTTGGTGGTCATCGATCACCATCGTTTGGCAGAGGATGGTTTAGCTGAAAAGCCATTACTGACCTACATCGAGCCCTATGCTTCTTCGACTTCTGAGCTGGTGACGGAATTACTCCAATACCAGAATCAAAAGGGCGCACCAATTACGCGCTTGGAAGCAACGGCCATGTTGGGCGGTATTCAGGTTGATACGAAGAACTTTGTCTTGCGGACGGGTTCAAGAACCTTCGATGCGGCTTCCTACTTACGCGCTAACGGGGCGGATAACGAGTTAATCCAGTCCTTCTTGAAAGAGAAGTTCTCGGACTTTAAGGCTCGTGCTGAGTTGGTCTCGGCAGCTGAAGTGCGAAACGATGCGGCGATTTCGGTCGGCAATAACGAAAAAGTCTATCCCGGTGTTATCACGGCGCAAGCCGCTGATGAATTGTTGCAAATCGAGGGTGTCAAGGCATCCTTTGTTTTGACAAAGCGTGATGACGGACGAGTCGGCATCTCGGCTCGTTCCAATGGCGACTTTAATGTTCAGACAGTCATGGAAGACTTGGGTGGTGGCGGTCACCTGTCCAACGCGGCGACGCAGATGACAGACGTGACAACAAAAGAAGCCCGTGATCAGTTGGTTCAAGCAATTGAAGGACAAGAAAAAGAAGAAGCGTCGATTTAAGTCATAATTGATAAAAGACGCGCTACCTCATCGAAAAAAGGAGGCAAAAATGAAAGTTGTATTTTTGGAAGATGTCAAGGGACGTGGAAAAAAGGGCGAAGTGAAGAACGTGCCAGATGGTTACGCCAATAACTTCCTCATCAAAAATAAAAAGGCCGAACCTGCGACCGGCAAGAACCTCGGGGCGGTCAAAGGCCGTCAGAAGGCTGAGGAGAAGCAGGCTGCTGCCGACTTGGCTGCTGCCGAAAACCTGAAGGCTTTCTTAGAAGACGAAAAAACCGTCGTGAAGGTGCCAGGTAAGGCGGGGACGGATGGTCGTCTTTTTGGGGCAGTATCGTCCAAGCAAATCGTTGCGGCCTTGGAGAAGCAATACCAGGTCAAGTTGGACAAGCGTAAGTTGCTGTTGCCACAACCAATTCACGCTATGGGCTTTACGTCCATTCCAGTTAAGTTGCACAAGCAAGTCCAAGCGGAACTTCGCGTCCACGTACAAGAGGGGTAATCATGGCTGACGTTTCACTCATGGCCAATGAATACCGGCAGGCGCCCCAAGACATTGAAGCTGAAAAAGCGGTCTTTGGGGCGATTTTCTTTGATGTCCACTCGGACGCTGCAATGGTATCTGCTCAAGCCATTTTGGAGCCAAAGGACTTTTACCGGACGGCGCACCAAGAAATTTTCAAAGCCATGCAAGCCCTGGTCGATGACGAGCGTCCGATCGACGTTTTAACCTTGCAGGACAAGTTAAATGCCAATCAGCAGTTGGAAAATGTCGGGGGGATGGCTTATTTGGCTGAATTAGCCGAATCGACGGCTTCGGCTGCTAACTTGAAGCACTACGCCAACATTGTGCACGAAAAAGCGGTTTTGCGTCGGTTGATCGATACGTTGACCAAAAATATGTCGTTGGCATACGATGGTGCAACGGACTCGACTGAATTATTAGAAGAAGTTTCACACCAGGTGGACCAATTGGCCCAAAACCGTGGAAATGATGACCTTCGGCGCATCGAAGACGTGATTAAAGAATTTCAAGAAAACCTGGATGCGGCATCGGAAAATGATTCGGACATCGTCGGTCTTGCAACAGGCTATCAAGAATTGGACAAACTCACCCACGGTTTCCGTGAAGATCAGATGATCGTTATTGGTGCGCGTCCGGCTGTTGGTAAGACGGCCTTTGTCTTAAACATCGCTAAAAACGCGGCTAAGTCCGAAAAGGTGCCGGTGGTTGTTTTCTCACTGGAAATGGGGGCCGTCGACCTGGTGACCCGGTTGGTCGCTTCTGAGGGCGGCATCGATTCGAACCACTTGACGACCGGTCAAATGGATGATGACGACTGGGCTTCTTTGACGGTAGCAACGCAGGCGCTGTCGAACATGAAAATTTATCTGGACGACACACCGGGTATTCGCATCACGCAAATTGCGTCCAAGCTTCGCCAGTTGGAGAAGGATCTTTTGGCCAACATGTCAGAAGAGGAACGGTTGGAAAATCCACACCCACTTGGTCTGGTCATGATCGATTACCTTGGCTTGATTGAATCGGGAAATACTGAAAGTCGTCAGCAGGCGGTCTCTGAAGTTTCGCGCTCGATCAAGAAATTAGCAAAGGAATTGCATACGCCAATCATCGCACTGGCCCAGCTTTCCCGTGGTGTCGAGCAGCGAACGGATAAGCGTCCGGTTTTGTCTGATTTGCGTGAATCTGGCTCGATCGAACAGGATGCCGACATTGTCGCTTTCTTATACCGTGACGATTACTATCGAAATGAAGATGACGAGGATGGGGGACCTGCTGGTCCAGCTGAAGCGGAACAGGATTCGGTACCAATAGATGTCATTTTGGAAAAGAATCGTGCCGGAGCAAGAGGAACAGCGACGTTGATGTTCAACAAGCCGACCTTTAAGTTTGCGGATCGCGCACCAGAATACCGAGCGGGTGGGCCTGAAAACGGGCCGATCCCACCAGCTAACATGACGAATTCCTGGTAAAGAAAAACGCCTGACTGTTTTGATACAGTCAGGCGTTTTTAATATTAGCTTGTTTCTTCCGTCAAGTCTTCAAAGGAAGCACCAATCATTTTTCCTAAGTCTTTTGGGTTCAGCTTATCCGAATGGCCAAGTTCACCAGCAGAGACCAAAAAGAAATCGGCATCTTCAGCGTGCTTATCCAGGAAGATAGGAAAGTGTTTGTTCTGCCAAATTCCGACCGGATTGTTGGCCCCGTGGACGTAGCCGGTAGTCTTTTCCAAGTCCTTCATCGGCAGCATGTGGACCTTCTTGTTGCCGGAAACCGCCGCCAACTTTTTCATGTCCAAACGTTCGGTCAAGGGGACTACCGCCACAACTGGACCGGTCTTGTCGCCTTTGGCAGCCAAAGTCTTGTAAATATCGGATTCTTGGATGCCCAGTTCGCTAAAACGGGCTTTCTTTTCCTCTTCGGTCAGCTCCAAGGCATTGATGGCCAATGATTCGTAGGCCACTCCATGCTTGTCTAAGACTTGTTCTGGAAGTGTTTTCTTGTCTTTTTTCTTCTTTGCCATAGTCTTATTCTAGCATGACCGTCAAGCGAGCAAAAGAACGCTTAAAAATTGGTCGGACCAATTTGTGGTAAAATGAGACCATGACAGAAGCAAAATATGTAACGGTGCAAGCCGATATTAAAGCAAAAATTTATAAGGGCGCATACCCAGACTTAAAATTGCCAGACGAGCGTTCCATGGCAGAAGAATACGGCGTTTCTCGCTCGTCGATTAAGCGGGCCTTGAACGTCTTGGTGCAGCAGGGGATCATCTTTAAAAAGCGTGGTTCGGGGACATTTGTGAACCCGTTGTACCTTAAAAACCAGGCGATCTTCCAGCATGAAGGGTCGAACTTGGGCGTGTCGGATTCCTTTCGAATTAATGGCCAGGCGCCATCGATTGAGTTGCTTGATTTTCGTGTCATTCAGGCGAATCCAGAACAACAATCCGCTTTGTTTTTGAACGACGGGGACTTTGTCTATGAGATCAAGCGGTTGCGGAAGTTAAACGGCGTGCCTTTTATGATCGAGTACGGCTATGTGCCGATTGCCTTATTGCCCGGATTAAAAAAAGGGGATGTCACCCAATCCATTTATGGTTATGTCGAAAAGGAAAAGAAGAAGCAGGTGACCCGTTCCTTCATGACCATTATGGCCGCTCCTTCAAATGAAGAAGAACAGCAGTTGTTAAAACTAAAAAAGACGGAACCGGTCGGCATCATGGAAGGAATCTTTTTTATGGATGACGGAACGCCGTTGGAGTATGCCAACATGCGCTTGCACTATGAATATTTGCGCTACAATGCCTTCGTCTCCTTAGGATCTGAATAAAAAGTCCAAGCGCTCAAGCGACTTTTAGAAAGTTGTCGGGGTGCTTTTATATTGGACCGGTCCAATTATATTTTGGGTTCGACCAAAAATGCGAAAGTTGCGTGTGAGAGGGCGTTTTTCTTGAAACCCATTTAATGTGCAGATATAATAATACTTGTAAATATTTAACCGAAGGAATGCATCAAGCACCCTTCGTGGAAAGAAAAAGGAGTACTATTTACATGGTTGATTACAACTCAAAAGAGTACTTGGAACTCGTTGATAAGTGGTGGCGCGCAACCAACTACTTGTCAGCTGGGATGATTTTTTTGAAGTCAAACCCATTGTTCTCAGTTACTAAGACGCCAATTCAAGCTGAAGACGTGAAGGTTAAGCCTATCGGGCACTGGGGAACGATCTCTGGTCAAACTTTCTTGTACGCTCACGCAAACCGTCTGATCAACAAGTATGACTTGAACATGTTCTACATCGGTGGTCCAGGACACGGTGGCCAGGTAATGGTAACCAACGCCTACCTTGATGGTGAATATACGGAAGATTACCCAGAAGTTACACAAGACTTGAAGGGTATGTCAACGTTGTTCAAGCGCTTCTCATTCCCAGGTGGAATTGGTTCCCACATGACGGCCCAAACACCAGGTTCTTTGCACGAAGGTGGCGAATTGGGTTACTCATTGTCTCACGCCTACGGTGCTGTGTTGGATAACCCTGACCAAATTGCTTTTGCAGTTGTTGGTGATGGGGAAGCCGAAACTGGTCCATCAATGACGTCATGGCACTCAATCAAGTTCTTGAACGCCAAAAACGACGGTGCTGTTTTGCCAATCTTGGACTTGAACGGATTCAAGATTTCGAACCCAACGATCTTCTCACGTATGTCAGACGAAGAAATCACAAACTTCTTCAAGGGTCTTGGATACTCCGCTCGTTTCATCGAAAACGACGACATCCACGACTACATGGCTTACCACGAAAAGACGGCTAAGGTTATGGATGAAGCCATCGAAGACATCCAAGCTATCCAAAAGGATGCCCGTGAAAACGGCAAGTACGAAGATGGTACGATTCCTGCATGGCCTGTCATCATCGCTCGCTTGCCTAAGGGTTGGGGTGGACCTACACACGACCTTAAGGGAATGCCAATCGAAGATTCATTCCGTGCCCACCAAGTGCCATTGCCTCTTGGCCAAAACAACTTGGAAACGTTGCCACAATTCGAAGAATGGATGAACTCATACAAGCCTGAAGAATTGTTCAACGCTGATGGTTCATTGAAGGATGAATTGAAGGCTATCGCTCCTAAGGGCGACAAGCGTATGTCTGCTAACCCAATCACGAACGGTGGCCGTAAGCGCGGCGAAGCTTTGAAGGACTTGGACTTGCCAGACTGGCACAACTTCGTAAACGATATCAACGATGATAACCGTGGAACGTTGTTGCCTGACGCCAACCACAACATGGACATGTTCACTTTGTCAACGTACCTTGAAAAGGTCATGCAAATGAACCCTAAGTCATTCCGTTTCTTCGGACCTGACGAAACCATGTCAAACCGTCTCTGGTCATTGTTCGACACGACGAACCGTCAATGGATGGAAGAAGTGAAGAACCCTAACGACCAATTCGAAGCTCCAGAAGGTCGTATTTTGGATGCTCAATTGTCAGAACACCAAGCTGAAGGTTGGTTGGAAGGTTACACGTTGACTGGACGTGTTGGAATCTTCGCATCATACGAATCATTCTTGCGTGTTATTGACTCAATGCTTACGCAACACTTCAAGTGGTTGCGTCACGCATCAGAACAAGCATGGCGTAACGATTACCCATCATTGAACGTCATCTCAACGTCAACTGCATTCCAGCAAGATCACAATGGTTACACTCACCAAGATCCAGGTATGTTGACTCACTTGGCAGAAAAGAAGTCAAACTTCATCCGCCAGTACTTGCCAGCTGATGGTAACGCTACGTTGGCCGTGATGGATCGTGCCTTCTCAGAACACTCAAAGGTTAACCACTTGGTTATCTCAAAGCAACCACGTCAGCAATGGTTCTCAGCTGCTGAAGCTGAAGTCCTTGCTAACGAAGGTTTGAAGACGATCGACTGGGCATCTACTGCACCTTCTGGTGACGTCGACATTACCTTTGCATCTGCAGGTACTGAACCTACGATCGAAACGTTGGCCGCCTTGTGGTTGGTTAACCAAGAATTCCCATCAGTTAAGTTCCGTTATGTAAACGTTGTTGAATTGCTCCGTTTGCAAAAGAAGTCTGAAGCAGCTGGAAACGACGAACGTGAATTGTCAGCCGACGAATTCAACAAGTACTTCCAAGCTGATACACCAGTTATCTTCGGATTCCACGGATACGAAGACTTGGTTGAATCATTCTTCTTCGAACGTAAGTTCCGCGGTGATGTATACGTTCACGGATACCGTGAAGATGGTGACATCACGACGACTTATGACATGCGTGTTTACTCACACCTTGACCGCTTCCACCAAGCGAAGGAAGCTGTCGAAGTCCTTTCAGGACGTGGCGTAATCGACCAAGCTGCTGCCGACACATTCATCGCAAAGATGGATGACATCTTGGCAAAGCACTTCAAGGTTACCCGTGAAGAAGGACGTGACATTGAAGAATTCACGAAGTGGCAATGGTCAGCTTTGAAGTAAGCTGAACACCTCTTCAAAAGAGCTAGCGAAAGCTGGCTCTTTTTTTGTGGATAAAAAGCGGTTTGATCGTTCTTTTCAACAACCAATCGCTTGAAAAGTCGGGCGAATTTGGTCGGCTTTTTTGCTATAATAGGCCTAATTGAGAAAGGGACTTTTGCCATGACAGAGATCAAATTAATTTCCATTGATATTGACGGGACACTTTTAAATGATAATCGAGAGATTACAAAAGCTGTTAAAGAAGCCGTTAAAATGGCCAGCGAACAAGGTATCTACGTTGTCATTACGACGGGACGTCCGGCTACCGGAGTCAAAGGAGTTATTGAAGAACTGGGTCTCGTTTCTGACAAGCAGTACGTCATCACCCACAATGGGGGCATGGCCCAAACGACAGATCACAGCGATGTTGTCTATCACGAAACCTTACCCTGGGATTTGTTTAAGGAGGCAGAAGCCTTTGCCAAAGACCAGAAAAGTTACTTGCAGATTGAGTCCGACGAGTACGCTTACACGATGGATCGGGAGCAAAATGTGTTCGTTTCCCAAGAAAACTACGTGGTGCAGTTGCCGTTGAAGGTGGTCGATTCGTTGGCTGACGTCGCGGATGTTCCCTTTGTGAAAGCAATGTTGATTGGAGAAGAAGGCTTCATGGACCAAGTGCAAGCACAGGTGCCAAAGAAGCTGCTGGAACAAGCTAACGTGGTTCGGTCAACGCCGAATAATTTGGAATTTATGAACAAGGCGGCGTCAAAGGGTGCTGCCATGATGGCGTTGGCCAAAAAATTGGGGATTGATCCAAAAGAAACGATGGCCATCGGCGATCAAGAAAACGATGTCACAATGATTCAACAGGCCGGAATTGGTGTTGCCATGGGAAACGCGGTACCTTTGATTCAAAACGTCGCTGACGTGCAAACCACTGACAACAATCATGATGGGGTCGCCAATGCCATTAAAAAATTTGCGTTAAAGCAAGCATAAGAAGTGTTAAAGGGAAGAGGAGAGCGAAATGCGCTCCTCTTTTTTAGACGTTTTTTGGTATAATAGACAGGTAATCTCTTAAATGATGCTTGGAGTATATGAATCTATGTCACAGGAAAATATTAAGCTCTTTTCTCTCTCATCGAATCACCCGTTAGCTGAAAAGGTCGCTGCTGAAGTTGGCGTGCCGCTTTCAGATATTTCGGTAAAGCGTTTTGCTGATGGTGAAGTGCAGATTAACATTGAGGAATCCGTTCGTGGAGCGAACGTCTTCGTGATTCAGTCAACGTCACAGCCCGTCAATGACAACTTGATGGAATTGTTGATCATGATTGATGCCTTGAAGCGTGCTTCTGCCGAACAAATCAATGTGGTCTTGCCTTACTATGGATATGCGCGCCAAGATCGGAAAGCTCGTTCCCGCGAACCAATTACGGCTAAGTTGGTGGCCAACATGATCGAACGCGCTGGTGCAACACGCGTTATGGCTTTGGATCTGCACGCCGCCCAAATTCAAGGTTTCTTCGATCTGCCAATGGACCACTTGCAAGGGGCTCCTTTGCTGGCTGATTATCTGATCGAAACGGGGATTGCTGACAAAGAAAACGCCGTTGTGGTCTCGCCAGATCACGGTGGCATGACGCGTGCTCGTAATCTTAACAACATGCTTGGTCTGGATGCACCGGTGGCCGTCATTGACAAACGACGGCCAAAGCCAAACGTGGCGGAAGTTGGTTCGATTGTCGGCGATGTCGCTGGTAAAACGGCGATCATGGTCGATGACATGATTGATACAGCCGGAACCATCACGCAAGGTGCACAACTCGTTTTGGAACACGGCGCAAAAGAAGTCTACGTGGCCGCTTCGCATGCGGTCTTCTCCGGACCGGCTCTGGAACGTTTGCAAAATTCTGTCTTCACCAAGGTGATTGTGACCGATTCGATCAACTTACCGGACTCCAAGAAGTTCGATAAGTTGGAAATTGTCTCCGTTGGTGAATTGATTGGGGAAGCCATTCGCCGTGTCTCAATGAACGAGGCCATTTCACCGCTCTTCAAGCACCGCTTCCGTCGTCGCAACCAATAATTTCGTGCAAAATTGAACGAAATGCTGGTCTGACGAGAGGCTAAAAAAATCAAAAGCATTTGAAAAACACTAGTAGAGGCGTTTAAACATTGTCTCACTGGTGTTTTTTTTGTGAAGTTTTATAGCAAAAAAGTCAACATAGTAGGTAAGTATGTTACAATAACCCATATGTATTAATTTTTTTATATGGAGATGGGGTTTATGTATAAAATCTTAGTCGTTGATGACGAAAAACCAATTTTAGATATCATTAAGTTCAACTTGGTCAAAGAAGGTTACGAAGTTGTAACAGCAGCTGATGGCCAGGAAGCATTGGATATGTACCAGTCTGAAAACCCCGATTTGGTGCTCTTGGATCAGATGCTGCCGGAAATTGAAGGAATTGAAGTCCTTCGTCAAATTCGTTCTAAGGACAAGACACCGGTGATCATGGTGACTGCCAAAGATTCTGAAATCGATAAGGTGATCGGGCTTGAAATGGGGGCCGATGATTACATCACGAAGCCATTCTCAAATCGTGAATTGGTTGCTCGTGCGAAGGCCAACTTGCGAAATCGCCATACGCCGGGTCAAGCCGATGACTCCTCGTTGACACAAGATGATATCCAACTGGGTAATTTGGTTATCCATACCAAGACCTACATGGTGACAAAAGACGGTGTTGACGTTGAATTGACGCACCGTGAATTCGAATTATTGGCCTACATGGCCCAGCACATTGGGCAAGTCATGAACCGCGAAAATTTGCTTCGCCAAGTTTGGGGATACGATTACTTTGGTGATGTGCGTGCCGTCGACGTGACGGTTCGCCGTTTGCGCGAAAAGATCGAAGACGTTCCGTCACATCCAATTTGGTTGGGGACTCGCCGTGGGGTTGGTTACTACCTGTCATCAGGAAAGCAAAGCCGATAATTTACAATTAAAGGAGGACAGGGCTTAGCCAGTCTGCGAATATGAAAATTTTGTCTAAAACGCTACAATCGATTCGCTTCCGACTGTCATTAGTCTTTGTTCTCTTTTTTATTATTCTTTTTGAATCTGTGGGGATCTTTTTTGTCCACCAGATCGAATCTTCTGATTTGGTTTCCTTTGGCGACCGGTTAACTTTGCCATCCTATATGAGTAGCGAGGTGGTCAATGCCATTGAACACCCAAACGATAGCCAAGCCCAAAAGGAAATGAACCAGATTGTCGATAAATTCGATGACAAAATGGTCGATAATATCGTGGTTTACGATAATCAGGGCAAGGTTTTAACCGATCAGAACAGTCTGGAAGGAAAGAAAGCGCGCACAAAACGGCTCGATACGAATACGAAGTTAGCGTTAAAGGAAAGCAGTGCTTTTAAAAAAGTTCGAACCAATGACGGGGAAAAAGGCCAGGAAGTCATCGTCACGACCCCGTTGAAAAAGGGCAAACGAGTCGTTGGGGCTGTCGTTGTTTATGGTAGCCTGCATGCGATTTACACCAATGCAAGACGAGTGATGTGGCTTTTCATCTTGGGCGGGGTGTTAACCGTCTTGGCTGCGATCTACTTAGGGTGGATTCTTTCTCGAACCGTGACGCGACCAATCGAACAGATTGCCAAGCAAACCGCCGCTATTACAGCTGGTGACTATGCCATGGTGAACAAGATCGCCGGTAGTAATGAAATCTCTACATTGGCCCAATCGGTCAACGTCATGTCGCAAAAAATTGCTTCATCAACAGAAATGATTTCAAATGAAAAAAATCGGCTTTATTCTGTCTTGCACCACATGGCTGACGGGGTGTTGTTGACGGATGCGCGTGGTCGGCTGACCATTATCAACCAAGCCGCCTCAAATTATCTAAAAGTCAACGAATATGAAGCCTTGGGGCAGCCGGTCTTTGATATTTTAGACTTGCCTGAATACCAGAGCATTCGCGATCTGATTAAGACTAAAAAGCCATTTACAATGGATCTAGGTGAGCGGATCATCGAAATCCGAATTTCGATGATAAAAGATCCATCTGGTATGATCAATTCGTTGATTTTGATCTTGCATGACGTCACCATTCAATTGAAGACGGAAGCCGATCGAAAGACCTTTGTGTCCAATGTTTCCCATGAATTAAGAACCCCACTGACTTCTGTGACGTCCTACGTGGAAGCCTTAATGGAAGGGGCGAAAAATGATCCAGAAATCTTGGACAACTTTTTGGGCGTGATTCAAAATGAAACTGACCGCATGTCGCGGATGGTCGAAGACCTTCTGGAGCTCTCCCGAATTGATAGGGGAACGCTGAAGGTGAAAACAGAGCTGGTTAATTTGAACAGCATGTTGAATTTTGTTTTGAATCGTTTCGATATGATCCTTAAAACGGATCATGAAGGGGACGGTCATTTACCGCCATTAAAAATCATTCGTCATATTCCAGAAAGCGAGCTTTGGGTTGATGTCGATCACGATAAGGTGATGCAGGTGATGGATAATCTATTGAACAATGCTGTCAAATATTCCCCGGATGGTGGCACGATTGAGGTTAGCCTTGAAAAGGTCAATGACCGCGCTCAAGTTAGCATCACTGACCAGGGGTTGGGTATTCCACAAAAGGATTTGAAACAAGTGTTCAACCGTTTCTTCCGGGTCGATAAATCGCGCTCGCGTTCCCTTGGGGGAACGGGGCTTGGATTAGCTATTTCAAAAGAGGTTATCGAAGCATTTGGTGGTAAAATTTGGGTAGAGTCCAAAGAAGGGGTTGGCTCAACCTTCCGATTCGATCTGGCTGTTGTAGAAGACGAACTTTTGTCGTCTGACAAGCAGTGGGATGATGATTAAGCCGGCACATTAATCTTTGCTTAATGGTCGTTAGCTAAGCTAAGTAAAGCAAAAATTTGGAGTGAATCATGGATAATAAGCTCACGAAAATTCTTTTGGCTGGTGCTTTTGCTGGCCTGATTGGTGGTTCTGCTGTTTTGGCCGGACAAGAAATCTACCAAAATTATCAAGTCACCCACTCGAAGGTGTTGACTAGCGCGAAAAGCAGCAAAAAAATGAGTTCATCAGACACCGCCTCGACGGCTTATAACAAAGTCGCTAACGCCGTTGTCTCGGTGATTAATTTTAAGAAAAACGGCTCTTCTTATACGGAATCGTCCGAAGGTTCCGGAGTTGTCTACAAAAAGGGGGATGGCTCTGCATTCATCGTGACAAATAATCACGTGATTGACGGGGCAGCTAAAGTTCAGATTTTGACGAATTCGAATCGAACGGTGGTGGCTGAATTGGTCGGCAAAGATTCCATGACCGATTTGGCAGTCTTGAAGGTGACAGATGCTGACGATTTGACAGCGGCTTCCTTTGGGGATTCCGAAAAGATCTCCGTTGGCCAACGGGTCTTGGCCATTGGTTCGCCCCTTGGTTCAGAATATGCTTCTTCTGTAACGGAAGGAATTATTTCGGCCACGAAGCGCTTAGTTAATGCGGACGATTCGTCGAATAATAGTTATGGTGGCTCAACGGTTATTCAGACCGATGCGGCCATTAACCCTGGAAACTCTGGTGGACCATTGATCAATTTGGCTGGCCAGATTGTCGGAATTAACTCGATGAAATTGTCTTCTTCTTCATCGGGAACGTCGGTGGAAGGAATCGGTTTTGCCATTCCGTCTGATCAAGTGGTCGACATCGTCAATAAGTTGGTTAAATTTGGTAAGGTGACTCGCCCAGCCTTGGGTATTTCGATGATTAACCTGTCTCAGGTGCCTGCAGACGAGCAGAAATCAACGCTGAAGTTACCAACAGACGTGGCCAATGGTGTTGTCGTCTACAAGGTAAATGCTGGCTCACCAGCCTCTAAGGCCGGTCTGAAGAAGTATGATCTGATCGTTGGAATTGATGGACAGCAAGTCTCGACACAGGCTGATCTGCGTGAGAAGCTCTACCAGCACAAGGTCGGCGACAAGGTGAAGTTGACGTATTATCATGGCAGCGAAAAGAAGACGGTGACGGTTAAGTTGAACCAGAGCCTGCAATCGTAAACAAATGGTAATATCACTTTAAAACAGCCTAAGCGCAACGCTTAGGCTGTTTTTTATTGCCCTTCAAAAGCAATTTTAAAAAGTCAAGACTACTGGTTATTTTCGAACTTTGCTATACTAAAAAAAGTGAAAGTTTAGGAGAAAAAACATGATTGTATTGGCAGGAACAATTGGCGCCGGAAAGACGTCACTCACAGATATTTTGGCCGAACACATGGGGGCCAAGGCCTACTATGAAAGCGTGGAAGATAATCCAATTTTGCCACTCTTTTACAAGGACCCAAAGAAGTATGCTTTCTTGCTTCAGGTCTATTTCCTAAACAGTCGATTGGATCAAATTATGGCAGCGCAAAAAGAAGAGCGAACCATTATCGATCGGTCGATCTTTGAAGATTCGCTGCTCTTCCAGTTAAATGCCGATCTGGGTCGAGCCACCCAGACTGAAGTTGATATCTACAAAGATTTACTAAATAACGTCTTGGAAGAAGTTGACGAAGAGCGGCAATTGAAGACACCAGACTTGTTGATTCACGTTCGCGTTTCCTTGGATACGATGTTAAAGCGGATTGCAAAGCGCGGCCGGCCCTATGAACAAGTCGAGCAAGATCCCGCTCTTTACCAGTATTATAAGGATCTGAATCAGCGTTACGAAGAGTGGTTTGACAATTACGATCGATCGCCTAAATTAGTGATTAATGGAGACGAGCTGAACTTTGTCGAAGATGCCGCCGCTCGAGAAACGGTCTTACAAATGATCGATGCCAAATTGGCTGAAGTCAACGCAGGTTAAAAGAAAAACACCTCCCAGAATTTGGCAAAAGCCAGCTGGTGAGGTGTTTTTTTGAATGAAATTAGGCTTGCACTTAGGCCAAGACCTTTAACATCATCTTTTGGAAGTCTGCTACGAAACGATCTTGGTCGACCAAGATCGCCGCTTTGGAGGTGACCGGCTCCAAAAGCTTGGACGTGTCACCGATTGTCCGACCATAATCCCCAGATTCACGGTCGGTTGTGACGATCATGTTCAAAGGCAGGGTGTCGATATAGTCCGGTTGAACGGCAACGGCAACAGCTAGCGGATCGTGTAAAGCTGCCCCTCTTTTATCGATGTCAAGCGTCGCGTAGGCGTCAATATAAAAGTCCATGATATCGGCGTAGAGTTGGGCTTTTTTACTGCCCAAAGCGCGCCAAGCGGCTGTTTCTTTTTTGGTTAGAAGCGTACGTAATGTAACGTCCAAGCCAACCATTGTGAGCCTTTCTTGTTCTTTAAAAACGGTGTTGGCTGCTTCTGGGTCTTGGTTAATGTTCGCCTCTGTAAATGGTGTCACGTTGCCAGGAACGGTTAAAGCGCCTCCCATCAATGTCGTCTGGCCAATCAACTGGCCGATCGCGGGGTCTTTTTTAAGGGCCAAAGCCAAATTGGTCAAAGGACCAGTTGGCAAGTAAATGAGCTTTTCTTGGTATTGGTGGGCGGATTCAATTAAGAAGTCGATACCAGACTGTTGCTCGACTTGGCGCTTGGACTTGGGGACGTCGACATTGCCAACACCGTTTTTTCCATGGATTAACTTGGATACAGGCATTGTGTCGAAGTCCTCTGTTGTTGTCGAATGGGCGGCGCCGTGAAAGACCGGCACATCCTTTGCGCCCAAAAGATCGAGTAGGTTCAGTGAATTAGCTGCTGTTACGGGCATTAAGTTGTTCCCGTACGAGGCGATAATACCGATTAGATCGATGTCGTCATGGCCGATGGCATAGGCTAGAGCGAGCGCGTCATCGATTCCCGTATCGAGATCTAGAATCATTTTGTAACGTGACATTGAAAGTCTCCTTTGTTTCGGTACAATAAGTATAGCAAAAAAATGATGAAATCATGTGCGTGATTCGAGAAAGAATTGGTTAATTCCGAATGAATGATACAAATTCAAAAGAAATGTACGACATTGTAGTAGTTGGCGCTGGTCCAGTGGGGCTATTTGCCGGCTATTATGCTTCCTTGCGTGATGCCAAGGTGTTGATCATCGAAGCCAAAGAAACAGTTGGCGGCCAGGTCAAAGCGCTTTATCCAGACAAGAAAATCTGGGATGTGGCAGGTTTAGCCGGTGAGACGGGACGGCAATTAATCGAAGGGTTGAAAACACAAGCCAAGCGTTTTGACACACCGATCCGAACCAATACCCGGCTGACTGGTTTAAAGAAGGAAGCGGGGTACTTTGTCTTAGAACTCAACGCTGGTGAGCAAGAGCTGCTTTCAAAAACCGTGATTTTGGCAACGGGAAAGGGAGCTTTTGAACCCCGGCGCTTGCAAGTGGTAAACGAAAGCGCCCTTCTTAAAAGCGGCCTTTCTTACGAGGCTATAAAGCTAGCGGAATTTGCTGGCAAGCGCGTGGCGGTATTAGGTGGGGGTGATTCAGCCGTCGACCTGGCCAATGAATTGGCTAACCTCTCTGAAGAGACTTATCTGATTCACCGGCGGGAGAATTTCCGTGCCATGGAACAGTCTGTCAAGCAGCTCAATGCGTCTTCGGTCATACAAAAGACGCCTTACAAGGTTCAAGCCGTCCGACAAATGCCTTCGGGCCAATTGCTGATTAGCTTGGCTGACCCAAAACAAGAAGGACAAATCGAACAGTTGCTGGTCGACCGCTTAGTCGTCCAATACGGTTTTAAAACAGCCGGACAAGAAATCCGTGATTGGCCCATCGACCTAAACTGGGATAAAGCGGGCTTAGTGGTTTCGGAACAGATCAAGACCAAGCAAGAAGGGCTTTTTGCCATCGGTGATCTGAGCTCCTATCCAGAACACGTCGACTTGATCGCCACTGGTTTTGGTCAGGCGCCGGCCGCCGTAAACGCCGCCTTAGCTCTTTCAGCTCCTGAAAAAGGCGGACCTGGTCACTCTTCTTCTTTGCCAATCGAATAATGTTAGAAACAGCGCAGAAGCGCTGTTTTTTGGTCCACTTCGATCTGTTTGGCTAGAAAATGGCCACATGTGTCTTTTCCCCTTTTCTTTTTAGTATGCGCCCTTTTTATAAAAAGAAGAAGATGCCTGGCAAAAGAGGGGTGTTTACCGCCCTAACTGACATAAAAGTCATGGAGGGGTTTCGATTTTCAAAAGATGGTTAAGCAAAGGTTAAGCCTGGTGGGCTTTGCTTTTATTCTGCCTTGACTCTGCTAATCTATAGTGGAGAAGCGCTATAGATTGAAATGGAGGTTAACCATGGAAAATAATACAATGAAGCAACTCAGCAAGCGCCTGATGGTCACTGCCGGAGCGACGACTTTGGCAGCCACAGGAGCTGTCCTGGGGGCAACGGTTGTTGGTAACGCTCAAACGGTATCCGCAAACGAAACCAGCCAAACGGAAAACTTGAATCAATGGACAGCCAATACGGCTGAGCAAATTCAGGCTTCCGTCAAGGAACAACAAGTCAAGAATTTGGCTGATTACAAAGTCCAATGGGGGGATACCCTGTCGGCGATTGCGGATTCGTTTGGCATGACGACTGATGAGGCAGCTAAGCAAATGGGCTTGTCTGACCAAGGCCTTTTGGTTGCCGGACAACACATGAGTAAGCAAGCTGGCATCATCCAAGGATTGAAGGATGCCGGTTACTTGCAAGACGAGCAACAAACGACTCAGGCCGATCTTGGAAACGGCGATCAAAACTTGATTGTACTCCAAAAGGGAACGCCAACTTTGGATGATGGAAAAGCAACGCAAAGTCAGACCTCCGATGGTGTGGTAAATAACCAATCCGGTTCACAATCTGGAGCGGATGCGGCTTACCAGCAAGGGTCACAGGCTGCAGCGGATAGCCAAGCAGCCTCATTGGCTGACTCACAGGCCCAAGCTTCCAAAGCCCAGGCATCGCAAGCACAATCTGCAGCAAGTACTAGTGCCAGCCAAAGCCAAGAAGCTGCAAGTACCAGTGCAAGCCAAAGCCAAGCGCCGGCCTCATCTGCTGCGACAAGTTCAGCGGATCAGAGTGAATCACAAGCTAATTCAAGCGCCAATCAAGCAGCTACTGACGAGGCTTCTACTGATGAGGGCCTTGCTAACAAGATGGGCGATGATTCAAACCAAGCTGACAACGGTGCGGTTGACTCGCAAGGTTCTGTCACGCAAACGAGCTACACGCCAGCACAACCAGCAGCACAAGAAAACAATAGTCAAGCAGCAAACAACGATACGCAAAACCAACGCGTGGACAGTGAAGCTGTGATTAACTGGTTCTATAACCACATGGGCCGTTTGACTTATAATATGTCAGGTTCACGTAATGGTGCCGATGGGACGGCGGATTGTTCCGGTTCCATGGTGGAAGCCATGTATGAAGCCGGCGCATCAAAGCCAGCTTACCTGTACAACACAGATTCGATGCATAGCTATCTTCAAGAAAACGGCTATCACCTGGTATCAACCAACACGCCTTGGGAGGCCGAGCGTGGTGACATTGTCATCTGGGGACAACGCGGGGCTTCAGGCGGTTCAGCCGGCCACGTGCAAATCATGACGGATGCAAACAATGCCATTTCGGTTAACTATGCACACGGGGACCAAGCAGGGGCGGCGGTTTCAACTTGGAATTACAACAACGCCTACTTCTACAATCAAAAAGCGAACGGCGGAAGCCTGGCTTACTACGTCTACCGTCAGTAAGATCGTTAATGAAAAAGCATCGGTTGTCTCTTTTAGAGCACCGGTGCTTTTTTGTGTGGTGAAATTGAACAAAAAAAGGCCAGCACCGAAGTGCTAGCCTTTTAATGAGATGGTCAGTCAGGGGCTCGAACCCTGGACCCACGGATTAAGAGTCCGTTGCTCTACCAACTGAGCTAACTGACCAATTGTTTTAAACAACAGATATTATTGTAGCATGGTGACCCTAGCCAGGCAAGGCTTTTTATAGAAAAAAGTAAAGAAATTTAATCCAAATTGCCTTCGACCGTTACTTGGTTTCCTTCGGAATCGGTGACAGTTAACGCCACTTTACCACCGAAACGTTCTTCCCTTTTTAAAATGCGGACAAAGTTATTCTTAAAATGTTGCTGCAACGCCGCTTCGTGATCCCGAACCAACAACTCGAAGTCTGTTTCAAGAGGCCCTGTGACAAAGGCGAGTTCTTCGTGATCAACAGCTAAGCGCCGCTCTTCTTGGCTGCCTACTTGGGGTAAATCAAAGACGTCACGCCAAAAACGGTACGCCCGGTTTTGGTCGGTTGCGGGGATTTTCTTTTTGTTTAGCTTACGGACTTTCATCAAATACTCCTTGGTTTCTTCTTACTAGTATAGGCCATGCCTTTTGGCTTTGCTATTTAAATCTTCTAAAATGTGCTAGAATTAGGGCTATGGCATTATTAGAAGTAAGTGGGCTGTCAATGGCCTACGCAGAAAAAACCTTATACGAAGACGCGAGTCTGGAACTCCAGGCGGGCGAGCACATGGGCATTGTCGGTCAAAACGGTGCCGGTAAGTCAACGTTGATCCGGATTTTGACTGGGCAAGTGTTGCCGCTTTCTGGAAAAATTGAGTGGGCCAAAAACTTAAAAATTGGCTACTTGGACCAGTATGCTGAAATTCCAGCGGGGATGACCTTGGTGGCTTTTTTGCACACGGCCTACCAAGATCTCTACGATAAGCAAGACAAAATGACCGCCTTGTACGAAAAGTACGCGGCGACGGCTGATGATAAATTACTTGAAAAAGCGGGGCGCTTCCAAGAAGAGTTGGACGCTGCTGGTTTTTATGAAGTCGACACGGAAATCGAACGGGTCATTTCCGGTTTGGGGTTGGAATCCATTGGTCGTGATCGCGAACTCGAACACATGTCAGGTGGGCAACGGGCCAAGGTGATCTTGGCGAAGCTCTTACTTGAAAATGATGACGTTATCATTTTGGATGAGCCCACCAACTACTTGGATGTTTCCCACATTGAGTGGTTGGAAGGCTTCTTGCAAAACTTTTCTGGCGCTGCCATGATCATCTCCCACGACTTTGACTTTTTGGATCAGGTCACAAACGCTATTGCGGATGTTTCTTTCGGCAAGATCACGAAGTATCGTGGTTCTTTCCAAAAGGCGATGCGCCAAAAAGCGGAACGGGCTGATCAGCAGATTCGGGAATATGAAAAGCAGCAGGAAGAAATCGCCAAGGCCGAAAAGTTTATCGCCAAAAACAAGGCCCGTGCCTCCACTTCTAAGCAGGCCCGTTCTCGAGAAAAGATGCTGGCCCGCATGGACCGTGTCGAGCCACCGCAAGAAAATTTGAAGGCCAAGTTTAATTTCCCTTACGTGAATTCGCAATCCGCTGCCGCTTTGACGGTCACGAATTTGTCCGTTGGGTATGAACAACCCATTTTGGAACCGGTGTCCTTTTCGATTACGTCTGAAAAGAAGTTGGTCTTTGCTGGCTTCAACGGGGCTGGTAAGTCAACCTTGATTAAGTCGATCCTGGGTGACATTCCAAAGCTTGGTGGAACGGTCGAGTTCTCGCCATCTGCTGTGGTGAACTACTTTGACCAGGATTTGGACTGGGACAACGATCAGCAAACGCCTTTGCAGGCCATGCAGGATCTATTCCCAACAATCCTGCCAAAGGAGCTCCGACAGCGTCTGGCAGGGGCCGGCATTAATTCCGAGAATGCGCAAAAGCCCCTTTTCCAACTTTCTGGAGGAGAGCAAACCAAGGTCAAGCTGGCCATCATGGAAATGAAGCCATCGAACTTCTTAATTCTCGATGAGCCAACTAACCACTTGGATGAAGAAACAAAGAACGCTTTGTACAAGGCGATTAAGGCCTTCCCGGGAAACGCCATCATCGTTTCCCACGAAGTTTCCTTTACCAAGGACTTGGCGGATCAGACGTTAAACGTTGCCGCACTATCTTACAAAGAAAATCCGGAAGGATAAAAAAGCACACGCAGGTGTGCTTTTTTTGTGGACATTTATGAAAAAGCGGACCATTGCCGAAGCATTGAATAGGCAAATAATGAGTATTTTGACGCTGGTTTGGCCTTTTACAACACCGACCTCTTTGATTTTGTAATAAAATGGTAAAAAATCGTCTTTTTACCCATTGTTAAGGCGTTTTTATCGAGTTTATTGAATTTTTATTAGTTAATTATTAGAAAATTATTTGAAAGTTAAAATTTTATCTGATACTATTAATTCAACATTAAAAAGCGCCGGGAGGTCAGGAAAATGAAAAGATGGCAGAAATGGACAACGGCTGTCGTTGTTGTCGCTGCTGTTGCGGGTGGAACCAAAGCAGCAGGTTGGTGGGGCTCGAACCCAAGTTCAGATAAGAATACGTTGAATTACGCGATGCCAACGGATATTCAAACGTTGGATATTTCAAAGGCAACGGACCAGTATTCGAACTTGGTTTTGGGAAACACAGAATCAAACTTGTTGCGTGTCAACGCAAAGGGTGAACCCGCTCCTGACCTGGCGAAGTCCTATCAGGTATCAGACGATGGGCTGACCTACACAGTTGAACTTCGCTCTGGTCTGAAGTGGTCAGATGGCTCAAAGTTGACGGCACAAGATGTCGTTTACTCATGGCAACGAATGGTTAACCCTAAGACGGCTTCACAGTATGCGTCATTGGCTTCAGGGGTTTTGAATGCTGATGACATCATGGCCGGAAAGAAGGATGTCTCCGAGTTGGGTGTATCGGCTTCAGGAAACACGATTACCTTTAAGTTGGATCACGCCATGCCACAGTTCAAGTATCTCTTGGCCTTTGCTAACTTCGCCCCACAAAAGCAGGCTTATGTAAGCAAGGAAGGCGACAAGTACGGAACGACTTCTGAAAAGCAAATTTACTCTGGTGCCTATAAGTTTGAAGGCTGGAACGGAACCAACGGTAAGTTCAAGATGGTCAAAAACGACAACTATTGGGATGCCAAGAACGTGAAGACCAAGACGGTCAATTGGCAAGTTGTTAAAAACGCCGACACGGCTTTGAAGCTCTACAAGCAGGGTAAGATCGATCGAGTATCCATCTCGAACTCCCCTGAAATGTACTCAGCTAACAAGAACAACAAGGATGTGAAGTCAACGGCCGTTGCCGCTGCTACTTATCTGGAGTACAACCAGGCCAACAACGCCTTCTTGAAGAATGAAAAGATTCGTCAGGCATTGAACCTGGCTACGAACCGAACAGAATTGGCGTCACAGGCAACGGGTGGTTCGCGTGATGCTGCACAGTCACTGGTTTCAAAGGGATTGACCAAGACGACAACTGGTGAAGACCTGTCGGCTTACGTAAAGCCAGGCTACACATACGATAAGAAGAAGGCACAAGAACTCTTCAAGCAAGGATTGGCAGAAGTCAACCAAGGTAAGATGAAGGTGACGATCGAAACGGATGCGGATGCGGTGATCTCAAAGAACACGGTTGATTACATCAAGCAGGCTTGGGAATCAACCTTTGGATCTGACATCGAAGTGACGGAAAAGATCGTGCCATTCAAGCAACGTTTGAAGGATTCACAGGCTGGTGACTTTGACATCGTAGTAACTAATTGGAACGGTGACTACCAAGATGGTTCTACTTTCTATGACCTCTTTGCAAGCAAGGATGCTGGTTATAACCAAGGACGCTTTACTAACGATGCTTACTTCGCAGCCGTGAAGAAGGCCGAAACGACGGATGCAACGAATGCTTCTGCTCGTCAAGACGACTTCAAGGATGCCGAAAAGGCCTTGATGGAGGAAGCCAACATTAACCCACTTTACTCATGGAAGGCCAGCTCGCTGGTTCGTTCAAACGTGAAGGGTGTTGTTGAAAGCCCAGTTGGCTTAACACTTGATTTGACTTACGCACACCGTAAGTAATTGAAAGATAAGAGAGTCGGCGAAAGCCGACTTTCGTACATATTTGTAACTAAAGGAGAGACCTTATGGCCCGCTATATATTGAAACGTCTATTGATCCTGGTGTTAACTCTTTGGATCGTGGTCACGGCCACCTTTTTCCTGATGCAGATTCTGCCGGGAACGCCATACAACAACCCCAAGCTGACGGCTTCTGCCATTGAGCAGCTGAATGCCACCTATGGGTTGGATAAACCAGTTATTGTTCAATATTTTGACTATATCGTTAACCTCCTACACGGAGACATGGGCACGTCCTTTCAGTATCAGAACCAATCGGTTTCCATGCTGATCGGGCAACGGTTGCCAATCTCAGCCCAACTGGGTGTGCAGGCGCTGATTGTCGGGGTGTTAATTGGTCTGTGGTTCGGTGCTGTTTCTGCCCGCCACCAAAATGAAAAGTTGGATGGTTTCTTGGGTGTGATCTCAACCCTTGGTATCTCAACACCATCCTTCATCCTGGCCATCGTCTTGCTCTTTATCTTCGGGTATCAGTTGGATTGGCTACCCGTTTCGGGATGGGGCGATTCCTTTTCACAGACGATTTTGCCGACCCTTGCCTTAGCGGTTGGACCGGCAGCCATTACGACTCGTTTTGTTCGTTCCGAAATGATTGAAGTTCTCCATTCGGATTACATTCAATTAGCACGGGCCAAGGGAATTGGCGAAGGTCAAGTGATCAAACGCCATGCCTACCGCAATTCGATGATTCCAATTTTGACTTTGATTGGACCGATGACGGCTAACCTGTTGACAGGATCAACACTGGTCGAAAACATCTTTTCGGTTCCAGGAATTGGGCAGCAGTTTGTTTCATCAATTCCAACAAAGGATTATCCCGTTATCATGGGAACCACCATTATCTATGCTTTGATGTTGATGGTGATGATTTTGATTACGGATATTTTGACAGCGATCGTCGATCCGCGGGTTCGCTTAGACTAGGAGGAAAGTCATGGAAGCAAGTCAAGAATTTACCTTGGTGGGCATCAAAAACGAAGCTGCCACGGAAAAAATTAACAAGCCAACACTGACCTTCTGGCAGTCGGTCTGGCACCGGTTGAAGAAGAATAAGTTGGCCGTTGTGTCGCTATACTTCTTAGTTGCCATTGCGATCTTTGCATTGGGTTCAACCGCTGTTTTGTCGCAAAGCGACGCTAATCAATTCAATACCAACACAGGGGCTAAGTATAAAAGCTTGCCGCCAAAGTCAGGGCTGCCCATTCCTTTCTGGGATGGTACTGGAACGGTTCTTGGTTCGGCTGATAAAGTGGATGTTTACGAACAAAATGATGTGAAGCAAAACTTCCTCTTAGGAACGGACAACCTTGGTCGTTCACTTGGTAAGCGTGTGACGGTCGGATTGCGAATTTCGCTTTTCGTCGCACTGGCTGCAACCGCGATTGATTTAATCTTTGGGGTATCCTACGGGTTGATCTCTGGTTGGTTCGGTGGCTGGGTCGATACGATTATGCAGCGTATTATCGAAGTGATTTCGGCGATCCCGACGCTGGTTGTTGTGACGCTTTTGGCCATGCTTTTTGGTTCAGGAATTGGTTCGATTATCTTAGCCATTGCCCTGACCAATTGGGTGTCCATGGCTCGGCAGGTGCGAAATCAAACGTTGACCTTAAAGGAACGGGATTTTGTTTTGGCGGCTAAAACCCTTGGGGGTTCAGGACCTAAAATTGCGGTCAAACACCTGGTCCCAAACATGGCGGGAACGATTATTGTTCAAGTGATGATGACCATTCCGGCAGCCATCATGTTTGAAGCGGTTCTGTCAGCGATTAACTTGGGTGTGAAAGCCCCAACGGCCTCTCTTGGAACGCTGATCGCTGATTCTCAGTCCATGTTGCAATACTATCCTTACCAGATTCTTATTCCGGCAACCATTTTGGTTCTCGTTTCACTGGCCTTTATTCTCTTAGGTGACGGCTTGCGGGACGCTTTTGATCCAAAAATGCTGGATGAATAGGAGACTTCTATGCAAGCGCCCATTTTACAAGTGAAAAATTTATCGGTTTCCTTTCAAACGTATGCAGGGGTTGTTCAGGCCATCCGTGGTGTTGACTTTGACTTGAAAAAAGGGGAAACTTTGGCCATTGTTGGTGAATCCGGATCAGGTAAATCCGTCACAACAAAGACCTTGCTTGGGTTGAATGCGCCCAACGCATCCGTTAAAAAAGAAAGCCAAATCTTACTTGGCCAGGACAACTTGGCCAGTTACATGGAAAAAGATTGGGACCAAGTGCGTGGTGCTAAAATCGCCATGGTTTTCCAAGATCCGATGACGTCGCTCGACCCAACCATGACAATCGGCAAACAAATTGCCGAACCAATGGAAAAGCATTTGGGGATGTCGTCAAAAGAATCTGAAAAAGCGGCGTTGACCTTGATGAAAGATGTGGGAATTCCTGATGCTGAAAAGCATATCAACGATTATCCGCACCAATGGTCAGGAGGAATGCGCCAACGCGCTGTGATCGCCATTGCGTTGGCAGCCGAACCAGATATTTTAATTGCAGATGAACCAACGACAGCGTTGGATGTGACGATCCAAGCCCAGATCATTAATGTGATTAAAGCCCAGCAGAAGAAGCGGGATATGTCGGTTATCTTTATTACCCACGACTTGGGTGTGGTGGCCAATGTTGCTGACCGTGTGGCGGTGATGTATGCTGGCAAGATTGTTGAAAAGGGAACCGTTAACGAAATTTTCTATAATCCAAAACATCCCTATACATGGGGACTTCTCTCATCCATGCCAACGACGTCAACGGCCCTTGGGTCCTTGCACGCCATTCCAGGAACACCACCCGATTTGCTCTATCCACCGAAGGGTGATGCCTTTGCGAACCGTAATGATTATGCACTAGACATCGATCATGAGAAACAACCACCGTTCTTTAAGGTTTCGGATACACACGAGGCCGCTACTTGGTTGCTTGATGAACGGGCACCGAAGGTGGAGCCACCGATGGAAATTCAAAAACGTCAAGCGTATTGGCGAGAAAACTTTGTAAAGGAGGGGTAAACGATGCAAAATCCAGCTGCCAAAAAGCAAGTGGCAATCAAAAACGTCACCCTGACTTTTAACAAGGGAAAGAAAAACGAAAACAAAGCCTTGGACAATGTTTCCTTTGATATCTACGAGGGCGAAACCTTTGGACTGGTTGGGGAATCGGGTTCAGGGAAGACAACCCTTGGACGTTCCGTTTTAAAGTTATACGAACCAGATTCGGGTTCCATCACTTTTGACGGTCAAGAAATTACGAGAATGAAGCGTAAAGAATTGGGTGATTTTCGTCGGAAGGCCCAAATGATTTTCCAAGATCCTCAGGCTTCTTTAAATGGTCGCTTGACCGTATCCAATATTTTGGGTGAAGGACTAGATGAAGCGGGTTATCCAAAGGATAAAGAGAAGCGACGCAAAAAGATCTTGGAACTTTTGGAAATGGTCGGCTTGAACGAAGATCACGCTTCTCGTTATCCACACGAATTCTCTGGTGGTCAGAAACAACGAATCGGGATCGCCCGTGCTTTGGCGGTTAAGCCGAAGTTTGTGATTGCCGATGAGCCGATCTCTGCCTTGGATGTTTCCGTTCAAGCACAGGTGGTTAATTTGTTGGCTCAGTTGCAAAAAGATCACGGTTTGACTTATTTGTTTATCGCTCACGATTTGGCTATGGTGAAATATCTGTCCGATCGAATTGGCGTGCTTCACTGGGGAAAATTGGTGGAAATTGGGACGGCCGACCAGGTCTACCACCATGCGTTGCATCCTTATACGAAGTCGTTGTTGTCAGCGGTTCCAGAGCCCGATCCTGTTAAGGAAAAGGCCCACCACGTGACGAGTTACGATCCTTCTTTTGAAAAAGATGGACAGGATCGGCAAATGGTCGAAGTTGAAAGTGGTCATTTTGTTCTGGCAACGCCATCTGAAGCTGAAAAGTACAAAGAAAAGCAGAATGAATGGCAGTGAAAACCTCAGACTAAAAGCAGCTATCGCAGACATTTCGTCTAGCCCTAGCTGCTTTTTTCTTGTAGAATAAGAGTATTATGACAGACTTTAAAGAAGCATTGAAAACACGGCGAACCTTCGCCATTATTTCCCACCCCGATGCGGGTAAGACGACCTTAACGGAACAATTGCTCTTACACGGAGGGGTGATTCGTGAGGCGGGAACGGTCAAAGGCCGTGGGGCCAAAAAACTTGCCTCATCCGATTGGATGGCAATCGAACAGCAGCGTGGAATTTCGGTTACCTCTTCGGTTTTGCAGTTCGACTATGATGGCAAACGGATCAACATTCTAGACACCCCAGGGCACGAAGATTTCTCAGAAGATACTTACCGAACGCTGATGGCCGTTGATTCCGTTGTGATGGTGGTCGATGCCGCCAAGGGTATTGAGCCCCAAACCAAGAAACTCTTTGAAATTGTGTCAAAGCGTGGTATTCCGGTCTTTACTTTCTTTAACAAGATCGACCGAGATGCCCGTGCGCCATTGGACTTGGTTGACGAGCTCGAGTCAACGCTTGGAATTCAAGCCTTTCCGATGAATTGGCCAATTGGTTCCGGACAGATTCTGCAAGGCATCTACGACTTGCGTCAAAAGGAATTAATTCCGTTTAAAAATGCATCGGACCATCCAGAAGTCATGCAAGATGGGATGGACGAAGTCGAGTTGTTGGAAGATGCGGGAAATGATTTTGACACTGAAGCGGTGGCAAAGGGAAAGTTGACACCCGTCTTCTTCGGCTCCGCTTTGGCCAATTTTGGTGTGACGGAGTTCTTGGAGCAATACCTCAGCTATGCGCCACAGCCGGCCGGCATCGAAACGGTCGACGACGAAAAAGTGCTGCCTGATTCTGATCAGTTCTCTGCTTTTGTCTTCAAGATTCAGGCCAACATGGATCCCCGTCACCGCGATCGCATCGCCTTTGCCCGGATTGTTTCTGGCGAATTCAAGAAGGGGATGGACGTAACGTTGTCTCGTACGGGCAAAAAGCTCCGCTTGGCCAACGTCACGCAGTTCATGGCCGAAGAGCGTGAGAACGTGCAAGACGCTGTGCCTGGCGACATTATCGGAATCTACGATACCGGTAACTTCCAGATTGGGGACACGATTTATTCGGGAAAGAAGCCAATCACTTACCCTGATTTGCCAACCTTCACGCCTGAATACTTTAATAAAGTCATCGCTAAGGATGTCATGAAGCAGAAGTCCTACCACAAGGGGATCACCCAACTGGTTCAAGAAGGAACGATCCAGCTCTACAAGGCTTGGAATTCTAACGAATACATCCTGGGCGCTGTTGGACAGCTGCAGTTCGAAGTCTTCAAGTTCCGGATGGAAAACGAATATAACGTGGCCATCCAATTCGAGCCAATTGGTTCGAAGGTAGCTCGTTGGGTTGATCCGGAACAGGTCGATCAAAAGATGGCCTCATCGCGTAACTTGCTAGTCAAGGATCGTTATGACCGGCCCGTCTTCCTCTTTGAAAACCAATTCGCCATGAATTGGTTCAAGGACAAGTATCCTGATGTGGACTTGGAAGCCAAAATGTAAATGAATGTTGGAGGAAAACAAGACGATGTTAACATTCTTAGTCACCGGGAGTTTTTCCGGCAATCGGTTTCATAATAAGCTAAATGCGACCTTGGAAGATCTGCAAAACAATGGTCATGAAATCATTGATATTAAATATGCGCAATCGATTCGTCGCGTTTCGGCATTAATTTTGTATAAGTAATTTCATAAATAAGCAGTAAAAGAAGCATGATAACGATTGGTTGTCATGCTTCTTTTTTATTTTCTATACATTTTGAAGTTTTGTGTATAATACCACAATTTGTCAATGATTTTGTTTGAAATGATGCTACAATCAGGGCGGATAAAGCCTTTTATATCAAGGCCTGGAGGTTTTTTTATGATAACAAAAATCAAAAAAATGTTCAGAAAAAATTGGTTACTATTGTCGCTCATGATCGCAGCGTTAATGGCCGTAACTGTTTATCGTGGAGGCGTATATATGACAGTAAAAGCTGAAGAACAACATGTGAAAAAATTGAAGGCGGAAAGAGCATCGGTCTGTCAGATGAAAAATACATTTTCAGGAATTACTGAAATAAAGATAACAAGATGTAACTACCATCCGATGACTGGATTTTACGGAATGTATGCCATAGTCCAAAGTGAAGAATATGGGGCTGTCGATTTCGCGTATAGCTATGTTGAAAATGAAAAAACTTTGTCTGATTACACAGTTAAAAATCGGGATATTCAAAGAAAGGGAATAACTCAAAAAAAGGTTAGAGTCACTTACTCGAATGGTGAAAAGGAGGAAGTATGATTACTGAACGAGATTTTAACAAAGTATCTGAGCAGGCGTATTTACAAGACAAAAAGCATCCTGATTATGATATTAGAGCAAAAGAAAATGATATTAAGTCTTTTGGTGGAGACACTGATTTCAAAGTTCTCCACACCATCAATCACCGCAGCGGCATGCAGGCCATGGCCGTGGCGCCCATCGTCGATGGGCAGGTCGACACTAGTGAGGTGGTGATCGCCTATGCCGGTACCAACTCGAGCGATATACAAGATCTTGAGACCGACGTGCGAACAGTCGGGGGTGCTTTGACTCCGCACTCGCTCGTCATGGAAATTAAGCCGGAGACGCGTGTGTTTGGGCGGGCCTTGCGCTCGGTTCGAAAGTCGGGTCAGTTGCACGCTGCCGATGCCTTTGCCAGTCGGATTGAAACGGAATATCCCAATGCCAAAATCACGACGACCGGTCATTCCTTGGGCGAATACACCGGGCTGTACGTGGCCGCAGAACACCATTTTGAAAACGTTGGCTTTAACGGTCCGGATCCTTTTCACGTGCTTTCGCCTGAGGCTAAAAAGTGGGCGAAGGCGCATCCCGAGCGCTTGATGAACTATCGAAATCGTGGTGATTTTATTGGCAATTTTCGCGAAAACAGAACCGGTGCCGGCCTGCTGATTGACACGGGTAAAAAACTTGGTAAATTTTTGCGATACCACGATCTGCTCGCGTGGAAATTTGGCGCTGCAGGAAATTTACTCATTCCCGAAACAGAAGAGAATTTGTTTGCCAGAATGAAGCAGCGGAATCACGATAACTTTATCTTTTTCCAAGACAAATTAAAGTTTTTCCGTCTGGCTGAACGTCGCTTGAAGGCGCGTAACGGCGGAAGTTTATCGAGTAACGCGCAAATTTATTTGGACGATTCGAAAGCCTTGGCCGTGGTGGAGCGAGCGCAAAGTGATTTTGTGCAAATGACAAGTCAGATGATTCAGCTCTACCGCGTGGCCATGCAAGACGCTCGGCTGACCTGGGACGAAACGTTTAATCAGGCCCGTTCAGCGACCACGGAACTTTCGGATGGGGAGATTCGTGAGTGGCTAGGTCACACTGGCTTTACGTATCGCTCTGTCGTCAGGGATCCCTGTAACGAATATAGCGCTAACATTCGCGAGCTGGAAACCTTTTCCGAGCGCTTCTTGGACCTGCTAAACCAAATCCGTCAAAAAATCACTGGTCTGGTTCAGCAAGATGCTGAGTTGGCGGAGCAGATTCAGGGGTTGATGGGATAGTTCAGACGAAAACTGCTATAATAAAAGATGGTCCTTTTGAATAAATGGCCAAACAAATTATGGGGTAGGAACCCGTGCGTTAAGTGCGCTGGAAACGGAATGTGAGCCAGCGACGAAACAGGAATGTGCGGTGCGGGTTTCGCATTCACCAACAGGTGGACGCTCCTTTTAGGAGGTTCAATCATATGAACAATCAGACACGCACGTCTTTTAAACGCTGGGCTTTGCCCAAACTCTCGGTCCAACAGCTGGTTTTGCTGGCGGTTCTGATCGCTTTGTCTTTTATCTTGGGCAGGCTGTCGATCACGACCCAGATCATGCGGATTTCCTTTGTCTTTCTAGCGTCATCTCTGATGGGCAAATGGTTTGGTCCGCTCTGGACAACCATGGTCATGGTCCTCTTGGACTTCGTGAAGACCAACTTTTTCGGTGGCGGCCACTGGTCGCCGATCATGGCGATCGGGGTTTTGGTCGCTGGGCTGATCTACGGCGCTTTCTTCTACCAAGAAAAGCCCGATGCCAAAGTCGCCTGGTGGAAAGTCATCGTAGCAGTTCTTTTCATCACCATTCTGGTCAACCTGCTGATTAATACCGCGGCCTTGCTGGTGCTCTATTCGCCACACAAGTCCTGGTCGGTCTTCTTTTCGATGATGGCGACGCGTTTGCCAAAGAACATCATCTTCTTCCCAATCCAGGTGCTGATGACTTACTTTGCGCTGAACAATACGGTTGTTCGTGATCTGTCTAAGAAGTTTTTCAAATAAATAAACAAAAAGCCGTCCCTTCGTATTGAAGGGGCGGCTTTTATTTGAGCACGTTCGATCTCGTTTGGCCATTTTTCTAAATTATGATACTTTAGATGGATGATTAAGAAAATAGGCCAACAAACACTGTTCTTCACTCTTATTTACGCCATCGTTTTTGTCATCGATACCGTCGTTGAAGTCTTCTTTTTTAGCAAGGGCGGAGCAAGCCAAACGGTTTTCGGACTAAAGTACCAGGTGGTTGAAAGTACACATGCGCTTCAGTACCTGCATTTTTCCCTGCCAGCAGTCATTGTTTATCTGATTTTATTGCTTCTTTGGCTAGGGATTTACTTTAAGTTCATCAGAAATAAAGAGCTGCCCGACCCAATCGACGTTATCACATCTTTTTTCCTGACGTAACTTCGATTATCTAATATAAAAAGCCGTCCCTTCGTATTGAAGGGGCGGCTTTTTATCGTACTAATTTTGCATTGGAATATCTTTGTGGGACTTGTCCATGTTTCCGTGAACCAACGTTGGGAAGACGAAACGGTCCGCCCAAGCGATGATCGATCCCTGGCAAAAGAAAGCGAAGGCCGTTCCGATGTTCAGAGCGACCAGGGTGCCGGACAACAGCCAGCAGGTCAGCGAAATAAGGATGGCCACCACGAAGTTGGACATCTGCGCTTTCGGTGCGGAACCGTTGAAGTAAGAGAAACGCAGAATGTTGGTCAGGTCGTCGATCGGGTGCATGATGACGTTGACCCGTTGGTAAATCGAAATGCCGACGCCAATGGTCGTTAGTCCGATTAGGTCCACGATGATCTTAGCCCAGAGCGGATAGCCCGGGATCCCCAAATGATTGAAAAGCGTCGTGAAGACACCAGCCAAAAAGGAAAAGAGTACGCCGAAGAGAATGTTTCCGAAAAAACGCTTCCAATCGAGCTTACGGGCGAAGAAAATGTTGGCGGTTGCGACCAAAATCGAGGTCAGACCCAAGAAGATGGCGATCGGCCAACCGGTCAGTTTGGCCAAGTTGGCCGATCCGGCCGTCCAGGGTGCAGAGCCCAGGTTGGTCGAGACCGACATGCCGTTTCCTAAGGCATCCATGGTCAAAGATAGGATGAAGTAAAACAAAAATTGGCGGATGGTCAGTTCATAATACTGTCCATTACGGTGATCCATGAAAGCCTCCTTTAAACTTCAGAATGTGGCAAATGAAGACAAAACGTATGGTAACGCCAATGCCTGCTTAACGCAAGCTTAGCTTGACGACCCCTTCCCAACGGGGTGTCTGTGGGAACATGTCGATTGGTTGGATATAGTCCACTCGATAAGCCGAGTCCAAATCGCGCAGGTCCCGTGCCAATGTGGATGGGTTACATGAAATGTAGACGAACTTCTTCGGCCGAGCCTTCAAAATCGCCTGCTTCAAGTCGTCTTCCAGTCCTGGACGGGGTGGATCGACAACCAAAGCGGTTGGCTTAAAGCCGTCCTTGGCCCACTTCTTGAAGACACGATCGGCTGATCCGACTTCGTAGTGGGCGTTTTCAATGCCGTTTTCTTCGGCGTTCAGCTTGGCGTCTTGGACGGCTTCGGGAATGATTTCCATTCCGCGAACCTGGTTGACCTTGTAGGCCATCGAAAGGCCCAACGTTCCGACACCGGCATAGGCGTCGACCAACTGGTCATCTGGCTGCAAGTCCATGGCGGCCAAAGCGACCTCGTAGGTCTTTTCCATTTGCTCGTAGTTCAACTGCAAAAAGGCCCGTGGGGAAAAGTTGAAGGTCAGACCCAAGATATCCTCTTTTAAATAATCGTCGCCCCAGAGTTTCCAGGTTTCTTCTCCCCAGATGAGCGAGCTGGAGTCGTCGTGCAGGTTCAAGAAGAGCCCTTTGACTGCTGGCAATTCCTTTTGGATGTCTTTGACGATCAAGTCTTCGTCTGGCAAAGCATCGTCGGTGGCGACAATCGTTGCCTGTGCCAAACCTTCCTGGTTGGTGCGGACAATCAAGGTCTTGACCAGGCCCTTCTTGGTCTTTTCGTTATAGAAGGAAAGTGAGTGCTCGTCCAAGATCTGACCGAGCTTGCGGATGATCGACAGCGTGCGTGGGTCCTGAGTGGCCATTTCGGGCAGGTCGACCAAATCATGGGTGCCCCGCTTGTAGAGCCCAATGGTCAGCTCACCCTTGAGCTTGCGAATGGGCAGCGAGGCCTTGTTTCGGTAATGCTTTGGAACATCCATGCCCAAAGTGTCTAATATCTTGAATTGCTCGTAGCCTCTTGGCTTGAACTTTTCCAAGGCCTGGGCAATCAAGTCTTTCTTAAAGGCCAACTGAGCCGGGTAGGCCAAGTGGGCCAATTCGAAGCCACCCACCAAATCAGCTGCGGGATCTTCTGGGGTCACACGGTCTTTTGAAGCTTCGCGAACCGTCACGGTTTTGGCTTCCAAATACTTATCGGTCACCTTGGTGACTTTGGCAGTTACGACTTCACCGGGCAGAGCGCCGGGGATGAAGGTAATCTTCTTTTTGAAATAACCGATCCCTTCGCCATTAATGCCGAGCCGCTTGATCGTTAGTGGGAATTTTTGCCCGATTTTGACTGAAACGTCGCCTGCTGGACGGAAGGGGCGTTTATGCTGCGCACGGCCCTTTTGGTTGGGCCGTTTTTTTGGATTGAATTTGTGATTTATTTCTGACATGAGGACTCCTAATTGAGCGCTTTTAGATTAAATGAATAGGTGTTGTCTTTTAATTCGTAGAGTTCGTGGATGTTTTGCATTAACAACAAGAGCCAGGAAATCCCCATTGTGAGGATAAAGATTTCAAAGGCGGTTAGCGAGAAGTAGCGCAAAAGATAAAAGAGGACCGATGATAACATCATGCCAACAGCCGTGGCTAGTGAAAAGAGGTTGAATTCTTTGCTAGCATTTGGCAGGAGTAGCCGAATGCTGATCATTGGTAACCCGGTTCCAAGAATGAGGAAGTTAGCCACCGTATCGTGGGCAATGTGTAGGAAGCCAGGGTCGTTTGGCAAGGCACCGATGGCAAAGAGGCAAAGGGCGTCGAATGTCAAAAAGGCGCGCAATACGATTAGCCGCCAGTTTTTCGGTAAACGCTTTTGAATGGGCACAAAAAGGTAGTCAATCAAGGTTGCCCAGAGTAAACCGGCGATCATCAGGGTGGCGTTAAATGTCCATGAGAAGTCGGCCTTGGATGTGCCCAAGAAAGAAAAGTTGTGCTGCCACCAGAGCAGGCGGGAATTGGTCACCATGGCCACTAAGACGCCGCAGACGATGGTGATAATTAGCAAAAACATCATAAAGGTCGTCGAAACCAACGTGGCCGAATAGATCATGACATAGTTTTCGACTGATACAAATAAGAAGAAAATCAAGGTTGCGGTGAGCGAATCAAATGAAGCCGATTGGAAAAGAAAGCCGATGGCCCAAAAAAGAGCGACGGAGGCAAAGGCTTGGATCAAAGCAAAGGAGAAGAAGAGAGTTGGGGTAAGCCGAATGGCGGTCTTTTTCTTAATTTGGTCCTTTTCTTTTCTAATCGATTGGATGTGCGTGTAGATAAAAGTGGCCATCCCAGTCAGTTCACCCAAGGAGATAACCCAGGTGGCAATGGAGTCGGAGCCGGTTAAAGGCACTAAGTTTTCCTGTTGCCAAATCGTGTAAAAAGCAAAGCAGACAGTGGCCAAAATGGAGGGGATGATAAAGCGCCGAATCGACAGTTGTTGGCTCTGCTGTTCTTGCATTTTTTTGCTTGGCAAAACCTTAAAGGCCTGGTTGGTTAGTTGAATGTCGATCTGGTCGCCATCTTCTAAATGCAAGTCCGAGACGACTTGCTCGGGAAGTTCAATTTCAAAGCGTTTCTTTGCCACGTGTCTACCTCTTGAATAGGAAAAAAGCGAAAGTCGGCTAGGGTGATGATTGCCTGCCGACGTGATTACCTCTAGTTTACTGGATCAAAATCAAAATAGATATAGCATGCTTGTGTTATGTCATATATGTGCTATACTAAAAGTCAAGGAGGTTACAGGATGGTTAAGAATGTGACAGAACGTGAGGGGGACAGAAATGGTCCAATTCAATATTAAACGCTACTTAGATGATAAGTCACTGACGATTTACCGAGTTTCGAAGAACTCAGGTTATGGTTACACGACCATCCACCGGTCCTTTAACAAGGCGCAGTCGAAAGCGACGTCGATGAACGTCCGCGATTTGGATGCTCTAGCCAAAGCCCAACACATTCAGATGTGGCAAGTGCTTCGTGAACTAGAAGATGGCTATCGGCAGCATAAAGAAGTAGATGACTGATTGGTAATACTCCGCTTGGCTAAAAAAGAAGTGGCCAAGACAAGAATAAGATTAGATAAGGGAAGGTAAGATTATGGCATACCAAAATGATCCTTTTAACTCAGATATGAATGATATTTTTAATAACATGATGGGCGGCCTCGGCGGCATGAATTCTGAAAACCGTCGTTATCTCATTAATGGACGCGAAGTGACGCCTGAAGAATTCGCCCAATACAAGCAAACAGGAAAGTTACCAAATATGGACCAAGCACAGACTGCTGGTAACGGTCGGGCTAGTCAGCAAGCCGGTAAGATCAAGCAAGACGGCATGCTGGCAAAGCTTGGTCGTAATTTGACGCAAGAAGCCAAAGACGGTTTGCTCGATCCTGTGATCGGACGGAATAAGGAAATTCAAGAAACGGCTGAAATTTTGTCTCGTCGTACAAAGAACAACCCAGTTCTAGTCGGTGATGCTGGTGTTGGTAAGACGGCGGTTATCGAAGGCTTGGCACAAGCCATTGTGGCCGGTGACGTACCTGCCGCTATCCAAGACAAGCAAATTTACTCGATTGACATTTCCCAATTGGAAGCTGGTACGCAATACCGTGGCGCCTTCGAAGAAAACGTGCAAAAGCTGATTGACGAAGTCAAGAAGGCCGGTAATGTCGTGCTCTTCTTTGATGAAATCCACCAAATCTTAGGGGCTGGTTCGACCGGAGATGGTGAAGGTGGCAAAGGGTTGGCCGATATTTTGAAGCCAGCTTTGTCCCGTGGTGAATTGTCCTTGATTGGTGCCACCACCCAAGATGAATACCGGAACACCATTTTGAAGAACGCGGCCTTGGCTCGTCGGTTTAATGAAGTCAAGGTGAACGCCCCTTCTGCAGAAGACACGTTGAAGATTTTGCAGGGCATTGCGCCATTGTACGAAAAGCACCACAACGTGGCGTTGCCAGAAGACGTCTTGAAGGCCGCCGTGGATTACTCGATCCAGTACATTCCACAGCGTTCATTGCCTGATAAGGCCATCGACTTGATCGATATGACGGCGGCTCATTTGTCAGCCAAGAACCCAGCAACCGACAAGGTTTCCTTGGAGAAGAAGCTGGAGACTTTGCAAGCTGAACAAGACCGCGTCGTTGCTGAAGAAGATTACGAAAAGGCCTTGTCCATCAAAAAGCAAATCAAGGACATTAAGCACGAATTGAAGGAAGCTAAGGAAGCCAAGAAGGTCACGGCCACTGCTAATGACGTGGCCAAGTCCGTCGAACGCTTGACTGGTATCCCCGTTTCACAAATGGGTGCTTCAGACATCGAACACTTGAAGCAAATTGACAAGCGCTTGGCTGGTAAGGTCATTGGCCAAGACGAGGCGGTGAACATGGTGGCTCGCGCCATTCGTCGTAACCGTGCCGGCTTTGACGAAGGAAACCGGCCAATCGGATCCTTCCTCTTCGTTGGACCTACCGGTGTTGGTAAGACGGAGTTAGCAAAGCAATTGGCCAAGGATCTCTTTGGAACCAAGGAGTCGATTATCCGTTTGGATATGTCAGAATACTCTGACCAGACCGCTGTTTCAAAGCTGATCGGGGCCACTGCCGGATACGTTGGCTATGACGACAACGCCCACACCTTGACCGAAAAGGTTCGTCGGAACCCTTACTCCATTGTTTTGTTGGACGAAATTGAAAAGGCTAACCCACAAGTTTTGACTTTGCTCTTGCAAGTCTTGGATGACGGTCGCTTGACCGATGGTCAGGGAAACGTGGTCAACTTCAAGAACACGGTGGTCATTGCCACTTCTAACGCCGGCTTTGGTGACAAGGCCGTTGAAGAAGGGGACCTGATGGACCGTTTGTCGCACTTCTTCCGCCCAGAATTCCTGAACCGTTTCAACGGTGTTGTTGAATTCTCTGCGTTGACCAAGCACGATTTGAAGCAGATCGTCAACTTGATGTTGGACGATGTGAACAAGACTTTGGCCAAGAAGCACTTGAGCTTGACGATTTCTGATGACGTGAAGGACCACTTGATCGAAGATGGCTATGACGAAGCACTCGGTGCTCGTCCACTCCGTCGGGTCATCGAACAACAAATTCGTGACCAAGTCACCGACTTCTATTTGGATAACCCTGACAAGACAAAGTTGTCAGCCGACTTGGTTGATGGCAAGGTGGTTATCTCGGCGATCGAAGAAAAGAAGGAAAAGTAAGCCTTCGCTTGCTTTTTGATTCATAACAAATAAAAAACGCGCTCCCAGACGACTTCATCCTCTAGCTGGGGGCGTGTTTTGTGTGCAAAAAAAGCCGTCCAAACCCGCAGGCTTCAGACGACTAGAAATTCTTATTTGTTATCGAGATGTTTGGCCACCTGCTGACCGATAAAGTCGGCTAGGTTGGCGATTGCGAAGAGAGCAAGCACGAGAAGTAGGGCTGACCACCAAAGATCAAATGTTTTCGCAGGGATAAAATTCGCGAAAATCATTACACCAACATAAACTGGAAGAAAAACACAGAGCCAAGCGATGGCGGGGTGTTCTTTCACTAAGCGTTTCTTTTGGGGATGGCCCTGCTTTTCGCGACGCAGGTTCCATGCTGCTTGCACAAAAATGGAAAATATGACGAAAAAAGGGAACCAGAGATAACTGTGGCCATCTGGTTTTGGCGTAATCAACAAAATCAGAAGCGCAATTGTGAAGAGTACAAGCGTCACCCAAAAGGAAATCTGCACCTGGCTCATTTGCCTGCGAATCGGCTTCTTAATCAAATAGATGATGAAAAGCAGAAGGGCTGCTGGCAAAATGATTGGTGCCAGCATCGTGAAATCAAAAAACATAAAATCCTCTCAAATTTCTAATTGTTAAGAGTTTATCATACCCTCCAGAAAAAAGCAGGTTATTTAGAATCATTTTTGTAAAATGCGACATCTTCATATTCCGATTCAAAGCGGCGGAAGAGCACCTGGGCATAGCGGCAATCCGGGCGCACTTTTTTGCCCTCGGAACGGGCCAGGTCGCAGACCGCATCGACCAGTTGTCGGGCGATGTTTTGGCCACGGAGGTTGGGGTCGACGTAGGTGCTGGTTAGGGCGAGAACCTGTCCGCCTTCTTCGCCTTGATAGACGACTGCACCCAAGCGTTTGCCCTTTTCTTCATAGTAAAAGCCGTTTTCTTCTTTCAAAATGGTCATGGGATTCCTCCTTTTTGAAATGTGGTCGATGACGTATAATAATGGAAAGAACACTTTCGATTTTAACAGAAAAAAGGGGATGGACACATGGCAGCACGGGGATTTGAAGTCATTAGCAAGTATGCAGGAGCGGGGATCAACCTGCCACAACGTTCGACGATGCAAGCGGCCGGTTATGACTTTGAGGCGGCAGAAGACATTGTCGTGCCCGCACGCGGTTTGCAAGAATCACAAAAGCCAGTGTTGGTGCCAACTGGTATCAAGGCCTACATGCAAGAAGGCGAATACCTGCAATTGGTTTGCCGCTCATCCGGCCCAATCAAGAAGAAGCTGATCATGTCAAACGGGGTTGGCATCATCGATGGCGATTACTACAACAACGAGAAGAACGAAGGACACATTTTCTTCCAGTTCTTGAACTTTGGCGACGAAGACCTGCAAATTAAAAAGGGCGACCGCATTGGCCAGGGGCTCTTTTTGCCATTCCTCTTGGCCGACCAAGATGGGGATGCCATCAAGACGGTCCGTTCGGGTGGCTTTGGCTCAACTGGGGAGGCTTAAGCTAAGTGGCGAAGGCAAAAACACAATTTATCTGCTCCAACTGTGACTTTATCTCAGCGCGTTACCTCGGCCGTTGTCCGAACTGTGGCGAGTGGGGAACCTTTGTCGAAGAAAAGGTCCAGCCGGAGACACAATCGCGTAAATCCCGTGTCGGGATCGATGGCAAGGCGGCCAAGGTTGAGAAGATCAACCAGGTTTCTTTGGAAGAAACGCCCAAGGTGGCGACTGAGTTAAAGGAATTAAACCGAGTCCTTGGTGGCGGTGTCGTCGCTGGGACTTTGGTTTTGATCGGTGGCGATCCGGGAATCGGAAAGTCGACCTTACTCTTGCAGGTGTCTGGTCAGTTGGCCAACCACGGCAAAGTACTCTATGTGACCGGTGAAGAGTCGGCCACTCAGGTTAAGATGCGGGCCGATCGTTTGGCCGTTGGCGGGGATGACTTTTATCTCTACCCCGAAACGGATATGGAAGCGATTAAGAAACAAGTCGAAGAACTGCAGCCCAACTACCTGATCATCGATTCCGTGCAGACCATGCAGGAACCGGATTTGACGTCACCAATCGGATCGGTTGCCCAAATTCGGGAAGTAACCGCTGATTTGTTGCAGATTGCAAAGACCAACAATATCTCGGTTTTCATCGTTGGTCACGTGACCAAGGGTGGCGCCATTGCCGGGCCAAAGATTTTGGAACACATGGTTGATACGGTGCTCTACTTTGAAGGAGACCGTCACTACAAGTACCGCATTCTGCGGGCGGTCAAGAACCGTTTTGGTGCCACTAACGAATTGGGTATCTTTGAAATGCGTGACAAGGGCTTGGCTGAGGTGGCCAATCCGTCCGAGATTTTCTTGGAAGAACGGCTGGCTGGTGCCACTGGTTCGGCCATCGTGGCGACCCTTGAGGGCGAGCGGCCCATTTTGGTCGAGTTGCAGGCCCTGGTCACGCCATCGGTCTTTGGAAACGCCCAGCGAACGGCTACTGGTTTGGACCGCAACCGGGTGTCTCTGATCATGGCCGTTTTGGAAAAACGGGCCAATCTGTTGTTGCAGAACCAGGACGCTTATTTGAAGGCCGCTGGTGGTGTGAAATTGGACGAGCCGGCCATCGATTTGGCCATCGCCGTTGCCATCGCTTCCTCTTACCAGGATAAGGAGTCGCCAGCATCCGATGTCTTCATCGGCGAGCTGGGCCTGACTGGTGAGGTTCGTTCCGTTTCTGATTTGGAAGGGCGATTAAAGGAAGCACGCAAGCTCGGCTTTGCCCGGGCCATTGTGCCAAAGAACAACCTCGGTTCGATCAAGATACCGGAAGGACTCCGGGTTATCGGCGTTTCGACCATTAAAGAAGCTTTGAAGGTTGCTTTGGGATAAGAAACCTGCGATGAAATCAGTGGAGAACACTGAAACCAAGCACACTTTGTTGTATACTAATTAATAGAAATTTTTCAGCTAAGCTGACTGAGGAGAACAGAATTCATGACTGACGACTTTCGCGTCCGCTATGCCCCATCACCAACGGGCTACTTGCACATTGGAAACGCCCGAACGGCTTTGTTTAACTGGCTTTTTGCCCGCCATTACAACGGTACTTTTGTCATCCGTATCGAAGACACGGATGCTTCTCGTAACATCGAAGATGGCGAAAAGTCACAGCTCGACAACCTGAAGTGGTTGGGCTTGGACTGGGACGAATCACCAGAAAACCCAGGCGAATATGGTCCTTACCGTCAATCCGAACGAAACGAGCAAGGCATCTACCAACCTTACATCGATGACTTGCTCGAACGCGGTTTGGCCTACAAGTCTTACAAGACGTCCGAAGAATTGAAGCAAGAACGCGAAGCGCAACAAGCGGCTAAGCAAGCGCCTCACTACGTCTACGAATACGAAGGCATGTCAAAGGAAGAACGCGAAGCGGCTTACGAAAAGTTCGAAGCACAAGGCTTGAAGCCAGTCGTTCGTATCCGCGTGCCCGAAGACAAGATGTACGAATGGGATGACATCGTCAAGGGCCATATCGCCATCGGTGGAAAAGAAGTTGGTGGGGATTGGGTGATCCAAAAGGCCGACGGAATGCCAACCTACAACTTTGCCGTGACGGTCGATGACCACTTGATGCAGATTTCTCACGTTTTGCGTGGGGATGATCACGTCTCGAACACGCCAAAGCAAATGATGGTCTACGATGCCTTTGGTTGGGACATTCCAAAGTTCGGCCACATGGCATTGATCATCAACGCCGCAACGGGAAAGAAGTTGTCCAAGCGTGACAACGACATCCTGCAGTTCGTAGAACAGTACCGCGAACTGGGTTACCAACCAGAAGCCTTGGATAACTTCATCGGCCTTCTGGGTTGGTCACCAAAGGGGGAAGACGAAATCTTCTCATTGGAAGAATTCAAGAACATGTTTGACGAACACCGTTTGTCAAAGGCTAACGCTAAGTTTGATCAAAAGAAGCTCGAGTGGATCAACAATCAATGGATCCGTCGCGACAAGGATCGCGTGATGCCACAGCTGATTGATGAGTTGGTCAACGCCGGCTTTATCACGGCTGATGAAGCCAAGACCAAGCACGACTGGTTGGTGAAAGCTATCAATGTGGCGGGTGTCGATGGTATTTCCTACACGCATCAGATCGTTGATTTGATGCGCGAGCCATTCTTCCAGTTGCCTGAAATCACAGACGAAATGGTGGAATACCTGACTTCTGAAGATGGCCGGAAGGTCTTTGCTGCTTGGGAAAAGGCCTACACGGACTTGCCTGAAGACACGGACGCTGCCACTTACATGGCTACTATTCGCGCCATCCAAAACGAACTCGAAATCAAGGGTCGCCCATTGTGGAACCCAATTCGCATCGCCACGACCCACCAAATTCAGGGTCCAAACTTGCCAGAGCTGCTCGAATTGCTGAACAAGCAAGACGTGCTCCAAACGATGGCAGATGTAAAGGCCAAGTACCTGGCCTAAGATCAAAAAAAGCGAGAACCGAAAGGTTCTCGTTTTTTGTTATAATAAGAAAAAACTTGTCAAAAGGAATCACCATGCAAACGGTCTATAACACTTACACGCTAGAAAAAGAACGCTTCACGCCCATCGAAGAAGGCAAGGTACGCTTTTATTTGTGTGGACCGACGGTTTATAACTACATTCATATCGGCAATGCGCGTTCTTCTGCTGCTTTTGACACGATTCGCAAGTATCTCGAGTGGCGTGGGTATAGCGTTGATTTTGTCTCGAACTTTACGGATCTGGGTGACAAGGTCATTGCGCAAGGGGAAAAAGAAGGACTGAGTGAAGAAGAGGTGGCGGACAAATACGCCGATGCTTTCTTAGCCGATGTGGCTGCCTTGAACATCGCACCAGCCACGACAAGACCGCGTGCCACCCAATATATGGAAGAAATGGTCGCTTTTGTCGAAAAGTTAATGGCGCAGGGACAAGCCTACGAAGTTAACGGGGATGTTTACTTCCGCACGGATCAATTTAAAAATTATGCGGTGCTTTCTCACCAAAACATGGCCGAGTTGAAAAAGAACGCAGCTGGGCGCTTAGATAACGAAGATCAAGAAGAAAAGGAAAACGACACCGATTTTGCCCTTTGGAAAAAAGAAGAACGACCAGATGTGACGTCCTGGCCATCACCTTGGGGACCGGGCCGCCCCGGTTGGCACCTGGAGTGCTCGGTTATGATCGATTCGCTGCTTGGTGACACGATTGATATTCACGCCGGTGGCATTGATTTGGCCTTTCCTCACCATACCAATGAGTTGGCGCAATCGGAGTCGTATCACGATGAACGCTTCGTGAACTATTGGTTGCACAATGGTTTTGTGAATGTCAATGATGAGAAGATGTCCAAATCATTGGGAAATTTTGTAACCATCCATGATTTGTTGGCAGATGACAACATTGATCCACAGGGACTGCGCTACTTCTTGTCAAAGACACACTACCGCCGCCCGGTGGCTTACTCGAGAGAACGTTTGGACCAGGCCCAACAGGAGGTTGATAAAATTTATCGCACAATGCGCGCTTTGGCCAAGGCAGCGGGGCCTGCTGGGGAATTAGATTCAACGACGGGAGCGCAACTGCAGCTGTTGGACGAACGGTTCATGGCGGCGATGGATGACGATTTTAACGTAGAAAATGCGCTGACGGTGGTGTTTGAGGGGCTGACTTTGGCCAACCGCACCCTGCAGGAGAAAAAGAATCAAAAAACGTTTGCACTCCTACGTGAGAAATTAGTGACTTGGTTGCATATTTTTGGCTTGGATGACTTTGAAGAAAAGCGGTCGCTGTCAAAAAAAGCACAAGCGATTTTGGAGGAAAGAGCAGCTGCCCGCAAGGAAAAGGATTTTGAAAAGTCCGACGAGCTGCGTGACCAGTTGAAGGAGATGGGGATCCTAGTCAAAGATGGACGGGACGGCCAATCAATTGAATGGATGTGAAATTTCCGGACAATATCAAATGCAAGGAATTGATAAAAAGGTGGAAAACGAACGTTTTCCACCTTTTCTTATCTAGTGAGTGTAAATGATAAAATATTGTGGATTTGCAAAAAAAGCATTGACCTGAAGCAGCAAAGACCGTATACTAATTATTGTTCCTTACGAGGGGCGGCGCTAAGCAAGTCAACTTGCGAG
>NZ_JAAMFI010000004.1 GCF_018437225.1 Fructobacillus papyriferae
TTGGTTAGAGCGCTGTGTTGATAACGCAGAGGTCCCTGGTTCGAATCCAGGATGGCCCACTATTAAGTCGACTTCGGTCGGCTTTTTTTGTTAGCATTTTTTCTCTTTTCGATTGTAAAGGTCTTGTAAAAGTTTCAAGACTGGCATAAAATAGAGTCATCAGCTCATCATAAGTAGGCAGATAAGAGAGGTAGCGGTTGGTGCGAGCTATCAAGCCGAAACTCCAATGAGTCACGTTTAGCGGGTAATGCCGCTCGGTCCCACCGTTATCGGAAAATGAGTGCTGCAGATCTTGCAGAAACTGGGTGGTACCACGGATTGCGTCTTTTTCGTCCCTGACTTTTGTCGGACGAAAAGGCGCTTTTTATATGGTAAGGAGAAATCGAATGCTTGATATCAAATATTTGCGTAAGAATAAAGAAGAAGCAGCGCAAAAGCTACAGGATCGTGGGGTTGAAGCTGGAACGCTCGACGCCCTTTTGGAAAAGGACGAAGCTCGTCGTGCTTTGATTTCAGAAGTTGAAGAATTGAAGGCCAAGCGTAACGAGGCCTCTGACAAAATCGCTTTTGCCAAGCGTCAAAAAGAAGATGCAAGCGAAGCCATTGCTGAAATGCAGGCGGTCTCAAAGCAAATCAAGGAAATGGACCAAAATTTGGCCGATCTTGATGACGCCGTGAAGGAAATGGCGGCCCATTTGCCAAACATTGCAGAAGCCGACGTGCCTGTTGGACCCGATGAGGACGCCAACGTCGAAATGCGCAAGTGGGCGCCTTCTGACTATGAAGGTCGGCCAGAAGCATTGACAGAAGCGCCTTCCTGGTTGAAGCCCCACTATGAAATTGGTGAAGACCTGGGGATCTTAGATTTCGAACGCGGCGCCAAGGTTTCCGGTGCTCGTTTTCTTTACTATGTTGGTGATGGCGCTCGTTTGGAACGCGCGGTTTATAACTTCATGTTGGATGAGCACCGCAAAGAAGGCTATACGGAAATGATCACGCCGATCGTCGTGAACGATTCGGCGATGTTTGGAACAGGACAGTATCCAAAGTTCCAAGATGACGCTTATCGTGTCCGTGACTTGGACCAAACTTACATTCCAACGGCCGAAGTACCGTTGACCAATTACTACTCAGGCGAAACGTTGCCAGCAGAAGACCTGCCAATTTCATTCACAGCCCTTTCACCATCTTTCCGTAAGGAAGCTGGTGCAGCAGGCCGTGATACGCGTGGCTTGATTCGTTTGCACCAATTTAACAAGGTCGAAATGGTTAAGTTTGCCAAGCCAGAAGATTCCGATCATCAGTTAGAATTGATGACAAACAATGCGGAAAACATCCTGCAAAAGCTGGGCTTACCCTATCACGTGATTACATTGTCAACCGGTGACATGGGCTTCTCTGCAGCAAAGACGCACGATGTCGAAGTTTGGATTCCGGCGCAAAACGCCTATCGTGAAATCTCATCGGTTTCAAACACCCGTGACTTCCAGGCTCGCCGCATGCACATCACGTATCGTAATGAGGATGGCAAGCTCGAACTCGTTCACACATTGAACGGATCTGGTTTGGCCGTTGGTCGTACGGTGGCCGCCATTTTGGAAAACTACCAAGAAGAAGATGGCACGGTGACGATTCCTGAAGTGCTCCGTCCATACATGGGCGGACAGGAAAAGTTGAACAAGACGCCACACCATTAATAACAGCCAAAAGGCGCGAAAATGACAAGGTTTCAACCTGTCCTTTCCGGGCTTTTTTTGCTATAATAAAGCTTAGTTTCTAAAATAATTTAAATTAAGTACGACTTTATGAAAGGGGCGTATCTGGGTAACTAGATACCGAACATTCGATGGCAAATCCAATTCGTAAGCTGGTTGATAACTCCCGGCACAAATTAAAGAAAATTGACAAGGTCGCCAATCAAGTAGAAGCCTATGCTGACACGATGGCTGCCATGTCCGATGAGGCCTTGCAAAAGAAGACCCAGGAATTTCAAATTCATATTCAAAAGGCCTTGGCCGGTGTCAAAGAGGACAAGGCCAAGCAAAAGGCGACGGCTAAAGTATTTGATGAACTTCTGCCGGAAGCCTTTGCTGTGGCTCGTGAAGGGGCTAAGCGTGTGCTTGGTTTGTACCCTTACCACGTCCAAGTGATGGGAGCGATCGTCTTGCACGGCGGAAACATCGCCGAAATGAAGACCGGTGAAGGAAAGACTTTGACGGCCACGATGGCCGTTTATTTGAACGCCCTTGCCGGAAACGGTGTCCACGTTGTGACGGTTAACGATTACCTGTCAAAGCGAGATGCTGAGCAGATGGGACAGCTTTATAACTGGTTGGGTCTTTCTGTTGGAATCAACGTTGGTGATGACTCACCTGACAAGAAGCGGGCAGCTTACGACGCAGACATCACGTATTCAACGAACTTCAACATCGGTTTCGATTACCTGCGCGATAACATGGTAACCCGTGCCGAAGACCGGGTCATGCAGCGCGGCTTGAACTATGCGTTGATCGATGAGGCCGACTCCATTTTGATCGATACGGCGCGTACGCCGTTGATCATTTCTGGTCCTGGTTCTGGTATTTCACCACTCTATCAACGAGTCGACCGTTTCGTGAAGACGTTGACTCGCGACCAGGATTACAAGGTCGACGAAGAATCAAAGAACACGTCATTGACGCCAGAAGGAATCAAGAACGCTGAAATTTTCTTCAACCTTGATAACATTTACGATAGCGAAAACACGGCACTGACCCACCACATCGACCAGGCCCTGCGTGCGAACTTCAACTACTTGCGCGACAAGGACTACGTGGTCCAAGAAGGCGAAGTGAAGTTGATTGACCAATCAACCGGCCGTATTTCGGAAGGAACTCGTTTGTCAGACGGCTTGCACCAAGCCATCGAAGCCAAAGAAGGCGTCGAGATCAAAGAAGAAAACAAGTCGATGGCCCAGATCACTTACCAAAACCTCTTCCGAATGTACAAGAAGTTGTCGGGTATGACGGGTACGGCCAAGACTGAAGAAGAAGAGTTGCTTGAAATTTACAACATGGAAGTCATTGAGATTCCAACGAACCGTCCGGTTCAGCGAATCGACATGCCAGACCTGCTCTATCCATCGTTGAAGGCCAAGTACAATGCCGTGGTGAACCGCGTGGCTGAATTGCACAAGAAGGGCCAACCAGTTCTTTTGGGAACGGGTTCAGTTGAATCTTCTGAATTGGTGGATAAGTTGCTTTCAGCACGCAACATTCCACACAATGTGTTGAACGCCAAAAACAACGAAAAAGAAGCGGACATCATTGCAAATGCCGGTCAAAAAGGCGCCGTCACAGTTGCGACCAACATGGCTGGCCGTGGAACTGACATTAAATTAGGCCCTGGTATCGATGAACTCGGTGGTTTGGCTGTGATTGCAACGGAACGACACGAATCGCGTCGTATCGATAACCAGTTGCGTGGACGTGCCGGCCGTCAGGGCGATAACGGCTTTTCACAGTTCTACTTGTCTTTGCAAGATGACTTGATGATTCGTTTTGGGGCCGAAAAGGTTCGTGCCTTGCTTCAACGCATGAATATGGACGAAGAAGACACGGTGATTACCCACCGCTGGATTACGCGTTCCGTTGAATCCGCACAAAAACGTGTGGAAGGAAACAACTACGACACGCGTAAGAATGTCTTGCAGTACGATGATGTTGTCCGTGAACAACGTGAGTTGATTTATAAGGAACGTGACGTTGTTTTGGATGAGCAAAAATCATTGGATTGGGTCCTTTTGCCAATGGTGAAGCGGACGATTGATCGCGTGGTTGACGCCCAAACGCCTGGTAAAGATATGAAGGAATGGCATTTGGATGCAATCCAGAACTTTATCGAATCGTCCTTGACGTCACCAAAGCATGGCGCTGTTCGTTTACAGAACTTGTCCCGTGATGAAATCAAGGATAAGCTCTTCAATTTGGCCGAGGAAAACTTGGCGGATAAGAAGGCAGACTTGCCTGAAGACGGTCAACTCTTGGCCTTTGAACGAGTGGTTATTTTGCGCTCTGTTGACCAACACTGGACAGATCACATTGATGCCTTAGACCGCTTGCGTCAAGGAGTGGGACTGCGTGGTTATGGTCAATTGAACCCCTTGGTTGAATACCAGAACGAAGCATTTGCTAACTTTAATAAAATGATTGCTGATATTGAATATGATGCCACTCGGACCTTTATGAAGGCCGAGATTCGCACCAACATGTCAGCCTAAGTACGAAGCGAACGAGGAGTTCGCTTTTCTTATGGGAGGATCGCCATGGAAGTAGTGGCAGCCAAACAGGCTTTAGCAGGCATCCGAGAGGAAGTGTCTGGCTTTGAAAAGACATTAGATCTCGATGCTTTAACAGAAGAAATTGCGGATTATGAAAACCAGATGACCGAGCCAAGCTTTTGGGATGACCAACAAAAAGCGCAGGGGATCATTGATGAGACCAACGTTTTGAAGAAGCGGCGGGATTCCTTTTTGGCTTTAGGCGAAGCCGCTGATGAAATTGAAATGTTGATCGAGATCGTTTCGGAAGATCCAGAAGACACGGATTCTTCAGAAGAACTCGGCCACTTGGTGGAAGAAACACAGGATGCGGTCAGGGCCTACAATCTGGAACAGCTGTTGACAGGGGAATACGATGGCAACAACGCCATTTTGGAAATTCACCCGGGATCTGGTGGGACAGAATCAACGGACTGGGGCGAAAAATTGTATCGTATGTACACCCGTTGGGCCCAAGCACACGACTTTAAAGTTGATGTCTTGAACTACAACGCGGGTGATGAGGCTGGCATCGATTCAGCTACGATCAAGGTGACGGGCCACAACGCCTATGGCTTCTTACGTTCTGAAAAGGGTGTCCACCGTTTTGTCCGAATTTCACCCTTTGATTCGGCTGGCCGTCGCCATACTTCCTTTGTGTCGGTTGACGTTATGCCTGAATTGGATGATTCGATTGAAGTGGATGTGCGCGATGATGATATCAAGATGGATGTCTTTCGCTCTGGTGGCGCCGGTGGCCAAAACGTCAACAAGGTGTCAACCGGTGTGCGTTTGACCCACGAGCCGACGGGAATTGTTGTGTCCTCAACGGTTGAACGAACGCAGTATGGCAACCGCGACTATGCCATGCGTTTGTTAAAGGCTAAGTTGTACCAGATGGAGTTGGAGAAAAAGGAAGCCGAACGCGCAGCTTTGGCTGGTGAGAAGAAGGAAAACGGCTGGGGATCTCAGATTCGTTCCTACGTCTTGCACCCTTACCAAATGGTGAAGGATCACCGGACCAACTACGAAACCAACCAGCCTCAAGATGTCTTAGACGGGAACTTAGATCCTTTCATCAACGCTTATTTACAGTGGCAGTTAGCCATGAAAAACCCAGATTAAGAAAAGCAGGACAAGTGTCCTGCTTTTTTGCTAGTCCCTCTCGGCCTTTATGAAGGGGCTTGCCTGCGTTATAATAGAAGCCAATCAAGTCGCATTTATATTGAAAAGGAGCAGTTATGGCAAAACAGTATACCAACTCAGCAAAGACAACACTGGCAATTGCCCAGGATCAAGCCAAGTACTTCCGCCACTTAGCGGTTGGAACCGAACACCTGCTCCTGGCCTTGTCTATGGAAAAACAGGGCGTGGCCGGCAAAGTGTTGTCCGAATTTTCCGTGACGCCAAAAGATGTTCAAGAAGAAATTGAACATTACACTGGTTTTGGAATCGAGCAATCCTTTGAGCCTAATCTCTATCTTCCCTATTCGCCAAAGGCCGGTGCAGTTTTAAACTGGTCCAAAGACCAGGCCGAAACGCTTGGTCAAGAAGAGATTGGTACGGAGTTGCTCTTACTTTCATTGATCCAAGATCAAAGCATTTTAGCGGCCCGGGTTCTCTTGGCTTTGGATGTCAATTTGATGGATCTTCAAAAGGCGGTTTTGCGCCGTCTTGGCATTTCTGATTTGCGTAAGCAAATGAAGAGGGGAAAGACTGCCGCCGGTCAAAAGTCAGTTGAAGGGACGCCAACCTTAGATAAGCTGGGCCGGGATTTGACTCAAGTAGCCCGGACAGAAAATTTGGATCCGGTCATTGGACGTGATCAAGAAGTTCGCCGGGTTGTCCAGATTCTGTCCCGGCGGACTAAAAATAATCCGGTCCTGGTTGGTGAACCGGGTGTTGGAAAAACGGCCATTGCAGAAGGCTTAGCTCAACGGATTGTAAAGGGCCAGGTCCCAGATAGTTTAAAGCATAAGCGCCTGATGGTACTAGACATGGGGTCTTTGGTGGCTGGTACCAAGTATCGTGGTGAATTCGAAGCACGTTTGAAGCAAGTCATCGATGAAATCGAAGAGGCTGGGCAAGTCATCCTTTTTGTTGATGAGTTGCACACCTTGGTTGGCGCTGGTGGCGCAGAAGGGGCGATTGATGCGGCTAATATTTTAAAGCCAGCGTTAGCCCGTGGCGACTTGCAGTTACTTGGAGCAACGACCTTTGACGAATACCAGCAATCCATTGAGTCGGATGCCGCCTTAGAACGGCGTTTTGCTAAAGTAACGATTAACGAACCGTCTACTGAAGAAGCCATCGCCATTTTGAAGGGCATTCGGCCAAAGTTTGAAAGTTATCACCATGTTCATATTTCAGATCAGGCCATTGCCTCTTCTGTTAAGTTGTCCGCTCGTTACATTACAGACCGTTTCTTGCCAGATAAGGCGATCGATCTGATGGATGAGGCAGCCGCCAAAGTCCAAATCGATGCAGTTGACCGGTTAACCCCTATTCATCAGGAACGGGCAGCGTTGGTAAAATTGATTAACGACAAAGAACAAGCGATCGCAGACATGGATTTCGAACTGGCTGCTGATTTGCGCTTGAGGGAAATGGCCCTTCGCCAAAAGATCGAACAAGCGGTCAATAAGGCGCAAGGAAAACAAGAAAAACAGGCGCAATACAGCATGGAAGTGCAAGAAGAAGACATTGCGGCCGTGATCTCTGAACAAACTGGGGTACCCCTGACACAAGTGCGAGAAAATGAAACGGATCAGTTGATGAACTTGGAACAGGAACTTGGTAAGCGAGTGATTGGCCAAAAAGAAGCGGTCTCAGCGGTCTCTCGTGCTATCCGTCGTTCTCGTTCAGGCTTGGCTGATCCGAAGCGACCAATGGGAACCTTCCTGTTCTTGGGGCCAACCGGTGTCGGAAAGACGGAGCTGGCTAAGGCCCTAGCGGAATTGGTCTTTGGTTCGGAAGATAACATGATTCGGATTGATATGTCGGAGTACCAAGAGTCCTATTCAGCCTCTCGTTTGATCGGTTCTGCTCCAGGTTATGTGGGTTATGATCAAGGTGGTCAATTGACGGAACAGGTTCGAAAGCACCCCTATTCGATTATTTTGCTAGACGAGTTGGAAAAGGCGAATAAGGATATCTATAATTTGATGCTCCAGGTCTTTGATGATGGCTTCTTGACGGATGCGAAAGGTCGACGGGTCAACTTCCGTAATACGATCATTATTATGACGTCTAACCTCGGGGCAACCCGCTTGCGGGATGAAAAGACAATGGGCTTTGGTTCCGTTGACCAGTCGCAAAATAATGCGGCCATTGAAAAGAAGATCAAGGAGACGGTTAAGGAAACTTTCCGTCCTGAATTTATCAACCGGATTGATGAAGTGCTTGTCTTTGACGCTTTGGAAGAGCCGGAAGTGGAGCAAATCGTCCGCCTTTTGTCAAAGTCGCTGCTTGAGCGCGTAGCCGAACAAGGGGTCAAAATTAAGATTACCAAGTCTGCCGTTCAAGCGATTGCTAAAGACGGTTATGACCGCGAATACGGGGCCCGTCCCGTTCGTCGTTTGATTCAAACAGAGATCGAGGATCGCTTGTCCGAAGCGCTTTTGTCAGGCGAAATTACGACGGCTGACATGGTGACGATTGGGGCTACAAAGGGCCAAATCACGCTAAAAGTGCAAAAGAGTGATCGAAAGGTGCAAGCCTAATTCACTAATAATAAAAGCAGCCAAGCCGTCAGCAGTGATGGCAGAAAGGGCTGCTTTTTTGCTTGGCTGAACAGAAAAAGTGGCAGGGCTGATACGGCGGCACTAAAGACAAATAATAAGAAACGGCTTGGTCCAAAGGCACTTAAGGCGAGTAAAAAAAATGGAAAATCGCCTGCCCCCATGCGCTTGGTATAGGAAAAGAAAGCAAGTAAAAAAAGCAGGACGAGGGCGGGGAGAATGGCTTCGTTGTTGTCGACCCAGAACTTTTGTTGAAAGCAAAAAAGGCTGATGAAGAGTAACCAATCGCTGTGAGTTGATAAGCTTACGGCATCTTCTCGAGCTAAAAAATAAAGCAGATAGGTGACGAAGAGAAGCAGTGAAGCACCGTGTAAAAGATAGATGGCCGAGAGAGATATTGGAAAGAAGACTTCAAAAAGTAAAAAAAGCGGCCAAGAGGAAAAGCGTCTGCCACAGTGGCGGCAGCGCAAGTAAGAGATTAGACCGGAGATGAAGGGGAAGAGTTCGAACCAGGCCAGGGTTTTGCCACAAGAAAAGCAGTAGGAGCGATTGGTCCAAAGAGATCTGCTTTCGACCAGGCGATCCGCTAGGCAACAAAGTGTCGAGCAGATCACACCGTTGATTATGATTGTGCTAAATATCGTCATACTAAATGACACGAAAAGCGTCTGGAAAAAGCTTTTCTGATTGGGTTATTTCTTAAGAAAAAAGCATTAAAAATTTCGCGAAAGGACCTTGACTTTACCCATAAACCTGCTATTATATTCAACGTGCTTTTAAGACATTTTGTTCTTTTGTCAGGGAAATCCCGGCAAAAGGCGGTGTAAAGGCAAGTCTAAGCAGGACTTCCGGGAGCACTTTTGTTTAATGACAAAAATGATACACCTGGAACTGTGAAAAGAAACGAAGGAGAATAGTAGGATGCCTACAATTAACCAATTGGTTCGTAAGTCACGTAAGTCTCAAGCGACTAAGTCAAACTCACCCGCTTTGAACTTCGGCTACAACTCAATGAAGAAGAAAGCAACGAAGAATGCTGCGCCTCAAAAGCGTGGAGTTGCTACCCGTGTTGGAACGTTGACGCCAAAGAAGCCTAACTCAGCTTTGCGTAAGTATGCGCGTGTGCGTTTGTCTAACTTGTATGAAGTAACGGCCTACATCCCAGGTATCGGCCACAACTTGCAAGAACACTCGGTTGTTTTGATCCGTGGTGGTCGTGTTAAGGATTTGCCTGGTGTTCGTTACCACGTTGTCCGTGGTGCATTGGATACTGCCGGTGTTGACGGTCGAATGAGCTCGCGTTCTAAGTACGGAACGAAAGCTCCTAAGAAGTAAAAAGGAGAGGAAAACTTATGCCACGTAAAGGTTATACGAAGCGTCAGGAAGTTTTGCCTGACCCAATTTACAATTCAAAGCTGGTTTCCCGTTTGATCAACAAGTTGATGATCGATGGTAAGCGTGGAACGGCATCAACGATCTTGTATGATGCCTTCGACCAAATCAAGGAAACGACTGGTAACGATCCATTGGAAGTTTTCGAACAAGCCATGGAAAACATCATGCCAGTATTGGAAGTTAAGGCCCGCCGTGTTGGTGGATCAAACTACCAGGTGCCAATCGAAGTTCGCCCAGACCGTCGTACGACGTTGGGTCTGCGTTGGTTGGTTAACTATGCTCGTCTTCGTAACGAACACACGATGGACGAACGTTTGGCCAAGGAAATCATTGATGCCGCAAACGAAAACGGTGCATCAGTTAAGAAGCGCGAAGACACGCACAAGATGGCAGAAGCCAACCGTGCCTTTGCTCACTACCGCTGGTAGGATGAGATTGCAGCTGGCCTGCTAGCTGCCGTTTCTTAGCACGAAATATTCTTTTTTAAAAAGCGAACTGAAACTAGGTCGCTTTTTATTGCAAATAATGAATAAATATTAGGAGATCATTATGGCTAAGCGTGAATATGAGCTTAATCGTACGCGTAATATCGGTATCATGGCCCACATCGATGCTGGTAAGACGACGACGACCGAGCGTATTTTGTACTATACGGGTAAGATCCACAAGCTTGGTGAAACCCACGATGGTGCATCACAAATGGATTTCATGGACCAGGAAAAGGAACGTGGAATCACGATCCAGTCAGCCGCTACGACTGCGGTTTGGCGTGGATTTACTGACCAATACGAAAAGGACCCATTCCGTGTCAACATCATCGATACGCCAGGTCACGTTGACTTCACGATCGAAGTTGAACGTGCCCTCCGTGTTTTGGATGGTGCCGTAGCCGTATTGGATGGTGCCGCTGGTGTTGAGCCACAGACTGAAACGGTTTGGCACCAAGCCACGACTTACAACGTCCCACGTATCGTCTTTGTTAACAAGATGGATAAGATGGGTGCTGACTTTGCGATGTCAGTTGAATCAATGCACAAGCGTCTTCGTGTTAACGCCGAAGCCATCCAATGGCCAATCGGTGCTGAAGACGACTTCGAAGGTGTCATTGATTTGATCAACCAGGAAGCTTACTACCCAACCGATGAACTCGGTTCATCATGGGAACCAAAGCCTATTCCTGACAACTACAAGGAAATTGTGGCAGAACGTCGCGAAAAGTTGATTGAAGCGGTTGCTGATGTCGATGAAGAATTGATGGACAAGTACCTTGAAGGGGAAGAAATTTCCGTTGATGAATTGAAGGCAGCCATCCGTCGTGCAACGTTGGCCCTTGAATTCTACCCAGTTCTTGCCGGTTCTGCCTACAAGGATAAGGGTGTTCAAATGATGTTGGATGCCGTTGTTGACTACTTGCCATCACCTTTGGAAGTTCGCCCATACGAAGCAACGGATCCAAAGACGGATGAAGAAGTTCAATTGGTCGCAGATGACTCAAAGCCATTCGCTGCTTTGGCCTTTAAGATCATGACGGATCCATTCGTTGGACGTTTGACCTTCATGCGTGTTTATACTGGTTCTTTGAAGGCTGGTTCATACGTACAAAACACGTCATCTGATACGCGTGAACGTGTTGGACGTTTGCTCCAAATGCACGCTACGTCACGTACCGAAATTGACGAAGTGTTCTCAGGTGATATCGCTGCTGCGATCGGTTTGAAGAACACGACGACTGGTGATTCATTGACGGATACTGGTCACCCATTGATCTTGGAATCAATGGAATTCCCAGAACCTGTTATCGAATTGGCCATCGAACCAAAGACCAAGGCCGACCAAGACAAGTTGGCTACTGCTTTGCAGAAGTTGTCTGAAGAAGATCCTTCACTTCGCGCCTCAACGAACCCTGAAACGGGTGACACGTTGATCGCCGGAATGGGTGAATTGCAGTTGGATATTACGCTTGACCGTATCAAGCGTGAATTCGGTGTTGAAGCTCAAGTTGGTGCCCCACAGGTTGCTTACCGTGAAGCCTTCACGAAGACTGTTTCAGCTCGTGGATTCTTCAAGCGTCAGTCCGGTGGTAAGGGTCAGTATGGTGACGTTATGATCGAATTCGGTCCTAACGAAGAAGGTGCTGGCTTCGAATTCGAAGACGCCATCGTTGGTGGTGTTGTTCCTCGTGAATACATCCCTTCAGTAGAACAAGGTTTGAAGGACTCCATGAACGCTGGTCCATTGGCTGGCTTCCCATTGGTTGACTTGAAGGCCAAGTTGTACGACGGTTCTTACCACGATGTCGATTCTTCTGAAGCTGCCTTTAAGATTGCCGCTTCATTGGCATTGAAGGAAGCTGCTAAGACTGCCGGCGCAGTGATCTTGGAACCAATCATGGCTGTTTCAATCGTTGTTCCTGAAGAAAACCTTGGTGATGTGATGGGACACGTTTCTGCCCGTCGTGGTTTGATCGAAGGACAAGAAAACCGTGGTGCCGTATTGGCCGTTTCTGCTCAAGTACCATTGTCAGAAATGTTCGGTTATGCAACGACTTTGCGTTCTGCAACGCAAGGACGTGGTACGTTCCAGATGTCATTTGACCACTACCAAGCGGTTCCAAAGAACATCCAAGAAGAAATTATCAAGGCACACGGTTCAGAAGCCTAAGCTTTTGTTCAAGTGTTTTAACCAGACTAGTTTTGCTAGTCTGGTTTTTCTTTTGAAAAAATAGGATGGTGAGGCTTTTTTGGCTAGGTAAAAACCGTGAAAAAACTATACGACAGGCCCACTCCGTTGTAGAATGGAAACACTGAAGGATTGGAGAAAAGTAGATGGCAGCAGAAAAGATTCTTGAATTTAAGCAGGTGGCTTTGTCTTTTGGCGAGACGGAAGTGTTGAAAAACATTGATCTTTCACTTGATTCAGGTCAGTTTTACACGCTTTTGGGACCATCTGGTTCGGGCAAGTCGACCATTTTGAAGTTAATTTCCGGTCAGTTGCAACCTTCTTCTGGCCAGGTCATTTTCGATGGGCAAGTCATTAATGACTTGCCGGCTGAGAGACGGCGGGTGAACACCGTTTTTCAAAATTACTCGCTTTTCCCCAATATGAATGTGTATGATAACGTGGCTTTTGGTCCGCGTTTGAAGAAAATGTCAGAGGCAACCATCGAAGAAAAGGTGAAGGAGATGCTTGGCCTGGTTAAATTGTCGGGCTATGAGAATCGGGAGATCAACGAGCTTTCCGGTGGCCAGCAGCAACGCGTGGCGATCGCTCGGGCCTTGGCTAACGATCCTGAGTTGCTCTTGCTAGACGAACCTTTATCAGCCCTGGATTATAAATTACGAAAGGTCCTCCAAACCGAATTGCGGACCATCCAACGCCGTTTGGGCATCACCTTTGTCTTTGTCACCCATGACCAAGAAGAGGCTTTGGCCATGTCGGATTGGATCTTTGTCATGAACGACGGGGTGATCCAGCAGCAGGGCAGCCCAGAAGACATCTATGACGAGCCGGTGAACCATTTTGTGGCCGATTTCATCGGGGAATCCAACATCGTGCCTGGCATTATGAAAGAAGACTATTTGGTCCACTTTGTTGGAAAAGATTTCGATAATCGCGATGCTGGCATGCGACCAAACGAAGCCGTCGAAGTGGTCTTGCGACCTGAAGATTTGGATTTGACGACACCCGAGGCAGGAAAGCTGGTCGTGACCATTAAGAACCAGTCCTTCCGTGGCGATTATTATGAAATCATGGCCCAAGATGACGATCTGAACCTTTGGCAGGTCCAGGCCACCAATCCGGCTGAAATCGGCTCCCGCGTTGGCCTGACCTTTGATCCAGAAGATATCCACATCATGCGCTACAACGAGTCCGAAGAAGATTTCGACGCCCGTTTGGAAGCCTACGAGGACGATGAGACGCCGACCGATCCATCGGATTCCGCCGACAAAGTCCCTGAGGTGTTCGACCATGAATAAGACCAAGAAACGCTTTACGGAAGCCTATCTCGGCATTTACGGGCTTTGGTTGCTGGCCTTTGTCGTTGCGCCCTTGTTGCTGTTATTGATTCAATCGTTGAACGTGCCGGGGCAGGGCTTCTCCCTTGCCAACTACCGGGACTTCTTCACTTCCGGACCTTATTTAGCGATGACGGTGAATTCGATCTGGTATGCTTTTTTGATCACGGTGATGACCTTAGCTATCGCCTATCCTTTGGCCCTTTGTCTGACCAAATTAAAGCACCGCCAGTTCTGGTTACTGCTTGTCATTTTGCCAACTTGGATTAACTTGCTGTTAAAGACCTACGCCTTCATTGGGCTCTTAGGAAAGGACGGTTTGTTGAACCGAGCGCTTGAAGGAATTGGCTTTGGCTCGAGTCAGTTACTTTTTACAAACGGTGCCTTCTTGTTGGTAGCGGCCTACATCGAACTGCCTTTTATGGTGTTGCCCATCTATAATGCCTTGCTCGATATTGATCCGCTTCTGCCAGCAGCCTCACGAGACCTGGGCGCTTCCTCATGGGAAACGCTTAAAAAAGTCATCTGGCCGCTTTCCATGCCCGGGGTAAAAACCGGTGTGCAAACGGTCTTTATCCCCAGTCTGTCGCTTTTCATGATTACGCGTTTGATTGGAGGCAACAAAGTGATCACCTTGGGGACGGCCATCGAAGAACACTTTCTGGTTACCCAGAACTGGTCCTTTGGGTCAACGATTGGCGTCGTCTTAATTATCGCCATGGCGCTCACCATGGCCTTGACCAACGATAAGCAGAAAAAGAAGAGGGGAGGCCGCAAATGAAAGTAATCGAACGCTTTTGGCTGTCCTTTTGTTTCTTTTTACTCTACGCACCAATCTTGTTTTTGGTGGTTTATTCCTTTAATCAAGGTGAAACGATGCAGACCTTTGATGGCTTTTCTTGGCAGCACTACCAGGAACTTTGGGCCGACACTCGCCTTTTGCAAATTGTGTTGAACACCATTTTGCTGGCCTTGTTGTCTTCCTTGATTGCCACAGTCATTGGGACAATTGGCGCCCTGGCCATTTTCCGAACACAGCGGAAGCTGCTGAAGCAATCACTTTTGAGCCTAAATAACGTCTTGCTGGTCTCGCCCGATGTCATTATCGGAGCGGCCTTCTTGATTTTGATGACGGCGCTTGGCTTAAAAATGGGCTTTTTAACGGTTTTGATGGCTCACGTGGCCTTTTCGATTCCAATTGTCGTCTTGATGGTGTTGCCAAAGTTACAGGAGATGAACCAAGATCTTGCCCTGGCTGCTTCGGATTTGGGTGCAAAACCGACAGAAGTGCTAACGAAAGTCACGCTACCAGTGATTTCGTCTGGGATCTTTGCTGGCTTCTTCATGGCCTTGACTTACTCACTTGATGATTTTGCGGTGACCTTCTTTGTGACTGGAAACGGCTTTTCAACACTGGCGGTCGAGGTTTATTCCCGGGCCCGTCAGGGAGTCTCCTTGGAGATTAACGCCCTGTCGACTTTGATGCTCTTCTTGGCCTTTGTGCTGGTGCTTGCTTATTACGCTTATAGTCAAAAGAAGCAAGGACAAAAGACGAAGTTAAAGGAGAAGGTCAAATGAAAAAGTTAATGATGGCTTTGCTTTTTGTTTTCTTGTTGATTGCGTTGATCCTTGGCTTGCAATGGGGACTTTCGGTCGCCCGTCAGCAGCCAAGTAGTCAAAAGGGAGAAACCCTAACTTTTTATAACTGGGGGGATTATATCGATCCCTCGATCCTTTCAGACTTTAGCAAAGAAACGGGCTACAAGGTCAACTACCAGACCTTTGATTCCAACGAGGCCATGTACACTAAAATTGCACAAGGCGGCACCAACTATGATTTGGCGGTGCCGTCCGATTACATGGTGGCTAAGTTAACGAAAGCAGGCCTGTTAGCAAAACTCGATAAAAGCAAACTGACGGGAATGGATCATGTGAATCCGCAGTTTTTAAACCAATCGTTTGAGCGAGGCAACCAGTATTCGGTTCCTTATTTCTGGGGAACGCTTGGGATTTTGTACAATAAAACCAAGGTCGATGGCAGCAAATTGCAAAACTGGTCGTCAATTTGGTCCGAACAGTACAAGAAACGCTTGCTATTAGTTGATTCGGCACGTGATATTCTCGGCCTAACCTTGATTTCGCAAGGCAAGTCGGTCAATGATCAGAATAAGGCCGATCTGGCTGCTGCTCAGGGGAAGCTTTCTTCTCTAATGCCAAACGTCAAAGCGATTGTCGGCGATGAACTCAAGCTCTACATGGCTCAGGGCGAAGCGGATCTGGCCGTCACCTATTCTGGGGAAGCCAAAATCGCGATGGAGCAAAACAAGGATTTGGCCTACACAGTGCCAAAAGACGGGTCCAACCTCTGGTTGGATAACCTCGTGATCCCAAAGAAAGCGGCGCACAAAAAAGCGGCCTATGCGTTGATCAACTACCTCAACCGGCCAGACGTAGCAGCCAAGAATGCCGACTACATTGGTTATGCCACGCCAAACCAAAAAGCCTATCAGCTTCTGCCTAAATCGGTTAAGTCTGACAAAGCCTTCTATCCAGAGCAAAGTATTTTGGATAGGTTACAAGTCTATGAAAACTTCAACCAATATTGGACGCAAACATACAATGATGCGTTTTTGGAATTTAAGTTGGGCAAGTCGTAAAGAATAGGAAATGATATATGAACCATTTTTATAGAAAAATGCATAGGACAAAATTTGGATGCGGTCTTTCATTATGTGTGGCGTTTTTTTCCATGGTTGTTATTTGTCTATTTATTTATCTTAGTATGAAGGATAATAAAATTAATCCATGGGTTAACTTAGCTAGACATATTGCTACTATCTTTAATAACGCATTCTTACTATTTCTAGCTGTTCCGGTATTCTTAATCTTTTTTGTTCTATTCCTGCATGATAGAAATATTTTTCAAGATCAAAACTATGATGAGGTAGGAACTTCATTATTGAAACTTTGTTTTGGTTTAACCAGTCTTTATTCATTTATGTTTATGGAATGGAAAATTGCGGCATGTCTAATTACACTTGTTGGATTTTCTTATAAATTTATTCTGGAGCCTTTTTCGGAGACGGCAGAAAGTAAAAAGGAACGTCAAAGGCAATTCGTACTAAAAAAGAAAAGTTTTAGAAGAAATTTGAAATAAATCAGGTTCTAGGGAGTTGTTCAATGATTAAATAAATAGCAGAAAAACCCTTGTATACCAAGGGTTTTTCTGCTATTATATTCAAGTACGCCTTTTGGGGATGCCGATGCAAACCCACTAAAAAGACTGGTGTATCAACGTTTAGCGATGATGATTAAGGTTGCGACACGCGCGGCCGCGTTGCCATGGGCGCGCAAACACAACATGTGTTGTCGGTTTTTGATCGGAGTTAGCTGATTTACAAAATCAACGAGGAGGCAGAAAATGGCACAAAAGAAGATCCGTATCCGCTTGAAGGCATACGAACACCGCATCTTGGACCAATCAGCGGACAAGATTGTTGAAACGGCAAAGCGGACTGGCGCAGAAATCGCTGGCCCAATTCCGTTGCCAACTGAACGTTCTTTGTACACGGTGCTTAGCTCACCACACAAGTACAAGGACGCCCGCGAACAATTCGAAATGCGGACGCACAAGCGTTTGGTCGACATTGTGAACCCTACTGACAAGACAGTTGACGCATTGCGTAAGCTTGAATTGCCAGCAGGTGTTGCAATCGAAATCAAGCTCTAATTTGTACCACCCCGCTGGACATTTGTTCAGCGACGAAATGAAGGAGATTAGTCATGACTAAAGGTATCTTAGGCCGTAAAGTCGGTATGACTCAGGTTTTCACTGAATCTGGTGAATTGATCGCCGTGACTGCTGTCGAAGCAACGCCAAACGTTGTCTTGCAAGTAAAGACGCAAGCAACGGATGGCTACAACGCTTTGCAGTTGGGTTACCAAGACAAGCGCGAGATTTTGTCAAACAAACCTGAACAAGGCCACGTTGCAAAAGCCAACACAGCCCCTAAGCGCTACATTCGTGAAGTCCGTGATGCGGAAGGCGAATACAGCGTTGGGGATGCAATTGCTGTTGACACTTTCCAAGCCGGTGAATATGTTGATGTCACTGGTGTTACTAAGGGACACGGATTTGCCGGTGCGATTAAGAAGCTCGGACAATCACGTGGTCCTATGAGCCACGGTTCTCGTTACCACCGTCGCCCAGGTTCAATGGGTGCCATCATTAACCGTGTGTTCCCAGGTAAGCTTTTGCCTGGACGTATGGGTAACAACAAGCGTACGATGCAAAACATTGCCATCGTGCACGTTGACGTTGAAAACAACCTCTTGTTGTTGAAGGGTAACGTCCCTGGCGCCAACAAGTCATTGTTGACGATCAAGTCAACGGTTAAGACAAACGCAAAGCACCCTGAAATCAAGATGGCCGGTTCAAAGCCAGCTGCTGATTCAGAAGAAAACTAAACTGATAGAAAGGAGAACAATCAATCATGACTAAAGTTGCTGTATTAAAGCAAGATGGTTCAAAGGCTGCTGATTTGGATTTGAACGAAGCAGTATTTGCCGTAGAACCTAACAACGCTGTGATTACGGATGCCGTATTGATGCAACGCGCTTCAATGCGCCAAGGTACGCACGCCGTGAAGAACCGTTCTGCGGTTTCTGGTGGTGGACGTAAGCCATGGAAGCAAAAGGGAACTGGTCGGGCCCGTCAAGGTTCAATCCGCGCGCCACAATGGCGTGGTGGTGGAATCGTCTTCGGACCAAACCCACGTTCATACGCTTACCGTATTAACAAGAAGGCTTACAACTTGGCCTTGAAGTCAGCTTTGTCACAAAAGCTTTCGGACAACAAGTTGGTTGTAGTTGACGCATTGGCCTTTTCAGAAGCTAAGACGAAGGACTTCAAGCAAGTTCTTGCGAACTTGGCAGTTGATTCTAAGGCTTTGGTAATCGTTGACGAAGACAACGAAAACGCCTTGCGCGCTGCTCGTAACTTGGCAAACGTTCAAGTAATGACGGCTGCAGGCGTGAACGTCTTGGACGTGGTTAACGCGGACAAGCTGGTGGTTGTTCAATCAGCGATTGAAGAAATCCAAGGAGGTCTCGCCTAATGGATGCACGCGATATTATCCGTCGCCCAATCATTACCGAAGCTTCAATGGCGCAAACGGAAATGAAGCGCTATGTCTTTGAAGTAGACGTACGGGCCACTAAGCCACAAATCAAGCGAGCAATCGAATCCATCTTTGATGTACAAGTTGCCAACTTGAACACCGCTAACGTAAGCGGAAAGAAGAAGCGTCAAGGTCGCTACGTCGGCTTCACTCGTAAGATGAAGAAGGCCACAGTTACTTTGAAGGCTGATTCAAAAGATATTCAAATCTTTAACGAAGGTTAATTTTAATAGGAGGATAAGACATTGGCTATCAAGAAGTACAAGCCAACATCTAACGGACGTCGTAACATGACGTCTTCTGATTTCTCTGAAATCACGAAGACGACGCCCGAAAAGAGTTTGTTGGCAAAGAAGTCAAAGACCGGTGCGCGTAACGCACAAGGTCACATGACCGTTCGCCACAAGGCTGGCGGACACAAGCAAGCCTACCGTATTATCGATTTCAAGCGTGTCAAGGACGGTAAGTTCGCGACGGTTACTGCTATCGAATACGATCCAAACCGTACGGCTAACATCGCCTTGGTTGTCTACGAAGACGGAATCAAGAGCTATATCTTGGCGCCTAAGGGACTCAAGGTTGGTGACAAGATCCAATCTGGTTCTGATGCCGATATCAAGATCGGTAATGCCTTGCCATTGAAGAACATCCCTGAAGGTACTTTGGTTCACAACATTGAATTGAAGCCTGGTAAGGGTGGTCAATTGGCCCGTTCAGCCGGTGCATCAGCACAGGTTTTGGGACATGACGGCAAGTACGTCATCGTACGTTTGACTTCAGGTGAAGTACGTTTGGTTATCGAAACTGCACGTGCAACCATCGGTGAAGTTGGTAACGCAGAACACTCATTGATCAACTGGGGTAAGGCTGGCCGTAACCGTTGGCGCGGTAAGCGTCCACACGTTCGTGGATCAGTTATGAACCCTAACGATCACCCACACGGTGGTGGTGAAGGTAAGGCACCTGTTGGCATGCCTAGTCCACTTTCCCCATGGGGTAAGAAGACTGCTGGTAAGAAGACTCGCGACAACAAGAAGAACTCAACGAAGTTCATTATTCGTGGTCGTAAGAAGAGTAAGTAAGGGAAAGGAGATAACTAATGGCTCGTAGTTTGAAAAAGGGACCATTTGCGGACCCGCACTTGCTTAAGAAGATCGAGGCCCAAGCGGACCAAGAAAAGAAGTCTGTGATCAAGACATGGTCACGTCGTTCAACGATTTTCCCAAGTTTCATCGGCTTCACGATCGCAGTATACGACGGTCGGAAGCACGTTCCTGTTTATGTCCAAGATGACATGGTTGGTCACAAGTTGGGTGAATTCGTCCCAACGCGTACTTTCCGCGGACACAAAGTAGACGATAAGAAGACTAAGTAAGGAGGAAATGCAAAATGGCTGAACAAGTAACATCAGCTCGGGCGACTGCCAAGATCGTTCGCGTTGCCCCTCGTAAGGCACGCTTAGTTCTTGATACGATTCGTCGGAAGAATGTCAACGAAGCCTTTGCAATTCTCAAGTTCTTGCCAAATACTTCTACGGAAGATATTTACAAGGTATTGAATTCAGCAGTTGCAAACGCCGAAAACAACTTTTCACTTGACCGTGAAGATTTGATCGTTAAGGAAGCATTCGCAAACGAAGGACCTACGCTTAAGCGTTTCCGTCCTCGTGCAAAGGGATCAGCTTCCGCTATTAACAAGCGCACAAGCCACATCACGATTGTGGTTGCTGAGAAGGAGGAAAAGTAATGGGTCAAAAGATTAACCCAACTGGCTTCCGTGTCGGTGTCATCCGTGACTGGGATGCGAAGTGGTTTGCTGATAAGGCAGACTTTTCTAACCAACTTCTTGAAGACTTGCGAATTCGCAAGTACATCGAAGAAAACTTAACGGATGCGTCAGTTGACCGCGTCGAAATCGAACGCTCAACGAAGTCTCGTATCGATTTGACTTTGCACACTGCCAAGCCAGGAATGGTCATTGGTAAGGGTGGTTCCGAAGTTGAAAAGTTGCGGACGCAATTAGCTAAGTTGACGGATGTTGATTCAAAGGGCCGCTTCAAGCGTGTCTTCATCAACATTGTTGAAATCAAAAAGCCAGACTTGTCAGCTCACTTGGTGGGTATGCAAGTTGCTGGTGATTTGGAACGTCGTGTTGCCTTCCGTCGTGCAATGCGTGGTGCGATCCAACGTGCCCGCCGTGCCGGTGCAAAGGGAATCAAGATTGTTGTTTCAGGTCGTTTGAACGGGGCTGACATGTCACGTATCGAACAGTACACTGAAGGAACTGTTCCACTCCACACACTCCGTGCCGATATTGATTACTCATGGGACGAAGCAGTTACTGCTTACGGAAACTTGGGTATCAAGACTTGGATCTACCGCGGTGATGTATTGCCAAAGAAGAAGAACAAGTAAGGAGGGAAGCAAACATGTTAGTACCAAAGCGTGTTAAGTTCCGTCGACCACACCGTGGCCACATGCGTGGCGAAGCTAAGGGTGGTAAGACGGTTGCCTTCGGTGATTACGGCTTGCAAGCAATTGACTCAAGCTGGATCTCGAACCGGCAAATTGAAGCTGCCCGTATTGCAATGACCCGTTACATGAAGCGTGGTGGTAAGGTTTGGATCAAGATTTTCCCACACCTGTCATACACTTCTAAGGGTGTTGGTGTTCGAATGGGTAACGGTAAGGGTACACCCGAAGGATGGGTTGCACCTGTTAAGCGTGGTAAGGTAATGTTTGAAGTTGGTGGCGTGGCGAAGCCTGTTGCCTTGGAAGCATTGCGTCTTGCCTCACACAAGTTGCCTGTACGTACAAAGATTATTGCTCGGGAGGCTGAATAATGGCTAAAGCAAATGAATTAAACGCTTTGTCACTTGCGGATTTGCAAAAGCGCGAAGCCGAATTCAAGGAAGAATTGTTCAACCTTCGTTTCCAATTGGCTACTGGTCAATTAGAAAACACGGCCCGTATTTCAAAAGTTCGTAAGGACATCGCACGTGTGAAGACTGTCATTCGTGCACAACAGTTGGCAGAAGCCAACAAATAAGACGAAAGGAAGAAGCTGAATAATGAGTGAAGAACGTAACGCTCGTAAGGTCTATCGTGGCCGCGTCGTTTCCGACAAGATGGAAAAGACGATTACTGTTGCTGTTGACACTTACGTCAACCACCCAGTTTATGGTAAGCGAGTTCGCTATACGAAGAAGTTCAAGGCCCATGATGAAAAGAATGTTGCCAAGCAAGGCGACATCGTCCAAATCATGGAAACTCGTCCTTTGTCTGCAACGAAGCACTTCCGTTTGGTTAAGGTCGTTGAAGAGGCCGTTATCCTTTAATTTAGGTTAACCATTCGTCTGTAATAATTGCTAACAAGGAGGATGAACCATGATTCAACAAGAGAGTCGTTTGAAAGTGGCTGATAACTCTGGCGCACGTGAAATCTTGACGATTAAAGTGCTCGGTGGTTCTGGCCGTAAGGTTGCTGGCATCGGTGACATGATTGTTGCTACTGTTAAGCAAGCTATCCCTGGTGGTAACGTTAAGAAGGGTGATGTTGTGAAGGCTGTTATCGTACGTACGGTTTCAGATGTACGTCGTACGGACGGTTCATACATCAACTTTGATGAAAACGCTGCTGTTATCGTTAAGGATGACAAGTCACCAGTTGGAACGCGTATTTTTGGCCCTGTTGCACGTGAATTGCGTGACGCTAACTATACGCGAATCGTTTCATTGGCACCAGAAGTGCTCTAATACTGACAAGGAGGAGCCAATCATGTTTGTAAAAACAGGTGATAAGGTTCGCGTCATTGCCGGTAAGGACAAGGGAAAAGAAGGAACGATCACAAAGATCATCTCTTCTAAGAACCGCGTCGTTGTCGAAGGCGTAAACCTCGTTAAGAAGCATCAAAAGCCTTCTAACGAATATCCACAGGGTGGTGTTATCGATACCGAAGCACCGATCCACGCATCAAACGTGCAAGTTCTTGACCCTAAGACAAACGAACCAACTAAGGTTGGATGCAAGTTCGAAGACGGCAAGAAGGTACGTTATGCCAAGAAGTCAGGCGAAAAGCTTGGCTAATTAAGCTAACCATTTGAAAGGTAGAAATCATTATCATGGCAAATGAATTAAAAGAAAAATATGTTAATGAAGTTCAACCTGCTTTAATCAAGAAGTTTAACTTCACGTCAATCATGCAAGCACCTAAGATCGAAAAGATCGTTTTGAACATGGGTGTTGGTGATGCCGTGTCAAACTCAAAGAACCTCGATGAAGCGGTTGAAGAATTGAAGCAAATCGCTGGTCAACAACCAGTGATTACGCGTGCTAAGAAGTCAATCGCCGGTTTCCGTTTGCGTGAAGGTATGGCAATCGGAACCAAGGTTACTTTGCGCGGAGAACGGATGTACGAATTCTTGGACAAGTTGATTAACATCTCCTTGCCACGTGTTCGTGACTTCCACGGTGTTTCTGGTAAGGCCTTTGATGGCCGCGGAAACTACACGCTTGGTATCCGTGAACAGTTGATTTTCCCTGAAATCGACTTTGACAAAGTGAACAAGGTTCGCGGTTTGGACATCGTTATCGTAACGACTGCCCAAAACGATGAAGAAGGTCACGAATTGTTGGCACAACTTGGCATGCCATTTGCTAAGTAAGACAACAATTAAGTTCGGTCACTCGAAAGGGTGACCCGTTCTTAAGTCTGATCGACTGTGGTCGGTTGGACTTAAGAGCGTATCAAATTCTTGATTACGTTCAAAATAAAAAAGGAGGATATCGATAGATGTCTATGACTGATCCAATTGCTGATTTTTTGACTCGGATTCGTAACGCCAACTTGGCCCGTCACGCTTCCGTATCAATCCCAGCATCAAAAATGAAGAAGAGCATGGCTGAGATCTTGAAGCAAGAAGGTTTCATCCGCGACTTTGAATTCGTTGAAGACAACAAGCAAGGTGTTATCAACGTATTCTTGAAGTACGGGGAAGATCAACAGCGTGTCATCACTGGAATTAAGCGTGTGTCAAAGCCAGGTTTGCGTCAATACGCAAAGGCCGAAGACATGCCTAAGGTCTTGAACGGCCTGGGTATCGCCATCGTTTCAACATCAATGGGTGTTGTAACGGATAAGGTCGCACGTGCTAACCAAGTTGGTGGCGAAGTGCTGGCTTACGTTTGGTAATATATCTAAGAAAGGAGACTTACCATGAGCCGTATTGGAAATCAAGTAGTTACGATCCCTGCTGGCGTTGAAGTTAAGCAGGACGGTCAACACGTCACGGTTAAGGGACCTAAGGGTGAGTTGTCATACAACATCAACCCTGAAATCACGATGCACATGGACGGAACGGAAGTTCGTTTCACTCGTGCAGCCGAAGACAAGAAGCACCGTGCCTTGCACGGTACAACCACTGCGAACTTCATCAACTTGATCGAAGGTGTTACCAATGGTTTCACTAAGACGTTGAAGATGGTCGGTGTTGGTTACCGTGCCGCTATGAAGGGTTCAACTTTGAACCTCTCAGTTGGTTACTCACACCCCGTTGACTTTGAACAACGTGAAGGTTTGACTGTTGAAGTACCAGATGCTTTGACGATCAAGGTTTCAGGAATTTCAAAGCAATTAGTTGGTGATTTCGCCGCTGAAGTCCGCGCTGTTCGTCCCCCAGAACCATATAAGGGTAAGGGAATTCGTTACGAAGACGAAGTTGTTAAGCGCAAGGAAGGTAAGACTGGTAAGTAAGCGTAAGGCTTCACTTATTTGTCTGACCACATTGATTAATTATTTTGAAAAGGTGACGAAAGTCGCCTAGAAAAGGAAAGCACAGCTATGATTTCAAAACCAGATAAGAACAAGCTCCGTGCACGTCGCCACAAGCGCGTCCGCGGAAAGGTCTCTGGTACTGCTGCTCGCCCACGTTTGAACGTTTTCCGTTCTAATGTCAACATCTACGCTCAATTAATTGATGACGTAGCGGGTGTAACGCTAGCAAGTGCCTCATCACAATCTGCCGATGTTACCGGTACGAAGGTCGAACAAGCCGTTAAGGTTGGCGAAATGATTGCCAAGAACGCCAAGGCTGCTAAGATCGAAGAAGTTGTCTTTGATCGTGGTGGTTACGTCTATCACGGACGTGTTAAGGCATTGGCCGACTCAGCCCGTGAAAACGGCTTGAAGTTCTAAGGAAAGGAGGAATAAACAAATGGTTGAATTCGTAAACCCTAAAGAATTAGGTGAATTAGAAGAAAACGTTGTCGCAATTAACCGCGTTACCAAGGTTGTTAAGGGTGGACGTCGTTTGCGTTTCGGTGCTTTGGTTGTCGTTGGTGACAAGCAAGGACACGTTGGTTTCGGAACTGGTAAGGCACAAGAAGTGCCAGAAGCCATCCGTAAGGCCGTTGAAGATGCAAAGCGCAACTTGATTACCGTCCCAATGGTTGGTACGACTATTCCTCACGATGTTCTTGGCGAACACGCAGGTGGTAAGATTTTGATCAAGCCAGCTGAAGAAGGTGCCGGAGTTGCCGCTGGTGGTTCTACTCGTTCCGTTATGGAATTGGCAGGAATCGCTGATGTGACGGCCAAGTCACTTGGTTCATCTACTCCAGTTAACGTTGTCCGCGCCACTTTTGACGGCTTGTCAAAGTTGATGGATGCGAACGCCGTTGCTAACAAACGTGGTGTTTCTTTGGAACACTTGGCTGAATAAGGAGCGATAAAATGGCTGATTTGAAGATCACTTTGATTAAATCTGCGGCTCATCGCTTGCCTAAGCAACGCGCGATCGTTAAGTCTCTTGGACTTAACCGTGTGTCTAGCTCAGTGGTGAAGCCAGATAACGCAGCGACTCGCGGTGCAATTTTCCACATTGCCCACTTGGTCTCTGTTGAAGAAGTAAAGTAAAAAAATATTAAAAAGGAGGGACCGAACCATGGATTTGAACGAATTACATCCCGCTGACGGTTCACGTAAGAACCGTAGCCGTGTTGGTCGTGGTACGTCTGCTGGAAACGGTAAGACTGCCGGACGTGGACAAAAGGGTCAAAAAGCTCGTAGCAAGACGCGTCTTGGCTTCGAAGGTGGACAGATGCCTTTGTACCGTCGTATTCCAAAGCGTGGCTTTACGAACATTTCACGCAAGGAATTCGCTGTTGTTAACTTGGACAAGTTGAACAACTTCGATAACGGTACGGAAGTGACGCCTGCTTTGTTGATTGAATCTGGTCTCGTTAAGAACCAAAAAGATGGTGTTAAGATCTTGGGCAACGGTCAACTTGATAAGAAGTTGACGGTTAAGGCCAACAAGTTCTCAGCATCTGCCGTAAAGGCAATCGAACAAGCTGGTGGTAACACCGAGGTGATTTAATGTTTCGCACGTTATTTAATGCCATCCGACAACAAGATATTCGCAAAAAGATGCTCTGGACTGTCTTTCTGATCTTCGTTTACCGAATCGGAACACACATTACGGTACCAGGGGTCAACCCTGCTGCTTTGCAGTCAGTGGCGAGCTCTGGCCTTTTGAACATCTTAAATATCTTCTCGGGTGGGGGATTGTTGAACTTCTCCCTCTTTGCGATGGGAGTGTCACCCTATGTGACGGCACAAATTGTTGTGCAGTTGCTGCAATTAGATATCGTGCCACGTTTTGTCGAATGGAGTAAACAAGGTGAAGTCGGTCGACGGAAGCTGAATCAAGCAACCCGTTATTTGACCATTGTCTTTGCCTTTTTGCAATCAGTCGGAATTACGGCTGGTTTCAACTCTTTAGCCGCCTATGGCTTGGTCCAGCAAACCAACAACGTGACCTCCTTCTTATTGATTGGGTCGGTCATGACAATGGGTACTTTCTTTGCCATGTGGCTTGGTGAAATGATTACCGAAAAGGGTCTTGGAAACGGTGTTTCGATGATCATCTTCTCAGGTATCATTTCACAAACTCCTAGTTCATTTAAGGAAATCTTTAAGGAAAACGTCTTGCAGGCGTCAAAGTCGCAGGTCGTTAACGGTTGGATTTTCGTGACAGTATTGGCTTTGGCCATTATTTTGATTATTGGGATTACGACCTGGTTCTACGAAGCCTCTCGTAAGCTTCAAATTCAATACACACGTTCCGCTGCATCTTATGGTGCAGAGGCCTACCTACCTTTGAAGTTGAACGTTTCTGGTGTTATTCCGGTCATCTTTGCCTCGTCATTGATTTCCACACCGCAGACGATTCTCTTCGCTTTCCAAAGTAAGTATTCGAGTGAGCAGTGGTTTAAAGTCTTGAAGGAGATTTTCTCCATGCAGACGACAACCGGTGCCATCTTCTATACGGTGATGATCATTCTCTTTACTTACTTCTACGCCTTTGTTCAAGTGAACCCGGAAAAACTGTCCGAGAACTTGCAAAAACAAGGGGCCTACATTGTTTCGGTTCGACCTGGTATCGAAACGCAAAAGTTCATCACGAAGCTCTTGCTCCGGTTGTCTTTTGTCGGTGCCTTATACCTTGGCTTTGTTGCCTTGGTTCCGTTGATCGCTTCCGATGTGTGGGGATTGAACGAAAAGATTGGTTTGGGTGGAACATCCTTGCTGATCACCATTGGAGTTACTCTCGATTTGCTTCGCCAAATTGATGGTTTGCTGCAAAAGAAAAACTACGTTGGATTCATCCACTAGTTGTAAAGGAGTCTCGTCATGACAAAAAACTTAATTCTTTTGGGCCTGCCTGGTGCAGGAAAGGGAACGCAAGCAGAGAAGATTGTTGCCGATTATCCGATGGTTCACATCTCAACCGGTGACATCTTCCGTGCTAACCTCCGAGATAACACCCCTTTGGGTGAAAAAGCTCGGGCTTATATGGATGCGGGAAACTTGGTACCCGATGAAATCACGAACGCCATGGTCGCCGATCGGTTGACACAAGACGACGTGCTTCAAAACGGCTTTATGCTGGACGGCTATCCCCGAAATGAAGACCAAGCGAAGTTCTTGGACCAATTCCTTGCTGAACGTGATGAAGCGGTATCTGCAACTTTGTACTTCAAGGTGGCAGATGACGTTTTGGTTCAACGACTGTTGGGACGAGGCCGTGAGGATGACACAAAAGAAGTTATCGCTCACCGCTTGGAAGTCAACAAGAAAGCGAACTTACCACTGGTTGACTACTATGAAAAGCACAAGGTTCTCCACACCATTGATGGTGAAGGCGACTTGGATACCATCTATTCAGCCGTCAAAACGGTCTTGGATGGCTTGAACTAAGCCTTTCTTGTCAGCCCTTGATAATTCTGGTATAATTTGATAGGTTAAGCACTTATCGATTATGTTGAAAAAGCATGGTTACATAGGAGGTAATCTGCGTGGCCAACGATGTCATTGAAATTGAAGGCAAAGTCAAAGAGACGATGCCAAACGCAATGTTTCAAGTCGAACTTGAAAACGGGGCGGTAATCCTGGCGCATGTTTCTGGTAAGATTCGTAAGAATTATATCCGAATCTTGCCTGGGGACCGCGTCACAGTTGAGATGTCACCCTACGACTTGACAAAGGGTCGTATTACTTACCGTTTCCGTTAAGAAACGGTCAATAATCAGTTAACCGAATAGGAGGAATAGATTATGAAGGTACGTCCATCAGTAAAAAAGATGTGTGAAGCTTGCCGTGTAATCAAGCGTAACGGCCGGACAATGGTGATTTGCCCAGCCAACGCTAAGCACAAGCAACGCGCAGGTAAGTAAAACTTACCACAGAAAACAGCTTGAAAATGAACGTTAAGGTTCTTTCAAAATATTAAAAGGAGGTAAATTGTTATGGCTCGTATTGAAGGTATTGATTTGCCACGTGACAAGCGAATTGTCATTGGCTTAACATACATCTACGGAATCGGTTCAACCACTGCACAAAAGATCTTGGCCACTGCTGGCGTTTCAGAAGACGTCCGCGTGCGTGATTTGTCAGTTGATGACGAAGACAAGATCCGTGAAGCAATCGCTTCATTGAACTTGCAGTTGGAAGGTGACTTGCGTCGTAAGATCTCTCTTGATATCAAGGGATTGCAAGAAATCGCCTCATACCGTGGTATTCGTCACCGTAAGGGCTTGCCCGTTCGTGGACAACACACGAAGAACAACGCCCGTACTCGCAAAGGCCCAGCTACGGCAATTGCAGGTAAGAAGAAGTAATTTTTCTTACCATCTCTTTAATGGAAAAGCGGCTTAAGCCAAATTTTTAAAAGAGCCTCACTTTTGTGAGAAATGATTATCACAACCATAGTTGTGTAATGTTGATGAGTTTTGCTCATCCGAGAAATTATAAGAAAAAGAAGGAGGCATATTATGGCAGTTCGCACTACGCGTAAGCGTCGCGTCAAAAAGAACATTGAAACTGGTGTGGCTCACATCCACGCTACTTTCAACAACACGATCGTCATGATTACCGATGCACAAGGTAACGCCGTTGCCTGGTCATCAGCCGGTGCCCTTGGATTCAAGGGATCCCGTAAGTCAACGCCATTCGCTGCTCAAATGGCAGCGGAAGCAGCCGCAAAGACAGCATTGGACGTTAACATGCGCACCGTTGCTGTGACGGTTAAGGGCCCTGGTTCCGGTCGTGAATCAGCCATTCGTGCATTGGCCGCAGCTGGTCTTGAAGTAACGTCAATCAAGGATGTTACCCCAGTTCCCCATAACGGATCACGCCCACCAAAGCGTCGTCGTGTATAATTGATTTTCATTGCGCTTTGCTTTGAAAAGAGGGGGGTTAGAGTTAACAGATGATTGAATTTGAAAAGCCAGATATTCATAACATCGAAGAGGATGCCAACTACGGTAAGTTTATCGTGGAACCTCTTGAGCGTGGCTATGGGACGACGATGGGAAATTCCCTTCGCCGTGTCTTGCTGTCATCGCTTCCAGGCGTAGCAATCAACACGGTTCAAATTGATGGTGTTGTGCACGAATTCTCCACCGTTGATGGTGTGGTAGAAGACGTTACGCAGCTGATCTTGAACTTGAAGAAAGTTGTTTTTGCTACGGATTCAGCTGAAGAGCATGCTTTGGAAATTGATGTTGAAGGACCAAAGGATGTAACGGCGGCCGACTTGGTCGGATCTGCTGACATTGAAGTGTTAAACCCTGACTTGCATATTGCTACTTTGGCAGCAGGTAAGTCATTGCACATGACTGTAACGGCTGTTAAGGGTCGTGGGTATGCTTCAGCTGAAGAAAACAAGCAATTACGTGATGAAATGCCAATCGGTGTTTTAACGGTTGATTCAATTTATACACCAATCGAACGAGTAAACTACCACGTGGAACAAAAGCGTGTTGGTGCTCGTGATGACTTTGATAAGTTGACGATGGAAGTTTGGACCAACGGTTCAATCAAGCCCTCTGATGCTTTGAGTCTTGGTTCAAAGATTCTAACAGAACACCTGAACTTGTTCACGGATATTTCCCCAGTCGCACAAGAAACCAAGGTCATGGTTGAAGCCGAAGCACCTGTTAACGCAGCTGCTGATGCTGCTCCAATCGAAGACTTGGACTTGTCCGTTCGCTCATACAACTGCTTGAAGCGCGCCGGTATCAACACCATTGAAGAGTTGACCGACCGTTCAGAAGCCGACATGATGAAGGTTCGCAACTTGGGCCGTAAGTCATTAGACGAAATTCAAGAAAAGTTGACTGAGATGGGCATGGGCTTCCGTCAAGAAGATTAATTCATCAAAAGTTTAGAAAAAAGGAGGATTAACCGATGTCATACCGTAAGTTAGGCCGTACTTCATCACAACGTAAGGCAATGATGCGTGATTTGACTACTGACTTGTTGATCAACGGCCGGATTCAGACCACTGAAGCCCGCGCTAAGGAAATCCGCAAGACAGCTGATCAAATGATCACGCTTGGTAAGAAGGGTGACTTGGCTGCACGTCGTAAGGCTGCCGCCTACGTACGTAACGAAGTTGCTGACGTCAAGGAAGACGGCGACAACATCCGTATCCAAACGGCTTTGCAAAAGTTGTTCGAAGATGTTGCACCCCGTTTTGCTGACCGCAATGGTGGTTACACGCGCATCATGAAGACTGTTCAACGTCGTGGCGACGCTGCACAGATGGTTATCTTGGAGTTAGTCGACTAATTCCTCGTAACCTTTAACCTCCGACCTTTGGGTCGGGGGTTTTTCTTTTGCAAAAAATAACCGCTTGGCGATCGTTTACGACCGCTTAGCGGTTTTTTTCATTGCTATATGGATGGGCGACCTATACTAGTCATTGCAAAGGAGCAAGAATATGCTAATTCAAACAGAAAACCTGAGCCAGCGTTATGGCGACTACCTGGCTGTAAAAGGATTGAACCTCGAAATTAATAAAGGCTCGCTTGTCGCACTCCTCGGACCAAATGGGGCGGGGAAGTCGACGACCATGCGGATGTTAACTGGCTTAGCTAAGCCTAGTGCCGGAAAAGTCACTTATGCACCAAACACAAAAATTGGCTTGGTTTTCCAAGAGTCCGTTCTGGATGCTAACTTAACTGTTCAAGAAAACCTGGCCATTCGCGCCAAGCAGTACAAGCACATCGAAGCAGCGCGAATTCTATTGTTGATTCATGATCTGGGCTTGACTAGTTTTCAAGACCAAAAGTATGGGTCATTGTCCGGCGGTCAAAAGCGCCGCGTTGACATCGCCCGGGCCTTGCTTAATGAACCAGACGTGCTCTTCCTAGATGAACCAACGACTGGATTAGACATTCAGACCCGTAACGCCATCTGGGCACTTCTGCATGATTTGCAGGAGAATCGTGGCTTGACCATCGTCTTGACGACCCACTACCTGGATGAGGCGGACCATGCTGATGAAGTCTTTGTTATCGACCATGGTCAGTTAATTGCCTCCGGTTCGGCGATTTCAATCAAGGCAACCTATGCCAAGAACCAACTGCTCATTTGGCCAAAGGAAGAACAAGAAGAAGCGCTGAAAGATGCGCTTGCTCGTCAAAAAATCGAGAGCAGCAAGCTCTCGGATGGCGCTTTCCAGATGGCTGGTCTAGCAATTAAAGAGGTTCTTGCCCTCTTAGAGCAGACGACACCTCTGATTGAAAACTTCGAATACCGTCCGGGTACGATGGACGACGCCTTTGTCGCACTGACTGGAAAGGAGATGCGCTAATGTTCTCACTTGTAAAACGGAACTTAATGCTCTATCTAAGGAATCGTTCGGGGGTCTTCTTCTCGCTCTTTGGCGCTATGATTTCCTTTGTGCTCTACCTGGTCTTTTTGAAGCAGTCGATTAAGTCCGGCTGGGCCGGCTTACCCGATGCCTCCCAGTTGTTAGACAACTGGTTAATCGCTGGTACCTTAACGATTACGGGAATCACAACGTCGCTCACGGCCTTGTCGCAGATGGTCAAAGACGAAGAACAAAAGATCGACCTGGACTTGCGACTCACGGATATCGGTCCGGTTGCGGTGCGTTCGTCTTACTTGATTGCGGCGGCTACCATTGCCTTTCTCATGCAGGTTATTGTCTACTTGGTCATGGCGACCTACTTTGGCTTCACGGACTCGTTGGCGTTCTCATGGACAATTTTACCTGAACTGCTTTTGATTATGGTCTTATCAGCCCTGCTGGCGACGGCGGTGAACGCGATCATCGTTGGCATGATTCATTCGGTTGATTCGCTTTCCAAATTAGCGTCATTGATTGGCACTGCCTCCGGCTTCCTGGTCGGAACCTACGTGCCACTCGGTACCCTGCCGGACATGGCACAGTTCGTGATGAAGTTGACCCCAGGCACATACCTTGCGGCCCTTTATCGACAGACCTTGATGACGCCAAAATTAACGGACGTCTTTGCTAAGGCCCCCGCCCAATTGACTGATTTTGAAAAGATGATGGGTGTTAAAATAGAATGGACAGCACTGCTGAGCCATGGCGCAACTTATTGGCTGGTCATCGTTTTGTTAGTGATTACGGCTGGTATTTTGACCATCCAGAGTTTAAAAAAGAGGCGTTTTGCCTAAGTTAGGTTGCAAAAATCGTGAAGATTGACTTTGTTGAAAAAGAAATTCCAAATGGCGAAGTGGAAGTGACGGTTGCAGCTGCTGAAAGAAATCAGCAGGTTGCCAAAGTGATTGCCGCGCTGACCTCTTTGGAAGAAAGTCGCCCAGAGGTTCTTTCTTTAAAAACAGAGGAAGGCATTCAACTGGTTAAGATAAAAGACATTATCTACATTGACGTCTCAGAAACTAACCTGCTGATATACAGCCAAAACGAATTGCTGGTCACCAAGGGGCGCTTGGTTAAATTTATGGAACGGTTGAAGAATCCGGACTTTGTTCAGGTTTCCAAACACGCCGTCGTCAACATCAACCATTTGGCTCGCTTGGAAAACTCCTTTTCGGGTTCGATGCTGGCCAAGATGAGCCGGGGAAACCAGACCATGGTAAGTCGCCGTTATGTCAAGAAGTTGACTGACCGATTGGGACTATAGGAGCAAAAGCATGAAAAAAATTATCCAACACATTGTCTCTGGAATCGGTTTTGGATCAGCGACCTACTTGATTATTTTGTCGCTCCAAGACACGTCATCCGTGACCATCCCTTTGCAAGACATCTGGGCTATTTTGCTCATGTCAGCCTGCATCGGATTACTGTCCACAATTTTTGACAGCGACCGTCTATCCTTTTTTACTCTTTTCATCATTCACCTGCTTGGAACGGCAGTCATCGTTTGGCTGACTGGTAAGACAACCGGCTGCTTTCATACAGACATGAATAACCCCGTGATTTGGCTCTACTTCAGCATCGCCTATGCCATTATTTGGCTTGTCATTCTCATGAACATGAAGAAGACGGTGTCAGACATTAACAGGGCGCTGACCAACCGCCAGCAAAATAAAAAAGACTAAGGACTGCTTAGTCTTTTTTAATTCGCTTCGTCTACTGGCAAAAGCGGCCCAAAGGCGCTCAATATGGTAAAATAGCAGGTAATGACAGACGCAATCACAATCAAAAATCTAACCTATTCCTACCCGGATCAAGGCGAATTATTCAAAGGTTTCGACTTGACGGTCCAGAAAGGCGAGTGGCTTTCGATCGTTGGCCACAACGGCTCTGGAAAGTCGACTTTGGCCAAGCTGATTTTGGGCTTGCTGGACTTCGACAAGGGCCACATCTCGGTCTTTGGAAAGAAACTGTCCGAAGAGACCTTGGCCGCCATTCGTGCCGAAGTCGGCATGGTTTTCCAAAACCCGGACAATCAGTTCGTCGGGGCGACCGTCGCTGACGACGTGGCCTTTGGTCTGGAAAACCGGCAGGTGCCCTCCCTTGAAATGCCAGCCAAGATCGAAGCCGCTTTGCGTCAAGTTGAGATGCTCGACTATGCCGAACGCGAACCGCACACCTTGTCCGGCGGTCAGAAGCAGCGGGTGGCGATGGCTTCCGTGTTGGCGCTGCAACCTCGAGTGATTATCCTCGACGAAGCAACCGCGATGCTCGATCCGGAGGGCAAACAGGCGGTTTTGAAAACAATCAAGGAACTGAAGGCTGCTTACCAAGAGAAGCTGACCATGATCGTCATCACCCACGACATGGAGGAGGCCGCCTTGGCCGACCGCGTGGTGGTCTTGGATGACGGGCAGCTCGTTTATGACGAAGCCCCCGAAACGCTCTTTTTAAAGGGTCATGCCCTGCAGGAACTGGGCTTGACACAGCCTTTTGCTATGGCTCTGCAAAGCGCTCTTGGACTCCAAAACCCTTCGTATCAATCCAAGCAGGAGTTGGCCACATGGTTATCGACATTGAAGGCGTAGATTTCGCCTATGGTGCTGGCAAACAGTCGGTGCCGGTTTTAAAAGACATTAATTTAACGATCAAAGAAGGACAGATTACTGCCATCATTGGCCAAACTGGTTCGGGCAAATCCACTCTTGTTCAGCAGCTAAACGCCTTGCTGAAGCCAAGCAAGGGGCAGGTGGTCATCGGCGCTCACAAGATCTCGAAAAATACCAAGGAAAAATACTTGGCGCCCATTCGTTCAGCAGTCGGGATGGTTTTTCAGTTTCCTGAAAGCCAGCTTTTTGCCGCAACCGTTCTAGAAGACGTGATGTATGGCCCTAAAAACTTTGGCGCAAGTGAAGAAGAAGCTAAAAAAGCGGCGGTTCAAGCACTCAAGCAAGTCGGCTTTGATGACCGTCTTATCGATCAGTCGCCCTTTAACCTCTCCGGTGGGCAAATGCGCCGCGTCGCCCTGGCTGGAGTGCTTGCCATGAATCCAGACACGATGGTCTTCGATGAGCCAGCAGCCGGCTTGGACCCACAGGGTCAGGCCGAGCTGCTCGCCCTTTTGAAAGACCTCCGTGAGGCCGGCAAGACAATCGTTTTGATTTCACACCAAATGGAGCAGGTGCTGGCCCTCGCTGATCAAGTGATCGTGATGAAGGCGGGGCAAGTTGAAGCAAACGAGACAACGGCCGAGCTTTTCGCCCGGCCCAAGGACTGGTTTGCCGACCAACATTTAGACTTGCCAGAGACCATTGCTTTCCAGAAGGAATTGGCTAAAGCAGGCTTTACCTTCGACCATTTGGCTAAAACGATCGAAGATCTGGCGGACCAATTAAAAGGCCAGCTTGACCTAGCCAAACTTTCCAAAGAAGAGGTGAGCGCCCATGAATAATCTCGTGATCGGACAATTCGTCCCGGGATCTGGTCTGCTCTATCGTTTAGATCCAAGAACTAAAATTTTGATGACGGTGGTCTACGTCTTTTTGCTGGTTTTTGCCAATAACTGGGCAACTTATCTGTGGGCTGCCGGCTTTTTGCTTGTTGCTTTACTGTTGACCAAGCAGGGTCTGGGCCTCTACTGGCGGGGACTGAAGCCCATTTTATGGTTGATTCTCTTTACGGTTATCTTGCAGTTGCTCTTCTCGGGTGGCACACCGGTTCTTTTCCAGGCTGGTCCTGTCAAAGTCACTCAACCAGGGCTGCAAAACGCCCTCTTTGTCGTCGTCCGATTCGTGCTCATTGTTTTAATGTCCACGATTTTGACGATTACGACAGCGCCAACGGCCATTGCCTCGGCCATCGAATCCTTGCTAAAGCCACTGAAGGCCTTCCGGGTACCGGTGGCCGAACTGGCCTTGATGCTTTCCATTGCCTTGCGTTTTGTTCCATTGCTGATGGCCGAAACGGATAAGATTATGAAGGCACAAAAGTCCCGGGGGATGTCTTTTTCAAACGGTTCTTTGGTCAAACGCGCCAAAGCAGTGGTGCCGCTATTAGTCCCACTTTTTGTTGGGGCCCTACAGCGTGCCCTGGATTTGGCCAATGCCATGGAAGTTCGCGGTTTTGAAACCGCCGAGGGTCGAACGAGATATCGAGAGCTTTCCTATGAACGGGAGGACACCGTCGCCTTCTTTGCCACACTCATTTTTATTTTTGGCTTTATCTGGCTTTCAATTAGATGAGAAATAGTTACTGAAAGGAGCTCGGTATGCCACGCTACCGTGCAGTTATTGCTTACGATGGTTCGGATTTTCTGGGCTTTCAAATTCAATCCAAAAACGGTGTCGAACGGCACCGCACCGTTCAAGGGGAATTGATCAAGGCCGTTAATCAGATGGGGAAAAATCCGGTCGAACGGATCAAAGTTGTTGGGGCTTCAAGAACCGACACGGGAGTTCATGCCAACGGCCAAGTGGTCCACTTCGACCTACCCTTTGATATCCCGGGTGAGGGTGTCCGAAAAGGGCTGAACACCATTTTGCCACGAGACATCTTGGTAAAAGAGGTCAGGCAAGTGGATGAGGACTTTCACGCCCGCTTTTCCTCCCACCACAAACGCTATTATTATCGCGTATCGACCTGTGATTATGTGGACCCTTTCAAAAGACGCTATACCGGCCATTTCCATTGGAAGCTCGATCCGAAACAAATCGAAGAAGCCTTGCCAGATTTGATTGGGGAACAAGACTTTGCCACCTTTGCCGCCTCCGGTAACCAAACGGCGACGACCGTTCGGACGATCACGAAGGCGGAAGTCGAGGTGAAAGAAGAAGAGCAGGAGCTAGTCTTTACTTTTGAAGGAAACGCCTTTTTGTACAATCAGATTCGTATTATGGTGGGCGTTTTGCTTGAAATTGGAACCGGTCGGCGGGCTTCCGACTGCATTCCAGAGCTGATTGCGGCCCATGACCGAGAAAAAGCGCGTTACACCGCACCGGCTGCTGGTTTATATTTGGATCACATCGACTATAATGGAGATAGTGAACAATAAAGGGGGATAACGATGACCTTATTTGAAGAATATGCACAGGCGGCTAAAGGCCTACTTTATGTGGCAACGGCTAAAGACGATCAGCCGGGATTACGGATTATGGGCTTTGCGATGGATCCCAAAAAGATCAACCACTGGTATCTGGTCAGCCAACCGGATGCTGCTAAAATGACTGATTTGAAAGAAAACGACCGGGTGGCCATCATGACTGTGATGAATGAAAACGGGGCGCGGATTGAGTCTAACCAGGCTACGCTTCGACCAGCAAAGCAGACCTGGTCGGATGTGAAGGACTACTTTACCAATCCTATTTTTCACAAAAATCACCCGCACCCAGAAGAGGAAACGCTGCTGGAATTACGAATCGAATCCGCCCGCTTGGCTTCCTATGCTGGTGAAGAAGTCATCACCTTTGAAGATTAGAAAAAAGAACCGCCGCTTAAGCGACGGTTTTTTTGTTGAACAGATGAAATTGATCATTCTTTTTATACTTTTTCAATAAATGTGTATTATATTAAAAAACTTAAATAAAAATCTTGCTTTCTACCCAGACCAATGGTAAATTAAAGATAAGAACTGGCCAGTTCCCAACTGTTAAAACGAGAATGTGAGGGATTAAAGATGAACCACGATATGTTATTGTCGGCTTTCCAGGCCATCCACCTACCATCACTTGATGTGAGCGGTGCCATTTACAACCTCTGCCACGGAATTGGTGGTGGTATCCACACGGCCGTGACGGTTATTCACGACTCTGCACACGCCTGCGTGACCGGCTTTACGAGCGGCTTGTTGGGCAATTAATCAAAAAAAGCTCCTGCTGAAGGCAGGGGCTTTTTTGATGTTGTAAGCGCATGAGTTAAAGGACAATAATTTTAATTTTGTATAATAACAGCCAACCTATTCGAATATTTAAAGATTTTCTTCCTTATTACCACGAATCGTGGTATAAATAAATCAGGATCAGGCCGATTGAACTTTCTTTGCTGGCCTGAAGAACCTTGACAGGTTCTCCTTCGCTTTCCTGTCAAACTTCTCTTCCCATGTAAGTATGCCTAGTCATACCGGTGATGACCGGATTGGCTTCTTATACGTGTTTTTCAGGGGAGGATTGAAGAACGTTTCTTTTGGTTTCGGGACAGCTTTTTTCCAAATCTTTCTGATTCAGCTCGTCTTTGGTTCATTCATAAGTTCGTCAACTGACTTTGTAGTAGCGGGATGCTACACAATCGCCTGATCCTGATCGGCTGGCAGCCAATGCAACATCTTGGCTGCCGGTCTTTTCATTTCAAAAGAAAAGCCCCCGATCTTAGTCTTTCAACGTATCGGGGGTTATCGATTATCTATGGGCTTTAGTGCCTTTGTTTGAACCAGATGGTAGCCGCTAGCGCACTACTGAAGGCCAATAGGAGGGAAGCTGGAAGAAAAGAGGCCTTTTCTGACGCAGCTGTCTCGGGCATGGCGCCTTCGTTATGATTGGTTGATGCTTGTCTTTTTTTATTGGACTGACTTGGTTGATTCGACTGGTTATTCGGATTAGTGGCTGGATGGTTGTTGTTTGAATCGTTGCCACCGTTGTTGTTATTGCCGTTGCCACCGTTGCCGTTTTCACCGTTATTGCCGTTGTTATCATTTCCGCCGCCATTGCCATTGCCGCCATTGTTTCCGCCGCCATTGTTGTTGCCACCGTTACCACCATTGTTAGGTGTTGGTTTTGGCGTAGGAGCAGGCGTTGGGGTCGGTACGTCGCCATTATCGTAAGCAGCGGAACCAGAACCACCATAAAGAGACGAGATGGCCGTTACCGTTTTAGTTGTGTTCGTCCCATCGATTGGGTTGCTGGCCGACACATTGGCGTTGTTGTAGAACTTCTTTCCTTCTTTGACACCAGGCAAAATCTTCGTCTCATACTGAACGAGATAAGTGCTGCTTGTGTCACCAACCGGAATATTGATGTGTTCTTGATCGCCATTCATGGAAAGATGAACATCAGAATCGGGAAGTTGGCGGATCACATCGTAATTCGTGCTGCCAGACTGATAGTTGACTTCACTTGCGCGAACCTTGCCGAAGATGCGAACGTCTTTATCGTTGTTGTCATCGATCAGTAAGTTTTTAATGGCGATGTTTTCGTAGTTTACCCGGACAACCCAATGCAAAATGGTTGGATCCTTTTGATCATAAAAGGACCACTTGGCGATCAGTTCCTTTTGTGGAATGCCAGCTGCCTGCTTCAAGGAAACGTCGGTCTTTTTGTCCTTGTTTGGCAACTGCCAGTCAATGGTTGATTTCTCACCTGGTTTTGCAACGGCGGTGTTGAAGTGCAGCATGATGCCAAAGTCACCACGAAGCGGACTTGACTGGTTGGTTTCAGAGGCGTAGTCGTTAACCGTGACGGTGATTTTATTTAAGCCGGCATCAACGTGCATCTTGGCGATGACCTTGCCCGCCTTGTCCTTCATATCAAAGTCAAAGGAATTGGCCACGATAAATTGTGGGGGTAAAATAATGTCAAATTGGTTACCCGCTTGTAAAGACGAGTGGGCGGGAACGTTAAAGGCGTATTTGACCAATAGATCATCGTTATCCCCGTATTCCTGGCCATTTTGGCCGGCCGATGGATCGGTTAGATCGGATAGTGAAGCATCCGTTAGGTAAGGATTGTTGGTACTTTCCCCGTGTGGTTGCACTGCCTTGGCCGAAGCGCTTAAGCAGAGCAAGAGCGTGAAAAGACTCAAGACGATTGTTCGAATAATACTTCTGCTCTTCATCAAAAGAGTCCTCCTGTGCACTGATAACTAACTCTATGGTAACGCTCTTGCAACAAAATGTCATAATACTTTAGAATAAATGACAACTTTTGCTCCTCTTTTTTGGCATCTTTTTATTAATGAAGAAAAGTTGTCTGAAAAAATAAAGAAGAGGCGCAGACACCGTCGTCATTTTTCTTTTGAATCGGGAGAACGAGCCAATCACATCGTGAAAAAACTTCTGCCAAAAGTCAGCTAAACACATTGACAGCCTGTCCTAGATTTTATATACTGTAAGTCGGTATTGTTTACCTCACGATAAGCCCCGGAAACTTATTGTAACCGTCTGAGAAGGAACGCTTAGACATTGTAAACAACTAATTAAAGGAGCGCGCTATGCGTACAACATTTTTAGCAAAGCCAGGCGAAATTGAAAAGAAGTGGTACATCATTGATGCAAAGGACGTCGTTTTGGGACGTTTGTCAACGGTGGTTGCTGCGATTTTGCGTGGTAAGAACAAGCCTACTTTCACGCCAAACGTTGACATGGGTGACAACGTCATCATTATCAACGCTTCAGAAGTGAAGTTTACTGGTAAGAAGGCAACGGACAAGATTTACTACCACCACTCAAACCACCCAGGTGGCTTGAAGGAACGTACGGCTGGTAACTACCGCCAATACGATCCAGAAAAGTTGTTGGAATTGTCAATCAAGGGTATGTTGCCTAAGACGACTTTGGGTCGCAAGCAAGGTTTGAACCTCCACGTTTACGCTGGAGCCGATCACAACCACGCTGCACAAAAGCCTGAAGTGCTTGACATCAACAAGTTAGTTTAAGAAAGGAGACCATGAACATGACTGAAGCAGTACAATACATTGGAACTGGTCGTCGTAAGAACTCAGTTGCTCGTGTGCGTTTGGTACCGGGTACTGGTGCTATCACGATGAATGGTAAGTCAATCGAAGACTACATTCCTTTCCCTAACTTGCGTGAAGTTGTTTTGCAACCATTCCACGCAACGGATACGTTGGGTAACTACGACGTTAACGTTAACGTTAACGGTGGTGGTTTCTCAGGTCAAGCCGGTGCAACTCGTCACGGTATCGCCCGTGCCTTGTTGACGGTTGACCCTGACTTCCGTTCAGCATTGAAGCAAGCTGGTCTTTTGACTCGTGACGCTCGTATGAAGGAACGTAAGAAGCCAGGTCTTAAGAAGGCCCGTAAGGCATCACAATTCTCAAAGCGTTAATCTTTCGATTACCGTTTTACAAAAAGCCCGACCAATTGGTCAGGCTTTTTTTGTTAGCTGAAAGTTTGTCGGAGCTACCTTGTTCACCAGACAGGTTATCGCTGCTGCAAGCTGTCGATAAGTCGGTCGATAAGTGCACAAATTCCACATTGGTTGTCGATAAGTGGAATGGGGGATGTTGATAACTAGAAGAGAAAGCGTTTCTCGAATTGACTAATTGAATTTTTTCACAAAATTCGACGATGAAATTACGGTTTTTTTTGCTCATTGTAATATGAACGGAGTAATATGAACGGACTGGCTTGTTCTATCCAGCAACGTCTAAAATGCCCTTGTTAATTGCGATTCTTCTGTACTTCTCAACAAATCGGTATCGAAATAAAACCAGTAATTTAGAAAATAGAATGTAAGAAAACAGAAAACTTGCAGTATCTTTCACAAACAATCTTTGTGATAACATGAATATGCATAATGATAAGCAGCAAGTTGGAGCTTGTCACAGATTATGCACGAAGTCTTTTTTCTGTTATCGATTTCTTTTTGACCCAACTTGCGCCCCCCAACTTCGGTTGGGGGTTTTTATGTCTAATAGTTGACATGAAGCAGCCGTGTCTAACAGACAATGCGTGGATGAGTGACCGTTGATAGGCGGAGAAAGGGAAGATAGCCAGGCAGACGGAATGATCTACACGTAGGGTTCTGCCTCAATATCATCTGTATTCTTAGGATCAAACAAAGAGCTCAACTAACTGCCCCTCATCTAGGACTTTGACATGTTACCTTCAGATCTCAAATAGATCATCGGATCCTTGCACTTCGTTCCTGAGAAATCTTCAGAAGTTAAACCAATCTTATCGTATGTAAAGCTATCGCCACTACTATTTTCCCAGGTTCAGACTACTGTTATGAATAATATAGAAAAAAAGGGGGGTGTTCATTTGCGACAAGCCATTTGGTCGGCTACTGATATAATTAAATCAATGAATAATTCTAATCAAATGACGAGGTGAGAGTGGATGTTGGGTAAAGAGATTATTGAGAATATAAAAAATGAAATGGAAAATAAAATTTCTAACTTCAAAGATGAACTGAAAGAAAATTTCCTTCCGATGAAAATGGAGGACCGCGTTCAATTTTTGAACTCAATTATTCAGGAAAGTAGTATCACACCAACTTCAGACTTCTATTCTTCAAAGGTGTTAGTGGAGTTCAGTTATTTTATATGTTCAATGCCTTTTGAATCAAAGCAAGATGAGCATGTAGATAGGATGAAACTTAAAGAGAATCTATCGGAACTTGTTAATGAAACTGTGAGTTATTATCAGTGGTTAGCGTTATCAAGTTCCCAAGATTATTTTGTAGATCATCTGAATTATGAATACGTGGAAGCGGAACAGTATATAGAATACTTTTCATATTTTAAAAAGGAATTGAATGAATATATAGGGGCACCATGGGGGTTAAAATTTATAAAAACAGTAATTGCTTCTTGTGTAACTTTCCGTTTTGTTGAGGATGAAGTCTTTCCTGATTTTTTAACTTTAGGAGTTCCCATATCCCAGTTAGAGTTGTTATTTCCAGGTATAAAAGACATGATGTTCTCTTCAGAAGAATTCTACACGTATTGTTCTAATGTGGAGTATCCCGGTGATATTGACTCGGTTTTACTTCTTAAGCCTATTCCTTTGATTGTTAATAATGACGTTGTGTTTATGCCGGCGTCAACAAACATTGTTGATTATGTATTTAATGGGTTGAGACGGTTTTTCAAAGGAAATAATAAGAAAAGACAGAAATTTGATCATAAGCACGAACGCTATTTTTCTGAAATTATTAATAATGAAACTTTGAAAAACAGTTCATCCAATGCAATCAATCTTATCCAAAATTTTTATACGGTCACAAATGGTGGTGAGCATGATTTTATGCTTTTTTGGAATGAGTATGCATTTGTGATTGAAATGAAAAATGCTGACATTAAATTTGATAGTGCATCTGAAGATCAACCAGCAAAAGTGCTTAAGAACAAGTATATTCAGAATATAGGTAAAGCAAACCGTCAATTAAGTAGTGCGCTGATAGATTTGAAAGAGAAAAGAAAATATTATTTGAATCAGAATTGTGAGGGAGATGGACAATTAATTCCATCAAATATAAAAAAATTTAATAAGTTGATTGTTACTGGTAAAAATGTACAATCTTTAGCTCACGAGCAGAAAAAATATCAAGAAGAGGAACAGTTGAATGTTGTAATGAGTATGTTTGATTTTCAAGTTATTTTTTCTTGGATATTAGTGCATCGAACGCCTGAATTTTTCAATGACTACATAAATTGGCGATCCGATTCAGACACTCTAAATGGGATTGAAGAAATGTCGATGGATGAAATTGGATTATTTCATTATTATGTTGAAAATGGAGGTATAATTCGTCCTGGAGCTAAAATTGTGATTTCTGATAACGATGGTGGACAAATTTTAGAATGGTATAAACAGGCGAATAGTGTTGAGAAGATTTTGGAGCCTTTTAATTTTAACGCTTTATTCGTCAATGAAATCATATCTGATTTTGATGAAATAAAATGAATGAAAGAGAAGTGATCCCTTGGCATTAGATAACAACAAGCAAAAAAAGATGCAGCAACTAGACGAACGTGATGCAATTGAAGAAGAAATGAATTGGCTATTTCGAAGTGTTGTGAATTCAATTAGATTATTTGGCCACGTTATTGCTGTTTCGAATTATGCCAAAGAAAACGCTTTACGGAAATACGGTGATTATTTTGGCTTTTCCCAACAGGTAATGCAAAAGCAATTGTTGTTAGAACTTGCAAAGTTATATGTAAAGAATAGAGATTCGCATACTTTACCAAGGTTAGTCGAACGCTCTCTAAAGTTCCTAACTAAAAAGAATTTTAAAAACTATAAACTGATACCGAATGAAAACAGAAGCTTAGATGAATTGAAGCAACAACTACTCGACCTTCATAAAGAATTAGAGAAACTAGGAACACCAATTAATAATTTGAAGAAGGTGCGTGATAATATATTAGCTCACAATGATAAAAGTATATCAAATGCACTGGAGAGCATTGCTTTTCAGCATCAAAATCCGATAACTGCAAAAGAAGTTAAGCGATTGGTTGAATTTGGTGAAGAAATAATTAACACACTTAGCATTGTATTGTTCAATAAGGAGCTCAAGTTAATACGAAAAGATTATAATCAGGAAATTAAAAGGTTGGTTGAGGATATAAATGGTGATTGAGTTTTGTTTGTTAAATAAAGTAATTTCGTTAGCAATGACAAACGAGGAGTACACACATGACAACTATTGAACCAGATGCTTACGATTGGTGAAACAAAGCATGTACGCGATACGAGAAAAAGTTTCATAAAAAAATTGCCAATGTGTAATACTCATCTCGATCAAATAACAATCAACAGAGGTTGTATCACTAAGAAATGAGCATGGTTGTTCTATCACATCATTTTCTTCATGACCAAGCCATCCACTGAAATGTATGTAGATGGGATGATGTTTAAAAAAGAGGAGAAGCCGGTGCCTGTTCAGGTTCTGGCTTCTCTCTTTGGTATAATGAGTGAACAGACAATGATTACCTTTCAGGGAGAAGGGCATGCAAGCGATATTCGACGAAATATTGGACAATGTATTGAAGCGAGTCTATAGAGTGACTTTTTATAATGCCGAAACAGGTGTGGCCACAATTGATAAAGAGAGTGGCGAATACCAGTATTCCGGTTATGAAGATGAGACATTCACAAATCTATCGCCTGATAAAATTAAGAAAATAATTCTTGCTGTTTTCGAGAATGATAGTAAAGACAGAGAAAAGCATTTTACAATTGGTCAACCTCGGAAGTCGGAAATAAATGGATGCCCTTTTTTCTTTGTCTCGTTTACTAAAGTTCAAGATGATGATGAGATGTTAAAATACGCGATTAACTATGATCCAAGCCGCGATGATAGCTCTGCTTGGATTGATCGTACAACGGGGCTTTTCGGATACGAGGGGACTAATATTGCGTTTTACCAGAAACTTTGGCTGGAAGATGTTATCCGAACGCAAGCATATCACTACGGGGAAGCCGGAACGCACTTTGCCATAGGGTGTGGTTAGTTGAAAGAGTCGTAGGAATTATAAAGGAAAAGAGCCGCGCCTTGTGCGTGGCTCTTTTTGCAACGCCAAACTTTTAAATGAATTTTTACACAAGAGGCCATCAAGCGTATAATATCCCTTATAATTGTTCTTTTTAGAGAAGAAAGTACACACTTAATTTATACGAAAATCATCGTAGTTTATTGAGGAAAAAGGGGAGCACGCGGACCAATGGCCAGCATTTCAGAAGAGCAACGAGAATTAGCCTTTGAAGACCAATTAATTGCTTACATGCAGCAAATGGGTGGAACCAAGCAATGGCAATACGTACCAGAAATAAAGACAACCGAGCAACTTTGGGAAAACTTCAAAAAGATTTTGGAACAAAATAACCAAAAGCTTTCTCGCCCGCTTTCTGAACAAGAATTTAAGCAAGTAAAACAAACTATTATACGAAATAAGACGCCCTATCAAGCTGGTCAATTCTTATATGGGTCGAACGGTGTTTCTCAAGTCGAAGTGGACTTGGACAATGATGAAGGACATGTCTTTTTAGACGTTTTTGATTCATCACAAATTGGTGCTGGCAATACCGTCTACCAAATTGTGAACCAAATTCAACGGCCAGCAGTCAAGGCTGGACGTGAAAACCGTCGATTTGATACGACTTTGCTAATTAATGGTTTGCCAATCATTCAAATTGAAGAAAAAATCAATTCAAAACCTGCATCAGAAGCGTTGAACCAAATGGAAAAATACACGGAAGAAGGCCAATATTCCGACATTTTCTCAATGGTGCAGATTTTGATTGCGATGACTGAATCTGATATTCAGTATATGGCAGCGGCGACTGCTGACAAATTCAATAAAGATTTTGCCTTCCGATGGCAGCGTGAAGATGACAACTCTCGTGTGAACGACTGGAAGGAATTTACGAACGCCTTCCTGTCAATTCCTATGGCTCACCAGATGGCCACAAATTACATGGTCTTAGACGGTACTAAAGGACGTGAGATGCTTAAGGTCATGCGTTCGTATCAGGTCTATGCCACGAAACGCGTCCTTGAAAAAGTAGAGCGTCATCATTTTGGTATTGATGATCCGAAACTTGGTTATGTCTGGCATACGACAGGTTCTGGAAAAACAATCTCTTCTTTCAAAGCCGCCTGGTTGGCTTCTCGTAAACCAAATGTCGACAAAGTGATCTTCATGGTCGATCGAATTGCGTTGACCGACCAGACGACGTCACAATATACGGCTTTCGATCCTGATTCGACATCCGAAAGTCGTACATCGGTGGTTTCTGACACAGCTAACGTGAAGGATTTAAGAAAAAAACTCTTGTCTAAAGATGTGAAGGGGATCATCGTCACTTCTAACCAGAAGATGAACATCTTGGCTGAACGCTACGCTGACGAACGAGACAAATTCGACAAAAACATTCTCTTTGTGGTTGATGAAGCCCACCGTTCAACGGGTGGCGAAGGATTCGAAAAGGCTCGCAAGTTCTTCAAGAATGCCGCCTGGGTTGGCTACACTGGAACGCCAATGTTTGAAAAGAACCCCAGCACGAAGGACATCTTCGGGGATGTTCTCCATTCTTACACAATTCGGCAGGCTATCGCTGACCACAACGTCCTTGGCTTTAATGTTGAGTTCCGTACGACTTTGCCTGAGAAGACGGTGAAGGAAGAATACCTACCAAAGTATTATTCAGCCAAATATCCCGACTGGGACCAAAGCAAGATCCAAGAAAAAATTGACACGATGACGGCTGCTGATATCGATGAAGCGGTCGAACCGGATATATACGACAACAATGACCAGCACGTTCAGGAAGTTGTTTCCGAAATCTTGGAGCACTGGCAAAATCGTTCCGCGGATTACCGTTACAATGCTCTTTTCACGACCCATGCTTCGGGTACGAAGCCTTCCGTGCCTTTGGCCATGAAATATTATCGTGAATTCAAGAAGCAAAACACGGAAGATAATCCCAAGTTAAAGCGCAAACTGAACATTGCGATTACCTTCTCATTGAACACGACGAACAACGACAACATGAACGAGAATAACCGCGACCTGCGCGAAGCTATGGATGATTATTCGAAGATGTTCGGTGGCCGTTTTGGCGAAGACAACGTCGACGAATACACGGCCGATGTTGCTTCCCACCTGAATCGCTCGTCGGGGGATGGCAAGGTCTTGGATCTGGTCATCGTCATCGATCGGATGTTGACGGGATTCGATGCGCCTAAGATGAACACGCTTTACGTTGACCGTACCTTGAAGGGTGCTAACCTGATTCAGGCATACTCGCGGACGAACCGCATTGAGAACAACACGACCAAGCCGTACGGTTTGGTCATCAACTACCGTTGGCCAGAATTATCCAAGCAGGTGATGAATGAGGCATTGGCGCTTTATTCGAATAAGGATTCAGCAAATATTGATAATACGGTTGGTACTGAAAGCGGAGATGATACTGGGTCCGATGTTTTGGCCCACTCCTTCGAAGAAGTGCTTTCTGAAACGTCCGAAATTGTTGAGGAACTACGCGAGCTCACTTCAGAATTCCGAGATATTCCAAATGGCCTAAATGATCAGAAGGATATGCTGACTAAATTGCGCCAGTATAATCGCCATGTCAATCAGCTAAAGCAGTATACTGAATACGATTACGATCAGCCAGAAGCTTTGTTAGCGGATCTAGGCATGACGGAAGAACAGGAACGCACACTGACAGGTTCATTGAAGACCCAAGTGACAAAAGAAGTGGCGGAAAAGACGGGCGAAGATTACGACGTTCTCGATCTTGACCTGCAAATGACCCACATTTCTGATGTCAAAGTCGACTACGATTATCTAAAGGAATTGCTGGCTGACTTGGCCAACCAGATCCACGATGGCGAACACGAAAAGGCACAAAAGACTTACGAGGACATCAAGAAGCAAACGAAGCAGTTGGAGGATCAGAAGTACGCCAAGCGTATCGAACGCACGGCCTTTGGCTTGCACAGTGGCGAAATGCAAGCTGGCGAATACCCAGTACAGGCGGATGATGTTGATTCCTTGTTACAGGATTCAGAAAATGTGTCAAAACGTGCGCAAATCCGCCAATTCATCAACCAATGGGGACTGGATGCCAAGGTTGCCGAAATTCAAAAGGTCTTGGACGAGCACCAAAAGGGCAAGGACGATTTGAATACGATGGGGCAGTTGGACGATTTACGCCAAAACGGTCAGGCCAACTATGCTGAATTAGCAACCGATCCGGAAGTGAAGAGCTTGAAGAAAATTAAGTATCGAAACGCCTTTAGTACCGCCTTTACCAAGTTCGCAGATACCTTTGTGGACGAATATTAATGAGTTTTATGATTGAAGGAGACAACCATGTCTGAAGAAAAGAGTGCCCGGTCCATTACCAGCCAATTATGGGCAATGGCCAACGATCTTCGGGGGAACCTCGATGCCTCTGAGTTCCGAAATTATATTCTCGGATTCATGTTTTATCGTTATCTCTCAGAACACCAAGAACAATACTTAGTCAACGAAAACATCTTGGAACCAGAAGAAGGTGAAAGTGTTAACGACGCTTATCTTCGTGAAGCCAAAGGGGATGACCTGAACGATTACGTGGAAGATATTGCCCGTAACTTAGGTTATGCCATCGAACCGAACTTTACTTGGAAGACGATCGTGAACAAGGTTCACAATGGGGATATCAAGCCATCCGACTACCAAGACATGTTTGATGAATTCAATAAGAATGCGCAATTGAACAAGTCAGCTCAAGAGGATTTCTCTGAAATCTTTGCGGACATGAACTTTGGGAATTCTCGTCTGGGAAACACAACGGCAGCTCGTGCTAAGTCATTGGGTGCTGTTGTTGAATCTGTCGATACCTTCGATTATCAAGACGAAAATGGTCACGACATTTTGGGGGATGTCTACGAATATCTGATCGCGGAATTTGCTGGAAATTCCGGTAAGAAAGCAGGAGAATTCTACACGCCACACCAAGTGTCGAAAATTTTGGCTAAATTAGTCACCTTGAACGCCAAAGCCGATGGGCAGTTCTCTGTTTACGATCCGGCTATGGGATCTGGTTCGCTCTTGCTGACGGTGCAAGACCAATTGAAGAACGGGCATGAGAAGGGCCGCGTCTCTTTCGAAGGTCAGGAACTGAACACGACGACTTATAACCTGGCACGTATGAATTTGATGATGCACGGTGTGGATTATCAAAACATGGATTTGCGTAATGCGGATACTTTGGAAGATGATTGGCCATCTAGGGAAGAAAATGGCATCGCGCAACCGGTTACCTTCGACGCTGTTGTTGCGAACCCTCCTTATTCTGCTAAGTGGGACAACAACGATAATAAGATGAAGGACCCTCGTTTTAAGGACTACGGGAAATTGGCCCCCAAGACCAAGGCGGATTATGCCTTTGTCTTGCACGCTCTTTACCACTTGGATCGTGAAGGAACGATGGCTATTGTTTTGCCTCACGGGGTGCTCTTCCGTGGTGCAGCTGAAGGGATGATTCGCCAAGCCATCATCGAGAAGAACTATCTGGATGCCGTCATTGGTCTGCCAGAAGGTATCTTTTTCTCAACGGGCATTCCAACAGTCGTTTTGGTCTTCAAGAAGAACCGGACCAACAAAGATGTCTTCTTTATTGATGCCTCAAACGACTTCGAAAAAGGCAAGAAACAGAACATTTTGCGTGATGAAGATGTCGATAAAATCATCGATACTTACCAAAAACGTGAAGATGTCGACAAATATGCCCACGTCGCCAACCAAGATGAGATTCAAGAAAACGACTTCAACTTGAATATTCCCCGCTATGTAGACACGTTTGAAGAAGAAGCACCTGTCGATGCCGAAGCACTTCTTAAAGACATGCAAGAAATCGATTCTGAAATCGCTTCGCTCACCCAAAAAATTAATGAACAAATGGACAACCTTGTGGCTACAGATTCTGAAAGTCAGAAGACGCTTGACTTGATCAAGCAGGTGCTGAAATGAGTGATCCAAAAGCAAACAAAAAAATGGTCCCTGGCATTCGCTTCACTGGCTTTACGGACGATTGGGAACAGCGTAAGTTTGATAGTTTTGCTAGTAGAAACATGAAGACTAGGGAATCTACTTTAAATGTTGAATATGAAGATGTTGTTTCTGGGGCAGGAAAACTAGTACCTGACTATGAATTGAAGAGAAAGGACAGTAAAAGGGGAATTGCATTTTTTTCTGGTAATGTACTATTTGGGAAGCTACGTCCTTACCTAAAAAATTGGCTACTTGCTGACTTTTCAGGTGTTGCTGTGGGCGATTGGTGGGTTTTGAGTACGAAAGATATTAGCAGTTCTTTCTTATACTCCCTTGTTCAGTCGGATAAATATCAAACAACAGCCAATCAAACATCAGGTACAAAAATGCCTCGATCGGATTGGAAAACTGTGTCCCAAGAAGTGTTTAGCATTCCATCATATGATGAATCAGAGGTTATTGGAAAAATGATTTTGAATGCTGATCAACTCATTACTCTTCATCGGCGTAAATTGGATGAGTTGAATGACTATAAGAAGTTATTGCTGCAAAAACTTTTCCCAAAAAATGGCGAACAAAATCCTGAGTGGAGATTCGCTGGTTTTGCGGACGATTGGGAACAGCGTAAGTTGGGCGAGATTCTGAACGTAAAGAAATCAAAAGAGTATATTACCGAAAGTGAAATATCTGGGAAATATAAGGTAATTCAGCAGGGAGATAATCCAGTTGCTGGATATTCTGATAAAGAACCATTTACGGACTATAACGATGTTGTGTTGTTTGGCGATCATACTGTGTCTATATACCAACCAAAACATCCATTTTTACTGGCTACGGATGGTGTAAAGGTTCTAGAAGCTTTAAATTTATCTGGTAATTTTTTGTATGCGTTATTAGAGAAAAATAGACCCGAACAACAGGGATATAAACGGCATTTTTCTATTTTAAAAGGCGTGTCTGGAATTTACCCGCAAAAAAAAGAGGAATCTGTAGAGATTGGTAATCTATTTGATATGTTAAACCAAACAATTACTCTTCATCAACGTAAGCTTGAAAAGCTTGAGTTATTAAAGAAAGCGATGCTTCAAAAAATGTTTATATAAAACCGAAAATGGTTTGAAATATGTAGACTGTTTTTCAATTTGATTTCCATGATTTTTCAGAATATTTTTTTAGTATTCAATAACTGAATTTGTTTTCATAGTACTGAATTTAATAGAATAATCTAAATATAGAACTGATAGTACTCATTATCGGTTCTTTTTTTGTGCTGTTTGGGAACAGCGTAAGTTGGGAAGTTTAGGTGAAGTGCTTACCGGGAATACTCCACCAACCTCCGATAAGAGTGACTGGGTCGATGGAACAGCCGGAAGGGTTTGGATAACACCTTCGGATATCTCATCTTTAAAAACAAATAATTCTTTACGTCATTTAAGTAATCAAGGATGGGAAAAAGCACGTATTCTGCCTGCAAATTCTGTACTGATCACTAGCATTGCCTCTATTGGGAAAAATACGATTAATGAAGTACCTGCAGCATTTAATCAACAGATAAATGCTATAATTCCAAAACATAATGATTCGTATTTTATATTATCGTCAATGCTGAAAAATACTGCTAAATTTAAAGCCCTTGCAGGGCAAACAGCTACGGCAATTATCAATAAGTCTGCGTTTGAAAAATTTTGCATTGATGTGCCTAGTGTGGAAGAGCAAGAACGAATTGCTTTAATTATTAAGAATATTGATGATACTATTACTCTTCATCAGTAGTCTGAAGATAGAACAAAAGAGATTCATACAAATATCAACGGAATGTATTAATAAATAAAATTAAGATTTATATTACGTTATGTTCTAAATAATAATCGATCATATTGCTCTTTATTCTTTATTGACTAGTTGACTCTTGGGAACAGCGTAAGTTAGTACAGTTATTTAATAAAGGCGGTTCTGGTGGAACGCCAAGAGCTGCGCAAAAAGAATATTATGAGGGGAACATTCCATTTCTTAGTATTTCTGATTTAACAAAGTCAGGAAATTTTATCTATGAAACTGAGAAACATATTAGCGAAAAGGGGCTTATTAATTCTGCTGCGTGGAAGGTTCCTGCTGGAAGCGTTAGTTTAGCAATGTATGCTTCTGTTGGAAAGGTTGCAATACTAAAGATAAACTCAGCAACGTCGCAGGCTTTTTATAATATGGTTTTTGATGACCCAACGATTCGCGATTTTGTTTTCCAAAATTTGAAAAAGGCTAATTTTAATAAGGAATGGGATCGACTAGTTTCTACGGGTACTCAATCTAATTTAAATGCTAAAAAAGTGAAAGGGTACATTCTTTTTAAACCTAATGACGTCCTTGAAATGAAGCAGCTAAATAGACTGCTTAATAGATTAGATAATATTATTACTCTTCATCAGTAATAGAATTGCTTTCCTAAGTTGTATCGGAGTTATTTAGAACGCGAATATGGTCTGCCCTAATTAACCATAAATAATGACGGGTCGAGAAATATGTAGTATATTTACTTCAGAAGAACTGACGCGTTGAATAATTTATCAAATGACAGCCGTTATGCTGTTAATCGAAGGGAGAATCGCAACGATGGCTGAATACACTGCTTTACAAGTTACTAATTGGTTCCGAGCTACGAATTATGCGGACATGCAGCATAAGGAAATGGTCGAGCCACTTTCTCAGATGAAGGTAATGAAACTGCTTTATTATGCACAGGGGGTCATGTTAGCAGCTTATGATCGCAAGCTGTTTTCCGATGATATTGTTTGCTGGAAGTACGGTCCGGCAGTTGAAAGCGTGCATGCTAAGTATAAGGGCCAAAAGGAGATTGTTCCTTTTGATAGTGGACGTACACTGAGCGATACAGATTTGGATGATTTTCAATTGGTCGCTAAAGATGACGATGCTGTATCTGTACTATCTGCGGTTATGGTGCAATATGGCGACAAGAGTGCAATTGATCTCATGAACATGACGCATCACGAGACGCCATGGAAGGAAACAAAACAAAGCTCGGTGATTAGTCCACGACTCATTAAAGATTATTTTAATAAGCACATTCTTGCTTAAAAGTGAGGAAAAGTGATGACGAAAAAGATTGAGCTTAGTGGAAAGAAAACGAACGACTCCTCCAAGGTTCTGATTAATCAACGAGTTACTCACAGCGAGCGAATAGTATTTAATTTTTCCTTTCTAACGAGTGATAAGAAATATAACTTTACTAAATTAGAGAAAGGTCTTTATAAGCCCTTGTTTCATTCGATTGAAAAGTTGTCTTCTGAACATTTGATTTACATCTTGAATCGATCAAAAGAACAAGGGGTCGAATTCATTGATGAATTAAAACATTCAATCACACTCACAGAATTTTCCAACACTGAGCGTGAAAGGGAATGTGATGATAAGTTTTGTGTTGTACGTATAAGCGATAAGGGGCGGCTGATCGGTAAGATGAATGGTAATTTGTTTTATGTTCTAGCTGTGGACACGAAATTTGACTTGTATGATCATTAAAAAACGCTTGGTTTATGAACCAGGCGTTTTTTGCTTGCCATCAATCAGCTTAGACCGGATAAAGATCGCATGACCAGATCGACGTCTTGATTTTCGAGCTCTTGGATGATGTGCAAGTAAGTCTTTTGGGTGGTGGTCATGGAAGCGTGACCGAGCCTGCGGGCCACACTGGCAATCGAAACACCTGCGAATAATAAGAGTGATGCGTGCGTATGACGAAGACCATGAATGGAGATGGTTGGCACGCCGGCTTTTTCACAGTGACGACTGAGTAAGTTGTTAACGGTGGAATTATAAATTTTGTTTTGATTTTGAACAAAGATCGGTTCGTTTTCGGGAAGGTTTTTGACAAGCTCGGAGAACTGAATGACAGTTTGCCAGTCGATTTGGATTTTGCGAACAGACGATTGGTTTTTAGTGGGCAGAAATCCGCCATCTTCTTTGTAGTTCCAGGTTTTATCAATCGTCAGCATTTGATGAGCAAAATCGAAATCATTTGGTGTGAGAGCGAGTGCTTCAGAAAAACGCATGCCAGTTTTCGCGATGAGCAAGATAAACCAATCCCAGTTAACATCTGTGCTGAGGTCAAGCTCGGTAAGTAACGTATGTAGTTCAAATTGGTTAAGATACTTTGGTTTTTTGGGCCGTGGGGTGCGACCTTTAATAATCGCTTTTCGAGTAGGATCACGCTCGATTAACCCGTCATCGACAGCGTCAAGAATAGCGCCCTTTAACTGATGATGAAAATCCATAACAGTTTGTCGTTCGTGGCCATCAGCGTAATCGTTTAGTAATTGCTGATACGTGATCCGGGTGAGATCGCCCACTTTCAATTTGAGAGCGAGCTTAATTACCCATTGGTGCGTCATCAGGTATTTGTTCATGGTGACTTTGCGGATGGCGCCTTCTTTATACATGGTAATCCAGCGTTTGTAGTAACGATGGAAGAGTTCATCGGGATTAGGATGTGGCATGGGTTGGAGTGTCCTTTCATCATTTAGTAGCATTTGGCTCTATTTATAGGATAATGGAGGAATGCTAAATAACTTATGAAGGAATGGAATGAATAGAATGGAGGATGAAAAATGTTTTTATTCGTAAAGAATTCATATGACTTTGTTAAAAGTCTGATTAAAAGTTTGATTGAAAAATTGATTGGGAAATTAGTGAGCTACTTTGCTGCAAAATTAACGGAAAAAGATATAAAAAGGCAAGCAATCGCATATGCGAGAAAAGGATCGGCGCAACAATTACAAGAGTGGATCGACAATTCTAAGAAAATAAGTAAAAAAATTGAATTTATTCTAAAGGTGAACGCAGGTCTTCAGAAAATGATTGGTATTTTTGAAAGATATTGTCATAACGATAATATGAAAAATTTATTGAATAAATTTTATATACTTTGTATTTGTATGGCAGGGTATTATGATCTGCTGTATAAAATTGCGATGCAACAAGTAAAAACACGCGAATTAGCTAAGGAAATATATCAAGAATGCTATGGAAGAATAGGTTTAGTAAGAAATTAGTGGCTCGCCTTATTAGTACTATCAATACCCAATTAATCTTACTTATTCCCCCTCGCTTTTTATTTCATTTCCTGCTGAAGTAAATAGCAATTTTGGATTTGAAAATCGGTTATAATTTGAGTAGATAAACCGAAGTGAAGAACGGAGGTCGAGAGGTGAAAACCTTTGAACTGAAGTTTTCTGATCCAGCCCTTGGTGATGTGATGATGGGACGAGAGACTTACGACCAGCAGGTGCGCCCGAAAGTTAATTCGCAGATTCTGAATGGCGAATTAGTGATCCGCTTTCCTGAACACATCACGATAATTGGTGATTCCTTTATCCGTGGATTTGCTCGGCCGCTGATTGATGTGATTGGATTGGATGGCGTACGAAGCCGTGTACATTTTGTGACTTTACGAGACCGGCTAACGAAGGAGCTGTATGTTGGCTTAGTATAGCGTGTCTGGCCGACCGTCTTCTTCCTTTCCCCAACCAAAAAAAGACCGCCCTTCACAGGCGGTCTTTTCATTTGCGATTTTAATCATCATTCTTATGTTCTAATCGGCGAATCACTTGTTTGGCATCCTGTTCGATTTTACCGACTTCTTCTTCCACCTTTTCGATTTCGTCAGGCATGGCGAAGCGGTTGATCGCAATGGCGAAAAGGACCCCGATGAAGACGTCCATGACCCGTAAAAGCACGTAGACGATCGTGGCGTCTAAGGGGATGGTCAAAGCGATCATGAGAAAGGCGGCCATCCCGCCGACAATGCCAGTGTTGTAGTTGATCTTGTCGTGGATGATGATGCCGGCCATGACCAAGACAGGTACGAAGACGATCGTCAGCCAGTTGGCGTTGTGGCTGTATTCGCGGACCAGGTAGAAGACGACGGCTAGAGCACCACCGATGGCGTTTGAGACCAGCCGAATCTTGGCAAAGGAGATGGTATCATCCCAGCTATCGCGAAGAGCGAAGACGGCGGCAGTGGCCGGCACGAAGGCCGGGCGGTCGATGAAGTGGTAGGCGATCATGATTAACATGACGGCCAGACCGGTTTTGAAGGTCCGAAGACCAATATGTACTTTAAAGAAATTCATGCTTATCCTAGAATAATATTTTTTAAAAGTGTAAGATGGCCATAGAGCCACACAAGTATAAAAGTATACACCGATTTTAGGAGGTTGTCATGGTAAATAACGAAGTCTTAAAGCAATTGCACGCCCACGAGTCCATTCGGGCCTTTAAAGAAAAGCCAGTTTCAGACGAAACGATGGATGCCGTTTTCTCTGCGGCCTTTGCTGGACCCAACATGCAAAACTACCAGCCCGTGACCTTTATTGAGATTACGGATCAGGCTTTGAAGCAAAAGATCACCGACACGGTCCACATGGGCTACATCGCTTCGGCCCCACGCTTCTACGTGGCCTGTGTTGATTGGAACCGCGATTTGATTGGCCAATCCGATGAGAACAAGGCAATCATCGAAGACCGCATCCAACACTACCAGTTCTTAGAAGGTGGGATTGTTTCGGCTTCGATCACTTTGGGACGTGCCCAAGTGGCTGCTGAATCCCTTGGTTTGGGAACGGTTACCATGGCCGGTGTCATGGGCGCTTTTGAACTTTACGAAGCTGAATTGGACTTGCCAAAGTACGTCAAGCCAATCATGGGCTTCTCCGTTGGCTACCCTGACCAGAACCCTGGAGTAAAGCCAAAGTTGCCATTGTCCGGATCCGTGATGGCTGGCAAGTACGACGAGAAGAAAGTCGAAGCAGCCGTCAACGAATACGATCAGACCATGGCCGACTACTATGGAAAGCGCGACATGGATACCAATTGGACCAAGCACAACGCCAAGTTGTTCAAGATGATTCCAGCAGACCCTCGTTTGTCCAAATACCCCATGTCAAAGGGCTTGAACTTGAAGTAAAGCATTAAAAAAGACCGTCGTTGAACGGTCTTTTTTAATTGGCATTTAATCGGAGCTGGGGTATACTAGAGATAGTAATTAGCAGTCTTTATAAGAGAGTGCTAAATAAGATCTGGAGGTCCGATTCATGTTGAAACCATTGGAAGATCGGCTCGTTGTAGCCCTAGAAGAAGCTCATGAACAGCAGGTTGGCGGCATTGTGATTGCCCAGGCCAAAGAAGAACAGCCGGTATCGGGCAAGGTCGTCGCGGCCGGCCCCGGTCGCTTGGCTGAAAACGGCGACCGCTTAAAGATGACGGTTCAAGTAGGTGACCAAGTTCTCTTCGACAAGTTTGCCGGTCAGGCAATCGAGGTCGATGGACAGAACTACTTAGCCCTGCGTGAAAAAGATGTGATTGGGATTTTGGACTAGGAAAGTGGCAAAAAGTTCGACTCGGCTTGGCTGGACGAACGGACTTAGTCACAAGATGGAATAACAAGGAGATTGTATCATGGCAAAAGAACTCAAATTCTCTGAAGATGCCCGCAGTAAGATGAAGCAAGGTGTTGACAAATTGGCCAATACGGTCAAAACGACGATTGGACCAAAGGGACGCAACGTCGTCTTGGAGGAATCTTACGGTTCGCCAACGATTACAAACGACGGGGTGACGATCGCCAAGGCCATCGAGTTGGAAGACCACTTTGAAAACATGGGGGCCAAGTTGGTCGCCGAAGTGGCTTCCAAGACCAACGATATTGCTGGTGACGGCACGACCACGGCTACGGTTTTGGCCCAAGCCATCGTTGGCGAAGGGCTGAAGAACGTGACGGCCGGGGCTAATCCAGTTGGTATTCGGACGGGAATCGAAAAGGCGACTGCGGCAGCTGTAAAAAAGCTACACGACATGTCCCACACGGTGTCAACCAAGGACGAAATCGCCCAGATCGCTTCCATTTCTGCTGCCAATGACGAAGTCGGGGCCTTGATCGCCGATGCCATGGAAAAGGTCGGAAACGACGGGGTCATTACGATTGAAGAATCCAAGGGGATTGAGACGACCTTAAAGGTGGTCGAAGGTATGTCCTTTGACCGCGGCTACATGTCCCAATACATGGTGACCGATAACGAAAAGATGGAAGCCAACCTGGATAACCCTTACATCCTGGTAACGGATAAGAAGATTGGCAATATCCAAGATATCCTGCCAGTCTTACAGGCCGTGGTTGAACAGGGCCGGGCCATGGTGATTATCGCAGACGATATCACGGGCGAAGCGCTGCCAACTTTGGTGTTGAATAAGATGCGTGGTACCTTTAACGTGGTGGCCGTTAAGGCACCTGGTTTTGGTGACCGGCGCAAGGCCATGCTGGAAGACATTGCGGTGTTGACTGGTGCGACCGTGATTACGGACGACCTTGGCTTGAACTTGAAGGATGTCACGGTTGAGCAACTTGGTTCAGCTAACAAAGTCAACATCAACCGCGATACCACAACGATTGTCGAAGGGGCTGGTGATAAGTCAGCGGTCGATCAGCGGGTGGACACGATTAAAAAGCAAATCGAAGAAACCACGTCATCCTTTGATAAGGAAAAGTTGCAGGAACGCCTGGCCAAAATGGCTGGTGGCGTGGCCGTGATCAATGTCGGTGCGGCAACGGAGACCGAATTGAAAGAACGCAAGTACCGGATTGAAGATGCCTTGAACGCCACGCGTGCGGCCGTCGAGGAAGGCTTTGTTGCGGGTGGTGGAACGGCCTTAGTCAACGCCATGCAAGCCGCTGCTGCAGTCGAGGCGACAGGCGACGTGGCCACAGGCGTTAAAACCGTTGTGTCCGCCTTGGAGGCGCCGGTACGACAAATTGCGGAAAACGCTGGCTTCGAAGGCTCCGTAATCCTAAACAAGCTGAAGGAAGAGCCAGAAGGTACGGGATACGATGCAAAGGCCGACCGCTTTGTCGACATGGTCGAAGCCGGAATCGTTGATCCAACCAAGGTGACGCGTTCGGCTTTGCAAAACGCGGCCTCGGTTGCCGCCTTGCTCTTGACGACGGAGGCGGTTGTGGCAGACAGCCCAAAGACAGCAGACGCCAATGCCGCTTCGATGGGTGGCGCAGCTGGAATGCCCGGAATGATGTAAGGCAGGAAACTGGTTTTATTTAGTAATGAATCAAGAAGCGGGTCAAGGCCCGCTTCTTTTTTAGGCGGAAAGCCGACCAGCCAGTTGGGCTTTGCTCGATTCGCCTGATTTCTTGTGCTAGAATACATCACATGGAGGGTTCTCATGACATTTTATTCCCTAGACTACTTAATTCATCAAAATAACCTGACCAATAAGGTTTACCTTACACTGTTGGTCGTCGCCCTTGTCGCAGTTAGCGTTGGGCTGACCGCCTCATTCCGCCACCGTTTCAACATGCGCTACCGAGACCTGACCATCATTGCTTTTTTGACCTTTCTTTTCTTTGGCGGGTTAACCTTTACTAACCTCCAAAACACGCAGGCGCAAAACTTGCAGCAAAACGAGATGGCCACCTTTGCTAAAGCCTACGCTTCTGACCAGAAGGTTAAAAAGTCGACCCTTGCCTTCAATTCGACGACCATGCAAGATGGGATGATTGCAAAGGAAGGCAAGTCCTTTTATCAAATCACGCTCTCAAAGGATCAAAAGTCTTATAGCCGAACGCAAGTCTATCTCATCAACAACCAAGTGGAGGTCGTGAAATAATGTCATTATACATGCCGATATTTTTAAAACTGGGGATTGGTCTGATTGTGATCATCATCCAGATCAATATTTTTGGTAAGGGGAACTTGGCGCCAACAAACGCCTTAGATCAGGTTCAAAACTACGTTCTTGGTGGTATCATCGGTGGTACGATTTACTCCGAAGCCATCACAGTCTTCCAGTTTATGATGGTTATGATCATCTGGACGCTTCTCGTGATGGTCTTGAAATTTGCAAAAGAGCACAATCGCTTTGCTAAAGTCATCTTGGATGGGAAACCCACCGTTTTAATTGACCGAGGGAAGGTCCGTGTCCATGCGGTAATGTCGGCTGGACAATCAGCGGCTGATTTGATGTTCAAGCTGCGGGAAAACGAAGTCTACGATATTTCCAAAGTTAAACGTGCTGTATTGGAGCAAAACGGGCAATTAACGGTCATCGAATACGGGGAAGATTCGCCTAAGTATCCAATTATCTACGATGGTCAACCCAATGATGACGTCTTATCAGCCATCGAAAAAGATGAGGAATGGTTGGATGAGCAAGTCGTTGCACTGGGCTATCATGGCATGGGTGACATCTTTGTCGGGGAGTACATCTCAGGCAAGTTGCGCTTGACCCCCTATGATGAGCAGAAAAAATAAAAAGAGTTCAAAAGGCTTTCCTACCAGAGATGGTGGGAAAGCCTTTTTAGTATTAGGTTGTTTTTTTGACCAGCGTTTGAATCGGGTCGGTTCCGATGATGACCTTGTCACAGATATCAAGGAAAAGTCCGTGTTCGACAACGCCGGTGATTGCCTTCAGGGTTTTCGCTAAGGCTTTTTTGTCATCGACCTGATCGATTCGCACATCGATAATGTTGTGGCCGGAATCCGTCTTGGCCCGTTCACTTTCGTTTTTCATGCGGAACTTGGGCCGCAAATTGAGCTCAGCTAGGGTGAGGTAAACTTGTTGCGCCCCAAATTCGATGACTTCAACTGGTAGGGGAAAGGTGCCAAGAAGATCGTGTGCTTTGCTTTGATCGACCACCCAGACGTTTTTCTTGGAGCGTAGGGCCACCACTTTTTCGTAGAGTAGCGCCGCCCCGCCTCCTTTGATCCCGTTGAGCTCGGGATCGACTTCATCAGCGCCATCGATGGTGACGTCAATAGCCGACACCTCGTCGATGTCTTTAACCGTCAAACCAAGTGACTGGGCTAGTTCGGCTGAGCGCTTGGAGGTGGCGACTCCTGTAATCTGCCAGTTTTGATCGTTGACCTTTGCAGCCAGGGCTTCGATGAAGACGGCGGCGGTGCTTCCAGTACCAAGACCAACGACCATACCGTCTTGAACTTCTTCAAGCGCTTTAAGTGCGGCGCGTGCTTTTTCTTCTTTTTGATGAGACATGCAGACCTCCTAATTCATCGCCATTGGTGCGAGCTTTAAAGCGATCTCTTCTTGCGTCGGAATGGCGGGGATGGCGCCTGGTCGAGAAACGGCGATGGCAGAGGCAGCCGAAGCTTTCTGCAAAGCGCGCTCGATGTTGCTAAAGTCCGCATCCAAGGTCGTGGCGATGGTGCCGATAAAGGTGTCACCGGCAGCAGTCGTGTCGTTGACCTCCACTTCGAAATTGTGCACGGGGCCGACGTGCTGACCAACGGCAAAAAAGGCGCCAGCTTCTCCGAGGGTAATGACTAACTGTTGGATTCCTAGTTGCTCTTGGTAAAGCGGGAGGCGATCCTTTAGTGTCTTGTAATCGGTTACTGCCGGCAAGTGGAGGAGGGAAGCCGCCTCGCTTTCATTTGGCACTAGGAGATCCGTGTTTTGCAAGATGGCGGATTCGATTCGATCAGTGACCGGCGCTGGGTTTAAAATCGTCATGGCACCAGCTTCTTTAGCAATTTCAAAGCCTTTTTTGATGACTGGTCGTGGCACCTCGAGTTGGGCAACGACGACGTCGGCTTTTTTGATAATGTCTCGGGCTTTTTCAACATCGTCTGCGGTCAAAAGCGCATTCGCCCCACCATGGACGAGAATCGTGTTATGCCCGTCTTCTTCTAACATGATGTAGGCGGTCCCGGTTGGCCCATCTTTTTCCTGAACGAAGCGGGTATCAATGCCTTCTTGTTCGAGCAGGTTTTTAAAGGTGCTGCCTTCTTTATCACGACCGACCGCACCGATAAAAGAAACCGCAGCACCCTGCCTTGCGGCTGCTACCGCCTGATTCGCGCCTTTTCCACCAAAGTTGCTTGACTTGTTTTGAATGGGCCTGGTCTCGCCTTCCTTTGGGAGTTGGTCAATCTTCATCAAGACGTCCACGTTTAAACTACCGATCACCACAATGTTTTTCATTGTAAGCTCCTCCTGGGTTTTCTTTTAGTTTAGGGAGGGGGAGCCCGCTTTTCATAGCCTTTTGGCAAAGGAGGTTGGTTTTTCGCCCAGACTGACTGAAAATTAGTAAAATACTCGTTTTTCCTTGACTTCTTTGCTTCACTACAAGTAACGAAGGTCGTTTTCTTTTTTGAGCAGAAGGAAACTCGGAAATGGCTTTCGCCAAAACAGTTCAAACAACGTGCGAACCAATACGAAAAAAGGATGGAAGAACCATGTTAATCGTTGTTAATCTCATGAGTATCGCTGTTTTTATTTTGCTGGCCTACGCCTTATCGAATGACCGAAAGCAGATCCGGTGGCGGTCGGTCTTCACCGTTTTAGGCCTCGAGTTCTTTTTGGCCTGGTTTTTTACGCAGTTTGCCGCTGGTCGAACCGTCGTCTTAGGGGCAGCCAATCTCTTTAACTGGTTGGTGTCGGCCTCGGTCAAGGGGATCGCTTTTGCCTTTCCGGAGTGGCTGACGTCAAACGATGGCGGGCCGAACTTTGTGACGGCGGCCTTACTGCCGATGCTCTTAGTGGTGCCGCTTTTTGACATTTTGACTTACGTTGGCTTTTTACCCTGGCTGATCAAATGGGCGGGGTTGGGCCTATCGAAGCTCACCGGGCAACCCAAGTTCGAAGCGTTCTTTTCAATCGAAATGATGTTTCTTGGCAATACGGACGTTTTGGCCGTTTCGAAGCGGCAGCTGCAGGTAATGTCTGCCCGAAGAAACATGACCTTGGCCCTGATGTCGATGTCTTGCGTGTCGGCGGCCATCATCGGGTCGTACACGCAGATGGTGCCTGGACAATACGTTTTGGCTGCCATTCCTTTGAATATCTTGGGGGCCATTGCGGTTTCGGCCATTTTGAATCCAACCCGGATTTCAAAAGAAGAAGACATCGTCGTCCAAGTGGGGGAAGAAAAAGAAAAGCGCGAGCCCTTCTTTTCCTTTTTAAGTGGCTCCATCTTGTCTGCTGGGAAACTGGTGTTGATGATCGCGGCAACGGTGATTGCCTTTGTCTCCCTTGGCGAGCTAATGAATCAGCTGCTTGGGATTTTGGGCCTGTCTTTTTTGACTCTTGAAAACATCTTTGGCGTTATCATGTTCCCCTTTGCCTGGCTTTTGGGCTTTTCCGTATCAGACGCCTTCCACTTGGCCCAGTACATGGGAACGAAGTTGGTCACCAATGAATTTGTGGTCATGGGTGAGATTTCAAAGGATATGCTGGCCCAAAAAGGGCTCTTTGCAAACGCGCATGCCCGGATTGTCTTGACTGTCTTTTTGACTTCCTTTGCTAATTTCGGAACAATCGGAATGATCATTGCCTGTTTTAAGGGTTTGGTGAGTCAAGCTAAAAACGACTACATTGCCAGTCGGGTGCCTCAGATGCTGCTCTCGGGTGTTTTGGTGTCGCTTTTATCGTCTGCCATGGCCGGGCTTTTTGTCTGGTAGCATGCAAAAAAGATTCCCCTGGCTCGATGTAGTCAGGGGAATCTTTTTTGGTTTTACATAAATTCTGCGAGGTCTTCTTGTGCGACAACGTAGTATCGCTTTCGCTCGAGCTTGGTGATGATTTTTCGAAGCACGGGGGAATCAGCGGTTAAGGGCAGGGTGAAGAGCACGGCCAAGGGACCTTGGTTTTGGACTTGAAGGGACAGAACCGATTCAATGTTCGTGTAACGGGTGATAATTCGAGCCATCCGTGATAGGTCGCCCCGGCGCTCGCGATCTTTGACCGCGATGGCCACGCCACCTTTGGCAAGGGACCAGGATTTGGACAAGAGGTCCATCAAGGCCGCATGCGTCAGAATCCCGACAAAGTGGTGGCCTTCGTCAACCACGGCGATATAGGGTAAGTCGCGAATGGCAAAGAAAAGTTGGTAAAAGTCGGCCTGCGTCGAGATGAACTTCGTTGAGTTGCGCATGATGGTGGTCGCCTTTTGGCTGAGATCACCACCGGCTGCCACGCATTCATAGACGTGTTGGCGGTAAATGTTTCCACGAAAGAGGTGGCCCGTTTGGTCGAGAATCGGGATGGTGCGCAGGTGCTTGCCCTCTTTTGCATGCTCGAAGATGTCGTAAGCATCTTTTATAGTCGAATCTTCGGTAATGGTCAACAAATCTTGTTTTTTAATAATGAGCGATTTTGGGAACATGAAAAACCTCTAATCATCTTGTTCTTTCCTATATCCTAGCATACTTTTGGCTAAAAACCTCTCCTTTCCATGTTAAGATTAAAGTACAAGACATTTTGGAGGGAAAAATCCATGAAATTCATCTTTGGTTTAGGAAATATCGGCAAGCAATATGATCAGACACGCCACAACATTGGCTTTATGGCCCTGGATCACTTTGCGCAAAGCCAAGGTGTCGATTTTGTGCCCACCAAGCTCTTTGCGACCGCTGCCAAATTGATGGTGGACGGTGAAACGGTTTGGTTGGTGAAGCCAACTACCTACATGAACGATTCCGGTCAATCCGTCCGGGCATTCCTAGACTTTTATGGCGGGGATGTCTCCGATATTTTGATTTTGCATGATGATTTAGATTCCGACTTTGGTAAGTTACGCTTTCGCGGCAAGGGCTCGGCTGGCGGCCACAATGGATTGAAATCCATTATTGCCCACACCGGGAGCCAAAATTTCTTGCGTTTAAAATTTGGTATTGCCCATCCCGAACACACCCATGAAGCGGTGATTAAGTACGTTTTGGGTAAGTTTTCAAAGGATGACTTGGCCATTTGGGATGAAAAATTCGAAAAGACCGATCAGGCCTTGTTGGACTGGATCAAAGGAGCGGATCAAGCGGCTTTGAGCAACCGCTATAACGGATAGTCATGGACTTAACGGATTACTTACAAAAAGAAAAAAGTTTCAAGGCGTTGGCCGAACAAGAAAAGCAAAAGCAAAAACAGCTGCTCTTGGGCTTGAATGGTTCAGCCAAAGCAGCAGGGATCGCCACCCTCTATCAAAACAAGGCGCGCCCGATCTTAGTGTTAACGGATACGGTGGCCCATGTTGAAGAATTGGTCCAGGATTTGACGGATCTTTTGGGCCAAGCGGCCGTTTATCGCTTCGTGGCCGAAGAGGCGGTCGCAACGGAACTAGCGATCTCATCGAATAACCACGTTGCCGACCGGGTAGCTGCACTGACTGCATTGGCTGAAGGCCAAAACGGGGTCTTTGTCACGAATTCGGCGGCCTTTTGTCGTTATGAGCCAAAACCCATGGCGATCCAATCAGCTTGTTTGGATTTGCAAGTTGGGCAACAGTATGACTTTGCCGGCTTGAAAAGTCGGTTAGTTACCTTGGGTTACGTGAACGCGCCACAAGTGGAACAAATTGGCCAATTTGCCACGCGGGGCTCGATTATTGATTTGTATCCCGCTGACCGTGAGGAACCGCTTCGGTTAGACTTCTTTGATGATGAATTGGATGCGATGAAGTCGTTTGATCCAGTGACTCAAAAGTCTACTGGCGAACTGACAAGTGCCCGGGTCCTGCCTGCTTCTGACCTGGTGATGGATGATGACACCTACGAAAAAGGGAAAGAGGCGCTAGAGGCAGCATTTTCGACTTACCGAAAAGAAGCCGAGGGTGTGGAAAAAAAGCACATTACCGAAGGGTTTTCCAAAACCCAAAGGGCCCTGGAAGAAGGGCGTCGAGACGAGGCAATTTTGCCTTACCTTGGGTATTTTTACGATGAAAAAGCGACCATCCAAGATTATTTGCCAGACGATGCGTTGGTCATTGTCGATGAGTATGCCCGTTTGCAGGAATCGCTTCTCACGCAAAGCGGCTTAGACCAAGACTGGTTCGACCTGCAAGTTTCCAATCGACAGCTGATTCCCCCCTTGGCTTTGCGCGCTGACTTGAGTGAGCGCTTGTCCGTCTTAGGAAAAGCCCAAACCTATTTTTCGAACTTGAAACGTGGCTTGAACCAGCTGACTTTTGATCATTTGCTTGAATGGACCTCGCGCCCAGCTAAGCAATACTTCGGGCAACTCGATGCGCTTTTTCCGGACTTGACCTTTGCCAAAGAACGGGGCTTAACCTGGGTCCTCTTGGTTGGTTCCAAAAGTCAGGCTGAGCGTTTGGTTGAGTCACTTGATTCAAGAGACATTCAGGTGCCAATTCATCAAAAAGTGGCTCAGAACCAGGTTCAAGTGGTGATTGGAAACTTGTCAGCCGGCTTTGAATGGCCGATGGCTCACTTGACGGTTCTAACGGAAAAGGAGCTCTTTGCAAAGGCCAGAAAACCAGTGGCGCGCAAGCAAAAGAAGCTACAAAACGCCGAGCGGCTGAAATCGTATAATGAACTTGAAGTTGGCGATTACGTTGTCCACCTCAATCACGGAATCGGACAATACCAAGGGCTCGAATCCTTGGAGGCAAACGGTGGCAAGCAAGACTATCTAGTGATTGCCTATCAGAAGAACGCCAAGATCTTCTTACCCGTTACCCAGTTGAATTTAATTCAAAAATACATTGGTGGTTCGGATGCCGGCAAGAAACCAAAGATCAACAAGCTGGGTGGCAGCGAGTGGCAGAAAACCAAAAAGCAAGTTCAAGAAAAGATCGATGATATCGCAGACGATCTCTTGGCCCTCTACGCTGAGCGGGAGGCTAAGCAGGGCTTTGCCTTTCCAAAAGATGATCAGGCACAGCTGAAGTTTGACACTGGCTTTCCATATCCAGAAACGCCCGATCAGATCCGTTCAATTGAAGAAATTAAGGTCGACATGCAAAAGAAGCGGCCCATGGACCGCTTGTTAGTTGGCGATGTTGGCTTTGGAAAGACCGAAGTCGCCTTAAGGGCCGTCTTTAAAGCGGCCCATGCGGGCAAGCAGGTCGCTTTGCTTGCGCCAACCACCATTTTGGTTCAGCAGCATTACGAGACGTTGGTGGAACGTTTTGCTGATTTTCCAGAAATTCGGATTGGTCATTTATCTCGATTCCAGACGAGTGCGGAGAATAAGCACACGATCGAGGCGCTTGAAAATCACGAATTGGATATCGTGGTCGGCACGCACCGTTTGCTATCAAAAGACGTGGCCTTTTCGGACCTTGGCTTGTTAGTCATTGATGAAGAGCAGCGCTTTGGTGTCAAACACAAGGAGCGCTTGAAACAACTGCGAAGCAATATCGATGTATTGACTTTGACAGCCACGCCCATTCCACGAACGTTGAACATGGCCATGGTTGGCGCCCGGGATCTGTCTGTCATTGAGACGCCGCCACTCAACCGTTTTCCAATCCAGACTTACGTGGTCGAACTCGATTGGACCTTGGTTCGAGACGTCATTCAAAAAGAGCTTTCCAGAAACGGTCAGGTTTTCTATTTGCATAACCGGGTGGCTGATTTGGACCGAATTCGCTCGCAAATCGAAGACGTGGTGCCCGACGCTCGGGTGGCCGTCATTCACGGGCAAATGTCTGAGATCCAACTGGAAGCCATTCTCTATGATTTCTTGAATGGGGAATACGATGTATTGGTCACGACAACCATTATTGAAACCGGTGTTGACATTCCAAACGCCAACACGTTGATTGTTGATAATGCCGATCACATGGGCTTGTCCCAGCTTTACCAGTTGCGCGGTCGTGTGGGCCGTTCGGCACGACTGGCCTATGCTTACTTCACCTATCCCTTTACCAGGACGCCTTCTGAAGAAGGCGAAAAGCGGCTAGAAGCCATTCGGGACTTTACCGAACTGGGTTCTGGATTTAAGATTGCCATGCGTGATTTGTCGCTTCGTGGCGCCGGGGATTTGCTTGGTAAGCAGCAGCACGGCTTCATTGATTCGGTCGGTTATGATCTCTACACACAGATGCTAAAGGATGCTGTGGCCAAAAAGCAGGGGGATCAGCCAGTCGAAGAAACCCAAAAAACCGATGCCGAATTAGTGCTTGGGGTCTTGGCCTTTTTGCCAGACGACTATGTAGCTGACAACGCGCAGAAGGTTTCCTTATATCAGCAAATCAAAAAAGCTCAATCCGATGAGGATTTTGATCAAGTCGAAGATGACTTGACCGACCGCTTTGGCGAATTGCCAGATGAGGCGGCCCGTTTAATTTTGGTTTCTCGTTTAAAAAATGTCGCGGATTTGGCGCAAGCCACGCAGATTCGACGACAAAAAGACAAGGTCGCGATCCGTTTTGATGAAGCCATGTCAAAGCAATTGGCGGGCGAGACGATCTTTATGGCCTTAAAAGACGTCCCTTACAAGGCGGTGGTCGATGGCAAGTCAAAACAACTGGCCGTTACCTTAACCATTAATTTAAAGCAGGAATCGGCTTACTGGCTAAATGCCGTGAAGGACTTTTTGGCCGAAGTGCTTCGTTTGACAGAAGAAAAGGATGAGACAAATGCGGATTGATAAGTTTTTAAAACTCTCACGAATTATTAAGCGCCGGACAGTCGCCAAGGAATTGGCCGATCAGGGGCGGATTTCCATTAATGACAAAGTCGTAAAGTCGTCTGCTAACGTGGGGAGCAATGATCAAGTCGAGATTCGCTTTGGAAACAAGGTCTCGACCTTCAAGGTCTTGAAGTTGCAAGATATCGTGAAAAAAGACGAAGCGGCTGATCTATATGAAGTTGTTTCGGAAACATATGAAAACGATCGTGAACAAGAAAGTTAAGAAAGGGCAAAAGTTCTTTTCTTATCTTGTATGTTTCAAAGAAGTGTGTAAAAATAGGCTTAAGGAGTAGTGGCGATGGCAGACAACAGTCGTTTACAACCAAATATTCGACCTTTGAACGCCCGGATTGCGCAGCAAATTCAAGCATCCGACGCCAAGCGCGAGGCGACACGCCAACATTATGCAAGAGCCCATCGCCGGCGCAAAAAGCAGATTCTTTTTGTTGGTTTGGCGATTGCTTCGGTCTTTATGTTGCAATTGATCTTTGGTCAGGTGCGTTTGCACGCGGCCAATAAGACGTTGACAAAGTCCGAAAATCAGCTGGCCGTGGTGCAAAAGAGTAACGACAGCTTGAAAAAAGAAGCCAAGCAATTGCAAGACGACGATTACTTGAAACAGCTCTTGCGCGATAAGTATGGCTACTCCAAGAAAAACGAAACGATTTACAACCTGCCCAACTAGGCAGTGATTAAAAGCCACCCTGCGGGGTGGCTTTTCTAAAAGGTATGGAAAAAGTAATTGGCCCGACAATTGAAAAAATCAAGCAGCACTTTTTGACAACAAAGACTGCTTCTTATACCAAAAAAGAAGCGGCTGAAGGGCGTATCACAGTGCATCCCAAGCTGGTCGTGGCTTGCTCTGGGGGCTTGGATTCCACGGTATTGCTGGATTCCTTAAGCCGTTATTTTCCAGAAGCGACTTTGCTAGTCGCCCATGTCAACTATCGGTTGCGCCAGGAAAGCGATGGGGATGCGGCCTTTGTTCGGTCGCTTTGTGCTTGTCGCGGTGTTGCTTTCTTTGAAAAGGTAGTTGATTTATCTGGTGAAGAAAGCGGGGTTGAAGATAAGGCCCGAAAGATTCGTTATGATTTTTTTGAAAGCATTCGAGAAGAACAGGCAGCCGATGCCATTCTCCTTGCCCAGCACCGAGACGATCAGGTCGAAACGGTCTTGTTGCAAATGATCCGCGGTGGCTTTTATCAGCAAAAGGCGGGGATGGCATTGATTCGGGAGCATTATCTGCGCCCGTTTTTAACGCTTTCGAAGGCTGATTTACGATACTACGCCGAAAAAAGAGGCCTTGCCTGGCGAGAGGATCGAACCAATCAGGATGCGACTTATACAGGGCGAAATCGCTTGAGGCAAGACGTTCTGCCGGCTCTTCGCACCATTAATCAGCGAGCCGATGAGCACTTACTACAAGTTGCCGACCAGCTTGAAAAAAACGACGCGTTGCTCAGGCGACTGGCCGAAAAGCATCAATTGCTTTTCGAAGCGGACTTTACAAAAGTCGACCGGGAACTCTGGCCCTTTTGTCTGCGATTACTAGCGGAATCAGCTGGCCTTTATGAAGTTGGCGATCAGCAGTTGCGCGGCATGCTGCACTTGATGGACAGCCCCCAAAAAAGCCAAGGAAAAGTCGACTTAAAACACGACTTTGTCGCCAGGCGTTCCTACCACCAAATTCGAATCAGTAAGAATGCCTTAGAAAAGAAAAAATCTGACGAGAAATTCGTTAATGACCGGCAACAGGCTGGCTCTCTTGTGTTAGAATTAGACCAATGGTATTTTTTGGACGATTTAGCCTTTCAAGTCCAGGGAAGTCCCCGGCAAAGTAGTGGTTTAAACCGATTGTTTTTGCCCGCTGACGTGGCACTTCCTTTGAGAGTGGAAAGGGCAAAGGCGGCAGATAAAATCCCCTTGAAAAAGGGACGAAAAAGTCTCCGCCGGCTTTTAATCGACGAGAAAATTCCAGCAGAAGAAAGGTCAAAAACCTATCTTCTCAAGGACCGAGAAAAGAATGTTTTGGCCGTCTTTTTGGGGCAAAAAAGCTGGTATTATACCGGCAACTGGCCCAAAGGGCGACCAAGTGGCAAGCAATGCTTAGTATGGCGAATTGAGGAAAACTAGTGGATAACGATATTGAAGAAGTATTATTTGACCAAGAGCAAATCCAAGAGGCTGCAGACCGTCTCGGTAAGACGATTACCGAAGATTATGCTGAGCAGAAGCCCTTGGTGCTGTCCGTTCTAAAGGGGGCTTACCTCTGGACAGCCGATGTGATTCGAAAGATTGATCTGTATGTTGATCTTGAATTCATCAAGATTTCTTCCTACCATGGCGGCGTGTCATCATCTAATGAAATTGCCTTGGTAACAGACGTTCAATCTGACGTAAAGGGCCGCGATATTCTCATTTTGGAAGATATCGTAGATACCGGACAGTCCTTGAAGTTCTTGGAAGAATTGCTCTTGTCTCGCGGGGCCAACTCTGTTCGGGTGGCTACGCTTTTGGACAAGAAGGAAGGCCGCAAGGTCGACATCAAGGCGGATTACGTTGGCTTTGACGTCAGAAACGAGTTTGTGGTCGGCTACGGCTTAGACTACAAGGGACTCTACCGGAACTTGCCATACGTCGGCATTTTAAAGCAAAGTATTTATAGTTGAGAGCGGATTGCTCTTCCATCGACCTGATCGTCGATTGGTAGTTTAGTAAGGATTGAGGAGTTCAGATGAAAAACGAAAACGGCGGCTTCTTTCGAAGCTCCTTCCTATATGTGATCATCTTCCTGGCGGTTATTGCGGGGATTTACTCGTTCATGGGTGGATCGAAGACAACAACCAAGGATGTTTCCCAGTCGGAATTTGTAAAGGCGCTTTCCAATAAGGAAATCGATTCCTTTAACATCCAACCAGGTAACGATGTCTACAACGTAACCGGAACTTATAAAAAGGATCAGTCAAAGTCCAAGAAGGGGTCAAACTCCGGCTTGAACGCGTTGATCGCCCAACAGTCACAGACGACTAAGTTCCAGACTTCTGTTTTGCAAAACGATTCGTCCATTAAGGACATCACGCAGGCAGCCAAGAAGACCAACACCGAAATGACCACGAAGCCGGCCGCTTCTTCAGGCTTCTGGCTGAACTTGATCATCTCGATTGTGCCAATGTTTTTGATTTTGGGATTGGCTTACATGATGATGTCGCGTGGTGGCGGCCAGGGTGGTCAAGGTGGCATGATGGGCAACTTTGGCAAGTCCAAGGCCAAGCCATCCGATCCAAAGGATAACAAGACCCGCTTTGAAAACGTTGCGGGGGCTGACGAAGAGAAGGAAGAACTGGTCGAAGTTGTTGAATTCTTGAAGTCACCAAAGAAGTTCACTGAAATGGGTGCCCGCATTCCAAAGGGTGTTTTGCTTGAGGGCCCTCCTGGAACGGGTAAGACAATGTTGGCCAAGGCGGTTGCTGGTGAAGCTTCCGTGCCATTCTTCTCGATGTCTGGTTCCGACTTTGTCGAAATGTTTGTTGGTGTCGGGGCTTCCCGTGTTCGTGATTTGTTCGAACAGGCCAAGAAGTCCGCACCTGCCATCATCTTTATCGATGAAATCGATGCTGTTGGACGCCGTCGAGGCTCTGGTGTCGGTGGTGGAAACGACGAACGAGAACAAACATTGAACCAAATCCTGATCGAAATGGATGGGTTTGATAACTCGGAAGGGGTCATCATTTTGGCCTCAACCAACCGTTCGGATGTCTTGGATCCCGCCTTGCTTCGTTCGGGTCGTTTCGACCGAAAGATCATGGTTGGGGCACCTGATGTCAAGGGTCGTGAAGCTATTTTGAAGGTTCACGCCAAAAACAAGCCACTTTCAGACAGCGTCGATTTGAAGGCGATTGCCCACCAGACGCCAGGTTATGTTGGAGCGGATTTGGAAAACTTGCTAAACGAAGCGGCCTTACTGGCTGCCCGTCGCAATAAAAAGACCATTGATGCAGCCGACTTGGACGAAGCCGAAGACCGGATCTTCCAAGGACCGGCTAAGGCCAATAAAACCATGTCTGACCTTGAACGCAAGACGACGGCTTTCCACGAAGCTGGTCACGCCTTGGTTGGGCTGGTTAAGTCGAACGCTTCGGTTGTTCGGAAGGTGACGATTGTGCCACGTGGCCGCATTGGGGGCTATGCCTTGATGACGCCAAAGACCGATCGCTACAATATTCGTTATTCCGAAGCCATCGAACAATTGGCCGGATTGATGGGTGGCCGTGCAGCCGAGTTAGCGACCTTCGATGAAGCATCATCGGGGGCAGCCAACGATTTCCAGCAGGCAACGAATTTGGCCCGCCAGATGGTGACGGCCTATGGAATGTCTGACAAGTTGGGCATGGTCCAACTGGAAGGAAACGCCTCCGTTTCATATAACGAAGGTGGCGGCGCCAAGTCTTATTCAGAAGAGACCGCGGCGTTGATCGATGAAGAAGTTCGTCGTTTGACCAAGCAAGCCTTTGAAGAAGCAACTAAGATTTTGACTGAAAACAAGGAAAAGTTGGCGCAGATCGCAAACGCCTTGCTCGAAGTTGAATCACTTGATGAAAAGCAAATTAAAGACATCTATGAAACGGGTCACTTCACGCCAAAGAGCGAAGAAGAAGACGAAGATGCCAAGTCTTATGATCAAACCAAGGAAGCCTTGAACCACAAGGAAGACAAGGCGGAAGAAGCGGAAGAAAAGGGTGATCAAAAGGAAGCGGACCAAGCATTGGAAGAAGATTCGAATGTCAAAGAAGACGCTGACGACGCCCCAACTGACGACGATTCCAAGTCATAAGCAGATGAAAAAGTTGGCTTCGGCCAGCTTTTTTTCATGAAAGGAGAAAACAATGGCAGATCAATTAATCAAGGTCATAACAAAAGATGAAGCTTTCCGGGCCTTTGCCGTGGATGGCACAACATTGGTTCAAGAAGCAGCAGAAGCTCATGAAACCTCGCGACTAGCAAGCGTTGTCTTAGGACGCGCCCTTTTGGCTACCGAGATTCTTGCCCAAGCCGCTTTGAAAGGCGAAGAACGGTTAAACGTTAAGATGTCCGGCCGTGGACCGATTGGTCAAATCGTGACAGAGGCTGACACGCACGGCGCTGTCCGCGGTTATGTATCCAACCCGAACATTGAGCCAATTGTTAACGACGACAACCAGCTGAACGTAGCTGGTGCTGTGGGGAACAACGGCTCCTTTCAAGTGACCAAGTTCGCCCCCTATTCCAATCCTTACATCGGCCAGTCGATCATGGTTTCTGGTGAAATCGGCGATGATTTCACTTATTACTTGACCCATTCGGAACAGATTCCTTCTGTCGTTGGTGTTGGGGTAACGATGAATCCAGATGATACGGTGAAAGCAGCCGGCGGCTTCCTCATTCAAGCTCTGCCTGGTGCCACGGATGAGCAACTGGTCGAATTGAACAACAAGTTGCAAAAAATGCCAGCTCTTTCCACCTTGCTTGGCAACAAGAAGGGCCCTTTGGCCATTTTGGATGCGGTCTTAGGTGACAAGAACTACCACGAATTACAGGCTATGACCATTGGTTTAGCAGCCGAGCCGGATAAGGAAGCCTATGCCAAGCAATTGGCTACCTTGCCATCCTCTGAAATCCAAGCGATGATCGACGAAGATGGCGGCGCTGAAGTGCGCGGCAAGTTCTCTGGTAAAAAGCATCAGTTTACGGCTCATGAATTAGACATTATTTTACAAGGTGTCTTGAAACGTGAGGCGGAAGAAGACAAGCAGGCAGACGATTCGTCTGACGAAAAATAAGAACAAAAAGTCGGCTTCGGCCGACTTTTTAAATGGTCTAGCATTTGCTATACTGTTTAGTAGATAAATGCGAGTAAATCGCCGACAGGAAGGTAATGATTCATGGCTGAAGAAAAAGCCCTCAATGATCAGATGCGCGCCCGCCGCCAAAAGATGCAGGCGTTAGAAGATGATCTCCATATCGATCCGTTTGGCCACCGTTTCGATCGCGATTCGTTGGCAGCAGACCTCCACGAAAAGTTCGATGGCAAGTCTGAAGAAGAATTGGCAGCAGAACCTAAAAAAGTGGTCATCGCTGGCCGAATGGTGGCAAAGCGTGGCGCTGGTAAGGTGATCTTTGCAGACATCCGCGACCGCTCTGGTCAAATTCAAATCTATGCCCGTCGTGACGACTTGGGCGACAACTATCCGATCATCAAGCGTTCGGACCTTGGTGATTTTTTGGGTATCGAAGGCCAGATGATGAAGACCGAAGCCGGTGAGCTGACGATCTTGGTCAGCCACTTGACTCACTTGTCAAAAGCCCTGCGCCCAATGCCTGATAAGTACCACGGTATCTCAGACGTTGAAACGAAGTACCGGAAGCGCTACTTGGATTTGATTGCCAACAACGACTCACTGGTTCGCTTCCAACAGCGCTCTCAAATCATTTCGGCTGTTCGTGCTTACATGGACCAGCACCAGTTCATGGAAGTTGAAACGCCAATCTTACAAACACAGGCTGGTGGAGCGGCGGCTAAGCCCTTCATCACACACCACAACGCCTTAAACATTGACATGTACATGCGAATCGCCACGGAGCTTTATTTGAAGCGCTTGATCGTTGGTGGGATGGAACGCGTCTATGAGATTGGTCGCATCTTCCGTAATGAAGGAATGGATGCGAAGCACAATCCGGAATTCACGACGATGGAATCCTATGCGGCCTATTGGGACTTCAAAGACGTGATGGACCAAGCAGAAGGCATTTTCAAAGCCGCTGCGGCTGTTGTCTCTGATGATTTGCAAATTACCTACCAAGGGGTTCAAATCGATTTGAACAAGCCGTTTGCCCGCAAGCACATGGTCGACTTGATTAAAGAAAAGGCCGGTGTTGATTTTTGGCCTGACATGTCGGTCGAAGAAGCGCAAAAGCTGGCCGACGACAAGGGCGTGAAGTACGAAAAGTTCTGGGGTGTTGGCCACATTATTAACGCCTTCTTCGATGAATTCGTAGAGGATACGTTGGAACAACCAACGATCGTTTACGGACACCCCGTCGAAGTGTCGCCTTTGGCCAAGAAAAATGCTGAAGACCCACGCTTTACGGACCGCTTTGAGATCTTTATCATGGGATCTGAATATGGAAACGCCTTTTCCGAATTAAACGATCCGATCGATCAACGGGCCCGCTTTGAAGCCCAAATGGCAGAACGGGAAAACGGAAACGACGAGGCTGAAGCCATCGACGAAGACTTCATCGAAGCCTTGGAGTATGGAATGCCACCTACCGGTGGTCTTGGAATCGGAATCGATCGGTTGGTCATGCTCTTGACGGACACAACGACGATTCGTGATGCCATCTTGTTCCCAACGATGCGTCCATAAGCAAGTAACCATTGACGTGCTTAACTTTTCTTTGTATACTGATTGAGTTAGTTAAGCACGAATTATTCCGAATTAGCTCAGTTGGTAGAGCACACGACTGTTAATCGTGTTGTCGTCGGTTCGAGCCCGACATTCGGAGTTTTCTGAGTCGCCTTAAGGTGGTTCTTTTTTATTTGCCATCTGAAGCAAAAAGGTGTATATTTCCATGAGACGGAATCATTGGATTCTGTTTAACAAAATAACTGACGCCCGTGAGCGTCGATTTTGAAAGGAATTGAATATGGATGCAAAAAAAGCACCGGCGCAACATCTGCGCTACCGCGATTTTTCAAAGAACCAGAAGCTAACACTCTGGTCGACGACGGCAGGATTTGGTTTGGAGCACATGGATGCGCTCTTCATTTCCTTTGCTATGACCTCGATCATTCAGTCGCTTGGGATTTCCAACTTTGCGGGAGGGTTGATTTCGACCTTCTCCATGTTTGGCACGTTAATTGGTGGACTGGTCTTTGGGATTTTGGCTGATCGCATCGGGCGAGTTCGTGTCTTTACCTGGACCTTGTTCATCGTGGCCTTTGCAACGGGGGCGATTTACTTTGCCCACAATATCTGGCTTGTCTATACTTTCCGCTTTATCGCGGGGGTTGGAACTGGTGCAGAGTATGGTGCGGGGGTCACGTTAATTGCCGAGAACTTTGCGGGCAAGAAGATCGGAAAGCTGACGTCGCTTAGTCAAATTGGTGGCCAGGTCGGCGCGATCTTGGCCGCAATCGCCTCTGCGATTATCATTCCACTCTTCGGTTGGAACGCACTCTTCTTGGTCGGCTTAGTCCCTGTTTTCTTTGCCTTTGTGGTGCGTCGGCACGTAAAGGAATCCGATGAATTCACCGCGACTAAGGCGAAGCGTCACGTTGAAAAAGAGACGCTGAAGGAAAAGTCACCGATCTTAGAAGTTTTCAAGACGCCTGCTCTGGCTTATCAGACGATTGCTTTGATTTTGATGATGATGGTTCAAACCGGTGGCTACTATGGTTTGATGAATTGGTTGCCTAAGATCATGCAAAAGCAATTGCACTTGTCCATTTCGGGTTCTTCTCTTTGGATGATTGTCACGATTGTCGGCATGTCACTTGGGATGTATTGCTTTGGCTACGTCTTGGACAACTTCGGGCCTCGTTTAGCCTTTGGAACGTTCTTAGCCTTGGCCGCTGTTACGGTTTACTTGCTGTTGGTGGCCAAGAGCGCCTGGTCGCTGCTTGCCATTATGATGGTCGTTGGTTTCTTCTCAAACGGCATGTATGGGGGCTATGGTGTGGTTGTGTCACGACTTTACCCGACCCATGCCCGCGTAACGGCGAACTCAGTTGTTTCATCAGTTGGTAAGCTGCTTGGTGGTTTCTTCCCAGCAATTATCGGCTGGCTGATGGATCAATACACGTTGAGCCACGTGATGCTCTTCTTCACTTGCATCTACCTTTTCTCATTAATAATCATGCTAACGATTCCTGCCTTCCATCGTAAGGATGTGCAGTTCTAATATTATGAAAAAAGACCACTTCGTGTGGTCTTTTTAGTTTGCTTTTCTTTCACAAAGTTAAGAAAGTGAGTCAATGACTGAATTTTCTTTATTCGATCAAATCGCTGGCAGTACTCATACAAGCGCTCTTGAATTCAGGGTTCATGGTAAGGAAGGTAGCCAGTCACTTTGTGAAAATGGCTTGCGTTGTGTCTTGAATTTCGGTATAGTATCGAGTGGTTATAGAACCAAATCTATGTTTTGACGAAATAATTGACGCCCGAGAGCGTCGGTTTTGAAAGGAAAAAATAAATCATGTCTGAAGAAAAACAGCAGGGTGCTGATCATCTGCGTTATCGCGATTTCACGCATAACCAAAAGATGACCATGCTCTCGACGACTGCCGGGTTCGGTTTGGAACACATGGATGCCATGCTTTTGCCATTGGCCATGTCATCGATTGTGGCTTCACTTGGGATTTCCAACACGGCAGGTGGCTTGATCACCACGATCTCGATGTTTGGTACGCTTCTGGGTGGGATGATCTTTGGTATCCTGGCTGATAAGGTTGGTCGTGTCCGCGTCTTCAATTGGACGATTTTCATCGTGGCCTTTGCGACAGCGGCCCTTTACTTTGCTAACAACATCTACGAAATTTACCTTTTGAAGTTTATTGCCGGTGTTGGAACGGCCGCTGAATACGGGGCTGGGGTGACGTTGATTGCAGAAAACTTTGCGGGTAAGAAGATTGGGAAGTTGACCTCACTTGCCCACATTGGTGGTCAAGTGGGCACCATCTTGGCCACGGTGGCCGCTGCCTTGATCTTGCCTCGTTGGGGCTGGAACGCGCTCTTCTTGTTTGGTTTGTTGCCGATCATTTTTGCTTTCTTTGTAAGACGTCATTTGAAGGACTCAGCGGAATTTGAAGCAGTCAAGGAAAAGCGCGAAAAGCAAGAGCAAAAGGCGCCCTTGAAAGAAGTGTTCAAAACGCCTGCTCTGGCTTACCAAACGACGGCGTTAGTGTTGATGATGATGGTCCAGATTGGTGGCTACTATGGGTTGATGAACTGGCTGCCTAAGATTATGCAAAAGCACCTTGGCCTTTCGATTTCTGGCTCTTCTTATTGGATGATTGCCACGATTGTTGGAATGTCTTTGGGAATGTATCTCTTTGGAAGCTTCTTGGATAACTTTGGCCCACGGATTGCCTTTGGTGGTTTCTTGGCCTTGGCGGCAATTTCGGTTTACCTTTTGCTTTTCGCTCAAAGTGCCTGGTCATTGCTTTTCATCATGATGATCGTTGGTTTCTTCTCAAACGGAATGTACGGTGGCTTTGGCGTTGTCGTTTCACGCCTGTACCCTGCCGATTCCCGGGTAACGGCCAATTCGGTTGTCTCATCTGGCGGTAAAGTCTTGGGTGGTTTCTTTCCAGCCATCGTTGGTTGGTTAATGGATAATTTCTCTTTGAGCCACGTGATGATGTTCTTTACGGCCGCTTACTTGTTCTCCTTGGTTGTTATGCTGACCATTCCGGCTTTGCGTCGCAAGGATATTCAATTCTAATTATTCTAACAAGTCGCCTGTTAGGCGGCTTTTTTTATTTGTCCTTAAGGGCGGCTGCTCGAAAACGAAGCCGCAGTTTTGAACCGTTATAAGCAGTTAAAAAATTCATCAAGTTTTTTTCAGAAAAGCGTTGACAGTCAGGATAGCAGATGGCATAATTAAATAGTTGTTTTGATACAGCAAAGACATTATTCCGAATTAGCTCAGTTGGTAGAGCACACGACTGTTAATCGTGTTGTCGTCGGTTCGAGCCCGACATTCGGAGTATGCCGATGTAGCTCAGTTGGTAGAGCACGGGTATCGTAAACCTGGGGTCGAAGGTTCGAATCCTTTCGTCGGCATCTTGCAGCGTCTCACTTTGGTGGGGCGCTTTTTTTGTCGCTTTTAACGCAAAATGGCCAACAAAAAAAGCAGACCCGAAGGTCTGCTTTTTATATTGATCATGCGGATGGCGGGAGTCGAACCCGCACGTCCTAAAGCGGACACAGGATCCTTAATCCTGCGCGTCTGCCAATTCCGCCACATCCGCAACTTAACTTTTAAAAGTTTACAGGGCTTTGCGGATTTTGTCAAGTCAAACAAAAAAATTACGATTCTTTTCGTCTGGAAAAGCAAATCTCTGATAAACTAGTACCAGATTGGAGAAATGCCGATGAAGTTATTTAAATGGTCGAAGCAAGACCAGCAAAAAAAACAAGAGCAAGATCGTATCGATTTTCTGAAGGAAGAAAACGACCAACTCTTAGATCAAATTGAGTCCTTAAAGCTCGATGTCACTGAATTAGAAGTTGAAAACCAACACCTGACCGAAATGGTTTCACGTTCTGGTTTCAAACGTCGCCTTCTTAGGATCGGGATGGGCCTTGCTGTCTTAGTTGTGACCTATGCGCTGTTGGTTTTGGTTGGCGAACGCAACAGTAATCTACCATGGTTGTTGTTGATCGAGGCAGCCTTCATCTTTGTCATGGGCCGAGGTGATGATCGATGAGTAAAGGATTGCGAAGACCACTGGTCTTGGCCAACTGGAAGATGAATATGGCCCCAAATGAGGTGCATCCTTATTTGGAAAAGGTTCTACCAGAAATCGAAAAAGACACCAAGGCGGACGTCGCAATTGCTGCCCAAGATCTTTATTTGGCAGACATGGTTCGTCAGGTGGCGGATAGCCGCTTGATGGTGGCTGCTGAAAACGCCCATTGGACGGATGAAGGGGCTTACACAGGAGAGACCTCTCCTAAGGCTTTAGCCATGCTTGGTGTTTCCTATGTCTTGATCGGGCACTTTGAGCGGCGCAAACTGTTTAACGAAACAGACGAACGCGTGAACGAGAAGACCAAGGCGGCCTTAAAGAATGGCTTGAAGCCCATCGTTGATTTGGACGAAGACCTTTCGGCTTACGCGAATGTCAAAAAGGAAAGTGTTGTTTTGAAACAACTGGCCTTGGCGTTGAAAGGCCTTTCTGAAACGGATATGAAGCACGTAGCCATTGCTTATGAACCCACCTGGGCAATCGGATCGGGTGAAGCGGCTTCGGCCGAACAAGCAGAAAAGTCAGCGGCGTTGATTCGTCAAAGCTTGGCCAATCTCTACAGTCGCGATTTAGCGGATAACACGCGGATTTTGTATGGTGGTTCGGTCACGACCACAAATGCCTCTGATTTCTTATCACAAGAAGATATTGACGGGATTCTCGTTGGAAAGGCCGCGCTGGATCCCGACCAATTCTTGAAATTAGTTGATTTGGCACAGGCCACATACTAAAAGTTAAACAGCTGTCAAATGTCGCTGTTATCAGTCAGCTGGTGTTAACCAGCTGACTTTTTTTATTTTTCAGCAACTAAAATTAATGGCCGACTCTTCTAGATTAGTGTTCAATTTGCCATATAAGGGTGGTATACTTTAATTGGAATTATTGAAACAATAACCCACAGACAAAAGGAGAACAGCTAAATGTCTTTGATTTCAGATATTATCGCACGTGAAGTTCTGGATTCCCGTGGAAACCCTACGGTTGAAGCCGAAGTAATCACCGAAGTTGGTGGCTTTGGACGTGGTATCGTCCCATCTGGTGCCTCAACTGGTGAACACGAAGCCGTTGAATTGCGTGACGGTGACAAGAACCGTTTTGGTGGCAAGGGAACGACGAAGGCCGTTGCCAACGTTAACGGTCCAATTGCCAAGGCCTTGGTTGGAAAGTTCGACGTAACGGACCAACGTGCCATTGACCAAGCCATGATCGACTTGGACGGAACGAAGAACAAGGGAAAGTTGGGCGCCAACGCGATCCTGGCTGTCTCAATTGCCGCTGCTCGTGCCGCTGCTGATGAATTGGGAATGCCATTGTTCTCATACATCGGTGGGATGAACTCATACGTGATGCCAACGCCAATGATGAACGTCATCAACGGTGGTGCTCACTCAGACAACAAGGTTGATTTCCAAGAATTCATGATCATGCCTGTTGGTGCTCCTTCAATCAAGGAAGCGATCCGTTACGGTTCAGAAACTTTCCACGAATTGAAGAAGTTGTTGGCTGCTGACGGTAAGGCAACTTCAGTTGGTGATGAAGGTGGCTTTGCCCCTGATTTCGCTAACAACGAAGAACCATTGCAGTACTTGATCAAGGCCATCGAAGGGGCCGGCTACAAGCCAGGTAAGGACATTGCCATCGCGGTTGATGTGGCTTCATCTGAATTGTGGGACGCCGACAAGGAAAAGTACGTTTTGCGTTGGTCAACGAAGGAAGAATTCGCAACGCCTGACTTCATCAAGTACTTGGAAGACTTGGCAGACCGTTACCCAATCATCTCAATCGAAGATCCTATCGATGAAAACAACTGGGATGACTGGGCTGCAATTACGTCAGAACTTGGCAAGAAGGTTCAATTGGTTGGTGACGACTTCTTCGTTACGAACACGGAATACTTGGCTAAGGGAATCCGTATGGGTGCCGCTAACTCAATCTTGATCAAGGTTAACCAAATCGGTACGATGACGGAAACGATGGAAGCCATCGAAATGGCTAAGGAAGCTGGTTACACGGCAATCGTTTCACACCGTTCTGGTGAAACGGAAGACACGACAATCTCTGACTTGGTTGTGGCTACTAACGCCGGCCAAATCAAGACTGGTTCAATGTCTCGTACTGACCGTATCGCCAAGTACAACCAATTGATCCGTATCGAAGAATTGCTCGGCGACACTGCCAAGTACAAGGGTGTTCACTCATTCTACAACTTGTCAGCACAAGCTCGTGAAGCAATCCAAGCAAAGTAATTGGCTTTAGAAAAACGCTCCATTTGGAGCGTTTTTTTATTTGCTTTCGTAATATCATAAAAGGGGTAAAACAATGAGCAAAGGAGATGTCAGATGCTAACACGTTGTCGTTGGGTCACGAGTGGTTTTCTCAGCCAAGAGTTGGTTGAGTACCACGATCAGGAATATAGCCGACCAGTTTATGATGAGCAGAAAGCCTTTGAGTATCTGGTACTGGAAATTTTTCAGTCTGGTTTATCTTGGCAGACCGTTTTGAAAAAACGGGGGGCATTAAAGGAAGATTTTTTTGATTTCGATGTTGAAAAAGTAGCCGGAATGAAAGTTTTTGACGTGGAACGTTTGATGCGCGATCCACGAATTATTCGCAACCGACGCAAGATCGAAGCGGTGATTTCAAATGCCAAAATTTTAGAAGAGTGGCATAAGCGTGGCGAGACACTAATTGATTGGCTTTGGCATTTTACCGATGGTCTGATGATTGACATTGGTCCTGAGGCTGAAGAAAAGCTGCCAGCTGCAACAAGATTATCCAAGGCAGTGGCTAAGGACTTAAAGGCGCTGGGCTTTTCTTTTACAGGGCCGGTTGTGGTTGAATCGCTCCTGCAAGCGGTTGGTATTCACAATGGGCACAACCAGGATTGTGACTGGCATGATCTTGTGACAAAAGAACAGTAAAAAAGACGAGCATTGCTGCTCGTCTTTTTTGGTTATGTCACATCGTTTAGAATGCGCGATCCGGGAGTCGAACCCGGATTGCAAGAACCGGAATCTTGCGTGCTATCCATTACACCAACCGCGCGGAACTATGTTATTATAACCTAATTTTTAGGAATTTCCAAGTAGGTTTCGGCGACTTTTTCAAAGCGAATCCGGCCTGCAAAGCGGTTCGTCAAGGATTCTTCAAAAGCTTTCACCGTTTTTGGGTCGACAGCTACTTGATGGTGAACCGCGGTGTCAAAGGTTGTGTCGATGAGTGGATAATCTTCTTGTTTGAGCCAGTATGTCAACTCGTCATTGTTCGAGTAGTCAACCGTCAACTCGAGCACTGCTCGGTTCAATCGTTCGACCAGGCCAAGCGCATCTAATCCTTGTGCTGTCGTGCCAGCATAGGCACGAATCAGCCCCCCAGCCCCAAGCTTAATACCACCAAAGTAACGGGTGACCACGGCTAAAACGTTGTGGACGCCCTGCTTTTGTAAAACCTCTAGCATTGGGACGCCGGCCGTGCCAGAAGGCTCGCCATCATCCGTGTAGCGCTTGATCTCGTCGTTATCGCCAATCACATAGGCAAAAACGTTGTGTGTGGCTTTGTAATGCTTTTTGTTTACTTGCTCAATCTTTTTTTGGGCTTCCTCTTCGCTTTCGACGCGGGCTAGATAAATGAGAAAGTCAGACTTTTTGATGGTTTGTTCCCAGTGTCCCTCCTGGGGTTTTAATAAGTAAAAGTGGTCCATGACTCGTATTATAACATGAAGAAAAATGTTGGAGAAGACAATTGGAGGTGTGATGCATGGGGTGCGTGGCTAAAAAGGAACTATATGGGCGTTTACTTACTTGGCCCAGGGGATGGCTCGAGGATGGTGGAAGAGCGGCGGATTTGCCAAAGGGCATTCAGTTGCTAAAGCCGCTCACAAAAGGGCACTGTACCCGCTGTGGCGGAACTGACCGGGCGCCACTTCCCCAAGGGCAAAGTTACTGTTTAGACTGTTTAGCTTTAGGCCGTGTTTCGACGCGTGATGTTTTGGTCACACTGCCAGAACCCAATGCTTTTGAAAAAAGGGGGAAGATGATTTGGACGGGCGAACTGACCGAGGAACAGGCGATTTTAAGTGAGGAAATGATACAAAATGCGAGAGATGGACACGATCAACTCCTCGTTGCCGTGACGGGTGCAGGCAAAACGGAGATGCTTTTTTGTTTGATTGATTGGGCCTTGTCTTCAAAACAGCGTGTCGGCCTTGTCTCACCTAGGGTGGATGTCTTGATGGAGTTGGCACCGCGTATAGAAAAAGCCTTTGACGTTAGCATGCAGGTCTTGTATGGCGAGCAGACAGCGCCTTATCGATATACACAGTTGGTTCTAGCAACGACTCACCAACTTCTGCGTTTTTATCGGGCTTTTGATCTGCTTTTGATTGACGAGGTCGATGCCTTTCCTTTTCGAAAAAATAGCTTATTGGAACGGGCGGTCGAGCGGTCATTAAAAAAAGACGGCCGCCGACTGTTGATGACCGCAACGCCCTCCAAAAAATTGTTGCGTGCGGTGCACCATGGCCAGCTTCGTTTATTGGAACGGGCGGCACGCTACCATGGCCACCCGCTTCCTGAGATCACCTGCCTTTACGATCGTCATTGGGAAAAAAGAGCGTCAAAGGTTCTAAAGAAAACACTTGCTGCTTTTCGTGAAGCTGGCAAACCCTTCTTCCTCTTTGTTCCAAGAGTAAGATATTTGCTGCCAGTGCTTTCCTACGTGCAAGCGCTCGGTTTTGAAGCGGGCACGACTGTTCACGCCAATGATCCCCAGCGGCTGGATAAGGTTCAACAGATGCGGGCAGGGCAGTTTGACTATTTGGTGACAACCACCATTTTGGAACGAGGGGTGACCGTTTCTGGCCTTCAGGTGGTCATTTTGGGAGCAGATGACCCAACTTTTTCAAAAGAAACTTTAGTGCAGATGGCGGGGCGTGTGGGTCGTTCAGCAGAAGATCCAGTTGGACAAGTTCTAGCCATTGCTGCAGGGCCAGCAAGAAGCATTCGAGCGGCCCAAAAAGAAATCCGGATGCTCAATCGAAAAGCTGAGGAGAAGCAGTCATGAATTGTCTACTTTGTGAACGTACGTGCCCAGACTCTTTATCAATGATCAGCCTGTTAACCGGCCATTTACCAGCGGAAAAACTGGTGTGTCAATCCTGCCAAAGCGGCTTTCAACGAATCGGTTCGGTGTGCTGTCCGGATTGTGGTCGGGATCAAAGAGGTTCAGTTAAAACGCTCTGTTCCGATTGCAAGCGCTGGCAGAAGATGGGCCTTCGTCCGTTGTCACACCGTGCTTTGTTTCGATACAACGAACCGATGAAGAAGTATATGAGCCGCTACAAGTTTCTTGGTGATTATCGATTGCGTCTTCTTTTTCAACAGGCGATGCGTGAACGGGTCATCAAACGAATGAAAGCAGAAAAACTAGACTATGTGATCGCCATTCCGATCAGCTCCGAGCGGTTAGCGCAGCGGGGCTTCAATCAAGTGGCGCCCTTTATTCCAATACAGGTCCCGTCGTGTCGGCCTTTGCGATTAAAAAAGCAGCCCAAAAGGGATCAGTCGTCTAAGAGTCGAAAGGAACGGATGGAAAGTTCCCAACCCTTTGAGCTCGAACCGGATGCGTTAAAAGTAGTCAAAGGAAAGCGGCTTTTAATAATCGATGATGTTTATACGACAGGACGAACGCTGCACCACGCGAGTGCGTTATTACTGGAAGCCGGGGCAGTTCATGTGGTTAGTCAAAGTTTAGCGCGGTAATGATAGTGGCCCGTTACCGTCTGTTAAATTCGTTAAGGCTTTTTAAAAAACGGTCTGATTACTTGAATCCTGCCTTTCTCATGGTTAAATATGGTATAATTGAAAGGATTTTAGGGAAGCCATTCGACTTTCCTCAAGTAAGCTAAATTTTGGAGTAAATGAACCATGGCAAGAGATATTGGAATTGATTTAGGAACGGCCAATGTGTTGATCTATGTTGAAGGCGAAGGGGTGGTTTTGAACGAACCATCCGTTGTCGCTGTTGATGACAAGACGGACCGCGTGTTGGCAGTCGGGGCCGAAGCCTACCGAATGGTTGGGCGTACGCCTGGGAATATTCGGGCCGTTCGTCCTTTGAAGGATGGAGTCATTTCTGACTTTGACATTACGGAAGCGATGTTGACTTACTTTGTTAACAAGCTAAACGTCAAGGGCTTCATGTCAAAGCCAAATATCATGATCTGTGCGCCAACCAACATTTCTGAAATTGAGCGTAAGGCGATCATTCAGGCGGCTGAAAAGGCCGGTGGTGCCAAAGTTTACTTGGACTATGAACCAAAGGTAGCCGCCATTGGTGCCGGCTTGGATATTTTCAAGCCAGTTGGCTCAATGGTGATTGATATGGGTGGTGGAACGTCTGATATCGCGATTTTGTCACTTGGTGATATTGTGGTATCTGAATCGATCCGTGTTGCCGGCGATCGTATGAATATTGATATTGTGAACTATTTGAAGCGCGAACATAACTTGGTCGTTGGTGAGCGTTCAGCGGAAACGATCAAGATTGAAATTGGGTCCGCTTTGCCTTCCGAGAATCCAAAGACGATGGCCGTCCGAGGACGTGATAACTTCCAAGGAATGCCACAGACCATTACGGTCAACGCCAATGAAATCGAATCCGCCTTGCATGAAACCTTGGCACAGATTGCCGATGCTGCCCACTTGGCTTTGTCAAAGTTGCCGCCCGAATTGGCCGCAGACATTATCGATCGTGGAATTATGTTGACCGGTGGTGGTGCTTTGCTTGAGGGCATTGATAAGTTTTTGGCAGATCGCCTTTCAGTGCCTGTCTTCATTGCCGATTCCCCATTGGACAACGTGGCCAAAGGAACGGGTGCATTGCTCGAACACATGATGGCTAAGGACTAAGGAGTTTTTTTGATGTCAAAGAAAAATCAGAGCTTTGCTGTCTCGCTGAAAAAGGATGGCGAATTGGTGAAGGTTTCGGTGGAAGAACGTGAAATCGGCCAAATTGAAAAGAACCAGGGCGCCTTTGTCGGAACCTTGGGTAAGCAAGTTGTGATTGCCTCTGCTCAATCAGAAGACGAAGCCTTGCAGGCGCTTTTGTCTGCTTATAACCTTTACTATTAAGTTTGAAAAAGAATCCTTTGCTTCGGCAAGGGGTTTTTGTACATAAAGACTCATCATTTTATTAGGGAGAAAACGATGCAACGTATCGGTGCTCATCAATCGAATCGAACATCTGCTTCAGAGTTGGACTGGGGAATGATCCTGGTTTTGATCTTGCTGATGTTAATCGGCCTTTACTCACTTTATTTTGCCATTTTGAATGGTGGAAAGGACGCCTCGCCCGTTCGAGCAGTGGTGATGCAACTCCTCTATTGGGTGGTCGGTGCGTTCATGATTGCTTTTATCATGCGCTTCGATGCTTTCCAGCTCTGGCGTTTGGCGCCCGTGGCTTATGGATTAGGGATCTTGCTGTTGATTGGCGTTCTCTTTTTCTATAACCGTGCTTTGGCTGCTTCGGCTGGTGCCAAATCTTGGATTGCATTTGGTCCGATTTCCCTTCAACCATCAGAAATCGTCAAGCCGGCCTTTATTTTGATGCTGTCAAAGGTCGTGGCCAATCACAACCGGCTTTACCCGGAACACACGGTTGAATCTGATTGGCGCTTAATTGGCAAGATGGTCGGCGTTTTCTTGCCGGTTGCCCTTTTGATTGCCTTACAAAATGATTTGGGAACACTCTTGGTTTTCATCGCCATGCTTGGTGGGATCACCATCGTTTCAGGTATTACCTGGCGTATCTTAGGACCGGCATTGATTGCTGCCGGGACTTTTGGTGCGACCATGCTCTTCTTGGTGACGTCTGCCATTGGTCGGACGATTCTTGGTTTCTTTGGTTTTCAAGCCTATCAATTTGCACGAATTGATGCTTGGCTTCACCCAGGCCAAGATACATCTGACACGGGATATCAGACTTATCAGAATTTAAAGGCCATCGGTTCGGGTCAACTCTTTGGTTCTGGCTTTGGCAACATGCGCGTTTTCGTTCCTGTTCGTGAATCGGATATGATTTTTTCGGTGATGGGGGAATCTTTCGGCTTTGTTGGAGGCGCTTTCCTAATTGCCGTCTACTTCCTTTTGTTGTATCTGATGATCAAGGCGACCTTTAAAGCACGCAATTCCTTTTACGCCTACATCGCGACCGGTGTTGTTGTGATGGTGCTCTTCCACGTCTTTGAAAACGTCGGCATGAACATTGGGTTGTTGCCTTTAACAGGAATTCCTTTGCCATTCATCTCCCAAGGTGGCTCCTCTTTGCTGTCAAACATGATTGGGGTTGGGTTGATTATGTCCATGTCCTATCAGCAACAGAGTCGTACTTTTAATGAATCAAATGACTTCTCACTCTAGGGGAAATTCATGGATCAGTTAACCATGGTGGCTGAAAAGCAAGCCATCTTATTAAAACAATTACGAGCAGGCGAGCTTTTTGAATCCTTGCCGGACCTATTGAAAGCGATTCGCGATGAGCTGCATTACGAAAAAGCAACTCCGGTAAGTCCGATTTTGTCAGAAGATGAGTTAATGAGACAGATGGTTGATTACCAAAATCTTTGGTCCAATCAAGACGACGGTGTCTCGGCTTATATCAATGATGAGGACTTAAGACGCTTTGTTAATTTGCTTTCGTCGCCAAAGGAATCGGTGCGGGATACGGGGGCTTTCTTCTTTCTTGGTAATGCCATCCAAAACGGTCATCTAAATAGCCAACAATTAGGCTGGTTAACAGCAGAGGTGATCGCAGACAATCGGCTTTTTGCCCATCTTTTGGAAGAAGAAAACGATGGGGCCTTCTATCGATCATATTGTGTCGCCATTTTAGCCATTCTCTTGAATGAGAATTTAGTGGCCGAAAAACCCTTTATTACTTCCGAACTTTTAGAAGCCCTCGTAGGTCAGCTGGGAATGTATTTGCTGCTTGAAAAAGACACGCGAGGTTACCTGGCCGATCATGGTTGGGTCCACATCTATACCCACTTGGCTAACGCACTTGGTCTGCTCTTTGACCAAAAGGGCTTGAAAAGAGCCGATAAACTTTATTTACTTGGTTGTTTGATGACCAATTTGCGTCTTATTGATACGCCATTGACGATGGGCGAACAGGGCCGGTTGGTTGGCACAATTTTGAATTTAACGAAGCGGCATGAACTCTATGCGGATTACTTGCTTTTATCGTTGAAACTTTGGCGGCAGGACTTAGTCAATGAGCCCTTTACTCAAAGTCGGGCAAGTTGGCAAATGCTTTATAACCGGGTCGATTTTTTTCAGCAAATCTTGGCCTATGGTCCAGACGCTTCGCCTGAAGAAATTTGGCAGTATGCGCAAAGTACAAAAAACTATTTATCATAACCCAAACCGTTCAGTCGGTTTTTAGAAAAGGAAACGAATATGTCAAAGCAACACGTTGTCTTACTTTTTGGTGGAAATTCTTCCGAACACGATGTGTCGAAGCGATCAGCTTATAACTACTACAAGGCCTTAGAAGAAACTGGCAAGTACGACTTGTCTGTTGTAGCCATTGCGCAAAACGGTTATTTCTTGGATGCTGAGCGCTCCATGAAGATCATGATGCAAGCAGACGAACAGCCCTTGGTTGATTCATATATGAAGGAATTGGCCGACGAAGGCCTTTTGTCACCGATTAAAGCGCTTGAAAAATTACCAAAAATTGACATCTTTTTCCCGGTCGTTCACGGAAACTTGGGCGAAGATGGAACCTTGCAAGGGCTCTTCCGTTTATTGGATAAGCCATATGTCGGCGCAGCCCTGCGTGGTCACGCGGTGTCTTTTGACAAGGTGTTGACCAAAGAAATTTTGACACAGAATCATATTCGAAATACCGAGTATCTGGTGACGTATGCAGGAGATGAGCAGCCATTAACTTGGGCCGAAGTTGAAGGAAAGCTTGGTTCAGTTGTTTTTGTTAAGGCTGCTAATCAGGGTTCTTCTGTTGGTATTTCTCGTGCGGAAAACGAAGAAGAATTCGAGGCTGCCTTAAAGGATTCCTTCCAATACGACCGCAAGGTCTTAGTGGAAGCGGCGGTAAACGGACCGCGTGAATTAGAAGTCGGCGTGATTGGAAACGACAAGGTCCTTGTTTCAGAAATTGGGGCTCACCAGGTGCCCGACCAGGGTGGTGATGGAAAGGGCTGGTACGACTACCGCTCAAAGTTTGTTGACAACTCTGAAGTGGCCTTTGAAATTCCGGCCAAATTACCCGATCCAGTGACTGCAGAAATTAAGGAAATGGCGAAGAAAGCCTATCGGGCCTTGAATCTATCAGGTGAAGCCCGCATGGACTTTTTGATTGATGAAGATAACGTTCCTTACCTGGGTGAACCAAACACGTTGCCAGGCTTTACAAACATGTCCTTGTTCAAGCGTCTTTGGGATTACTCGGATATTGACAACGCCAAATTGGCCGACATGCTTGTCCAGTATGGCTTTGACGCTTATCGTCAGTCGAAGCAGATTTCTTATTCATTTGAATCATTGGGTGAAGAAAAAGTCGGCACTTTCAACGGTGAAGATGGCAATCAACAGTAAGCAAAAAAGCAGACCAGATGGTCTGCTTTTTTTGTGTTTTTGTTTGTTAATCTGCCGGTTAGTGGCTGCTTATCAGTCTTTTTTCGGTGATTCGGCTTATTTGTCGCGGACAACTAAAACATCGACTTTGCTAACACGGGTGACATAGGAAGTGACTGAGCCGACAACGAAACGTTCGACTGCATTCAAGCCAGTTGCGCCGATGATGATCAAATCGGCGCCGATCTCTTGTGGGATATCGTGTGCCAGCAAAGCCTTAGGCGATCCGTAATCAATGCGATAATCCACCGTTTCGACTGAAGCGTCCTTTGCTTGTTGTTGGTACTTTTCCAACATCTTACGAGCATCTTCCGTGACCGTATCGACCATGCTGTTGTCAAAAGCTGAAATGTTGTGAATGGCCCGTGTATCAATGACGTTAGCTAAAACAAGCGCACTTTTTTGGTCCGCTCCTTGTGATTGTGACAGTGAGATGGCCCGCTCTAAAGCGGCTTTTGATTCATCAGAACCATCCATTGGAACAAGAATCTTTTGATAGAATGCTGACATGACCCATCCTCCTTTTTCTTAAGTATAGAGCAAGCCGATGGTAAATGGCAATAAAAAAAGCCCACCTAAAGGTGGACTCGTAGGGCAAGCCTACGATACTTCCTTGGCACCGTTAATCGCCGCTCAGATTTTCCTCGAAGTTATCGAGGTGGGCGGTTCAGCCTTAAGTCAACCTACCAAATGAGAAGGCTTGGTTGACGGACTGGCATTCCCGTCCAATTAAAAGGTTGTAAGGAAAAAGCTGGTATTGCGGCAACGCGTATACCGAAGTATTCGTTTATAGTATAGGAAAAAAATCAATAAAATAACAGTCTTGACATGAAGAAAGTGGGAATATTGAAAAGAAAGTCAGCATTCGATGAAAAGACTCGCTAGCAAATAAACCAACCGATTACTTGTCGCGCAACCCTTTTTGCTGGTTTTTTTTCAAGTTTTCGTTGACCTCTTTTAGTTGTTTTTCATAGGCCGAATTGCCTTTTGGTTCAAAGTAATGATCGTTTTGAAGGGCATCTGGCAAATATTGCTGGGCCACCCAGTCATTTTCAAAGTCGTGGGGGTAGATGTAGTCATTGCCGTGACCTAGTTTAGCCGCGCCGGCGTAGTGCGCGTCCTTCAAATGCGCAGGAATGCTTTGTGCCTTCGATCGGCTGGCTTGCGCCAGGGCTGCGTCCATGGCTTTGTAAGCTGCGTTAGATTTTGGCGCAAGCGCTAATTCGATAACCGCATTGGCCAAAGGAATACGGGCTTCGGGTAGGCCGAGTTTTTCCGCCGTTTGGATTGCTGTAACGGCACGAAAGGCGGCGTTTGGGTTTGCTAGACCGATGTCTTCATAGGCAATCACCGTCAGACGGCGAACCAAAATCGGTAGGTCGCCAGCTGCAATCAAACGCGCGGTGTAGTGTAGGGCAGCATCCACGTCAGAGCCACGAATCGACTTTTGCAAGGCGGAAATCACATCGTAATGGGCATCGCCGTCTTTGTCCGCCACCAAAGCTTGCTTCTGCGAAGTTTCTTCGACCACTTCTAGGTTGATCTTGATTCGCCCCTCGGCGTTTTCTTTAGTCGATAAAACGGCTAATTCAAGCGAATTCAATGCCGAACGGAGGTCTCCGTTGGTGGCTTGGGCCAGGTGGTTCTTGGCCTCAGCGGTGATCTCGACTGGATAGTTGCCCAGACCGTTTTCTTTGTCAGCCAAGGCACGGTCAATGGCTTTTTTGATATCGTTTGTCGTTAGTGGATGGACCTGAAAAATCTGCGTACGCGAGCGGATGGCTGGCGTGACGTTGAGATAAGGATTTTCCGTTGTGGCACCAATCAAAATGATAGCCCCAGATTCCAAATGTGGCAGCAAGAAATCCTGCTTGACCTTGTTTAATCGATGAATTTCGTCCAGCAGCAAAACGACCGTGCCAGACATTTTGGCCTCCTCGGCCACCGCTTGCAAATCCTTTTGGGAGTCCGTAGCAGCGTTCAGCGCTCGAAAAGCAAAATTGGTCGACCCGGCAATGGCGGAAGCAATCGAGGTTTTTCCAGTTCCAGGTGGTCCATAAAGGATCATCGAGGAAAGCCGTTTAGCCGCCACCATGCGCCAGATGATTTTATTTTGACCAACGAGGTCTTTTTGACCGACAATGTCTTCAATTCGCTTGGGGCGCATCCGAAAAGCGAGTGGTTTTTGTCCAGACATGGGCATTTCCTTTCTGACGTTTTTGATAAAAGAAAGGCTAGCTTGAAGCCAGCCGGATGGTTTGTCTAAATTTCAATGTTGTCCAGATCAATGGCCTTCTTTTCTGCTAAGACAAAGGCGTAGGGATCATCAGTCTGCTTCGACACGTCGTGATTGGATAAAAGCGAGTAGGCGTTGCCCGCCTGGATAACCAGCTTTAAGTAATCCATGTAGGCGTCGCCAGCCAAATCTTGGTCAATTAGCAAAGTGGCGTTCGGATAAGCCCTGAGCTTCTCTGACAAAACGACTTTGCTCCGCTCACTACCGACTTGGGATACTTTGATGGCCAGAACCACTCGCTCCCGAAAAGTACCAAGGTAACGACGTTTTTCATCTGGTTTTAAGTTCGGTCCGGACCCGTTTTGATTTTGTTCCAGGCGGTCATTGACGTCCATGTTAGCCCTCCTTATTTCTTCTCTTTCCATTATACGGAAAAAGAGTAGGGGATACAAAAAAGCCTCCGCTGATGCGGGGGCTTTTTTTAAGAACCAATTGGTATAAGAAATTATCCCAAACGGTTGTAGTATTCGACGATCAATGCTTCGTTGATGTCGGCATCGAGTTCTTCGCGTTCTGGCAAACGAACAAGCTTACCTTCCAACTTTTCAGCGTCGAATTCAACGAATTGTGGACGTGAAACCACTGATTCAACAGCGATTTGGATAGGCACAATGTTCTTTGACTTTTCACGAACCGAGATCACTTGGCCAGGGACCACTTCGTATGAAGGGATATCAACGCGCTTGTTGTCAACCAAGATGTGGCCGTGGTTAACCAACTGACGTGCTTGTTGGCGCGTCGTTGCCAAACCTAAGCGGTAAACCAATGAGTCCAAACGACGTTCAAGCAAGATCATGAAGTTGGTACCGTGCGTACCTTGACGGATCTTACCAGCCTTGTTGAACAAACCGTGGAATTGACGTTCCGTCAAACCATAAGTGAAACGCAACTTCTGCTTTTCCTTCAATTGCGTACCATATTCAGAAATCTTACCGCGACGACCTTGTCCGTGGTCACCAGGGGCGTAGGCACGACGTGCCAATTCCTTACCAGTTCCTGACAATGAAACACCCAAGCGACGTGAAACGCGCCACTTTGGTCCAGTATAACGTGACATATAAATGTCCTCCAAAATGTATTTTGCTGTACATTTGAGGGCCTGCACCAGATGCGTGCAACGTCGATTGATTCGTTTCTCAGAAACCGTAGCTCAGTTCTTACTAACGAGTTGGGACGTTGTTGACGCGCTTCTTTGCAGACTGCTACCAATACAACTTCAATTAGTATAGCAAGAATGTACCAAAAAGGCAAACGAAGCTGAAAGCTTCAATGCCTGGCGGAACGTTGAAGGAAAAGTTAAGAAAAGTCTAAAAAGTCGACGGATCGAGGGGATTGTTTAGGAAGTGGTGTAAAGTGGAAATTAGCATAATAAGAAGAGTTGAGGGCAAAACTATGTGGATTATCATCTTAATCATTCTCGTACTGCTGGCCTTTGTAGCGGTGGCTTGGGCGATCTTGGAGCAGCGTAAAGCGGCCGGTCAAGTAGCGGACTTCGAATTGGCTAAGCGCGCACTCTTAAATGAAAAAGTGGATCAGCAGATTCAAGCGGCTAAAAAGATTTCGTTGTCTGGTCAAGCACTTCGGGAATATGAAGCAATTCAAGGGCAATATTCTTATTTGACGAAGACCCTTTTTGCCAAAATGGACCAAGAACGGGCGCAAGCTGAATCAAAAACGGCTGGCTTGAATGTCTGGGGAACCAAAAATGCTTTGCGGCGCTTACTTTCGTTGACAAAGGAAGCGGCCCAAGTGCAGGCAAGCATCAAGGATGGCTTGGACAATTTGTACCAACAAAACGATCGGCATCACGCGGCTATTCGCCAATTACACGACGAACACGAACAGATTTTGCTTCGAATCGAAAACGAGCCTGAATCTTTTGGTCCTGCCACGGCTGCGTTGGCTGATTTTGTGAAGCAAAGTGAAAAAAATTATCAAGAATATCTTGCCCTGCAACATGAAGAAAAGGCGGTCGAAGCCTCAGAAGCTTTTGAAGCACTCGGGATGGAAGCTGGCCAGCTGACCAGCTACCTTCAGTCGATTCCAATGATTTTTCAGACATTAAATGTGAAGTTTGTCGAACAGGTTCAAGAAATTGTGGATGGCAAGGCAGCACTGGAGACACGCGGTGTGATTTTTGATCAAGCAGCGGTGCAGGAAAACTTAGCCCAAATTGATGATGATCGTTTGGCGGCATTGAGCGCGTTAAGTCATTTGAAAATCAAAGAGGCGACAGAATTAGAGCAACAAATTAATCAGCAAATTCAAGCCCTCTACGAATTGTTAGAAAAGGAATACGCAGCATATAACCGTTACTTCAAGCAAACGGATTTGGTGAAGCAAGCCTTTGAACGAATTTCGGAACAAAACCACTCCTTAATGATTGAGTTGGCGTATCTGAAGAGTCGTTTCCAGTTGACACACGATGAGGAAAAAGTCCAACAAGAAGCGGCAGATGATATCGAAGACATGGTCGCTAACCAACAGGAAGTGGCGACGGCCTTGTCTGAAAAAGAGTTGCTTTATTCAGAAGCTTGCCAAGAACAGGAAAAGTGGCTGACGCGTTTTAAAGAATTGGATACAAAGCAAGTCGCTTTGTACAAGCAAATTGAGGCTTTTCAACCGGCATTGCAATCGGCCAAAAAGCATGCTGCCGATGCCGTTGCTCAGTTAAAGGATCTCAAACGGTCTCTGGAACGTCGCGATCTCCCCGGCTTGCCAAAGGACTTCTTAGATCATTTTTTTGCCTTGTCTGACGAAATGACGCGGTTGAACGAGGGGGTGAACGCATCCCTTGTTGATTTAGATGGTGTGCAACGACAGTTGAACATTGTCGCCTCTGATCTGGATACGGTGAAGGAGGAGGCCAAGACGGTTGCCATTCAGGCGGACTTGGCGGTTACACTCCTGCAGTATGCTTCTCGATATGCGGCCAATAGCAGCCAAATGAAGCAAAGTTTGCAAGAAGCACAAACGATGTATGATCAAGACTTTGACTTTGCCGGTGTTATTGAGCTTATCAAGCCAATCTTAAATGAAGCAGAGCCCGAGGCTTATGCTCGCTTAGTGGCAAACCAAGATCCGGTAACGTTATAAACTAATAAAAAAAGACGCCTAAGCCAGGCGTCTTTTTTTATTTGGATTGAATAGTGGAATGTTTGATGCCGTAAAAGAAGTACCAGAGTAACCCGAGAATCACCCATACGGCGTATAGATGTAAGGTAATCATTGGTAGACAAGCGATCAAGAATAATGAAAGTAAGGCCGTTAAGGCAGGTAGTACTGGGAAAAGAGGCATTTTGAATCCGTTGTGTGACAAGTCTTTACGTTTGCGTAAGATCAAAACACCAAAACTAATAAACATGAAAGCGGTCAAAGTACCAATGTTAATTAAGTTGGTTAGGGTGGATAACGGCACAAAACCGGCCAAGAAGGCCTCGACAAGAACCGCTAAAATAATGGCGTTTTTGGGCAGGTGGGCAGCGTTGACGTGACCAAGTGCTTTTGGCATCAGGCCGTCACGGCCAAAGGAGTAGGCCAAACGGGAGGAGGCGAAAATCAAGGCCAAAATAGCAGTAAACATCCCAATTAAGGCACCAATCGTGATGACAACGGAGAATTGCGTTTGTTTGATCGTTTGCAAGGCAAAAGCGGCAGGATCATCAACGCCAAGTTGTTTGTAATTAACGATACCGGTCAACACAATGGCAAAGAGTGTGTAAAGTGTTGACGAAATGACCACGGTTCCAAGAATGCCACGAGACATCGTCTTGGTTGGATTTTTAACTTCCGCTGCGTGTGCGGCAATGGTGTCAAATCCTAAAAAGGAGAAGATGATGGAGGCAGTGGCCGCGGTGATACCACCAAGACCAAGGAAGCCCGTTTGGAATTGTTTTGGATAGAAGTCGGCATAATTAGCTGGTTTAATGAAGAAAAGACCGCCGATGACAAAAAGTAAAATAATGGCAATCTTCAAGACGACCCCGGCGTTCTCGACTTTTTTGGACTGTGACAGTCCGGCAAACAAAATAAACGTGGCCACTAAAATGACCAAAACGGCCAATAAGTTTACGATACCGCCTTGCCCTGGGCCGGCTTGTAACATGGTTGGCAAACCAAGCCCCATTTGTTGAAGTAAGGAATTGAGGTAGGCGGAAAAGCCGGTTGCAATGGCCGAAACAGCCAAAAAGTACTCTAAAATCAAAGACCAACCCAAAAGCCAACCGATGATTTCGCCATAAATGACAGAGCCATAAGAATAAGCTGAACCAGCAACTGGCATGGCGGATGAAAATTCAGCAAAGGCCATGCCGCAAATGCCAGAGAAGAGGGCGGCCAGCAAAAAAGAAATCGCAACTGCTGGGCCTGCATGATTAGCGGCCTCGTGTCCTGGTAAAATAAAGATACCAGAACCAATGACGGTGCCGACACCAAGACCAATCAGGTCTTTAGTGGAGAGCACGCGAGCCATTTGGCCATCTTTTTCTAAGTAGCCGGAGATCGACTCTTTTTGGAAAGCGCGTTTTAATATGTCCATCGTGTTTCTCACTTTTTTCTAATATTACGTCTTATTGTAGCAGGTTCAAAATAGCTTGTCGATTCTTTTAATGGTAAAATGGGCCCAGCTGAAGGAGAAGACGTTCATGAAAAATCGAGTGATTGTTTTGATGGGGCCAGCAGGAGCGGGAAAAAGTTCGGTTGCTTCCTATATAGAAGAAAAGTGGGGGATCCCGCAGGTCATCACCCATACTACGCGCGCAAAGCGGATTGGGGAAACGGATGGGGTGGATTACTATTTTGAAAGTAAGGCCTCTTTTGAAACCAAACATTTCTTGGAATCGGTCAATTACGGTGGCCATCGTTACGGTTCGTCGATTGAAGGATTGAAACGGGGCTTTGAAAAAGCCCCCTTTGTTTCCATTGTATTGGATACCAAGGGAGGGCAAACTTATGAAGAAAGGTTGGGGGAGCAAGCTTGGCTTTGGTATGTTACCGTTTCAAACGTGGCCGAGCTTCGTTCGCGTTTGATTGCCCGGGGGGATGATGAAAAAGCGATTGTTCAGCGCTTATCCTCAGCAGAATTCAAACGGGACTTGGCCTTACCAAAAGCTTTCGAAAATAAGGCGCTGGTGATTAAAAATGATGACTGGGAAAAAACGAAACAAGCAATTGACGCCCAGTTGTCAAAGGAGCAAAACGACTAAAGACTTTCTTAATTATTTTTTGCAAAAAAAGCATTGACCTGAAGCAACAAAGACCGTATACTAATTATTGTTCCTTACGAGGGGCGGCGCTAAGCAAGTCAACTTGCGAG
>NZ_JAAMFI010000005.1:0-2453 GCF_018437225.1 Fructobacillus papyriferae
ATCGGGTACGCACATTGAAAACTGAACAAAACTTTGAACAAACAAATCTGTAACGAGATTTAGCTATGACAGCTAGATCTAACAAATTTGCGAAGTCAATTCGTAACAAACAATAAACGGATAGGCGTTATCGAGAGATAGCAACTAGCCAGTTTAATCGAAGAGCAATCTTCAAACTTCAACATGAGAGTTTGATCCTGGCTCAGGATGAACGCTGGCGGCGTGCCTAATACATGCAAGTCGTACGAACAGCGGAAAGTGCTTGCACTTTCCAAGTAAGTGGCGAACGGGTGAGTAACACGTGAATAACCTACCTTAAAGCCTGGGATAACCACTGGAAACAGTGACTAATACCGGATAAAACCCAGAAGCACATGCTTCAAGGTTAAAAGCTGCGCATGCAGCACTTCAAGATGGATTCGCGCTGCATTAGTTAGTTGGTGAGGTAAAAGCTCACCAAGACGATGATGCATAGCCGAGTTGAGAGACTGACCGGCCACATTGGGACTGAGACACGGCCCAAACTCCTACGGGAGGCTGCAGTAGGGAATCTTCCACAATGGGCGCAAGCCTGATGGAGCAACGCCGCGTGTGTGATGAAGGCTTTCGGGTCGTAAAGCACTGTTGTATGGGAAGAACGGGTTTAAGAGGAAATGCTTAAACAGTGACGGTACCATACCAGAAAGGGACGGCTAAATACGTGCCAGCAGCCGCGGTAATACGTATGTCCCGAGCGTTATCCGGATTTATTGGGCGTAAAGCGAGCGCAGACGGTAGGATAAGTCTGAAGTGAAAGCCCACAGCTTAACTGTGGAATGGCTTTGGAAACTGTCTTACTTGAGTGCAGTAGAGGTAAGTGGAACTCCATGTGTAGCGGTGGAATGCGTAGATATATGGAAGAACACCAGTGGCGAAGGCGGCTTACTGGACTGCAACTGACGTTGAGGCTCGAAAGTGTGGGTAGCAAACAGGATTAGATACCCTGGTAGTCCACACCGTAAACGATGGATACTAGTTGTTAGAGGGTTTCCGCCCTTTAGTGACGAAGCAAACGCATTAAGTATCCCGCCTGGGGAGTACGACCGCAAGGTTGAAACTCAAAGGAATTGACGGGGACCCGCACAAGCGGTGGAGCATGTGGTTTAATTCGAAGCAACGCGAAGAACCTTACCAGGTCTTGACATCCTTTGAAGCTAAAAGAGATTTTAGTGTCTTCTTCGGAAGCAAAGTGACAGGTGGTGCATGGCCGTCGTCAGCTCGTGTCGTGAGATGTTGGGTTAAGTCCCGCAACGAGCGCAACCCTTATGTTTAGTTGCCAGCATTCAGTTGGGCACTCTAGACAGACTGCCGGTGACAAACCGGAGGAAGGCGGGGACGACGTCAGGTCATCATGCCCCTTATGACCTGGGCTACACACGTGCTACAATGGCGTATACAACGAGCAGCGAACTCGCGAGGGTAAGCGAATCTCTTAAAGTACGTCTCAGTTCGGATTGTAGTCTGCAACTCGACTACATGAAGTCGGAATCGCTAGTAATCGCGGATCAGCATGCCGCGGTGAATACGTTCCCGGGTCTTGTACACACCGCCCGTCACACCATGGGAGTTGGTAATGCCCAAAGCCGGTGGCCTAACCTTCGGGGAGGAGCCGTCTAAGGCAGGACTGATGACTGGGGTGAAGTCGTAACAAGGTAGCCGTAGGAGAACCTGCGGCTGGATCACCTCCTTTCTAAGGATAACCGGAACGTTACAGTGACTTAGATGTCGATTTGAATTGTGTCAAAGTTTTGTTTAGTTTTGAGTGTGTGAACTCTACCGATAAGGGTATGGGGGATTAGCTCAGCTGGGAGAGCACCTGCTTTGCAAGCAGGGGGTCATCGGTTCGATCCCGATATTCTCCATTGGCTATTTAGGTAGCCAAGCTTGTACATTGAAAACTGAATAATCAAGAAAATCTTTTAAAATCAAGAAATTGATTCTTAAATAAACCGAGAAACAACACAAGTTCTTTAAAAAGAACGGTTTAATCGCAGGTCTTAAAAGACCAACTCATAAAACTGATCCAACTTTAAAGTTGTGGTTAAGTGAATAAGGGCGCGTGGTGGATGCCTTGGCACTAGGAGCCGATGAAGGACGTGACTAACTACGATAAGCTTCGGGGAGCGGTAAGTACGCTATGAGCCGGAGATTTCCGAATGGGGAAACCCAACATTATAATGTTATCTAACCGCCAATACATAACGGTTAGAAGGAAGACGCTGTGAACTGAAACATCTCATTAGCAGCAGGAGCAGAAAGAAAAATCGATTCCCTGAGTAGCGGCGAGCGAAACGGGAAGAGCCCAAACCAGGATGCTTGCATCTTGGGGTAGTAGGACTGTCGTTGAGTTACCAAGTAAGCATTTAGGTGAAAACGTTGGGAAGCGTTATCAAAGAGGGTGATAATCCCGTAAC
>NZ_JAAMFI010000006.1 GCF_018437225.1 Fructobacillus papyriferae
ATAGTGGGCCATCCTGGATTCGAACCAGGGACCTCTGCGTTATCAACACAGCGCTCTAACCAACTGAGCTAATGGCCCATAAGCGAATGACGGGAATCGAACCCGCATAGCCAGCTTGGAAGGCTGGAATTCTACCATTGAACTACATTCGCATCACTTTTCCTTAGGGTTCCCCCTATGGCGCTGGACGGAATCGAACCGCCGACACATGCAGCTTCAATGCATTGCTCTACCAACTGAGCTACAGAGCCATCTCTTTTATATAAAAGAACGGTCACAACGGGGTTCGAACCCGTGATCTCCTGCGTGACAGGCAGGCGTCCTAACCAGCTAGACCATGCGACCAATTGCGGGAGTAGGATTTGAACCTACGACCTTCGGGTTATGGGCCCGACGAGCTACCGAACTGCTCCATCCCGCGATAATATTAATCTTTCGTGGGGCCTTGGCCCTAAGGAGGATGAGGGATTCGAACCCTCGCGCCGGTTTCCCGACCTGACGGTTTTCAAGACCGTTCCCTTCAGCCAGACTTGGGTAATCCTCCATATTTTTTCATGGTATGGACCATGTTGGACTCGAACCAACGACCGGACGGTTATGAGCCGTCTGCTCTAACCAGCTGAGCTAATGGTCCGGCACGAGTCTATCGCGGCAGGGGGAATCGAACCCTCGACCTCTCGGGTATGAACCGAACGCTCTAGCCAGCTGAGCTACACCGCGATGTCGCTGTTTCCAGCCATCGGGACGACAGGATTCGAACCTGCGACCCCCTGGTCCCAAACCAGGTGCTCTACCAAGCTGAGCTACGTCCCGTTCCTTCATTTTAAGACCGTCGTCTTGTCTTCTGGATTGGAAGACGATGCACCTAGCAGGAGTCGAACCTGCAACCTTCTGATTCGTAGTCAGACACTCTATCCAATTGCGCTATAGGTGCATAATGCCGGCGACCGGGATCGAACCGGTACGATGTTTCCATCGCAGGATTTTAAGTCCTGTGCGTCTGCCTATTCCGCCACGCCGGCATTCCAAGCGAACAACGGGATTCGAACCCGCGACCCCCACCATGGCAAGGTGATGTTCTACCTCTGAACTATGTTCGCATAATATGCCGACTAAAGGATTCGAACCTTCGACCCCCGCTTTACAAGAGCGGTGCTCTACCAGCTGAGCTAAGTCGGCTGGATCTCCGACGCGGCGCTTTTGACCTTAGTCAATGGACGCTACAGGGATCGAACCTGTGACCCCCTGCTTGTAAGGCAGGTGCTCTCCCAGCTGAGCTAAGCGTCCAAAAATAAAAACGAGTCTCCTCGTTTTCTATGTACAGGCATCGCGTCGTCCTATCCTCGCAGCCAGCGTTCCGGCAACTACTTTTGGCGCTAAAGAGCTTAACTTCTGTGTTCGAGATGGGTACAGGTGGTTCCTCTTTGCCATCAACACGACACCTTTTGAGCTTTTACACTCAAAACTAAATAATCCTTACTTCTCTTTTTCCTTAAATATCCCTTTACTCATTTGACTCTTTGGTTAAGTCCTCGACCGATTAGTACTAGTCCGCTCCATCCGTCACCGAACTTTCACTTCTAGCCTATCTACCTCATCATCTCTGAGGGGTCTTACTCTATTCATTAGATGGGAAATCTCATCTCGAGGCGAGTTTCACACTTAGATGCTT